>NZ_SADB01000001.1 GCF_009669305.1 Ancylomarina sp. 16SWW S1-10-2
TTGAGTTTGGCGATTTTTGTGGTAAAAAAAAGACTTTTATTCCACATAGACAATGGGTGAGACTAATTCTCCTCATTGTCTTGAAAAAATATATCTCCTTTTTTCATCTAAAATTCCATCAGTTGCATTTGTGACTTGAATCTAAGTTAAAAATATCTTTTGATTTCATATTTCCCTTTCAATAAGAATTTTAAACAGCGGTTTCTAAATAATGGCTAAGAACCTTACTAAATTTCATGAGTTTATCACGCCATAAAACTCAGCTTAGTTTAAGCCACATTTTCTCTCATTTTCTTCAGAATTTTAGGCACTTCTTTCCAATCGTCAATCCAAATGGTTTGTACGCCAAACGATGCTGAATCGTTCTCTTCGAACCTTTCATATATTCCCTTCAAGAGTTCAATTGTTTCATCAAAATTTAATCCATAATGATTTTTATTACTTAGATTTTCATAAGTTAAGGCTAAATTTAATTTTTCCTTTAGCGTGCTAATTTTAATTCTCTCTTTAAAGATATAATGATGCTTTCGTCTATTCCCCTTTTGCTTTAAGGCAATATCCAACAGTCTTCTAATATTAGGATCTGTCAATGAACTACCTATTAATAAACAGGTGTTTTCTCTAAATTTATTTATTTGAACAATATTATTCCAACTATAGATATCAGAGTATTGTTGATGATAATTATTTTCGCCAAAAATGATTTTATTTGCCAAATCTAGTTTCCTTTTCTCTGGGAGATAACCATGAACATGGTAAATAGGTAATTCACCATTCTTGGTCTCCATTCCCAATCCAAAAATGGGTTTAAACGGAATATTAACCTCTGCTTTTTCCAACTTGCATTCCAAAATATCGTCGAAATTATACGAAATTATAGAATCCAAATTGTGATGAATATCAGGCTTAACACAAAGTCTAACTATTTCGTCTAATAGCCTAGAGTTAACACTCTTATCTACATTTGAATACAAAACATCTCTAACCATAGATTCGAAGGAGGAATTATCTTTAGCAAAATAGTCCTGTAGATACCTTCCTGCAATTAATGGGTTAGGTCTAAAGATTTCGTTATAGAATTTTGATAAAACACTTGAAACCTTATGTTCCTTTTCGATACTATACACCATCAAATTTTGAAGCAATTCATTCCAAGTTGGCACACCAAATTCAAGTGAAATACCAGCACCCAAAACAAGAACCAATTTATCATTCTGATATGCCTTGTTTATATTATTTAAAGCCTGTTTTCTACTAATAGTAGACGATTTGGGTAACTTATCGGTTATTACTGAAGAATTCACTTTATTGAACAACTCTTCATAATCGATATCTGTTTTCTCTAACTCTTCGATATGTGTATCAAAATCTGCAAAATTCGCCATCTGTTTAAATCTGCTTAAAATTTATCCTTTGTCTTAAATGTTGCCTAAGGAAAAAATGTTCTATCCTTTCGTTTCTCGAAGTTAACAAAAAAAGAGAATTGTGATTTTTTTACATTAACTTTTCTAATGAAGAAAGTGACAAATAAAACATAGCTGGGAAAACTCATCAAGCTATGAGTACCAAAGTAAAATAGGATATTATTCAACATATACTCATCGCAGAGTCTTGCCGATCACCCAAAGTTCTATTCATTATAATGCGTTAATTTTTCTTGTTTATTAGATTCACAATCACTTTCGTCATTTGTCAAAGCTTTATATTTTAATACTTTACCAAGTATTTTCACCGATTCTTGTAGTTCTTTTAACTGTTCGGAATTATGTTCTAATCTTCTCTCATTCAAAGAGTAACCTTTAACCAAATAATCTTTCAATATTTTATTAGCCCAAATTCTAAATTGAGTTCCACGCTTAGATTTTATTCGGTATCCTACTGAAATAATAACATCAAGATTAAAATAATCTACCTGATAAGATTTTCCATCGGCGGCAGTTGTTGCATTTTTTGCAACAACTGAATTCTTGTCTAATTCATCTTCTTTAAAAATATTGGTTATATGTCTTGAAATGACAGATTTGTCGCGTTCAAATAGACCAACCATTTGATTTAAATTTAACCAAACAGTTTCTTTATCAAGTTGAACATTAATATCTGTCTTACCGTCTTCTAATTGATAAATTTCGATATTAGAATCATTCATTATTTCCAATTTATTTTAAACCCAAATTCCGCGTAATTAATGAGAATAGAAATGATATTATCCACATAACTCTTTCTTTAACATCTAGTAAAATGTAAAACATTTTATCTTTTCGCGTATTGAAGTTAATGAAAAAAAATAATTGAGCATAATTAAACAACACCCTTGAAACAATGAGTATTCTAATCTCTCTATGGAATTATCATCTACAAGCTCGTTTAAATTAATATTCTTGGCTAAGCAAATTTAAGGGAAAGCTTTTGTGATGCAGAAAAAGAACCACCTCGTCTTCGTTCCTCAGCCACTCCTCCTCTTATCCCGATAAGTATCCGGGAAAGGAGAAGAAACAAATGAAGTCTCTCGCTTTTAAAAGCTGTTTTAGAGTCCGCGAAAGCTCGGTGTAGAACAAAAAGAAAAGGGCAACCCCTACGGATTGCCCTTTAACTCTGATAGAATAGTGTTTATTGTTGTTTATTGTTTAATGCTTTTTTATAAAGATATAACGGTTTCAACATTCTCAATTCCTTTTTGAATTGCTTCAATATTTAAAGGAATCAATTTATGGTGACGTTCTGGTAATGATTTTTCAAGACCTTTTTTAACATTCTCAAGTTTTACGATAGGCTTCACTTTAAGGAAACCACCCATAATAATCATGTTAAAAGTCTTAGGATTACCCATTTCAGTAGCTAATGCTGCACCAGGAATTCTAAAAATGTTGATATCTTTTCTTTTTGGATGATGTGTAATACCGTTTGGATCATATAATAAAGTTCCACCTGGTTTAATATCTTCCTCAAACTTATCCATTGATTGTTGGTTAAGAATGATAGCAGTATCAAATTTCTTTAATACGGGTGAACTAATACGATCGTCGCTAAGAATTACAGTTACGTTAGCTGTACCTCCACGCATTTCAGGTCCGTATGATGGCATCCACGACACTTCCTGATTTTGCATAATACCTGAGTAAGCAAGAATTTTACCCATAGAAAGTACACCTTGACCACCAAATCCTGCAATTATAATTTCTTCAGTCATTTTTTTACAGTTTTAATCGATTAAGGGATAGCTCAATTGATTTTTCTAAATAATCTAGCATAAAGAAAATCTACATCTAACCCTAATGAAATTTACTCGTCTTTTAATGTACCAAGTGGGTAATAAGGGAACATATGTTCTTTCATCCACTCGTTAGCTTGTACAGGAGTTTGTTTCCATCCTGAACTACAAGTAGCAACAACCTCGATGAATGAAATTCCTTTATTCTCTCTGGTATTTTCAAAACCTTTACGAATTGCTTTCTTCAATTTACGTACTGCAGCTGGAGTTTCTGCTGACTGACGAGTTACATATCGAGTTCCTGGTAATAAAGACACAATTTCAGAAATCTTCATTGGGAAACCAGTCACTTCACAATCACGTCCGTAAGGAGATGTTGCAGTAACTTGTCCTTCAAGAGTTGTTGGAGCCATTTGTCCACCAGTCATACCGTAAATAGCATTGTTCACAAAGATAACAACGATATTTTCGCCACGATTACAAGCGTGCATAATTTCAGCAATACCTATAGATGCTAAATCACCATCACCTTGATAAGTAAATACATATTTCTCAGGCATCAAACGAATAGTTGCTGTAGCCAATGCAGGAGCACGACCGTGAGCAGCTTGTTGCCAATCGATATCTAAATAATTGTATGCTAATACCGAACATCCTACTGGAGAAACACCAATTGTTTCTTCCTGAATTCCCATATCATCAATAACTTCAGCAAGTACTTTGTGAATTACACCGTGAGTACAGCCTGGGCAGTAGTGCATTTCGTTATCCAAAAGAACAGAAGTCTTACTATAGACCAAGTTCTCTTCGCTAATTATGTTTTTAAGTTCTGTCTCTGTCATAGCTTACTCTCCTAAAAAAATTTGTTCTAATGCTTCAACTACTTCATCAGGGGTAGGAATGATTCCACCATAACGTCCAAAATGCTCAACTGGCACTTTACCGTTAACTGCCAAACGAACATCTTCGACCATTTGACCAGCACTCATTTCTACTGATAATATTCCTTTTACTTGACCAAGCATTGCTTGAATAGCTTTGGTTGGGTAAGGGAAAAGAGTTATTGGACGTAACAAACCAACTTTAATGCCTTTTGCACGTGCAATTTCGATAGCTTTTTGACAAATACGAGCACTTGATCCATAAGCTACAAATAAATAATCTGCATCGTCACATTCAATCTTTTCAAAACGAACTTCGTTTTCTTCCATTGCGCGATATTTCGCTTGCAATTTGTGATTAAAGATTTCTTGTTTAGCTGAATCTAATTCTAGAGATGTAGAAATTCTACGCTTAGCGCCTTTTTTCTTTCCAGTGGTTGCCCATGATCCAGAAATTTTCTCAATTTCTTCAGCAGTCCAACGTGGTTTGAATTCTGATAATTCAACTTTTTCCATCATTTGGCCAATAACACCATCAGAAAGAATCATTGCTGGATTTAAATACTTAAATGCAAGATCAAAACTTAGAGCTACAAAATCATTCATTTCCTGAACTGAAGCAGGAGCTAAAACGATTAGTTTGTAATCACCATGTCCGCCACCTTTTACAGCTTGAAAATAGTCAGATTGAGCAGGTTGAATAGTACCTAAACCTGGTCCTCCTCGTACAACATTAACAACTAAGGCTGGCAATTCAGCACCAGCTAAATAGGTAATACCTTCTTGTTTTAAACTTACTCCAGGACTTGATGAAGAAGTCATTACTTTTTTACCGCATGACGCACCACCGTACACCATATTAATTGCAGCAACTTCGCTTTCCGCTTGAACAACAACCATTCCAGTTGATTGCTCAGGTCGACGAACCATAAGGGTTTCCATAACTTCGGACTGAGGTGTAATTGGGTAACCAAAATACCCATCACATCCACAACGAATAGCTGCTTCTGCGATCACTTCATTTCCCTTCATTAATCGAATATCTCCCATTATAAAAATATTTTTAAGATTTTCAGATTTGATTAAATTGAAATTTAGCTTGCTTTCATTCTGTAAACAGTAATAACCGTATCAGGACAAACTAAGCCACAACTTGAGCAACCAATACATGCATCAGGATTGGCTAGACAAGCATAATGGTAACCTTTACCATTAACATCGCGTGCCAATTCGATAGCGTTTGTAGGGCAAGCGACTACACATAAGCCACAACCTTTACATTTTTCGGTATCAACTACAATAGCACCTTTGAATTTTGCCATAGCATTTATATATTTAAAAGATAAATTTTTAATTACCACATAAAGGTAACAATTCAAAAGCTAATTTCACAATTCTCCTTACAATTAACCCTAAATACATCAAGTTTACAATCAGTCTAAATAAATTATGCCATTTAAATAACAAATATGTTACTTAAATGGCATAAAATATCTATAAATCGTAACGACTCTTTCCCGCATCGAAATACGTATTCTGAGATAATCCGATTAAACTAATCCTTGTTGATGCTTATGAAACGCTTTTAAACGATACTCTAAATCACCGAATTGGCTTCTTGAAATTTGTGAAACACATGCTCTAAGCCCTTCTCTCAAACTACCTGTTTCGTTCAAACAAATAGCCGAAATACCATAATATAATAATTTTTTATTCAATTCGGGTCCCGTAAGACCTGGATACGAAATTGTAAAATAAAATCCGTCAGCTAATGGAAGATCAACATCGGTATCGTATACCAAATCGAAACCATTATCAATAAACATCTTCTTCATAATTTTAGCCCGTTCGCCATACTCTCTTACATTTTCAACAAAATTAAATTTGCCTTCGTTGGCAGCTTTTAGCATACCATGCAATCCATATTGTGCTGAATGAGAAACACCTGAAGAAAGTGTATAGATAATTCTAAACACAACGGTAAAACCAAACCCATCCGTTCCGAAACGCTTCTTCAAACCACTGTATCTTCTTTTATATAGCTTATCTGAAATACATAACAAACCTATTCTTTGTCCGGCATACGAGAATGCCTTAGAACTAGAAATCATTAATGCATAATTATCGGTATATCTTGCAACTGTAGGTTGGTATGGTCCAACGCCTGGCTGACTTAAATCTGTTCTAAAATCCATAGCAAAATAAGCAAGGTCTTCCAATACAATTGCATCGTACTTATTTGCCATTTCGCCAATCGTTTTTAACTCAAGATCATTCATACATATCCAAGCTGGGTTATTGGGATTTGAATAAACGATACCCGCAATATTTCCTTTCGACATGATTTTCTCAAGCTTATCGTGAAGTTTATCTCCTCGATAATCGTAAATGTCGAATGTTTCGTATTTCATCCCCAAAACATCCATCTGAGTTTTCTGTACGGGGAAACCTGGATCAACAAAAAGGATGGTATCTTTTCCTTTGGTAGCCGAACAAACAGCCATAAAAGCTGCATAAGCACCTTGCATAGAACCAACGGTTGGAATAACACCTTCTGCATCCAAATCTATATTCATAAAGTTCTTAATAAACTTAGAACCTTCTTCCTTCAAAACCTTCACGCCTTCGAGCATTGGGTAGGCTGCTGCAACACCACGATCAAGAGCTGCTTTCTCTGCTTCAATACCATATTTAGAAGCTGCTAAACCAGGCACACCCATTTCCATACGAATGAATTTATCTCCGCTCTCTTCTTCAATCATATTAACCACACGCACCACGTCGCGAATAGTTGCATCTTCCATTCTATCTATTTCACATATAGCTAATTTACTGTCTACTATTTGGGAATTTATGGGCGTTTTCATACTTGAACAATTAAGTCTTGTTGATAAAATCTAATTTACTGCAATTTTACTAATTTTCCTTTCAATTTAAAACAAATAAAGCATATATAATTATAATTAAACCTAAGTAATCGTTATAAAATTACCAAACTGATAGTTTCAATACACAAAAAGCTCACTTTTTATAAAAGTGAGCTTTCATCAACAAGAATATGGCTTGTTTTATTTCATTTCTGGTTGGATAATCTTTAACCAATTATCTACTCTTTCTTCTGTTAAATCATCTTCAAAATCTTCGTCAATTGGCAAACCAACGAATTTACCTTCTACAATGGCACGAGATTCATTAAACTGATAACCTTCATCACTTACACTTCCAATTACGGTAGCACCGGTTTTTTTAACAACGTCATATAACTCACCCATAGCATCTACAAAAAAATCAGCATAAGCAAGATGATCTCCTAGACCAAAAATGGCTACTTTTTTCCCTTTTAAATCTACACCAGTTAAATTTGGAAGAAATTGATCCCAATCATTTCCTGCGTTATCCGAAGACCAAGTATGTTTTCCAAGTGTTGAAATACCCAAAATAATATGATCATACTTATCAAAAGCATTTGAATCGGCGTCTTTAACTTTTACTAGATCTACATTTCCAATTTTGCTAGCAATAAGCTTTGCTACTTTTTCTACATTCCCTTTTGTAGGGCCATAAAATAATCCAATATTTGTCATACTGTCAGTATAAAAGAGTTGAAACTTCAAATGAAGCACAAAATTAAATTCTACTAATAAAATAAATAGTTAAGGCTTTCTGTAAAAATTAAGGATTTAAAAAATCTAATTTCCAAGCCTTTACAAAGTAATCATTATTTAGCAGTTTTCAAACTTGCAATGGCAAGCAATAAACCCAAAATTACGCCTAATGCAGCGGCACAAAGAACTTGATAATCTGGAGGTAATAAAAAAGTGAAAGTATGCGCTGGTATCCAGAAAAATGGGATTGTTTTTTTGTACACAAAATTCCACTGAACATCCCAATCTATTCTTTTAAAAATAGTTGCGAATTGAATAGGTTTCAACAATCCACCTATTGTTCCGCCATTATCTAGAATATGAATATCCGTAATTTTATGAAAAGTCATCATAACTGGAGCATAAATTAAATTCATGCATGCTGATATAGAAAAAGCAACCAATAGCTTCTCTGCACTAAAAGCCCCCTTCAGAATTTCAGAAGCTCCTTCGAGTCCTAAATAATTAAGAAACATTGGAGTTCCGGTGTAAAATATGACCATAGCTAACTTCAGAGTTAAACCTATCCCACCCCATACAATTGCTCTTGGTAAAATACCAAAACCCTTTTGATTGTATACGCCTGTTTTTAGTCTTAAACCAATAACCTCGCCCAAGGTTGCTAAACATGCAAACTTGATAAAACTGGTAATCATACCGTGAGCTTTATTATACCCCACATAGAAATTAAATATATCATCCGACAAGAAAAATGGCATAAAGCACGCCACAACACAAAGGATAAATATAAAATCTTGTTTTTTCATTTATATTAATTTAGAATCAAGTAATGAGATTTTAATCGCAGATAATTTACAGCTTAAAAACGTGTTGTTTTAATCAAACCAATGCAAAATTGCCTTGATTATGAACTGTAAAATAAATACCCGAGACCAAAGTCTCGGGTACTAACCAGCTTATTTTACTGGCTGTTCTGTATGAATATCGAAGCCTTTTTGTATGCCTTTATAGATATTGCTCCAATTTAAAGCAGTAGCTATTAAAAGAACAACTATAAAACTGATCATCAGTTTTTCGTTAAGGCTTAGATCTTTGAATTTGCGCATAATATTGTGAGTTTGTGAGTTAGTAATTGAGTGAATTAGGTCATAAACAAACCCCAATATTACAAAATAACAAATTCAATACATTACATATCTTTTTCAATTCTAATACGAGCATCAACAGCTACAACGGCGTCTTTAGAGCCTAGAAGTGGATTCAAGTCCATTTCGAAAATCTCTGGAGCAACAGTCATTAATGCAGCAACACGAGAAATAGCATCAGCAAACTTATCTTCGTTCACCGGCTCTTGTCCTCTAATACCTTTAATAATGCCATATGATTGTAATCCTCGAATCATACGATGAGCTTCGTTGTTTGAAATTGGAGCTAAGGCTGCTTTCACATCCTTAAATACTTCGATAAAAATGCCACCTAATCCACAAAGAACCATGTGACCAAATTTATCTTCGCGCTTAGCACCAATAAACACTTCAGTTCCGCTAATCTGAGAACACATCATTACAGCATACGTATCTTTTATCTTAATTAAACGTTCGAATTCAGCAACAACCGTTTCTTCATTCATCACATTTAATACAACCCCACCAACATCTGATTTATGAACAGGACCAACAACTTTCATTACCATTGGATAACCTATTTCTTTAGCCATTTCTTTGGCAGCTTCAACGGTATCAATTACGCCTTCTTTCGAACGTTCGACACCTGCAGCATCCAATAAAGCGTGAATTTTTTCAGGAGCTAAATAACCATTCTCAGCCTCATCGATAATAGCACGAATTGCTTTTTTATCAACTTCAGGCATAGCAACATTTTCTGCTTCTGGCTTAGGCGTGTTATAAACCTTTGAAAGTGCATCACCGAATATTACCTCATCAGGAAAATTGATTCTTCCCTTAGCTAGGAAGTGCTCAATCTCGTCTTTAACGTTAACTACTGATGGAAGAATTGGATAAATCGGCTTTTTACACTGCTTCATTTTTTCGTCCAACAAATCGTAAACATCATATACAGGACATAATCCAGGACTACCAAATACAACAGCCATTGCATCTATATTATCGAAATCATTATCACAAGCATCAATAATATCTCCCAACTGCTGCGCTGTACCTGTTGCCAAAAAATCGATTGGATTTGCAACTGAAGAACCACCGTAAAGTTTCTCTAGAAGCGCATCGGCCTTAGGACCTTCGATATGTGGAACATCTAAGCCATTATTTGAAAGTGAATCGGTCAACATAACTGCTGGTCCACCTGCATGTGTAATAATAGCAATATTTTTACCTGTCAACTCAGGATGCATAAAGATAGAAGCTACAGTAACTAACTCATCTCTACCCGAACAGCGAACAATACCTGCTTTTTTAAACAAAGCATCAACCGCAACATCAGGACTAGCTAAAGCACCAGTATGAGAAGATGCTGCACGAGAACCTGCCTCAGAACTACCTGCCTTAATAGCAGCAATTTTACATCCCTTACGTATTAACGAAGAAGCATGCTTCAATAGCATCTTGGGTTTATCGATGTTCTCGATATATAATAATTTTACTGAGCTTGAAGTTTCAGGATCGTAACTCTCATCCATATATTTAAGAATCTCCTCAACACCCATTTGTGCAGAGTTTCCAACTGAATATACATTTGAAAAAGATAGTCCTTTAGGTACAGCTGCTTCCAAAATAAAAACAGCAGTTGCTCCTGAACCCGTAATAAAATCACAACCTTTAGGATCTAAAGCAGGAATTGGAGTTGTGAAAACCCCATTGTAGTTAGGATTTAATACACCAACACAATTGGGTCCAATTAAAGCACCACCTACCGAGTTTATAGTCTCAACAATTTGTCTTTCCAACTCAGCACCTTCTTCATTTTCCTCGCTAAATCCTGCTGAAATAATAATGAAAGCACGTGTGTTTTTCTCTTTTGCCAACAGCTTAATAGTTGGTAAGCAATATTTAGCAGCAATTGCTAGAATAGCGCAATCTACATCAGGTAAATCTTGAGGGTTTTTATATGATCTAACGCCTTGAACTTCGTCTAACTTTGGATTAGAAACATATAGATTTCCTTTAAAATTACCATCGATAAGATTCTTCAAAACTTTACCACCTGGCTTTTGTACATCGTCAGAACCTCCAACAACAACAATACTTTTAGGATTTAATAATTGCTCGTTTATCATTGTATGTATTTTAATATTTTTTTGTTTCTAGAATTTTCAAGAATCAAGCGTTATAAAGGAATAGCTTCTCTTAGTAGACCCCTTAATAACTAAATTGGGTGAACAAGAAAACAACTATTTTTAAACAAGACTAAAATATTGATTCTTCTTATTTTTCACAAATATAGTAATAATCAGTACTCTAAAAAGCCGAATTAGTACTAATCTATAAGCACAAGCCTGTTTGTTGGATAAAAATCAACTATTTATAATCGGTCTAAAACAATCGTTTGCGTATAATTTTCAAATTGATAAATTTCACAGCATAAATCAGAAAGATATTGCTTACCACTTTCATTATAAATTTTTCCCTTAAGCGTATTTAAACAAAACAAATAAAGAGTTTAGAGTATGAAACTCCAGATACTAATTACATGAGACATATACTTAAGAATTAATCACTATTTTGTGGACCACTAACATTTGAAAAACGTAGATTATAACAATACCCAGTTTAATAGCCTAAGTCGACAAACATGAATATTAATTTCGATACACTATTGCAAAAAGACAGCTTTACAAAAGATGAAATTGTTCAACTGCTAAAAGCTAGCGGTGAACAAGAAAAAGCTTTATTTGAGAAGTCTCGCGAAGTTAAACTTAAGCATGTAGGCAATAAAGTCTATTTTAGAGGCTTAATTGAATTCTCGAATATTTGCAAAAAGGATTGTTTGTACTGTGGTATTCGTGCGTCAAATAAAATGGTAAACCGCTACGATATTGCTGATGATCAAATTCTAAAAGCTGCCAAGTTCGCACATGAACACAAATATGGCTCTTTGGTACTACAAAGCGGCGAACGTACTGATACTGCCTTTATCGATCGAATTACCAATTTGCTTCAGGAAATTAAGAAACTTAGCGATAATGAACTTGGTATAACAATCTCGATGGGAGAGCAAACTAAAGAAACCTATCAAAAATGGTTCGTTGCTGGTGCTCACCGCTACCTACTTCGTATAGAGTCGAGCAATCCCGAATTATACAAAAAAATTCATCCCAACAACGAAAACCACTCTCACGCGACTCGCCTAAAATGTCTGAAAGATTTACAAGATATAGGCTACCAAACAGGAACTGGCATTATGATTGGGCTCCCTTTTCAAACCTATGAAGACTTGGCAAACGATATCCTTTTCATGAAGGAATTTGACATTGACATGGTTGGAATGGGGCCTTATATAGAACATAATCAAACTCCTCTTTACGAATATAAAGATAGCTTAATGAGTTTGAAAGATAGATTTAGACTTTCGCTTAGAATGATTGCTATTTTACGTATTATCATGAAAGATATTAATATAGCTTCGGCTACAGCTCTTCAAGCTATCGATCCTCTTGGCAGGGAAAAAGCTTTAAAAATTGGAGCTAATATTATCATGCCTAATATCACCCCAACTCAAGAAAGAGCAAACTATCTATTGTATCAAAACAAACCTTGTATTGATGAAGGTGCTGATGACTGTACAAACTGCATGGAAGCTAGAATTAATATGGCTGATGGAGAAATTGGATATGATCAATGGGGCGATTCTTTACATTACAAATCGAGACATTAATAAAAATATATAAAGTACTTAGAGCATTTATAAGCGCCTAAAGTAAATAAGATATCTTGTTTAAAACAGCGAAGAATTTACGATTCGAACAGAAAACTAAGACACAACAATAAAGGAAACAATGACTTATACACAATAACGAAGCGATCTCAGAAAACATCTGAGATCGCTTTTCCATTTCTTACTAATTCATTCTAATTAGCCATTTGTTTATCACGAATAGCTTTAAATTCGGAGCCCTCTTTCCATTTTGGGAAAGTATCTTCGTTGGCAAGCTTCCACCCAATTCGGAACATGAGCTTAGCATCTTCTTCAACGCCCGACAAATCCCACCAATCTTGATATTCATCAGCAGGTTTGTGATAATTGTTTGCTAACCAATTCTTCTCCATCTTAGACATATATTCTTTTCCCTTTTCGATATGATCGCAATTTCCTCTAGCAAAAAGTGCGGGAACTCCAGCTTTCGCAAAGCTAAAATGATCTGCTCTAAAATACATGCCTGTATGAGGGTTTGGATCTGGCAGTATATAACGACCTTGTTTCTTAACTGCTTCAGCTGCATAATCGTCAAGCTCCGATTGACCAAAACCAGTAACCATAAGGTCTTTCATTCTACCATAAGGCAACATTAAATCGTTATTAATATTCGCAGCAGTTTTATTGAGTGGAAATATAGGATGACTCACATAGTAAGCTGAACCATTTAAGCCTGACTCTTCGGCCGATGGTGCTAAAAATACAATAGAACGTCGAGGAGTTGGCATAGCCTTAAAAGCACGAGCAATTTCAAACATCCATGCCAATGAAGTCCCATTATCAACCGCTCCATTGTATATACTATCACCATTCATTTTTCGTCCAATACCCAAATGGTCCCAATGAGCAGAATAAATGATACACTCGTCTGACAAATCACTTCCCTTAATCATTCCGATAACATTATTGGTTTTATCTACTCGAAACGAATTATGAATAGTCATATTCATTTTTGAGCTTAAAGGAACTCCTTTATACCCTTTCACCTTTGCGGCAGTAATCTCCTTATCTAAATCGAGATTACTTTTTGCAAAAATACGATCGGCTATATCGTGAGTTAACCAGCCTTCAATAGCAGATCTATCGGCATACTTATTTTTAGATTGCTGATACAATTTAGGTACCAAAGCAGAATTTAACACAACTGACCATGGATAACCTGCACCCTTATTATCGTGAATAATTAATAAAGCAGCTGCTCCTTGTCTTGCAGCTTCTTCATATTTATAACTCCAACGGCCATAATAGGTCATTTCATTTCCCTTAAACAATTCATCGTTCCCTGAATCAAGTCCTGGATCATTCACTAGTACAAGAACCGTTTTCCCCTTCACATCAATATTTTCGTAATCATTCCATCCATATTCTGGAGCTACTATTCCATATCCGGCAAATACCATTTCGGAATCCTTTACTTCAATCTTATCTTCTAATCGACGAGAAAAGACGACAAAATCGTCTTTATAACGAATTGCCATTTCTTCCCCATCCGTATCAATAGTCATAGGTTTATCAACACCAACAGTAACTTCAACCAAAGGAAATTCTTGCAAATAGCTTCCATTTACAGCTGGTTTTAAGCCCAAATCAGCATATACATTTGATATATATTCTATCGTTTTATCTTCTCCTTCAGAAAATGGTTTTCTTCCTTGAAACTCATCTGAGGCTAAAACTTGAATATGTTCTTTCATCTTTTCCTGCGACATTAAAGCTTCCGCTTTTTCTAACGAAGCCTTAGGTTGAGGTTGGCAGGCAAAAAAGAGACAAGATACACCAACTAGTAAAGCACTTGAAAACAATTTAGTTATCATTATTTAAGGTTTTAAATTTAACTAGGAGCTTATTCCCAGATCATAGGGTTAGTATTTCAGGAGCAAACATAAATTTGATATTTAAGTTCAATTTTAAACATCTATATTATAAATTAATTCGCTTTGTACAGAACAAATTTATCATTTTTATATCCTAAAAAAAATTGTACCTTTTAGTGTTTTTTAAAGTCATGTTTTTCAATAAAAAAGAACGAGTAATTAAAGTCGATTTCTCTTTATAGATTAAAGAAATTTTATCATAAAACTAACCAATAAACACATCTTACATACTAATATTTCAGTCATAAGATAAGTACTACTTATATGAACAACCCATTCATTAAAATAACACTAAGTCTAACTTTATTACTTTTTACTGTTGCAAGCTTTGCCCAACATTATAGTTTCACAAATTATTCTTTAGAAGAAGGTCTTCCTCAATCTGAGGTTTCAGCATTGATACAAGATACAAAAGGCAATTTATGGTTAGGTACAAACGGAGGAGGGCTCTCTCGTTTTAATGGCAAAAAGTTCATTTCTTACAATAATATTGATGGCTTAGCTGACAACAATATTCGATCATTATTTCAAGATAAAGAAGGAAATATATGGATCGGAACTAGTATTGGAATTAGCTATTTTAATGGCATAAAATTTATTAATTACGGTAAAAATGACAGTTTACCTATAGCACAATATAGAGAAATACAAGAAGGTAATGATGGTAAACTATGGGCATTAGGCGTAAATGGTAAGCAAAATACGCTTGTATACATTGAAAATGGATATCTATACAATACAAGTAAATTATATCCTGAGCTTACAACCAACAATAGAATCATATCAATACTAAGCGATCCTTCAGGCAAAATTCTAGTATCTACCAAAAATGCTTTATATGAGATTAATAAAGGCAAATTATCACTATCTAAATTAAACAATAATCCAAATTTTAATGGTCAAATTATTATCCCATCCTTTTTTGATTCAGAACAAGAATGTTGGTATCGAAACTTTATACCAGGATATGGATTTAAGCTATTTAAAACTGAAAACAAGATAATAACACAAATTGATCTTCCCGATTCTATCAAGCCTAATAACATCACAAACATTAGCTTAGACTCCAAGAAACAACTTTGGATTTGTATTCGAGATGTTGGATTAGCAATAATTTCTAAAGATAAAACAACAATTATTGATGAAAAAAGAGGCTTAATATCTCCATATATTAACAGTGTTCTAGAAGATGCAGAAGGTAATATCTGGCTCACAACCAATGGGAATGGTCTTATTAAATATGGCTCAAACAAATTTCTTTCTTTAAATTTCTCAAATACAATTGGAGGTAATATTGTATTAGCCACAACACAAGATTCAAAAGGCTATTATTGGTTTAGTATCTCTGGCAAAGGAATCGTTCGATTCAAAAATGGAAAGGTTGAAATATTCGATTCAAGAACCCAACCTGCCTTAAAAAGAGTGAGCGATTTTCATGAGTTAAAAAATGGAAATATGCTCATAGCCACAGAAGCAGGCTTACTGGAATTCAGTAAGGGAAAAATTAAGAATGTTTCAAAAAGTTACGGATTCCCCTCAAAAGTCATAATTACTGACATGTGTTCTAATAAAGATGGAATTTGGTTTGCAATAGTAGGCAAAGGACTTGTTTATATCGCAAATAATGGTGAAAGACGAATTATTAATAACAAAACTCATAATCTGACTACTGAAACGATCACTAACCTATTTATAGATTCCAAAAATAGGCTTTGGCTATCACACATGAAAGGCGTATCAGTTCTCGATGGCGATAATATTATAACCTATAATAAAAAAGATGGTATTAGCCACAACTGGATTTCACAAACTTGTGAAGATAAACTAGGACGTATTTGGGTAGCTACTTTTAGTGGCGGTGTTTCTTATTGGGACGATCAAAGATGGATTAACATCGATACTAAAGATGGCTTAAGTTCGAAAATCACTTATTCAATACTTACAGATCAGGAAGGTAATATTTGGGTAGGTACACAAAATGGTGTTGATCGTATTTCATTCGATTTATCGGGAAAAATTGATAAAATTAGAAACTACAATAAACACGATGGTTTTACGGGGATTGAAAACAATAGTGCTAGTAATTACATTGATTCAAATCAAAATCTCTGGTTTGGAACTATAAATGGTGCAATGGTATTTAATCCTACTAACGATAAAATTAACCTAACACCTCCTATCATTCAGCTAACAGATATTTATCTGTTCTTCAAAAAAGTTAATTGGAGAAGTAAAAGATTTATAAATAAATCGAGCAGTGTTAGCCCTTGGTTCTCTATTCCACATGATTTAAATCTTACTCATGACTTAAATCATCTCACGTTTAACTTTGAGGCCTTGAGTTATAAATCACCCGAGAAAGTTCAATACAAATGGATTCTTCAAGGACTTGATAAAGATTGGTCACCAGTTACCACCAAATCAGAAGCAGTATATTCTAGAATTCCACATGGAACATACACATTTAAAATAAAAGCATCCAACAGTGATGGCGTGTGGACACCTACCCCTTACGAGTACACATTTACCATACTTCCGCCATGGTGGCTAACTTGGTGGTTTTTATCTTTACTCGTTATCTTCTTTGCTGTTATCGTATTTTTAACCATTAAAATAAGATTGATTAATATTCGTAATAAGCAAAAAGTACTTGAAATAATGGTATTCGATAAAACGAAGGAAATCAGGTCTCAAAAAGCTGAAATTGAGAAGAAGAATGACGCCCTTGAAGAACAAAAAGAAGAAATTCTTCAACAATCGCAATTCCTTCAGAAATCATATATGAACCTAATTCACTTAAATGATATTGGAAAAATAATAACAGCAAATCTTTCATTTGAACGTATTATTGATTCAGCATATCAATCGGTAAAAGAGCTAATGGATGCTCCGATATTTGGAATTGGAGTATATGACAAGAACAAAAAAGATCTTTATTTCCCTCGATTTAAAGCGGGAAAGAATGACATTGATGACATTAGATTAAACCTAAATGATCCCAACAGACTTGCCGTTTATTGCTATAATAACGCAGCAGAAATCGTCATAAATGATATTGACAAAGAAGCCTCAAAATACATCAAGAAGGTTATTGCTATAAAAAATTCTCACCCAGCTAAATCAATTATTTATATACCTCTAAAAGTAAGAGGTCATATTATTGGTGTTATTACAGTTCAAAGCTTTCTAAAAAATGCCTTTAAGGATTATCATCTTAGCTTATTACAAAATATAGCTGTGTACACTAGTATTGCAATAGAAAATGCACAGGTCTTTCAGAAAATTGAATTACAAGCTAAGTGGCTTCAAAAAGCAAATAATAATATCAACCTTCAAAAAGAAGAGATTCTCAACAAGAATTCTGAATTAACCGAATTAAATAATGAAAAAAATCATCTGATAGGCATTATTGCTCACGACCTAAAGAATCCTTTAACTTCGACGCTCACTATTGCAGAATACCTAAAATCTCAAATAAAAGATAGTAATCATCCTGAGGATATTGAGAATATAGACTATATGCTCAACGCCCTTAATCGGATGAACAAGATGATTACTAAAATTCTTGATGTTAAAATGATAGAATCTAAAATTACGAACCTAAAATTAGAAAAAGTTAATCTATCGAAACTACTAAGTGCTGTAAACAACAACTTTAAAGAAACACTCGAAAATAAACAAATCACATTAAATTTCGATCCAGCAGACTCTTATGTAGATATTGATCCCGAATACATGACTCAGGTCTATGAAAACCTAATCTCGAATGCTATCAAATTCTCACCTTCGAATAAGGAAATTTGGGTAAAGGTTTGGGAAGATGGAGATAAAGTAAAAACTATGATTAGGGATGAAGGTCCTGGAATATCTGATGAAGACCAGCAAAGAATGTTTGGTAAATTCCAGATTCTAAGTGCTAAGCCAACTGCTGGAGAGCGCTCAACCGGACTTGGTCTTTCTATTGTTAAAAAGTACGTTGAAGCTATGAAAGGTAAAGTTTGGTGCGAAAGTAAACTCGGCCAAGGAAGTAACTTCTTTATAGAAATGGATAAAGCGATCATTTAGCAGTCAAACTTAACACATATAAAAAAAAGCCCGATTTAAATCGGGCTTTTTAGTATTCTTTTTTAATCAGAATTCTAGAAATATAAATCTCTCTCTCCTTGTTTAACTTTTTCTAAACGCTCTAATAGTGGACCAACTTTCAAGCTATCTTTCTGAGTCAATTCTTCAATTTTAACATCAATCAACTTATAGCCTTTTTCTTTCTGCTCTGGCGTTCCATAATCTTCTAAGTATTCTGCCAAAGTTAAGATGGCATTCTGAGTACAGAAACGCTTTATAAAGCCAGGCACAGAGAATTCCATAAAGTGTTCTCCTGTTCTTCCTTTACGATAACAAGCTGTACAAAACGATGGTAAATACTGCTTATCTAACAATTCATCAATCACCTCGCCAAGACTTCTTGTGTCTCCAATTTCGAACTGCTCATGATCTAACTCTTGCTCCTCACGATTATCATCAGAATAACCTCCCAATTGAATATTAGTACCTGCATCAATTTGAGATACGCCCAACTTAATTACCTCTTCACGAAGCTCTTTAGTTTCACGTGCAGTAAGTATCAAACCTGTGTAAGGAACGGCTAAACGAAGAATAGCAACTAAACGAATAAAATCTTCGTCACTAACTTCAAATTTAGGATCTACATTTGAATCAGACGCTGCTTTTACTCTTGGGAACGAAATAGTATGCGGACCAACATTATAGCAAGCCTCAAAATGATTCACATGACGAAGGAGTCCTAAAACCTCGTATTTCCAATCGTACAAGCCAAATAAGGCTCCAATACCTACATCATCTATTAAAGCCTCCTGAGCACGATCTAAACCCGTTAAACGCCAGTCAAAATTACTCTTCTGACCACTTATATGGTATTTAGCGTAAGCCTCTCTATGATAAGTCTCTTGAAAAATTTGATACGTTCCTATAGCCGAAGCTTTAACTATTTTAAAACCTTCAACATCGAGAGGTGCTGCATTAATATTGACACGACGAATCTCTCCTGGTCCAGATTTAACAGCATACACAGAACGAACAGAATCAGCAATGAAATCAGCATCATACGATGGATGCTCACCATACACCAAAATTAATCGCTTCTGACCGCTATCCTCTAAAGACTTAACTTCAGCTTTTAACTGAGTTTCATTTAATGTCGTCCGTTTCTGCTTTTTATTGGAAGCACGAAAGCCACAATAGGTACAATTATTTACACATTTGTTACCAACATATAAGGGCGCAAAAATTACAATTCGGTCACCATAAACATTCTCTTTAAGAGTACGAGCTCCCTTCTTTATTTCTTCAATTAATTCAGGATCTTCCGTTTTCAAAAGCAAAGCAGTCTCCTGCATGCTTAAACGATTTTTAGCTAATGATTTTTGAATAACAGCTCTTACATTTTCTTTTGTAGGTTCTGCTGCATCCAAAATTCCCCAAATTTCTGATTCATCAATAAAAGGTTTCATCCTTTCATCTTTAATTCTATACTCTTGGGGTTTATAAAACATTTTCATTTTATATTCTTTTAATCAGCATACTTACTTAAACACACCAAAATTTGGTGTCTGATATATTAAATAAGATCAACCTGAATTAGTTTATATTGTCTTAGTATCCGAAAGAAAACAAACACATTGTTTTAATCCTCTACTAAATTAATCATTATTAATCTTACTTGACTTTAAATTTGAGTAAGGGACTTAAAATAGTAGACAAAAAAACACCCAAAAACAAAAGCTTTCGGGTGTAAATATTTTAAGTATAATTGACTAGTCATATTTTCTCTTAAAAAACCATGTTTCAAAAAGATTTATATCAACTGTAATTCGAGTAAAATCTTCACGTACTAAACTATTACTTTTTGTACCTGCAGATCCATATTCAATAGCGATATTAATCATTCCAGCATCCTTAGCCATTGGAATACCAAGACCTAAACTAAGTCCCATAGTACTAATTTTTTCATCGTCAATTGTAATATATCCTGTATCATAGAATCCGCCCATACGATATGTCATCTTCTTAAAGAATTTTCTAGCATACCCATCATCAGCCTTATATTCCAAACCAAGACTAAATTTATCTCGATCCCTTAGATCATTTCCCTTATCAAAAACTTTCGTATCACTCCACTTCTCATGAAAATAATCAGCACCTAACCAAAGATGTTTTCCCTGACTCAAACCAAAACCAATACCATAATTCTCAGGAACATCAAAAGTACCTCTGTTCGTATTATCATATGGAGAATTACCAACACCGTTACTACTATAATTTGTTACTTCAATAATTTGCTTAGCACTTACACTTAATTTAGGTTGGTATTTAGCACCTAAAGTCAGGTCATATTTACCTAAATCCATTTGATATTGAGCTCCTAAATTTAAGTATATACCTCTCGAGATAAGTTTTGAATTATTATAGTAAGTATAAGATGAACCTGATTCAAGGCTAATAATTTCATCTCTTGTATTATTTCCAAACAAATAAGAAATATTCAAACCTAAAGAAAGAGCCTTAGTCACTTTAACCCCATTTGACCAAGTTAATTGATTCAATCCTCCGGTTCCTGTCAATGTACGATCCAAGTATCTATCTGAACCAATAACCTTCTCTCTTTCTGTAATTTCATAACCTAAATTAGAATATGGAGAAATAGAAACAGCAGTAGAATATCGAGGTGAAACTTTAAATCCGAAAGCAAGTCTTGTTAAATTAAAATCACTGAAGCTATCACTCTTATCTCTCTGATTAAGATTGGTAAACTTCACACCCATGCCAACATTAAATATAAATTTTAAACTATCAACAGAAGCTAAAGCTGCAGGGTTTTGAAAATTCAATACACGACCTCCTCTATAAGCAAGACTCGTACCTCCCATTGAAATACTATTTCCAGTATTATTTGAGCTTAGCTCACCAAGTCCATAATATGAATAAGGAGAACTTGTACTATTTTGAGCAATAGCAGAACCTGTTAAAAACACCAAACCTATGGCTATTAGTGCAATAGTTTTTTTTGCTGAATAAAAAGGTTTAACAATCATTCTAATGTTACACATATATATTGGTAATTAAATTATTCAAGTATTAATTATTTTGAACCGCGTAAGTAACCTCTAATTTTATCCTAGTATCGGACTTTCTATCATTATCAATTACCAAACGTTCAACACTGTTACCTATCGTACTAAGAGGTAGTGTTATTAACAACGCATTTTCATATTCCTGACCATTTATAAGAATATTATTCACATAGCTTGTTACATCAAATGTATAATAAGACTCATCAGGATATCTATAATCATAAATAAAAGATGAAGATAATTGACTGTTGGTATTAGGATTTAAAACACTACTTACAAATCCATTAAACTCATTGGTATAATAAAGCTCAAAATTAGAATAAGGCAATGGATATAAATCATCGTCATAACTATCTTCCTCTGGACTAAAAACGAGTTCTGCCTTTAAAATTCCACCAGTAAGTCCCATCCTATTTAAAAGTCCAATATAAGGAATTCTAATTTTTGCCATTAAACCCGTTCCTCCTTGAAGAAAGCATAAATCATCAGTTTCTTCAGAACTTAAATCATCTTCAAGATCTACAATATCATTTATTTTCTGAATATATGAGTATTCATCCGATATAAAATCAGAACTGTGATTTGTGAAATTTAAATTATTAGCCGATACAGGAAGGTCATAATAACGTGGCATACCAGATTCAGATGAATTTGTATCATGATAATACAATCTCATTTTCATACCAGATGCTGTTTGAAAAGAGAAAATAGCTGAATTATTATCACCAGCCTTTAAAACAATCCCCTCAAAGTAATTTAACCATTTCACATTATCTTCCAGAATCTCATTCAAACTATCAACGGTACTGTTAACCTTCTCAATAATATCAAGACCTAAAGCATCATCTAGCCTAATTCTTATTCCACCTCTATCAGAATAAGGATCTTCATCATCTGTAGGATTAATAACACTATTAAGAGTTAATTCAGGAATAAACGTTTTAGTTCCAAGCACTTCATCATCATACGCTAATTCATCATGCGCCTTATAGCTGTATTTATTATCGGGTAATTTAAATTCTTCCGTGACTCTATGTACAGATAGTGTTTGTTCCGCTAATGTATCTCCAACAAAACGCAGTTTGTTAGCTTCGTGATACATGATAAATACCAAAGAGTCAAATTCTACAAACACCTTTTCACCATTAACCATTCTTGAACTAAGAGAACTAGCTAAGTTAACTTGTCCAAAAAAGTCAGATTTCACATTTCCAAAATAGGGATCATTATACTTTCCTAGTAAAAAAGTACTAAACCCAGAGGTCGTTACAGAATCCAACTTAACCGTCGAACTTTCAACGGTAAACGTATCAAGCATAACGACATCAATAGACTGATCGATAAGATTACTTCCAATTTCGTGCTCTTCAAAATCACTTGAATTACAAGCTGTTAACAAAGCAAGAATAGAACTAAACACGATGTACTTTACTTTCTTCATTCTAAACATAAACTTACTACTAATCATATATATAAAGAGTAAACATGATAGAGATACCATGTAATGATTTATTAGAAATACCGTATAACGCACAAATGTAAATAAAATATCGAGATTTTCTAACGGAGATTTTTAATTGTTAAATTTTACAAAAGCTTCTTTATTTTTATGCAGAGAAAAAACAATCTTATTGTTTTTTATTTATATTTGTCGTCATAAGAAAAATCGAAATCAGATTCTTATAAACTTTATAAGGAATAATCGAATTAATTATTATAAAATCATAACACATGAGACAAGGATTATTATTGGCTTTTTTTGCATTATCTCTTCTTATCACAAGCTGTGGTAGTGATAATGACAAAGATGGTAACTGGGCAAAAAGAGCAGATTACAGTGGAGCCGGTCGTGGTGGAGCTGTAAGCTTTACTATTGGAGAAGAAGTATATGTAGGTTTAGGATATTCAGAAGGAGATTATTACGCAAGTTTCTACAAATACACCAACTCTGATATGAACTGGGGTAAAGCGACTACTTTTCCTGGAACTGAGGCTGAACTAAGACGTAATGCTGTCGCTTTTTCAGTTAATGGTAAAGGATATATCGGATTAGGAGTTAATGAAGATAATGATAGATTAAGTGATTTTTGGGAATTTGATCCTATAGCTAAAACCTGGACTAAAATGGAAGGTGATAAAATGTTCCCTGGAACAGCTAGACAAGGTGCTGTAGCTTTTTCATTTGACAAAGATGGTGATGGTATTAACGATGTTGCTTATGTTGGAACAGGTTATGGATTTCTAGATGGTGATGACCGTAATTATTTGAAAGATTTCTATAAATTCGAAAATGGCGTATGGTCTGAAAATAAAACATATGGTGGTAGTAAAACATCTGAAGCAACGGTATTTGTAATCGGAACTAAAGCATACATGATTTCTGGAACAAACAACCTTGACAACGTTTGGGAGTTTGATGCCGTGACTGAAGATTGGACTCAAAAGAAAGATATTGACAAAGATGAACATGCAGAAAATGTTCAAAGAACAAATGCTGTAGCCTTCGTAATTAATGGTTTAGGCTACATAACAACAGGTAGTGGTACAGATGCTAGAGAAGTATGGGAATACAAGCCTAGCAAAGATGATTGGAAAGAAAGAAATGATCTAGAAAATGAAGTGTACTCTCGAGTTGATGCTATTGGATTTAGTATTGGTGGCAAAGGTTTCATTGTAACAGGTTCTAATGGAACATTAGGATTAAGTGACATGTGGGAATTCCAACCAGGTGTAAAAGAAGATGATGATGATAATGATTAATTAATCATTCTATAATATTGAAAAGCGTTGCAGTTACTTGCAGCGCTTTTTTTTATAATTATACAATACGGGGTGTATTTCTCCATTAAATATTAAATAAGCCATTTCCCTTTTATATATATTTAACATCTACTTGTAAAGATATGTTAACAGAATATTCACGAAATGTGGCAAAAACTTCTAAATTGGCTCGAAACACATAGATTAAGCTGTCAATTCTATCAGCAATATCATATAAAATGTCCTGGCTGTGGATTCCAATCTGCCTTTATTTCTTTATTAAAGGGGAATTTTCAGGAAAGTATTCAAACTTATCCTGCAATTTTACCTCTGTGTCTACTCGCTATAAGTGTAGGGCTTCATTTTAAATTTAAAGCAAAATGGACCTATAAGTCCAATCAAATTCTAGCAAGCTTATCAATCCTCTTCATCCTAATCAATTTTATAATCAAATTATTTTAGGATAGTACATTAATCAGTAATTATGACTTTAGAGATTATCAATTTCTTTAATATATTTGCAAATTCATTAAAGCTCCATACCTAGCTTACAATCACATAAACATAATATGAACTTATCAGAACGTATAGAAGCTTTTGCTAATCTTGGACAATTTCTTGAGCAATTTCAGGACACTGAAAATGAACAGAACAATCATCCTCTTAATGAGCAATTCTATACTGATTTTGCCTATATAATCGATAATCCACATATTGATAATGCTTGGTTTACACCTGCATTCGTCAAAAAAGCTATTGAAGGGATTTGTTCTCTTTTAAATTCAGAAAAACTTACCAATTGGTGTAACCAATACAAGGTTTCTAATAGCAACACCAATAAACGTGTTGCAGTTGTCATATCAGGAAACATGCCTATGCTAGGCTTCCAAGATATACTTTGTGTACTTATATCGGGACATCAATTTATTGGAAAACTATCTACCAAAAATAACCGTTTACTCAATTTCATTTCACAACTCTTAGTAGAGATTAATAAGGAATTTAAGGATCTCATTACATTTACAAGTGAGCGCCTAAATGGCAAAAAAGATTTTGATGCAATTATAGCGACCGAAACAAACAACTCAGCTCGATATTTTGAAGCTTATTTCGCAAAATACCCACATATTATTCGTCGTAATAGAAATTCAGTTGCCATAATTACGGGTAATGAAACTAAGGAAGAACTTAAAAATCTAGGTTTAGACGTCTTTCAATATTTTGGTTTAGGATGTAGAAACGTATCTAAATTATATGTTCCAGAAAATTACGACGTAACCAAAATATTAGATGAATGGCAAGTTTATGAACCAACAATGGATCACAATAAATACGCAAACAATCACGACTATCAACGTTCTTTATATTTAATGAATGCCATTAAACATTACGATAATGGCTTTTTATTGATGAAAGAAGATAAATCAATTTCATCTCCCATATCCGTTTTGTATTACGAATACTATAAGGATTTAGAGCAAGTAAATAAACATCTCGAAAAAGACAGCGAAAACATAGAATGTATTGTAAGTCAAACTAGAGAAAACACAATTTCATTTGGGAAAACCCAAATGCCACAGCTAAATGATTATGCAGACCATATTGACACAATGGCATTTTTATGCCAGTTAAATTCATAAAACATATATCTTTTCTACCTTTATAAAAAAAACAACGACCATGAATATATACAAACTAAAAATTACCTCTCCAGAAAAAGACGATTTTCTGATGGAAATTGAAATTGATAGCGAAAGCACATACTTAGAATTGCACAACACAATTCAACAAGCATTAGTGTACGACAATACTCAGATGGCTTCTTTTTTCCAAATCGATACCATGGGAGAAAGAAGTAAGGAAATTGCTCTTTTTGAAATGAGCAGCGAAGAAGATGACAATGTAAATATTGTAGCAATGGATGTTGCCATGATGAGAGAATTCATTTCGAAAAAAACGCCTCAATTAATTTACGTATTCGACTTTTTCTCTGATCGTTATTTCAATATTGAATTAACAGCAGTAGAAAGAAGACGTGTAGCTGTTGAAACACCAAAAATTTGTGATTTTAAAGGGGAAGCTCCAGAACAAATCGTTATGGATCTTGATAATATGGATGATTTAGATCTTAATGGTATAGATTTAAAATCACCTTCAAAAAAAGATCCTGATTTTGATTTTATGGATGAATTTGATGATGATTCTGATGAAGGTCCAAAATTTGAAAGCCTTGACGATTATGAGGATATTCTTTAAAACAAACTCTTATCCAAATATAAAATTAAAGCTCCAAATTGGAGCTTTATTTATAATAAGCCTACAATGACTAAAACTCTGATTGTTTTACTTGGACCTACAGGAGTAGGGAAAACTGATTTAAGCATACGCATAGCTCGTCATTACAATACGGAGATTACCTCTTCGGATAGTAGACAAGTATATCGTGAAATGCGGATAGGAACAGCTGTACCCGAAAAGGAACAGCTCGAAGCAGTGAAACATCACTTTATACATACGCATTCAATCCACGATTATTTTAGCTCATGGGAATGTGAACAAAAAACATTGGCTCTTCTTAAAAATCAGTTTAAAGATAAAGACCAGATGCTAATGGTTGGTGGATCGATGATGTATATCGATGCCGTATGCAATGGCATAGATTTAATTCCTACTATTTCTCCTGAAATAAGAAAAGAGGTCTGCGATCGATACGAGGAAAAAGGATTAGAAGCAATACAAGCAGAATTAAAAGAACTCGATCCTGTTTTTTACGAACAAGTCGATTTACATAATGCCAAACGTGTGGTTCATGCTGTGGAAGTTTGTTTGATGTCTGGTAAACCCTATTCTTCTCTAAGAACCAACAAGGCGAAGGAACGTGATTTCAAGATCATCAAAATTGGTTTGAATAGAGACAGAGCCGAACTCTACGATAGAATAAACCAGCGTGTTGATATCATGATGAAAGAAGGTCAAGAAGAAGAAGCAAAATCGCTTTTCGAATTCTGTGATCTTAATTCTATGAACACCGTTGGCTACAAAGAGTTATTCGAATATTTTAGAGGCAATATAAGCCTTGATAAAGCCATTGAATTGATCAAACGTAATTCTCGACATTATGCCAAGCGACAACTATCTTGGTTTCGTAGAGATGAGAAAATACAATGGTTTCATCCTGATCAGGAAGATGAAATTATCGCTTATTTGGATGAGCAGATCAAAGGATGAAAATAAAGAGGGTATCCGAAAATTGATTTTAAAATTTCACGCAGAGAACGTAGACGAATCGCAAAAAGCGCAAAGGTTTTGCAATCAATCCAAAGCTCTTTGCGAGCTTCGCGAAAAACTTTGCGAACTTTGCGTGAGTTTTTTTTTCAAGACGTCTTCTCAGTTTTACTCAAGCTTTATTCATTTTTTTCATCTAATTCAGCAGGCTGAAATTCAAAAAGGTCTCCTGGTTGGCAATTTAACTCTTGACAAATAGCAGCGAGTGTGGTAAAACGAACCGCTTTGGCCTTCCCCGATTTTAAAATGGAAAGATTGGCCATCGTAATACCAATACGTTCCGCCAGTTCTTTGGAGCTCATCTTGCGCTTGGCGAGCATCACATCTAAATTTGTTATAATAGGCATAAATTATATAGTATTAAATAGTCAATTCTGATTCTTCTTGCATGACAACTCCTGATCGATAAACTTCTGCAAATACAAAAATAACTAAAACAACAATCAAGCCCGAGAGTTCTGACAACTCAGGACTAAATTGAAGCTTCATTCCTTGTATAACAGTATCTTTAAGTAAAAACCACGAAAATAGAATTCCGTTAAGTATTTTGTAAACCCAGAGTCCAAGTAGAAAGAAACCTATGTTTCTGATATTTTTATAACTTTCTAAACTAAAATTACTTCCCGACTTAAAACTAGCTGTCAAATTACAAAACAGTTGATGTGCATTTTTAAATAAGAAGAAAAAGAATAGCTTAATACAACTTGCATCCACAAAACTAATTAACCTATACGTAAAACCTTCGGAATATAGACGTCTTATACGAATAGAAATATCAGTTACGCCATTGAAAGTATCTCCTCCCAATAAACTATATGCAGAATCAGCTCTAAAATTAGCTTCACTAAAAAAATGTATGTTTCCAATCTCTCCCATAGAGAAGTCGGGAAATATTAAGCCCATAACATTCAACAAAGTTCCTATAATAAGATTTGCAACCACAAGCCAATAAAGAACATAAAAAACCTTTCTTAAGGAATTGATTATTCTAAAATTATTTTTCATTCTAATATGATTAAAATTCTTTGATTATAGATTAGATGGTAAACTCTGACTCTTCTTTCATTTTTATCCCTGTACGGTATATTTCTGCGAACACGAAAATTACAAGAACCTTAACAATTGAAAGAAGATAAATATAGTCAGGTTGAAAATTAACATCATGATCCATAATTGAAAAATTATCAAGTACAAACCAAGAAATGATCGCTCCATTTATAAACAAATACAATCTAGAGGCTAGTAAAAGAAATCCAATCTTTCTCAATCGCTGATAAATCTCTATCGAAAAGTAATTACTATCCTTGTCTCGTTTCTGTAGATCATCAAAAATCTGATAGGCATATCTAAAGACAAAGAAGCTGGGATTATCCAATTTAACAAAGCTAAAACACGATATAATAATCCTGCTGATCTTATATAATTTAAACTCACATCAAAATTGGCAAGTCCTGTAAAACTATTTCCCGCAACTAAATCGTATCCAGATGCTAGTTGTAAATGTGACGTACCGAAAAAGGGAACTTTGGAAACTTTGGCAACGTCAAATAAACATACGATATGACCTATACCAAATAAAACAATACTAACGAAACCAACTTTATACAATATTTTAAAGAAGATTCTTAAAAAATTTATAATTCTATTATTATTTTTCATTTCGATATAATTAAAATTCTTTGATTACTGATTAGATCGTATACTCCGACTCTTCTTTCATTTCGATAGCTGCTTTAAAAATTCTAGCCGCTGCAAATAAAATAAGCACTGTTATGAAAGCTGATAAATTAGATCTATCGGGATGAAATTGTATTGACTTACCCAAAAGCATGGTATCATGAAGTAGTACCCATGAAAAAATCATTTGTCTCAAAAGGCCATAAATAGTTCCAATCAATAATAAAACTGCAGATTTTTTTATCAAGCTATAATTCTCTCTTATAAAAAAACCAGTCCACTCTTTAGCCTCACTTAGATTACCAAATAAACTGACTAAATATTTTAAAGACAAAACCAATAGTGTTGCAAGAATAGAAAAGTCAATAAGGGCAACTAATTTATACGAAAAAGTATTTGGAATAAGCTCTTTTATCGTAATACTAGCATCTACTGTTCCAGTAAAACTATCTCCTCCCATTAAACTATACGCTGCATTTGTTTTTAGATGAGCCACACCCGAAAATGGTATTTGAAATATCGAATCTATATCAAAAAATAAATTGATTAAATAACCAATACCACCAACGACAAAACTTAATATTGATATGAAATAAAGAATAGAAAAAAATAAACGTAAAAAATTAATGCTTTTCATTTTGGGTGTATTTTTAATTATTAGCTGCAACAAACCTAAACATTAATTTCATGCAAAACAATACTTATTTATCGTTTTACGATAATTATTTTTCGATTACTAATAAACACACTGAAATTTCAAACATGAAAAAAGCCATAAACTATGCAGTTTTATTGCATGTTTATGGCTTATAAATATGTTTATAAGAAATCTACTTTTGATTAAAATAAAAAATCTCTTTTAAGGGTAAGGAATACCGTTTTGCTGTTTCGATTGGAAAACTGTTCGCATAAATATCTGCAGTTACTTTAAAACCAACAGCGCTTAAACGCTCAGCATAATCCAATCCATACAAACGCACATGGTCCTTTTGTAAAAAATGTTTCTCTCTTTCTAAGGGATCGGTAATTGTTGAATCTTCATAAGTTTTTTCAGCATCGGTATCCTGAGGCACTTGCAATATGGCATAACCACCTGGCTTAAGAATTCGGTATATTTCAGACATAGCCTTCAAATCATCATCAACATGTTCGAGCACATGGTTACAAATCACCACATCGTAGCTTCCCTCTGAAAAAGGAATTTCTTGAACATCGAAATGTACATCGGCAATTGGAGACTCCAAATCACCCGTTGTATAATCTAGATTCTCTAGAGCTTTAAAACGTTTAAAAAAACATTGTTCTGGCGCAATGTGTAATACTTTTAAATTCTCGGTGAAAAAATTAGTCTTCTTTTGCAAGTACAAGTACATCAACCTATGTCGTTCCAAGGACAAACAACGTGGACATAGAGCATTATCCCTTCCTGTTTTCTTGGTGTATCCATAAGGGAGAAACTTACGAAACGTGTTATGACAAACAGGACATTCAACTTTATTCCCCATATAAAATAGAGCAACAATTCTGTTGATTAATAAGCTCAATCGAATTAAAACAGGACGAGGAAAAATTTTTAGCAATAATCTTATTATACTCTTAATCATATAATTCAGTTAATAATATGGTTCAAGCGTTGAACCCAGATGGGGTTCTATATTAAAGTAACTCAATGACCTTGAGTCATAAAAGCGCTTATTTAAATTGAACTATTCAATAAGTCCTCAATCAAACTTATTGAATCTAATATAATCATGAAAGGATAAGATCTATATAATTATTAAATCTGACTCATAAAATACCTTTTCAAATCCCTAAAAAAGATGAATTTTCGGGATCATAACTCATAACAATATCTTAAATTTCTTTATCAATTTGATATAAATTACGATCGGATGAACTACGACTCACCAATTCGGCAACAAAACCTGTTAGCAGCATTTGCGTACCAATTACCATAGTCGTTAGGGCAATATAAAAATAAGGACTATCTGTCACTAAGGGCGCCTTAACTCCTTGACTCAAGCTCATGATTTTTTGAACACCTATCCATGCAGATGAGAAAAAACCAATCATAAACATAAGACTACCTAAAAGACCAAAAAAGTGCATGGGTTTTTTACCAAAGCGCGTCATAAATGAGATTGAAATCAAATCTAAAAATCCATTTACAAATCGACTCAATCCAAATTTAGTTACCCCATATTTACGTTCTTGGTGCTGAACAACTTTCTCACCAATACTTGTAAAACCAGCCTCCTTAGCTAATATTGGAATATATCGATGCATTTCACCATACACCTCAATACTTTTTACCACCTTACAATTATAAGCTTTCAAGCCACAATTAAAGTCGTGCAAATGAATTCCCGAAACAGCACGAGCCGTTCTATTAAAAAACTTACTCGGTATGGTTTTAGTTATGGGATCGTAACGTTTCTGCTTCCATCCCGAAACAATATCGTAATTCTCCTCTTTTATCATTCTAAACAACTCAGGAATTTCATCGGGTGAATCCTGAAGATCGGCATCCATCGTGATAACAACATCGCCTTGAGCGGCTTCGAAGCCACAAAACAAGGCTGCAGATTTCCCATAATTACGACGGAACTTTATGCCTCTAATCGATGAATATAAGACCTTAAGTTCGTTGATAACTTCCCAAGAATTATCCTTACTCCCATCATCAACTAGTATGGCTTCATAAGAGAAACTATGCTCTTTCATAACACGATCAATCCATGCTAACAATTCTGGCAAAGATTCATCTTCATTATACAAAGGTACTACTACTGAAACATCCATAGCTTAGTCTTTATCTTTATTGATAGGGTTATTACTCATTGTTCCGTAATTTCGACTAAAGAAGAAAGCCAAAATTAAAGAGAAAAATAAACCAGCACCTAATTTACTAAACCATTGTGCAAAGGCAAAAGCTCCAGGGGTGATTTTTTCATATAATGACATAAATAACTTAACCTGTTCATCGCTATACTGTGCTTCAACTAGACTTCTCTCAGTAATAGTTATAAATTCTGTTAATATAGATGTATCAAAATATTTAACAAGAATAAAAATATAAATAGCATAGAAAGCACCTGCCACACCAATCATAAGTACTCCAGCCCCCAAAGCTCTTCCATAACTTATAATGCCACCAAGAATATCATTACGATAAATTCTTAAACCAAAATAAATCCCTGTCATTATCAAAAAATAGTTGATCGAAGTAATTTGAGGATTTACTGAAATTGGAACACCTCTAAAATAAAACATGAGAGAAGTTAAAATTAAAACGCCACCAACTAGAGCTCCAAATTTAAAACTGTGGCGGAATAATGGACTTGACATGACTTGCATATGAATTTTTATAAGCTTTAAAATTGTTACTATTGGGATCTTTTATATTAGAAATTTAAATTTCCCAATTTAAATATGGAAAACAAAGATATCCATTTTGATAGATTTTGACTGAAAGTTTGGAATAAATAAACAATCTTTCACATTCGAAATCATAAATCAAGAAAAAGATTAAAAAAATATTTATTTTTTTTGAAAATTATCAGCTTGAAAATAAAACGCTTGCGAATAAAGCTTAAAAAAATACAGAAAGAAGTTCTCAAAAGGTTTGGAGCGTAACAAGTTTTTTCTACTTTTGTCACCGGATAAGCAACTATGCGATCAGCTCCTAGTGAACTCCCCCAGGGTCGGAAGGCAGCAAGGGTAAGTAGTTGTAGCGATGCGACGTGGCTTGCTTATCCACCTGCCAGTGTAGCTCAGTTGGTCAGAGCAGCTGATTTGTAATCAGCAGGTCATCGGTTCGACTCCGGTCACCGGCTCAAATGAGAAAAAAGAAAGCTGAAAAGCTTTCTTTTCTTCTTTAACATGTAGGTCGTTGAAACTCAAAAACAGAAAATTTTCCTGACCCGGAAGACTTCTTGAGTTCAATTATCATTATTGACTAGAATAAATTAAATTGCCAGTGTAGCTCAGTTGGTCAGAGCAGCTGATTTGTAATCAGCAGGTCATCGGTTCGACTCCGGTCACCGGCTCCATTTTTAAGCTAAGATTGAAAGCTATAATTCAATCAAACAAGTTGCCAGTGTAGCTCAGTTGGTCAGAGCAGCTGATTTGTAATCAGCAGGTCGTCGGTTCGACTCCGGCCACCGGCTCAAATGAAAAAAAGAAAGTCAATTGGCTTTCTTTTTTTCGTTTCTACAAAAATCTTCCAATCCCCTCTTTAAAAGAAGCATCCTTTCACCTTTGATCATCAAAAAAAATAACGTATTTTCGATCATTATTAATTAATCCTAAATACAAAACAACATGAAGTTTTTTATCGACACAGCAAATCTTGATCAGATTAAAGAAGCCCAAGATCTAGGCATTCTTGACGGTGTAACCACCAATCCTTCTCTTATGGCTAAAGAAGGTATTAAAGGTGTTGATAAAATTAAGCAACACTATGTAGACATTTGCAATATCGTTGACGGTGATGTAAGTGCAGAGGTAATTGCAACCGATTTTGAAGGTATGATTAAAGAAGGCGAAGAATTAGCTGCCTTACACCCACAAATTGTTGTCAAAATACCATGTATTAAAGCAGGTATTAAAGCGATAAAGTATTTAAGTAGTAAAGACATCAGAACAAACTGCACGCTTATCTTTTCTGCAGGTCAAGCGTTACTTGCTGCCAAAGCAGGTGCAACTTACGTTTCTCCATTTATTGGTCGTTTAGACGATATAGGAACCGATGGAATCGACTTGATTGCACAAATTGCAGACATGTTTAATCGATACGGTTTTGAAACTGAAGTTTTAGCTGCTTCTATCCGCCACACAATGCATATTTTACAATGTATCGAAGCTGGTGCTGATGTTGCAACTTGTCCATTAAAAGCTATTACAGGATTATTAAACCACCCTTTAACCGATAAGGGACTAGAACAATTCCTAGCAGATTACAATAAACTAAACGGTTAAGCTTAATAATACATTCTATTAAAAAGGAGCTTTGTGCTCCTTTTTTTTATGTCTGAAAAAAAATATCAGTCCTATAAAAATAGATATCTATATCTAAATACTTGGGTTATGGGAGATAAAAAAAAATGACAATTATTAAATCCATAACTGTCTGAAGTTGAAGGAAACTTATATCTTTATGCCAAATTACCCAAACTATTTAAAATGTTACTCAAACTTTATCCTGACAATCCTAATTACAAGGAATTTCAAAAGATCGCAGATATACTACGGTCCGGAGGAGTCATTATCTATCCAACTGATACTGTCTACGCAATTGGCTGTGATATAAACAACAACAAGGCTATTCAAAGAATTGCAAAATTAAAAGGCACCTCTGCTGATAAAGCCAATTTTTCAATCATCTGCAACAATCTAAGTAACCTGTCGGAATACGCAAAAGTAGACAACAGTACTTTTAAGATGATGAAGAAAAATTTACCTGGAGCTTTCACTTTCATTCTTCATGCGAGCAGTAATCTGCCTAAACTATTTAAGAGTAAAAAGAAAACTGTTGGAATTAGAGTTCCCGATCATTTTATTCCATTAGGAATTGTCGAAGAGTTAGGCAATCCTATAATGACAACTTCAATTCACGACCCTGATGAAGTTGTTGAATACACTACCGATCCGGAATTAATTCACGAAAAATATAACAAAGACGTTGATTTAGTTATCGATGGTGATTTTGGACGCAATGTTGCATCAACAATAGTAGATTGCACCGCAGGAAATATTGAGGTTATACGAGAAGGAATAGGAGAACTTATTTTTTAGATAAACCCATATAAAACAAGAAGAGGAAAAAGTGCTAGCTTTTTCCTCTTCTTATTTTAAAATACATCAATACTTATTTCTGCTTTGAAATACTTTTAATGGCTCCCGTATTTGGATAAAATTCAATTTTATATCCTTCATGCAATAAAACTTGAGAAGGCATTGTCATTACCTTACCAAACTGTGCAATTAGATGATTCTTTTTATAAATAACATCTTTTCCAAAAACAATCTTCACCTCTGCTTGTCCTGGTATTCTATAATGGATTAATGAATTAGGTGATAGATTTGGGTCTTGAGGCAAGACTGGAAGCTCCGAAGTGAGTCCTAAGTTTTTAAACTCTACACGAACAGGTATCGCTTTCAGGTCACTTACATCCACAAGTCCTTTATTAGGTGAAATACGAAAAAGAACGCCTCCTTTATCATTTGATGAAGGTTTATAAGTAAACTGACCTCTCTCAATTACACTCACCTCTTTACCCAAGAATAAAGACAAATACTCTTTTTCAAGCTTATCTAATTCTCTAATTATAATTTCGTAGGCTTTACCATCGGGAGGTAAAACTTCATAATTGGCAGTTAATATTTTAAATCGACGTTTTCTCAACTTAAACAACTGATGTGCTGCCTCCTTTGCTTTATCTTCAAGAGATTTCACAACGCCTTGTTCAATAACTGTTGGCACTTTTAAAAAAGCCGTATCTGTTTCAACAACCTTATAAACGGTATCTTTCTTAATCAATAAATTTGGATCAATAGAGAATTTTCCATATTCAATTTCAACTTCTGCATCTTCTTTTAATGCAGAATAATGAACCTCCTTCTCTAAATTTAATGAATTCATATTAAAGCCTTCAATTAAACCTTCAGGACTTAATTGAATTAAATTAGGCTCATAATCCTCAACACTACTTAGCTTATAATAATGCTGAGGATCGACCTCTCCATTTTCTGTAAGCTCTATTGATTTAATATTCCACTCAACGCCATTCGAACTTATCTTTGGCGTAACACCAATATATTTTTCTGAAAATCGAGCAAAAGGTCCAACTTTTCTTATTTTCTTTTCAGCTACAACATCCACATTAAAAACCGTTTTTGGCAAAGCATAAACAACTGTTGATGGCACATCTAAATCGGCTTTCCTTTTTTGAGCATTAACCGCAACAAACTGCATATAAAATACAGCGAACAAGGTCATTCTTACTACTAGTTTAAACATTATTTCTATATATTAAATATGATACAAAATATTCTTGCTAAGATCGCAATTTTCTCCAAGCACAAGGCAAATAATTCACAATGTCACTTGCAATTAAAGCATCTTGCCCAAGTTCCTCAGCTGCCAAATCGCCAGCTAGTCCATGAATATAAACACCAATAAGAGCTGCGTGTATAGAGGAGTATCCTTGCGCCAACAAAGATAATATTATTCCTGTTAGTACATCACCACTTCCCGCAGTTGCCATACCTGGATTTCCTGTTGGATTAAAATAACAACGTCCATTCTCATCTGTTATTGTAGTAAAAGCACCTTTTAATACCATAACTAGAGATTGATCTCTAGAAAAAGCTCTTTGTTTCTCATTTCTATCAAAAGCTCCCTTACTCTTCCCGAGCATTCTTTCAAACTCTTTCATATGAGGCGTAAGAACAGTGCCTTGCGGTAAATTTTTCTTCATTTCGGCATGAGCGCCTAAAATATTAAGTGCATCAGCATCCAAAACCAAAGGTTTATCACATTCTTTTAGTAACTCTTCCATGGCTTTAACCGAATTACATTTTGTGTCGAGCCCTGGTCCAATGCCTATTGCTTCAAAATTTGCCAAATCTGGATATTCCGTAAAAATAAGATCTGACCGATCCATATTCACCATCGCTTCAGGAACAGCGGTTTGCATAATATCATATCCCAAACGAGGAATATGCGTACTCAATAAACCAACACCTGAGCGCAAGCAAGCTTTCGATGCCAAAATTGCAGCACCCATTTTCCCATAACTGCCACTAATTAACAAAGCATGACCATAACTTCCCTTATGACTAAAGCGAGAACGAGTCTTAAGTAATCCTCTAATATATGATTCTTCAATAAATTGATAAGGGCTTTCTGTTTTATCAATCACTTCGGGATGTAAACCAATAGGCAAAACCTCCCAATCACCAACGCACTCGGCATTTTCTGGAAAAAGAAAAGATAACTTGGGAAACTGAAAACTTAAAGTGAAATCGGCATGAATACAATTAGAAATATCATTTGCTGAATTATCTTCACCAAATAAACCAGACGGTATATCAATGGCAATCAATTTAGCCTTTGAATCATTAATCAATTTCACCAAATCTTTCACTAAACCACCTAGAGGTCTTGATAAACCTGAACCAAACAGAGCATCGATCACAAGACAATTTTCCGAAATAGTAGGAAAATCATCTCCATTAGTAATTTCAGAAATAGAAACGCCATCTAAACTTTTTAATCGATTAAGGTTTATCTGACAATCAGGAGATAATTCTTTACTAATCTTAATAAGGTAAACATCGACTTTAAACTTTGCCTCAACAAGCATTCGTGCTAATGTTAAACCATCACCACCGTTATTTCCTGGACCAACAAAAATTTTGAAATTTTGCTGACGCGAATAGTGCTCACATATCCACCTAAAAAGTTTAGAAGCGGCTCTTTCCATTAAATCAATGGAAGCAATCGGCTCTTTTTGAATCGTATAAGCATCTATTTGGGTAATTTGTTTTGAACAGAAGATTTTCATATCAAAAAAAAGATTTACAGTATTATAAAAGAAGATTTTTAGAAATCATCATCCCTCTTTCAAAGATAATAACTTTAAGCCTTACACCTTACGGAAACGATTTAAATAATATCATAAAAATATAAATACAGCTTTACAACGCAATAATTTTATATATTTGTCAATCGCAAAAAATGAATAAAAACTATTAATAATTAAAACACACAACTTATGTTTAAAGGACACCCTAAAGGTCTGATTCCTGCCGCCTTAGCTAATATGGGCGAGAGATTCGGATTCTATACCATGATGGCTATTTTGGTATTATTCTTACAAGCAAAATTTGGTCTTGATGAAACTACGTCAGGTATTATCTATGCTACATTTTACTCTTCTATTTATTTTCTTGCTATTGTAGGTGGTGTTATTGCTGATAAAACCAAGAACTACAAAGGAACTATCTTAGCTGGTTTGCTAATGATGGCATTTGGTTATTTACTAATTGCTATCCCAACTCCAACTCCAGTTCCTAACATGACACTATACCTAGGAGCAACTTGTTTCGGTCTTGCAGTTATTGCTTTTGGTAATGGTCTTTTCAAAGGAAACTTACAGGCTTTAGTAGGTCAAATGTATGATAATCCTAAGTACGATAAAGTAAGAGATTCTGGTTTCTCTTTATTCTATATGTTTATCAACGTTGGTGGTATTTTTGCTCCAATGATTGCTCCAACAATCAGAAGCTGGTGGTTAGAAAAAGCTGGTTTTAACTATGATGCCGCTCTACCTGAGCTTTGTCACGGACAATTAGCTGGTACTTTATCTGATACTGCTGCAGAGCGTTTTACTACTCTTGCAAACAATGCAACGATTAGTCCTGATGCTATAACAGATCTTACTGGATTTAGTAACAACTATTTAAATGTATTTAACGAAGGTTTCCATTTTGCTTTCGGTGTAGCAATTATTGCCATGTTGATTTCATTAGTTGTTTACCTTAAGAATAAAGTTAACTTTCCTGATCCTGCTGCAGCAGCTGAAGCTGCTAAGAATAACCCTGATGCAATTAAGATGGATCCTAAAGAGGTTAAACAAAGAATTTATGCTTTATTAGCTGTATTCGGTGTTGTAATTTTCTTCTGGTTCTCTTTCCACCAAAATGGATTAACATTGACATATTTCGCAAGAGATTACACCCTTTTACATATTGGAAGTTTTGAGTTATATCCTGAGATTTTCCAATCTATGAATCCATTCTTTGTAGTTTTCTTAACTCCTGTTGTAGTGGGTATTTTCGGTTGGTTACGTAACCGTGGAATTGAGCCTTCAACTCCAAAAAAGATTGCAATCGGTATGTTTATCGCTGCATTAGCTTATGTATTAATGACTCTTGGTTCTTTAAATGTTCCAATGTTATCATCTGTTAAAGAAATGGGTGGTCTTCCTGATATCGACAAAGTAACTCCATTCTTATTGATTGGTGCTTACTTCATCTTAACTGTAGCTGAATTATTCATTAGTCCTCTTGGAATTTCTTTCGTATCAAAAGTAGCTCCTCCTCAGTACCAAGGTCTAATGCAAGGTCTTTGGTTAGGAGCAACAGGTGCTGGTAACCAACTTCTTTTCTTAGGTGCTATGCTTTATGCTGGTGTACCTATCTGGCTAACTTGGACAGTATTTATTGTAGCTTGTTCAATCTCAATGTTTATCATGATTTTCATGCTTAAGTGGTTAGAAAGAATTTCTGAATAAGAAATTCACCTATCATATATAATTAAAGGATGTCCCATGGGGCATCCTTTTTTTATGCTCTATATTCTTATAAAGAATAACAATAATATTCGAAACAATATTTAAAGACAAAAAGGTATTTTATTATACCTTTGCGTGAATTTAAACCTGAAATTTATTAACAAGCGAAAAAATGTTTCAAAAACTTAAAAACAGATGGCAGATCGAAAATAACTTTCAGCTATTCCTTATACTTCTTACTTTTTCACTAACAGGATCTCTTTCGGTAATGATACGTCGTCCTGTTTTTGAATATTTAGGAATTGATGCAACAACCAGCCTTTGGGTAAAAATTCCAATGAGTATTTTAATTATTACACCAACCTACCAAGTTCTACTCGTTATTGTAGGTTCAATTCTTGGCCAATTTAAATTCTTTTGGGCTTTTGAAAAGAAAATGCTGAGTCGATTTCGCTTCAGCAGAAAAAAATAATTAAAGGCAACTGGAAAGAAGACTAAACACCTTAACAACTCTCTCTAATGACAAAAGAAGAAATAGCCGATCATTTTAGATCACTACAAGATACAATTACTAAAACCATAGAAAACACCGATGATTTTGCCAAATTCAAGGAGGATAATTGGGCCCGTAAGGAAGGCGGTGGAGGTCGCTCTAGAGTGCTCGTAAATGGAAGAATTATAGAAAAAGGTGGTGTAAATTTCTCAGCAGTTTTTGGAACTTTGCCAGATAAAATTAAAAAAAAGCTTGCTGTAAATAGTGATGATTTTTTTGCAACAGGCGTATCTCTTATTATGCATCCTGAAAATCCTCATGTACCTATTGTTCATATGAATGTAAGATACTTTGAGCTAAATGATGGAACATATTGGTTTGGAGGAGGCATAGATTTAACACCTATATATATTGACAAAAAAGAAGCTGCCAATTTTCATCAAGCACTTCAGGTAATTTGTGACAAATACAATCCAGATTTCTATACAAAATTTAAGGTGTGGGCCGATGATTATTTTTACTTAAGACATCGAAATGAAACAAGAGGAATAGGAGGTATTTTCTTCGATCACCTTAATGAATCTGAAAACTTATCAAAAGATGAACTATTTAATTTTGTAATAGAAATGGGTCAACTCTTTGCTCCTCTTTATTCAGAAATAATGAAGAAAAAAGCTAATAATCCCTACTCTGAACAAGAAAAAGATTGGCAATTGCATCGTAGAGGACGCTACGTAGAATTTAATCTTTTACAAGATAAAGGAACTCGATTTGGAATTGACACTAATGGACGTACAGAACCCATATTAGTGAGTATGCCCCCTGAAGTTAAATGGACCTATCAATACGAAATTGAGTCTAATTCTCCAGAAGCTAATACCCTAAACCAACTAAAAAAAGGAACAGATTGGCTTCAATACATATAGAGAATATTCTTGATTGTTGCGCGTTGTAGCATTTTTAAATACCTTCACGATAGATCAACCTATATTAAGATAATGAATAAAAAAACAACTGTTCTTCTCATCAATCTTGGAACACCCAAAAGTCCAAGTGTAAAAGATGTACGGTCATATTTAAAAGAGTTTTTGAACGATAAGCGAGTTATTGATATACCATGGCTCATACGCAAAATATTAGTTAACCTTATTATTATTCCTTTTAGAACAAAAAATTCTTCTAAAATTTACAAAAAGCTTTGGACTCCAGAAGGATCTCCCTTATTGATATATGGAGAAAGTGTTAAGAAAATGCTACAAGAGGAGTTGGGTAATGACTATAAGGTGGAGTTGGCCATGCGATATAACGAACCTTCACTACCTAGCGTTCTAAGCAAAATTAAAGCCGAAATGCCTGAACGCTTAATCGTGTTCCCTATGTATCCACAATATGCTTCATCTTCTACAGGATCGACAATTGAAAGAGTGATGGAACTAATGAAATCGTGGGAAGTTATTCCTGAAGTTAATATCATCAATCAATTTTTTGAAGATCCAGATTACATCAATATTATTGCAAATAATGCACGAAAGCATAAGTTAGAAGAATTTGAACATTTTGTGTTTTCATTTCACGGTTTACCTATCAGACAAATAAACAAAGTACACCCTCAGCGAAATTGCAAAACCTGCGATTGTGATAAAAAATTCAATAGAGAAACAGACTATTATTGCTACAAAGCCACTTGTTACGAAAATGCACGTTTAATTGCTGAAAAGCTTAATATCCCAAAAGAAAAATACACTGTTGGATTTCAATCTCGATTAGATAAAAATTGGCTAGAGCCATTTGCCGATAAACTGATCGTTAAATTAGCAAAAGAAGGTAAGAAAAATATTATGGTATTCAGTCCAGCTTTTGTTGCTGACTGCCTAGAAACAACTGTTGAAATTGGTGGTGAGTTCACCGATTTGTTCAAAGAAAATAACGGAGAAAAACTCGTATTGGTTGAAAGTTTAAACAACAATCCTGCTTGGATTAAAACAATCAAAAAACTAGTCCTCAATCAGTAAAAGACAAATAAGTTTTCAAAAAAAAGGAGCTAATTATATAATCAGCTCCTTTACATATATTCAAATCAAAATCTTTACTCAAAATCAGATGTAGCTGATTCAAACTCAGACATCGGTTTTAAATTAGCAGGAATTTCTTCGTTCACATCATCTTTAAAAAATGGAAAAACATCTAAAATTGGACTTTCGGTAACTGAAGGTATTTCAAAAGGAACAAGCATATCACTTAATCCCTCTGTAAGAAACTCATACGCTTCTTTTACATTATTAGCCTCAACCAACATATAATTATTAGATTTTTTCTCCTTTCCTGATTCCTCATCAAGATTTACAAAAGATGTTTTTGCCTTAAACCATCTATCTCCATTTTCATTTGGAAACAATTCACTAATATTCGATTTACTAATGTTAGTTAAGATGAAATCACCATGAATCATTTTCTCTAACTCAGTATGAATACGAGCCTCTGCTTCTGTAAATGAAACAGCATCAACCAAATAAGGTTCACTTACTTTTTTCTCTTTTCCACTTTCATCAACCTTAACGTACTTTACTTTACATTCAAACCAGTTGTTAGTCATAGCATTGTATTTTTATATCGTTAGAAATTCTATATCATTTTTTTTAATAAACAGACAAAGATAGTGATTATCACAAGAAATATTGGAAATTTTAAACGCATTAATTATTGTCCAAAAGTCACTTTAATTTTTGATTTATAACTATTCCATTCATCTTTATTACTAGTTTAAATCTTCCAACGAATCATGCCACAACCCTTTAAAGAAGGTATTATGCCCGATTTTTACATGAATAAAAGCAAACGAATAATTTTTTTATAAATAAATTTACAAACGTAACTCTCTAATAAAAAAGACACTAATTCGCCGAAAGAAATATTTCTAAATAAAATTCTCAATCATCCTTTTTTTTAAAAAGAAATGCTTCTATATTTGCAGCTCGATAAGAAAAACGGCGAGGTAGCTCAGTTGGTTAGAGCGCATGATTCATAATCATGAGGTCGGCGGTTCAACCCCGCCTCTCGCTACTAAAAAAGGCTTAGATTTTCTAAGCCTTTTTTTTATTTATTTTCCCCAAAGAAATTAATATAAAGTTATAGAAGTCTATATTTCAGTGGGTTCAGAAAAGCTTATCATCTAATTTTCAAAAAATCAAAAAAAATATTTTTATAATTGAAAATAGACACTATATTTGCATCGCAATTGAGAAACGGCGAGGTAGCTCAGTTGGTTAGAGCGCATGATTCATAATCATGAGGTCGGCGGTTCAACCCCGCCTCTCGCTACTAAAAAAGGCTTAGATTTTCTAAGCCTTTTTTTTATGCCTTTTTCTCAGAATCTTTTCAAATTACACTTAAAAGAAGTATAAGCTGCTGATTATAATTATTTTTTATATATCTTATACAAAATAAAGCTAGTAATGAGGCTATTCCCAAAGTTTTACACTCAAAACTAGAATAAATAATAAAATATAATTTAGTTAAGTATTATTTACTATTTTTGAGCTCGAACCCAAAAATGGCATAATAGAACCATTATATTACAAACTAGTCAGCTATAGATTATAGAACTAGAAATATTTCACCCTTCAAAAGAAAAGAAAATATGACAAAATACGATTTAGAATATGTCTTTCATGCCTCTCAAAAGGTATTATTTGAACGTTTAAGTACTTCAAGTGGATTGTCTGAATGGTTTGCTGATGATGTAAATCAAAAAAATAACATCTTCACTTTCGAATGGGACGGTTCTAAGCAAGAAGCAAAAATGATTTACAAAAAAGATAATCAAGTTGTGAGATTCCATTGGCTAGATAGTGAAGATGAAAATAGCTATTTTGAATTTCGATTTGAAGTTGATGCTTTAACAAACGATTTATCTTTGATTATTACCGATTTTGCGGATGAAGACGAGATTGATGAAAATATAGAACTTTGGGATTCTCAAATCTCTGAATTAAAACACCTATTGGGTGCATAATTTTTAACATTCAAAAATACATATTCCTGATAAAATACTTTATTTTTGTAAGTAACAAGACCAGATTCATTTTAACTGGTCTTGTTTTTGCATTATAAAATAAGCTTGTAATAAGTGAATCAAACTTGTTGGGCACTTATTCTTGAATACCATATCCATGAAACGACTACACTCATTCATCCTAAAAAGCTTTTTAGGTCCTCTAGCATTTACCTTCTTTATTGTCATGTTTGTGCTGCTCATGCAATTCTTATGGCGGTATATAGAAGATTTTGTAGGAAAAGGCTTAGAATGGACTGTAATTACGGAATTCATGTTCTACATTTCCGCAACTCTTGTTCCAATGGCACTTCCCTTAGCTATTCTTTTGGCATCCATCATGTCATTTGGAAATATGGGTGAAAATTACGAGTTAATTGCCATGAAAGCAGCTGGTATTTCGCTACAAAGAATCATGCGTCCCTTAGTCATTTTGGTCATATTTATTGGTTTGGGTGCCTTCTTTTTTTCCAATTATGTAATGCCTATTGCTTCTCTTAAAGCAAGTGCCCTACTCTACGACATAAAACACCAAAGCCCTGAATTAGTGCTTAAAGAAGGTGTTTTCACAAGTGACTTACCTGGTTTTGGAATTAAGGTCGACAAAATCAATAAGGAAACAGGTATGATTTACAATCTAATGATTTATGATCATAGAAAAAGACAAGGAAATACTCAAGTTATTGTAGCCGACTCAGGAATAATGGCAACTAGTGATAATAAATTGTTTATGGACCTTACTCTCCATAGTGGTGAAATGTACGAAGATGTTAAGGCAACAAAACGAAAAGATCGTGACAAATATCCATTTCGAAGAATCAAATTTGACCTATATAAAACCACAATAAACTTACCTGGTAACGAGCTAAAAAGAAGCGATGAAGATCGATTTAGAAATTCATATCGAATGCTGAATCTAAGTCAGCTATCGAACACAAGAGATACGCTTGAACATGAATTACAAGACGAAAAAACAAGATTAGCTAAACAACTATCAAATTACCAATATTTCAAAAAAGAAAACAAAACATCACGTAGGGATACTTTACGTCAAGTTCTTTTAAATGCTAAAACTTGGAATGCCGACTCTCTATATAAACAACTTAACTTAAGTGATAAATTAACATCAGTTGGAAACGCACTAAGTTATAGCCGTAAGGCAAAAGATCGTATTTCTAGAAATATGAATATCCAAAGTTCAAAAAAGAAATGGATACAAAAGCATATAAACGAATGGCATCGTAAGTTTACCCTATCATTTGCCTGCATTATATTTTTCTTTATTGGAGCACCACTTGGAGCTATCATCCGAAAAGGTGGTTTAGGCATGCCAGTTATTGTTTCTGTTCTGTTCTTTATCATCTACTATATTATTTCAATGACAGGTGAAAGAGCAGCAAGAGAACTTGTTATATCACCATTTTTAGGGATGTGGATCTCTTCAATTGTCATTCTACCATTGGGTGTTATTCTAACTTATAAAGCGACAACTGATTCTGGAATTTTAAATATTGACTCTTATATCAAATTCTTTAAAAAGATAAATCCAGTCAATTTTTTCAAAAAAAAAGATGCTTAAACGATTCGTAGTCTTTATTGCATTAACATGTTCTTTGGGAGCTTGTCAGAGCAAGGTAAATACTGAACCTCAAGAAATAAACGCACTACTTGATAATTGGCATTTGGCAGCAACTAATGCTAATTTAGAGGCATATTTCTCCGTTTTAGATGATAAAGCAATCTATATAGGAACCGATGCATCTGAAATTTGGACTAAATCGGAATTCTACAACTTTTGTAAACCTCACTTTATAAAAGGTAAAGCTTGGGATTTTAAAGCCTATGATAGAAATATATATTTCTCAGAAGATAGAAAAACAGCATGGTTCAACGAACTACTAAATACGTGAATGGGTGTTTGTAGAGCATCTGGTGTTTTGGTGTCCAAAAATAATAGTTGGAAAATATCGCACTATCAACTTTCAGTTACTGTTAAAAACGAAAAAATGAAACAGTTTATAGAAATGAAGTAAATATCAACGCCTAAAAAATCATTTTTTTTCAAACAACTTAACACCATGTTCGACGATTTAAAACCAGATATAGATTATTATATGAGCCCTGATGGTTATCGTATATTAACCCATAAATACCTAAGCGAAAGAGGATATTGTTGTGGAAATGGATGCAAACACTGTCCCTATTTCCCCAAACATACCAAAGGAAATCAAACATTAAAAGAATAAACTTCAAGATGGATCAAAATAGCTTACGAATTGTTTACATGGGAACTCCTGAGTTTGCAGTAGCTCCTTTAAATGCACTAATTGAATCAGGCTGCAATGTTGTCGGAGTCGTTACAAATCCTGATAAACCTGCTGGCCGTGGACAAAAGATTCAAGAGTCTGCTGTCAAAAAATATGCTCTGGAAAAAGGACTACCTATTCTACAACCAGATAAATTTAGGAATGAGACATTTCTTTCTGAGCTAAAAGCTTTAAATGCAGACCTACAAGTAGTCGTTGCTTTTAAAATGCTACCCGAAATGGTTTGGGATATGCCTAAATTTGGCACTTTAAATCTACATGCTTCTTTACTACCTCATTATCGTGGTGCCGCTCCTATCAATTGGGCTATTATGAATGGCGACAAAGAAACAGGTGTTTCAACCTTCCTCCTTCAGCATAAAATTGATACGGGCAACATCCTTTTTCAAGAAAAAATAAGCATAGCTGAAAATGATAATCTCGAAACGGTTCACGATAGTTTAATGGAAATTGGATCAAACTTAGTTGTTAAAACAGTAAGAGCTATCGAAGCTAATGATTATCCTCAAATTCCTCAAAATGAATTAGTAGCTGATGGTGAAGAATTAAAAAATGCTCCTAAGATCTTTAAAAATGATTGCAAAATTAATTGGGCTTCACCAATTAATAATATCCACAATCATATTAGAGGTTTAAGTCCTTATCCTGCTGCTTGGACTGAACTTATTGATTCAAACGATAAGAAAGTAATGGTTAAAGTTTACGCAGCAAATAAAGAAATTGAATCACATTCACACCCTGTTGGCACTTTATTAAGTGATAAAAAAACATATTTAAAGGTTGCTGTGGAAGGTGGATTCATAAACCTAACTACTATTCAGATGGCTGGAAAAAAGAGAATGCAAATAGCAGATTTTCTAAGAGGCTTTCAACAAATCGACAATTATAAGCTAATCATTGACTAATCAATAATCACGTTTAACACATAGGGTTTATCCTTTTGTGATAAGTCAATATAATCATTTAAATAAAAGGGATAATCCAATTCGTTGGATTATCCCTTTTATATATGAACTTAATTTCAAATCATTATTCTACTTTATAAGTAGGTACTCTTCCTGGAGTCCAAGCTGCACCCTGTTTTTCCAATTCAGTCTCTACTGATTTCAAATCAGAAGCAATCTGCTGTAATTTCGTCAAAGCAGCAGGGAATTCTTCTTTAAGAATTTCAAATTGATCTTTCTCTGTTTGAGTCACCCCTGAAGTGCTAGCCCAATGTGCCCAAACAATAGAATTAATTCTATTAGAAATAGGAAGCTGTGCAGGTGGAATCTCTTCCGAACTTGCTCGAGCTTGAACACCATTAAATAAGAAATCAAGCTCTGCCAACTCTTCAACAAGTTTTTCAACTTTCGTTGCCATAACAGATTGTGTTGGAGCTTGTATTAATACCGTTCTAATGGCTGCTAATTTTGCTTTATAAGCCTCTGTTAGCTGCAAACTTCCTTGAATAGCCTTAGACATACGTGACACTTCCTGTTGAAAGGCTACCAACTCAGATCTATTCTCAGCAGGAAGCGTAGTATTATTCAACTGCACCGTATTAAATTTTACAGGTCCGGCCAATACCTTATAGTCTCCCTTAGAAACTATTCCCATTTCAACCTGATATGATCCTGGCATGGTAAACATACCAGATCTAGATCTTCCTGTAGGCTTAAATTCTTTACTTTTAACCGGATTTAAAGATGGAAATTTTAAATCCCAATTCAACCTATTAATACCTTTCTTCGCTTTCGACGTTATCTTTCTAATTTGAGATCCGTCAGCATCTTTGATTGTAAAAACCAAATACGGCGCAATTTCTCTAGCCTCATCCTCTATCGCTTTCCAACTCGCTTGTGGAACAAAATCACCCGATTTAAGTAACTTCTTCTCTTTCTCTTGACGTACCTGTTTAGTGGTTTTTGGAACATCTTTCAAATAATAAGTAAAAGTAGCTCCAAACTTAGGATTAGGTGCTGTAAAATAAGTTGCCCCCATACTACTCTTACCTCCATTTTCGATATACATCAAAGCATCTTTAACTGGGAAAAGATGAGCATCCTTTTTAATAAGATCAAGATTCACGCTTCTTAATGCAGCATAATCATCGAAAATAAAGAAACCACGACCAAAACTAGCCGCAACTAAATCTCCTTCACGCTTCTGAATAGTCAAGTCTCTAACTGCAATGGTTGGAATACCCGCTTTTAATTGGATCCAATTTTCACCCTCGTCATTAGTAAAAAAGATACCAAACTCAGTTCCTACAAATAATAAGTTGGGATCAATAAAATCTTGCTCAATGGTATGAACCGTTCCATTTTTAGGCAAGTTAGATGCAATATTAACCCAGGTTTTTCCTTTATCAGAGCTTTTTAGGATATAAGGTTTAAAATCATCTCGCTTACGATTATCGAAGGATGCATAAACAACATTTTCATCAAATTTTGAAGGCAAAATATCGCTAATATAAGTCATTGAAGGAACACCTGTAAATGCGGAGTTTTTTTCCCAAAGTTCACCGCCATTCTGAGTCACTTGAACTAAACCATCATCAGTACCAACATATAATAAATCTTCATTTTTTGGCGATTCTGCCAATGAAACAATTGTTCCATACTGAGAAGTCGAAACATGTTTTTTCACAGCATCGGATCCCCAATATTTTCCCATTACTTTAAAAGAATCTCTATCTTTTCCAGTACACAAATCTTCGCTTATCACCTGCCATGAATTTCCTCTATCATCACTTCTAAATAGTTTATTGGCTGCAGCATATAAGCGTGTATTTTTATGAGAAGAAATAATTAAAGGTGCATTCCAGTTCCATTTGTAAGATAATTCACCTTTCCTTTCTTGAGGCTTAATACTAATTTTCTCACCACTCTTTTTATCGTAACGTGCCGAATTTCCATATTGAGATTCGCAATACACAATATTAGGATCTAAAGGATCTATTTGAGCCCAAAAACCATCGCCGCCTAAAATAGGAGCCCATTCTGCATTCGTAACTCCTTTTCTACTTGTATTTCTCGATGGTCCGCCTAGCGTATTATTATCCTGAGTTCCTCCATAAATGTTGTAAAAAGGTAATGCATTGTCAACCTGCACATGATAAAACTGAGTAACCGAAAGATTAGATTTGAAAATATAATTTAGTCCAGCATCGAAAGATTCATAAAGACCGCCGTCTCCACCTATCATAAAATGATTCGTATCCGTAGGATCAATCCAAATTGCATGATCATCAACGTGACGATCTTTCAATCCCAATCGAGTCCAGGTTTTCCCACCATCGGTTGTTACGTGAGAATACGTTTCTACAGAATACACTTTATCGGCATCAATGGGGTCACAATAAATTTCATTGTAATATTGACCACTACTGGCATGAGAACTCATCTTAGTCCATGACTCACCTCTGTCGGTAGATCTAAAAAAACCACTTTTATCGCCTGCAGCCTCAATAATAGCATACACGTAGTTGTGATTTACAGGTGAAACTGCAATTCCCATTCCTCCCTTATCAACACTTGGCAATCCAGACTTCAGTATTCTCCAGGTCTCCCCAGCATCAGTAGATTTATAAATAGCTGATTCAGGTCCTCCATTAATTTTAGCATAAACATGTCGACGTCTTTGTTCCGAAGTTGCATACATGATATCTGGATCAACAGGATCGATAATAACATTATTTACACCTGTATTTTCACTAATTGTGATAACTTTTTTCCAAGTATTTCCACCATCAACAGTTTTATACAAGCCACGATCTCCACCTGGTCCCCAAGCTGATCCTTCAGCTGCTACAAAAACGATATCGGAATTTCTAGGATCAATAACCACTCCACCAATATGACGAGACTCTTTTAATCCCATATTCTTCCAGCTTTTTCCGCCATCCATGGTTTTGTACACACCATCTCCATATCCTAAAGCTCGCTGATGGTTATTCTCTCCAGTTCCAGCCCAAACAACATTGCTATTATTCGGATCCATTGTAACAACACCTATAGAATAAGAGCCGTACTTATCGAAAACAGGTTTCCAAGTTGTTCCATTATTGGTTGTTTTAAAAATATTACCACTTGCAACTGCAACATAGTACTCGCTATGGTTATTGGGATTTACAGCAAAATCGGCAATTCTACCTGAAGTTGTTGCAGGACCAATACCTCTAAATTTAAGCCCACTCAATAATTGAGAGTTGATAAGCGTATCCTTCTTTTTCTCAACTTGCTTTTTTTTAGCATTTGAGATATTAGGCGAAAAGATAAAGCCTCCAATTAAAAAAAGAAGACTAAAAAGCCTCAACTGACGTTTTAGGGTATTCATGATTAGAATTTTTAGGTAAGTAATATTTTTTTAGAAATTTGGTTGTTTTTTCTAATGTTCAATTTACCCCTTATCAAATAAAAATCCTAATCATATAACTCACAAATAACCTATTACAAATTACAACCAAAACAAAAAAAGAGAAAGACGACGAATCATCTTTCTCTTTCCATAAAAAATATTTTTAAACTCACCTTTTTCTCAAATAAACTCGATCGCCTACGGACACTTCATGTCTGGTCGAAAAAGCATTGAATTTTCTAATCTTTTTAATTTTGACACAATACTTCTGAGCAATGTCGTAAAGCGTTTCTCCAGCTTTAACCAAGTGAAAATTATAACCACGTGCAGCCTTGCCTTTCTTCTTATGGAGATATAAAATTTGATCGATACTTAATACATAATTTCTAGGCAGCTCATTATACTTAAGAAGCTTTGCACGACTTACGCCCATTTTCTTTTCCAAATTGTAAAAAGTATCTCCTTTTATAACTTTTATAAAATGAACACCATTAGCAACCTCTAACCGTAAATCTAAATCGCCATTCCCCTTTTCAGACTTAGATGTCTCTGAGTAGGCGTAATTTCTTCTTCTTGAATTCGTATCAAACAAAAACAGTTCCTCTTCCTCAATAATATCAATCAGCATATGAGCATATCTAGGATGCGTTGCATAACCAGCTCTTTTCAAACCCTTTGCCCAACCCTTATAATCCGTTGATTTTAGTTTAAACAGAAAGGCATAACGTGAACGAGTTGTCAAAAAATCTGAATGGTCTTCATACGACTGATATGGATCTTTGTACTTTCTAAAACACTCATCCTTCCTATCGTCATCAATTTCAATTGAAGGTCCTGTCCAATCGTGACATTTTATTCCAAAATGATTATTAGCCTTAGTAGCTAATATCGATTCTCCATTACCCGACTCAAGTAGACCTTGAGCTAAAGTAATACTAGCAGGAATTCCTGTACGATTCATTTCGATAATAGCAATCTCTTTATATTTGTCAATATATCGTTCTCTAGGACTCTTTTCAGCATATACCAGTGTTGTAAATAAACAAAATGCAATAATTATAAGTAGAGATTTTTGTCGCTTCATGTACATTATTTTAAGATAAAAAATTCCAATTAGGTAAATATTATGCTAAGGTTAATATAATAATCTTACATATTACAAGTGATTTTAAGTAAATCAGAATTAACTTTTATAAGATATTAATAATAATTCTATATCTTTATCACCACTTCTAGTAAACAACCATAAAAATAGGAATTCGAAAGATATTCCTACTATTCTCCGTTAATTTGTTCTAAATATTTATTTATCAGGAAATTTGTATGGTATGAAGAAAATCCAACACATAACAACTGTTCTAGAATATACTTCAATCGAAGAACTTGATTCTATTTATCAAAATCTAATTAATAAAGCCAAAGAGGCAACTCAATCATCTTACTCTCCCTATTCTAATTTTAAAGTTGGAGCTGCTATTTTGCTTGAAAATGGTGAAATTATACAAGGAAGTAATCAAGAAAATTCGGCCTATCCGTCTGGTTTATGCGCTGAGAGAGTCGCCATGTTTTATGCCAACTCAAAACACCCTGATATACCTGTAAAGTGTATTGCTATTGCTGGGTATAGTAATGACCAATTTCTTGAAAGACCACTTCCTCCATGTGGCAGCTGTCGCCAAGTTTTATTAGAAACACAAGAACGACATAATACACCAATGAAAGTCTTGCTTTACGGACAGAATCAGATATTAGAAATAGAGAATATTAAACAACTATTACCTCTTTATTTCGATAAGGATATGCTTGACGAATAATAAACTCACATAAAAATAAATGGCTAAATCCTCAACTAGTGTTGATGATTTAGCCATTTTTATATTATCAATAAACTCTGTTAAGATTTACCTATAACCAAATGATATAGTTCTTTCCAAAGATTATCATTCTTAGGTATTGGAGCTTTAATGGTAATTCGCTCTTGTTTAACAGGGTGAATAAAGCTGATTTCACGAGCATGAAGATCGATTCCTCCACCTTTATTTGAACGTGGGTAACCGTATTTCAAATCACCACGAATAGGACAACCAATTCTTGCCAACTGTGCACGAATTTGATGATGACGTCCAGTATGTAATTTAACTTCAAGTAAAAAATACTTTTGAGAGCGAGTCATTAGTTTATACTCCAAAACCGCTTCTTTAGCATTCTTCTTCTTTTTATCGAAGACATTACTTTTATTACGCTCCTCATTTTTCAACAAGTAATGAGTCAACACCTCTTCTTCAAGTCTTGGACACTTACTCACAATAGCCCAGTAGATTTTACTCATCTCAGCATCTTTTTGCTGAAACATCAAGTTCAAACGTGTAAGCGCCTTACTTGTTTTTGCAAAAACGACAACACCACTAACGGGTCTATCAAGTCTATGTGGTAATCCTAAATAGACATCACCAGGCTTGTTGTATTTTTCCTTAATATATGCCTTAACCATTTCACTCAAAGGCTCATCTCCAGTTTTATCTCCCTGAACAATATCACCTCTGCGTTTATTTACAGCGATTATATGATTATCCTCAAATAGGACCTCTATTTTTTTTTCTTTTGCCATCTATTTTTAAATAATAATTATGAATTTAGTATTGCTCTCTTTCACTTGGGAAATCTTTCGATTTAACGTCCTCAATATAATTTTCAACGGCACCTTTTATCTCAGCAAAAAGATTGTGGTATCTTCTTAAAAAACGAGGTGAAAATTCCTGAGTAATCCCTAACATATCATGTGCAACTAAAACTTGACCATCAACACTACCTCCAGCACCAATACCTATAACTGGAATAGTAAGCGTTTCAGCAACTTTTTTAGCAAGCTTAGCTGGTATTTTCTCTAGGACAAGAGCAAAACAACCTGCTTCTTCAAGCATTTTAGCATCTTCCAATAACTTATCAGCCTCTTCCTCATCTTTAGCTCTAACTGCGTAGGTTCCAAATTTATGAATTGACTGAGGTGTTAAACCTAAATGCCCCATAACAGGAATTCCTGCAGATAAAATACGATTTACCGATTCTAAAATTTCACGACCACCTTCTAATTTCACCGCATCAGCACTACATTCTTTCATGATACGAACAGAAGAACACAAGGCTTCCTTTGAATTTCCTTGATAGGTTCCAAAAGGTAAATCGACCACAACTAAAGCACGATTGACAGCACGAACCACAGAAGCTCCGTGATAAATCATTTGATCAAGAGTAATAGGAAGGGTTGTTTCATGCCCAGCCATCACATTCGAAGCTGAATCTCCGACTAGAATCACATCCACACCTGCGTTATCAACAATGCTTGCCATTGAAAAATCGTAAGATGTTAACATAGCGATTTTTTCACCTTTCAGTTTCATCTCTGAAAGAATATGAGTGGTTACTCGTTTTATTGATTCTTTATGAATTGACATTTTATTCTTGCTAATTTTTATTAGTTGAATTTGCAAAGTTACTTAAGTATTACAAATTTATTCTGCAAAGTTAAAAAAAGATTGAAATATGTTGAAACAGATACATATAATACCTAGCAAACACTCATATTAATAATGGTCAATATAATTATAGGTTATAAATTAAGAGTTATGAATTTCTCACGTCTCTCTTTTCAAAAAAAGAATGCGGTTAATCGCAGACAGAGTCTATTCACTTTTCCTCCGCATTCTTATTTTTCACCTCTCAACCGAAAAGGAACAACTCATATGTTATAGTAGTCGTATTTTGCAAAAGGGATAGGAGCATTTGTTTGAGCTCCTTTGTTTTTTTTACAAAGAGCGAGTGCGGATAGCCCGACCCGTAGGGTTTTGCCCAAAGAATTATTATTGATAAAAAATCTCATCTTTCTACTTACTATATTCCCAATTAATAATTCTTAATTGATAATTTATAATTCGATTCTCTGTCTTTTTGGCAGAAGTTCTGTCATGTGAATACTAGCTTTTGGCATTCATTGTGTCAAAAATGCATTGCTTTTGGCAAAAAAATAATTGGCATAGGCTTTGATTAAATCCAATCGAGTTAAAAAAACAACTCTAAACAAAATTGAATATTAAACACCTAAATAAATAGTAAAATGGGTAAGATTATTGGAATCGACTTAGGAACAACAAACTCTTGTGTTTCTGTAATGGAAGGAAATGAACCAGTTGTAATTCCTAACAGCGAAGGAAAAAGAACCACACCATCAATTGTGGCTTTTATTGAAAACGGAGAAAGAAAAGTTGGAGATCCTGCAAAACGTCAGGCAATTACCAACCCTACTAAGACGATCTCTTCTATCAAACGTTTCATGGGTGAATCTTTTGATAAAGTATCTAAAGAAGTTGGACGTGTAAGTTATGAAGTAGTAAAAGGCGATAATAATACACCTCGTGTTTTAATCGACGATCGTAAATATTCTCCACAAGAAATTTCGGCAATGGTTCTTCAAAAAATGAAGAAAACTGCTGAAGATTACTTAGGACAAGAAGTAACTGAAGCTGTTATTACAGTTCCTGCTTACTTTAACGATGCACAACGTCAAGCAACAAAAGAAGCTGGTGAAATTGCTGGTTTAGCTGTTAAACGTATTATCAATGAGCCTACGGCTGCAGCTTTAGCTTACGGTCTTGAGAAAAAGGACAAAGACATGCAAATTGCAGTATTTGACCTTGGTGGTGGTACTTTTGATATCTCTATCCTAGAATTAGGTGACGGTGTATTCGAAGTAAAATCAACTAACGGTGATACTCACTTAGGTGGTGATGACTTTGACCATGTTATTATTGACTGGTTGGCTGAAGAATTCTTGAAAGATGAGAATCTTGACCTACGTAAAGATCCAATGGCTCTTCAACGTTTGAAAGAAGCTGCTGAAAAAGCTAAAGTTGAGCTTTCTAGTTCTACTAGTACTGAAATCAACTTGCCATATATCATGCCAGTTAACGGTATACCTAAACACCTTGTTAGAACATTATCTCGTTCTCAATTCGAGCAATTGTCTGACAAATTGATTCAAGCTGTACTTGAACCATGTAAAGCAGCAATGAAAGACGCTGGAATTTCTAATTCTGATGTTGATGAAGTTATTTTAGTAGGTGGATCAACTCGTATTCCTGCTATTCAAAATATCGTAGAAAAATTCTTCGGAAAAACACCTTCAAAAGGAGTTAATCCTGACGAAGTTGTAGCTGTAGGAGCTGCTATTCAAGGTGGTGTATTAACAGGAGAAGTAAAAGATGTACTTCTTTTGGATGTAACTCCACTTTCTATGGGTATTGAAACTATGGGTTCTGTGATGACTAAATTAATTGAAGCCAACACAACTATTCCTACTAAGAAAACTGAGACTTTTACTACTGCTGCCGACAACCAACCTGCTGTAAATATTCACGTACTACAGGGAGAACGTCCAATGGCTGCTGGTAACAAATCTATCGGTCGTTTCGATTTAGATAATATTCCTCCAGCACAACGTGGTGTACCACAAATTGAAGTAACTTTCGATATTGATGCTAATGGTATCTTAAACGTATCTGCTAAGGATAAAGGAACAGGAAAAGAGCAATCAATTCGTATCGAAGCATCTTCTGGATTATCTGAAGAAGAAATCACTCGTATGAGAGACGAAGCTAAAGCTAACGAAGATGCTGATAAAAAAGCTAAGGAGACAGTTGACACTTTGAACAAAGCTGACAGTACTATCTTCCAAACTGAAAAGCAACTAAAAGAGATTGGTGATAAATTGCCAGCTGATAAGAAACAACCTATCGAGGCTGCTCTTAACAAGTTGAAAGAAGCTCACAAAGCTCAAGATCTTGATACTATCAATACAGCAATTGAAGAATTGAACACTGTATTCCAAGCTGCTTCTCAAGAAATCTATAATGCTCAAGCACAAGAACAAGGTGCACAAGCAGGACCGGATGCAGGAGCAAATGCTCAAGGCGGAAAACAAGCTAAAGCTGATGATGAAGTAACTGATGTTGACTTCGAAGAAGTAAAATAATTCTAAATTAGAAATGCTGATTTATGTTTAAATCACATGACTAATACCTAATAGAAACGCCAAGCAATTTATTTTGCTTGGCGTTTTTTTTATTTCATTACCTTTTAATCTTAAGCAATAACTTCAGAACTAAAGTAAGATTCTACATCTTTCAAAGTATCTTCTGAGGTATGAATATCATTTATGACTTTTCCTTTCTCAAGCACAACGATTCTTTCAATCACTTCGGTAAACATGATTCAGATCGTGCAAAGAAATAAGCATACAACACTTCTAAAAATTTAAAATCAATTTAAGATTTCTCTCTCTTTTTCTAGAAAATCATAATAAGGTAATTCTTCCGATTTAACCTTATTAAAGTATTTTTGAGCAGAAATTTTATCTTCCAATTCTAAGTACGATTTAACTAACATGGCATTTTTCAACATGAAATTAGTTTTCTCTTGGGGAGCAATTTTATTCAAAAACTTCAAACTTTTTTTAGCTGACTTATTCATACAACTCAAAATTCCGACCCGTTCTAACATGGGTTTATTCTTCTCCTTTTTTAGTTGTTTTTCAGCTTTTTTAAAGTAAAAGTTACTCTGATTTTGCATTGAGATTCTAGCATCTCGCTCAAGATTTACACTTGTTTTTTGGTACGATACGGCTAATTTCACTATACTTTCAATATCTACATTCTCTTTCTTGACCTCTTTCTTTCCATTATACAGAGGAGCTAAGTCAAAACAAAATGAGTTTAATACTGTATTCATTTTACTTTTACTTTGATAACCAGTAAAATTCTTCATTTGAGTATTCCACGCATCAGTAATAAATATTTTAGGAATTGCATTAACAGTAAAATTAGGGTTCGAAAAACTTGAACTCAAATCAATTTTTACAAAAATAAAACTATCTGCATAAACCTTTACCTTATCATCTGACCAAACTTCATCCTCCATTCTAAGACAAGGACCACACCATGTTGCCCAACAATCTACAACTATTAATTTATTTTGTTCTTTTGCAATTTCCTTTGCCAGTTCATAGGAATCCAACCAATTTATTTGACAATTAGCACTAAAACTCAAAAACAATAAAATAATACTAAACCTGAAACGATTCATAAATTAAAATTTTAAATAGTTATTATTATACTTCTTTAAAACAACACATTAATGGATAACATCCATTTGCGAACTTAAACAACACACTAACATAACATTAAAAAATTGATAACCAAAGAAATTTTTACTTTTTTTATGATAACTCAGAAAATAGAATCATAAATTCTTACTATTTTTGGATAATAACAATTAAACTTACTACCACCTTAACAAACAACTCTTTAAGAATATTCTCATGAATAAATTCATATCCCTTAGCTTCCTTTGCCTATTGTCATTTACTATTTCCGCTCAAAGCATCAATAAAAAAGATGCACAAGGACGCAAACAAGGTTATTGGGAAAATACAACTCCACTTGGCAAAAAAGTTTATGCAGGAAACTTTAAAGATGGATATCCTGAAGGAGAAATGAAACGTTTTTATAAGAATGGAGTTATAAAAGCTCGTCTATTTTTTTCAAACGAAGGCAAAAGAGCTAAAGCAAAGCTCTATAATACCTTCGGGCAATTAGCTGCAGAAGGGAATTATATCAATAAGCAAAAAGATTCATTATGGCAATATTTCAACAAAAATGAGGAAGTACGTATAGAAGAGTTTTATACCCATGGTAAGAAAGATGGTTTGAGTACCTACTACTATCCTAATGGGAACATTTACGAAACTTATGCTTATAAAAACAACTTGAAGGATGGACAATGGATAAGGAACAATATCGATGGGACTAAAATTGTTAAAGCAAACTATTCAAAAGGTAAACTCAATTCTTTTTTCACGACCTACTTTGATAATGAAATTATTAAAATAGATGGTTTATATAAGAATGGTAATCGACATGGAAAGTGGATATTTTACACCATAAAAGGTGAAATAGATAAAATCATAAATTACCAAATGGGTGTTGCTAATAACCAAGCTGAACTTGATAAATTAGAAGAACTAGAGATAAATACGATGGAGGCAAATAAAAATAAGGACATAGATCCTGAGAATTATATTCAAAACCCCAATGCGTATTTAATGAAACAACGGAGAAAATAAGTACTTTGTAAAATTATCCATGAACCAAGTGAATCAACTTTAAAATATACTCCAATCTGTGAAAGGCATATCCTTATATCAACTCAACAATCAAGTTAAATCGCACTTATCCAATGCCTTTTCGGATGAAATATGGGTGATTGCTGAAATATCAGAACTTAGACAAACCCAACCAGGACATTGCTATTTGGAACTGATTGAAAAAGACGAAAATACCGACCAGATTACGGCAAAAGCTAGAGCCACCATTTGGGCCTACACTTACCGGATGCTTAAACCTTATTTTAAAACAAGCACAGGTCAAGCACTAAGTTCTGGCATTAAGGTTTTGGTAAAAGTGACGGTTGAATTTCAAGAAATATATGGCTACAGCCTAAATATTAAAGATATTGATCCGACCTACACTTTGGGCGATATGGCTCGAAGGAAAAAAGAAACGATAGATAAATTAAAAGCAGAAGGTATATTCGATATGAATAGAGATCTTCTTTTTCCTGAGATACCAAAAACTATTGCTCTTATTTCGTCGCCAACAGCTGCAGGTTATGAAGATTTCGTCAATCAACTGGATAATAATCCTCAAGGATACAAATTTCATCACAAGCTATTCCCTGCTATTATGCAAGGGAATCAGGCCGAAAATTCGATTATTGAAACTTTAGAAAAAATATACGCCTACGAAGATGTTTTCGATGTGGTCGTGATTATTCGTGGAGGTGGTTCAACATCTGATTTGAATTGTTTCGACAATTTGGGTTTAGCTCAAAACATTGCTCAGTTTCCTATACCTGTAATTTCAGGAATTGGACATGAACGTGACGAAAGCATTGTTGATATGGTTGCCAACGTGAAAGTAAAAACACCAACAGCGGCAGCCGAATATTTAATCGATTGTTTCGAAGAATGCGAAACATATCACGAGAACTTACAGGACAATTTCCTTTCTGGAATTCAAAATATTCTATTGGAATCGTCTGATAGACTTCAACAACTATCGCAAAAATTCGCCCCACAAGTTCGACAAATTCTTGCAAGTAAGAATAACCAATTGAATATGGCTAGGCAAAGTATTATAGCTTCGGGAAAAGGTCTTCTACGCAATTCAAAGCACCAATTACAAGCTTTTGGCTTCGATCTTAAACTAGGCATAAAGCATCAAATTAATATGGAGCAAATGAGTCTCAATCAGTTTGTATTGAAACAAGGTAATGTGAGTAAGCGATTCTTTAATAAACACAAACATCAACTTGAACTATTTGAACAAAAAGCCAAATATGTTAATCCCGAAAACATCCTTAAAAAAGGTTACTCCTTAACACTTAGTAAGGGAAAAATAGTGAAAGATATCCGTGAACTAGAAGTAAACGATATAATTGAAACTAAATTTGCCAAGGGTAGTATCGAGAGTCAGGTAAAGAACATTAAGAAATAGATTATTAAAACTCAACGTTAAAATAGAAATATCATGCCTAAGAAAAAAATAAACTACCGCGAAGCAATAACAGAAATAGAAGAAACCATTCAGGCTATTGAAAATGAAGAATTAGATGTGGACCAGCTTTCCGATAAAGTAAAACGCGTGTCTGAACTGCTTAAAATCTGCAAAGCAAAATTACACAACACAGAAAAAGAAGTTGAGAACATTTTAAATGAAATGGAAGATTAGATAATTAAGGATTAGGAATTGAAGCAAAATAATCAAAAAACTTACTCACATCATCATGACACGATTTGCTACACATCTAAGTTTATTCACTTACCTATTGCTTATTTGTTTATCAGCATCAGCTCAAAAACAAGGAGAACAAGAACTAGTTAATGGGTTTATTCAAGATGATCTATTTAGATCAGCGAGTATGGGTATCGAGATATCTGACCTACAAACAGGACAAATCTTAGCATCTTATCAATCTGAAAAGAGTCTTACTCCTGCTTCAACACAAAAATTGATTACCACGGCTACGGCTCTTAAGGTCTTGGGTTCCGATTTTCAATTTAAGACCGATGTATATATCACTGGCAGAATTGATGAAAATGGAAATCTAATGGGAAATCTTGTTGTACGAGGTTTTGGAGATCCCACATTAGGATCGAAGTACTTCCCTCAAAACAATCGCTTCATTTCAACAGTTTACGCTAAACTTAAAAAATTAGGCATTCGCCAAATTAATGGTAAACTAATAGCTGACGATTCATATTATCAGAGCACGATTCCTCGTACATGGATTTGGGAAGATATCGGTAATTATTACGGAGCTGTACCTCATCCTATTAGCTATAAGGACAATACATATACACTTCATTTTGAATCAACAGAGGCTGGTCAATTAACTCAAATACAAAAGATTGACAGTAAACAAGAAGATTTAATAATCTCGAATAAGGTAATGAGTTCTACAATTAATAAGGACAAAGCCTATATATTTGGAGGAAACACAAGCACAAATCGACTTGTAGAAGGAACAATTCCTCAAAATAGATCCGATTTTAAAGTCAAGGGAGCTGTCTCAAAACCCGAGAAGGTTCTACTATCTGATCTCAAAAAAGTACTTGAAGCTGGTGGTATCCCAATTAAAGGACGATTATTTAAAACTAAAACTCAAAAAACATTAGTTCAATTTAGCTCACCTCCTCTATCTGATATTGTAGCTTTAACCAATCATAAAAGTATCAATTTGTTTGCAGATCATCTTCTTTTTGAAATTGGAATGAATCAAAAAAAAGAAGGTAGTTGGCAAGCTGGAACCGATGCCATAAAAGAATTTTGGCAATCGAAAGGAATTGATTCTAATGGGTTATTTCTTTATGATGGTAGCGGTTTATCTCACTTTAATGCCATCTCGGCACATACTTTAAATCAGATACTCTATTATATGAGTAAAAGTATCAATTCTGATGCCTTCTATAACTCCTTACCCATTGCAGGTCAGAACGGAACACTCAAAAACTTTGGCAAACAGAGTTCACTTGTAAATAATTTCAAGGCTAAAACAGGCAGTATGACAGGTGTTCGCTCCTACTCTGGTATTCTCACAAAAAACAATGGCAACCAAATAGTTGTAAGTGTTATCATAAATAATTATACTTGTTCTAGCAGAGACTTAAGTCAAAAATTTACAAATTTGCTCTTAGACCTATTGTAACTAGTTAAACCAGCTATTATGAAAGAAGTACAAGACGAAAGTAAAATCGAGAAACTATTAAAGATGCCATCTCATGGCTACACGAGTAATTTTCATAAAAGAGAAATGTGGAAAGAAATTGCAAAATCTTTTAATGGTGAATTTAAGATAAAATTTGATTCTAGTAAGACCTATGAGATGCATTACATTACAATTCCTCACAAAAAGTGGGAAATCAGTATTACTGTATCTGACACGAGACCATTAAAGTTTCAAGTGTTTTTTTCTTCGAGAATGGAATTCGATATTGAATTGAGTTTGAGCGATTTTATTGATAAAATTCTAATTAAACTTGACAAAAAAGAAATAAAATTAAGCTCTCAAGAATTTAACAAGCACTATTTAATTAGAAGTAGTAAATCCGATTTGGCAAAACAACTAATGACTGCCAAAATTCAAAAAGCGATTTTAGAAAGTAATCTTTTTTCAATTTGCTATAAAACAAATACCGAATCACAAAAAGCTGAATTAATGAGTATGATTCAACGAAGTGCAGACGATAAAGACTTTATTATTGCCTTAATAAAATTACACCAAGATTTAATTGATAGATTGTCGGAATTGAAGATTATTATATAGGCTATCCAAAGCCAAATTAATAAGCTAAAACAACTCTACTTTACCTATTCCAATCCGAGAGCTTACGACTACAAATTTTAATCAGGTTTGTAGGCATACGCAAATCGTGATAAGCAGATGGAGAAGTAAAATCCCGTTGGGGGAAACATGACAACCTAGGGACGAAGAGCCATCCCCTTGGGGAAAATCATAACAACCAAAGTGCGAAGAACTATCCCCCTGGGGAGAATCGTAACAACCAGAGGGAGAAGATCTATCCCCTTGGGAGAATCGTGACAAACTAGGAACGGAGAGCTATTCCCTTGAGGAGAATCGTGACAAACTAGGAACGGAGAGCTATTCCCTTGGGGAGAATCGTGACAGGCTGATGTTACTTAAGCTCAACTCTTAGAAGTAAGCTACAAAAAAAGCTCCACCAATTCTCATCAGTGAAGCTTCATTATATATTGTATCTCTCTATCAACTAAAAAAAATAGTATAATCCTACTGAAAGACGCGTATTACCAACCCAATGGGAATTAACCACTTCAGCTTTCTCATTCATACCATTCTCATCAGCATAGGCAGCAGCTGTATATTCAGCTTCAAGCTCAATTTTCAAATTCTTATATTGCTTGCAAACACGAGGAGCAATACGATACAACTCACCAATATTCTGACTACGACTATAAATCATACCAGGAACTACAATGTCATCTGCCCCATAGTTTTTTGAGTAAGCAGTTAATAAAGCGAATGTATAGTCATTCTTTTGATATGATAAATCGGCCCAAGTTCCCAACACTTTAATAGGCGTATAAGAAGCCTCATTAGTTAAAGGATTTAAAGTCTTTGCAGCATATCCACCTAACATTAATACATCAGTCATATTAGATCCGTACGTTGCTTGAGCTTTGAAAGTAACAGGTTTAAAATTCAATTTAAAATAGCTCATTAAAGCCCAAGATGAAAGTGTTTCATCATTTTTCCAAGTTTTAAAATCACCATCTTTTTCAGTTCCTGTTGTACTAGAAAGAGATGGCTTAATATTTTTAAACTCAGCACTAACCCCAATTAAATGATTCCCAAAATAGTAATGAACTTGTCCTTGAACAATTGGTAAACCTGCATTTCTTAAATACTTATTACTTGTTCCATCGGGTCCTGTACTCGTATAATCACGTTCAGAAGCTAAGGCAGCCAAGAATTTCCAGTTATCCGTTTTATGAGTTAAACGAACTTGCGGATTACGAGCAAATGGTTTAAAGGGTAGCCCCGAATTGGCACCAACAGTTGTAGGGAAAACCTCAGCAACAAAAAGTGGTGACCAGGTTTGACCAACAAGCAAAGAAGTCTTTCCCCAATTCAAATTGACATAAGCATGACGTATGCGTAATCCATTTGCGTCAGAATCACTATTACCAACAAATTCAGCCTCTACCAACCCTGTAGATTTAGCACCTAATATATCAGGTCCTGATAGCTTCGCATTAACACGAGTTAAAAGAACAGCCATATTATAAACACCACCTTTATTTAAATCTTTACCACTCGCATCCAGATTTTCGTCTTTAGGATACAGAAAAATTAAACCTTCGCGGGCACTTACAGTCTGACGAGAGTCGTAAGTAAATAAGGAATGTACAAAACCACCAAATTTAACTTTAACGGGCTTTTTTTCTTCTTTTGCTTGCGCAGACAAAAGATTTGTGCTGCAAAAAAACAGAATAAATAAGAGTAAATAGTTGTTGCGGTTCATAGCAATAGCTTAAGGTTTAGATTTGCCGCAAAGATAGTTTTTTTAATGAGAGTTAAAATATGTTAACGAGAAATGACGTTTTGTGGATCACAGTATATCGAAAAACAAAGCAACTCAACACCACTTTATCCTTTATGAACCTAATATTCCTGATAAATAATTAGAGAATCCCCCTCAAAATCGATACGAAAACTATCGCCCATGGATTCATTTAATGTGCCTTGCCAAAGCATATCTAGCTTTTGATCGGTAAGCTCATATCTCAAATTAGCAGTGGTAATAGTAGTTTCAGATTGTGGAGAAAATATCGATACTTGCTGTCCTGTATACGAGTCCATATTACGAGAACGAATAAGCGGTGTAAATGTTCCATAGTCAGTCAACATTTTCACCTTCATTTTTTTTGTGTAAGATGGTAATAAGAAGATATTTCCAATCATATGATCGTCACGCTCACCAGTTGCTCCAACAATTGTTACATCGTTAAATTTATTGCTTAAACACCAATTTATCGATTTCGTTAAATCATTAGTATCCTGATTGGAAAAATGATGAATGATATCCTTATATTTTAGCTTAAGATTATCGGAAAGTGAATCCAAATCGCCTACAATAGCTTGAGCCTGAATACCTGCAACTTCTAATTTATTAATTGCCCCATCGCAACAAACAATAAAGTCGGCTGACTTTAATATATTCAAAGGAATTTCGTTTGTGGGAAAGCTACCGTTAGCCAATATAACTGCTGATTTAGATCTCATTTTTCTATATTCTAAGGTGATAAGCCACAAAAATAGCTAATTGCTTTAGATTGCCTCAGTCTTTATCATATCTTTTTTCCATTGGAAATAGCCATAAAGAGCTAAAACAGTAAACACCGCAAATAAAACAGCAGTTGGGTAGAGTTCTTTATAAAGATATAGACACATAGAAACAGCATCAACCAACACCCAAACTAGCCATTGTTCAAGAATTTTTCGCGCCAGCATCCAGGTGGCAACAATACTTAACGCTGTGGTAAAAGAATCCCAGTAAGGTAAGGGTGAGTCGGTATAGTTTACCAAAACATAAGAAATGGCTATATAAATAAAAGAACTAGCCAATAAAAGTTTGAAAAATAGTGGTACTCTTATTCGACTCACAATCAATTCGACCTTATCCTGACTAGTCGATTTAGACCAATAAATCCATCCATAAATACTAATAAAAACATAGTAAAATTGGAGTCCCATATCGGCATAAAACTTAGCCACAAAAAACACATAGATATACAGCAATGCAGAAAACAAACCAACAGGCCAAAGCCATTTGCTCTGCTTAATTTCAAAATATAGATAGATAAATCCCGAAAGCGTTCCTATTATCTCAATAATATGTGTATTAATCCAATCTAACATTTTGTTTATATAAAATACCAAGCTGAAAAAAAACTCCCAGCTTGGTAAACCTATGACTTAATAATTAATTTTGTATTCTATTAAATTTTCAAACTGAGTCCAGCCATAAAATTTGTTCCCGCTTGCGGATATACATATTTCCATGTATTCTCAGTCCCTTGCTCATACCAGTTTCCACCGTAAGCATTATTGTTATATTTCGTATTTAGCAAGTTATTAACTTGTAATTGGAAACCAATATTTTTAAGCCCTAATGCAGCAAATGAATAATCGAATCTAAAATTATGAATACAATAGTCATCAATTTTACGATCACTGCTCGATGTATTATCAAAATATTGATCACCTACATATTTACTAATTAAATTGAAACCCATTCCTTTTACAGGTGTCCAGCTAATAATACTACTTCCTGTTACTTCTGGTGAATAAGAAATATCTGTACTTCCAAGATCTTTAGCTTGCTTAGATTCATTCCAACTTTCGTCGTAATAAGTCGAATATTCAACAAAATCTTTAATTTTGTTACGACTCAAAGTCAAATTGGCATCCCATTTCAAATTTTTAGTTAACTGCACACCCCAAATTAATTCAATACCTGCACGGTAACTTTTATCAACATTGGTCATAATATCATACCCCACAGATGACTTATCTCCTGTTGGAACAAGCTGATCTCTATAGTACATATAGTACATATTAAAACCAAAAGTAGACGATGAAGAAGTATGTGTATATCCTAACTCATAATCGAATAACTGTTCTTGTTTAGGCGTATTTAATGGATCACCATTTGCTTCTTTATAGTTAGAACGAGTAGGCTCTCGATGAGCTAATCCGAAAGATGCATAAGTTGTATTCTTGTCATTAATCGTATAAAACAAACCAGCTTTAGGATTAACGAAATCAAATTTATGCTCTTGGTTTAATTCTAACAATTTGCCAGTAATATCATCCATGTTATCGTCTAATCCAGTCATTATATATGTAATATGACGATACTGTACATCAGCATAAGCACTCAATTGAGAATTCAATTCAAAATTAACTTTGGCAAAGGTGTTATAATCTGTTTTCTCACCATTATTAAAATACCACTCGTAATTATTAGCTATCCCTCCATGCTCAGCCCATAGTATTTTTCCAAAATGATCACCATCATAACGGTTCCATGCACCACCTATTGTTGCACTAATCCCATTTTTATTATAATTTAATGAATAAGTCGCACCGTAAAAATCATTCTTCATCCATTTTTGGCGCGTTAAATCGGTTACTGTATAATCAGAATTAGACAACTCGTAATTACTGTATAGATCATCATCCTTAAACTGCTCATAATAACCTTTTCCTTTTGTATAATGTAAAGCTGCATTCATATTTAATGCCGAATTCAGTTCTAAGGAATAAAACAACTGGTAGTGTGTTTGTTTATAATTATCTGTTTGATCCTTATAATAATGTGTATTTCCTTCCGCATCAGTATACTCTCCTGCAGGATTATACTTACGATCAATTTCTGGAGTTGGATTACCCCACCAAGAAATACCAGTCTTCTGATCACCACTCATGATATTAAATTTCAACAAACTTTTTTCAGTATAATAAGCTCCTGTCATAAAAAAGGACTCATGGTCAGAGAAAGCACGATCGACATAACCATCAGATTTTAATTTAGAGTATCGTCCATCAAAACTAAACTTACCATTTATTAAACCTGTACCAAGCTTAAAAGTATTTCGGAAAGTATTAAAAGAACCAGCTAAGGATTGAATTTCGGCATAGGCATCCTTGTTAACCGTTTCGGTCTGAAAATTAATACTTGCACCAAAAGCAGCCGACCCATTGGTTGAAGTTCCAACTCCACGCTGAATTTGTATGTTATCAACAGATGAGGAAAAGTCCGGCATATTAACCCAATATACGCCCTGCGATTCAGAATCATTAAGAGGTACACCATTCATGGTTACATTAATTCTTGTTGCATCGGTACCACGAATACGCATAGCCGAATAACCGACTCCACTGCCCGATTCTGATGATTCTACTAAAGATGGTGTTAAACTTAACTGGTAAGGAATATCCTGACCTGTATTCTGCTTTTTCAACATATCTTTAGTGATATTTGTCATTGCAACAGGTGTTTTATTACCTGCACGAGTAGCAGAAACAATCACCTCATCAGCAAGTATAACAGAATGTTCAAGTACGAAATTAATCGTTAGATCCGACTTTAAATCAACTTTCTTAACTTGAGTTTCAAAAGCCATAAAACTAGCAGCAAACTCGTAAAAACCTGGTTTAAGATTTTTAATTTTGTACTCACCATCTGCATTAGAGGAAACACCATAGGTACTTCCTTTAATCACAACTGCCGCTCCTGGCAATGGGTTACCATCCTTATCAGTTACTTTACCATTAATAGTGATTTGTGAAAACCCTACATAACAGATAAACTGAAACAAGAGTAGCATAGCTACTTTTCTGAAAAATAAATTTAATTTGATTGTAGACATTACAATAAAGTTTTTTTTAGGCTGAATAATCAGCATTAGATAAAAAAATATTGCAATGAGGTTCTTTAGATGAGATATCAGGCGAATCGTAATTCCGCAATTCCCTACGCCGGCATTATCCGGATCAGGTGTTAGAAACCGATACAATTCTGTCTCTAAGGGTATAATCTCAGCCCGTTTATTTAAGGCACCCCACTGTTAATAGTCCACAAAGGTAATTTGATTTCCTTAAAATACAAGTCACAATACATTTCAATTTGAAACATATCACAATCCAAATTTAAAAACAAACTATTCCACACATAGATTTAAAACCAGAAATTCACAAAGAGTAATTAATAATCTTTTAAAAACAGTTCTATTAACCACTGCACGATTCCATCATCTAGTTACAACATTATTTCTTCCATATTTATTTGCAAAAAAAAAGAGCACCCATCACAAATGGCTGCTCTCATATATAAATATTTAGTAAACTTTTATTTATTCTTAGGCTCTTCTGTAACGCCCATAACTTCCTTTATAGCTTTAGTAAAAACCGATTTTGGTAATGCTCCTTTTGCCAACTGAGGCTCTCCCTTAGCAGGAATAAACAAAAAAGAAGGAATACTTCTTATTTTAAAAGCTGCTGCCACATTTTTAGCATAATCCACATTAACCTTATAAACTTGAATGGCATCGCCATATTCTTTTTGCAATTCTTCAAGAATTGGGGCAACTCTTTTACAAGGACCACACCAATCGGCATAAAAGTCGACAATTACTGGCTTATCCCCTTTAAACACCCAATTCTCTTCTTTTTCAAAATCATACACATTTTCTTTAAACCCCTCATCATCCAAAGGAATTACAATCGATTGAGAATAACTTGCTAAACCTATTAGCATAAAACTTAAAAGGAAAGTATACCTTACTAATTGTTTCATAATCATTGGATTTAATGTTCTGTTCAAATCTGCATTAATAAAATGCTAAACTATCTCATTCCCATTACAAAACCTCTTAATAACTTGTTAAAAAAGAGAAAATGAACACAATAAAATCTATTTTAGACAATCTAATAGCAGAAAATATGTCTCTAACCACTAATAGATATTAGTTCGAGAAATTAATAATTCCCCGAACTTTATATACAGATAGCTTTAACGTTTATTCACTTACGCCCAATACATCTTTAAAGGCTTGCTTAAAAGATTCTTTAGGTAAAGCACCTTGTGTCATTTGTGGTTGCCCCTCTTGTGGTACAAATAGTATTGAAGGAATACTCCGAATTCCAAAAACGGAAGCAAGCTCTTGTTCTTTCTCTGTATCAATCTTGTAGATTTCCAATTTGTCACCATACTCCTTCTTCAGTTCTTCAAGTACAGGAGCAACAGCTTTACATGGTCCACACCAATCGGCATAAAAATCTATTACACAAGGCTTATTTCCTTCAAATTTCCAATCCTTATTATTTTCGAAATCAAACACCTTTTCTTTGAAAGATGCTAATGTTAAATGTTCTAGCATAATCTTTTAATTTAGTAATGTAAATATATGGATTATTGTATATCAATTAATATGCCATAAATTTAAAACTGACATTATGCCATTAACCCAAAGGGTTTTGATTTTTAAAGTATAGGATTATATATCCGAACTGATTATCTCTTCTTATATTTTAGAATCATACTAAATAATTGTATGTTTGTCGATTCATGGAGTTGAAGCTAATCGATAAGCGATTTACTCCTGAGTTAAAATACAAACAAGAAAGAACGTGAAGAGATTTTTAACACACCCTATATTCCCAATATTATCTGAAATTGTAACACAAGAAAACCTTGAGTCTTATGTGATTGGAGGTTTTGTGAGAGATCTTTTTCTTGAAAGAAAATCGAAGGACATTGACATTGTTGTGATTGGCAGCGGAATTGAATTAGCTAAAAAAGTTGCTAAAAAAGCGGGTAATACAAATGTGTCTATTTTTAAGAGTTATGGCACAGCCATGCTTAAATATAAAGGATTTGAGATCGAATTTGTAGGCGCTCGTAAAGAGTCATATCAAAGAGAATCGCGTAATCCTATTGTAGAAGATGGCACATTAGATGATGATCAAAAACGTAGAGATTTTACTATTAATGCACTAGCATTGAGCTTACATAAAGATAATTTTGGTGAACTTTTAGATCCATTTGGCGGTGTAGAAGATCTTCAACGCAAAATTATTAAAACACCTCAAGACCCAATCATCACTTTCTCGGATGATCCTTTGAGAATGATGCGAGCGATTCGCTTTGCAAGTCAATTGAATTTTAAAATAGCAGATGTTACTTTCCAGGCAATTAAGGCTAATAAAGACAGAATTCATATCATCACCAAGGAACGAATTGTTGAAGAAATGAATAAGATTGTTATGTCAGCTAAACCGTCAATCGGATTCAAATTACTTGATGAAGCTGGTTTACTTCAGATTATTTTTCCTGAGTTTGGAAAATTAAAAGGTAGAGAAACTAGAGATGGCATTAGTCATAAAGACAACTTTTACCATACACTTGAGGTACTTGATAACCTATGCTGCCATTCTGACAATTTATGGCTTCGTTGGTCAGCTTTACTTCATGACATTGCAAAACCCAAAACAAAGAAATTCGTAAAAGGTACAGGTTGGACTTTTCATGCTCACAATTTTATTGGAGAGAAAATGATTCCAAAGATCTTTAAGAATATGAAGCTGCCTTTGAACGAAAAAATGAAATACGTTCAAAAAATGGTTTCCTTACATATGCGCCCCATTGTACTAGCTCAAGAAATTGTAACTGACTCTGCTATTCGCCGTTTACTTTTTGATGCAGGCGATGATATTGATGACTTAATGCTTTTGTGCGAGGCTGATATTACATCGAAAAATGAAGCAAAAGTCAAAAAATTCCTTGAGAATTTTAGTTTGGTACGTACCAAACTAAAAGAGGTTGAAGAAAAAGATACCATTAGAAATTTTCAACCACCTATTAGTGGAGAAGAAATTATTAGCACCTTTAATCTACGTCCTTCTAGAGTTATTGGAGATATTAAAATGGCAATAAAAGATGCAATTCTCGATGGAGAAATTCAAAACAATCATGAAGACGCCTATCAATACATGCTAAAGAAAGGCAAAGAACTTGGTTTAAAAACCGACGAAAAAAAATAAAAAAAAAAGCTCGAATAACACATTCGAGCTTTTTTTTACTTCTAATTTTTAATCAATATAGATATAGATACCACAACAACAAAAAGGCATATTATATCTATTTTTGCGGCGTCAAAATTACATTTCCATTAGCAACCTAACACAACAAGATGGCTTACGTTGACAACACCATGATTATCCGAAGAGATTTATTAGCAAAAATGGCTGAACTCTTTAATGAAGAAAAACTTGTTTCAGATATTGATAGAGTGCCTTTGATTATGGCTCCTAGAAACAGAGCAAAAACTGATCGCTGCTGTGTATTCAAAGAAAGAGTGATTATCAAAGAAAAATTTATTCCTCTTTTGGGTTTCGAATTAAAAGAAGATCGTGATGAACTTAAAACTTTAGCCGAATATGCTAAAGAAGCTCTTGTGAGAGAAAAACCAATAGAAAAAATTCTTACCGTGGTAGATGAAGCTTGCACCTCTTGTGTAAAAAATTCATATATCGTAACGAATCTTTGTAAAGGTTGTGTGGCTCATCCATGTATGATGAATTGCCCTAAAGAAGCTATTAGTTGGAATGCAAATGGTCAAGCACAAATTAACCCAGAAACTTGCGTTAACTGTGGTATTTGCATGAGTGTTTGTCCATATCATTCAATTATATTCATGCCAGTACCTTGCGAAAATGCATGCCCAGTTGGTGCTATTTCCAAAAACGAGTACGGTATAGAGCATATCGACGAAGAAAAATGTATCGATTGTGGTAAATGTATCACAGCTTGTCCATTTGGTTCAATTATGGAGAATTCTCAAATTATAGATGTCATGAAATCTCTGAAATCTGAACAAGAAACAATTGCCTTGGTTGCTCCTGCTCTTTATGGTCAATTCAAATATAATACAGAGAATGTAATTGGTGCCATAAAAGAACTTGGCTTTAAAGATGTTATTGAAGTTGCAAAAGGTGCCAATACGACTACTATAAACGAAGCAAACGAATTACTAGAACGACTAGAAAATAATGATCCTTTCATGACAACATCATGTTGTCCTGCTTATGTTTCTGCAGTTAAGAAGCATATCCCCGAAATGGAGAAATATGTTTCTCATACTAAGAGTCCTATGTACTACACGGCAGAGTTAGCAAAAGAGCAATATCCCAACGCTAAATTTGTATTTATTGGTCCCTGTATCGCTAAACGTCGAGAAGGTATGTCTGACCCAAATATCGATCTCGTAATGACTTTTGAAGAGCTTTCAGGCTTATTCACTGGTTGGAATATCAATATTAATGGTGATGCTATAGAACTTGATCGTAGTATTAAAGATCATGGTCGAGCTTATGCTGCAAGTGGTGGCGTTGCTCAATCTGTTCTTGAAGTTAAGCCATACGTTAACATTAAACCAGTTATCGTTGATGGTCTTGATAAAAAGAAGATCAATATGCTTAAAGCTTTTGCAAAAACAGGAAAAACAAGTGGTAACTTTATTGAAGTTATGGCTTGTGAAGGAGGTTGTATAGCAGGACCTAGCTCAAATTACGATGCTAAAACGGGAATGAAAATTTATCAAAATAGCTTAAAAAAATTCAAAGAAAATTAATATATCAAGCTACTAGAAAAAAGCATGGATCAGATCCATGCTTTTTTTGTTAATACTAATGTGTCTTTTCGTATTCTCTATATATTTCAAGTAATTCCTTTGCGGAATAAACACCTTTGGTAATTATACCTAAATCTTTAAGCAAGAGTTTCGCACTTACAATCACACTCTCCTCTTCCATAAATTGTTCGTGAACATTATTCAAATACTTTAGAACTTTAAAAGCATTAAATGCACCAAAGAACTTCTTTCTAAACGTATCGATGGAAGCACAATTGCGATTAATTTCATCTAAAGCTTCAAAAAAATTATCCTCCTTTAAATAGCTTCGAACAGGACCTGGTAATTCTACTATCAACTTATGAATAAAAGTCTCTTCATCCACTCCGAAAAAATCATCAACTCTATCGAAAAAAACTTTTAAATCCTTAAAAGCAGCATAGTTATAATTCTTATAGTTACTTATACCTTCACTTACAAAAGTAGACATCGCTTTCCCTGTACCAAAAGGTACTCTATCCGATGTACGAGGAGAAGGAATAACACGGGTATGCTTAATTTCATAAAACTTTCCTAAAGCAATAATCTTTTGTAGAAAATAGAAATCTTCTCCAGCTTGGCGACGATTCATTCCACCTTGTTTAATGTAAGCATTGGCAGATACAGCAAAACTTGAACCAACCGTATGATAGGCATGTGGATGACCAGTAAAACGCATTGCCAGCATATAATATCGCAAGTAAAGTTCATATTGAGCAATCGAATTATATATCAACTCACTAAACGCTTCTCCTTCGAGAGGATGCTCATAAAAGATGTTTGCACCATTTGCCTTGGGGTACTTTTTAAATAACTTCTCTATTTCGGTAAAGTAATTGGTATCACACGAAGAATCAGCATCATAACCTGTAATAATACCATTAGGCTTTCCAATTTTATTAAAACGACTCACAGCCTCATCCATAGCGATCTTACGTGCCAAACCAACTCCTGCTGATTTCTTTGGCAAGTTTGGCTGATGAATTAAATAGAACTTTAACTTGTTATCCTCATGGTCGACAAGCCATTCTTCAAAATCAGAAATCGTTTTGTCATTCTGCTTTAAAACCTCATCCGAAGCGAGTTCTCCTGAATTTACAATGACAATGACTTCAACATTGAAACTTGGTCGATCACAAAGCCACAAAGCCTGCAAGCTCGAAATTAAATCAGGCTCATCATAGCAAGGAATCGTAACAACAAGTCCAAGGTTTTCTGGAACCTCACTATTTATATAATCAGGAAAAACTTGTTGCTTTTTAAGGTATTTATCTGCGAAACTCATTGGTCTACATTCTATAGTTTAAACTTTCTTTGCAATATGCATAATAAGGCTGATTAATCAATAGCGGCCACAAAATAAAAAAGGGCAGAAAGCTATTAACCTCTGCCCTTTAATTAAATATTTGTTGCTCTTATTTCTTATATCTAGCATTTAAACCATCAATAATATCTTTAGTAATATCTAAGCCATCAGCAGAATACAATACTGTTCCACCCTTAGTTGTACTAATAATCATGCTAAATTTATGCTTTGTATTATATAACTTTAAGTAGTTAGTCACACTATCGAATAAACGCTTTGAATTCTCATTTTGCTCAGCCATTAATTCAGCACTTAATTTTCTATCAAGTTGATCTAAATTTTGTTTCTTAGCCAATAAGTCTCTTTGTGCTTTCTCTGCACGATCGCGATTAAGATAACCATTGTTTTGTATTTTACGCTGAAATTCAGCAGCTTCTTTTTCTAATTTCTGAGCTTTAAAATTAAAATTAGTTTTAGAATCTTCTTGTTTCTTAAGAAACTTTTCATTTAAATCGACAGAAAAATTATAATTCGATAATAATGAATCTGTATTCACATACACAACAGTACCATCTCCAGCAATAGATTTCATTTCGGCTTTATCTCCATCAGAGAAATGTAAAAAGAATAAAACTCCAACAGCAACAATTAAGACTGCATTAATAACAGTAGATAAATTTTTCATGTTTTATTATTTGATTTTAAATGTCAATCTGAAAAGAAAAACTCTATTCAGAAAAATTTGTCTTTAAATATAATCTCCATTGAAATTATTTTTCTAGACAAATAACAGTATATATTAATTGATTTAGGTCGTATACACACAAGCCAAAATAAATAAAAACTTCACGTTCCAAGAAATTGTGACTTAAGCCTAGCAAATATAAGTTTTTAATGATAATGGAAAAAGTTCTGATATAGATTTTTCTATTAATAGTGGAAAATAACTGCTTATTCAAAATCAATCAAATTAGCTGACAAACATCATTCTTTTTATTTCTCTTTAAATATACTTTTAGCTAATAAAAAACCCTAAATTAACCTTAAAACCACAAAAAATGTTTAATAAAATAATTGCAGCAAGCCTCCCATACATGCCAAAAAGGCTAGTTTGGATATTTTCTAAAAGATATATTGCGGGAGAAACGATTAACGATGCCATTAAAGCATCTCAAGATTTAAATGCACAAGGCATAAAAGTCACTATCGATCTTTTAGGAGAATTTATTGAAGATTTAAATCAAGCCACAGAAAATAGAGATGCCTATTTGAATATCATTGAGGCTTTCGAAAAAAATAAAATTGATGGAAACTACTCCGTAAAACCAACATTCTTTGGTTTACTAATCGATCCTGAAGCTTGTTATGAAAACATAAGAACTGTAGTTGCCAAAGCAGCAGAATACAATAATTTCATACGAATTGATATGGAAGATTCATCATGCGTGGATAAAGAAATTGACATCTTTAGACGTTTGAAAAAGGAATTCCCCAACAATGTTGGTCTAGTTATTCAAGCTTATCTTAGACGTACCTTTTCAGACATTAATAACATGCTGGATATTAAAAAAGAAACGAGCCTTAACTTCCGTTTATGCAAAGGTATTTACGTAGAACCAAAAGAAGTTGCTTTTAAAAAATATGAAGAAGTTAATGAAAATTACATTAAAAATTTAGACTTCATACTTAAAAATGGAATTTATCCAGGTATTGCAACTCACGACAAAAATCTAATTGAAGCAGCATACGACTTACTTGAAAAGTACAATGTACCAAAAGATAAGTATGAGTTCCAGATGTTATATGGCGTAACGCCTGAACTAAGACAAACAATTCTTGACAAAGGTCACAACATGAGAGTATATATTCCTTTTGGAAAAGATTGGTTTGGATACTCAACGCGTAGACTAAAAGAAAATCCAAAAATGACAATGCTAATTATAAAAGCATTATTTAACAGAGGCTAAGACAAAAAAAGCGGTGATAAAATCACCGCTTTATTTTTATTTCTTTTTCACACCATACTTATACATCTGCTGAAGAATCTTAACCTCTTCATCCGATGCCATGGCATCAGAAATTTTCATCTTTCTTTTGCGTTTCAACCTTTTAAGCTCTGGTAAAGTTCGTGTGGTACTCACTCCAGCAGTCATTTCGGTAGGTATCATTGTTTTATTCTCAATAGCACTTACATGGTTTTTAATAAGCAAATCTGTATTTGCTTTTGCATCCATTTTCTCAGGTCTCTTAGTTAAAGCCTCATAAGTTGCAGAATTCACATTATTTTTTGCTCTAACATAATCAGGTGTATTTATCTTAGCATTTTGAAATGCTTCTTTAAAATCACCAAAACGAGGTAAAATTAAAACCTCACGAAGCGCTATAGTATCCTTTGCTAAAAACACCCCAAATAGATAATCCTCCTGTTGTAGCGTATCGCTAACTACAACATCTACATCGTGATAACCAACAAACGAATATTTGATTGTATCACCAGAATTTACCCAGAAAGAAAACTTTCCATACTCATTAGCAATACCACCACGTTTCTTATTCACCCAAAAATGTGCATATGGTAAACCTTTTAAATCAGCCTGATCCATAACAGCTCCTGTAAAGAATATAGAATCAAGATTATATTTCTGAGCTTTAGTTTCTTTTGATAAAAACAAAGTTAAAATTATAGCACAGCAAAATATTATTTTTTTCATAAGGGAGTATTTAGTCTAAAGTTTAGCAATAACTAGATCTTCAAGTTTTCTTTTGGGCACATGATGCACGCCATTTTCATCTCTCCAATACTTTATATTTTCATCTTTCATTTCTTCGATTACAACTTTCTCTTTTGGTTTCCCTAAAGCTACCACTTGGATCAATAAATAATCTTCTGAAATATGTAGTAATTCTCTAAGATTTTTCTCTTTAAATGCTCTAAGAATACAACCACCATATCCAGCTTCAACAGCTCCTAGCAACAAATTTTGAACAGCAATACCATCATCACTAAAGTAATTTTTACTCAAACGTTCATCATTTAGCATGATAACATATGCAACAGGCTGTTCTCCTTCAATTGGTCCTGCCCAATCGCTTAAATAACCAGCCCAAGCTAAATTATCAAATACCTGTTTACATAATTCTTGATTAGTCACTGTCAAATATCTTATACTTTGTGCATTCCTTCCTGATGCTCCAAGTCTAGCCAAATCAATCCATTGCTTTAATTGTTCGTTCCCAATAATTTCGTTTTGATAAAAACGACGGTAACTTCTATTTTTTAATACGAGTTCTTTTAACATTTGAATTCTGTCTTATTATACAATTAAAATTCTAAATTAGGTACACCTTTTTTAATAAAATTGATTATTTCGATACTCTACATTAAGATAAGCATTTTATTACTTTTCATCAAGAGCTGAATTCTATTTAAACAACAAAACCAGAAATACTTAACTATCAGTCTTATTCATATAAGATACAATAAACAACTCGAAATTTTACAAGTGGCTACAAATCTAAATAAAAAAAGCTGCTACATGCGTAACAGCTCTATTTTAATACAATTAAATTCTTTATAAATTTTCAAATCGCTTCTCTATCACTTCCCAATTAAGCGCTTCCCAAAAATTTTCAATATATTTTGGACGGGCGTTTTGAGTATCTAAATAGTAAGCATGTTCCCATACGTCTAATGTCATTATAGGTTTCAGATTATCACACATAGGATTAGCCGCATTTGACGTTTTCACAATACTAAGTTTATTATCTGAATCGGCAACTAACCAAACCCAACCTGAACCAAAAAGAGTTGCTCCTGCTTTTGAAAATTCCTCTTTAAATTTTTCAAAGGAACCAAAAGTATGAACTAAAGCATCATTTAATTTATTTCCTGGTTTTCCACCACCTTTAGGTTTAAATGCCATAAAATAAAAAGTATGATTAAATACTTGTGCTGCATTATTAAAAATACCTCCATCTGATTTAAGAATAATATCAACTAAATCTGCATTCTCAAAAGGTGTTCCGCCAATTAAATTATTCAAATTGTTGACGTAAGCTTGGTGATGTTTACCATAATGGAACTCAAGAGTTCTTTTAGAAATATGAGGTTCTAGTGCATCTAATGCATAAGGTAATTGTGGAAGTTCGTGTTTCATAATTTTGTTTATTTAATTTACCTAAATTTCACTATAATTATTGAATAAGGCAAAAAAAAGATCAACTTTTGAATAAATTCAAAAGTCGATCCCAAAATCAAAAAAACAATAAACAAAACTAACTATGAAAACGTCTTGACGCTTCTGTCCAATTAATGACCTCAAAAAAATCTGATATATAATCGACTCTTCTATTTTGAAATTTTAAATAATAAGCATGTTCCCATACATCCAATCCTAAAATTGGTGTCCCTTTTACTTCAACATCATCCATTAATGGATTATCTTGATTTGGAGTAGAAGAAATTTTTAAACTACCGTCAGATAGTTTTACTAACCAAGCCCAGCCTGAACCAAATCGTGTAGCTGCTGCCTTTGAGAACTCTTCTTTAAACTGCTCAAAGCTTCCAAAAGTATCATTAATAGCTTTTTGCAATTCTCCTGTAGGCTCTCCACCTCCATCAGGTGACATTAACTTCCAAAACAAATCGTGATTATAATAACCGCCACCATTATTTCTGACTCCAGCAGATTGACCTGAAATATTTGCTAAAATTTCACCAATCCCTTTTTTATCGAGATCAGTACCTGCAATGGCTGCATTTAAATTATTTGTATATCCAGCGTGATGCTTTGAATGGTGAATTTCCATTGTTTTTGCATCAATATATGGTTCTAAAGCGTCGTATTTATATGGTAATTTAGGTAATTCAAAACTCATATCTAATCGTTTTAATCCGTAAAATAAATTATTGAAATTAACTATTCTTATTTAATCTCATTACTAATAACAATTCAAATCTATATTATAAATAAATTTATTCCTAATATATTAAGAGTTTTTTGTCTTTTATTTTCAATTCTTAATTTAGCAAACGTTTTGCCCGCTATATATCCTCTTTGTTTAAAAAGTCTTAAATAATTTTTCCTTCAATATTTAAAGCTTTCCTCAAGTCAATTCAGTAATTTCACAGCGAATTTAAAAGAAGATTTAAACCAGCGTGAATAAAAAGATTTTAGATATTGCCCTACCCAATATTGTGAGCAACATCACAATCCCCTTACTAGGGATTGTAGACTTAGCACTTATGGGACATTTGGGTAAAGTAGATTTTATTGGAGGCATTGCTTTAGGAGGTGTCATCTTCAACTTTCTTTATTGGGGATTTTCATTTTTGAGGATGGGCACTAGTGGCATTACAGCACAAGCCTACGGAGCTAGGAACTTACACGAAAGCATTCTTTCTTTAGGAAGAGCACTAAGTGTTGCAGCAGTTGGCAGTATCATCATATTATTACTTCAAAAGCCGATTGCCCTTTTAAGTTTTTCATGCATCAATTCCGAAGCCTCAGTTGAGAATATAGCTCGCTCTTATTACAACATTCGAATATGGGCAGCACCAGCAACCATATCTTTATATGCTTTAACAGGATGGTTTATTGGCATGCAGAATTCAAAAATTCCTATGACAATCGCCATTATATGTAATATAATCAACATCAGTTTATCAAGCTATTTTGTTTATGGCTTAAATCTAGATGCAAGAGGTGTTGCATTAGGAACAGTAATAGCTCAATATTGTGGATTGATTTTAGCCTCATTTTTTATTTGGCGCCATTATAGAAGACTATTCAAATATTGGACTAATAGAGGTTTATTTAAAATTACGGAACTAAAAAACTTTGTCCTAGTTAATAAGGATATATTTATTCGCACACTTTGTATCATTTTTGTATTTACTTTTTTCACAACAGAATCTGCAAGCACGAACAAAACAATACTTGCTGTTAATTCTCTTTTGCTACAATTCCTTTTTATCTTTTCGTACCTAATGGATGGTTTTGCATATGCTGCAGAAGCCCTAGTTGGAAAATTCATAGGAGCTAAAAATCGGAAAAACTTTCTGCTTACAGTTCGTTACTTATTTATTTGGGGAATTGGGATCAGCTTAATTTTCACCCTATTTTATGCACTGTGTAGCAATTGGATATTGTCGATGTTAACTAATAACACAAAAATAATAAGTGCAGCTAGTCCTTATCTAAAATGGGTTATATTACTCCCAATATTAAGTTTTGCCTCATTCATATACGATGGAATTTATATTGGAGCTACGGCCTCGGCTTATATGCGAAAAACCATGATGGCGGCTACCATTCTCATTTTTGCACCCGTTTATTGGATATTAAAAGACATACTTCTGAATCATGGTCTTTGGATAGCCATGTTATCTTTTATGTTTGCAAGAGGCCTATTCCAAGCCATTTATTTTAAAAAAGCTGTTTTAATAAAGTTCAAATAAATACTAGCTTTTCAATAATTGAAACTGATAAAGTTTACTCAACAAGTCTTTTAGATTAGTCGTTATTGTTTCTATTTCCTGATCATTAACACTTAAAATTTCACTTGCATTTTCAATAGTACCGGTAACATATGAAAGTTGAATTAAATCGATATTTGATTCTAAACAAGCATATAAAACTGCTGCTCCTTCAGAACTTATGATCTCAGGATAATTCTTAATATAGATTTCTCCTATCTGAAAAAGATTTGAAGGAATGGTATTACACGTCATGCCACTTACTTTTCGGAATGAGGTTAATATCTCTGAATAGTCAGAAGGGTTTTCTAGAATTCCATTTGTAAATGGCGCTTCAGTCTTAGAAATTAGTTCTAAATCGAAAAATGACTGAAATCCTGAATCATCATTAAAGCCAATATCTCCAAAATAATCATCAACAACATTCACTAAACTTCCAATCTCTATTTTATCCTTAAGAGCATATGATCTTCCAATGTGAATAACTAAATCGTAATTTTTACGTTGAATAGCTTTATTAATCCAATGACTAGCTATGCTCCCTCCATAACCAGATATTAAGACATCAAATTCATTTTCATCTAATTTAAATCGAGCATAATTTTTACCGTAATTATCAATCAATTGAAGTTGACTAATAAAATTTTGTAATGAAACAAAAGTGGAACTAACAATTAAAATATCCATAGATGCAAGTACTTAGCAATAACAAAGCTTCCAAAACCTTGCGTAATCGACAAAAAATATTCTTAAATTCGCAGGCACAAATAAATAAGCCTAAATACTAAAGGACAACAATTGAATTTTATCGAACAACAATATTAAAACACTAATTATAAGATGGAATTTTCAAGTAACGACTCAGAAAATAAAGGTTTTACAAAAATAGAAAAATTTGACAGAGAAACGACTGAAGAACTCATGTTTCACTATAAAAAAGTATTGGAACTTCTAGGTGAAGATGTGGACCGAGAAGGACTCGTTAAAACACCATTAAGAGTCGCAAAAGCAATGCAATTCCTTACTCAAGGTTACTATATCAAACCAGAAGAGATCTTAAAGTCAGCCATGTTTAAAGAGGATTATCGCCAAATGGTAATTGTTAAAGATATTGAAGTTTACTCAATGTGTGAACATCATATGTTACCCTTTGTAGGTAGAGCTCATATTGCATATATTCCTAACGGAACCATTACGGGCCTAAGTAAAATTGCTCGTGTTGTAGACGCTTTTGCACGCCGATTACAAGTACAAGAAAGATTAACAACTCAAATTAAAGATTGTATTCAAAATACACTTAATCCATTGGGAGTAGCCGTTGTTATTGAAGCACAACATATGTGTATGGCTATGCGTGGTGTACAAAAACAGAACTCAATCACAACAACCTCTGATTTTACAGGAGCATTTGAAAAAGCCGCTACACGCGAAGAATTTATTCGACTGATCTCTACAAAAACGATATAATAATTAACTATTGATAAGTATCAATACGAATCAAAAGATATGAAAACATATGTATTTCCTGGGCAAGGAGCCCAATTTGTTGGTATGGGTAAAGACCTATACGAAAACTCTGAACTAGGTAAAGAATTATTTGATAAAGCTAACGAAATTCTTGGTTTCAATATTACAGAACTGATGTTCAACGGAACTGACGAAGATCTAAGACAAACTAAGGTTACTCAACCAGCTATCTTTCTTCATTCTGTAATTTTAGCAAAAACTTTAGGTGCTGATTTTAAACCAGAAATGGTTGCAGGTCACTCGTTAGGAGAATTCTCTGCACTTGTTGCCAATGGAGCTCTTTCTTTCGAAGATGGTCTTAAATTGGTTTCTCAACGTGCTTTAGCTATGCAAAAAGCTTGCGAGAACGAACCATCAACTATGGCTGCTATCATTGGTCTTGATGACGAGACTGTTGTGAAAGTTTGTGCTGAAATTGACGAAATTGTTGTTCCTGCGAACTTCAACTGCCCAGGCCAATTGGTTATTTCGGGTAGCATGAAAGGTATTGAAATAGCCTGTGCAAAACTAACCGAAGCTGGCGCAAAACGTGCTATACCTTTGAAAGTTGGTGGTGCATTTCATTCTCCATTAATGGAGCCTGCACGTGTTGAGCTTGAAGAAGCTATCAAAAATACGAACTTCTCTAAACCTATTTGTGCTGTATACCAAAACGTAACTGCAAAACCAGTATCAGATCCTGAAGAAATCAAAAAGAATCTTGTTGCTCAATTAACTGCTCCTGTACGTTTTACTCAAACAATACTTAATATGATTGCTGATGGTGCAACTTCATTCACTGAAATTGGTCCTGGTAAAGTAATACAAGGTTTGGTTAAAAAAGTAGACCGTAAAATGGAAACTGCTGGTGTCGATTCATACCAAGCATAAACCACAATATTGATCGTATGATCAAGCAAAAAAAAGAGATCTCAAGCAATTGAGATCTCTTTTTTTATATATCCTATTGATATAGTACTTCTCTTATATCAGTTTATATTAAGTTGAACTAAGTATATCAAATTATTTATGCAGTATAACTGATATCTGTTTTTTCCCATCCATTAATATTTCCAAAGGCTCAGCAAAACGAACATGTTTAAAGAAATTTATCTGTTCAACAAATTCCTGCTTGTTAAGCACATCCTCTTTTACAAAACTAGTTGCCAAATTCGATTTCACAGAAAAGTAACCAACATTCATTGATGTTACATTATGGAAAAAGTGTGATCCCAATGAAGCATCCAAAGGAAAATCGTCAAGACCTTGCTCAACAATTACTTTAGCATTAGATATTTGCGACCAAAGAACAGGAATTCCTGTAAAACGATCCTTAGTTCCCCAACGACCAGGACCAATAAGAACATACTGTCTATCTTGCTCCTTCATTTTCTGATTTAAAATAGCTACTTCTTCGGCCATTTCCTCGGTCTTGGTTCTATCAAATTTACTAACATCCATGTAAATCACATCGCGAACATGATCTATTCTACCATTACCCATTCCTTTGTCAGCCAATAAAACAAGTCGATCTTTATCCACTTTATCCATATCGATCTCGATACTCATTTCCTGACGTATTAGAGGCTTAATCTGTAAAAGATTAAAGGTTGGCAAACCATTTTTCCCCTTAGATAAATCAACAGCAAATTCAATCTCAATAGGAGCTCCCATTGCTTGTTTAAAAATATTCAAAAGAATACTCAAAGTCTTAGCCAATGGAATTTGATTATACTTCAAAATGTTAGCAAAATCGACAACACGAGGACCTCTTAAATTTAAATCTGGCTCAATTCTATCATTGGCTCCATCGTATACCGAAGCACAATGTAATAAATTACCATCTTTCTCTGCTACCGAAAGCTCATACTTACGAGTTGAAGCATCTTCACCATCTTCAAGCAAATTCAAGTTATTAGATTCCACATCTATCGCATAAAAGTAGTTCTGCGAATTTTTTATTTGATCTTGGATAGATGCCAACTGTAATTTAGGGTACTCAGGGCAAAAACGATGTGTTTTTTCCCCACCAACAACATATTTACCTAATCCTAAACCTAGAACAGAAAAGCCATCCTCAGGTTTCATATACGAAAATGGATAATAGTTGTAAGATTGTGCTACACCACTAATATTTGGATAAAATTTACCATTATACTCTTGCCCAACAACGGCTTGTAGAATAACAGCCATTTTCTCTTCCTCAATTTTATAATCAACAGCAGAAAAATATGCTTTTGCCTCTGGCGTAAAAATGGAAGAATACACCATTTTAATCGCATTTATCAAATCGGCATAACGAACTTCAAAATCCTCATTATTATTTGGCAAAAGATAAGTAGCATAAACACCCGCAAAAGGTTGCATCAATGAATCCTCAAACAATCCCGAAGAACGAACCGCCAAAGGCATATTCATTTTCTCAAGATATTGACGAAGTTTTTTACAAAGCTTTTCCGATAAATGAGCTTCGATAAATTGTTTCTTTATTTCGTCGTAATTCTTTTCATTATATATTTTTTCAAGAAGATTATTATTTTCTAAAAAAACTTCATACTCATCAACTCCAATAATTGCAGTTCTTGGTATTGCGATATTAATATCCTTAATTAATTTTTGAAAGCTGATATTTTCAGTAAAATTACTTAAAAAAGCCAATCCTCTACCTTTACCACCTACTGATCCACCTCCTAAACGAATGACATAGTGATTAGAGTTCGCCAAACTAGGTTTGAATTTAATAATTCGTCCTCGCAATTGTTTCAACCTCGAAGCTTCAAAAACATCTAAACAAAATTGACGTAACTCCTTAACTGTTTTAAAATCGGATATTTGATAACGACGAAGTTTTTTCGCAATATTAATTTCACCTCTTGCCATCAACCAAGTTGAAATCCCATTACGTTTAGAATGATATAATAAGGACTCATCTGGTACATATCTCAATTTATTTTCAAAATCTTCTAAAGACTTCGCAACAGCAACTTGAGTGCCACTATGATTTCTAAATACGAAATCGCCAAAACCAAGCTTTAAATGAATAAAATTGAAAATATCGAGCGCAAGCGTATCACTATTTTTATTAATAAAATCAGCATTTACCTGAAAAGCACGCATGGCATTATCCGTATCGTGAGATTGCATCACACAAGGAATTCGCATTTTCTTTTCCTGTACATATGATATTAAATCAACACCAGCATCGTCATTTAATTTTCCATCACGAGAAAATCGAACATCAGAAATGACACAAAGAAGATTTTCTAAATAATTATCTACAATATCTACTGCATCCTCATAAGAACTAACCAAAATAACCTTTGGTCGAGCTCGCATTTTGAGAATTTTATGCATCTCATCAATATCATCTTCATCAGAAATAACCTTTTGAGTTTGGGTCATTATTGATGTATAGAGCAAAGGTAAATATCGAGAATAATACTTGACTGAGTCCTCTATTAAAAGCATAACACGAACATCACCAATTTTAGAATCAAGTGCTAAATTCATCTTATCTTCTATATATTTGGTCATGGCCATAAAGATCTTAGTCGATCCATTCCACACAAATACTCTTTCGATATTATTTCTGATTTTATCAGCAGCCTTGTCAAAATAAGCCAAATCACTATTATTATTCACCAATACTAAAACGGGAATATCTGGGTCTTTCTTTTTAATCTCTTGACTTAGCTCAAGTGGTGAATCTTTATCCAAACCAGCCATTAAGATTACAACGTCGAAATTGCGTTCGTCCATAGCTTCAAGCGCTTCGTCATTAGTCGTTACACTTGTGAATCGGGGTGCTGTATATAAATTAAGTTGAAGGTATTCACCAACAATTTTATCTGAGAACTGACCTTCCCTAACAATTGTATACGAATCGTAATAAGTTGCAACCAAAAGAATTTCCTTAACCTTGAATGGCATTAACTCTTGGAAGATATCTCTATCGTTTTTCTTCCTTTTATATATCTTCGAAATAGCAATTTCTTCCATGATAATTATAGCTTTTATTTAAAGACTGAAAATAACAAACAATTAACAATTGTAGGGTACAAATTCGCTATAAAAAAGAGATTAATACAAAATTTATAAAAAAATCCTGCTTGGTATTAAACCAAACAGGATTATATCTAAATAAATACACAAATTCAACTAGTCAACCACCCAAGTATCACCACTATTTAGTAGCTCATCCATAGATTTAATTGTTGATATGGCTTTGATATCTTCAATTTGTTGAGCCATTTTCTCATCATAAGAAGTTGAATCAACATCACGAATAACACCCAAAGCAACAGGATACTCAGGAGCCATCATACTCGAGAGTAACCAATGCATATGTGAATCTTCGGTATGAGCATCATGAACGAGGACATCTTGTTCTGTAATGCCATGTTCACCAATAGTCACAACAACAAGTTTACCATTGCCCCCCATAATGAGACCTTTATTTTTATCCTTACCAAAGATCATTGGCTTACCGTGCTCTATAACAAGTTGATATTCATCTTTGTTTGCTTTATCAGTGATAAGAGCATGTGCTCCATCATTATAAATCACACAGTTTTGAAGAATTTCAACGATAGATGTTCCTTTATGTGCAGATGCAGACTTTACGACTTCTTTTGTCAAATTAATATTCGTATCAATAGAACGAGCGTAGAACTTAGATTGAGCTCCTAGAGCCAACTGAGCAGGATTAAAAGGTTCCTCAATTGTTCCGTAAGGAGAGGTTTTAGTTACCATTCCATATCTTGATGTTGGGGAATACTGACCTTTAGTTAGACCATAAATCTCATTATTAAAGAGCATAATGGTCATATCAATATTTCTACGAACAGCATGAATAAAGTGGTTACCTCCAATGGCAAGAGCATCTCCATCTCCAGAAATCTGAAGCACTTCGAGATTAGGATTAGCACACTTTACGCCAGATGCAATGGCAGCAGCACGTCCGTGAATGGTGTGAAAACCATAGGTATTCATATAGTATGGAAAACGAGAAGAACAACCAATACCCGAAATTACAGCATAGTCTTCCCTCTTATGATCCATTTCAGCCATTGCTCTTTGAACAGAATTTAAGATACCATGGTCACCACAACCAGGGCACCAGCGATTCTCTTGATCACTTCTAAAATCCTTAGCACTTAGCCCCTTAACATTAGGTTTGTTTAATAATGTATCAGCCATGACTTATTTATCCTCCAATAATTGGTTAAATCTTTCTTTTAATTCTACCACCGTAAATGGTAATCCCATCAACTTATTGAGCTGTTCGAACTTAATACCATAAAATGAACCTCTTAAATACTCAACAAACTGTCCATTATTTAATTCACACACAATAATCTTCTTATAATGTCCGAATATCTCCCCAGTATTTTTTGGAAGAGGGAATATGTAGTTAAAATGAACCAAACTAATAGACTTACCTTCCTTTTGCAATTCTCTAACCGCCGTCATAAGATGCCCATATGTTCCTCCCCATCCAACGACAAGAACATCAGCTTCGTCATTTCCTTTCACTTTAAGTTCAGGAATATTGTTAGCAACAAGTTCAACTCTTTTCTTTCTAATATCACTCATCAATTGGTGATTTTCGGGAACATACGAAACGGTACCATCACCGTCCATTTTCTCGAGACCACCAATACGATGTTCTAAGCCTTTTGTACCTGGAATAGCCCATCGGCGGCTCAATCGATCATCCTCTCGCGCATAAGGAAGGAAATCTTCACCTTCTTTTGCAATAGGTGGAATAATTTCAGGAAGATCAGACATGGAAGGAATACGCCAAGGTTCTGTTCCGTTAGCAATAAAACCATCAGTCAACAATATAACTGGCGTCATGTGCTCTAGTGCGATTCGACCAGCCTCAAATGCAAAATGGAAACAATCTGATGGCGTACTAGCTGCAATAACAGGCATCGGACATTCACCACTTCGGCCATGAATGGCTTGTAATAAATCGGCTTGCTCTGTTTTAGTAGGAAGACCCGTAGAAGGACCACCACGCTGAACATTTACAATAACAAGTGGCAATTCAGTCATTACCGCAAGACCTGCCGCTTCAGTTTTTAATGCCAAACCAGGTCCCGAAGTTGTTGTTACAGCAAAATCACCGGCAAAACTAGCTCCAATCGCTGTACAAATACCAGCAATCTCGTCTTCTGCTTGGAAAGTTTTTACACCAAGGCCTTTATGAATAGCTAATTCTTGAAAAATATCTGTCGCTGGCGTAATAGGATACGATCCACAGAACAGTTCAAGCTTAGCCTTGTCTGCTGCAGCCATTAAACCCCAGGCTGTAGCTTTATTACCTGTAATATTACGATATCTTCCCTTACGAATATTCGCAGGAGCTACACTATAATTATAAGGTAAAGCTTCAATTGTTTTAGCAAAATTAAAACCGGCCTTAAGAACTTTCTTATTGGCATCAACAACTAAAGGATGTTTCTTAAATTTTTTCTCAATAAATTCTTCAGAATGCTTTAAAGGACGATCGAACATCCAATATACCATCCCCAAAGTAAACATATTCTTACTTCTAAGAATACTTTTTTGATCAAGACCTGAATCCTTCAAACACTCACGCGTAAGAGAAGTTACCTTTGCCTTAATTAAATTATAGTCAGCAAGTTTGTCTTCCAATAGAGGGTCTGAATCGTAACCGGCTTTTTCAAGGTTTTTTTCAGTAAAACTATCCTCATTCACGATAATTGTACCACTCGGTTTTACCCACTTTAAATTGGATTTTAAAGCTGCTGGATTCATCGCAACTAATACATCGGCATAATCACCAGGTGTGAAAACTTCTTGATGCCCAAAATGTAGTTGAAAGCCCGACACACCACCTACCGTACCTTGTGGAGCGCGAATTTCTGCCGGATAATCAGGAAAAGTTGCTACGTCGTTTCCAAATAAAGCTGAAGTGTCAGAAAACTGTGTTCCTGTTAATTGCATACCATCACCAGAATCACCTGAAAATCGGATAACAACATCTTCTCTTTCAATAATCTTTGTCTTTTGACTCATAACTGATTGATTTAACTTTAAGCTAAATTCTTATTTTACAAAATGTTTTGTACTTTATAAAACAAATAATGACCTAATAAATGTTGCTTTATTTTGACTCCGCCTAATACAAAGCTCTCAAATTTAAAAGGAGGATAGTAATGAAATATCCTTTTGTTGGTTAGAAGATAGACAAACCATAAATAGTAGCTGTTCGAGTAGAAAGACTATTGATAATTCAATATTAATAATCTAAGATTATAAGACGTCAATTATCACTCAAGCGTATAGAGCATTGAATTAAAATCTTCCAAAAAAAACAGAACTCATCTAAAAATCACGATTTTTCACAAACTCTAAACCAAACTTTTAATCATACCTGTTTATTTTAAATTGTAGAATAGATTTAGAAAATATGTTCTACAACAGTGGATAAAGGTAATGATTAGCACAACTTAGACAAGGAAATGAAAAAGAATTTTCAATAAAAATACAAAGGTTTGCGTAACCTTGGTAAAAACAATAATTTACTCGAAATAAGAAACAAAAAAGAGAGGGAATCCATATGGATTCCCTCTCTCAAATAATATTGTCAATTTAATATTGTGACAGGATCACATTACATCAAACTATTCAGCATAATCAGGATTTTGCTGAATATTCTCATTAACATTCAATTCAATTCTAGGAATTGGTTGAATTGTTTTGAAATCGTCGTATCCGATAAACATTGGAGCAATATTTAGATGATCGTCTCCAGTTCTAACAACATCCTTCTTATTTCTCATCAAATCGAAGAAAGTTTGACCTTCCCCAATAAATTCTTTTCTCTTCTCAAGAAGAATTCTATCAATATCGATATCACTTGCAACAAGTACATCAGCTACACCAGTACGTTGTTCAACAACAGTATTGATAAGAGAAGCAGCCACTGCTGCATTCGATGCACTTACTTTATAGATAGCCTCTGCCGCAATAAAATACATCTCAGACAAACGAATTAAATGCAATTTATTAGTTGTTTGATCAGGGTATTTCAATGACAAGTAATTAGTACTTGTTACGTTACCATCATCATCTTTCACAACATCAGCAAACATTGCTTCGCTACGCTCATCTTTGTCATTAGCAAAAAGAATATCAGTGAATGAATTCGTAATAACCATTGTATTGTAACCAGATTCGTTCCATAAGTAACCAATACCTTCACGACTTGGATTATCTTCTTCGGTATTAATTAAAGTAAAAATAGCTTCAGGATTATTAAATGAAGCTTCCCAACTTTTCTTATAATCGCCATGAGCAACCAAAGCATAATCTCCAGAATCTATAACCTCTTTAGCCATATCATAAGCTAATTGATTATCGCCATTAAAAAGATAAACTCGTGCCAACAAAGCCTTAACAGCATCAGCATTTAACCAACCTTCAGTGCTAGCACTTGCAGGCATTAACTCCATAGCTTTTTTCAAATCATCAATTACAAGCTTATAACTTGTAGCTAGATCTGCACGTACAGGTGATTCATCTTTAGTAATAACGTGATCGGCAAGAACAACTCCTAATTCATTAGAAGCATCTCCTGATAATGACGCTGGAATTCTAGCAAAAATGCGTAATAAATCGAAGTGATTTAAAGCACGTAAAGCGTAAAAGTTAGCTTCAATTTCTAATTTTTGTAATTCTTCTGCATCAGATTCAGCTACTAATTTATCAAGATTAGCAATGGCATTATTAACAGATACAAGAGCCTCATATGGACTAGTCCACATCTCAGAATTACCAGCTTCTGTTGTTTCATTGTAACGATACATTTCGTTATCACGTTTGTTAATATCTGATGATCGAACATCGATACCTTTTAAATCACCGTAAACAATATAATTAGCTCCGTAGTAATCTTCACTCTGCATAAGGGAGAATACTCCATTAACAGCATTACGACCATCTTTCACTGTATTAAATGCTTCATTAGCATCTATTCTATCTGTAGGAACCACATCACCCATCCAATCATCAGAACAAGAAGAAAGTCCAAGTGATAAAACTGTTCCCAGTAATAATATATATTTTTTCATTTATTTAAAATTTTTCAGTTTGTGATTACTTTACTAAAAGAAAGTATGACTCACTATTTAATTCTTATCTTCAATTAGAAGTTAACTTGAACTCCAAAAGTTACAGTTTTCAATGGAGGAAAATCAAAACTACTTAATACTGTACCTCGAGAATCTGTCTCAGGATCAAAATCATCTATTTTACTCAATGTCAACAAGTTTGTTGCACTAGCATAGAAACGAATGTTTGATAATCCTGCTATAGCCGAAATCTCTGAAGGAAGGCTGTATCCCAAGTTAATACTCTTTAAACGCATGTATGAAGCATCTTCCAATCTTCTAGATGAATTGTACTGTGAGTTTTGAGGTGAACCATAAACAACTTTTGGTAAAGAAGCACTCTCTCCTGGTGTTGTCCAATAATCTTTTAACTGAGCTTTAGTAACAGCTTTAGTTAAACTAGCACCGTCATCATAAACACTTGAATAAGGGTCAATATAAGCATCACCTCCTATTTTAAATGTGATCAAAAATGATAGATCAAAATTCTTATATGTGAAACTATTATTGATAGATCCAGATAAATCTGGGTTACCATCTCCAACAATTTTCTTACCTGCATATCTTGAATCTTCAGTAACATCTGATTCACCATCATTGTCATTATCAACTCTTTTCTCATTTTCGAGCACATACCATTGAGCATGACCATTAGTAGGATTTACGCCCGCCCAGTCTCTCAAGTAAATTGAACTATACGATTTACCTTCTCTTAGAATATATGGGAATGTTTCAACATTATCGCCACCTTCTAACTTATCGATAGTATTCTTGTTGTGAGCTAAGTTTAATGTCGTATTCCAAGAAAAATTATCGTTGTTAATGTTATGAGATGTAACACTCAATTCAAGACCTTGATTAGTCATTTCACCTACATTATCCCAATAGTATGAAAATCCTGAAGTTCTTGTTACAGGAACTTGTAATAACAAATCAGATGTTTTTCTATGGTAATACTCCAACTCAACATTTAAGAAATCGAATAATCTCATTTCAGTTGCAATACTGAAAGTCTTATTTTTTTCCCATTGTAAGTCTGGATTCGCAATTTGAGAATAAGATGTACCAGGAACATCGTTATAGTTAGCACCAAAATCATAAAGACCTAGAGCACCAACCCATGAAGTAGGTAAAGTACCATTAACACCATACGATGAACGTAATTTCAAGTCATTAATGAAATCGATATCTTCCATAAAACTCTCCGAAGAAATTCTCCATGAACCAGAAACAGAGTAGAAACTTCCCCATCGGTTATTCTCACCTAAACGAGAACTCGCATCAGTTCTATAACTAATAGATCCATAATACTTATTATCGTAGTTGTAGTTAAAACGTGACAAGATTGATTGCATTCTATCACCATCTGCATTGAATGAAGCAGATAAAGGTTTGGAAGCTACATCAAGTGTTGTCTTAACATCATTTGGAAAATTCTTCCCTTCGGCCTCTAGAAGTTTATCTTGTAATTTTTCAGCTTCATATCCCACTAAAAAGTCGATATTATGAACATCATCAATAGTTGTTGAATAATTCAATATATTAGATGAAGATAATTTTAATCGTCTCTTGTTTGATTCGTATGCATAACCATTATAACTTTCACCATCTTGAGAATTAGGAGCCCAATATTTTGAACCATAAACCTGTGTGAAAGTCATGCTGTTAGTAGACTTAAACGTTAAACCTTCGATTAAATTAAGTTGTAAGTATCCTTGGTTAGTTAAAGTCCAAACATCATTTTTATTTATATTCAAATCATTTTCTTTAACCAAGTTGGGTTTTTTACCACCTTCTACATCAGAGAAAGAACCATCTGTATTTTTAATTGGCGTTAATTGATTCAAATAAGAACGTGTTGCATACAATGGATTCACATAGTAATAACCAATTGTAGGAATAACATTCTGTTTCATTCTAGATAGAGAACTACTGAATCCAAATTCAATTAGGTCTGTAGCTTTGTGATCTAAATTTAATCGACCTGCAACACGGCTAAAATCCGATCCTTTAGCAACACCATCAGCTTCTAAATAGCTTAATGATGCAAAGAATTTAGTTTTTTCATTACCTCCAGCAGCAGAAAATTCAACATTCTTAGTCGTACCTTGTCTAAACATAGCATCATCCCAATCATAATCAGAATCTGGTCTAGTAGGATCATATTGACTAAAATAATCTCCGATATCAGCTTTAGCCAAAGTAGCAGCTGCTGCTTCATCCATACCTTCGTACTCAACAAGGTAATTTTTATAACCCAATACCTTATAATCAAAAGCTTCTTCAGGAGTCGCTAATTCAAGTGTCTTAACAGCAAAATCAGAAATACCCATTTCAGATTTAACTGTAAATTTAGTTTTACCAGTTTTACCACGCTTTGTAGTAATTAAAACAACACCATTAGCAGCACGAGAACCATACAATGCAGCTGCAGCGGCATCCTTTAGAATAGTAACATTTGCAATATCATTTGGGTTAATAGCAGACAATGCTCCTAAACTAGAGCTAGTTCCTAAACTTAGATTATCATTGGTTTGAGCAACTCCATCGATCACATACAATGGTTCGTTTGAAGAGTTAATTGAACCTATACCTCTTACACGAATTGAAGGAGCAGAACCGGGTTGACCAGAACCACTAGAAACTTCAACTCCAGCAGCCATACCTGCGATAGCTTCGCCAACAGAAATAACAGGTTTTTTAGCTAATTCATCAGATTTAATTTGAGTTGCAGAACCGGTAAAGCTAGATTTCTTAGCAGTTCCATAAGCGACAACCATTACTTCGTCCATACCAATGGACTCAGATTCCATTACTAAATTTATTGAGTCAGAATTAGCAGGTAATTCTATAGTTTTCATTCCAACAAAAGAGAAAACAAGCGTTTGTCCTTCATTGTCAACTGAAATTGTATAATTACCATCGAAGTCAGTCGTTGTACCAATTGTAGTCCCCTTTATAATTACAGAAACCCCTGGTATTGATAGTCCGTCATCGGCTGATGTTACCAATCCTGAAATTTCTCTACTTTGCGCCAAAACGCCTTGTAATCCTATAAGACATAAGACAACGATCGAAAATAGTTTTTTCATGAATCTTTAGTTAATTGATAATTAAATTTCTTTTATTTTCTCAATTTGAATTAACATGTGTTAAAAACAAATTTTCCCTTTTAATACTAAAAAAAACACACAAACAACTCAAAAACCACAGCACATGGGCTTTACAGAAGGAGGTCTTTTTTTTTGAGCTTTCAAAAGTGTAAAAAAAACTTAAATCGACAAACAAAAATTCACATTTAAAAACAAACTAAACTTTCACTAAAACATTAAACTTTACTTAAGATAAAAATACAACACCACAGCATACGATACATTATGACTCACAATAGGCAAAGCACACTAAAACATAAGAAATACCTAACATATTAGACAAAGAGATATTAGATCCAACATTTTACAAATATTAACAATCGTATAATTCAGCCAAAATAAATAGCATTATGTAAGTAAAAGGATACAATAGATTCTTCAGAATAGGATCACATGTTTTATGACACATTTATGTTATGAAGTAATTAGTTACATAGAACGTTAAAAAACTTTTTTTAATAAAATATCGACTATTGAAGGAATAAATTCTACTATTAAATCACACATTTTCGATAAAAACCAGCATATTAAACATAGTTTTTTCTGCTCGTATTTTAGATTATTTTGATCTTGTAGATTATCAAACTAAATATGCAATAGTTGACTTCACTCAAAAAGGAAAACGTCTCTTTCGAAGGAAGAATAATTGTTATAGAGAAATACAATTAGTTTTATACTATAGACTATGATCGTATGAAATTTGATCATTTTAATATAATTCGGTCAAACATATGCTATGTGTAGTTGATCATTGAAAGTTTGGATGAAATAATACCATCAAAAAAAGAAACAAAAAAGAGAGGGAATCCTAATGGATTCCCTCTCTCAAATAATATTATATTAATACAAAATTACAATTCTGCAACTGGATTTGGTTCCATTAAAGGATTAGCATCCACTTCCTCTTGAGGAATTTGAAACAACCAATTATTGTTTACTGATGGCTTAGCTTGACTATATCCTTTTTGATATAAAGTTGAACTAGCTCCTGAACCAGTTAGATCTAAAGCTAAATCTAAACGTAACATATCCAACCAACGATGTCCCTCACCCCAAAGTTCTATACGACGCTGTATCAAAATATCTTGAACTAATGCATCACCTGTGGTAGTAATTAATGCTGGCGTCTCACCTGAACGAGTACGAGCAGTCACCAACTCATTAATTACATTTTGTGCTTCAACATCTTTTCCTTCTTGCATTGCCAAAGCTTCCGCTTCGATCAAGTACATTTCTGATGATCTCATATAAAACACATCATCTGGATTAATTGTACCACCATCTTTATTTAAGAATTTAACTGACATATATGCATTTGTATAAAATGAAGTTGTCATGTTATAATCCTTTACAATTTTGTAAAATGCAGCATTAAACTCCTCTTTAGTTGCATAATTAGGATCAGCTTCCCAACCAACGAAGTCATTTGGAGCTTTCTCTAACCACATATCTTTACGATAGTCAGTATCACTAATTTCAGCAAATAAGTTATGGTTAATAAACTTTGGGTTACTTCTATTTTGAGAACCATTAAAGTTAGTTCCTTGGTAGTAAAACCATGAATAGTAATAGTTAGTCTGAGAATCGACCACCTCAGCACCCCACATTACTTCAGATAAGTTTACCGAATTAAAACCAATCTTATAATCAGCTTCATTCATCAAGCTATATCCACTTCTTGCAGCATTTGCATAAGTCGCAGCAGCAACGTAATCACCTTTAGTTAATGCAACACGAGCAGCAATACCATTAGCAACATTGATAGAGATGTGAGATTTATTATTTGGATCATCTGCATTTTCAAAGTAAGCCAAAGATGCAGCTAAATCTTTTTCAATTTGTTTGTAAACATTCTCAACAGTCTCTCTTGCTTGTCCTACAAGTTCAGCAGGATCCGTCTTTAACATTATTGGTACACCAAGGTCGGTGCTAGGGTTGCCATGAATATAGTTTTTAGCAAATAAGCAAACTAAACGGTGATGTAACCATGCTCTATAAGCGTATGCTTGACCTAATACATTAGATAAAGCAGGAGTATCTGTCATACCTTCGGCAGCGTTGATAATATTATTTACGTTACCAATAAGATGATAGTAATGATACCAAACAAAAGCCATATCTCCAGAATTTGGATTTGTATGACGTAGCCATTTAAGGGTATATTTAAACCATCCATTACCTGATCCTGAATGAAGCATATCACCAGCTGGAAAATCCAACATTGGCATAATATAAGATTCTCCGGCGTAATTATAATCACCTAAATCAGACTGGCTATACATCGCTCTATGTACACCATTTAAAGCAGCAATCATATTTTCTGGTGAAGACAAAGCATTGTCTGGAGCAACAGAATCAGTTGGTAGGTTTGTCAGCGTATCTTCAGAACAACTGACAGATGCAACTACCAACATCAGTATAAAAATTTTATTAAAATATTTTTTCATAATTATGTTTTTGTAATTAATGACCAATAAGTTATTAGAATGATACATTCACCCCAAAAGAAACAACTCTAGATGGCAAATAAACATTACTTGTTGTTCCAGAAAATGCTTGCTGTGGATTCATACCCTTTCTCTTAGTTAGCATAAATAAATTCTCTCCAGAAACAAATACCTTCAAATCAGTAATGCCAAAATTACTGATAGCTGCTTGCTTAAATGTATAACTTAAATTCACATTTTTTAAAGATAAATATGACGCGTCAGTTAACCATCGGTCAGAGGTTGGATTAATATGATCATTACCATTCTCTAAACGTGGAATATTAGTAATATCACCAGCTTTTTTCCAAGCTTTCTTTGCATCAACGTGTAATGCTTCACCATATTCACCTTCATTCATCAATGAAGCATAGTTATAATCAAGAATTTTTCCACCAATAGAATAAGTAAACATGACTCCTAATTGGAAGTTCTTGTAAGAAACTGTATTAGATACAGAACCAAAAACATCTGGAATTGAAGAATCGCCAGTATATCCTTTTTCAGAATTTAATTGATTATCAGTTGTAATCGCTTCATTATTTTCATCATAAGTACGAACATTCTCTCCTTTACCATTATCAGCTAATACATAGTATAAAGCCGCACCTGTTGCTACATCTACACCTGCATAATCATACAAGTAATAATCATAAATAGAATGACCTTTAGCCCATCTTTTTGAACCATTAATAAATGGAGTAGGAATTTCTGTAATTTCATTCTTAATTGTTGAAGCCTGAATATCGATATCCCAAGATAAATTATCTTTATCAATAATTGCAATACCTAAACCAAGTTCAAAACCTTCATTATATAAAGATGCAATATTACGTGGCTGAGAACTTAAACCTAAACTCGTTGGTAAAGGTTGAGAGTACAAAAGGTCTTCTGAAATTTTCTTGTAATATTCAAATGAACCTTTAATTCGATTATCTAATACTGCATATTCAACAGCAACATCATAACTATTTGAAGACTCCCATGTCAACAAAGGGTTACCAATGGTAGACCAAATAAGTCCTGATTCGCCTGCATTAGGATTATAGGTATATAAAGCCTGACTAGCATAGTAGTCATTCATATTATCATTACCAACCTCACCATAAGATGCTCTTAACTTCAATTGATCAATCCATGAGATATTCTGAATAAAATCTTCTTGATCCATTCTCCAGGTAGCACCTGCAGAGAAGAATCCACCCCAACGTACATCTTCATCAAATACAGATGAACCATCACGACGATAAGAACCTTCAAAATAATATTTGTTCTTAAAATTATACTTAAGACGTCCAAAATACCCCTCAGTATTCTTATCTGAAGAATATCCAGTAAGACTAGTTGGAGTTACAAAGTTAGCGAACTCATTAATACCATTTACAGTCAACTGAGTTTTCATACCATACATATTAGTATAGTGACGATCGAAAGATTCATGTCCTAACAATACCTCAATATTATGATCTTCATTAATTGTAGTGTTATAGTTAATTAACTGATTCCAGTTTAAAACAGTTCTAGTAAAACGAGTTTCATTATAACGTCCAGTTGGTGCACCATCACCTACAACAGCATTCTCAAATTCTCTATCAGTATAGTTTTGAATATCTAAACCTACGTTTGTAGAAACTTTTAGCCCCTCTATAACAGAAAATTCAGCATATGATCTATTTGAGATCGTATTTGTTTTAGTTTGATTATAGTTATAATCTAACTCAGCAATAATATGACGACCATTATTAGCAGCTGATGGACGGGAATTAATTCCATTGTCATATCCTCCACCAAGATCATATTGCTTCTCTCCATTAGCATCAAGAATATAACTCCCAGTTGCTGGATCTAATTGATATACAGGATAAATAGGTCCCATATAACGAGCAAAATAAAATGGATTAGAATATCCCGTATTGCTATCAGAAGTTGATCCTAATCCTTGTTTAGATAAAGTAACTGATAAATTAGTTCCTAACTTTAACCATTTTTTAGGAGTTGCATTGACATTCATACGAGCATTTACACGCTCAAAATTTGACTTTTTAACATAACCACTCTCATCTAAATATCCTAACGAGAAAAAGAAATCATGCTTATCGCCTCCACCTGAAGCTGAAAGATTATAGTTTTGTCTATAGCCTGTTTGCTCCATAGGATCATACCAATTTAAATCTGTAGACTGTACGTTGGCGTTTGGATTAATTTTCCCATCAACTCCAACAATCTGATCATTAGCAACATCAAAAGGATTATATTTTAATTTAGAATAAATTTCGGCAGAAGCTTTTGCAGCAGCAGCATCAAGATCCATTCCCTTACCATAAACCAAAGAGTTTTTATATGATTCAAACTGAAGTTCATAATAGTCTTTAGCTCCAACAGTTTCGTAATATGGAATTGACTGTGTTACAACACCACCAACAGCTTTAAAACTAATCTTAACTCTTCCATCAGCTTTTTTACCACGTTTAGTAGTAATCAAGATCACACCGTTAGCTGCACGTGAACCGTAAAGCGCTGTAGAAGAAGCATCTTTCAAAATAGTCATTGACTGAATATCATCTGGACTTATATCAGCAATACTTCCTTCGTATTGTGCTCCATCAACAACATAAAGTGGTGCAGAACTACCATTAAGTGATCCGAATCCACGAATACGAATTGCTGGTGCAGAACCTGGTTGACCTGAAGCCGCAGAAACCTGTACACCAGTAGTTGAACCTTCTAAAGCTTGGGTTACTGAAGATAAAGTTCTTTCTTCAAGTTTTTTAGCTCCAACAACACCTGCAGAACCCGTAAAAGATTCTTTCTTAGCTGTACCAAAGGCTACAACCATTACTTCATCTACTCCAATAGACTCAGATTCCATTACAACATTGATAGAACTAGAATTTATAGGCATTTCAATAGGTTTCATCCCTACGAATGAAAACAAAAGAATTTTCCCATCAACAGGTACACTAATTGTGTATTCTCCATCAAAATTAGTAGAAGTACCAATTGTAGTACCTTTTACAATAACGGAAACTCCAGGTATAGACAAGCCATCTTCGGCTGATGTCACTACCCCTGAAACTTCTCGATTTTGAGCAAAAACACTCTGTAATCCTATGACACACAGGATTAACATCGAAAATAGTTTTTTTTTCATAAATTTTTAGTTAGTGTTTATTTAATATTTATTGACTTATTATTGCAAAAATAAATCTTACATCAACTATTTAAGATGATAATCGCAACAATAAACTAATTTACTCATTATGTAAAGAAAAACATATAATACATTACACCTAATACATCACATATTCATTTTTAACTTAATAAGTATTGTAAAAGTGTGAAAAAAACTTAAATAATCAAAAAAAAAACTTATAAACATCTAAAATTCAAATAAACTCTACAATACCACAGCATAGGGGCATTATAACTTAACTAACAATAAAAACTGAACAGAATACAACCGATTTATAATTTTGCTTGTGAAATAGATAAAACCACTCATAAAGCATACATATAGTAATTGTAAATACATCATTATATGCAAATATTAAAGTGATATATAAAACAAATACATATTTTATGATATTGTTATATTTTTAAAAATAAGTACATAGAACGATAAAAGTTCAACTTTTGAAGGAATAGAATCTCCTATTAAATCACACATCTTACATTTCCGATAAAAAAAGCAAATTAAACTAAGTTCTTTCTGCTCGTATTTTAGATTATTCTAATCTTGTAGATTATCAAACAAAATATCCAATAGTGAACATCACTCAAAAAGGTAAACGTTTCTTTCGAAAGAAGAATAATTATAGCAGAAACATGAGAGAGTAAAAAATGTGAGAATCCATTAAAGCAACACTCTTATTATATTTTCACCTGAAAACCACCAACTTCCTTAGCCATTATAAACTTATCAGGACAAGACAATGTATAAAAAAAGGCCCTGAAGTTAACTTCAGGGCCTTAATATAAAATACAGGTAATTCAAATATTCAAACTATACTAAATTTCGTATAATTTAAAATAAAACCTGAATCAATAATAAATTTATTCAGCAACTGGTTTTGGTACTGCTGCTGCAGGATTATTATCACTTTCATTCATTACAGGGTTAGCCTGAATTTCAGCTTCAGGTATTCTCCATAATAAAATATTCTCTCCAGCAGGTATATTAAATACCATGGTAGCATTTGGATATCCACCACCTCGACGGTCAACCCCTTTGTTTAGACGCATAATATCGAACCAGTTCATACCTTCGCCCCATAATTCAATTCTACGTTGGCGGAATACTTCTTCCTGAACATCACCTTCACATACAAAATCAGGATCTCTAAACGCTTTAACAAAGCTCTCAAGTGTAGATTTACCATCAGCACCGCTCATAGCTTCACCCTCTGCTTTGATCAAATACATTTCTTCAATTCTCATCAAAGGAATATCATTTGCATTTGTAGAAGTTTCAATCTCATTCTTATAAGGTGCAAATTTCACTTGAGTATAAGCTCTGTATCCATAATCTTTCATGAATGCATTTTCGGCATCAGTTAAGTTAGCTGAAATCGTATCAGCATTAACCCACCATCCTTTACGAATATCAGTACTTGCAATACTATTATAAAGCTTCTTATTAATCTGTCTTCCACCACTATACCAACAATACCCATAATTAAAAGAACCCATATGAGAAATCCAGTTGACAATACCAGAGGAAACAACATCATCCGTTTCAGCAACAAAAATACCCCACATCCAGTTATGTTCTGTTAAATTCGAGAAGTAAGGATCACTTACTTCATCAATACTCGCTGGAGTAGCATCACTGGCATCAATTGCACTTGATGCATCTGCTGCAGCTTCAGCATACTTGTGCATAGTTAAATTTACACGTGCACGCAAACCATAAGCAACTGCCAAACTAACGTAACGTTTATCTTCACGCACAGAACCATTTTCCTCTGCTGATTTCAACAATGCAATAGCAGAGTTAAGATCATTTAACATTAAAGTATACACTTCTTCAACAGTAGAACGTGGCGCACCACCAAGAAGAGCAGATTCTTCTGCATTTTCAGCAGTAATTATTGGAACACATGGCTTTGTTTCATTTCCTTCATAATTAAACTGATACAATTGAGCCAAAACCCAATAGCTAAAAGCTCGTGCAGCCAAACCTTGACCTAAATAAAATTGAGTCACAGGCTCTTCTGTTGCAGGATCAATAGAACCAATTACATTATTGGAATTACTAATCATTGCGTACATATCATTCCAGATAATCTGAGTCTCTCTAGAAGTATAATCACGATCTGAATATTCAAGAGAACCCGACATCCAGTTATAACCATTATCCTCTTGTACGACATCATTACCATTGGCATCAGAAAATAACATTACAGATGGATAACCAATATCAAAGTGATTTACTCGATCAAAAACATCCTCATTAGGTGCATATTGAGAAAACTGAGCAAAAATACCATTAACCCCTGCTGCAGCTTTTGAAGGATCGTTTTCTACAACCTCCGCTTTTTGTTCCGTTGTAATATCTTCTCCTTGGGGCGCTGTATCAAGATCTTCACACCCAAAGAATGTTAGTAAAACGGGTACTAACAAAGCATATATATATTTATTTTTCATATCAATCATTTAAAATTGTTAAAACGACAAATTAATACCACCAGAAATTGTTCGTATTGGTGTATAAAGAGCAGTTGTAGCTGATGTATAACTTTGACGAGGATCTAAACCTTTTCTTTTTGTCCACAATGCAACATTATCCGCAGATAAATAAATACGAAGTTTTTCAAGTTTTAGTCTTTGAATAACTTCTTCAGGGAAAGTATAACCAATTGTCAAATTATTAAGACTTAAATAATCTGAACTTGTTATAAATCGTGTTGAAGTAGAGTTAGCATATTTATCATTAGCATCTAAACGAGGAACATTAGTAACAGTGTTCTCTGGTGTCCATGCATTTCTGATATCTTTATGATAATTTCCACCTGCATCACTTGCCGCACCTCCATGCATTAAACGTGCATATCCTGAGTCATAAATTTCACCACCCAATTGATAAGCACACTGTACTGATGCATCAAAACCATAAGCTGAAATCGAAGTACCAAAACCACCATAAACAACTGGCATTAGGTTATCAGTCGCTACTTTGTATCCTGAAGCAATAGAATACTCTTCAGTCTTATAACGTTCGCCTGCTGCATTTTCTGCCCAGTATAAAGCCAATCCAGTAGCTGCATCTACACCAGCATAGTCAACAAGGTACATACGATACATCGATTCGCCTTCTGAATATATTCTAGAACCATCAATTAATTCTCCATTCAATTCAGAAGCCAATTCATTAATTTCATTCTTAATAAATGTAGCATTACCAGTAAATGTCCAGTCAATATCACTGTTTTTTAGAATAGTATACGATAAATCAATCTCAACACCAGAATTGGTCATTGATCCAATATTCATTGGAATAGAAGTATATCCTAAACTAGCAGAAACTGGCTTGTAGTATAACATATCTGATGACTTACGTCCGAAATACTCCAATGAACCATTTAATTTATTATCTAATAATGCAAAGTCAACACCTACATTATATGATACAGAAGTTTCCCATGTGATATCTGGATTTCCTTTATAAGCTAAAGTACCATCAGAGAAAACACCTTCAGCTCCAGAAACAGTATACTGGTCAAGATATGCATAGTAATTACCTATAGCATCATTACCTTGCTCACCATAAGAAGCTTTTAATTTCAACATATTAACCCAAGAAGTAGATTCCATGAATGACTCATTAGTAAGAATCCATGCAGCACTAGTTGACCAAAAATCTCCCCAACGATTATCTGAACTGAAACGTGATGATGCATCACGACGATAAGCTACATTAAAGAAATAAGTATCTTTAAGAGAATAATTGATACGAGTAAACATACCTTCCGTTGAGTAAGTGTCTTTTGAACCACCACCCTGAAGCTGATCAATAGCATTATCTACAAAATACGATTCAGGATTATATAAATTTTGCCCACTTGACCAAACGTTCTCAGTTTCGTATTTATAACCATCATAACCTGCAGTAATATCAAATTGACTATCGTCATTTAAAGCATACTGATAGTTGGCTACATATTGCTGATTAAAACCGACTGTTCTTGTTTGAGTCTGAGAAGCAGTACCACCATAAGAAGCACTTTGTCCCTGGTAAGCATTACCTAGATCACCATAACGAGTATTGTCAACATTTAATCCATAACGAAGATTCACTGTTAATCCTTCTATTGGAGCAATTTCAGCGTACCATGTAGAATTAACAATATCCATACTATACTTAGTTTTGTTATAAGTTAAATCCCCTGCTGGATTGGCAATCGACATAAACGAACGGTCTTGATTAGTACTCTGACCGTCTCCGTAGTCATAAACCTTACGACCTTTATTAGTAAGAATATTTTTATCAACACCACGTACATACATTGGATATATAGGCGCAATGAAATTTGCAATAAAGAAAGCGTTACCACTAGAAGTAGTAGTTGTTTGCTCATCTGGATACTGACTTGTAACCTGATTAATACTTACATTTGCTCCAACTTTCAACCAATCTTTAACTTGGTGATCACCCTTTAAACGTCCAGAAAATCTCTCGAAACCTGATCCATCAACAAGACCTTGGTCATCAAGATAACCTAAAGATATGTAGTAAGTACTTTTATCGTTACCACCTGAAATAGACAAATTGTAATCTTGTCTTGTTTGATTTTCGAACATTTCATCTTCCCAATCGTCTGGTGTATAATAATAATCGCCATCGCTATAACCTAAAGTTGCATTAGGATTCAGTTTACCATCAGTTCCCATCAAACCTTCACCGTCAGGAAGAGTGTAAACTTGGTAACCTGTACCACCTTCAGTTTTAGTTGAAATCTTTTCATTAGCATAAGCATGTGCTTCTTCTGGTGTCTTATCTAAATTATAGATACCAGCATTGTATATTGCTGAATATGTTTTCTCTAAATATTCCTCACCACTTGTTAGCACATCATAATTTTCAACAGAACGAGAATTTACTCCGACTTTCATGTCAAAATTAACTCTTGTTTTACCAGCCTTAGCTTTTTTAGTTGTAATCATGATAATACCATTGGCTCCACGAGCACCATAAAGTGCTGTAGAAGCAGCATCTTTCAACACAGTCATCGATTCAATATCAGAAGAACTGATAGAAGACAAATCACCATCGAAAGGAATACCATCTACTACATATAAAGGACTTGCACCAGCATTAATAGAACCAACCCCACGTACGCGAACTGTCGCCTCAGCACCTGGCTGACCATTGCTACTAAGAACTTGCACACCTGCAACAGATCCAGACAAAGCTTGAGACACATTAGAAACCTGACGTTTCTCAAGTGTTTCAGAATCTACCACTGCAGCAGAACCAGTAAAAGAACCTTTTGTAGAAGTACCAAAAGCTACAACGATAACTTCATCCATACCTATAGATTGTGACTCCATTACCAAATTAACTGTACTAGAACTAATTGCAACCTCAGTTTCTTTCATACCTACAAAAGAAAAAACCAAAGTTTTAGCATCAGCAGGTACACTAATTGTGTATTTACCATCAAAATCAGTAGAAGTACCAATCGTAGTACCTTTCACAATAACGGAAACTCCAGGTATAGACAAGCCATCATCGGCTGATGTCACCACACCTGAAACTTCTCGACTTTGAGCGAATACGCTCTGTAATCCTATTACACATAGGACTAACATCGAAAATAGACTTTTTTTCATAAATTTTTAGTTAGTGGTTATTTAACATTTATTTATAAATTATTGTAATAACATGCCTTTCTGCAACTATTTTAGACAATCATCACAACAACAAACTAATTTACTCATTAAATAGGTAATAAAGTTAAAATTCAATGTTTTTCACACATAGAAAATATTTACCATCGCCAATAAGCATTGTCAAAAGTGTGAAAAAAACTTAAATAATCAAAATATTTGTACTAACAATATTCATGTTTTATATTAAAAATAAAATGAAATATGGACAATCATATTTTTAAAAAATATATATTTTAGTGAACCCTAAAAACATACACATCAGAAACACAAGTTAATGTATGTTAAAATTTATAATTTCAACTCAATTTCTAAATTGATAAATAATCAATTTAGTATCCATTTTTTATTTAAATTTGTATTCAAACCAAATAGAAATTGAAATGGCATATATTATAGATCTTAAAGGGAAAACACCCAAAATGGGCGAAAATTGTTTTTTGGCTCCTAACGCAAGTGTTATTGGTGATGTTGAAATGGGCGATGGTTGTAGCATTTGGTTCGGAGCGGTTCTTCGAGGAGATGTACATTACATCAAGATAGGAAACAACGTGAACATTCAAGACAATGCAACCATACATGCAACCTACAAAAAACATCCAACTAATATTGGGAATAACGTATCAATTGCTCATAACGCAGTTGTACACGGCTGCACAATAAAAGACAACGTATTAATTGGCATGGGTGCAGTTGTATTAGATAATGTGGTTATAGAATCTAATGCAATAGTTGCTGCAGGTGCAGTTGTCACTAAAAATACACATATAGAATCGGGAAGTGTTTACGCTGGTGCTCCTGCAAAAAAAATTAAGGAGTTAAGCCCAGAATTACTCGAGGGAGAAATTTATAGAATTGCTAACTCATACGCCATGTATGCTAGCTGGTATGAATAGAATTTTAGTTATCTGATGTCAGTTTTCAGTTATTATAAAACCGAAAACTGACATCGGAAAACACAACATATAATCTCAACTTAAGATTATATGTTGTGCTTTTAAATCTCGTTGTAAAAATACACTCGCTTTTTCTTCAAAATCAGAAATCGATTCAGTGGTGTAGAACTTAAGTTCTCCATTTTTGGAACAGACTTGATCAATTTCAGGATGTCTGTTTAAATAAACCTTCAAACTATTGGCAACTATCTGTCCTTGCGAAATAAGTTGAATATGATCGGGCAAAAAATCACCTATTTCATCTTTTAAAATGGGATAATGTGTACAGGCTAAAATAAGGGTATCAATTTTCTCATCCTTAGATAAAATAGCATCGATATGCTTCTTTATAAAATATCGCCCACCAACATTGTCATATTCCCTATTTTCTACTAAGGTTACCCAAGTAGGACAAGCTTCCTGACTAACTATAAAATCAGGATACAATTTAGCAAGTTCCATTAAATAGGATTCAGATCGTATCGTACCTGGAGTACCTAACACCCCCACATGCTTCGATTGACTTAATAAACCCAACTGTTCAACACTTGGTCTAATAACACCTAAAACACGTCTATTGGGCGCTATACGAGGTAAATCTTTTTGCTGAATAGTTCTCAATGCTTTTGCAGATGCGGTATTACAAGCTAAAATAACCAATTTACAACCCATCGAGAATAATTTTTCGACTGCTTGAAGGGTGTATTGATAAATGACATCAAAAGAACGCGTACCATAAGGTGCTCTTGCATTGTCTCCCAAATAAATAAAATCATACTCAGGCATTAACTTTATGAGTTCATCTAAAACAGTTAGTCCACCATATCCAGAATCGAAAACACCAATTGGATATTTAATTTTAGTCATATCGGTTAATTTATCATTCATCAAATCCAAAATACTTGTTATTATCCCCAATTAATAATACGAAAAAAGGTAGACTTATCACTAAGTCTACCTTTTAATATTTTATCTACTTAGGTCAATAGATCTACTGAATACCTAATTTTGCTTTTACAAGAGGCATAATATCAATACTAGTCGATGAATTAAACAATACAACACCCGTACTAAGATCTAAAACATATGTAAAACCATTTTCTTCTCCAACTTCTTTAATAGCCTTAGAAGCTCTATCAAAAATTGGTTTTAATAAATCTGTCTTAGAATTTGTAATCGCAGTTTGAGCAAATTGATCGTATTGTTGCATACGTGTTTGCTTGTCCATAATCTCTTTTTCTTTATCAGCACGAAGAGCCTCAGATAAAGTTTCTCTTTCTCCGATGTAAGCTTGATATAATTTTTGATATTCAGCTTGCATATCTTTCATCTGATTTTCAAATTCTTTAGCTTGAGTTTCTATTTGCTTTTGAGCAGCATCTCTTTCAGGCATAATAGCTAAAAGTTTAGAAGAGTCAATATGACCTAATTTAAGAGTCTGAGCAAACGTATTTGCGCTAGTCAAAAGCACTACGGCTAATAAAGTAACTTTTAAAATTCTTTTCATTTGGTTTCTTTTTTTTAGATAGAAAGTGATTTAGCTCCAATTAGAAAAAACCACATCCATAATTTTAATGTTTATTTACTCGTATTCCTAATTTATAAAGAACCTTATCACTAAGGTCAAACTTATTATTACTGTAGATGATAGTTGGTCCATTAGCTTTATCAATAATCATTCCATAATTACCAGCCTTTGCAATTTCTTTTATGGCATCATAGATATCATCTTGTATTGGACGCACTAGATCTTGTCTCTTTTTATAAAGCTCACCATCTTGTCCAAAATACTTAACTTGCAATTTTTGGGCCAAAGTTTCTTTTTCAAGTATTTCTTTTTCTTTCTTAGATCTCAACTCAGGAGATAAAAACACTTGATCCTTACGCAACTTGGCGTGCAAATTTTCAATTTCTAAATAAATACTTTCAATTTCAGCTTGCCATTTTGCAGAATACTCATTCAACTGATCCTGTGCAGATTTATAATCAGAAACATGATCAAGAATATAAGATGTATCTACAAATCCATATCTCTGTTGTTGAGCACTTAAACTTGAAAGACTAAACAGAAAAAAACTTAAAACACAGACTAAATACTTCATCATAAATTTTATTGATTAAAGTGATGTTGTGAATAGAAGCTAATAAAGCTTACATCTAGTTTTGAAAGTATCAAATTTACTAATTAAATATTTAAAAGAAATAAGAAACTTTGCAATTTATAAGCATAAAACTCTAAAATTGTTGACCAATTACGAAGTGGAACTGACTTCCATTTTCACCTGCAGTTGTAGCATCATCAAATCCATAAGCCCAATCAATACCCAACAAACCAAACATTGGCAAGAAAATTCTCATACCAACACCTGCAGAACGTTTCACATTAAATGGCTGAAAGTCTTCGAACTCATACCACGCATTACCAGCCTCAGCAAATGCCAATGCATAGATTGTTGCCGATTGGCTTAGAGATAATGGATAACGAATTTCGGCTGTAAACTTAGAGTAAATATTACCACCCAAACGTTGTCCACTTGCAGATACTGGAGTTAATGAACCATTTCCATAACCACGAACACCAATATTATCGCTACCATACATTGAATATCCTGACATACCATCACCACCAACTTCAAAACCCTCAAAAGGTGATCTCTTATCGCTGTTATAATGTCCCAAATATCCAAACTCAGCACCTGTATATAAAACTAATTTATCTGTTGAATTCAAGATTGGAGAAAACATTTTCCCTTTAAATACCCACTTATGATATTCAATCCATTTATATCTATCTTGGTTATCCTTATCGCTAGTTGTTAGTCTAGAATAATCTATATCATCAAATAAAGAATAAGGAGGAGTTATCTTCATACTTAAAGAAAAAGAAGAACCTCTTCTTGTATACAAAGGATTATCAATTGAACTTCTCGATAAGGTTGTTGTAAAACTAAAGTTATTCGATGTACCATCATGAATTAGGTAATACTGCCAATCCTTAAGATGATAATTCTGGTAACTAACCTCATTATACAGTGAAAAATAATCATCTGGCCACTTCAATCGTCTAGCTAAACCAACACTCATACCCATAACCTCTTGGTATTGGCCTGAGTTAGATGAACTACTATTGTATTGACTATAAGAACTACTATATCCTGATTGTTTAGAATAATAAAATGAAGTACTTAATGATGTGGGTTTTTTACCACCCAACCAAGGCTCTACAAACGAAATACTATAAGAACTATAATAAGAACCATTGGTTTGAGCTTTAATACTCAATGTTTGACCATCTCCTGTTGGAAGAGGACTCCATGCTTCTTTATCAAAAATATTTCTAATAGAAAAGTTTGAGAACTTCAAACCTACTGTACCAATAATCATACCAGCACCCCAACCCCCTGAAAGCTCTATTTGGTCGTTCGCTTTTTCTACTAATTCATAATTAATATCAACTTTCCCACTTTCTGGTCTAGGCTTAATATCTGGATTGATAGCTTCGGGATCGAAATGACCCAACTGAGCCAATTCACGTACTGAACGAATAATATCTTTTTTACTAAATAGTTCACCAGGATAAGTATAAAGCTCTCTTCTGGCTACGTGCTCATTTGTTTTGGTGTTACCTAGTATATTTACCCTATCAATATAAGCTTGTTTTCCTTCAACAATACGCATTTCAATATTGATCGAATCTGTTCCAACAACTGTCTCAACAGGATTTACATTGAAAAATAAATAACCATGATCTAAATAAAGATTACTTACAGCATCGTCATCAGTAGATATTCTTTCATCCAATAATGCTTTATTATATGTATCACCTTTCTTAAGTTTCAAATACTGATCGAGCATAAATGAATTATACACCGTATTACCTACCCAAGTCACATCATTAAAATAATAACGATTTCCCTCTTTATATTTCAAATATATATCTACTCTATCATCATCAACATCAACAACACTATCTGAAATAATTAAAGCATCACGAAATCCTTTTTCGTTAAACTTATCAATCAGTGTTAGCTTATCTTCTTCCCACTTTTCTTCAATATATTTAGACGACTTTAAAAAATTCTTAAATTTCTTTTCTTTCGAATTCTTTATAAATTTCTTTATTTTCTTTGTCGTAAAAGCATGATTACCTTCAACAAAAATATGACGTATTTTTATTTTATTACTTCTATCTACAATAATATCTAACACGACACTATTTTCCTCATCAGTAGCATCACGTTGAACAATACGCACATTAGTGTTATAAAAACCCTTTTCTTTAAAGTAATCTTTTACTACAATTTCAGCATTATTAATTAAGAAATCAGTTACCTGAATACCTTTCATTAACTTCAGCTTTTCTTTAAGCTTAGTTGTTTCACTTTTAGATAAGCCACTGTAGTTTACACTAGATAAACGAGGTCGTTCTTGAAGATAAATATTCAAGTATATTTTATTACCGATAAGTTTAGTTGCTGTAACTGCAATATCAGAAAATAAACCTTGCTTATAAAGATTCTGAATTCCTTTAGTAATTTTATCACCAGGAATATCAATTTTAGCACCATCTTTTAAACCAGCAATACGCTTCAAAACATCGCTTTCGAGATGTTTAATTCCAGAAATAGTGACACCACCAATTTCGAATTTCTTAGGTGAAGCATAGTTCACTGTTGGATTATAAATAGTATCAGCTTCTTGTGCAAAAGTGCTTAAACTTATAAGAAGAGAAAAGAGGAAAGTTAATCGCTTAATCATTATCTAATTGAATAGTTAATTCTTACTTATTATTTACTTGCTCACTAATTTTACCAAAACGTCTTTCTCTATTTTGATAATCTAAAATTGCTTTACAAAGCTCATCTTTATTAAAGTCAGGCCAAAACAATTTTGCGAAATAGAATTCAGAATAGGCAATTTGCCACAACAAAAAATTACTTATTCGATATTCACCACTTGTTCGAATGACTAATTCAGGATCAGGTATTCCCTTTGTTGTAAGATGATTTTCAAACAAAGACGAATCAATATCTTCAACTGAAATTTCTCCGGTTTTTGCTTTAAGTGCAATTTGCTTAACTGCATCAACAATTTCCCATCGTGCACTATAGCTTAATGCCAATACCAAAGTTAAACCTGTATTAACTCCAGTTTTTTCAATTGTACCATTTAATTTTAACTTAACCTCTTCGGGTAAATTACTTAAATCTCCAATTGCCTTTAAGCTCACATTATTCTTCATGAGAGTTGGCGTTTCATGTTCGATGGCATCAACAAGTAATGACATTAAACTTAAAACCTCGTCTTTAGGACGATTCCAATTCTCCATTGAGAATGCATAGAGTGTTAAATAAGATATACCAAGTTCAGCAGCAGCCTCAACTGTTTGACGAACGGCTTCTACCCCATTCTGATGACCTACAATTCGATGCTCACCTCGCTCCTTTGCCCATCGTCCATTACCATCCATGATAATAGCGATATGCTTTGGCAACCTATCTTTTATAATCGTATCTATAATCACTTATATTATTTTACAATTCTATCATATGCATGACATTGCAGATCATTAAATAATTGCAATGTTAAGCTTACACCTAAAAATGATATCCAATCATTATTATGGAACTTATTTGCAATATTTAATTTATTTGGATCTTCTAACCCATCTAAATCATCTGTAAAACTCTTTTTAAACGACCATTCAACCGCAGCTGTCCATCGTTTACCAATTAAGTATTTACATCCTATCCCCATTGGAATAGCAAAAGATGAAGTCGTACTACTGGATGAAACATACGACAAACCACTTGTTACGTAGGGCGAAAACCTTTTTGTCCTACTTGACAGTGGCAATAAAAATGGTTGAAAATTAAATTCCAATTGTACCGAAACATCAACCAAAGTTGTTTTAAAAGATGCTGCTCTAGATTGTTGATATTTGTTATCAAAATCTAAATCATTCCCTTTTAAATCTCCAAAACTAAAACTCGTTCTCAAAGCATATCGTGGTCCCATATTATAACGATACAATAAACCTACTGTCGGAGAACTTGAATAGAACTGCTTTTCAGGATTAATATCTCCCAAGTAATAGCTAGCTCCTACAATAACTCCTACATCTGATGAGTTTTGAGCATATATTGAATGACCAACAAAAATGAATAATATCCCTAAAATAAATTTATACATGAAAAACTCATTTATGTAACTTAATTCTTCTTATCTAAATATAAGATTGCTAAGTATTGAATATTATTCAATCATAAGCTACAAAAGTAGCATATAATATGAAAAAACCTCAGGTCTTAACAAAAATTAACCGCGGTTCACAAATATTCTTACTCGCCACTAAAAACTAATTAATTACGTTTATCAACGCCCCACATAAGCTTGTTTCTAAGTGTACTATAAAAAGTATGCGTATTTAATTTTAGAACCTTAATTTTAAAATCTGCTTTACTTATTTTTAATTCAGTTAAAGCGTCAATACTAACCGATCTTGAATCTAATGAAGCCAAATAGCTATCACTACGCCCTTCAACTTTCAATGTGATTATTTGTTGATTAGGCACTACAATTGGTCTTACTGTTAAGTTATGTGGAGATATTGGCGAAATGACAAAATTCTGCGTATTGGGTATCATAATAGGACCTCCAACACTCAAAGAATATGCTGTAGAACCTGTAGGTGTCGCAATAATAACCCCATCAGCCCAATAAGAATTCAAGTATTCGCCATCAATATACGTATGAATCGTAATCATCGATGCCGTATCTTTTTTGTGAACAGTAAATTCATTTAAAGCATAATTGAAATCTTTAAACAAACCATTATCTCCTGTTTGCACCTTCAATAAAGTTCTCTCTTCTATTGCAAAATTGCCATCTAAAATATTCGTAATAGCAGTAGGAATTTCATCTTGTGCAATATCAGCCATAAAGCCTAAACGTCCACTATTAACACCAACAATAGGTATTCCTGAAGCTTGAACTACAATAACAGCATCGAGAAAAGTACCATCTCCACCTATTGTGAAAAAATAATCAGACTCTTTATCCAAATCAGAATGCTCTGTAAAAAATATTGAAATATCAGGCGTAAAGCCCAAATGACTTACAATAAAGTCATAAAATGGACGATAAATACTTAGTTCTATTTTATGTAAACTAAATTCATCTAAAATTAATTTAAAGCTATCTAGAAAATCTTCACTAAACTGCTTCCCAAACAGGGCTACCTTCATAATCTTTTTTAAAAATTAAGTAATCATTTTTAATGAATAAAGTAAATGCTCATTATTCATCTCAAAAACAACAACAATAAGCATTGCAATTTTAGATCACAAATATAAGGGAATAGGGGCTCCAAACAATAAAATATGGCGTTTGAATGATACAAAGTTATGGATTCAAAAATTTCATGAAAGAATTATAACGATCGAAAAGTAAATCTTGCATATCATCATTTTTCGAATAGGTTGATTTAATCACATAATCATAACGATGAAAAGTTTGAATAATAGATGTCAGATTTGTTTTATTAATCTTAATCGTAAGTTCCATTTTACGCGAGGTCTCAGAAGTTTTAATATAAAGGCTTAAAATTTTGGCATCATTACTTTCTACAATCTGGGCAACTTCACTTAACGAATAGTCAATTGAGTTTAATTCTAAAACAATAACTCCTCCTGGCTCACTAACGGCAAAAATCTCATTAATACAACCCATTAAATCACTTAAAGTGATTAAACCCAAATAAGTTTTCTCATCTTCCAAAAGAACAGGAATTACGGTAAGTTTTAGTTGAGACACCTTTTCTATTACATCGTAAATATGTTGACCTTGGGTAACAAAAGGTTTAAACAAAGATAGTTTTTGCCTTTTAATTGTTTCTTCAGCCTGATTTAAATCATAAATATCATTATCAGACAAAAGCCCAACAAACTCATCATCTCTCACTATGGGTAAATGAGAAACCTTAAATATTTCCATCCAATTTAGAGCCTGAAACCCCGTATCAGACTCTCTCAAAACTGGAACAACATCAGAAATTAAATCTTTTGCAACCATATTACGTTCTTTTTCAAAAAAATACTTCTAATTTTACTTTTCAACAAAGCAAATAATACTATAACTTTGACTATAATTATTTAACAACACAACTATTTCAACATAAAATGACTAGACTTAGTGTAAATATAAACAAAATTGCAACATTAAGAAACGCTCGAGGTGGTAACATGCCTAATGTTTGCAAAATGGCTACTGACTGTGAAAGGTTTGGTGCTGAAGGTATAACAGTACACCCTCGTCCTGATGAGCGACACATTCGTTACCAAGATGTATTGGATTTAAAAAAAATTGTAACAACTGAGTTCAATATTGAAGGATACCCCAATAAAGAATTTATTGATTTGGTATTGAGTATAAAACCAGAGCAAGTAACGCTTGTGCCAGATCCACCAGAGGCATTAACCTCTAATGCAGGATGGGATACGATTAAAAATAAAGCGTTTTTAATCGAGGTTATTTCGAAATTTAAGGCAGCTGGTATTCGCACATCAATTTTTGTAGACACTCAACTTAAAAATGTTGAAGGAGCAAAAGCAACAGGAACCGACCGAGTAGAGCTTTACACAGAACCTTTCGCAACAGATTTCCCATCTGATCCTAAAGAAGCTGTTCGTTTATTTACAATTGCAGCGGAGAAAGCCAAAGAACTTGGTTTAGGTGTTAATGCAGGTCATGATTTAAGTCTTGAAAACTTAAAGTTTTTCAATGAGAATGTTCCAGATCTTGCTGAAGTTTCAATTGGACATGCTTTAATTTCTGATGCTTTATACATGGGAATGGAAAAAACCATTCAAATGTATCTTCAACAATTAAAATAATACTGATTACAAGATGTGGAAATTTCATATTTCCACATCGTTTTTTTTTAGAATAAAATTGTCATGAAACGAGCATGGCAATAGACTTAACACACACTCATATCAATGGAATTATAATACAAGCACAAAGAAATGATTGAAAGAGCGACTTCCATGTGACAAATAAAAATCAAATAAGAAACACATGAAACTTAATTATAAAAAACTTGGCGAAGGACCAGCCTTAATAATTGTTCATGGCTTATATGGCAGTCTCGACAATTGGTTAACAATAGCCAAAAAACTATCCGAAAACTTTGAGGTTTTTATTATCGACCAGCGTAACCATGGTAATTCTCCACATGCTGACTCACATACTTATATAGACATGAAAAATGATCTATTGGAGTTTATGGACGATCATAAAATAGATAAGGCTACCTTAATAGGTCACTCCATGGGTGGTAAAACAGTTATGTTTTTTGCTATTGACTACCCTGAAAGAGTAAGCAATTTACTGGTGGTTGATATCGCTCCTAAAAACTACAGTAAAATATCAGATTATACGCCTCAAACAATTAATCACGAGCATTTAGTTTCTATCATTCTCAATTTTAATTTGAGTCTGTATAAATCGAGAACTGAAATAAACCAAGAACTTGCGAAACAAATTAAAAGTGAAAAGGTTAGACAGTTCTTGTTAAAGAATTTGAAACGAAACAAGGATAAAAGCTTTGGATGGAAATTAAATATTAAAACGATTAGCGAATACCTTCCTCAAATAATGGATGGTATTGACGAAAGTTCTTTTACGCAAGGAAAAGGAATTACAGGCTTCCCTGTTTTATTTATAAAAGGAGAAGAATCGAATTATATCTGTGACGATGACCACAAACTTATAAGAACCATATTTCCTTATGCCGAAATTACAACTATTCCTAAAGCAGGACATTGGGTTCATGCAGAACAAGCTGACTTACTCGTAAAAACAATTAATTATTTTATTTTAGAATAGTTAGCCAAAAATAAGATAAAAAAGACCCGATTAGAATCTAATTCTAGTCGGCTCTTTTATAAAAAATAATATTCTACCAAATAATTTTATACGTCAATATTGTTTTAGCTTGAATATTTACATCCTTATTACTAGAATTTATAGGATCAATCCCTGTTTCATATTTAAGACCTGTAATACGAACAAGATACTCTTCATCAATATTTAATTTATCTAGCTCATCAATTTCAGCAGAAATACCACTTGATATTTTCAAACTCTTTGCCTCGTTAGCAACTGCAGGTTGACGATTAGATTTAAATAATGGAATTCCTGTTGAAGATTTTTCATCTAAAATTTCAATAAAATAATAAACATTCTCTTCATCAATAGCCTTCCAATTTACAGTTATTGACAAACCATCTCGAGAATAATCTCGATCAGCAGATGAAAATGAAGCAATATTATCAGCATAAATATTCTCATCCAATTTAACTTTCTCTCCCCCGTCAAGTTCAAGATCAAAACGCACCAACTGTTCACCCCCAAAATCAGAAATATAATTGTCCATATCATCATCAGATAAAGTGAAAATTTTATCCCCATAAACATCTTGTCGTTCCTCTAGTGTATTGCGAGTGTCATTATCTAACATTGCATAAACCTTGGATATAGCATTACCTGAAACTAAATAGTCAAATCTATATGATGACACATATTCATTATCTACCAATTTTAATTCGTTCACCAAATAAGCATCGGCAGTTACGTCATCAAATCCTGAAATATTTGTATAAAAATCACGACTTCCACCTGTTCTCTTCAAGTTAAGATAATTTGCTGTTGATTTTGATTGAATAAACCATTCCTGTAGATCATCCTCTGAAATAGATTCATCATGAATTTCCAAAATATTATCGTTTAAATTCCATGAACCTACAGCCTCATCTCGACGTCCACTATATTGTTGACGTTTTAATACTCCACCACCCTCAAATTTATATACAATAACGGCATCATCATTGGAATAAGATGAAGATAAATATGGATTTGCAAACCAATATTTATTCATCAAATCTCTTGACTCAAATTCAAAATCGTCTTCTCCACCTCCACTACTTCCACCACATGAAGTAAGAGCTATTGTGAGGACAGATACTGCAAAAACGCCAATACTTTTAAATCCTATTTTTTTCATCTTTCATTTGTATTTTAACTTGTAAACCAAGACTTATTTCTAATATATTATTTCAAACACGAAATTAGGCAAAATATTGCACAGATTATGACACTAATTAGAAACCCGCTCCATATTTTCCTGAGGAATCAAATCTTCACCTTTATATCGTAAGAACAATTGCGCTGTTGCCAAAATATCCTTTTCGCAGTATATGGCTATACGTTCCACATCATTTTCCTGCCAATAAACATGACCAACCATTGAGCCATCAATATCGTCTTTGGGCGTTTGAATATTAAACACCTCGCATAAAAGAGCCAGTGATGTGTAATTTTTATAATCGCCAAACTTCCATAATTCCATCGTATCGACAAACTTTATTTCCCAAGGCTTTTTCCCTGCAATATCCAATGCTTTGGGTAGTTTCAGTCCATTTATCAACATTCTGCGAGCGATGTATGGGAAGTCGAATTCTTTTCCATTATGAGCGCAAAGATTTTTTGTTGGCTTAGAACAAAAACGATCAAGCATCTCACCAAACTCAGCAAGAAGCTTCTTTTCATCGTGTCCATAATAGGATTTAACCTTAAAATGTTTCTCTCCTCCAATCCTAACAATTACACCTGTCGAAATACAAACAACTTTACCAAACTCAGAATAAATACCTGCTCTTGCATAAACATCAGAAGCTGTTTCATCGTCATCTCTAAAATAGTTTGATTTCTTCTCCCACAATTCTTGCAATTTTGGACTGTTTTTTTCAAATTCGGGCTCTCCTGAAACCGTTTCAATATCAATAAAGAGTAAATCTTCTATTTTAATACCATCAAGCATAGCCAATAATTTATCATAAGTGAAGATTAAAAATATAAAAAAAGGAGATCATTTCAAAATCTCCTCTAAATTCTATTTATTAGTGAATGATTAAATACTCACTTTCAAATTCTTTTGAATAAACTGAGTCAAAATATTTATAGCAACATGATTGTTTCCACCTTGAGGAACAATAATATCGGCATAACGTTTTGTTGGCTCTATAAATTGCAAGTGCATTGGCTTTAGAGTATCCTCGTAACGAGCTAGTACTTTTTCTACCGAACGACCACGCTCAACAATATCTCGCTTAATAACACGATTTAATCTATCGTCAGCATCGCAATCAACAAACACTTTAATATCCATTAAGTCTCGCAACTCAGGCTGAGTAAGGGTTAAAATTCCTTCAACAATAACAACCTCGGTTGGCTGAACTAAAATAGTATCTTCAGATCGAGTACAAGTTAAATATGAATAAATAGGTTGCTTAATGGCAATACCCGCTTTTAATTGCTTGATATGCTCTTGCAATAATTCAAATTCGATTGAATTAGGATGGTCAAAATTAATTTCCTGACGCTTCTCTAGTGGTAAATGACTACTATCCCTATAATAAGAATCCTGAGGTAAGACAGCAACTTCCCCTTTGGGTAATCGCTCAATAATCTTTCTCACAACGGTTGTTTTACCTGAACCTGTACCTCCTGCTATCCCAATTATTAACATGTAGAATGGTATTTAAATCAAATATTATAAATTTGCACTAGTTTTACGTCACAAAGGTACGAATTTTATACTGAGATTTAAACCTCTAAACACGTAGTAAATACATATACAGTTGACAAACATTAATTTTATTTAAAGACACAAGCACACACACAACAGCATACACAGCACTTATAATTGATAATATTAGGTGATTGTATTTCATCTTAACCACATATTCAAAACTATTCTTTATGAACTTATATCCTTTAAAATTCACAGCAATTCCCAAAGAAAAAATATGGGGAGGAAACCGCTTAAATACTATTCTTAATAAAGGATTTGATCCTAATGCAAAAACAGGTGAAAGCTGGGAAATATCTGGTCTAGCAGACGACATATCAGTTGTGAAAAACGGTTTTCTTGAAGGTAACGATCTAGAAGAACTTATAGAAGTTTACATGGGCGATTTGGTTGGCGACAAGGTCTATGAACAATTTGGTATTGAATTTCCTTTACTAATTAAGTTTATTGATGCCAACGAAAATTTATCCATTCAAGTTCATCCAGATAATGAATTTGCACTTGAAAAACACAAGGCATACGGGAAAACCGAGATGTGGTATATTATCGACGCTGAAAAAGACTCTGAACTCATTATAGGTTTTAACCCAACTGTGGATAAAAATATCTTTCTTAATGCTATTCAAGAGGGTAATATTCCTGAAATTGTTAACAGAGAAAAAACTGAAGCTGATAATTGTTATTTAATTCCTGCAGGTAGAATTCATGCCACAGGTAAAGGCGTTTTATTTGCAGAAATACAACAAACATCTGATATTACTTATCGTATTCATGATTGGAATAGAAAAGATGATGAAGGAAACGAGAGAGAACTTCATCTTGGTTTAGCCAAAGAAGTATTAGATTACACCTACGAAAAAAAGCACAAAACTGATTATGAGTCTAAAATTAATGAATCGTCAGAAATTATAAGATGTCCATTCTTCACAACAAATATTCTAGAATTTAATAAAGACATAGAGAAGGATTACTTTAAACTTGATTCTTTTGTCATTTATATTTGTTTGGAAGGAAATTGTGATATAAAATTTGAAGATGAAAAACCAGTATCATTAACTAAAGGGGAAACCGTTTTAATCCCAGCATCTCTAAAAAATCTAACTTTGAGTCCTAAACAGAAAACAAAATTACTTGAAGTTTTTATTCAACCAGAGCAATAGTATTATACAAGAAATAGAGATACTCTTGATAAAAAATAAAACATCTATTAATATTTAAGAGTCAATATTTCGAATAGACTACTTTTGGATTAACTTTGCCGAGCAAAAAAATAGAAAACATGAAGGTCAACACAGCCGAATTTATAATTTCGAATAGCGATGTAAAAAAATGTCCGAAGGCAAACATGCCTGAATATGCATTTATCGGACGTTCGAATGTTGGAAAATCATCACTGATTAATATGCTAACTGATCACAAGAACTTAGCTAAAATCTCAGGAAAACCAGGAAAAACCCAATTAATCAACCATTTTTTGATTAATAAAGAATGGTATTTGGTCGATCTTCCTGGATATGGTTATGCTAAAGTTTCAAAAAACTTAAAAAGTGGTTTTAGTAAAATTATTTATAGCTATATCGAAAATAGAGAGAACTTAGTCAACATTTTTGTTTTAGTTGATGTACGTCATGATGCCCAGCAAATCGACCTTAATTTTATGGAATGGTTAAACGGAAATGGCATTGCATTCTCAATTATATTTACAAAAGCAGATAAACTTAGTAAAAGAGAATTAGCTAACAATGTTGAAGCATACAAACAACAAATGCTAATAAGATGGGAAGAAATGCCTCACTACCTTATCAGCTCCTCAACATCTGGAATGGGAAAAGAAGAACTTCTGAATTTTATTGAGGAAACCAATAAAACCGTCAGCAAATAAAAACACAGATAAACAAAGAAGATTTCACTCAGAAATCTTCTTTTTTAATTATAAAAAAAAGCGTTTTAACAAATCGTTAAATCATAATAAAACAAATACAATATTTGCTTTCGTATTTTTTATTAAAAACGAGTTTATATTCTTAAATTTGCGTCATTATTATTATAGTGCGATTTATCGAACAATATCCAATTCACTAATTAAGTGGTATAAAGCCACTTAGAACATTAGAAAAACAGCCAAATTATGAATGCCAAAATTAAAATTTTCGCAGGTTCAAAAAGTAAAAAACTAGCTTCTCAAATTGCTAAATCTGCCGGATTAGAAATCGGTAACTCAACTATTATTAATTTCAGCGATGGTGAATTTGAGGTTGCTTACGAAGAAACCGTTCGTGGAGCTCACGTTTTTATCGTTCAGTCTACTGTTCCTCCTGCTGACAATTTGATGGAACTTTTAATGATGATTGACGCTGCCAAAAGAGCATCAGCATATAAAGTTGTTGCGGTAATGCCTTATTTCGGATTCGCACGCCAAGATAGAAAAGATCGTCCAAGAGTTGCTATAGGAGCAAAACTAGTAGCAAACCTACTAATGGCTGCTGGAGTAGATCGTATTATGACTATGGATTTACACGCAGATCAAATCCAAGGTTTCTTTGATGTACCTGTTGATCACCTTTACGGTTCATCTGTACTTCTTCCTTATTTAAAAGGCTTAAACCTTGATAATTTAGTTATTGCTTCTCCTGATATGGGCGGAAGTAAAAGAGCAAATACATATTCTAAGTATCTTCATGCTGGTCTTGCTATTTGTCATAAAAGAAGAGAAAGACCTAATGTAGTAGGCGAAATGACTGCTATAGGTGATGTTGAAGGCAAAAATGTTGTTATTATTGATGATATGATTGACACAGCAGGTACAATTACTAAGGCTGCCGACATGCTAAAAGCAAAAGGTGCATTAAGCGTAAGAGCTATTGCAACTCACGCTGTTCTTTCGGGTCCAGCTTATGAAAGAATTGAAGGATCTGAACTTGAAGAAGTTCTTTTCACAGATTCTATCCAATTGGATAATGCTTCTCCAAAGATTAAAACGCTTACAATTGCTGATATTTTCGCAAAAACAATCCTTAATGTTTATAATAACGAATCAATTAGCTCAACCTTTATAATTTAATTAATATATTTGCGGCTGATTTTGGTAAAACTATTTATAATCGTGTGATGGGATATAAATTGAGCCTACTTACCAAGGCAATGAAATTTATATTGAGTAGCATAACAAAAAAAGTAAAATGAAAACTTTAGAATTAAAAGGTTCATTAAGAACTGAACTAGGAAAAAAAGCAACTAAAGCTTTACGTAAAGCAGAACTAGTTCCTTGTGAACTTTACGGTGCAGGTGAAAACATTCACTTTTCTGTAAACGAAAAAGATCTTAACAAATTACTTTTTACTCCTGAAACTTACATCGTTAAATTTGATGTTGATGGTAAAGTATTTACTGCAGTAAAAAGAGATATTCAATTTCACCCTGTAACAGATAAACCTCTTCACGTTGATTTCTTTCAAGTAACTGAAGATAAAGCATTCGAAGTTGAGGTACCTATCAAAGTTGAAGGTTTCGCAATTGGTGTACAATCAGGTGGAAAACTTGCTATCAACCTAAGAAAACTTAAGGTGAAAGCTTTGATGAAAGATCTTCCTGAATCTCTTCCTATTAATGTAACAAATTTAGGATTGAATAATAGTATTCAAGTTGGTGCTTTAGATTTCGAAAACCTTGAGTTATTGAACGCTAAGAGTGCTGTTGTTGTTCAAGTGAAACTTACAAGAGCTGCTCGTGCTGCTGCACTTGCTCCTGAAGCTGGAGCTGCTGCCCCTGCTGCTGCTCCTGCTGCTAAGCCAGAAGCTTAGTTCGATTGTTAAAACAATAGAACTTAATAAAATACAAGCTCCCAAGCCATTATGCTTGGGAGTTTTATTTTTAAATCCAACTTACAATTTCAATTCTTACAAAAGAACAGATCTTGTAAATCAAGCTGAAAAGATTAAAACTATTGATTAAATTGGCCTTTATTCTTCTGCACAAATTATAAGCATCATGTTTAAGTTTATTACAAATTTGTTTAAAAAAGAGAAAGCCAATAATTCAGAAAAAAACGCTGATATGAAATACTTAATTGTTGGACTTGGGAATATTGGACCAGAATATTTTCACACTCGCCACAATATTGGATTCCGAATTTTAGATGCACTTGCCGAAACAGCAAAATTAGAATTCAAAGATGGACGATATGGAGCCATTGCTGAATACAAATTCAAAGGCAGGCAATTTATTCTTGTGAAACCTAGTACCTACATGAACCTTAGTGGTAAAGCTGTGAACTACTGGTTACAAAAGGAGAATATTCCTATTGAAAATTTGCTAGTTCTTGTAGATGATTTAGCTCTTCCCTTTGGAACACTTCGCTTACGAGGAAAAGGAAGCGATGCAGGACACAACGGTTTAAAACATATCAACGAAACATTAGGTCATCAAAATTACACCCGACTTCGTTTTGGAATAGGAGCTGATTTTAGCCGTGGTAAACAAATTGATTACGTATTGGGCAAATGGTCAGAAGAAGAAATTGAAAAACTACCTGACTTATACAAAATTTGTATCAACATGATTAAAGGTATTAGTACAATTGGGCTACAGCGTACAATGACAGCTTATAATACCAAAAAGGAAACTAAAAAACCGAAAAGCGAAACAACTGAATAAGTACTTATAATATTTATAAGTTTAAAGTTAATGAACAGTGTAATTTACTTACAAGTACTCAAGGCACTTTAAATACTTTAGGCACTATCTTTAATGCCAAAATAAGTTTGTACTATGGATAAAGTTAGAATTGACAAATGGCTGTGGGCTGTGCGTATCTTCAAAACAAGAAGTATGGCTTCTGAAGCTTGTAAAAAAGGAAAAGTTACAATTAATGGTGTGAGCATAAAACCTTCGAGAGAAGTTAGATTAAATGAGCTTATAGACCTTAGAGTTCCTCCCATTACACGAACGTATAAGGTGCTTGACATCTCAGGCAAAAGGATGGGAGCCAAACTGGCTGTCGATTTTGTAAAAGATGTTACCGCTCAAGACCAACTCGACTTATTGGATGCAACCAAAACCTTTGGTTTCGAAAAAAGAGATAGAAGTATAGGTAGACCAACCAAACACGACAGACGAATGATTGATAAACTTAAAGATATCAATTAACCGTTTATCTAAAGAAATTACAAATATATTTTATATCCCAACGATGATTATAGCACAAGAAAAAAGAAAGACCAATTTAGCTGAATATATCCTTTACATGTGGCAAATTGAAGACCTCATAAGAGCTTATAAATTTGATATTAATTTAATTACCGAAGCCGTTCTTCAACACTTTCAGCAACCAGAAGAAAAGCAGATTGAGATTAAAGAGTGGTACGAGAATTTAATTGAAATGATGAAAATTGAGAAGGTCGAAGAAAAAGGACATCTACAAATCATCAAAAACAATATTAACGAGCTATTCGATTTCCATATACATTTGCTTAATAATGTAAAAGATACTGCTTATATCGCCTTATTTCAAAAATCGGCTGGTTATATTGCTGAATTCAAATCTAAATCGCAAGCCGATGAAGACAGCAATGACATTGAGCTTTGTCTAACTGCTCTTTATGGTATTTTAATGCTTCGACTTCAGAAAAAAGAGATATCAAAGGATACACTTGCAGCCGTTAGTTCATTTAGCGAAATGATTGCTTCACTTACTGCAAAATATAAAGCTTTCGAAGAAGACAAAGACTAATTTTAAAAAAAATAATTCAATAACTAGACCATGCAAGCAAAATACAAAAACTGGACATTATTACTCTTAGTTTCTTTCATCTGGGGAAGCCCATATATTTTAAGAGAAATTGCACTTAAGAGTTTCACGCACAGCCAAGTTGCAGCCTTTCAGGTCTTTTTATCTTTTGTTTTATTTTTGCCTCTCATCTTCAAGAACTTTAACAAGTTAAACAAAAAAAATATTGGACCATTATTACTTTCTGGTATTGCAGGAAATATTGGTCCATCATTCTTTTTTGCAAAGGCACAAACCCTCATCAACTCATCCATGGCAGGCATGCTAAATGCCATGCTACCGAGTATTACACTAGTTCTAGCTATTTTATTTTTCAAAGGAAAATCAAATAAAAATACGATTCTAGGTATTGCTCTCGGATTCATTGGAGCTCTTATAATTGCCTTTATGGGCGACTCAATGGGAAGCACACAATTTATGGGTGTCTTTTACGTCTTTATGGCTATTCTTTCAGTGGCAATTAGTATTAATATTGTCAGCTTTGCTCTACCTAAACTCAATGGAATTGAAATTGCATCTTTAGCTTTCCTTTTTGTTGGTCCTATGGCAGGAGCCTTTCTGCTGACTACTGATTTACAAAGTGTGATTACATCTGAAAATTTTGCCGAAAGCGCAGGCATGCTAGCCTTGTTGGCTGTTTTAACTTTCTTTGGCGTTATTTTCTACAACCAATTAATTAAGCGATCCTCTTATATATTTGCAGCATCAATCGCTTACCTTATACCTATTGTAGCCTTATTTTGGGGAATTACCATTGGTGGCGATCATATTACAATAAGCCAAATAGTAGCAATAGCACTTATACTTGTTGGGGTAAACTTAACACATAGATAAGCATCAAAAAGTAGTCTCTTTATTGAATAATTCTATAGAAAATGAAATACAGAACAGGTCTATTGGCAGTTTTATCAGGTATTTTACTTGCACTGCCTTGGACTTATTCTAATTTCTTTTTCACGATATTCTGTGCCTTTATACCACTTCTAATTATCGAAGAAGAAAGTCACAAACAAGATAATCCTCATTGGCTTTTTAATTATTCGTTTCTAGCTTTTCTAATTTGGAATATATTAGCCTACTGGTGGGTATCAGAAGCGCAAATTATAGGATCAATCCTCATTATACTTATTAACTCTGCCATTCAAGCAACCGTCTTTTGGCTAATTTCAATTACTCGAAAACAACTTAAAATACCAATTCTCGTTCCTTTCCTAATTATCGGATTAGGTTTTGAATATTTTCATACACAATGGGATTTAGCTTGGCCTTGGCTTAACTTGGGTAATGCCTTTGCCGCTCACCCCAAACTGATACAATGGTACGAATTTACAGGTGTTAGAGGCGGCAGTTTATGGATTATCCTAATTAACGTCACTTTATATGGTTTGTTCAAGGTAAGAAATTACAAGAACCTAATAGTGACAATATTTCTATTCCTTATTCCCATTGCAATTTCATTCTACTTATATAATCAAGACGAGATTATTACCTCTAAAAAAAGCTTTACACTTATTCAACCCAACCTAGATCCTTATACGGAAAAATTTAATCCCAAGAATGAGAAAATTCACCTCGATGCATTTATTAGGATAACAGATTCACTACTTCAAACAGATGTAACAGATTATGTTTTTGGACCAGAAACAATGATTCTTCAAGCAATTAATGAAGAAAACCCTACAGAGTCGGAATCATACAACAGCTTATTAAATCTAAAAAAGAAATATCCAAAAACAGAATTTTTCATTGGCGCTCATACTTATCTAAAACTAGAAGATAAAATCCCACCTGGAAGCCGATTTAACAGCGATAAAAACTTTTATTACGAGGCTTTTAACTCAGCCTTATTCCTTGACGACAAAGACAAACCAAACTTTTATCACAAAACAAAACTTGTTCCTCTATTCGAACGTATGCCATTTGTACAATATTTAAGTTTCTTGGGAAAATATTCACTGGAACTTGGCGGATATAATGGAACGTATAGCAACAGAAATACGGTGGATTCTTTTCTAAAAAGCGATTCAACTGAAATTATTCCTATCGTTTGTTTTGAATCCATTTTTGGTGATTATTGCTCAAAAAGAGTCAATAATAAAGCTGGCTTTATATGTATGATTACGAATGATGGTTGGTGGAAAAATTCCTTGGGTTATAAATATCATTTTAATTTTTCTCTATTACGTGCAATCGAAAGTAGAAGACAAATTATTCGAGTGGCAAACAATGGTTTGTCTGCAATAATCAACACCAAAGGTGAAGTCGAGTTACAAAGCCAATGGTGGAAAAAAACAATTTTGAAAGGAGAAGTCAAGCTTTATAGCAAAAAAACCTTCTATTCTACTTATGGAGATTATATTGGTCGAATTACAGCATTCTTTGCTGTCCTTTTATTAATCTTTGTTAAAATCAGAAGGATAAGTCAATCAAAATACTAATTCTTAAATAAAGCCTTCCTATTTTTGATAGGCTAATAATGGAATCTTTTAACTCCATTATATCTGAACAATCCATTATAACACAAAACATTCTGAATATGAAAACACTTTTTAAAATAACATTATTTGCGATACTAAGCATCGCATTAAACATACAAGCCAAAGCTGAAATTAAAACTAAAAAGGTTTCAAAAACCTACTCGGCAAGTACATATTTAAAAATTGACACACGTTATTCTCGTGTAGAATTTAAAACTTGGGATAAAAACGAGATTAAATTTGATATTGCAATCTCTGCAGAAGGGAAGAAAGCTGATAAAATTCAAACCATGCTAGACAATATCAATATCGATATGACTGAAGGTGATGATTTGATTATTGTTAAAACGGTTTTTGGAGATTTTTTCACCTTTAAAAAATTAAGCAATTCCATTTTTAATAAGGGTAAGGTGAAAATAAGCTATACAGTTTATCTTCCAGCAAAGACACAACTCGATTTAGTTCAAAAAAATTCGACCATATTCATTGCAAATCATACTGGGAATATCAAACTTGATTTATCTAGTTGTGAGTTCACTGCCGAAAACTTATCAGGAGAAAATGACTTTCAATTACGATCAAGCAGCTTTCTTAAAATTAGAGAAATTAATGAAATGAATATAGATGCAGGAGGTTCCGAAATTAATATTGAAGAGGCTAACTCAGTTACGGGTGAGAGTCGTGATTCAAAATACAAATTAGGTACTATCAACAAACTAAACATTAAATCTTCTCGAGACAATTTTGAAATCAAAGAGATTGAATCACTTTACGGTTCATCAAGTATGAGTAAGTTTGACATTAGTTATTTGGGTAATGAAATTGATTACGATATCAACTTGGGACACTTATTCGTTTTCAATGTAGACTATATGTTCAATTTTATAAAACTAGATTCTAAACTCGGTAACCTTGGACTGAGCTTTAGTAGTAAATCAAACTTCAATTACGAAATTAACCACCGTGCTGTTAAATTTGATAAGACTAGTGATTTCGATTTAGAATCGGACAAAACCATGGATGGAAAAACAGTAATATCAAAAGGTAAATTTGGTTCTAAAGAAGCTATTTCAGAAGTTAATATTAGAGCAAACAATTGTAAGCTCAAATTGGAATAAAATCAATTATTAATATTGCACGCAGAGTGCGCAAAGAAAAATAACGCAAAAAAAAACGCAAAGTGCTCTTCAATTATATGTCGACACTTTGCGTTCTTCGCAAAAATATTAGCGGTTTTTGCGTGAAACCTCTTCGAGAAGGACACACATACCTTTTTGTAATTTCTATTTATCCAACTTCTTTAATAGTTCTCGAGCAATTACAACACCATTAACCGAAGCTTGCATTAAACCACGCGTAATACCTGGTCCATCTCCCCCCATATAAAGGTTCTTTACAGAAAACGTTTGGAAATCCTTACCAACTTTGGCAACATTAGAATAGAACTTCACCTCAACACCATAAAGTAAAGTTTCATCTGAAGCTAAACCTGGCGTAACCTTATCTAGAGCCATTATCATCTCACGAATATCCTTGAGTATTCTATGAGGCAATACCAAGCTTAAATCTCCTGGAACGGCATCCTTAAGCGTAGGAATAATATTATTTCGATACAAACGATCTTTTGTAGTACGACGACCACGCATAAAATCACCAAATCGTTGAACCATAATCTGATTTTTCGTAAGCATATTAGCTAATCGTGCAATATGTTTCCCATATTGAATAGGTTCATTAAATGGCTCAGTAAACTTTTGTGAGACCAATAAAGCAAAGTTTGTATTATCACTCTTTAAATCTTTAAAACTATGGCCGTTCACAACAGCCAAGTCATTCTCGTAATATTCGGATGATACAAATCCCCCAGGGTTTGAACAGAAGGTCCTCACCTTATCGTCAAAAGTTTTAGTGTAGTGAATCAACTTAGCCTCGTAGAAATTATCATTTATCTCCTGCATAATTTCGTTACGACACTCAACTCGAACACCTATATCTACAACGCCTACTTCTGTTGAAATATTCTCTTGTTTACATTTCTGCATTAACCAATCGGCACCTTCTCGTCCAACAGAAACCATGACTTGATCAGCAAGATAATCCCCACTGCCATTTCTAACGCCTTTAATGACTTCATCTTCTATAATCAAATCGTTAACAGCAGAATTAAATTTCACCTCTACACCTTCACCAGTAAGATAATCATAAAGCTTATGATAAAGTTCTTGAGCCTTTTCAGTTCCCAAATGGCGAACTGGACAATGCACTAATTTTAAATTTGCTTCAATCGCCCTTCGTCTGATATCTTTCATTTCAGGACTGAATGTCTCCCCATGAATATCACCAGCAGCTCCAAACTCTAAATAAACCTCATCGGTATACTTAATAAGTTCCATGGTTTTTTCCACTCCCAAATAATCAGGTAAATGCCCTCCAACTTCGTGAGATAAAGAAAGTTTTCCATCAGAGAATGCTCCTGCTCCAGCCCACCCCGTAGTAATACTGCAAGGTTTACAATGTGTACAAACGCCTCCATTTGAATGCTTAGGACATTTCCGATTGGAAATTCCTCTGCCTTTTTCAAGCATTAAAATATTCAACTTTTTACCAGACTTAACCAGTTCGTAGGCACAAAATATACCAGCTGGTCCAGCTCCTACAATAATTACATCGTACTTTTTTGTCATCATTATTAATTAAAAAATTAAACATAGATGAGATTTGGGATGAATGCATCGCTTGACTCTTCTTTTAAGCGGTTCGCTAAAAGCAAACTCTCAAAGATAGAAAATATTAAGGCTTAAAAGACTTATATATGATACTATCACCTAATTGAATCCACTCTAAATAAAGGAAATAATAGACAGAAAAAAGGCTGCTCTTTTAAGAACAGCCTTGTATATCAATGAATAAAATTTAACTCTTTTGAATTAAACTACTCAACAGTTTTCAACAAATCTTCTACAGCACCATCAAGTTGCTGATCGATTCCTTTATCAATCTTACCTGGCATATTTTTAATGATAACGTCAGGAATAGTTTGATTATTTTCCATCCATTCGCCTTTTTTATTTTTAGAACTTACAGGAACTGATCCCCAAAGCACATTCCCATTTTGCAACATTTCCCATCCTGCAAAACTACATGTTCCAGGAACTGGCATTCCAATCATTCTTCCAATTCCTAAATCTTGGTAACCACATGCAAAACAAGAACCATCGCTATACTGAGCTTCTCCTACAAGTGCAACGCTAGGCTTAGTCCATCGGTAGTTAGGTTCAAAACCTAAGACTCTATCTTCAATGGCATAATCAAGAAAACGAACACCAGTTAAAAACATTGATAGATCTCCAACAAGATCACCACCACCATTAAAACGAGTATCTACAATCAATCCCTCTTTATCGAAAAATTTCCCCATAGCCTTTTCGTATAAATCACGGTATTTACCATCATTCATTCCTGGAAGATGCACATACCCCAATTTGCCGTTACTCAATCGTTCAACATCAGCTTCATTTTTCTTTACCCAACGCTCATACAATAAACCACCTTCGGCTCTTAAAGAAATAGGCTTCATCGTAATATCCTGCGACTTTTTAGTTGAAGGATCATAAACATGAAGTAAAGTAAATTCCCCTGCTTTTCTATTTAGATATTTCGCAAAATCAACATTAGCATCAATACTTACACCATTAATATCTTGAATAATCATACCGGGTTTAATTTTGATATGATCTTTATCTAGAGGTCCATTCTTAATAATCTCAGTTATCTTAATTCCTTGTCCCTTATAAGAGTAATCGAAGAAAACACCCAAAGAAGCAGTTTTATCAGCTCCAGACATGCTTCCATAATAACGAGCTCCACAGTGAGAAACATTTAATTCGCCTAACATTTCCGATAACATCTCTGCAAATTCAAAATCGTCACCAACAGATCCCAGCTTAGCTTGATAATTCACTTTTAAAGCATCCCAATCTACGCCATGATAATCCGAAATATAGAACATTGTTTTGACTCTCTTCCATACATGATTAAACATGTTTTGACGCTCAGCAGCAAGATCTAATTGCATCTCGCTTCTGGTTGTAACCGATTTTTTGGCTTTAGTTTTTACATCAATCGTAGAAATTCTTCCATCAGATAAAAGAAATAATGTCTTCATATCCTTATCCCACTGCAAACTTCCTGATTCAACACCAAGAGGCATTAACATCTTAGTCTCTTTAGTTCTTAACTTCGTTGTCCAAAGATTATATCCCTTTTCAAATTTAGCTAAGTAATAAAGATCCTCTCCATCTTTCGAAAGTACAGCATCACCCAATGTTGATGAGTGAATCGTTAATCTCACTTTTCTATCCTGAAGACCATCCCAATCGAACTTCAAGTCTTTCACTTTTGGTTCTTCTTTCTTATCTTCCTTTTTATCTTTTCCCTTTTTACTTTTTTTATCAGAATCCTTCTTCTCCTTCTCTTCTTTGTCTTTCTTTTCCTTATCGCTAATTTCTTTCCAAAGCTTATACTCAACCTTGCTCATATGGAACTTATCCCAGTCATCTTTTGTCAAGAAAAGAGAATAAACATCCATTTGTTTCGATCCTGAATTAGCTTGAGAACGAAGTCCATTTCTGTTTGAAAACCATAAAATCTGCTTACCGCCATTAACCCATTTGGGTCCATAATCACCATAACCACTCTCAGTCAAGTTAATCATATCTTTAGAACCGTCAGCAGCTAACAAAACAGCCTCATCATTTCCCATAGTTGGAGCATAAGAAACCAATAACCACTTACTATCAGGACTCCATTGGTAATATTGATCGCCATCACCCATATAATACAACTGCTTTGGAGTCATTATGGTGCGAAATTCTTTTTTATCAAGATTATAAACTCTTAATGTTGTCTTATTCTCTATAAAAGCAATTTCTTTTCCGTCAGGCGAATATTCAGCTTGGTAGTTATCCTTATCATTAACAATCACACTTTCCTCTTTCAATACAGTAGAAGCAAAGAAATACGGTTCTTTTTCGTTAACACGTTTTGTTTGGTAAACGCCCCACTTCGCATTTCGCTCCGAAGAATACATGATAGCTTTTCCATCAGGTGAAAAACAAACAAATCTCTCTTGAGCTGGTGTATTCGTAATTCGTTTCGTCATTTTCGACTCAACTGAAGACACAAATACTTCTCCTCTTACAATATAAGCGACTTCTTTTCCATTTGGAGAAACTGCCATCTCCTTAATATGACCAGAAACTGGCAATACGCTCAAATTGTTATGTCTAGCTACAGAATGAACATTAACATTAACCAATTTAGCTTCCTGATTCTCAGCTTTAGTATATAAATCACCATTGTGAGTATAACAAAGTGTTCCGTTATTCGCCATACTCAAATAACGCACTGGGTGCATCTTAAAGTCGGTAATTTGCTCCTTTTCTGATGGATTCTTAATATTCAATTTATGAACATTAAAACAGCCACTTTCTTCACTTAAATAGTAAAGACTTTTTTCATCTGTTGAATAGATTGGATTACGATCTTCACCCTCAAAAGTTGTAAGTTTTGAATGTGTATCTGTCACAACATCATATTTCCAGATATCACGTGTGATAGATGATGTGTGATGCTTACGAAAATAATCTTCACCACCTTTTTTATCTATATAAACAAGTTCTCGTCCATCTTTACGAACTTGAACTTCCTCAGCAGGAATCGTAAATACTTGTTCTACTCGTCCACCATTAGCATCTACCTGATAAAGCTCTGGTTGAGATTTCGTATTATATTGACGGTGATCTTTCGTATCTAAACGTTGTCCACCAAAAATAACATTCTTATCGTCAGCACTAAATGAAAAAGGTAATTCATCGTTTGAATGATAAGTTAATCTTATAGGTTCTCCACCATTAAGATCAACAACAAACACATCCATATTTCCAAATCGCTCCGATGCAAAGGCAATCTTCGTTCCTGCATGATTCCACACTGGCATATAGTCGTGAGCATTGTGGAATGTTAAAGGGCTTGCTTCACCTCCTTTAACAGGAGTTAAATATATATCCCCTTTATAGGTAAAGGCTATTTGCTCTCCATCAGGCGAAATTGTAGCGTAGCGTATCCATTGATTGCTTTCTTTCGCAAATAACATTGTGCCTGATAAGATGCACAACATTAGAACTAAGATCTTTTTCATTTTATTAGTATTTGTTAGTAAGTCTGTGTGTGTTTGAGTTATGAAATTTTCATATTATTAGATTCGCGAATTTAAAAAAACTTAAGCTGAAATAATATTATTAAAAGACAATTTAGTTTTCACCAACAATTTGAAAGATAAACCAAGCTTTATTACCGATATTATTAAAATTTTAAACAAAAAAAAGCCCTAAGTCATAAACTTAAGGGCCTCATAATTATATCACGATTTTAATCTATTATTTTTCTCTTTGCTTATTGCCATTGCCTTTAATACGTCTCAACAACATCTTTTGGAATCCTTTATCAGCCTCATATAAATTCAATATTTGCTTAGCAGAGAGTACTTTTTTAAATTTATAATGATAGTCTCTTTCCATTGTTGCTTTTTCCACTTTCAAATCGGCAATTCTATCACTAATTTGGGCTAACTCTTTTTCTGAAAGATTATCTGAATCCTGCCTTATCTGTCTAAATAATTGTCTAAATTCATTATGAAACGAATCTTTCTTATTTTTCATCTCATTATATAATGGCCAAAAAAGCTGAGCCTTTTCGGGACTTATATCTAATTGCTGAGTAATATAAGATATCTTCTGAGCTTCAAACTTAGCACGCATCTCAGGAGATAACTCACGCTTATTTCCTTGAGCAAACACAAGAGAAGTATACAACATTAAAATGGATAGAAAACTTATAATTTTGTACATGATATTCTTTATTTTTTAGGACTTATAAATTAGCTAACAAAACTTCCGTATCAATATCTGAATCAGAATCAGAAAGGTAGTTGATAATATCATCAGACGTTACCTCTGATAGTTCATCAAAAAATTCCAAATCAATTTCAGTCGAGCTAGTCTCTGAAGAATCAACCTGAGCTATAGCCTGAACTTCTTCATTTCCAAATGATATTATCTTATACTCGGGAGAAATGGAGCCCGATAAAATGATTCTTGCAGCAAATACAAGAACAAAAACACTTGCAGCCATCCACATATATGGCTTAAGTTGAATAATTAAAGGTGTTTTTTCTTCAAGCTGTTCAAACTTCCCCTCTTCTTGCTTAATCTTACTTTGTATCTGCGCACCTAAATTATCGAAATAATTTTCTGGAACTTTATATGGATTATCTTTCTTCATTTGATAATGATTTTTACTTTATTTATCAAGACCCAACCGCTTATTAGACTGGGTTTAAACCCAATGGTTTAATTAGACTTCCCTCGAAATTAAGAATTTTTCAATTTTCTTTACTGCATGATGATAAGATGCTTTTAAAGCTCCCACTGAAGTTTGAAGAATTCTCGAAATCTCTTCATATTTCATTTCATCAAAATATTTCATATTGAAAACTAAACGCTGTTTCTCTGGCAGTAGTACAATAGCTTTTTGTAATTCCATCTGAGCTGTATCTCCATCAAAATATGGATCGCTTTCCAAACTTGCCAACAACAACTCTTCCATTTCGCCGTTAGCAGAACCAAAATATTTTCGTTGTTTATCCTTAAGAAAACTTAATGCTTCATTTGTTGCAATTCGATACATCCACGTAAAAAGTTGAGACTTCGAATGAAAATTACCTAAGCCCTTCCATATCTTTACACAAGTATTTTGCAGCACATCATCCGTATCGTCATGCGAAATAACGATTTTTCGGATTTGCCAATACAAGCGCTCTTGATATTTCTTAAGCAAGAGACCAAAGGCCTCCTCCTTAGTTGCTTCATCCCGAAACATCTCTAAAATATCATCGTCTGATTTGTTTGTCATCAATTACAAATTTTTTATAAGCTCAAAAAACAAGTATTTTAAGGGTAGATGAATGTTAGACTGGGAAAAACCTCGATGGTTTAATCCCAGATTCACTATTTACAAATTTAAGTAATAAAGTAAGAATAAGACATAAAAAAATCCGAAGCCTTTCGACTTCGGATTTTAGATATTTAATAACTGAAACAACTAAGCTAATAGCGCTTCAATTTCTTTTGCAACATGTTCAGCAGTAAAACCAAATTTCTCATCAAGCACATTTGCTGGTGCTGAATATCCAAAATGATCTAAACCAACTGATTTACCATTGGCTCCAACTAATCCTTGAAGCGTTACAGGTAAACCTGCAGTTAATCCTAAAGTAGGAATTCCAGCAGGTAAAACTTCAGCTTGGTAAGCTGCTGACTGCTGACGGAATAAACCTTCAGAAATAACAGAAACAACCTGAATATTCAAATTGCCCTTAGCGCGTAATAATTCAGCTCCAGCTACAAGAGTTGAAACTTCAGAACCACTAGCCAAAAGAACCACATCAGGAGTTGAAGTTGGTTTCTCAACAATATAAGCACCTTTTTCTGCTTGTAAAGCTTCTTTATAACGATTTCCTTTAGAAGGAAGTTCTTTAATATTCTGACGAGACAAAATTAGTGCTGTTGGTGTTGTGGTATTTTCCATAGCCATTTTCCAAGCTACAGAAGCTTCCAAAGCATCAGCAGGACGAAGAGCCAAAAGACTCATCTCTCCAGAGTGATTTTTAATTTGTTCCATCAAACGAATTTGAGCTTCTTGCTCAATTGGCTGATGCGTTGGTCCATCCTCTCCTACACGGAAAGCATCGTGAGACCAGATATATTTTACAGGAACTCCCATCAAAGCTGATAGACGAACCGCTGGTTTCATGTAATCAGAAAATACAAAGAAAGTTGCACAAGCAGCCCATACACCACCGTGTAATGCAATACCATTACAAATAGATGCCATAGTTAATTCAGCAACACCAGCCTGAAGAAATGCTCCAGAGAAGTCACCTTTAGCCAATGCTTTTGTATTCTTTAAGAAACCGTCTGTTTTATCAGAGTTACTTAAATCTGCAGAAGAAACGATCATATTATCAACCTTCTTAGCTAATTCAGCTAATACAGTTGCAGAGGCAACACGAGTTGCTACACCTGATTTTTGAGCAATTGCTTCATAATCAATTTCTGGAGCTTCCATTTTGAAGAAACGCTCAAGTTTAGTAGCTAATTCTGGATTTGCCTTAGCCCACTCAGCTTGTTCAGCTTTCTTAGCAGCAGCAGCAATAGTTTTCTTAGCTAATACTTCTTTATAATACGCTTCAACTTCTGGGAAAATTTGGAAAGGATTCTCAGCATTTCCACCAAGGTTTTCAATAGTTTTAGCTAATGATGCACCAGCAGCTCCCAATGGTTGACCATGAGTCGAAACCATATTTTCAAAACTAGCTCCATCAATATCAACAGCACCTTTACCCATTAAAGTTTGACCAATAATAAGAGTAGGACGCTTAGTTTCTTCATTTGCAGCCTTAAGAGCAGCACGAATTGCACTTGCATCATTACCTTTGATAGTAATAACATGCCATCCCCAAGCTTCGTATTTCTTAGCCGTATCTTCAATAGTTACTTCTTCAACCTTAGTTGATAATTGAATATTATTTGAATCATAGAACATGATCAAATTACTCAATCCTAATGTACCTGCAATACGACCAGCACCTTGAGAAATCTCTTCTTGAATACCACCATCAGAGATAAAAGTATAGGTTTTATGAGCCATCCACTCGCCAAAACGAGAACAAAGGAAACGTTCAGTAATAGCAGCACCTACTGCCATTGTGTGCCCTTGTCCTAGTGGACCTGATGTATTCTCAATACCTCTAGCTTGATCAACTTCTGGATGACCTGGTGTTATGCTTCCCCATTGTCTGAATTGTTTCAAATCTTCCATGCTGTAATTGCCTGTAAGACTTAAAATAGAATACAACATTGGTGACATATGACCTGGATCAAGAAAGAAACGATCACGATTCGCCCATTTCATGTCAGTAGGATCGAAATTTAAGAATTCCGAGAAGAGTACATTTACAAAATCAGCTCCACCCATGGCACCACCAGGATGTCCAGATTTTGCTTGTTCAACCATAGCAGCTGCTAGTATACGAATATTATTCGATGCCATATCAGTTACCGATAATTCCACGTGTTTGTCCATTTCTTTTGGCTCCATTCTAGTCAAGAGTTTTATAAGATGATTAAAAAATCTGCTTAAGATTTCATTTAATGCCCGCAAAGATACGAAAATAATCAAGGAGATCATGAAAATTTACACCACTCATTAGAATTCAGAATGAACTTTATAATTTTCATAATAGACGAGATAGCTAGATTGTTAGCTAATAAAACAAGACGAATAAAAAAGGGTGACAAATAGATAAGTTATCTAGGGAATAATTACTTGTGAATTTGAGCTCTTGGAAACTATCAGACCTAAATCAAAAAAGTGTTTTATAGGCGTACTAGAATTGAACTACCAGGAATAACTTTAAAAGCACGTTTTTTAGTATAATGAGATAAATGCACTGCTTTACTTCTAAATACAACGTGATAATTTCCAGGCTGAAGCGTTAATGTTTGACGTAAAACATTACTATCAATAGCACAAACCCACTCCATTTGTCCATCTATTTTTATAAACAAATCACATGGTCCGTAGGTTGGTTTTGATATGGTAACCAATCCTGGTAGCGGCACTTTAATCAATGTTGTTTCAGATGCCTTAATCTTTACTTTATCAATCTTAATACGTGGCAAGGTCAACAATTCCAAACTATAAGTTCCAATTAAATACTTTTGGGAATTATTAATTGACTGTACATTAATTGTATTTTCATTTTTTTTAACGACACAACTCAAGTTATCTAATAAATTAGACCTCTGAGATATAATCTTCAACCGTCCCTGCACAGCTTTAAAGCTAACAACAGAATGTTTTCCTGGCTCTATTCTAATACTATCTGCATGCAAATTAGGAATCGTATGAATTGTAATATCGTATGAAATTAATGGGTCAATAAAAAGAGTATCTGGAATGCCTATATAATTTAATGTATGCATATACTGATAACGTAACTTCCCTGTTTTATGGTTATAGAAAGTCATCGTTACATCACTCTCGGTTGGCTTATCATTCTCATCCAATAAATTAACTTGCATTGACGTTTTATCCAGAACTTGAGATATGACATAATTTAACGTACCGCCAAAATCCTCCTCCTTATCAACCTCTAAAAATTCGCCTACGCATTCAAAACTTTCATGGAATCTTCGATCTAGACCAATCCCAATAATGAATGGTTGAAGTATAATTCCATTTTTTTGTAATTCATCAGAAACAGCACAAGGATCGCCATCACACGCTTCAACACCATCAGTAATTAGAATAACCAAATTACGAGTTTCTTCTTTTGACTTAGGAAAATCGGTAGCCGCTTGAGATAAAGCATAAGCAATAGGCGTAGTTCCCCTTGCTTTTAAATAACGAAGCGTTTGACGAATTTCTCCTGCATTATCTTCAGAGAAAGGAACTTCTAGTTTTGTATCCTCACAGTCTTGAGGAGGGAATGAACTTTGATGACCATAAACCCTAAGAGCCATTTCAACATTACTCTCAAATTCTAAGCTATCGATCATCTCAATCAGAAAATCACGAGCAATATTCATCTTAATAGAATTCTCCCATTTACCATTCATACTCTGCGACGCATCAAATATGAACAGTATTCTTGTTTTGTCTTTTACTGTTTTAATCTTTTGAGAAAAAGCCTGAACAGCAAATAAACATAAAAGTATAAAAAAACAATATGTAATTAATTTCTTCAAAGGATAGAGTATTCGTAAACTGAATAACAAGATACTACTAAAAACTGGCAGTATAATTTAAAGGTCTTTTCTTTTATACATTCAATAGATGCAACTATTGAAACATTCTGCTTAAAAAAAGAACATTACGTGTGCTCAAGATATAAAACTATTTGTAGATTTGATTAATCAATATAAATTCATTTTTATTCTTTCCGAATAATGATTAAAAAAGCTATTTACATTTCGACTATTTTAATCTTATTTTTATTAATAACGAAATATATTACAAAGGATAAATCTTGGGTAATTAAATTCTACACAAATAATGGTAAAAACCAAAATCGAACTTTAATATATATTAAGGGAGAGAATATGAAATTGGTTACTAAAGATGCAACTTATCTTTACAACTCTTTTTCAAAAAAAATCAACTTTCTAAATCAAAAAAACAAAACTTACTGGTCTGGGAATGTTACTGATTTTAGAAAAGCTGTAACTAAAATAAAAACGCAAACGAATAAGAACTTTCTTTTAAACGATTCTTCGTTTTTGAAAAACCAAAACATTACAAGCAAGGATCATCTTCAAAAAATAACAACACAAAAAGTAGAAGTAAATCTACTCATCCCAGATTATAATATATACGACAACTTCAACATCATTAGTACGCCTAATTTCACATCAGTTGGAGAGTATATTGTTCGTAAATACGAAATTAGAAACGCTGTTAAATTATTAGAAGAAATTTGGATTGCAGAAAATTTACTCCCTCATATGGGATGGGATATGTCCAAGTTTAAAGACTTTTTAGACGTATTCTTTTTTCATTCCGGAGTTGCTCCATACTTTAATTTAAATTCTTACATGAAAGTTAGAAAAAATGGACTTCCCCTAAAAGTTATTATTTTTCATGAAAAAGAAAAAACTATAATAACAATGGATCATGCCTCTAAAACAAAACTTAACGAAGATTCATTCTCAGTTCCTGAAAATTTTATTCTTACTACAATTGATAAAATACTAACACCAATTACGAACTAATTACCCCAAGCAAAACTCACTTTCTTAATTTCATTTTCTCATTATGCAATACTTGAATCCAGTGTTGAATAACTAATGAATTATCTCGAGCTTTTAAAAACATGATTTGCGATGAAACATCATTTGAAGTTTTAAATAATCTCATTGCCTCTAAAATATTCTCTCTTGCCATATCCAATTCTTCTAAACTCTTATCTTCAAGCGAACTTTGATAATGTAAAATTAAAAACGCGTATCTATAATATTCAATAGCTCTATTATACTTGTTTGAAGCATTTGCTTTATAAATTTCGTTAGCCGTTTTAAGACATTTATCTCGAGTACTTAAGCTCTTATATTGCTTAAGGCTATCCAAGTAATTGTAATTGGGCTTTTTCTTCTCTAAAAAACTATTAATAATTTCATCTCCCATATTAAAAACAAAAAGAGGAACTGGCGTTTCTATAAACTGCCACATAGGTATAAGCGGAATATGACTTAAAACAAATTCATATGGATCAACCATATAAAATTCATTAGTACTCCTTTTTATTCCATAGTGTTCAAGATTTGCATAAGCCCACGTTAAATCAAAAAAGCGCCATTCGTTATTTATTTTAACCGCATTCCAAGAATGTGTTGCTCTATCCTGAAAAACTCCGTTCTTTGAAATATAACCACCAATAGTATAAGCTTCGATTCCGGACTGCAAACAAAAGAATTGGAAAAGATTAGAAAAACCTTCGCAAACAGCTTTCTTTTTTTTAAAAACACAAACTGGTGATGCGCAGTTATTAGAACCCATATAAAAATATATATGCTTGTCGTAAAGAAGCTCGACCTGATCTGAATATTTGATGTTTGTGATAATCCACATATAAAATGCCCTAATTCTTTCTTCATCATCAATGCCAATAGAATCGAGATATTGATGAAGATGTAATATATTATTCGATAAACTATCTGGTGTTTTTTTTACTTGACGATCAATTGATCCATATTTCCCAAAGGCAGGCTCTTGCGCATTAGAAAAACTAAAGGGTATACATAAAAACACAATAAGGATAATAGACTTTATATTGAGATTATAGACCATATGTCTAAAATAATAAAATTATAAAGACTATGACTTATATTTCAATTACAAAAGCATCTATTTAACATTATTCATTCATAATAATCTCGGGAATTGGCACATCGAAATTTTAAATGTACTTTTGCACAGATTTTTGGAAACTCAGCAAATTAATAAATAAAATATAACATGGCATTACAGTGTGGAATCGTAGGATTACCAAATGTTGGAAAATCCACTTTGTTTAATTGTTTGTCGAATGCAAAAGCACAATCGGCTAATTTCCCTTTTTGTACTATCGAGCCAAATGTAGGTGTAATTACAATACCTGATGATCGCTTGATTAGACTTACAGAATTGGTACAACCACAAAAGATACAGCCTTCGGTTATGGAGATTGTTGATATTGCAGGTTTGGTTAAAGGTGCAAGTAAAGGTGAAGGTTTAGGTAATAAATTCTTATCTAATATTCGCGAAACAAATGCGATTATTCACGTTTTACGTTGTTTCGAAAATGACAACATAGTACACGTTGATGGTTCGGTTGATCCTATTAGAGATAAAGAAACCATTGATATAGAGCTTCAGCTTAAAGACCTTGAGACTGTAGAAGCTAGGCTTCAAAAAGCGGCCAAAATCGCAAAAGTTGGTAAAAATCCAGAAGCTAAACGTTTAGCTGAAGTATTAGTTCGTTACATAGATGTTTTAATGCAAGGAAAATCGGCTCGTACTGTAGAACTAAGCGAAGCAGATGAGTTGGTATGTAAAGACCTACATTTATTAACAACCAAGCCAATATTATATGTATGTAATGTTGACGAAGCTTCAGTTCAAACAGGTAACTCATATGTTGATGCAGTAAAAGAAGCTGTAAAAGATGAAAATGCTGAGGTTATAATTGTTGGAGCTGGTATAGAGGCTGACATTGCTGAACTTGAGTCATACGAAGAAAAACAAATGTTCCTTGAAGACCTTGGTCTTAAAGAACCAGGCGTTAACAAATTAATAAAAGCGGCATTTAGCCTACTTGAACTTGAAACTTATTTCACTGCTGGTGTAAAAGAGGTTCGATCTTGGACATATCCTAAAGGTTCTAAGGCGCCACAAGCAGCGGGCGTTATACATACCGATTTTGAAAAAGGATTTATTCGTGCTGAGGTTATTAAGTACGAAGATTTTTCAAATTTAGGATCTGAAGCTGCCTGTAAAGAGGCAGGAAAGATGAATGTTGAAGGTAAAGACTATGTTGTTCAAGATGGAGACATCATGCATTTCCGATTCAATGTGTAACGAATTTGATTAGAAAACATTTATAGGCTGCCTTAAAAGGCAGCCTTTTTTTTAAAAAATGTTACATTTTCAACTTAACATCCTAATATTTCTATCTTTGCTTTAGAAAATAATTATTTACTATGCTTCGAACTTTATTACTTATAGGATTGGGAGGCTTCCTTGGCAGCATATCTAGATTCTTAATTACACTTGGTGTAAACCGAATATTTCAAACAATTTTACCTATTGGTACACTAGCCGTAAATGTACTAGGTTGTTTATTAATTGGAATAATTTACTCACTTGCAGAACAAAAAAACATAATAAGTCCAGAACTTAGAATCTTCCTAAGCGTTGGCTTTTGTGGGGGCTTTACGACCTTCTCTTCATTTATGTTCGAGGAATTTAGCTTGATGAAAACTGGAGACTTTCTTGTTTTTGCCTTTTATTTAGGAGCAAGTGTCTTTCTAGGCCTAATCGCCGTTTTTTTAGGTAGTCAAGTACACAAGCTGTTTTAATAAAAAAGTCATTCTCCAAAATCTATTTTGAAAGCATGAACATCAAATACACCATCTTAGGTTTTTTTCTAATCATTTGCAGCTTTTTAAAAGCTAATGCCCAAACTGATTCTATAAATAAACCTATAAACCAACAACCCAAACTGATAGTTGGAATCGTAATAGATCATTTAAGAAGTGATTACTTCGACAAATATGCTCATTTATTTTCTAAAGATGGTTTCAACAAAATAATTCAAAATGGTGCTTTCAGCTCTAATACTCAATATAACTACCAATACTCACAAACAGGCGTAGACCACGCTACAATTTTCACTGGAACACCGCCGGCCTGTCACGGAATAATTTCTCATGCATGGTTCAATCGAATTTCTGAAACAGCAGAAGCAGCAACCTACGATAAAAGATATCGAAAACTAGGCATAACAGATACAATCGCCTCAAAATCACCCCATAAACTTCTTGCTCCTACTTTAGGTGATTTCATGAAATTGAACAATCCATACTCAAGAGTAATCGGAGTTGCACTAAACAGCGAAGCTGCAATTTTTTCGGCTGGACATTCTGCAGATGCAGCTTACTGGTTAGATGGTGTTCAAGGTAAATTCACGAGCTCTTCTTATTACCAAGACACACTATTCAATTGGGTAAATGATTTTAATGCTACCGACTTACCTAATAAATATCTCAACAAACCATGGGTTCCTAAAGCTTTGGATGATAAGGGAAATTCAACTGACATTATAAAAGCAAAACTTAAGTTGAACGATTATTTTTATTACGATCTTAAAAAGGAAAAGAAAAAATATGGCTATCATGCAATTAAAAATTACCCTGCTGGTAATCTATTAATAAAAGATTTTGCTACTTCAACAATCATCAATGAAAATTTAGGAAAAGATGATGATTGTGACTTAATCACAATAAACTTCTCTTGTTTAGGCAATAACCATCGTAATTTCTCGCCTTATTCAGATGAAATGATAGACTGCATTACGAGACTCGATAAAAATATTGCTGATTTAATCACCTTTTTGGATGAGCAAGTTGGAATGGAAAATGTATTACTATTCATCACAGCTGATCAAGCAGCTAATTTCTTACAATCAGATCTTGAAAAACAACGTATTCCTCACGGATATTTTAGTTCATATAATGCCGTTGCCCTTCTGAAATCGTACTTTAACGTAACTTACGGATCTGGACAATGGATATTAGGTTACGATGCACAACAAATCTTCTTAAATAGAAAACTTATAGAGAACAAAAAACTAACACTAGAAGAGGTCCAAACAAAAGCGGCCAAATTTCTAGTTCAATTTTCTGGCGTATCAAAAGCAATTCCTGCACACAATTTAATACAAACGAACTACAGTCATGACGTTATGAATAAAATTCAGCGTTCATTCAATCATAAAAGATCGGGTGATGTGATAATTACTTTGGAACCAGGCTGGGTCAATCAAATAAAAAATGAAAGAGATCTTGTGGCACAGTACAGCCAATCGAGAAGAGTTCCCTTGTTTCTGTATGGATGGAAAATTAAAAATCAACAACTCAATCAGCAACTAGACATTGAAGATATTGTTCCCACTTTATCAAACTTCTTAAAAATAACTCCACCTTCGGGATGCATGGGAACACCAATTAAAGGATTAACCTATTAGGTTCTTTTTTGACAGCACCAAACCATCAAATAAGAATCAAAAGTCTGATGCTGAAAATTAAACTTCTTTGAATAATTTTTGCGTATAAACTCTCCAGAAAAAACAGATTGAGATGGTTTAAAAGGAAATATTTTCAACTCATCTATTAAAAGGGCGTCTTTTTTCCCATACAATTTTATCAGGCACTCCTTAGCACACCAGTGTTGATAAATATGTAATTGCTTATCAGCTTCCGAGATAAAGGATAATTCATCTTTACTCAAAAATCGATTACAAATTCGATATACTCGATCAGATAAGTATTCAATATCAAGAGCCATATCATGATCTAAACCAACCATAACACCAACGTATTCCTTACTATGAGAAATACTTATCTCATAATTAGAATTCACTAGTAAAGGCTTTCCATGTTCGTTATTTACAATAGTAATCCCCTTACCCAAAAGCTCTTGAACTAATATTCTAGTCGCAATAAATTCTTTTTTACGAGATAAACTTCCAAAAGAATCAAGTTTTATCCTATCCTCTTTATTCAGACTTACACATACCAATAGCTCATCAAGCTCCTCGGATATCTTCCAAAGAGCCATTTGACAACTTTCATTTAATTGGATATTCTTCACTAAAGGCATAAAATCTTCTTAAAGCTGTGTTAAGGATTACTTCCATTTAAGACTCTCCATAAGGTGTACAATATCCCTGTCGATATATTGTATAACAGGAGCCAATGAGTCGGAATTAGGATGATTGTTAAAGTATAGAGATCCCCTCAAAAAATGCTCTATACTATCAGTAGCAATAAACTGAACTGAACAAGCTGCATTTCCTTGAATACGATAAACCGTACCATAAACATTTTCCTGTTCGTTCATATAACTTGTACCATCTATAGCATCAGCTTTTATAGCATGCTCATAAACTAAGCGATGCGAATCTTCTAAATATTTGTCGAGATTCTCATTAACTTCCTTATAACTCAAATAGAGAGTTGCATTATAATTTGGATATTCAATATTTAACCAATACTTTTCTGCCAAACTACTTTTATCCTTTAAAACCTGTGCATTTTTTAAATATTCAAAACTAAAAGGGTAATTTTGATTCCACACCTCATATTTCTTCTCAGGAAATTCAATACGAAAATAGCCTTTGGGCTTTGGCATTGCCTTTTCTTTGCACGATATGGGTAAAAATGAGAAAATAACTAAAATTGACAAAATTATAATACGGGAATGCCTCAGCATACGAAATCAAATTTAAATTTATACGAGTTACAATTGGCATGAATTTAAAAGAAACTCACTTATCAAGACTTCAATTTAAATCAAAAAGCCAAAATTATATCTTAATTCTTTTTGGGAAGCCTAAAACGAATTTTCTTAATTCGTCGATTATCCACAGCTTCAATTATAAACTCAAAGCCATTATATATAAAAGTCTCTTTTTTATGAGGAATTTCACCTTTCATTTCAAGAATCAAACCTGCTAAAGTATCAGCATCACCCTTAACTTCATTAAACACATCATCATCAATATCAATCAATTTAAAAAAATCATTCAATAAAGTTTTACCCTCAAAAAGGTATGAACCATCATCTTCGAGAGAATAAAAGTCTTGTTCGTCATCAAGTTCATCTGTAATATCACCAACAATCTCCTCAAGTATATCTTCCAAACTAATTAAACCAGAAGTTCCTCCATATTCATCAACCACAATTGCCATATGGTTTTTCTTAGTCTGGAATTCTTCCAATAGGTCACTAATCTTCTTAGTATCAGGAACAAAATATGGTGGGCGAATTAAAGATTGCCACCTAAACGTATTCGGTTTATGATGATGTGGTAACAAATCCTTCACATATAAAATACCTTTCATATTATCAAAATCCCCATCATAAACGGGAATACGTGAAAATCCAGATTCAATAATCACCGATTTCAACTTGCTAAAGCTAGTATGGATATCAAGCGCAATAACATCAACACGAGCTTTCATTATCTCATCAACATTAATATTACCAAACTTGACAATTCCTTCAAGTATATCTTTTTCATCAGTAATCTCATCAGCAGTTAATTCAAGAGCCTGAGAAAGATCATCCATGGAAATGTTCTGTTTTTTTGAGATTCTCCTATTAACTAATGAAGTAGACTTTATCAAAATTGTTCCTAGAGGTCTAGATATTTTTTCTAAGAAAATGAGAGGTAAAGCCATATATCTCGAAAAACGAAGTGCAAATTGAGCCGCATAAACTTTAGGTATGATTTCGCCAAATAACAAAAGTAAAAATGTTACAACGACAACCTGAACAAAAAAGCCTATCGTTGGAGCCTGACTAAAATCAACCAATGAGAATGTTATATACGTTGAGAGAATAACAATTGCAATATTTACAAAATTATTCACAATAAGAATAGTTGCCAACAGTCTCTCTGGCATTCTTAAAAGCATTAATAGCTTTTTATTCTTATTCGTTTGAGTATCTTCAATCTCTCTCAAATTCTGAGGAGACAGGGAAAATACTGCAACTTCTGAACCAGAAATCAAAGCAGAAAAAAACAACAAAAGTACCATTGCACATATTTCAGCAATGATACTTAGGTTTAGGGGTTTAAAAACAATTTCTAAATTGTTTAATATCAATAACAAATCGTTGGTTTCCAACATTTAATTCAACAATATTTTAAAATGGTAGATCATCCGTTGCGTCCTCAGCAGCATTCGCTTCCGAAGACTGTGTTTGAGATTTCTCAACAACATTAGATGTCTGAACTTCCTTATCTCCTCTACTTCCAATGAATTTAAAAGAATCTACAAATATTTCAGTAGTATAACGTTTAATGCCTTCTTTATCTTCCCAAGAATTGCTTCTTAAACGTCCTTCAACATAAAGTAAATCACCTTTTTTTACGTGTTTTTCAGCCGTTTCTGCCAATTTACGCCATAAAACTAATCTATGCCATTCTGTTTGAGTGACCTTTTCTTCTTTACGTGTGTAAGTTTCGTTTGTAGCCAAACTTAATCGACATACAGCCACACCATTTTCAAGGTATTTAACATCTGGATCTGCTCCTACATTTCCAACTAAAATTACTTTATTAACTGACATATTGCTAATTTTTTAAATTTATATTAATAAAGTTATAAACTTTTTTAGACAGATAAAAATATTTTTATTCACATAAGGATTAACGTCTTGCTAAATATAACTCGATTGGTTTTGGTAATGGATAATCTAAAGACGATTCTCTATCTACAGAAATTAGAGAAGAAAAGATACTTATGTCATCAACTTTTACTTCTATAAATTCAATATGCAAATTCTGATGACTCAACTTGTGCACCTTAGACACTAAATGATCCTTAACGTGAATCGTTACATCATCAAAAAAAGAACACCAAGCTTCAGAATCGATCAAATCTACTAAATCTATTTTATTATCAGCTTCAATTAATGGAAATTCAAACATTTTTCTCCAAATATCATCATCACTTCTCTGCTGCAATAAAAACCGTTCTTCATCATGTATATATAAGTAGTAAAAATATCTGTCTCTAATTTTAATCTTTTTCTTCTTCACGGGTAATGAACTTTGTTCCCCATTTATATAAGCAAAACATTGTGCTTGAATTGGACAATCTTCGCATTTAGGATTTTTAGAAGTACAGCATAAGGCTCCAAACTCAATTATAGCCTGATTATATATATAAGGTGCTGCATTATCCATTAGCTCATTTGCCAAGGTTTGAAATACTTTTTTCCCTTGAGAAGAATTTGTCAGCTCATAAATACCAAAAATACGAGCCAAAACACGATAAACATTTCCATCAACAGCCGCTTTGGGTAAATTAAATGCAAAAGCCGATATAGCAGATGCCGTATAAACACCTATTCCTTTCAATTTTAAAATCTCATCAAACGAACTTGGGAAAACACCATCATAATCGGACACTATAGTCCTAGCGGCTTGATGTAAGCTTCTTGCTCTAGAATAATATCCTAATCCTTGCCAATGATTTAAAACCTCTTGTTCGGTCGCAGAAGCTAAGTCATTAATCGTGGGAAAATTACTCATAAATCGGTGATAATAATCAATAACCGTAGCGACTTGAGTTTGCTGTAACATGATTTCTGAAATCCAAATATTGTATGGATTAGTGATGTTTCTCCAAGGCAAATCCCGCTTATTGGATTCATACCAGTTTATAATTTCGCTATTCAACATACACATAGATTGTTACACAATTATTTTTTTTTGTAGATTTCACACAAAAATAGTGCTTTCGATTTCTTTAATAAAGAGAAATCATATATATTTGCATTCTGATTTTGAGAAAAAACTGTTGTATATAATTGATAATTAAAGAATTTTTAAGAGATGACTAAAGCAGATATTGTTAACGAGATTTCTAAAAACACGGGAATTGAGAAAATTACAGTACAAAAAACTGTTGAGGCCTTCATGGATACTATCAAAGGTTCACTTGTTAAAGGTAAAAACGTGTATTTAAGAGGTTTTGGAAGTTTTATCGTTAAGAAAAGAGCAGAGAAAACTGCAAGAAACATTTCTAAAAACACAACTATTATTATTCCTGAGCACTTTATTCCGTCATTTAAACCGGCGAAGACTTTCGTAAGTAAAGTAAAGACAAATGTAAAGTAGTCTCAGATTTTAAAAACAAATTTTAATATATTTAAGTTATGCCAAGCGGAAAAAAGAGAAAAAGACATAAGATGGCTACGCACAAGCGTAAAAAAAGATTAAGAAAAAATCGTCATAAGAAAAAATAATTCTTATCACGCTTATTAGTAAGAGTATAATGTATAAACCTAAAGAACTTTTTAGTACTTTAGGTTTATCTATTTGTAATAATTAAGTATTTTTTGAATTTAATATAGGAGCTTTCAAGTGAGTAATGAACTTGTAATTGATGTACAACCTAATGAAATTGTGATTGCATTGCTTAATAATAAGCAATTAGTCGAAGTTTCTAAGGAAAAAAGCAATATACAATTTGCTGTTGGCGATATTTATCTAGGTAAAGTGAAAAAGATTATGCCTGGTTTAAATGCTGCTTTTGTGGACGTTGGGTATGAAAAGGATGCTTTCCTTCATTATCTTGACTTGGGGCATCAATTCCTTACATTAAATAAATTTTTACAACAAGCTATTGCACGTAAAGGTAAAGGGATGTCAATTTCTAGAATGAAATTGGAACCCGATATCGACAAAAACGGGAAAATTAATGATATCTTAAAATCTGGACAATATATTCTTGTACAGATTGCTAAAGAACCTATTTCCACTAAAGGACCACGTTTATGTTCAGAGATTTCACTTGCTGGACGTAATGTCGTTTTAATGCCTTTTTCTGATAAAGTATCTATTTCTCAGAAATTAAAATCCACCGAAGAAAAAACCAGACTTAAGCAATTATTACAAAGTATTAAACCCAAAAATTATGGTGTTATAGTACGTACAGTTGCTGAAGGGAAACGCGTAGCTGAACTAGACAAAGAACTTCGTGGGTTAATCGGACGATGGGAAGATTCCTTCCTAAACATTCGTGATATCACGCCTCCTGGTTTAGTGTTAGGTGAAATGAATCGCACAACGTCTATACTTCGTGATATTCTAAATTCATCATTCGAAAGTATTTCTGTAAACGATGCTAGTGCTGCTGCTGATATCAAACAATATATAGCGAGTATCGCACCTGAAAAAGAAAAAATTGTAAAACACATTAAAGGTGAACTTCCAATTTTTGACCAATTAGGTATCGATAAACAAATCAAATCATCATTCGGTAAAACAGTTTCGTTTAAAAGCGGCGCTTACCTTATCATTGAACACACCGAAGCATTTCATGTTATCGATGTCAATTCGGGGAATCGATCAAAAGCTGGAAACGATCAAGAAACCAATGCTCTTGAAGTAAATATAGCTGCAGCTCAAGAAGTAGCACGTCAATTACGTCTTCGTGATATGGGTGGTATTATTGTTATTGATTTTATTGACATGCATTCAGCTGAAAATCGTCATAAGCTTTTCGAAAAGATGAAAGAAATGATGAGTGAGGATCGTACCAAACACAACATTCTTCCTTTAAGTAAGTTTGGTTTAATGCAGATCACTCGTCAACGTGTTCGTCCAGAGATGCATATGGCTGTTCAAGAAAAATGTCCTACATGCCAAGGTTCTGGAGAAATTTCTCCAACAGTATTACTTACCGATCAAATTGAAGATCAACTAGCAAGTATCGTTGAAAAATCAAAAGAAAAAGAATTAACACTTAAGGTTCACCCTTTTGTAGCTGCTTATATCAATCAAGGTTTCTTTAAGACCTTACGTCGCAAATGGCAATCGACATTCGGCATTCGTTTAAAAGTTAAAGCAATTCCATCATATGATTTAATCATGTACCGATTTAGTGATAAAAATAATCACAACATTAAATAAAATTTCTTCCTAGAAATTAAAATAAAAACAATCTACAAAAAAGGCCTGTGAACTTATTCACTGGCCTTTTTTTGTACCCCATAGTCTCGTATTAATAAGCTCCATACTAAAAAAGAACAGTATAAAAACACAAAACAACAAAAGGCCATCTTACTTAGATGGCCTCTTAATACATTATAGAATAAAAGTTAGCTTAGTTAACTTCAAATTTTCCAACTGAAAGAAATTCAATTGCTGCTTCAATATCTTTGTACATAACTCTATCCTTATCGTTAAAAGTTACAGCAGTTCTAAATTCCTTAAGGAATGACTCTAAGAATGGAGATGATTTTCCTGGACGACGTAAATCAATAGCTTGAGCAGCATTCATTAACTCTATAGCTAAAATACGCTCTAGGTTATCAGCAACTAATAAAGTTTTAGTCGCAGCGTTACCACCCATACTCACGTGATCTTCCTGCTCGTTTGAAGAAGGAATTGAATCAACAGAACATGGTGTACACAATTGTTTATTTTGACTTACTATAGATGCTGCTGCATATTGAGGAATCATGAAACCTGAATTCAATCCGGAATCAGAAATCAAGAATTCTGGAAGATCTCTATCTCCAGAAATTAAACGGTAAGTTCTACGCTCAGAAATACTACCTAGTTCGGCTAAAGCAATACACATAAAATCAAGAACTAAAGCCAATGGCTGTCCGTGAAAGTTACCACCAGACAAAATCATATCTTCTTCGACAAAAATTGTTGGATTATCAGTAACTGAATTGATTTCAGTCTCAACAACACTAGCTACATAGTTAATCGCATCTTTTGATGCTCCATGAACCTGTGGCATACAACGAAACGAATATGGATCCTGTACATTCTTCTTCTCATTAGCAATAAACTCACTACCCTCAAGAAGTGTACGAATATTTCGAGCTGTTTCAATCTGTCCATTGTGTGGACGAGCTTCGTGTATTGGAGACAAAAAAGGATCAATTCGTCCATCGTAACCTTCTAGTGAAATAGCACCAATAATATCAGCATATTTCACCAATTTAAATGCCTTAAGTAATGCATAAACAGCATGAGCACTCATAAACTGAGTCCCATTCAATAAAGCTAAACCTTCTTTAGCACCTAATTTAATAGGCTCCCATCCAAACATTTTCAATATTTCAGCAGAAGGACGAATTTCATCTTCATAGATCACTTCACCTTCGCCAAATAAAGGTAAAAATAGATTAGCCAATGGAGCTAAGTCACCCGATGCACCTAGTGAACCTAAATGACGTACAACAGGAAGGACATCACTGTTGTACATATCGATAATACGCTGAACAGTTTCAATTTGAACACCCGATTTGCCCAATGATAAGGCATGTGCTTTAAGTAAAAGCATTAAACGAATGACGTCTTCAGGTATAACGTTACCCAAACTACAAGCGTGAGACATAACAAGGTTAGACTGAAGCTGACTTAGATCTTCTTCAGGAATCGAAATCTTACACAGAGATCCAAATCCTGTAGTGATACCATAAATAGGCTTATCAGCCTTAGCAATAGTAGCATCAAGGTATGCTTTACAATCAATAATCAATTTTTTTGACTCTTCTGATAATTCAAGCTTGTAGCCTTTTTCAAGGATTTCTTCAAGTTTAGAGAATGTTAATTTCTCCGGACTAATAAAGTGAATATTAGACATGTTGTATTTTGTATTTAGTGTTTTGTATATTAAATGTATTTCAAAAATGATGTATAAATAATGCCTATTCATACATCATAGCATCAACAATAAAAAATATCCTATTGTTGAAAACTTAGGTTCCACAAAAACTCAGGGGCAACGAATGTCACCACCTATAGTCTCTACGGCTCTATCTTGTAATAATTTAAATACCATTAAATTCCAAATATCATATCCATAGTGATACCACGATTTTAATCTAATTGAACTCGATGGTGCAAGCTAAGCTAATTTTTCGATTAAAGCTTCAGGCGTAAGTTTTATTTGATCACCCGTTTCCATATCTTTTAAACTCAATAAACCTTCTTCCATCTCCATTTCACCAACCATTATCACAAACGGAATATGTTTGTCATTGGCATAATTCATTTGTTTTTTCATTTTAGCAGAATCAGGGAAAATCTCAGCCTTCACTCCCTTAGCTCTTAAACGTGCTAAAATTGGTAAACAATATTTTTCTTCTTTCTCACCAAAATTAACAAACATAATCTTTGTAGTACTCACTGTCTCTGCAGGAAATTTATCCATTTGTTCAAGCACATCGTAAATACGATCGGCACCAAAAGAGATACCCACACCCGAAACATCCTTCAATCCAAATATCCCAGTTAAATCGTCGTAACGACCACCACCTGTTATACTTCCAAACTCCATATCTTTCGATTTTACTTCGAAGATAGCGCCTGTATAATAATTCAACCCACGGGCAAGAGTCAAATCCATCTCTACTTCAGTACTTACGTCAAGATCGGCTAAATATGAAAATACAGTTTCCAATTCTTTTACACCTTTCATTCCAACTTCCGAAGCAGCAAGTACCACTTTCAACTTAGCCAGTTTCTCAGTATTGGTCCCCGATAAAAGGATAATTGGCTGAAGCGTATCAATTGCTTCTTGAGGAATACCCTTCTCTAGCATCTCCAAATTCACATTATCCAAGCCAATTTTATCCAGTTTGTCTATAGCTACTGTAATATCAATAATTCTTTCAGCCTCGCCAATAATCTCTGCAATACCAGCAAGAACTTTACGATTATTAAGTTTTACAAGTATATTTAGCTTTAAACGCTTATACACTTCATCAACTATTTGGATCAACTCCACTTCGTTCAATAAAGAATTACTACCAACAACATCAACATCGCACTGATAGAACTCCCTATAACGACCTTTTTGTGGACGGTCAGCTCTCCAAACGGGCTGTATCTGATAACGCTTGAAAGGAAAAGATATATCGTTACGATGCTGCACAACGTAACGAGCAAAAGGAACAGTTAGATCGTAACGTAAACCTTTTTCACTTATTTTATTAGTTAACTTTAGCGAATTACGTGCTTCAAGAACTTCAGGTCTTACTTTAGAGATAAAATCTCCTGAATTAAGGACCTTAAATAACAATTTATCACCTTCTTCGCCATACTTGCCCATTAGGGTAGACAAATTTTCCATCGATGGTGTTTCGATGGGCATAAAACCATAGAGTTGAAACACCTCTTTTATGGTATCGAATATGTAATTTCGCTTCACCATTTCAACAGGTGAGAAATCTCTCGTTCCCTTAGGAATTGACGGTTTTTGAGCCATTTATTTTCTTTTTATTGGTTAATGTGTTTATATTTTTTGAATAGAAATCTTCTTTTCTTGTCTTCTACAGACTATAGAATAAATTTCGCCATCAAATTATAATACAAAAATATTAAATATTTTCAGAGTTCCCACCCTTTATATAAAAGCTCTATACTTCGTGTTAAAACAAAAAAAAAGTATCTGTTTCCTGATACTTATATAATTTTGAATTAAGAACGATTGACTCGCCTAAATATATTAGCAAGAAAGTCGAGTAACATGCCTAAAACTAAAGGGTAAAACCAAGCTTTCAATTCAAATCCTATCAATAAAACTACCGATACAATAAATAAAATATTTACAGTTGTTTTAGTATACTCAAACAGATGCCAATTGCTTAAACCTTGCTTTATTAATAAGAAAAGTTGTACAAAAGCATAAGTTAACAAACCTATCGAGATTATAATATTCCCAAAGATCAAGTGATTGTATAAGCGATAACCGCCAATAAAAATTAAAGCCAATCCTATAAAATAGATCAGCTTATAAATTGAAAATGATGACATTTTTTTGATAATAAGTTAATTTGATGAGATGATAATTATACAATGCTCAAGTGATCGAAGTACAGTTAATGAGCTAACAAAGAAGGATTATTGAGCTTGCCGAAGCATTATTGAATAAACTTAATACTCATAGGATACTCAAATTCTTCATTATTTAATGTTTTAACAACAGCGATTATCACAAGAATAAGATTCAATAAACCGAGTACAATTAGGGCTAATATCCCAATAATAACAAAAACAAGAATAAAAGCAACAAGCATATAAATCGTAAATGAAATTTGAAAATTTAGTGCTTTTTTTCCTTCTCGATTAACCAATTCCGATTCGTCCTTACGCATACTCCATAAAATGAGAGGCACAATAATATTCCCAAATGGAATAAAATTGACTAAGCCACCCAAGTGACAAAACATAGCCCAATTTCTTTCTTCGTGTGGTGTTCTAAAGTATGTCATGTTTTTTTTGTTTTAAATTAATACGAGCAATTTACAAAAACAAAGAGAAGAAAACCAATCCGTTCTCTTCCCTCAATTATAAGTTAATAAAATTAATCTGCTATCAGTTTCTTATATCTGATACGCTTAGGTCCAACATCTCCCAACCGCTTTTTCTTATTAATCTCGTAATCGCTATAACCACCTTCGAAGAATTGTACATGAGAATCGCCTTCGAAAGCGAGTATATGCGTTGCAATACGATCGAGAAACCAACGGTCGTGAGAAATAACCACGGCACAACCTGCAAAATTCTCCAAGCCCTCTTCAAGAGCACGAAGCGTGTTCACATCTATATCATTGGTAGGCTCATCGAGTAAAAGAACGTTAGCTTCTTCCTTAAGCGTTAGAGCCAAGTGTAAGCGGTTACGTTCACCTCCCGATAATACACCGCATTTCTTTTCTTGATCGGCACCAATAAAATTAAATCGTCCTACATAGGCACGAGCATTTAGCGTACGACCATCAATATTCATTAAATCAGCACCACCAGAAATAACTTCATATACCGTTTTCTCAGGATCGATGGCAGCATGCTGTTGATCGACATAACCAACCTTCACCGTTTCGCCCACTTCGAATGTTCCTTTATCTGGTGTTTCAAGCCCCATTATCATTCTAAAAAGGGTTGTTTTACCTGCACCATTAGGTCCGATTATACCTACAATACCTGCAGGAGGCAATTCGAATTCTAAATTTTCGTACAACAATTTAGTCCCATATCCCTTGGAAACACCTTTAACTTGAATAACCTTATTACCCAAACGAGGACCATTAGGAATAAAGATTTCTAACTTCTCTTCCTTCTGCTTTAAATCTTCGTTCATCATATTATCGTAAGCATTCAAACGGGCTTTATTCTTAGCCTGACGAGCTTTAGGAGCCATACGAACCCACTCCAACTCGCGCTCAAGAGTTTTACGATGCTTACTAGCCGTTTTTTCCTCATTAGCCATACGCTTAGTCTTCTGATCTAACCATTCGCTATAATTCCCTTTCCAAGGAATACCTTCACCACGATCCAATTCAAGAATCCAACCAGCTACATTATCTAAGAAATAACGGTCGTGAGTAATACTGATAACAGTTCCTTTATATTGAGCAAGATGTTGCTCTAACCATTCAACAGATTCAGCATCCAAATGGTTAGTTGGCTCATCAAGAAGAAGTATATCTGGTTCTTGTAATAATAAACGACAAAGTGCAACACGACGACGCTCTCCTCCTGATAAATGTTTCACTATAGCATCACCTTCAGGACAACGAAGCGCATCCATTGCACGTTCGAGTTTTGTATCCAGATTCCAAGCATCAAAATGATCTATTTTCTCTTGAAGCTCGGCCTGCTCATCCATTACAGCTTGCATCTTATCTGGATTATCCAATACTTCAGGATCACCAAACTTCAAATTAACTGCTTCGTAAGCTGCCAGACAATCTACAATCTCTTGTACACCTTCTTCAACAACTTGTCTAACAGTTTTAGTATCATCCAAGTCTGGCTCCTGAGCTAAATAACCAATATTGTGATCTTTAGACCAGACAACATGTCCATCATAGGAAGGTTCCAGTCCTGCAATAATTTTTATCAACGTAGATTTACCTGATCCATTAAGACCAATAATTCCAATCTTCGCTCCATAGAAAAAAGAAAGGTTGATATTATTCAATACTTTTTTTTGAGATGAAAAAGTTTTGCTAACTCTCTCCATCGAAAAAATAATCTTCTTATCGTCTGCCATTTATATATATTTTAATTCTATTTCAAAATTTAAAGATTGATAATAGATATTAAGTCTCTATAATCGGTACTTAACTATCAATCTCACACAAAAATAAAAAAACTAATGGAGTGTTCTATTTAAAATCTATTTTGCTTAAATAAAAAAGTATAAAACAATTTTGTTTAAAGATTTCAAACAATCATAGTAAGATAATCTATCAGGTAAGATACTCAATTCTAATATTTAATCAGTTATAAAAACGACATCAGACTCAAGTAAAAGCGTATATAAGAAACAATGAGTAGGGTTGCAATCAAATATAAATTACTGAATACTTGAAAAGGTCAAATCTAGAATCAAAATGTTGCTTATAAAGGAACTAATAGAAAAACTATTAAAATTAATTTAAAGTAAAAGGTGGGAAAACTAAATTTACAAAAAATGGAAGAAAGCTATTGAAATCTAATTATCAATCTGATATTAACTAAAAAACTCCTATAAATGATGATCTGGAACTAAAGATAGACAAATGTCTTTCAAAGTCATTTTTTGACTTTAACTATAATATTTTCAGATAGAAAATATATAAAAAATGAAATAAAAAAAAAGAGGAGTCTAACGACTCCTCTTTCTATAATATGTGGGTACTAATCATTAGCATCCAAAAACAGCGTTATCTCCCAATTCTTCTTCAATACGAAGAAGTTGGTTGTATTTAGCCATACGATCAGAACGGCTCAAAGAACCTGTTTTAATTTGACCAGAGTTAGTTGCAACAGCGATATCAGCGATAGTAGCATCTTCAGTTTCACCAGAACGGTGAGAAGTTACTGAAGTATAACCAGCACGGTGAGCCATTTCAATAGCATTTAAAGTTTCTGTTAAAGTACCAATTTGGTTAACTTTAATCAAAATAGAGTTAGCAGCTTTAAGCTCAATTCCTTTAGCTAAATAATCAACGTTAGTTACGAATAAATCGTCACCTACGATTTGACATTTGTCACCAATAAGAGCATTTAAAGCAACCCATCCGTCCCAATCACCTTCATCCATACCATCTTCAATAGAATCGATAGGATACTTAGCAATAAGTTCAGCTAGGTAAGCAGCTTGCTCATCAGAATTTCTTTTAGCGCCATTAGGTTCAAAAATACTGTAATCATATACACCATCTTTGAAAAATTCAGAAGCAGCACAATCCATAGCGATTGAAACATCACCACCATCTTCTTTACGACCAGCTTTGTAACCAGCGTTTTTGATAGCAGTAAGAATACATTCAATAGCATCCTCAGTACCAGCCAACATTGGAGCGAATCCTCCTTCGTCACCTACAGCAGTAGAAAGACCTTTTCCTTTAAGAACTTTAGCAAGAGCGTGAAATACTTCAGCACCCATTCTTAAAGCCTCACGGAAACATGTAGCTCCAATAGGACGAATCATGAACTCTTGGAATGCGATAGTTGCATCAGAGTGAGATCCACCATTAACGATATTCATCATTGGAACTGGAAGGACATTAGCATTAGCACCACCAATATAACGATACAATGGTAACTCAGAATATAGAGCAGCAGCTTTAGCGGCAGCTAAAGAAACACCTAACATTGCGTTAGCACCTAATTTAGATTTAGTTTTTGTACCGTCAAGAGCGATCATAGCTTTATCGATAGCAACTTGGTTAGTAGCATCCATACCTAAAATAACAGGAGCAATAACATTGTTTACATTGTCAACCGCTTTTAACACACCTTTTCCTAAGTAACGAGATTTATCTCCGTCACGAAGCTCTAATGCTTCATTTTCACCAGTTGAAGCTCCAGAAGGAACACCGGCACGACCCATATCACCACTTAAAAGTGTAACTTCAACTTCGATAGTAGGATTTCCACGTGAATCAAGAATTTCACGACCATGAATCTTTACAATTTCTGACATTTCTGACATAACTTACGGTATTTATATATTATAAAAGTAATGATAGTAACTATTTTGTTTTCAGTCCTAAAGGTCACCATTAAAAATCACATATGCGCAATATTTCCTCAACAAATTTAAGGCAATCTCCGCAAACGTTAGCAAACACTACAGGACACTAAAAAAGGGATAAAGTAAAACTTTATCCCTTTGAATATATGAAAGGAAAGATTACTCTTTACCTTTTTCTTCTTTAGCTTCTGAAACTTCAGTAGGAGCTTCAGCTTTCTTAGTGCTTTTTCTTCTACGTGTCGTTTTCTTAACTTCAGCTTTTTTCTCTGTTACGTAAGTCGCATTGAAATCAACTAGTTCGATAATACACATTTCTGCGTTATCTCCTAAACGATTTCCTGTCTTAAGAATACGAGTATAACCTCCGTTACGAGTCGCAACCTTAACAGCAACTTCTCTAAACAATTCAGTAACGGCTTCTTTTTGCTTTAAATAGCTAAAAACAACACGTCGTGAATGAGTAGTATCTTCCTTACCCTTAGTAATCAATGGCTCTACATACATTCTTAAAGCTTTCGCTTTAGCAGTAGTAGTACTGATTCTTTTATGTAAGATTAAAGAAGACGCCATATTTGAAAGCATAGCCTTTCTGTGGGCAGCTTTTCTTCCTAGGTGATTAAATTTCTTTCTATGTCTCATTTTACCTTATTCCTTATCTAATTTATACTTAGAAATATCCATACCGAAAGTAAGATTCAATGATTCTAATAAATCATCTAATTCAGTTAGGGATTTCTTACCAAAGTTTCTAAATTTCAATAGGTCGTTTCTGTTAAATTGAACTAATTCTCCTAATGTATCAACATCAGCAGCTTTTAAACAGTTCAATGCTCTTACAGAAAGATCCATATCTACCAATTTAGTTTTAAGAAGTTGACGCATATGCAATACCTCTTCATCAAACTCTTCATTTGCAAACTTCTCATCAGTGTCAAGAGTAATCTTTTCATCTGAGAATAGCATGAAGTGATAAATAAGAATTTTCGCAGCTTCTTTTAACGCTTCTTTAGGATGAATTGAACCATCAGTAGTAATTTCGAAAATCAACTTTTCATAGTCAGTCTTCTGTTCTACACGGTAATTCTCAACATCAAACTTAACGTTCTTAATTGGTGTGTGAATAGCATCAATTGGAATGACTCCAAATTCAGCATCAACTGGTTTATTCTCTATAGAAGGAATATACCCACGACCTTTATTGATAGTTAAATCCAATTGTAATTTGGCAGAGCTATCCAATCTACAAATCACAAGCTCAGGATTCAACACTTCGAAACCAGTTAGAAACTTGTTGATATCGCCTGCTGTAAAAGTATCTTGATCAGAAATGGTAACTGTTACCAACTCGCTATCTACTTCTTCAACCTTTTGTTTAAACCGAACTTGTTTAAAGTTCAGGATCATTTCGGTTACATCCTCAATAACACCTGGTACAGTAGAAAACTCATGATCAACACCTTGAACCTTAATAGTAGTAATAGCATACCCCTCTAGAGAAGAAAGTAATATTCTTCTTAAGGCGTTACCTATTGTAATACCATATCCTGGCTCTAATGGACGAAATTCGAATTTTCCAAATCTATCGTCAGCGTCGAGCATAATAACTTTGTCCGGTTTTTGGAAAGCTAATATTGCCATAAAATATTGATTAACTATTTTTATTTAGAATACAATTCAACGATTAACTGCTCCTTGATGTTCTCAGGAATCTCAGTTCTTTCTGGAATGTTTAAAAACTTGCCACTAAGGGAAGTATTATCCCACTCCAACCAAGATGCTTGGTTGTATCTTGCAGTAGATAAAGAATCGGTAATAGCAATTAGAGACTTCGATTTTTCACGAACTCCTACGATATCCCCACCTTTTACTGAAAATGAAGCGATATTACAAACCTGACCGTTTACAGTAATATGTTTGTGGCTAACCAACTGACGAGCAGCTGATCTTGTTGGAGCAACGCCTAATCTATAAACAACGTTATCTAAACGACATTCTAGGAGTTGTAACAATACTTCACCAGTAATACCTTTACTTGCTGCAGCCTTTTTAAATAAGTTAGAGAATTGTTTTTCTAATACACCGTAAGTGTATTTTACTTTTTGTTTCTCTTTTAACTGAACCCCATATTCAGACATTTTATTTCTTCTACGGCTGTTACCGTGTTGTCCTGGAGGGTAGTTTTTATTTTCAAATGCCTTATCAGGTCCAAAAATTGGCTCTCCAAATTTTCTAGCAATTTTACTCTTTGGTCCTATATATCTAGCCATCTCTTATTAAATTTAATTTTTTTACGTTAAGTGACTTAAAAAGTTATCGGTTTTTAAAAAGGCCGCTGTTCTTGAGAGGATATCAAAAGAAAAAAAAACCGAACGAAATTTAAGCTGAATTTTAATTATACTCTACGTCTCTTAGGTGGTCGACAACCGTTATGAGGTAGAGGTGTTACGTCGATGATTTCTGCGATATCAATTCCGCAAGAATTCACGGCGCGGATAGCAGATTCACGTCCATTACCAGGACCTTTAACGTATGCTTTGACTTTTCTCAAACCTAAATCATGAGCTTTTTTAGCACAATCGGATGCTGCTTGTTGAGCTGCATATGGAGTATTCTTTTTAGAACCTCTAAATCCCATTTTACCGGCCGAAGACCAAGAAATAACCTGACCAGTATTATTGGTCATTGAGATAATAATGTTGTTGAATGATGAGTGGATGTGCACTTGTCCTAATGCTTCAACCTTAACAACTTTCTTTTTAACTGATACTGACTTCTTTGCCATAACTTAAAAATTATTTAGTTGCTTTCTTTTTGTTAGCAACTGTTTTTCTCTTACCCTTTCTAGTACGGGAGTTATTTTTAGTTCTCTGTCCGCGCAATGGTAAACCAACACGGTGGCGAATCCCTCTATAACATCCAATATCCATCAAACGCTTAATATTCAGTTGGTTTAAAGAACGCAATTCACCTTCTACTGTGAATTTTTCGTTAATAGCCTGACGAATCTTTCCAGCTTCATCATCTGTCCAGTCCTTAACCTGAGTATCTGGATTAACTCCAGCTTCATCAAGGATTTGTTTTGCGGCGCTTCTACCAATTCCAAAGATGTAAGTTAAACTAATAACTCCTCTTTTGTTTTGAGGCAAATCGACTCCAACAATTCTAGCCATAAAATTATTTATTTATTTAATTACAAATTAACTTAATTATCCTTGACGTTGTTTAAACTTAGGATTCTTCTTATTAATCACATACAAACGTCCTTTTCTTCTAACGATCTTACAATCTTCAGAACGTTTCTTTACAGATGCTCTTACCTTCATTTTATCGAAATTTAATTTTTGTATCTAAAAGTAATTCGCCCTTTAGTAAGATCATAAGGTGACATTTCAACTTTAACCTTATCCCCAGGCAAGATCTTAATATAGTGCATTCTCATTTTTCCAGAGATATGTGCTGTTATCACATGTCCATTCTCGAGCTCTACACGAAACATAGCATTTGATAATGCTTCGGTAATGGTACCGTCTTGTTCTATTGAAGGCTGTTTAGCCATAAGTAATAATTGTATTATATGTTATTATATTCCTCAATAAATTCAAAACTAAAAAGGATTTGAGTTTCATCATCACTAACTACAAAAGTGCAGTAAAATATGCAGAAGGTAAACCATCTGCGGTGATAAACACCAAACCATCTTCATTCTAGTAAACATCTTTCGTTCTTAAATCAATCATAGATTAATAAAAATACTAAACCACTTTTCAATTTCAGATCTCTAAACTATTTACCAAAACTGGAACCTCAGGATCATCTTAAAACCCTTACCAATTCCGTGTTTTACCATTCCTAACACATCAGAAAAATATTTTTCTTATATATTTTTGAATGGTATAGCCGAAATCACACAAAAGTTATCATTCGACTGCTTTAGTTATGCCTTTACAAAGACCTTCCTTAGTTACTTTTAGTAACGATTTAATTTCAAGTTTTACTTCATCTACTTAGATGCATATGGTAAATCAACATGAAAGTTAATTAACAACACATCATAATAGCAAGATAAAATATCACCATCTTTCAATTTATAGGAAGACGGAATACCATCTACAAGTTGTTTGTCTAATGACATACACATTGTATTTTGGAACCCATCGTAACCAAGGAATCCTGATTTAAAATCATAATCCCTTATATATTCTTCAGCAATTTGACCAACGTTAGAGTGATATGCTAGGGCATTTATCTTTAAGATTTCTCTAAAAGTCGTAGCCACCAGCATGTTACTTTTTCAAGTAACGCTATCTCCTCCTCAGTTTTGTGAAAATCATTTTGCAAAGAAAGCAAAAATATTTTAATAAGCAGCAGCTCCTGCTGGAGATTTACCTTTAATTCTTCCAGACTTCATTAAACCATCATAATGACGCATCAATAAATGACTCTCGATTTGTTGTAAAGTATCTAAAACAACACCTACTAAAATCAATAATGAAGTACCTCCGAAAAATTGAGCAAAACCACTATTAATACCAGCTATCATTGCAAAGGCAGGCATAATTGCAACCCAACCTAAAAATATAGAACCTGGTAAAGTGATTCGAGACATTACAGTATCTAAGAAATCAACAGTGTTCTTACCAGGCTTAACACCTGGAATAAAACCACCATTCTTTTTCATATCCTCAGCCATTTGCGTTGGATTAACTGTAATAGCTGTATAAAAATAAGTAAACAACACAATCATTACAAAAAACAGAGCATTGTAATAAAATCCTGTATAATTACTTAAAGCAGCAGCCACTCCTGATAATGAATCTGAACTCGCATAATTTACAAATGCCATAGGCAAAAACATAATAGCCTGAGCAAAAATGATTGGCATAACACCTGCAGCATTCACTTTTAAAGGAATGTACTGACGAACGCCACCATATTGCTTGCTTCCCACAATACGTTTAGCATATTGTACTGGAATCTTTCTTGTACCCTGTACTAATAAAATAGTAAGAGCAAATACCACAAACAAGATTATAAATTCAAGGACGAATAGAATTAATCCACCACCTTGACCTTCTAATCTTGATCCAAGTTCTGCAACAAAGTTAAAAGGTAAACGAGCAATAATACCAATCATAATGATGATAGAAATACCGTTACCAATACCTTTGTCTGTAATCTTTTCACCTAACCACATGATAAACATGGATCCGGCTGCAAGCATAGCCATCGAAGATGCAGTAAAGAAAAAGCCTTTTAATATGAAAGCTGACTCTGGCAATGTTGAGTGAAGGTTTAATAAATATCCTGGTGCTTGAAGAACAAGTATAAAGACGGTTAGGTAACGTGTAATCTGATTGATTTTACGTGTACCACTCTCACCTTCACGTTGTAAACGTTGAAAGTAAGGTACAGCAATTCCCATTAACTGAATAACAATAGATGCAGAAATGTACGGCATGATTCCTAGGGCAAAAATTGACGCATTTGAAAATGCACCCCCTGAAAACATATCTAACAAACCTAACACGCCATCAGCAGTTTGAGATTTTAACGCGCCTAAGTGAGCTGGGTCTATCCCCGGCAACACAATCATGGTTCCTAAACGGTAAACCAATAGAAGTCCTAAAGTTGTTAAGATTCTTGATCTTAAATCTTCAATCTTCCAGATGTTCTTCAATGTATCTATTAAACCTTTCATTATCTAATCTTACAATTTAACAACAGTTCCTTCTACCGCTTCAATCGCAGATTGAGCAGATTTAGAGAACGCATGAGCTTTAACTTCTAGTTTAGCAGATAATACACCATTACCTAAAACTTTGATTTTGTCATTTTTACTACACATTCCTGCGTTAATTAAAACTTCTTCATCAATAGTTGTAATGTTATTTTTCTCAGCTAACACTTGCAATACTTCAATATTAATAGCTTTGTATTCAACTCTATTAATATTCTTAAATCCAAACTTAGGAACTCGACGTTGTAAAGGCATTTGACCACCTTCGAAACCAACTTTTTTAGAGTATCCAGATCTTGACTTTGCACCTTTATGTCCTCTAGTAGAAGTACCTCCTCTACCAGATCCTTGACCGCGACCGATTCTTTTATTTGTCTTAACAGAGCCAGCTGCGGGTTTTAAGTTACTTAAGTCCATAATATATTTATGCTAAAATATTAACAATTTTTATTCTTCAACGGTAACTAGATGACTCACCTTTGCAACCATTCCTTTAATTTGAGGTGTAGCCTCGTGCTCAACAGTACAATTGATCTTTATCAATCCTAATGCTTCTAAAGTTTTCTTCTGGCGAGCGTTACTCCCTATTTTACTCTTAACTTGGGTAATTTTAATCTTAGCCATTTCTTTAGTTTAACCGTTAAACACTTTATCTAATGAAACACCTCTATGATCAGCTACAGTATGAGCATCTCTTAATTCTCCAAGAGCAGCAATAGTAGCTTTCACAAGGTTATGAGGGTTAGATGAACCTTTTGACTTTGCAAGTACATCAGTTACACCAACACTCTCAAGTACCGCACGCATCGCACCACCAGCTTTTACACCAGTACCATGAGAAGCAGGCTTAATGAAAACCTCTGCTCCACCAAAACGTGCAAGTTGATCGTGAGGAATTGTTCCTTTAAATACTGGAACCTTAATCAGATTTTTCTTAGCAGCATCTACACCTTTAGAAATTGCACTAACAACATCGCTGGCTTTTCCAAGCCCCCAACCTACTAGTCCATTTTCATTTCCAACAACAACAATTGCTGAAAAACTAAAAGTACGTCCACCTTTTGTTACTTTAGTAACACGATTAATTGCAACCAGTTTATCTTTAAGTTCTGCGTCGCTAGTCTTAATATTCTTATCTGCCATAATACTTAAAATTTAAGGCCACCTTTACGAGCAGCGTCCGCTAAAGATTTAACTCTACCATGGTATAAGTAACCATTTCTATCAAATACTACTTCAGAGATACCAGCAGTTGCAGCTTTCTCAGCAATTGCTTGCCCTACGAATTCTGCTTGTTCTGATTTACTACCATTCTTCTCAGCAATATCTTTTACTAGAGATGAAATAGATAACATGGTTTTCCCAGTAATATCATCTATAATTTGTACTGAAATCTGCTTATTTGAACGAAAAACTGACATTCTTGGTCTTTCGGCAGTTCCAGAAATTGACTTACGAACTCTTCTTTTAATTCTAAGTCTTCTTTCGCGCTTAGTTAAAGCCATAATTTACTGTTTTAGAAATTATTTACCCGCAGATTTACCAGCTTTTCTTCTTAGCTGTTCTCCAACAAATTTAACACCTTTTCCTTTATATGGCTCTGGTTTTCTGAAAGAACGAATCTTTGCAGCAACCTGACCAACCAATTGCTTATCGCAACTCTCAAGAGTAATAATTGGATTAGCACGTTTGTCAGTAACAGCTGTTACTTTAACTTCCGATGCAATCTCCATATGAATCAAGTGAGAGTAACCTAAAGCCAACTCTAATATCTGACCATTAGAAGTCGCACGATAACCAACACCTACAAGCTCTTGCTCAGTTTTATATCCTTCAGTTACACCAACAACCATGTTGTGTATTAATGAACGATAAAGACCATGCATTGCTTTATGAGGTTTCTGATCCGTTGGACGCTCTAAAACGATAGAGTTTTCTTCAACTGTTACTTTGATTACAGGATTAACCTGTTGGGTTAGTTCACCTTTAGGCCCTTTAACCACCACTGAATTATTCTTGTTTACCTTTACTTCAACTCCGGCAGGCAAATCGATAGGCATTTTTCCAATTCTTGACATCTTTTTTCCTCCCTTATTAGTAAACGAAACACAATACTTCACCACCAACATGTTTTTGGCGAGCTTCCTTATCAGTCATTACTCCCTGAGAAGTAGATAAGATAGCAATACCTAAACCGTTTAGTACGCGAGGCAATTCAGTAGCTCCACAATATTTTCTTAAACCTGGCTTAGAGACACGTTTAAGATCCTTAATTGCTGGAATCTTAGACTCTGGATGATATCTCAAAGCAATTTTAATTTTGCCTTGCAAACCATCATCCTCAAATTTGTAATTAAGGATATATCCTTTATCCTTAAGAATTTTTGTCATTTCTTTTTTCACGTTTGATGCAGGCATTTCAACCACTTTGTGGTTAGCCATAATTGCATTTCTCAAACGAGTAAGAAAATCTGCTATTGGATCTGTCATTATATAAAAATTAAATTGATCCCGATTGCTCGGGACAATATTTAACAATAGTTCTTTTACAAACGTTGTTGTTTCTTACCAGCTCGCTTTACGAACACCTGGGATCAAACCAGCTGAAGCCATTTCACGAAATGTGATACGACTTAAACCAAATTGTCTCATATATCCTTTAGGACGACCAGTTAATTTACATCTGTTATGTAATCTAACAGGTGAAGAATTTTTAGGTAAACGACTAAGACCGATATAGTCACCTTCCTCTTTTAATTTAGCTCTTTTAGCTGCGTATTTTTCTACTAATTTCTGACGCTTTACTTCGCGAGCTTTCATTGATTCTTTAGCCATCGTATTACTTTTTAATGTTTTTAAATGGTAATCCAAATTCTTTCAAAAGAGCATAAGCTTCTTCATCGGTATTTGCAGAAGTAACAAAGGTAATATTCATACCCATAATCTTATTCACTTCATCCAAAATGATTTCAGGGAAAATGATTTGTTCTTCAATACCTAAAGTATAGTTTCCTCGTCCGTCAAATTTGCTATTAATACCTTTAAAGTCACGTATACGTGGTAAAGCAACACGAATTAATTTCTCAAGAAATTCGTACATACGCTCACGACGTAATGTTACAGTAGTACCAATTGGCATACCTTTACGTAACTTAAAGTTAGAAATATCTTTAGACGATAGAGTAGATACTGCTTTTTGTCCAGTAATAGAAGTTAATTCATTCAATGAGAATTCTAAAACTTTCTTGTCAGCAATTGCTTGTCCAACACCTTGATTAAGTACTATCTTCGTTAATCTAGGAACTTGCATTACAGATTTATAGTTGAATTCCTTAATTAAAGCTGGAACAACTTCTTCTGAATACTGTTTATTAAGAGATGGTGTATAACTCATTAATTAATCTCCTCCCCTGACTTTTTAGCGTATCTAACTAATTTATTATTGTCATTCATTTTTCTACCAATTCGGGATGCTTTCCCAGTAGAAGGATCCTTCACATTCAAATTTGAAATGTGAATAGGAGCCTCTTTCTTAATAATACCGCCTTGAGGGTTAGCTGCGTTAGGTTTGGTATGTTTAGACATCATGTTAACACCTTCAACGATCGCACGTTGTTTGTCAACAATCACTTCTAAAACTTTACCTTCCTGGCCTCTAGATTCCCCTGCGTTAATAATTACGGTATCACCCTTTTTAATATGTAACTTTTTTCGCATTGTTCTAAGTTTACAAGATTATAATACTTCTGGAGCTAGAGATACGATCTTCATGTTTGTTTCACGTAATTCTCTTGCAACAGGACCAAAAATACGGGTTCCTCTCATTTCATCTGCTGTATTCAATAACACACAAGCGTTATCGTCAAAACGGATATAAGACCCATCATTTCTTCTAATCTCTTTTTTTACACGAACAACAACGGCTTTGGTTACTGTTCCTTTTTTCATCTCCGAACCTGGAATTGAATTTTTAACGGTAACCACAATTTTATCGCCAATTGATGCATAGCGCTTTTTGGTTCCGCCTAACACACGAATACAAAGAACTTCTTTGGCTCCGCTGTTATCAGCTACTAATAGTCTACTTTCTGTTTGTATCATGATTACTTAGCTCTTTCAATAAGTTCAACTAATCTCCAAGTCTTATTTTTACTTAAAGGTCGGGTTTCCATGATCTTTACGGTATCACCTTCATTGCAGGTGTTTTCTTCGTCGTGAGCAGTATATTTTTTAGTCTTGTTCACAAACTTACCGTAAATAGGGTGTTTTTCTTTAGTGTGTACTGCGACAGTTATGGTTTTATCCATTTTGTCGCTTAACACTACCCCGATACGTTCTTTTCTAAGGTTTCTTTCCATCACTTTTTTTTACTTTTCAGTTAATTGCCTCTGACGTAATTCCGTCATCAATTTTGCAATATTACGTCTGGTTTCCTTGATTTGCAAAGGATTTTCCAAAGGTGAAATAGCGTGATTTAGGTTGAATCGAGTTAATGCTGATCTGTCAGCGTCCAACTTTTCTACTATTTCCTGTGTTGTTAACTCTTTAATTTCTGAATTCTTCATGATTAATCATTTGAATTTTCAACATAATCACGTCTTACGACAAACTTTGTAGTAACAGGTAATTTTTGAGCTGCAAGACGTAAAGCCTCTTTAGCAACTTCAAAAGGTACACCTTCACACTCGAATAACATTCTTCCTGGTGAAACAGGAGCAACGAATCCTTCTGGCGACCCTTTACCTTTACCCATACGTACCTCTGCAGGCTTCTTAGTGATAGGTTTATCTGGGAATACTCTGATCCACAGTTGACCTTGTCTTTGCATATATCGGGTAACTGCAACACGAGCAGCTTCAATTTGGCGACCAGTTAACCACTTTGTTTCAAGTGATTTAATTCCAAAAGATCCAAATGCTAATTCAGTTCCGCGACCTGCGTTACCTTTCATTCTTCCCTTTTGTTGTCTCCTAAATTTAGTCCTTTTTGGTTGTAACATCGTACTAATACATTAAATTTAAAGACTACTTCTTTTTTCTTCTATTAAAACCTGATTTCCCACCTTTAGGTGCACGAGCATCGCGCAATCCAGCATTTGGAGTTAAATCTGGTTTACCATAAATCTCACCTTTACAGATCCAAACTTTGATTCCTAGTAAGCCATAAGTTGTTAAAGCTTCAGCTAAACAGTAATCAATATTTGCTCTTAGAGTGTGAAGAGGAGTACGTCCTTCTTTATACATTTCAGAACGCGCCATCTCTGCTCCATTTAAACGACCGGAGATTTGAATTTTTATTCCTTCAGCACCCATTCTCATTGTAGAAGCAATGGCCATCTTAGTTGCTCTTCTGTAGGCGATACGACCTTCAATTTGACGAGCAATGTTATTAGCGACGATTACGGCATCCAACTCAGGACGCTTAATTTCAAAGATGTTAATTTGTACTTCTTTGTCAGTAATCTTCTTTAACTCTTCTTTCAACTTATCTACTTCTTGACCACCTTTACCGATAATAATACCAGGTCTAGCAGTGTTGATAGTAATTGTGATTAGTTTAAGAGTTCTTTCAATTATGATTTTAGAAATACTTGCTTTTGCTAAACGAACATTTAAATACTTACGTATTTTATGATCCTCAACAAGCTTCTCACCGTAGTTTTTTCCACCAAACCAGTTAGAATCCCATCCTTTGATGATTCCCAGTCGATTCCCTATTGGATTTACTTTTTGTCCCATTCTAACTATTCTTTTGTATCACTTTCGGCAGTTTTGCTACCAAGTAATATAGTTACATGATTTGATCTCTTTTTAATTCTATGTGCTCTCCCTTGAGGAGCAGGTCTTAGACGTTTAAGGATTCTTGCAGAATCTACGAAAATTTCTTTTACGTATAATGCACTTTCCTCTAGTCTTTGCCCTTCATTTTTAGCTTGCCAATTGGCAATAGCTGAAAGCACTAGTTTTTCTACGCGATTCGATGCTTCTTTTGGACTGAAACGAAGTACATCTAAAGCTCGGTTCACCTCCATACCTCTTACCATATCGGCAATAAGGCGCATTTTGCGGGGCGAAGTAGGAACATTTTTTAAGCTAGCAAATGCTTTACTTAAATTCTGTTCCTTTATTTGGTTTGCTTTTATTCTTTTTCTAGCTCCCATTTCTATGAATTCAAAATGTTAATTAAAACCAACGTCACGTTTAACGTTTTCTTTTATCAACGTGACCTCTAAAGGTACGAGTTGGTGCAAATTCCCCTAATTTATGTCCTACCATATTTTCGGTAACATATACAGGAATGAATTTATTTCCGTTGTGAACGGCAATCGTGTGGCCTACGAAATCTGGAGAGATCATAGAACGACGGGACCAGGTTTTAATCACTGATTTTTTACCTGACTCGTTTTGTTCTAATACTCGTTTATCCAATTTGAAATCGATAAAAGGGCCTTTTTTTAATGAACGACTCATAACAACTTAATTAATCAAATTATTTTTTCCTTCTTTCAACGATATACTTATTAGAAGCATTCTTCTTAGCTCTGGTTTTGAAACCTTTTGCCAAGACTCCTGTTCTAGAGCGTGGATGTCCACCGGAAGATTTACCTTCACCACCACCCATTGGGTGATCAACTGGATTCATCACTACACCACGAACGCGAGGTCTTCTACCTAACCAGCGAGTACGACCAGCTTTTCCACTTCTTTCTAAAGCGTGATCGCTATTAGAAACAGTACCGATTGTAGCTTTACAGGTAACAAGAATCATTCTAACTTCTGACGAAGGTAATTTGATCATTGCATATTTTCCATCTCGAGAAACGAGTTGAGCATATGCACCAGCACTACGAGCCATCACAGCACCTTGAGAGGGTCTTAATTCAATATTATGAATTATTGTACCTAATGGGATATCTGACAATGGCATTGCATTTCCGATCTCTGGAGCAATATTTCGTCCAGAAACAAGTACTTGATCTACCTCTAAGCCGTTAGGAGCAACAATATAACGTTTCTCACCATCTGCATACACAAGCAAAGCTATGCGCGCAGTACGGTTTGGATCGTACTCTATTGAAACAACTTTGGCAGGGATAGTATCCTTGTCTCTTTTGAAATCGATTACTCGATATCGTCTTTTGTGACCACCACCTATATATCTCATTGTCATTTTCCCGGTGTTATTTCTACCACCGGTTTTCTTCATTGGTCTTAACAATGATTTTTCAGGTTTGCCTGTAGTTACCTGTTCAAAGGTATTTAAGATCTTATTTCTTTGACCAGGAGTTACAGGTTTTAATTTACGTACAGCCATTTTCTAATTAAATATTGCTATAAAAATCTATGTTATCTCCTTCAACTAAAGTTATAATCGCTTTCTTAAAAGAAACAGTTCTTCCTTCAATTGCACCAGCTTTAGTAAAACGGCTTTTAGTCTTACCTTGATAATTCATGGTATTGACTGCCGCAACTTTAACATTGTACATTTTCTCAACTGCTTTTCTAATATCGATCTTTGTCGCTCTGCGATCAACAACGAAACCTACGCGATTTAATTTTTCGCTTAGGTCAGTCATTTTCTCGGTAACGAGGGGCTTTAATAAAATTTCCATTTTTTTAAACTTAGTTTAGTTTAAACATTTCATCGAGCCCTTTAACCGAACTCTCAACGAATAACAAAGTTGAAGCTTTCATAATATCATAAGTTGCTAAGTCAGAAACTCGCACAACTTTAATATTCTTCAAATTACGAGACGACAAATATATGTTTTTATTCTCTTCGTTTAAAACCAAAAGCACTTTTTTATCAGATACTTTTAGATTATTTTGAAGATCAACAAACAATTTTGTCTTTACTGCTTCAAAATTGAAATCTTCAACAACAACTAATCCGTTGTTTTTAGCTTTAACTGACAAGGCAGATTTACGAGCTAATTGTTTAAGTTTTTTGTTCAATTTGAAACTGTAGTTTCTTGGACGTGGTCCGAAACAACGTCCACCACCACGAAATAAAGGAGACTTAATACTACCCGCACGAGCCGTACCAGTACCTTTTTGCTTTTTAATCTTTGCAGTTGATCCAGAAATGTCAGCTCTCTCTTTTGACTTGTGAGTTCCTTGACGTTGGTTTGCTAAAAATTGTTTTACATCTAAGTAAATAGCGTGCTCGTTTGGTTCGATGCCGAAAACTGAATCATTCAATTCAACTTTTCTGCCTGTATCTTCTCCAGCTGTGTTTAAAATAGTTAATTCCATTACTTTTCAATAATTACGTATGAACCTTTAGACCCTGGAAGAGATCCTTTAACTAATAATAAGTTGTTCTCAGGAATTACCTTAAGAACCTGAAGGTTTTGAACCTTCACAGTATCCCCACCAGTACGTCCGGCCATTCTCATGCCCTTAAATACGCGAGCTGGGTAAGATGCAGCACCAATAGAACCCGGTGCGCGTAAACGGTTATGTTGACCGTGAGTTGCGCAACCTACACCACTAAATCCATGACGTTTCACAACACCTTGGAAACCTTTACCTTTTGATACACCTGCTACGTCTACATAAACAGTATCAGCAAAAATATCAACAGTTACAGCCTCACCTAAAGCATACTCTTTGTCAAAATCCGAAAATTCAACAAGTTTCTTCTTAGGAGTTGTGTTTGCCTTTTTAAAGTGCCCATCTAGCGCCTTAGTTGTTCGCTTTTCTTTCTTTTCATCAAAAGCCAACTGAAGTGCTGCGTAACCGTCAGACTCTACAGTCTTAACTTGTGTTACGACACATGGACCTGCCTCAATGACAGTGCATGGAATACATTTTCCCTCGGCACTGTAAACGGAAGTCATTCCGATTTTTTTTCCAATTAATCCTGGCATTTCTCTTTTTGTTTTAAAATAAAACTAACAATACTGTTTATCAAACCTTAATTTCAACTTCTACGCCACTTGGCAACTCAAGTTTCATCAAAGCATCAATTGTATTTGCAGTTGAACTGTAAATGTCAATTAAACGCTTAAATGAAGAAAGCTGAAATTGTTCTCTTGATTTCTTGTTCACAAAAGTTGAACGAAGAACAGTAAATATTCTCTTGTGAGTAGGAAGTGGAATTGGTCCACTTACTATCGCACCTGTAGCCTTAACTGTTTTTACAATCTTATCAGCTGACTTGTCAACCAAGTTGTGATCGTAAGATTTCAGTTTAATTCTTATTTTCTGGCTCATATTATTAAATCTATTACGATATTAATTACAATAATTCTACTTTACCCTTAGCGGCTTCTACTACAGTCTTAGCAATTCCCTTAGGTACCTCTTCAAAATGTGAAAATTCCATAGTAGAATTTGCACGACCAGAAGATAGAGTTCTCAATACAGTTACATAACCAAACTGTTCAGACAATGGCACTTTAGCAACTACTACGCGAGCACCATGCTTAGATTCCATTCCTTCAACTTGACCACGACGTTTATTCAAATCACCAATGATATCACCCATATATTCTTCTGGAGTAACCACTTCAACTTTCATGATAGGCTCAAGAATAACTGGTCCTGCTTTACCACAAGCTTCTTTGAAACCTTGTTTCGCTGCCAATTCAAATGATAATTGATCCGAGTCAACTGGGTGAAAAGAACCATCAAACAATACAACTTTTAATGAATCAACAGTATAACCTGCTAATACACCATTAACCATTGCATCTTTGAAACCTTTTTGTACTGAAGGAATAAATTCCTTAGGAATACGTCCACCTTTAATTTGATCAACAAATTGTAATCCTTCTCCTTCGAAATCTGCATCAACTGGAGATAAACGGAATGAGATGTCACCAAATTTACCACGTCCACCAGACTGCTTTTTGAATACCTGACGGTGCTCAACTTCGCGAGTAATAGCTTCCTTATATGCAACCTGAGGTGCACCTTGATTACACTCAACCTTGAATTCACGTCTCAAACGGTCAACAATGATATCTAGGTGAAGTTCACCCATACCAGAGATAACTGTTTGTCCTGAGTCTTCGTCAGTTTTAACAACGAAAGTTGGATCTTCTTCAGCTAATTTAGCTAGAGCCATACCCATCTTATCCATGTCTTTCTGAGTCAATGGTTCAACAGCAATACCAATTACTGGTGCTGGGAAATCCATAGATTCTAATTCGATCTGTGTTTCTTTTTGACAAAGTGTATCACCAGTACGAATATCTTTAAAACCTACACAAGCACAAATATCACCTGCCTCAACAGTATCGATAGCATTTTGCTTGTTTGAATGCATTTGATACAAACGTGAGATACGCTCTTTGTTACCTGTTCTTACGTTATAAACATATGAACCTGCATCAATAGAACCTGAATATACACGTGTAAATGCTAAACGACCAACAAATGGATCAGTAGCAATTTTAAATGCAAGTGCTGCTAAAGGCTCATCAATAGATGGTTGTCTAGAAACAACTTCGTCAGTTCCAGGAACTTTACCTTCAATAGCATCAATATCAAGAGGAGATGGCAAGTAAATAACCATAGCATCTAATAACCTCTGAACACCTTTATTTTTAAATGCAGATCCACATAACATAGGCACAATATCCATCTTAATGGTAGCCTTACGAATCACTGCATACATTTCATCTTCTGTAATAGAATCTGGATCTTCAAAGAAACGCTCCATCAAGGCCTCGTCTTGTTCAGCTACTGCCTCTACAAGATTAGCTCTCCACTCGTTAGCTTCTTCTACTAAATCAGCAGGAATTTCTTCCATTCTATAGTTTGTTCCATTCTCATCATCAAACCAGATACAAGCTTGCATTTTAATCAAATCGACTACACCACAAAACTTTTCTTCTGTTCCAATTGGAATTTGAAGAGGTACAGGATTAGCACCAAGCTTTTCCTTAACCTCACGTACAGCTTTGAAAAAGTCAGCACCAGAACGGTCCATCTTGTTCACAAAACCCATACGAGGAACTTTATATTTATTAGCTTGTCTCCAAACTGTCTCAGACTGAGCCTCAACTCCACCTACTGCACAAAAACATGCAACAGCACCATCAAGAACACGTAAAGAACGCTCTACCTCAACAGTAAAATCAACGTGACCTGGGGTATCAATAATATTGATATGGAATTTCTCATTATTATAATCCCAATAACAAGTTGTAGCAGCAGAAGTAATGGTAATACCACGCTCTTGCTCTTGCTCCATCCAGTCCATGGTAGCAGCACCATCATGCACCTCACCAATTTTGTGAGAAACACCAGTATAATACAAAATACGTTCTGTAGTTGTAGTTTTACCAGCATCAATGTGAGCCATAATACCAACATTTCTGGTATATCTTAAATCTCTTTTTGCCATGATCTTAGTTATTAAAATCTGAAATGTGCAAATGCACGGTTGGCTTCAGCCATTCTATGAGTATCTTCTTTCTTCTTGTAAGCTCCACCTTCTTCGTTGAATCCAGCGATAATCTCAGCTGACAACTTATCGGCCATAGACTTACCTGATCTCTTACGAGCGAAAAGAATCATATTCTTAATCGAAATAGCAACTTTTCTTTCTGGACGAATTTCCATTGGAACCTGAAAAGTAGCACCACCTACACGGCGAGACTTCACTTCGACTCCTGGAGTTATATTTTCCAATGATTTCTTCCAAACTTCTAAAGGAGATTTTCCTGTTTTTTCAGTTTTTTCCTTAACAATTTCTAGAGCAGCATAAAAAATCTTGTATGAAAGATTTTTCTTACCGTCAACCATTAAGTCATTTACGAATCGTGTTACCAACACATCATTAAATTTTGGATCCGGTAACAAGATTCTCTTTTTTGGTCTTGACTTTCTCATTTTTCTTAGTTTACGAGTTATTCGTTGTAGCTGCCTTTTTCAGTCTTCAAAAATCTCACGATCATTTACTCAACCTAATAGAAAACAACACATAAACATTAACTCACAGTTTTAAAAACTAGAATTAATTACTTTTTTGCTTTTGGTCTCTTAGTACCATACTTAGAACGACGCTGCATACGACCTTCTACACCTGAAGCATCAAGAGCTCCACGAACAAGGTGATATCTTACACCTGGAAGATCTTTTACACGACCACCACGAATCAATACGATTGAATGTTCTTGTAAGTTGTGTCCTTCTCCTGGAATGTAAGCATTCACTTCTTTTCCGTTTGTCAATCTAACACGAGCTACTTTACGCATAGCCGAGTTAGGTTTCTTTGGTGTAGTAGTGTAAACACGAACACAAACACCTCTTCTTTGAGGGCAAGAATCTAAGGCAGGAGCCTTACTTTTCTCTACAAGTTTGGTGCGTCCTTTTCTAACTAACTGTTGAATTGTAGGCATATTAACAATTACTTTGTGATTAAATATATTTTAACAAATTGCTTGCAAAGGTATTAATTATTTTCAAATAACAATAAGTACTTCAAGTTACTTTCAACAAAACACCCTTTAAATCAGCGAACAAAGATAGTAAATTGTTTTCACATATCCTCATTTCACCCACAGTAAAGAACACTTAGATCAAATCTTGAGAAAACAATCATAAATACATGAAATACAATTTCCAAGAATCCTCTCTCACAATTAAACTTGAATCCGGTTTAATATTTGAAAAAACACAACAAAATAGACGTATCAACTATAAATTTTAAAACAATATTGAATATTCAACTTAATAAATGTGAAAAATAGAATACGCTATCCATTGACTTGGCAATTCGCTTATAACTATCACTCTAAATTAAACTGACAACAATTCCCCTACTACTAAAATAAAATAGAATAAAAACAAATAAGCGTTTCAACATTAGACTGACATCAATAATTTCAAGATAAAAAGAATACTACTCCGTTTTGCTTTCAAAACACAAACTAATCATCTCACCATCAGCACTTGGAATTAAAAGAAAAGTTCGCTAAATTAGAACACCCAATAGTTCAGAAAAGCAGATTTACCCTAGTTTGCTGATCGAAATATATTTTAACCCAAATAAAAATTTCGAGTATGAAAGTTTATCAATCTAATGAAATTAAGAACATCGCTCTGATTGGCAGTGCCGGCTCGGGCAAAACGACCTTAGCTGAAGCAATGCTATTTGAAGGCGGTGTTATTAGTCGACGCGGAAACGTGGAAGACAATAACACCGTTTCTGATTATAATCCGGTAGAGCATGAATATGGTAACTCCGTTTTCTCAACCGTTTTACATACAGAATGGTTAGGAAAAAAAATCAATTTTATTGACACGCCTGGAGCCGATGATTTTGCGGGTGGTGTCATTTCTGCTTTAAATGTTGTTGATACTGGTTTGTTGCTAATAAATGCACATCAGGGTATTGAGGTTGGAACAGAGATTCTTGGCCGTAGAGCCACTAAAAGGAATAAACCCATGATCTTTGTTGTGAACCAGCTTGATCACGAGAAAGCAAATTTCGAACAATGTATCGAATCTGCTAAAGTGAGTTTTGGAAACAAAGTCACTATCGTACAATACCCTATAAATGCAGGATTAAATTTCGATGCTGTTGTAGATGTATTGAAAATGAAAATGTATAAATGGGGTCCTGATGGAGGAGAACCACAAATACTTGATATCCCAAATTCGGAAACTGATAAAGCCAATGAGTTACATAACAAACTTGTTGAAGCTGCAGCAGAAAATGATGAAGCTTTAATGGAACTTTATTTTGACAAGGGAACTCTATCGGAAGATGAAATGAGAGATGGCATAAAAAAAGGAATGATTGCCTGCGATCTTTATCCTATCTTCTGTGTTTCAGCTAAAAAAGACATGGGTACAAGACGATTAATGGAATTTATTGGCAACATTGTACCTTTCGTTACTGAGATGCCTGCTATTCCGACCATAAGTGGTCGTGAAGCAAAATGTGATGCCGATGCTCCTACTTCTTTATTTGTATTTAAAACATCTATTGAACCTCATATTGGTGAAGTGAATTACTTTAAGGTAATTTCTGGCAAAATTAAAGAAGGAGATGATTTAATAAATATTAATAATGGCACTAAAGAGCGCCTTTCACAACTTTATGTTGTTGCAGGCCGTAATCGTGAGAAAGTTTCAGAACTTGTTGCTGGTGATATTGGTGCTACTGTAAAACTAAAAAACACAAAAAATAATCACACTTTAAATTGTAAGGATTGTGATTTTATATACAAGGAGATTGATTTTCCTGAACCAAAATACAGAACTGCCGTTAATGCACTTAACGAATCAGATGATGAACATTTAGGTGAACTTCTTCATCGTATACACGAAGAGGATCCAACAATATTAATTGAATACTCGAAAGAACTTAAACAAATACTCCTTCACAGTCAAGGTGAGTTCCATTTAAACATTCTTAAGTGGAGATTAAAACATAATGATAAAATGGAAATTGAGTTTAAATCTCCTAAAATTCAATACCGCGAAACAATTACAAAACAGGCTGCTGCCGACTACCGTCATAAAAAACAATCAGGTGGTTCAGGTCAGTTTGGTGAAGTATATCTAATTATAGAACCCTATTACGATGGCATGCCAGATCCAACTTCATTCAAAGTTAATGGCAAGGAATTTAAGGTTAACCTTAGAGGAACAGAAACAGTCGATCTTGAATGGGGTGGAAAATTGGTTTTCTGTAATTGTATTGTAGGTGGCGTTATCGACGCTCGTTTTCTTCCTGCCATTATGAAAGGAGTTATGGAAAAAATGGATGAAGGCCCACTCACAGGATCTTACGCTCGCGACATTCGAGTAACAGTTTACGATGGTAAGATGCACGCCGTTGATTCAAATGAAATTTCATTTAGACTTGCAGGTCGCCATGCTTTTAGTGAAGCTTTTAAGAATGCGGCTCCTAAAATACTAGAACCCATCTATGATATTGAAATCTTAGTTCCCGAGGATAGAATGGGTGATGTGATGAGTGATCTTCAAACTCGCCGTGCAATGATTATGGGTATGGAAGCTGAAAAAGGATTTCAAAAAATCCTAGCAAAAGTACCTCTTAAGGAAATGGATCGTTATTCAACATCACTAAGTTCTCTTACAGGTGGACGAGCTCAATTCTCAATGAAGTTTGCTGAGTACGATAAGGTACCAAACGAAATTCAAAAGGAATTACTAGCTTCTTACGAGGGAGAAATGGTAGAAGCATAGGTAAACATCTTAACGAAGAAAAGCCGATAAATTCGAATGAGTCTATCGGCTTTCTTTATATTATAGCGAGTCTATTATTTATTATGCAACAAGGTTAACGATCCTCTTTCAGTATAATGTTTACCTTCTTCTTCTCGACCTTCCGCTTCTATCACATAAAAATAAGTTCCTGGAGAAGCAAGTTTCCCATTTATCTTTCCATTCCAACTTTTAGAACTTTTTGTACCATCAACTTCATTACCTGGAGATACATCTGATTCATGAAATTCAGAAACTAAACGTCCCCAACGGTTAAAAATCTTAACCGAATATGATTTTACAGAATATAACTTTACATGAAATTCATCATTAACACCATCTCCATTTGGTGTAAATACATTGGGAACTTCAAAAAGAGACTCCCCTACTTTAATTTCAGTGGAGGTGAAAATATCAACACAATTCATAGAATCGTCATTGTTTATAGCTATCAATTTTACAAAATAACTTCCTGGATGGAGATAAGTATAAATCTCGTTCTCACCTGTCATAACATCAGCAAGTAGACTATCCCTTGTTGATATAGGATCATCAAGTCTATCTTTATCTTGATAAAAAAACCATTGGAAACTTGTAGCATTAGGATCGTCAGTATCAAACGTCACTTCTAAAGGTGCTTCTCCCGAAGAAGGATCAAAAGTAAAAGTGGCATCAACGACGTATGTATTAGAAATAACTTGATTTGAAGTATATTCAAAACCACATTCATCAATTACTGTTATTTCATACTCAGAATCTCCTTCGAATGAATCATCATCTATAAAACTCTTTTCAGAACCATCGTAATCAGGAACAGTAACATATTGCAACTCTACTCCACCTCGTTTAAATGAGAATATAGCAGTTGTTATAAGATCGAGTAGATCTGAAGATGGATAATTATTGTATTGGTAAGTTGTAGCAATATAAGACGACGTAAAATGTACCCCCACGCAATCCATTAAAGTTTTAGTCAAACTTGGCTGAATCATACTTTTTAGGTGATTAATAACCCAAGCTTGATAAACTTGAGATGTCTCTCCTCCTTTTTCAAGAATTACCCTATAAAAGCCATCAGATAAATCACTTAAAATTGACTCTTGACCATTATTAATAGGAAAAGTTCCACCATAAGTATTAGTTCCACTATCCCATTTCGTCCACGTAAAGTCCCAACCAGAAGTTCCATCTGGAGAAACAGCTTTTAATTCACCTGCACCAACACCAGCTTCATCACAAAAAACAAAAATATCATCTTGCTTCCCCACGGAGTAGGCAGTTGTTGAACTATAACTCGATAAAGGAGCAGTTATTTGAGCTTGAAGCGTTGATTGGCATAAAATTAAGGCTAGTAAAATTCCAGAAAATAATCGAAATTTATTTGAAATAGCTAAAACCATTAGTCTCATATGTTTCTATTTTTAGAATACTTGATTTACAATATTAAATAAATAATGTCGTATTTATGATATCTAAACACAGATTTATGAAATTACGAATGATATTTACAAAAATATGTATGAGACTAAGTGTGCATTTTTATACTTTTGGGCTAGTATTTTGAAATTGAAAAAACAGAGAATAAGCATATGGATTATTTAAACGACCTAAACCCGGTACAACGCGAAGCTGTAGAAAAAACAGAAGGCCCATCTCTAATAATTGCTGGAGCTGGATCGGGGAAAACCCGTGTTTTGACCTATCGTATTGCTCACTTATTAAATAAAGGCGTACGTCCATATACCATATTGGCTCTTACATTTACCAATAAGGCAGCTCGCGAAATGAAAGAACGTATCAGTCGTATTGTTGGTTCGGAACAAGCTCAATCTCTTTGGATGGGAACATTCCATTCTACTTTTGCGAAAATTTTACGTTACGAAGCAGAACATTTAGGTTTCGATTCCAATTTTACGATTTATGATACTCAAGATTCAAGGAACTTACTTCGTAGTATTATAAAAGAAATGAAGTTGGATGATAAGGTCTATAAAGCCAAAGATGTACTTAATCGGATTTCGTCTGCCAAAAATAATCTCGTAACAGCAAATGCTTATTCTCAAAACTCTGCTGCACAAGAAATTGATGCATCGAACCGAAGACCATTAACTTCAGAAATTTACAAGCGCTATAACCATCGTTGTCGTCAAGCCAATGCCATGGATTTTGATGATTTACTTTTACAAACTAATATCCTTTTCAAGAACTCACCCGAAATTTTAACAAAATACCAAAACAAGTTTAAATATATATTGGTCGATGAGTACCAAGATACAAACTATTCGCAATATTTAATCGTTAAGAAACTAGCCGAACAGCATAAAAATGTTAGTGTTGTAGGTGACGATGCACAAAGTATATATTCTTTTCGTGGAGCTAAAATTGAGAACATCCTCAACTTTAGAAACGATTACCCAAACTACCAACTATTCAAACTTGAACAAAATTACCGTTCTACACAGATTATTGTAAATGCTGCTAACTCTGTTATTAAGAATAATAAGGGACAGATAAAAAAAGAATCCTTTTCGAATAAAGAAGGTGGCGAAAATATAAAAGTCATTAAAGCAATGACTGATCATGAAGAAGGCTATATTATAGCTAACGATATTTTTGAAACAAAGATGCGAAAACGTCTAAAGTTTGAAGATTTCGCAATTCTTTACAGGACCAATGCACAATCACGAATTTTTGAAGAATCTCTAAGAAAACTAAACTTACCTTATAAAATATATGGCGGTCTGTCTTTTTATCAACGTAAAGAAGTAAAAGACTTGCTTTCTTATTTTAGGATGGCAGTTAACCCAAACGACGAAGAGGCTATAAAACGTACCATTAATTATCCAAAAAGAGGTATTGGTGCAACTACAATTAATAAACTACAAGATGCAGCTACAAGCACAGGACAAAGTATGTGGAATATTATCTGTGGCTTAAATGAACGTCCATATGGCTTAAATACGGGAACAATAACTAAGGTTTTAAAATTTGCTACATTGGTAAACGGATTTGCCATGAAAATTGAACACGAATCAGCTTTTGATTTGGCAAGTCGAGTTTCAAAAGAGACAGGTATTATCAAAGAACTTTATAACGATAGATCACCAGAAGGCGTTTCTCGTCATGAAAATATTCAAGAACTTTTAACCGCTATTCAAGATTTCACACAAATTGCACTTGAAGAAGGACGAGAAAACAAACTGGCAAACTACTTAGAAGATGTCGCTTTATTAACTGATCATGATAATGAGAAAGACGAAGACAGAGATAAAGTGTCTATGATGACTATACATTCATCTAAGGGTCTTGAATTTCCATATCTCTATGTGGTAGGTATGGAGGAAGATTTATTTCCATCAAAATTATCAATAGCATCACCTCAAGAATTAGAAGAAGAACGTCGATTATTTTATGTTGCAATAACCAGAGCTCAAGAGAAAGTTAGCTTATCTTTTGCAAAATCACGATACAAATGGGGCGACATAAGCTATCCTCGACCTAGTCGTTTTTTAAAAGAAATGGATCCTAAATATATCGATTTCACTTATGAACAAGAACCTGAATTTGGTAACTTGGGATCGAGAACAACTGAAAGTGATAGTAGTCATGAACAAATAATGTCTAACTCACGTTTCCAACAAAAGAAAAAACCAAGTTTACGTCCCAAACTATCACAAACAAACACTAGGTTAAAAGCAATAAATAATCAGGAAGCAAACAAAAATTTTGAAGCTTCAGATGCTAGCAAAATACAAGCAGGAATGCAAATTGAACATCAACGATTTGGGAAAGGTAAAGTTTTGCATTTAGAAGGAGAAGCACCCAATATTAAGGCGACTGTATTTTTCCAAAACGTAGGGCAAAAGCAATTGTTATTAAAATTTGCCAAGTTAAAAATCGTATAAATTCAATTAAACAAAACCTAATTATAAAAGCTAATTGAGTATCCATTTGCATTAAAAGAAGAAATACTGTACATTTGCCTTGAGTTATAGATCATTCTGTGAATAAACTCGACAAATTAGATACACTTTTATTATCGACAATAACTTCAATTTAAGATAATAAAAAGCTCAAGTATCAACTGATTTATCTTCGTTTTTTTTAGTATTATTGTATTCTTCAAAACACGTCTTAAAAATCAATACTATTTAAGGGCAAATAAAAAATTAAAAACTTATTTAAGTTACATCGATAAGTTTTCCCACAAAATAAGTGATAACTGTAAACAACACATTTCAGTTAAAACACAACAAAAAATAAATGGATTACAATTCAAATAGGGTGAAATTATTACTCCCTGAATATGGCAGAAACGTTCAAATGATGGTGGATTTTGCCATGAAAATAGAGGACAGAGACGAAAGAAATAAAGCTGCCAAAACTATTATTTCTATCATGGGTAATATGTACCCTCACCTTAGAGACGTTAGTGATTTTAGACATAAACTTTGGGATCATTTAGCTATCATGACAGATTTTCATTTCGATATTGATTCTCCATATGAATTACCTACGAAAGAAAAATTAGCTGAAAAACCTGAAGTTCTTCCATACAACTCTCATAGAATTAGATTTCGCCACTATGGTAAAATTATTGAATCTATGGTTCAAAAAGCAATTGAGCTTGAGGATGAAAAAGAACAATCAGCTTTGATTTCGATGATTGCCAATCATATGAAAAAATCATATTCCAATTGGAATAAAGATGGTGTTGCTGATCAAAAAATATTCAAGGATATTGTAGACATATCTGGAGGAAAATTAACTATTCCTCAAAATTTGAGACTTAGAGAAATTCACAACAAAGACTTTCAGCCAAAAAATAAGAAAAAGACATTTCATAAAAGTGAGAATAGAAAATTCGTTAAGAAGAAATAATCTTATTGATTTTCTCAACATATTTAAACCGGATAATTTCCGGTTTTTTTTGTGCCTAATTGAGATACACATATTTTCTAAATTTACTCTTTATCAACTTTAGTTTTAAAGGTCCTTTTCATTATCTTTAAGCTAAAATTTAAGATAATTACAGTCGAGTAAGTGGTTTTTATAGCTATAAACTGATTATCAAACATTACACTAAGCATTCTATCATAACACACCTAATGATCAAATAAATGAGCACATTCGAAATAACTGGTGGCACAAGACTAAAAGGTGAATTACATCCTCAAGGAGCAAAAAATGAAGCTTTACAAGTTTTATGTGCAACTCTCCTAACTAGCGAAAAAGTTAGAATTCATAATATTCCAAACATCCTTGATGTTAATCGTTTGATAGAATTACTAACATCATTAGGCGTAAATGTAACTCAAGAAACAAAAAACACATACTGTTTCGAAGCTAAAGAAATAGATCTAGAGTATCTAAACTCTGATGAGTTTGCAAAAAAAGGCTCATCGCTCCGCGGCTCAATAATGATTATTGGTCCTTTGCTAGCTCGTTTCGGAAAAGCTTATATTCCCAAACCAGGCGGTGATAAGATTGGACGTAGAAGATTAGACACTCACTTTATTGGTCTTCAAAAATTAGGCGCAGATTTAAAATACAAGCAAGGAGACAAATTTTACAAATTGGAAACACCTCGTCTTAAAGGCACCTATATGTTGCTTGATGAAGCATCGGTTACAGGTACAGCTAACATTATAATGGCGTCTGTACTTGCAGAGGGTAAAACAACAATTTATAATGCTGCTTGCGAACCCTACATTCAACAACTATGTAGAATGTTAAATTCGATGGGAGCCAAAATAACAGGAATAGGCTCTAATTTAATCTACGTAGAAGGTGTTAAAGCTCTTTCGGGTTGCGAGCATCGAGTTCTGCCTGACATGATTGAAATCGGTAGTTTTATTGGATTGGCAGCAATGACAAAATCTGAGATCACAATTAAGAATGTAGCTTACAAAGAATTAGGTGTTATTCCTGATACATTCAAAAAACTAGGTATTAAACTCGAGATTATTGGCGACGATATTTATATTCCCCAGCAAGAGAATTATGCGATTGAAAATTTCATGGATGGTTCAATATTAACCATTGCTGATGCGCCATGGCCTGGATTAACCCCAGATCTTTTAAGCATTATCCTTGTGGTTGCAACCCAAGCCAAAGGAAGTGTTCTTATACATCAAAAGATGTTTGAATCTCGTTTATTCTTTACCGACAAATTGATTGACATGGGTGCACAAATTATATTATGTGATCCACATAGAGCAACAGTTATTGGTCTTAATCAGGAAACACAACTTAGAGCTACTAAAATGGTTTCACCAGACATTAGAGCAGGTGTTTCACTTTTAATTGCAGCACTTTCAGCAGAAGGAACTAGTACTATTCAAAATATTGATCAAATTGACAGAGGTTATGAAAATGTAGACCTTCGCTTAAATGCAATTGGCGCAAAAATCAGAAGAATTGACAATTAACTATTTATTAACAGTCTAAATAATAGCAAAGAACTAGTTTTACTCTCGTAATAAACTAGACAATTATACTGTTCATAAAATTAAAAAAATCAGCATTATGAAAAAATTAAATCTTAGTATACTAATTACACTTCTTGTTTTATCTTTTTCAGCTTTTGCTGGAGAAAAAGGGACGAATGTAAAAGAAGGTTTAAATATTGGAAATAAAATTCCAGGCATCTCAGCTAAAACTCCAAATGATAAGACAATTAATCTGAGTGATCTCAAGGGCAAGCTAGTTCTAGTCGATTTTTGGGCATCATGGTGTGGACCATGTCGTAATGAAAACCCTTTTGTCGTTTCAGTTTACAACAAATTTAAAGATCAAAATTTCAAAAATGGTAAGGGTTTTACAGTTTTTAGCTTTTCTTTAGACAACAAAGAAAATAATTGGAAAAATGCCATCAAAAAAGATGAATTAATTTGGGAAAATCACGCCAGTGAATTAAAAGGATGGTACTCTCCTACTGCCATTAAATTTGGCATTAATTCAATTCCTTCAAACTTCTTAATAGATGAGAATGGAATTATTTTAGCTAAAAATTTAAGAGGTCAAAAATTAGAATTGATATTACAGCAGTATTTAAAGAAATAGTTTTTATACTCAATTAAATATTTCAAGAGTTGTTTTTTTTAAAACAACTCTTTTTTTGTTCTCAGATTTCACTAATCGTTGAAAACAATCTAATTGTACAAATCGTGTCATGAAAAATTGCCATTATATTCTTCAAAAATCTGTAAACTTAACAGACAAATTTTACCTTTGTGCCAATTTGTCGGGAAACAGAGTATTGGCAAACAATTTGTGAGTAGCAAGCCTGTATTTTTAAAGCAAGAAAAATTCTTTTTGCTGACAAAACAATAAGTAAAATAAGTCCAAAGCAAATTGGCATTTTATTAGAAAAATCGCAAAATGACAAAAAATAAAACCAAGTTAGACAAGGAAGATTTAGAAGTAAAGGATACGACTATACCGACACCTGAAACTGAAGAAAAAGTCACTGAAAAGGAAGAGAAGACTGAAACCCAAGAGTCTGAAGAAGAAAAAGAAGTTAACGAGATTGACGAACTTACAACTAAGCTTCAAGAAGTTACAGACAAGTACATGAGACTATCTGCAGAGTTCGATAACTATCGTAAACGTACTTTGAAAGAAAAAATGGAGCTAATAAAATCGGCAGGCGAAAAGATTTTAGTTAATGTTCTACCTGTAATGGATAACTTCGAACGTGCTTTAAAATCGGTTGATGAATCTACTGATATTGATGGTGTAAAAGAAGGTATTCACCTAATACATACAAACTTCAAAGATTTTATGGCTCAACAAGGCGTGAAAGAAATTGAAGCTATAAATCTTGATTTTAATACAGATTTACACGAAGCTATTACCAAAATTCCAGCACCTAGCAAAAAGATGAAAGGAAAAGTAGTTGATTGCGTTGAGAAAGGATATTTCCTAAATGATAAAGTAATTCGATTTTCGAAAGTAGTCGTTGGAGAATAATATTAAACAAACAAATCTGAAATAAGATGTCGAAAAGAGATTACTACGAAGTACTTGGCGTATCGAAAAATGCTACAGGACCAGAACTAAAAAAAGCATATCGTAAAAAAGCAATACAATTCCACCCAGATAAAAACCCTGATAATAAAGAAGCTGAAGAGAAATTTAAAGAAGCAGCTGAAGCCTATGAAGTGTTAAGTAATGATCAAAAACGTCAACGTTACGATCAATACGGACATGCTGGAATGAGTGGTGCAGCTGGCGGCGGAGGATACGGCGGTGGCGGTATGAACATGGACGATATTTTCTCTCACTTTGGTGATATTTTTGGCGGCGGAGGCGGCGGTGGTTCTTTCTTTGGCGGTTTCGGCGGAGGCGGTGGACGTAGTTCACAACGCGTAAATCGAGGAAGCAACCTTAGAGTTAAGGTCAAATTGACGCTTAAGGAAATTGCAAATGGTGTAGAAAAGAAAATTAAAGTTAAGAAATACGTTGAGTGTAATGACTGTAAAGGTTCAGGTGCTGAAAACGGATCTTCTCACGAGACATGTACACAATGTCATGGTACAGGTCAGGTGACTCGTATTCAGAACACCATTCTAGGTCAAATGCAAACTAGTGCCGTTTGTCCTTCATGTAATGGAGAAGGAAAAATCATTACTAACAAATGTAAATCATGTGCAGGTGAAGGTATTGTGAAAGATGAAGAAGTCATCACAATAAATATACCTGCAGGTGTTGCTGAAGGTATGCAACTATCTGTAAGCGGACGTGGTAACGCAGCTCGCCGTGGTGGTGTAAATGGTGATTTATTAATCCTAGTTCAAGAAGAAGAACATCCAGATCTTGTTCGTGACGAGAACGATTTATTATATAACTTATTTATTAGCATACCAGATTCTGTTCTAGGAACTGCTGTTGAGATTCCAACTATCGAAAATAAGGTAAAAGTAAAAATCGACGGAGGTACTCAACCTGGAAAAATTCTTCGTCTTCGCGGAAAAGGTTTACCTGATGTTAATGGGTATGGACGTGGAGACCTATTAGTTAAGATCAACATATGGGTTCCAAATAAAGTAAGCAAGGATGAACAGAAAATACTTGAAAAACTTCAAGCATCTGAGTCTTTCAAACCAAATCCAAGTTCACAAGAAAAAAGCTTTTTCAAAAAAGTAAGAAACTTCTTTGACTAGTTCAAATATTATAATTCAAATCCCTTAGATTAATCTAAGGGATTTTTTTTGTCCTTATTTTTTATGACATCATCGCACTATTTCACATTTTTATCGATTTTATATTAAACATCTGTAACTTTTAAGTATTTTGTAGACTAATAAATAAATTCAAGATTCTAAGTAAGTTATCTCAAAATATAAAACCCCTCTAATAATATTTAAATATGGCGTTTTTCGAAGCTAAGAACATAGTAAAACAGTATGCTGGACACACGGCGTTAAAGGATGTGAGCATATCTGTTCCTGAAGGAAGTATATTTGGATTACTTGGCCCTAATGGTGCTGGTAAAACGACTCTAATACGTATTATTAACCAAATTACAGGTCCTGATTCAGGAGAAATTTTCTTTAATGGAGAGCCATTAAAACCAGAACACGTTCACCAAATTGGTTACCTACCTGAAGAGCGTGGTCTTTATAAAAAAATGAAGGTTGGAGAACAATCTATCTACTTGGCTCAACTAAAAGGGATGAGCAAAAAAGACGCCACAGCCAAACTTCAAATGTGGTTCAAGAAATTTGAAATTCTAGAATGGTGGGACAAGAAAGTTGAAGAACTTTCGAAAGGAATGGCCCAAAAAATACAGTTTGTTACAACCATCCTTCACGAACCTAAGCTTTTAATTTTCGATGAGCCTTTTAGTGGCTTTGACCCAATTAATGCCAATCTATTAAAAAGTGAAATTCTGAAACTTCGTGATAACGGTTCCACTATTATTTTCTCAACTCACAATATGGGTTCTGTAGAAGAAATTTGCGATCATATTGCTCTAATCCACAAATCAGAAAAAATACTTGATGGCTCTTTTGAAGATATCAAAAAAGAATATCGTACTAATACTTATAATATTTCATTTACAGGTGAATTAGAAAAAATCAAAGCAAATTTACCTAAGGATGTTGAAATACTAGAACACAAATCGGGTAAAGAGTTTGAATCCTTAAAATTGAAATTAAACAACGGAATAAGTTCAAATCAATTATTAAGTCAACTCTTACCTCATGTCGAGATTATTGCATTCAACGAAATTATTCCTAGCATGAATGATATTTTTATTCGTGTCGTTAATGAAAAAAATCTCAGTATTGATATGGAATAAGAACATTTCCATCACAGTAAAAAAATTAAATTTCATTCCGGAATTTTCGGACTTATAGATAAATAAAATGAACAAAATATTAATCATTATTCAACGAGAATATTTATCACGAGTTAAAAAGAAATCTTTCTTACTACTTACTTTTCTAACTCCAATCCTAATCGCAGGTGTTTATGCTTTTATGATTTGGATGATGATGAAAGATGATACTGAAAAAAGAACCATCGGTGTTATCAATGAATCTGAACTCGTAACCCCAGTACAATCCAAAGATTTTACGACATTTGAATACCTTGAAAACACGAGTTTTGAGGACGCGAAAAAGATGCTCGACAACAAATACTATGCACTCTTAAAAATTCCTAAGGATGTTTTAGAATCACAATCGGCAGAGCTGTTTTCGTTAAAACAAGTGACCATAGAAGTTAAATCAGAAGTCGGATCACAAATTCGCGATTACATAGAAACAATTAAGCGTTCGAAGATTATTGCGGAAGCAAATATGCCAGATCTTGAACAAAAACTAGCTGCTACAAAAACACCAATTTCTGTAAAAACCATTAAGTTTGGAGATGATGGTGAGATAAAACAAAGCTCCACTGAAATTGCAATGGGGCTTGGATTTGCTATGGGCTTCATTATCTATATGTTTATTTTGATGTATGGCGTACAAGTCATGCGTGGAGTAATCGAAGAAAAAAGTAATCGAATAATAGAGGTAATCATCTCATCGGTAAAACCTTTCCAATTAATGATGGGTAAAATAGTTGGTGTTGCTATGGTTGGCTTAACTCAATTCTTAATGTGGATTATTCTATCAGGAGCAATTATCATGATTGGTAGTGCTATTTTCTTACCAGGACTTGATGCTTCAAGCATACAACAAGCTTCATCAATAAGTCAGTTGCCAAGTGCAGGACAATCAATGGATCAGGCTCAATTAAATATGATGCAAGAAGTATTGGGGACTTTTGACTTAAATTATATATTAAGTATTCTTGGTGGATTTATCTTCTTTTTCTTAGCTGGTTATTTATTGTATTCAGCTCTATTTGCAGCAGTAGGTTCTGCTGTAGATAACGAAACTGAGACACAACAATTTATGATACCCATCACGATACCTCTCATGATTGCTTTGTATATGGCTATGGCAGTTATAAAAAATCCTGAAGGCAGTTTGGCATTTTGGGGATCAATTATACCATTCACATCACCTATTATCATGTTAGTGAGAATTCCATTTGGAGTACCACTTTGGGAGTTATTATTATCAATGGGATTACTAGTTGGATCATTCATATTTATGACTTGGATAGCTGCTAAAATATACCGAACTGGTATTTTAATGTATGGTAAAAAGGTTTCTTACAAAGAAATATGGAAATGGTTACGCTATAATAGATAAGTTTAAAAGATCAAATTGAATATAATAAATGCCTCGTTTTAACGAGGCATTTTTTTATTCTAGCTAGTGATAAAGATAATTCAATGAGAATAATGATAAGGTCTGCTAATTTATTTAAAGTTATTACTTTTGTTGTATGATTAATTACGACGAACCCTTATTTCGCCCTCCTAGCGAGGCTTACTCTCTAATACTACAAGTTAGTTTAGGCTGTGCTTGGAACAAGTGTGCTTTTTGTGAAATGTACAGTGGTAAACAATTTAGAATTCGCCCTGAAGAAACGGTCTTTGAAGAAATTGATAGCATGTCACGTCATTCAGATCAAATTAAAAAAGTCTTTTTAGCTGATGGTAATGCTATGGTACTTCCCTTCGATAAGCTTACTAAAATCCTGGATAAGCTGAACACCACTTTCCCTAAATTAAACAGAATTTCAGCCTATGCCCTACCAAGAAACATCGAAGCTAAAAGTGATGAAGAACTTCGGAGTCTTGCTAATAAAGGTTTGAAATTGTTATATGTAGGTATTGAATCTGGTGATGATGAATTACTGGAACGAATCAATAAAGGAGAAACTTACAAAAGTACGAGTATCGCTTTACAGAGAGCTAGAAAGGCTGGAATTAAACTTTCGGTGATGATTATAAATGGTTTGGGAGGACAACATTATTCTCAGCAGCATGCACTAAATTCAGCTAAAGTTGTAAATGAAATTCAACCCGAATTTTTATCTACTTTAGTTTTAAGCTACCCGCTTGGTGAGGATCATTTTAAACAAAAATTTAATGGTGAATTTCTTCCATTAAACACTATTGAACTTATAGCTGAGATGAAAATATTTATCGAAACGCTAGAACTTGAAAACACAGTCTTTCGTAGCGATCATGCCTCTAATTATTTAATTTTAAAAGGTAATCTCTGTCGAGATAAAGATAAGCTCTTAAATCGCATTAATGCTGTTTTAGACGATCCTATCAATGCGAGACTTAGACCTGAATGGATGCGAGGACTTTGATATGAGAAAACAAGACAAAAAAAGCGATCAACTTAAGAGTTGATCGCTTTTTCTATATCTAATTCGTAAATTCAATATTATTTACTGAATTCCTTTACAATTTCTAAAAATACATACACCACTGGTGATACAATAAAAATAGCATCAAATCGATCAAGTATTCCGCCATGTCCTGGTAACATAGAACCCGAATCTTTCACTTTAATACTGCGTTTAAATAGAGATTCAACTAAGTCACCTAAACCACCAACTACGGCAACAATAAGACCTACAGAAATCCATAAAATCAAACTTAATTCTTGACTAAAATAGGCACAACCCCAAGCAGTTAATAGCGTTGCAATACCTCCACCAATACTTCCTTCCCAAGATTTTTTAGGAGAAATACGTTCGAATAATCTATGTTTACCAAAATTAACACCTACCAAGTAAGCACCGGTATCATTTACCCAAATTAAAATGAAAATACCCATCACAATATCTGGACTAAAATGGTTAATTCCATTTAGAAATACCAAATAAATCAGTAAAGCAAAAGGCAAAGCCACATAAACAACGCCCATTATCGTATATGCAATATTGGCAAATGGATTATCCTTTTTACGATATAGTTCGATAATAAATGTTAAGAAAACAAGAAGTAATAAGAGTTGATATAGAATGATTTTACCACAATAACAGTGCAATATAGCAGCTGCAAATAATACGACAACGGCAATCATACCCGTTACAAACTGAGGTGAAGCATTTGCCTTTTTAATTAAGCCATAAAATTCATAGGTCGCCAAAAGAGCTATACCCAAAAAAGTAGCTATGAAACCTATTGGGTGTAAATTAATACCCGCTAATAAAATAATAACAAATAATACTGCTGTAAGTGCTCTTTTAATAAAATCGCTCACTATAAATTCAATTAGTATAACTTAAAAAAAACAATCCGTAAAATTAAACAAAAATAGCTAAGTTATCTATTTTCATTGACAACTTAGCTTTAATAAATATCTAACTTTAAGAACTAAACAAGCTCCGCGTTACTTTCTTCTTCCGTTTTATCGTCATTAGGAGCTTCAACAGAGAGAGTCTTAACGTTTTCAAATTTGTCTACAACAAAATTTCTCTTTCCTAAAATAACTTCCAAATCTTCACTAAAGATCACTTCACGCTCCAATAACAATTGGCTTACTTTTTCATGACCTTCCTTATTATCAGTAAGAATTTTCTTTGCTCTTGCATAGGCTTCATCAATCAATACTTTAACCTCTTGATCAATAAGCTCTGCAGTTTTCTCACTGTAAGGCTTAGAAAAACCATAATCCGATTGTCCTGATGAATCGTAATAACTTACGTTTCCAACTTTTTCGCTCATTCCAAAAATAGAAACCATAGCCATTGCCTGCTTAGTTACTTTCTCTAGGTCGTTTTGAGCTCCAGTCGAAATTTTACCAAAAACCAATTCCTCCGCAGCACGTCCACCAAGAGCTGAACACATTTCGTCGAGTAATTGTTCTTTAGTGGTAATACTTCTCTCCTCAGGTAAATACCAAGCCGCACCAAGCGCTTTTCCACGAGGAACTATAGTAACCTTCACCAATGGATGAGCATATTCTAACAACCAAGATATAGTTGCATGACCTGCTTCGTGATAAGCAATCGTCTTTTTCTCATTTACAGAGATAATCTTATTTTTTTTCTCCAAACCACCAATAATACGATCAACTGCATCAAGAAAATCTTGTTTCTGAACAACATTTTTCTTTTTACGAGCAGCGATTAAAGCTGATTCGTTACAAACATTAGCAATATCAGCTCCAGAAAAACCTGGCGTTTGCTTAGCTAAGTAGTCGCTTTTTACAGAATCATCGAGTTTTAAAGGACGAAGATGTACATTAAAAATTTCTTCACGCTCATTTAAGTCTGGTAACTCAACATGAATCTGACGATCGAAACGTCCCGCACGCATTAATGCTCTATCTAAAATATCAGCACGGTTAGTTGCTGCAAGGATAATAACTCCCGAGTTTGTATCGAACCCATCCATCTCAGTTAATAACTGATTCAAAGTATTCTCTCGCTCATCGTTAGATCCCATATTAGGATTCTTACCTCTAGCACGACCGATAGCATCAATCTCATCAATAAAGATGATACATGGTGATTTTTCTTTGGCTTGCTTAAATAAGTCACGAACACGACTTGCTCCAACACCAACAAACATCTCAACAAAATCAGATCCTGACATGCTAAAGAAAGGCACTTGAGCTTCTCCAGCCACAGCTTTTGCCAAAAGAGTTTTACCTGTTCCCGGAGGGCCTACAAGCAGAGCACCTTTCGGTATTTTTCCACCTAATTGTGTATATTTATCAGGGTGCTTAAGAAATTCTACAATTTCTTCGACCTCTTGTTTCGCTTCAGACAAACCAGCAACATCCTTAAAGTTTGTTTTAATATCTGATTCTTTATCGAAAACCTTCGCTTTGGATTTACCAACATTGAAAATGTTTCCACCACCGGCACCACCACCAGATCCTTTGCTCATTCGCTTAAATACGAAAAACCATATTGCAAGAATAATTAGGATAGGAAAAAGAAAGCCAATAATGTCACCAAAGTAATCCTTATGATCGACATACTTCACTGCTACTCGATCTGCCTCAGGTAAAGTTTCCTGAGCCTTCTCTAAATTTTTCTCAAAATTTTCAATTGAACCAATTGTAAAGAAATAGTGAGGTCCCGCTTTAGATGGCGAATCGAATGAATTAGAAAATAAATCTGGATATTTATCCAAACTAGCATCCTTGATAAAAACATTTACATTACCAAGATTACGTACTATTTCAATTTTGTCAACATCATGGTTACGCAACATCTCAACTTTTACCTTATGCCAACTAGTCTCTTTAGGATTTTGTTGATAAGTAAAGTATTGTATGGCTAAAAAGGATACAGCTATGATACCATAAATCCAATAAGCATTGAATTTTGGCACTTTCATCATATTAGAAGGCCCTTTTCCTTTCTTATCGTTAGGAGGTGTATTAGGCATTTTTTTTTCTGTCATTATATAATTTTTGTATTATTCTATTTGTACTAGTTAAAGAGCATCTGGAATACGAGTAATTTTGGCATCTGCCCATAGTTGTTCTAATTGATAAAAATCACGATATTCTTTTTGAAAAATATGAACAACCACATCTGCATAATCTAACAGAAGCCATTGCGCATTCTGATGGCCTTCCTTATGCCACACTTTTTCATTTAATTTTTCAAATGTTTCATTTTGAACATTATCAGCTAAAGCAGATACATGAGTACTCGAAGTTCCGTTACAGATAACGAAATATTTACATACAGCACCACTTACTTCTTTTAAATCAACGCTCACAATATCTATTGCTTTTAAATCTTTCAAAGCTTGAATAATTGTATCAACTAATTTTTCAGGTAAATGTTCTATTTTTTTTGTCATATATACAGTTTAGTCTTACAAAGATAATTTTTTTTTAAATCTATAATAATAAAGCAATCTTTAGATTTGAGTCAAATGAATAAAAAAAGGAGTTTCAAGTCTTAAAAATTAAAATCTTAGGCTTAATTTTGCTTCTATATCCAATTTAAATCCGATTATGCCAATTATATTTCATCCCAATCGAGTTATTCGAGTCAATCAACTTAATTCTACCAATTCGTACGCATTACAATTACTAAAAGACAACAATCCGTCAGGTGGAACTGTCATTATGGCGTTAAATCAGACAGAAGGCCGAGGACAGCAAGCAAATACTTGGGAAAGTAAAGGAGGCAAAAACCTTACCATTAGTCTTATCCTTCGTCCCGATTTTATTTTAGCTCAAGATCAATTTCAAATCTCCATGCTTATTTCTCTTGGTGTTTCTGATTATCTTAGAACTCATACTAAGAATATTAGCATAAAATGGCCTAATGATATCTATGTTGGGGCTAATAAAATTGCAGGTATTTTAATTGAACAAGCTATAATGGGAGATCGCGTGTCGCACTCGGTATGTGGTATTGGTTTAAATATTAATCAGGATAAATTTATTTCTAATGCTCCAAATCCCATTTCATTAAATAATATAACAAATGAAATTTACGATTTAGAAGAAGAACTAACCAAACTTTTAGCTTCTATAGAAAATCGTTATCTCCAAGTTAAAAATGGTAAATCACAACAATTAGAAAAAGATTATTTAAAGTCTCTGTATTGGATGAATGAAGAACGTACCTTCTTAGATGAAGATGGTGAGTTTACCGGTAAAATAATAGGTATATCCGAATTTGGTCAATTACAAATTGAGGATGAAGATAAACATATTAAAACCTTTAATTTTAAAGAGGTGAGCTTTATTCGCTAGCTCACCTCTTTCCTCCTATTATATCTATTTTACGATCGTAATTAGTTAAAATTAAGACCGTTTACAAATCATCTGGTAAGCGTTAAATTTTAAGGGTAAATTTCACATTAAAATTCCTTCCTGGATTGTAAAAACCAAGCATTTTCAAGCTTGATAAATGATCAACATATTTCTCATTAAAAAGATTATCAACACTAAGTAATAAATTGGATTCAAGTTTGGCAATTTTAAAATTACTACCAGCCTGAATAGCGACTAAATCGTAAGCTGCAGTTTTAGTTTCAAATTGCGAAGGATGCTTTTGTTCGAAAGCATGTTTCCAACTTAAGTTAACAAAAGGAGACTTGAAAAATCGATTCCCTTTTGCTGAAAAGCGAATTGAATTCTTGAACTTATGTTGTGGAATATAGGGTAAACGTCCTCCTTGGTCTTTCTTTCCAATTACCATGGCATAATTTGCTTGATACTTAATAAAAGAGTTTAGAGCTAAATCCAAAGCCAACTCTCCACCATACAATTTCGCATCTTGCTGACTGTACCTGTAAATAAAACCACTATCATCAGGAGCAATTTCATTGGTTGGAGATAAGTATATATAATCATAAACTCTGTTATAAAAAAGAGAAAAATCGAGAGTATGAATATTACTATGATAATGAACCCCTAAGTCGGACTCTAAACTTCTTTGAGGATCGAGATTTGTATCTCCCACTTCGTAGCGATCTCCGTGTAATCCATTTTGCGATAATTCTGCTAAATTTGGAGCTCGAAAACCAGTCGCTATATTGCTTCGAAAAAGTAATTTATCGTTAAGGTGATATGTGATTCCCAAGGAAGCATTCATATTGTCGAAATTCCGATTAATATGAATTGTTTCTTCTTCATGATCCTCATCTTCCTCATGTTCTTCCTCTTCAGCTTCTGCATGAGAATGTCCACCCGCTTCCTGTTCTGGTACATACAAAGATCTATGATCGTAACGTAAACCCAACTGAAGACCAATACGATTTATATCTTTCTTAAAAAGACTAAAAACAGAAAAATCGTCGATTTTTGCATCTGGAATAATTCTATTGGGTGCTTCGTGATTGGTATTTGACTGATGCATTCCTTGAATCCCCACAAGAAATTCGTTCGTGTCAGAACTTGGAAAATACAATTTACTGTCATAAGTAAAGGTATTCAAATCCATATCTACCAATCTAAAATTGTCCGAATCAGGATCTCCATTCAGTCTTCTTTGATTAGCTTGATAAGCAGCATTCAATTCTAGCTTGTAGTTACCTAAAAACAAGCGATTTCTGGAGGACAATATATGTTGTGTTAAATCCTGATACCAATAATTATTTGTTCTCTTATCGGTGTCTACTAAGCTAACAGACTCTCCGGTGGTCATACCCAATTTTGGACGCAAATAATCGTAATAAATTTTAAAACTACCGATGTTTTTTACTAAACCGAAGCCTAATTGTAGTCCCTTGGAATTAAAACGACTATTGGGTACATAATCTCTACCCCCATCTTTGTAATCTTTGTGAGATTGTTGGTTTGCTCTTAGCATCCAAAACCAGTTTTTACGCGATTCTTTCACCCCAACATTAGATACGATTCCCTGACTAGCACTATAGAAATGACTAGAAATATCAGCCTCGAGCGTATTGCTTGGAGCCGGTTTTTCGTGAAGAATATTAATAACTCCACCCATGGCATCCGAACCATAAAGAAGAGATGCTGGACCTTTAATTACCTCGATGTGATCGGCTCCCTGATCGTTTACTAAAAAAGGATGATCTGTTGAAAATTGAAAGTTCTCCATACGAACACCATTATTCAGAAAAAGAATATTATTTAAAGATAAACCTCTAATAACAGGTGTACTAACACCCGGACTTCTTGAGATTACATCGACTCCAGGTATATTTGCTAATTTCTCACCTAAAGATGTATTTGATAACAATTTTAACTCTTCATTGGAAAGTACCGATATCTTAACGGTATTTTCGTGTTGTGCTGAAGGAAACCCTCCAGAAACAACAACATCTTGCGTCGTTACGGAAGTGAACGGCAAACTAATGTCCAATTTGGTATTTTCCTTTACAATAGAAATAGTATTAATAGAACTTTCATAACCAATAAATGAAAACTGAACAGTGATTTTACTATTAGGTAAATTCGCAAGTTGGTAAGAACCATTAGCATCACTAACAGTTCCTTTTTGAAGTTCTGGAATAAATATACTAACTCCAGGAAGTCCCACTCCATCAGCAGAATCGGTTACTCTACCAGTAAGAGTATTGTTTTTTATTTCGCCTATGGCATAGGAGAATTGGGGCAATAGTAATAATATTGCCAAGATATATCGTATCATGAAATATCGGGTTATATGAATTTATATAAGAAAGTTTAAAACACATAGGAAAAGTTGATAAGTATTTTTAAACTCATCAACATTATTCTTTATCTGATATTTATCAATCAGCTTATTTATTTAACTTACTTATATATGGAGGAGCTCTTAAGCTATAGGAGAATTTTAATTCTTCACGCGATTTTTGAATTGATTCGATAATTGGAATTTCGAATTTAAAAACCGATATGGGTGGAATACACGTTATACTTGCTGGTGTAAAAAAGAAATAATCAAATTCCTGAATCTCACAAATATTCTCTAAATCAGCAGTATCATGAGAACATAAGTATCCATGATGTACGTGATTGGGTGACATCAGATGTTCTGCTTTGACTAAAATAGGCAGAATAAAGGCTATCGATAATAGCCAAGCAAGAATTCTATGTTTCTTATTTAGAATCATTAAACGCAAAGCTATCTAAAAAAGATTAATCCACAAAAAAAGCTATTGAATATATCAACAGCTTTATAGTTTTTTATCATTTAGTTATTCAATATTTTGTAGATTTTGATAAGGAATCTGAGTCATACCTTCAGCAAGCTGATTAATACCTTTTTCTAATTTCTTTTTCAACATCATCTTCATCATGGCATTCAATTCTGCATGCACAGTCAGTCGAACTTTAGTTTCATAAGGTCCTGCTTCAATCAACTGAATCCAAAAATAAAATTCGAAAGGACTACGACCATATCCTGTTAACTTTAATGATTTATTTTCTTCTTTATCAACAAATTGTAAACCAGCCTCTCCAAATCCTTTTATAACAAAAGAACAATTATCTTCAGTAGCTTCCCAATGCTCAATTTTATCCTTAAAATTCATCTTTTTATTCGTTTGCTCCTCGATTTTAGCTTGTACTTCAGGATTTTCCGAAGCCAATTCAAAAACTTTAGCAATTTTTCTAAAATCAGATAAAAAGGAATAAATACTATTCACATAACTTGGAATAATTTTGATATCACTTACAATCTTTGTTGTCGACATATTCTTCACTTTTTTTAGAATACAAAAGAGGATGCCTAAACTTAAGACACTCTCTTTATATATTTTTATTGGCTATTTCTAGCTTCTATTACTTTCTCCAGTTTGCTGGATCTTTTCTCCACTCTTTCAACTGAGCAACATCTTCTTCTTTCACGTAACCAATTTCCTGTGCACAGTCAATCATCGTGTTATAGTCACTCAATGTTTCTAATTCACATTTGGCATCAGTAAAATTATCTTCTGCCTTTTGAAAACCATAAGTAAAAATTGCAAACATACCCATTACGTCACAATCTGCTTCGCGAAGAGCTTGAACAGCTTTTAAACTAGATCCACCTGTTGAAATTAAATCTTCGATGACAACAACTTTCTGTCCAGCTTTTAAGTCACCTTCTATCAAATTAGTCATTCCGTGAGCTTTCGCAGAAGAACGAATATAGACCATTGGCAAATTTAATTCATCAGCAACCAAGGCACCTAAAGCAATAGCTCCAGTTGCAACACCTGCTATAACTTCAACATCAGGATATTTAGCTAAAACAGCCTTTGCAAAAGCTTTTTTAATATCAATTCTAACTTTTGGATACGATAAAGTTTTACGGTTATCACAGTAAATTGGTGATTTCCATCCCGAAGCCCAAGTAAATGGGTTTGTTGGTTCTAGCTTAATTGCTTTAATTTGCAAAAGGTATTCAGCGATTTGTTTTGCAGTACTTTGCATAGGATTATTGGATTTAATGGTTCAATAAATATGAATTGATTAACAAAACGAGCGTAACACTCAAGCTTATACCACAGTAGCACAAACTTTTACACTACAAATTCCTTAATCTGAAATCATTCGCAAATGTATAAAGTATTTTTTAAAAATCGCACAATTTTCTTAGGTGATAAATCTGAAAGTATGAATTGTAAATGCTTGGTTTATCTATGGTCTAAGGGAGAAAATTTAGAGGCTATCGTTTCTGATTTTGATCAGGATGAAAATAAAGATGCATTATTTTTTGCCGCTGAAGATGTCGAAGCGCTTTTCTCAGAGTTTAAAAAACAATTTAAATATATCGAAGCAGCTGGTGGATTAGTTTTTAACGAGAAAGACGAGATCTTAGCTATTCACCGTTTAGGGAAATGGGATTTGCCTAAAGGAAAAGTTGAGAAAGATGAAACCGTAGATGAAGCCGCTCTACGTGAAGTTGAAGAAGAATGTGGTGTGAGCAATCTACAGTTATCTGATGAACTAAAATCGACTTACCACACCTATTGGATGAATAACAAATGGATACTAAAACGCGGCTATTGGTTTAAAATGTACTATTCAGGAAATGAGCAATTAGTCCCTCAAACCGAAGAAGATATTGAAAAAGTTTGTTGGATTCCAAGTAAGCAACTTGAAACATTTAAAGCAAACACCTATGCTTCAATACTCGAGGTAATTAAAGCGATAGATTAAACCATCTCGTAAATAGTATTTCTATTTTTTATGAGAATAGTGCTTGCGAAGTAAATCTCTTTTAATCTTAATGAATAATTTCTCGACCCCATCATGAGGCCCTCTAGCTGGATACTGATATACCTTACCTTCTGGATTGATAATAATATAAGTTGGAAATACTTTAATCCTATAATCCTTTAAAATAGAATTATCTTTATCAAGCAAAACAACAGGCCAGTTCGTTTCAGATTGTTTCATGTTGTTCTTAAAACGAACAGGATCGACATCACTGGCGAAACTCAAAAATTCAATCTCCTTTCCAAAGTTCTCATTCAATTTTTCAAGTGATTTAAGATCATTTTTCCAAACAGAGTTCGATGTATTGCAGAAATTCAGATACAAGTATTTCCCCTTATAATTATCCAATACAAAATCTCCAACTTTAAAATCAGGAGCCTTAGTATTCTTAAGTAAATGAGAAAGTTTTGATATGTAATTACTCGTTAGTCTGACAACCTTATATTCTTGGGAATTCTGATTAATTTGTTTAATAATAGCTATTGCTTTTCTTCTTGTTAGGGACGCATTTTCGGCTCCATCAAAAACAGATTTTGCTAATAATATATCTCTAAATGTCTTATCCTGATAAGCAGTATAAGTTTTCATTACCTTATTTAGTTCCTGATAAACATCTTTAGATTCAAGAGCCTTAATAAATTTAGACTTCTCTCTGTGATTAAAACCAGAAGCTAGGGCATTATTATAAACTTTAGTGACCAAAGTGGTATAAGCCGTATTATTCAGCTCTAAAGTTTGATTAGAAAAATATTTTTCTTCCAAGGATAAATATGCTTCAGGTCTTGATAAATAATCGAGGAAACCCAAACGATATTTTAAATAAACCTTAAAATATGCATTCTTCACTTGTGCATATTCGGTCGTCATTTGCTTAGTAAAACTAACGCCTACCGATGATGAGCGTAAGTTATAAATTTGTTCAAAATTTTGATTGATAAAGTTATCAAACTGATTATCGAATTGACGAATTAAACTATTTAAGCCATTCTTATCCGTATTTCTAAATCCTAATAAAATGTCTTGAGGTTCAAAAAAAGGATCCATTTTTTGAGCTGGTAAAAGATCTCTTTTAGGAGGTAAACTCAGCTGATATGCTTTATTAGCCTCTACATAAAAGTAGCCTCTAAACACACCTAATGGTAAAAATACCATCTGCGTTTCATCAATATCAAATTCCACAGAAAATCGACCTTCATTATCAAGCTGTATAATCGCAAGTTGCTTTTCTGTTTTAGAGAAAGCATCATCATAACACAAAACTTGTATTTGCGTATTCGCATAAGCTGCATGTTGACCAAACAACTTTACTTTTTCTGCAAATGATGTTTGCACTCCAAAAGTCAATATCAATAAAATAAATAATGATCGCATATTCTTATTCTCTGATTCGAAAAATAAAGGCTATTCAAATCAGAATATCTGATAAAAATAGCCATTTTATTAATTACAACTTATAAGCATCAGGATCTTGAACCGCTGGAACAAACTGAGATGCATCTCCACCATGGCGCATAATATCACGAACAATAGTCGATGTAATCATAGTATGCTCTGGGGTCGTTAATAGAAAAATTGATTCTATATCGTACACCATTTTCTTATTTGTTTGTGCAATAGCACGTTCAAACTCGAAATCAGCAGCCGTACGTAAGCCCCTTAAGATAAACAGGGCATTTTTCGTTTTACAATACTCAACCGTCAAACCGCCATAAACATCAACCTCAATTCGTGGATCGTTGTTAAAACATTCTTTTATCCACTGAATACGTTTTTCAACAGGAAAGAATTGTTTCTTCTCTGAATTATAACCTATGGCAATAATGATTTTATCGAACAAAGGTAAAGCTCTCTCAACAATTGACTGATGTCCTACTGTAAAAGGATCAAACGATCCAGGAAATACGGCTATTCTTTCCATCTTCTTTTTTATAATTATTTGAAACCCCATTCTTATGTGGATTTCTTTTAAAATTTAAACTTCGCCTAAATTACAAAATAATATGACTTACTTGATTTTAATTTTCTTGTAAGAACTTACAAATAGAATATTCCCCATATCGTCGAATCCCGTAAACATATCCAATTTATCTCTATCAATATCTTCTCTATTAAATCCGAGAATTGTTAAGTCTGCATCCATCGATTTATTCATAATTTCCTTTTTCTTATCCGTATGATCAATTCCAATTAATTCGATATTACTAGACGAAATTGGCAACTGTCCCGAACGAATAAGGCTTAATAATTTATCCTGTTCCTCCTCTAAATCTTTTTCAGGATACATCGCAAAGATCTTAATCAAACCCTTCTTCCAATCGGGATGCCCTTGAATGATATAAGCCAAAAGAATCATCAAATTTGCATTTTCATAATCTGATGAACCTATCCAAATATGAATTTCTTTGTGATAACCAAAACCTTTGTATGACGTATTTAGAATACAAACATCGAATTGAGTAGATTCAATTAAATTGTAATTATCTATCACATAATTCAATTGATCAGGTTCAATACGTGAATATTCAAAAAGAATTGAATTATATCCGTGTCCTGATATCCCCGAAAGCTGCATTACCTGTGCGATTGCAGAAGTCATCGATGGACTTATAATCGTATCTAAGAACACTCTATTCCGACTCCCTGAGGCCAAATTAATCAGGCGTTTCATGACACTTTTAGACTCTTCGTTAGTTTTTTCATTTAAAAACCCTTCCAAGTAATGTATGTAAGTTCCAAAACCATATTTGTAAGAAATCCATCGTAATAAATCGAAAGCAGAACGACGCTTAAAAGTATCTTTAGATATACAAATTGCAAAAGGTCTCCAACTCACTTCACGATCAACTTTTTCGGCACGTTGAGCAAAAATTTGCAAGTATCTACTCAATTGGAAAACAACACCACGAAACAATTTAGCTAATCCTCTATTCTCCTTGTTACTCACATTTATTCCGTAATAAATCATGCCCATTATCAATAAGGATACAATTGCATACGCCATATTCATTTGAAACATGATCCAGAATGAAAGTAAGGCTCCCATGAGAGATAAATACCAACGAGAACGAAAGGTTGGGCGATAAGATGGATCTGCAGCAAAATGTTCAAGGAATGAAATCAGACAAATGGCACCATAGGTTACCATAAAAAACATGGAAATAATTTGAGCAACAAAATTAACATCACCTATCATGATAAACACAAAAGCAATAAGAATAGATATGACTGAAGCATTAAGCGGTTCTGTCGTTTTTCTATTCTCCTTTTTCAACCATTTATTAAAACCTCGCTGAGGAAAAACATCATCCATACCAATGGCTTGCAAAGTACGTGGCGCAACCATTATTGAACCCAATGCTGATGATAAAGAAGCTGCCGCCAAACCAATTGGAATAATTGGACCCCAAATTGCAATATTACTCATAATAAGTTGGTTGCTATCTAAATCTTCGGGACTAGCCGAAACGGTAAATTTATAAGCAGCCAAAAGGTAAACAACCAAACCAGCAACCGTTGCCCAAATGGTTCCTCTTGGAATCGATCGTTTGGGATTTTTCAGTTCTCCCGATAAGCCTAAACCAGCTGCAAGGCCCGTAAAAGCAGGAAATATAATAGTGAAAACGTAGAAAAAACTTTTGGGATTTTCAACCGTAGCATCCAAAACAATATCTTGTGGTGCATCTGCGGGGGAACCAATAAAAAACATGAAAAGTGAAACAGCTAAAGTTCCAACAACTATATATAGGATCTTCATTCCCATATTTGCACCTCTCCATAAAAATAAACCAGACAAAATGCACATTGCTGGAATTGTAATAGCACGTTTATCGTAGATTAACCAACCAAAATCATTAGCTACCCACTGAATTACAGGATCGAATGCTTCGGCAAATGCAATAATATAAAAGGCAACTGAAATAGCTTGAGAGAGATAAAGAGTGATCCCAATTGCCGCACCAATATTCAAGCCGAAAGATCGAGATATTATATAATATGCTCCACCTCCAAGTACCTTTTGGTTAGTCGCAATCTCTGCAACAGCCATAGCAGTTGGTATGGTAATCATATGTCCTAGAATAATAATTCCGATAACACCTATAAAACCTACATTACCAACAGCCCAACCAAAACGAAGGAATAAAATTGCACCTAGAATAGTAGAAATTGCAGTCATAAAAACTGGCAATGTTCCAAAAGTTGCAGTTGATTTAGTGAATTTATTGGGCATATAATAAATAATTAAATTTGAGATAGTAAATATAAAATTAAATCAGCTATCAGTTCTTATAACCACACGAACCTCTTACATTTTAAATGGTTCAATAGCTCTATTATATATTCCCTGTACAAAAGCAATGGCTAAACCATAATTACTAACAGGAATTCCAGCTTCGATAGCTGGTAATAGTCGATTATGAATTTGCTTCTTTGTAATCATACAACCACCACATTGAATCACCATAGCATAATCATGTATAGGACGTTGAATCGCATCGAGCCCTGAAACAACATCGAAATCTAATTCACAATTGCAATATTTTTTTAACCAAGCAGGTAATTTAAATCGTCCAATATCTTCGCAAGAAACGTGATGAGAGCATGATTCTAGAATTAGAATACGATCTCCACTTTTTAAATCATCAATTTTTGGTGTTCCTTTTAAGTAATTTTCGAAATCGCCTTTTTGTCGAGCCAAAACAGTACTAAAACTTGTAAGGGGAATGTCTTTTGGAACGAGCTGACCTGCTAAATCGAATATCTGACTGTCGGTAATGGCAAGTTTAGGTTTTACATTCGTTGTTCTAAAAAACTCAGTTACCTGATCTTCCTGAAGAACAATATTCACACAATGATTATCCAACACATCACGAATTAACTGCACTTGAGGTAAAATCATACGACCAGATGGAGCTTCCGAATCAATCGGACAAATTAACATCACTACATCATTGGGTTGAATTAAATCACCAATAATAGTTTTAAATACTTTAGAAGATTCTGGTGCCGTTTTCTTAATTAAATCAATAATCTCATCGAAATTATCGGTTTTTACAGTTGAAAAATTAACAACTGAAGTTTTATGCGTTTTCTCTAATTTTGATTTAAGAGCCTTATCTATTCTCGTCTCATCCGCTTTATTGTGGATAATGAAGAAAGGTGTTTTATAATAATTGAATTTCTCTATTAAATCTTCTTCAAAAGTTCCAAAGACATTATCAGCAATCACCAAAATAGCTAAATCGATGGTCGAAATAGAATGTAATGTTTTTTGGATTCTCTTTTTCCCCAAATCACCAGTATCATCAATACCTGCAGTATCAATTAGAATAACAGGTGCATAATCTAAAATTTCAAAGGATTTTTTAACAGGATCGGTTGTTGTTCCTGCAATATCCGATACGATTGCAATTTGCTGATCAGCCAACGTATTTATGATGGAAGATTTACCGCAATTTCTACGCCCATAAATTCCTATATGCGTTTTATGATCTTTTGTTTTCATATTTACTTTTTATTGGCACCAGCATACAGCACAATATCTTTCTTGGTAATTTCTTTAGCACCCAAAATAATTAATCGCTCAATTATATTCCTAAGCTCCCGGATATTTCCCGTATAATCCAGTTTTAAAAGTTCAGCAATAGCATCATCAGCAATTGTTTTTGGAGGTAAGCCCATATCTGAACAAATCATCTTGATAAAATGCTGTACCAATAAAGGAATATCTTCAATTCTATCGTTCAAAGCGGGAACCTTAATCAAAATAACGCTTAATCGATGATATAAATCTTCACGAAACTTATTCAATGCAATCTCATCCGAAAGATTTTTATTCGTCGCAGCAATTACCCTTACATCAACAGTTATCTCTTTATCACCACCAACACGAGTAATCGTATTTTCTTGCAAAGCACGCAAAACTTTGGCTTGAGCAGATAGACTCATGTCACCAATTTCATCTAAAAATAGAGTTCCACCATCAGACAATTCGAACTTCCCTTTTCGCTGCTTATACGCCGAAGTAAAAGAACCTTTCTCGTGCCCAAACAATTCACTTTCTATAAGTTCCGAAGGAATAGCCGCACAGTTAACCTCTATAAATGGTTTTTTAGCTCTATTACTTTTTTCGTGAATTCGATGTGCAACAAGCTCTTTACCCGTTCCGTTAGAGCCCGTAATCAAAACACGAGCATCAGTTGGAGCAACTTTTTCAATCATATCGTTTAACTCCATAATGGCTTTCGATTCACCAATCATGTCGTACTTCTTACTCACCTTTCGTTTCAGAACTTTCGTTTCAGTTATAAGAACAGCCTTTTCAAGAGCATTTTTAATGGTGATTAGAATTCGATTTAAATCAAGCGGTTTTTCAATAAAATCGAAAGCTCCTTTTTTAATAGCTTCAACGGCAGTATCAATATTACCGTGTCCCGAAATGATGATAACAGGTACATCAAAAGCTATTTCCTGTAGCTTCTCAAGAACCTCGATTCCATCCATTTCTGGCATTTTTATATCACAAAGAATCACATCAAACTCATTGGCTTCAACCATTTTAATAGCTTCCATTCCATTCTCGGCAAGACTCACTTGATATTTTTCGTACGAAAGGATATCTTTCAAAGTATTGCGAATACTTTTTTCGTCATCGACGATTAAAATTTTTGACATGCTATAATATTAAGATAATGACTTAAATATATTTAACTAAATTCTACGATATCAACTTCTCTGATTCATCTAAAACTTTAAGATAATCGAAAAGAGCACCTTCTTTTAAGGCATAAGCAGACTGAAACAAAACAGACAACTCACTTTCTTTAACTAGAAAGTTAATAAAAACACTGGCGACAACCATAAGATGTACACGAGTAGCATCCATACCTTCCATCTGCATTCTTTCCTCAAGTGTCGACTCTAAGAAACGTTTATGCAAGGTATTAAAATCCTCTAGTTTTATATTGAAATAGGTTTGATCAGTGTACAATTCATTTTCCTCTTCAGCCATAATAACCTGACGTAAAGTAGAAAACGAACCAGATGAACCTATTAATGTTTTTACAGAATAGGTCTTCAATACTTCAATTAAATCACTCAATTTATCTTTCAGGAAAGCTTCAATTGCCTTAATCTCATCCAATTTAATTGGATCAGAAGGATGAAAATGTTCCAACAAACGAATCATACCTATCGGATATGATTTCTTCCAAAAAATCTTGTCCGCATTAGCAATGATTATCTCATTACTACCTCCACCAATATCAAGAATTGCAACGATCTCATCATTCAAGCCAACCGCTTCTCGCGTTCCATAATAAATTAATTCAGCCTCTCTATTTCCAGAAATAACTTCGATTTCGATATCAAAATCTTGATGTATTTGCTTCACAAAATCCTGTCCATTCTCAGCTGTTCTAATAGCAGAGGTCGCAAAACCAATAGTCTTGACAGTTTGGTAAGAATTAATAATTTGCTTCATCTCAACAAATGCTAAATGAGCACGTTTTTGAGCCTCATCAGTAATATAGTTTTGATTTATTCCTCCCTCTCCTAACTTAACTGGATATTTGGAACGATGTAGTATATTAATTTGCTTACTAGCCGTAATTTCAGCCACAAGCAAATTGAATGTATTGGTACCCAAATCGATAATTGAGATACGCATAAGTAGATTAAATTTTAGTTTTAAAATAGCCTTTACAAGATACCTAAAATAGTGAATTTTAAATGTACAACAAGCTAAAATACCGAAGAAATGTTGACATCTTTAATCTTAACACAGAATAAAAAGAGGCATCAGAAAAAATTAAAAATTTATGTTTTAATAATTTATTCAAAGGCGTAAGAGAGCGAAAATACGTTTGAATACAAAGAAATGGATTGATCACCAATATCGGTAAGAGCATAATCGAGACGAAAATTTTTATAATGAATACCTAAGCCCATGTTAGGTTGAAAAACCAGTGATTCCTCTTGTTTAAAATCTGTTTCTCTTTGGATATTCCCCACGCCCATCCTTAAATAGATTAGGTTCTGATATTGAAATTCCAAACCCATATGTGGATCTATACTAACAGGATCTCCTTCGATTAAGGTATGACGCTCACCATCGAAAGTAAAATCAGCATCTAGCTCTGCCAAAACAGAAACCTTATCGGTTAATCTGATATCTCTACTCACTCCTAAAATTAATCGAGGCAATGTAATTTCGGTAGAATTTTCAGGAATCTCATTTCCAGTATCTTTAAAGACTTGCTCTAAATCATCCGTTTTAAAAACCCAAGCATTAAACGTTGAGCTAGCATCGCGCAATAAAGCTCCCATCTGCCAATTACCTGTTTTATATTTTAAGGCCGCATCGATTCCAAATCCATAAGCCGATGCAAAATCACCAGTATGACGATAAATCAACTTTACATTTCCACCAATAGATAAACCTTTAATTTTTGTTTTTTTGGCATAAGAAATCAACAAAGCATAATCTGCAGCTGAGAATGTCGTTACTAAATCGTATCGAATATTTCCATCCTTATCAATCAGTTCTAACGTATTGGGAATATCATCCACACCATATCGAATAACACTAAAAGCCAAAGCACTTTTTTCGTCCAACTTTATACCAAAACCAACATAATCGTATGCAGCCATACCTGCAAAATATTCAGCATGCATAGCTGACAAGTCATACTTTCTACTTAAATCGGCCAAACTAGCAGGATTCCAATAGGCAGATTCAACTCCCTCTTGAGAAGCCACAGCCACATTACCCATTGCAAAAGCTCTTGCTCCTATACCAACAGATAAAAACTCGTTGCTGTATTTAGGTGCTGAAGTTTGCCCTAAAAGACTATAGCTTGAAATAATAAAAAATAGAAAGATTAGGTATTTTTGCATCATATAGATTTTGGACGAAGCGTAAAAATACAATGCTTTTTTTAGTTCAATGACATTCTCTATGAAACTTTTCAAAGCTTTCCGATTTTTAAACTAATTTTGCAAGGTTCACTTTAAAGAACAAATTTTATTGATCAAAAAAATAATACACAAAATGACAATCACAAAACACATTCCCAACACCATAACTTGTCTAAATATATTATCAGGCTGTATTGCCAGTTTATTAGCTATTGAAGGTTATTTATTTGGAGCTTCCTTAGTCATACTTCTTGCTGCAGTATTCGATTTTATGGATGGCATGTTTGCTCGTTTATTGGGAGCTTATTCTGAAATGGGGAAAGAGTTAGATTCATTAGCCGACATGCTTAGTTTTGGATTTGCACCAGCTTGCATTGCTTTCTCTTACATGAAACTAGCAGTATTAGGAGATACTGCTTTCACACCAGAAACATTGTCATATTCACAATTAGCAATAGTACTATCTGCCTTTCTTATTTCAATTTTCTCAGGACTTCGATTAGCTAAATTCAATGTAGATACACGCCAAACCACATCATTTATGGGTATTCCTACTCCTGCAAATGCAATGTTTTGGGCATCACTACCTATAGTACTTCATTTTGGTGACTATCCAATGATAGAAAATCTTCTTGCTAACCAGTGGCTTATTTTAGGAGCAATAATTATAACCTCACTACTTTTGGTTTCTGAAATTCCTATGTTTGCTCTAAAAGTTAAGAATCTTAAATGGCAAGAAAATAAAATCCGATATTTATTTCTAATCACTTTAGCCATATTAGCAATTCTTCTTAAATGGTTGGTTATTCCACTAATTCTATTTGTATATATTTTCTTCTCATTAATAAATAATATGACAAAAAAAGAATCTAAATAAAATATTTCATAGCTCTCATTTTAATTAATGAGAGCTTTTTTATGTTCTAATTTTTGTAAAGCATAAGCACACCAACATACATCTCTTTAATGTAAGAGACATTCATCTTCCAAAAACAATATTGAGTGAAAGCCTAAGACTCCTTGCTTCAATAAAATTTAAAATCATCTTGACTTTCAAATCTTTAATGAAGTTCCAAATATCTATTTACCTCTTATTTCAACGAACTACTCACTAATAACTGAGGTTTTAAACAAATCGTGATCTTTTCTAATTTTCTTTATGGATAAAACTTTAATCGTTTCTTCTCCTGTTAGCAAGTTAATCTTACGAACGGCACGCTTACTCGATTTAAGATGCTTAGGATAGTGACAACTTTTATACTTTTTACCACTATTACAATAACACTTCTCGTTTCTCTCGATTTTAACGTAGTAAAAATCTTCTTTATCAAAACTGAAAATTTTTAGGATTGGATCTAATAAGTTCATAAGCAAGATTTAGTGAATTAAACTCCCCTTTAAATTAACATTAATATTTAAGAAATCAAATAAGAAAAAAAAGGAATCTATATAGCATTAAACAGAACCTAACACCACTCATTTATTTATTCTGGAGCACATTTAACGCCTAATTCATCTAAATACTAATTTCCCAAATCATGTTTTATAAAAGAATAATAGAATGAGTTAATTTAGAATTTTCTTTAAAGAATTAAAAGTGTAATTTTGCAGACGTATTTTCAGCCTAAGAAAACATTTAAATCCAGCCGAAATTAAGACTATGAACGAATTAAATAATTTAATGCCCATTAATGAGTGGTTTAAAAGATTAGACAGCCGCCCAATAATAATTAGTGGGTCGTCGAGTTCTGAATCAGAAGAACAAGTCTTAAATACAGCTCGTCAATTAAAAGAGATTGACCAGGTCAAGATTTTTAGATCTAGTATTTGGAAGCCACGTACCAATGTAAATAGTTTTGACGGTCGTGGGGATGATACGCTTCACTGGTTAAATCAGGTTAAGTTAGAGACTAATCTACTAACCATGGTTGAGGTTGCTTCTCCTAAGCACGTAGAAATGTGCCTTCGTCATAACGTTGATATTCTTTGGATAGGATCTGAAACAACATCAAACCCATTTTCTATACAAGAACTGGCAAGTGCATTACAAGGTATGAATATACCTGTAATGATAAAAAACCCTCTTAATCCTGATATTAACCTTTGGATTGGAGCATTGGAACAAATCAATAAAGCGGGTATTTCTAAATTAGCTGCTATTCACTGCGGATTCTTTCCTTTTGAACAAACAAGCTTACGGAACATACCTAAATGGGAAATTGCAATTGAATTAAAATCAAGATTTCACAATCTACCTATGATTTGTAATCCATCTCATATTGCTGGAGACAAAGAGCATATTCAACAAATGTCTCAAAAAGCTCTAGACTTAAATATGGACGGTTTGATGATAGAAAGCAATTCCATTCCGAATGCAGACTTAAGTCAAACTGAACAACAAATTAGTCCTTCAGAATTAAACACGATATTAAACAACTTAGTTTGTCGATTAAGTATTAAAAATAATGAAGACTACAACCCGCTAGGTCAATTTCGAAATCAACTTGATTCGATAGATGCTCAGTTTATTGAACTTTTAGCACAGCGAATGAATGTAGTAAGCGAAATTGGAGAGTATAAATCGAAACAAAATTTGAATATTCTTCAGCTTAAACGATGGGAGAAAGTGCGAGAGCAAGGAACTGAATTAGGAAAATCATTAGGCTTGTCTGAAAAATTCCTTACTCAATTACTTAGAATGATTCACAAAGAATCTATCCTTATTCAAAACGACGTTATGAATAACAAAAAATAAATTCTCAAATAATGAGAATTTAAAAAGCCAGTAGATGAAAATCTACTGGCTTTTTCTTTACTAAATATTTTATAGAGACTAACTCTTTTGCTTAATCTTCAATTTTTGACCTACTCTTAAACTATGAGAATTTTTTATATTATTAATTCTCATGATATCGTAGTTCGAAACCCCTGGGTATTTTTTAGCAATAGTCCAGAAATTATCATTCTTTCTAACCGTGTAATAAACATACTCTCCACTATCTTCTGATGTTGATTGCTTAACATCACTAGTAGTCGTCTTAGCAACATATGACTTACCAAGAGTCGCTTGTTTTTGTCTCTTAGACATACTATTAAAAGACTTATAGTACGAATACTTCGACTTAGGAACGTATATGGCTAAATTCTGACCAACACGAATCATATTACGGTGAATATTATTCCAGTAACGTAAATTTGAAGTTCTAACATGAAACCAAGAAGCAATTAGACCAACCGCATCACCAGACTTCACTTTATAATAAACCTTAGATTGTCCTTTGGGAACAACATGTGCGTATTTTTGGTATCTATCACGTGGATTAACAACCTTATCTTTCAGGTTAAAATAATAGTCTTTCTTGTATGATATAATTGAATCCTGATTATCAATAAAAGCCAATGCAGATTCAAAAGGAATTTTCAAAGCATATGGTTTATTATAAGCGGGAATAATATCAGCACGAAACTGAGGATTCAACTCACGCAATTTTTCTTTAGAAACATTGGCAAATTTTGCAATCTGATCGAAATGTAACTGCTCCTTTACCATTATAGTATCACAAACCTCTGGAAATTGATTTGGACGTGGATACAAGCCGTGTTCTGCATGAAAGTTAAATGAATATAGTGCTGCAATAAAAGCTGGCACATAACCTCTAGTTTCCTTTGGTAATCGGTAATAAATATCCCAATAATTTTTCTTGCCTCCACTTCGGCGAATAGCCTTATTTACATTTCCAGGACCACAATTATATGCAGCAATAACCAATGGCCAATTACCATACATTTTATATAAGTCCTTAAGAAATTTTGCCGCAGCATAACTCGATTTTATAGGATCACGACGATCATCTACAAAGGAGTTTACCTCCAACTTATACATTTTTCCTGTAGAATACATAAACTGCCACAAACCGGAAGCACCAGCTCTCGACAATGCTTTAGGATTAAGTGCCGATTCAATAATAGGAAGGTACTTTAACTCTTGAGGCAAACCTTCTTTATCGAGAATTTCCTCAAAAATCGGAAAATAATATTCCGACATCCCCAGCATAATCTCTACTTGGTCTCTTCTACGCTGTGTATAAAGTTCGATGTAATTCTTTACAATTTTATTATACGATAAATCGAACATAGATGGTATCGACTGTAAACGCTTAATATAAACTGAATCTGCTATATTCTCCTTTACGTACTTCGTCTCTGGACCAACATATTCTGTTGTTTTAATCGAATTTTCAGCATACCATGCATTAACCAATTTATCCAAATCACTTTTGAATTCTGGTTGAATACTATCATTCAAATCCCAACGAACATCAACTGGATTAATCTTAAGAAAAGCTAAGGAATCTTTCTCAACTGCAGGAATCATTTCTTCTTCCTCAATAATAGGATTATCAACTTCACTAGACAGCGCGAATTCCTCTTGCGATTTATCTACTACATTCGAAATATCAGTAGCTTTTTTACTCGTAGAACAAGCCATGCTAGTAATAAGAGCTAGGGAATAAAGGGAATATTTAAATTTCATATTTGTTTCATTTCTTCATTTCTATCTCTTCATGAAATAGAATTCATATTAATACTAGTGCAACTTGCACTCTCCACTTTTGATTATACGCATTCAAGCAAATTTTATTGCTCCACAAATCTTAAAAAATGTATAATCACCAACTACTTTAAGATATCAAATAACATTTCTGTCAACCAACTCTTACTATTCACTTTGATATAATTTTCCTTTTCTACGCCAACTAATCCACGTTCCTCAGCTTCTTGATTCAAGCTAAAAAAAATACCAGCCTCTTTAGCAATTTGTTGTTTTTGTACAAGCGTTAAGAATTCAGATTGAAACTTGGGATAACTTGCTGTATTTTTAAAATCAAGATTCAAGGAATCCTTCTTATCTACTAAAAATTTAAAGTATCCCACAAGCTTATCAACGTGATTGGCATTCTCAACAAGATCTTCTTTTTTAATGTCAACAATTTTCAAGCCTGAAGATGAATTGATATGTATCGTGTATTTTTCATCATCAAAATGAATTGTTGCAAAGGTAAAACTTTGATCTAGAATATCAGAAAACAATAGGAACTCTTGCTGCTCTTGCTTATCTATTGTATCACCAACAATATGATGCAAAACAATTAACTTATCCTGAGAAAAAACCGATAAGTTAAAGAATACAATAAGAATTAGACTGATAAATGATTTCATGACAAAATCCTTTCGTTAAATTTCTAAAACATTAAAAGTTTAATCGACAAGAGAGTCCAAGCATATTACCCGATACTGGATTATAATTCATCTTGGGTTGAATAGTCATCGTTAAATCATCATTAATATTGAAATTAGTTAAATGAGCATCAACCGTTGCATCAATAATATTAATGACATAAACTCCAAATAGAATAATATAACTTAAATCTCTATCATGCCTATAGGAATCTTTCTTATTTTTAAATGTCGTTTTAAACCAATCATCATAATCCGAAGTCGTTGTAGAAAAATCTGTGTCTGGACTAAGTTTCTGAAAACGTTTAGATGTCGGCTCTTCAATACCATCACCTTCAGCTTGGTTTTTGAATTCTAAATATTTTGTAAAATCAAAATAAGCATTCTTATAGTCATTATATTGACCTGTATTCCAACTAATAGCATAAACAGAAGCACCAATACCTGCATACAAGATAGGTACCTTCCAATATTTCTTATTATAAATTTGCCCCAATCCTGGAAGTAAAGCAGAATAAAGAGTAGCCTTATGAGGAGAATGTTCTTCTACTTCTATAGCTTTATAAGTAGTATCTGATTCAATTTTCTGCGCCTGTACATTTTGTCCAGAAATTATCACAACAAAGCACACTATTACAAGAAAAAGAAGTGTTTTTGACTTATTCAAAACGTATTTTTTTTGAGGTTTTATGATTTCATCTGATCAAGAACAGCTAGAATACGTTCTAAATCATCATCGGATTTAAAAGGAATAATAATCTTTCCTTTTCCTTTATCGTTACGTTTCAAATCAATCTTAGAATCAAAATATTTTGATAAATGATCTTTCAAACTCTCATATTCTTCAGCCAAACGACCAGTACTAGTCTTTTCTTTAATAGGTTTTCCACTATTAGCTTCGCGAACCATTTCTTCAATCTTTCTTACAGAAAGATCTTGAGTCGCAGCCATTTTAAAGATAGACAATTGATACTCTCTATTATTTACATTCACCAACGCACGAGCATGTCCCATAAGGATTTGCTTTTCACGAATTCCCTTCTGAATTTCAGCTGGCAGTTTAAGTAAACGTAGATAATTTGAAATAGTTGATCGTTTCTTTCCAACACGATCGCTCAAACTTTCCTGAGTTAAATCACATTCGTCAATTAATCGTTGATATGAAATAGCAACTTCCATGGAATCAAGATCTTCACGCTGAACATTTTCAACCAAAGCCATCTCGAGCATTTTGTCATCTTCAGCAAGACGAACATATGCAGGTATTTTTGTTAAACCAGCAATTTTAGCCGCTCTTAAACGACGTTCTCCTGCAATAAGTTGAAATGAATTGTTATTCAATTTGCGAACAGTGATAGGCTGAACGATACCAATTTCTTTAATCGATTGAGCTAATTCATTTAAAGACTCTTCGTTAAATTTAGTTCGAGGTTGAAAAGGATTAACCTCAATCTTCGATAGCTCAATTTCGTTACTTAATTCATTATCCTTGTGAGAAGGACGAGTCTGAAATTCATCTCGATCGTCAATCAAAGCTCCTAAACCTCTACCTAATGCACTCTTTTTTGCCATAACATATCATTATAAAATATGAATTCCAATAGTTTATTATGCTAATCGAATTGCATTTCCTTATTTCTCAATTTCATTATCTTGATGCTCTTCTTCCGCTTCTGTATTATTAACAACTAGCTCTCGAGCTAAGTTTAAATAATTAACAGCTCCTTTAGATTCTGCATCATATAAAATAGCAGGCTTTCCGTAACTTGGTGCCTCTCCTAGTTTTGTATTTCGCTGGATAATCGTTTCGAAAACCATATCCTGAAAATGTTTTTTCACTTCGCTAACCACTTGATTAGATAAGCGTAAACGGCTATCATACATGGTTAATAAGAAACCTTCAATTTCCAAATCAGGATTTAATCTACTTTGAATAATCTTAATTGTATTTAAAAGCTTACCTAAACCTTCTAGTGCAAAATATTCACACTGCACCGGTATTAAAATAGAATCTGCTGCGGTTAAAGCATTAACTGTAATCAATCCTAAAGAAGGTGAACAATCAATTAAGATATAATCATAATCATCGCGAACAGCGTTCAAAACATTCAGAAGAATCTTTTCACGATTAGCTAAATTCAGCATTTCAATTTCTGCACCTACCAAATCAATATGTGAAGGAAGAAGATCTAAACCTTCCATTTCAGTTTTAAGAATTGCATCTTTAGGATCAATGCCATCAACGATACATTCGTACAAACTATTTTCAATTACACGAACATCAAAACCATAGCCTGATGTTGCATTAGCTTGAGGATCGGCATCTACAATAAGAACACGATGTTCTAACACAGCAAGACTAGAAGCTAGATTGATGGCTGTTGTTGTTTTTCCAACACCACCTTTTTGATTTGCAAGAGCGATTATTTTAGCCATAAACAATTTCTATTTTAATCGGATAAAACGAATAAAACCCGTTCCCCTTTTGTAGATACAACACTTACCTTAGATAGACGAAAAACAATAACTTGACCAATCATAATCTCTTATAATCTAGTTCTATTTAGTCATGTTTTCGTTAGTTTCAAAGATAGCATTTTAAACGACATTTAAAATTTAGACAGCCTCAGACTTATTAATAATAAGTGCAAAGTTATAAACAATTTTAAATAGAATTAAGCTTCTGCATAAAGTTTAAGACTCTCAGCGAGTAACTGCTCCTTGTCAATAGGAACTACAACGGGTATTTCACAAACAATACCACCTGCAAGGTTCGATATGGCAGCAATATCTGCTGAATTCATTCCTGCTGTTAAACAAAGTGTTGCTACAGAAATAACCGTATCTCCAGCTCCTGATACATCAGCAATTTTTCTAACGACTGCAGGAATATGCTCAAAAGCAGTCTCGTTACTGATAAATACACCTAATTCCGAAAGCGTAATCATCAACTTATCAACACCCATCTCTCTCTGAAATTGTTTTGCAGCTCGAAACAAACCATCAATATCTCCTTTTTCAAGAGTCAAGTTGGAACCTTCAACAAATTCTTTAAAATTTGGTTTGAACAAAGTAACATTTTTATAGTCTGAATAATGACGCTTTTTAGGGTCAACTAAAATAGGAATATTCATTTGTTTAGCCTTATCCGTAACAGTCTCAATCAATTCCCTTGTGATTAATCCTTTATCGTAATCTTCAAAAACAATGGCATGAATATCTTGGTTATCCATTAAATTGACAACATGTTTAATAAAAGAAATTTCAGTTTCATCAGCTAACTCATGCGTATCTTCTTCATCGATACGAATAACGTGCTGATTATTACTAATAAATCTGGTTTTAACAGTTGTTCTTCTATTAGAACAAGTGACAATACCCGACTGATCTTGCTGAATTTCAGACAGAAGTTTGATAAAATCCTTACCTCTATCATCGTCACCAATTACAGAACACAATATGGGATTTGCACCTAAAGACTTAATATTCAAAGCCACATTGGCAGCACCACCCAATCTATTTTCACGACTTGAACATGAAAAAATTGGCACTGGAGCCTCTGGAGATATACGATCGACCTTACCCCATGCGTAAGCATCAACCATAACGTCACCTATAATAAGAATGTTGTAATCGGAGAAGGACTCGAAAATACGATTCAATTCAGATTTATTCACAAGCAATATTTTTATTTGTTTTTCCCAACAAAGATAAACAAATTCAAATCTTTAAAAATAGATGAGTGCAGCTTTAAATATTTTTAATAGATCAGAAAAGTTACAGATCTAAAATTAACAGCTATTCAATTTCTTTCTTCGAATTAGCATTCACAAACAAAATATGACCAAGATTATCGTAACCTTTAAATGTTTCGGCACCTTCATGCTTAATTATATCACCTCTAAAACCGATCAAAGTTAGCCCTGCATTCTCCGATTTTTCATTAATCATATCCTTAGGTGCAACATTTTCTTGCTCAATCAAAACTTGAACATTAGTTCTTCTAATTGGCATTCGACCAGAGGCAATCATTTCATCAAGACTTGCTCTAACCTCCTCTGCTTGGAAAGCCTTGCAGATATTAAAAATTTTAATATCTGATTTTTTCCAATCGGGATGTCCAGCAATAATAAAGCTTAATAAAATCATCAAATTGGCATTATCGGCATCGCTTGGTTTAATCCAAATATGAATATCAAAATTTGTATTAAAACGACGATTTGATGAAGCTAAAACACAGAAATCAAAATCACCAGCATTAGCGAGGGCATAATTTTCGAGAATTTCGTCCAGGGTTTCAATTCTATCTTTATCAAACTCGAATATGACCATATTATTCTCCATGCCAGCAACCCCAGGCAATTGAATAGCCTGCGCAATAGCCGAAGTGTACGAAGGAGATATGATTGTATCAACAAAAACATGATTTTCTAGATTTTCTGACCGTCTTACCAATAGGTCAAGTTCCTGCTTAGCTTGTTCGTGCGTAGCTTTAGAATAGTAACCTTCGATACGATGTAAATATGTTCCAAAACCATACTTATAGGCAATCCAATTCAATAATTTAAAAGCCGTATCCCGCTCAAAAGAATCTTTAGAGATACAAATGGCACTGGGTCTCCATTCTTGCACACGCTTTTTCCCTGCTTTTTGCAAAAAAACCTGTACGTTTCGATTTAACTGATACAATGAGTTCAAAAATATGGACGCCAAACCATGTCTATCCTTATGATATGAATTGATGTATAAATAAGTTAAAATCATTAAAGCAATAGCCAATAAAGCATATGGAGTACTAATCTTAAACATGACTATAACGGAAACTATAAATCCTAAAATAGACAAATACCATTTCGATTTAAATGATGGTCTATAACTTGGCGATGATCCAAAATGATTCAGAAAAGAAATTAAACAAAGTGCCCCATAAGTCACCATAAAAAACATAGATATAATACCAGCTACAGCATTAATATCACCCAGGAAAACAAAGAACATGGCAATGATGCATGTTACCAAGGAAGCATTTATAGGTTCGCCATCTTTTTCGCGTCCTTTAGCTAACCACCTATTTAGTGCTAATGATGGTAAGGACTTATCAACCGAAAGAGCCTGCAATGTTCTTGGTGCAACCATAACCGACCCAAGTGCTGATGAAATGGTTGAAGCTGCTAAACCTAAGGGAATAAAAATAGCACCTCCAAGTGCAATTTGGCTCATGATTAGCTGATGGTCTAATAAATCTTGCACACTGGCGTATTGAGCCAGTTTGTAGATAACCAAAACATAAATAATCATACCAATAAAAGTGGCTGCTGTAGTTCCCCAAGGAATAGATTTAGCGGGATTTTTAAGATCACCCGAAAGTCCAACCCCTGCGGTTATTCCAGTAAATGCAGGAAAAACAATGGCAAAAACCACAAAAAATTGATCTGTATTTCGAAACTCAGCATTAAACAAAGAAAAATTGGAAACTGAAGCATGCGCCGTATCGCCAAGGAAAAATAGAACAAGAGAAACAAAAAGAATAGCTACAACAAAGTAAAGCACCTTAACACCAAGATTAGCTCCTTTTTTTAAAATCAGAAAAGATAAAATCAACATAGCTGGAACAGAAATAACCTGTCTAGGCAAGGTCAAATCGTAAGTTGACAACACCCAATTAAAAACGGGCTCAAAAGCTTCGGTGAAAGCAATAACATAAAAAGCAACGGAAATAGCCTGAGAAAAGAATAAAGCCATACCAATAGTCGCTCCAATATTTAAACCAAATGAGCGCGATATAATAAAATATTCTCCACCACCTTCTACCCGTTTGTTAGTTGCTAGTTCGGAAATAGCAAAAGCTGTAGGGATAGTCACTAAATGTCCTAGTATAATAATTAGAATAACACCCCAAAAACCTAAACTCCCAACAGCATAACCAAATCTCAGGAATAAAACAGCTCCTAAAATAGTAGATATGGCTGTAAAAAAAACAGGTGCTGTTCCAAATTTCCGTTTTGTTACGCCTTCTTGCATAGAACCTTAGTATTGATTTTGAACTTCAGACTTAATAAATTTAAACTTAATAATTTAGTCAACCGAATCTTTCAAGATAAATTTTCATGATCAAAACTTATATTTTATATGATTAAAGACTCAATCTGTTCACTAATTTTGAGTGTTAATACAGGAAATTATTACTATTTTCGGCTTTAATTACTATATCAAGATTTTTAACAATATAGCCTTATTAGATATGAATGGCAGATATAGATTAATCGACATTAACCTGTTAACTAACAAATAAACTATCTTTAAAAGACGTAAAAACTAAAAACAATGAAGAAACTACTGTTCGTACTTCCACTTTTACTTTTGTTTGCATGTAATCAAGAACCTACTGTTAAAATTAAAGGACGCATCCAAAAAGGTGATGGCATTACACTTTACCTTGACAAACTTCATACTGCGAGTGCAGAGACAATTGATTCGGTTAAGCTTGACAAGGATGGTGATTTTCGTTTTAAAACAAAATCAACAGAACCAGGTTTCTACCTTTTACGTTTATCGAACGGTAAATTAATTACACTTCTTGCAAATCCGGATGAAAAAATTGAAGTCAACTCGATTTCGACACATATGAGTCGTGCTTACACCGTATCGGGTTCAACAGGTTCGGCATTAGTCAAAGATCTTAACGATAAGCTTAAGGAAACAAAAGATAGTATTGCAGTTATCAGAAAACAATTGGAAGAAAAAAAATCGGACATAAATTACTCTAGCATATCTCAAAACTTAATAGCTAAATATGTTGAGCTGATACAAGATCAAAGAGAATTCTCGACAAACTTCATTATGAAAAATGCCACTTCACTTTCAAGTTACTTGGCTCTTTATCAAAAAATCGATAAGAACACGTACGCTTTAAATGAGAACAGTGACATTAAGTTTGCAAAAGTTGTTGCTTCATCAATGAGAGCGCTTTACCCCGAGCATGAGTACACTAAAGCGGTATTAGCCAACCTTAAGGAGATGGAACAAAATCTAACAAATTTTAAACTTCAGAAATTAATTAAAGAACAAGGATCTAACTACCCTAACTTAAACCTAAAAAACACTGAAGGGAAGGAAGTTAACCTAAACTCATTTAATGGGAAAGTTATCATCTTAAGTTTTTGGGCTTCACAAAATCCAGCTTCAAGAAAACTAAACAGGACCTTGAAAAAAATCTATGCAAAATACAAAAATAAGGGTTTAGTTATTTATCACGTTTCTGTTGATACAAATGAAAAACTTTGGAAACAAGCTATTAAGCAAGATGACTTGAACTGGACTAACGTTTGTGAGCCTACAAATGGAAGCTCTATTGCTTTAAGCACCTATAATGTAAAACAAATTCCTGCAAATTATATTATTAGCAAAGAAGGAAAATTCGTTGGAAAAAACCTTTATGGATTAGCTCTTGAAGAAAAAGTTGCTGATTACATCAAATAAAAATATTATTTAGAGTCTAGATATTACAATAATCTAGACTCTAAACTTAATCTAAAAACACATATGACAACTAGAAAAAAAATATATTTTGCATCTGACGTTCACTTAGGAGCTCCAGCTTTAAACAACAACCTTCAGCGCGAAAAGTTGTTTGTAAAATGGCTCGATCAAGTGAAGGATGATGCCAAGGCCATTTATTTAATGGGGGATATTTTCGATTTCTGGTTCGAATATAAAAGAGTTGTACCGCGAGGTTTCACCAGATTTTTTGGAAAACTTGCTGAGATATGTGATTCAGGAATTGAGGTTCATTTCTTTACTGGTAATCACGACATTTGGGTTTTCGATTACCTCCCAAAAGAACTTGGTGTTATCGTTCATCACGACCTAGTAAAAACAGAAATAGAAGGTAAAAAATTCTTTTTAGCTCATGGTGATGGTCTTGGGCCTTACGACAAGGGCTATAAGATGCTGAAAAAGATATTTACCAATAAGTTTTTGCAGTGGTGCTTTGCCCGATTACACCCTAACTTTGCAATTGGGATAGCCTATAAATGGTCTTCGCACAGTCGTTTGAGCGATGGAAAAGTTGAAGCTGATCAATTTAGGGGAACCGATAAAGAATGGCTAGTTCTTTTTGCCAATGATGTACTTAAAGAGGAATATTTCGACTACTTTATTTTTGGACATCGCCATTGGCCTTCGAATATAGAGCTTGACAAAGGTGCTCGTTACATTAATACCGGTGATTGGATTTCTCATTTCACCTATGCGGTTTTTGATGGTGAAAAAATGGAACTCTTGAACTTTGAAAAACCAGAAGCTTAATGTTATTTCATCATCACTCCTCGCTTCAATTTCTATAAAAAATACGCTTTTATGGTCTATTTATATATTGCAATCGGATTTCTACTTGGAATGCTCATTGCTTGGCTCATTTTAAGAAAAAAATTAAATACAGTCGCAGCATCGCATCGCGAAGAACTTTTAAAAAAAGAGAATGCTTTTATTCTCGAAAAGGGTGAGCTGAATCAAACTAAAATGAGATTTGAAGAAAGAGCTAACAACCTTCAATCTGAAAAGCATGAACTCCAAACGGAGCTAGCAACAGAAAGAGACAAAAATGAAAAACTGAACCGTTCAGTTTCCATTTCGACAACGGAGCGTATAAATTTGGAAGAGAAACTGAATACTCAGAAAAAAGAACTTGAAGAACTACAAAAACGATTTACCACTGATTTTGAAAACATTGCCAATAAAATTCTGAAGGAAAATTCAAAAGAATTCACATCTTCGAACCAGAAGAATATGGATGCCATTTTAAGCCCCATAAAGGAGAAATTGATTTCATTTGAGAAGAAGGTTGAAGAAACTTACGATAAAGAATTACGAGATAAGATTAGTTTGCGCGAAGAAGTGAGAAAACTTTACGACCTAAATACAAAGATATCTGACGAAGCCAATAACCTAACCAAGGCCCTTAAAGGTGATGTTAAAAAACAAGGCAATTGGGGCGAAGTGGTTCTTGAGAGAATCCTTGAAAGATCGGGTTTAACCAAAGGGCAGGAATACGATAGAGAAGTTGCCATGAAGAATGACGACGGACAAGCGATTCGTCCTGATGTAATTATTCGTCTACCCGAAGAAAAACATATTATTGTAGATTCTAAGGTTTCATTGGTTGCCTACGAAAGATTTGTAAATGCCAACAATGACAAAGAACGAGAAATCTTCCAAAAAGAGCATATCGCCTCATTCAAAGCACATATAAAAGGCTTAGCCGATAAGCATTATCAAAGTTCAGCATCGTTAAATACACCTGATTTTGTATTGATGTTTGTACCTATTGAATCATCATTTGCACTTGCGGTACAAGCCGATCAGGAACTTTTCGGATACGCTTGGGATAACAAAATTGTGGTTGTGAGTCCTTCTACTCTATTGGCTACACTTCGGACTATTTCATCTATTTGGAAACAAGAAAATCAGAACAAAAATGTAATGGAAATTGCTCGCCAAGGTGGTGCGCTTTACGATAAGTTTGTTGGTTTTGTAGAAGATTTAATCGATTTAGGAAAACAAATGGACAAGTCTAATGAAACTTATCAAAAGTCGATGAAAAAACTAACTTCAGGCTCTGGAAATCTTGTTGGTCGTGCTGAAAAAATTAGAACACTTGGTGCTAAAGTAAAAAAGAAACTACCACAAGCTTTACTCGATAGAAATAGCGATGAGAAAGCTGTAGAATAAAATCTACTTCTCGCAATATATGTATTTGGCTCATTATAAAACTATAATGGGCCATTTTACATCTAACTAGGCATTAACACATATTAATTGATCGACAAAGCCCTTTTTCGAGGCTTCAACACATGTTAATGAGCCTCTTTTTGCTTAGGGAAGCAATTAACAAACATTAATTGCTCGACTAAACTCTTTTTGGAGGCTTCAACACATGTTATTTACTCCACCAAGCCATTAGTGAAGCCTTTAACGGATGTTAACGACCTTCCTTATTTTGAGCCCTTTTCATCAAAATAGCTATAAACAATGACTTATAGAGGTCTTTACACAAAATTATTGTTAACAAGTTGAATTAAATAGAAAAGGTTGTTTCGATTGAAACAGCCTTTGTTATATGTGTCCTTTTATGAACTCTAACTTTTGTTAGCCCGTTCATAATTTTTTCTTTGTAAGAGAATGCCTATATAATTCAAAATTGCAACTATTGATGAAGGTATAATGATGAGATATAGGTTTATATCAAATTTAATCAAGAATAATTTATCAAGAATTAGTATTAACAATAAGGCAACTATCGAAATAATAAAATACCAAAAATTTAATTTCGCATTCATTCTGTTGTTATTAATCGTTTAGAATATAAATTCAAAATCTATATTTTTAAAAGTTATCTATCAAACAACTCATTACTACACATGAAAATTTAGATTTACAAACCATATACTTTAACCCCATTCAGTTTTATCATTTGAGTATTTTCTTTCCAATTTAGATTCCAATTTTTCGGATGGCTATCAAAATTAACCTCAGAACTTGAATATTTTTCTGGTATCAAGCTCAGCAGATTATCTTCTACCAAAACATTGTAAATAAAGGCTTGATCACACCACAAAAATTCATCAACAAAATCGGGTTTAATTCCAAAATTCACAAATTGAGAATTACTCGCTACACTGGGATAAATTAAACATTTAGTATCTTCAGAACTCAATAATATTTTACTAAATGCAATACATGTTTTATAAAAACATTCGTCACCCAAAGACACTTTTTTTTCAAAGAATGATGCAATCCATTCTTCAAATTCCATATCTTTTACACTTCTATATTTATGATTCGACAGAATTCTCTCAAAAGTTTCTGCCTTTTTAATCTTTTCAATACCTGCAAATTGCGATGGAATAATAACATTAGAGTTATTTGGCTTAAAAATACCTATCAACAGACGATCTCCATCTACAAGATTCATTTCTCTTACTGTTGCTTCTATAGAATTTGATGCATAAAAGAAATTTTCTCCCTTGTTAGAACAACGATTATATGTGTAATGTTCTGGTTTGATTTCAGACCAATCGGGATACCAAATAGATTTAGTCTTTTCTAATTCGTCATCTTTAACACCATTAATTTTCCTTGCCCTAAAAAAAGCTTTCGATGAAAAATCTCTAAATAATGGTCTTGTATGTCCAAGTATGCTTTGACTAAATATCTCTATCAAATCCTCTATGTCTATATTCTTATAATCTATCTCAAGTAATGGTTTCATTATATTGGTTACAACTAAATTTAAATATCAAAACTTATATCTTCTCCGTCAACTTCTTAACAAAGCGATATTTATTGAAAAATTCTTTGGCAATAACACGGAAAATGGTGTAAGCTGGTATCGCTAGCATCATACCTAAAATACCCGCCATAGAACCTGCTAATAGAATAACCAAGAAGATTTCAAGTGGGTGTGCGTTCACACTATTTGAGTAAATAAGTGGTTGAAAAAGGATATTATCAATCATCTGAACGATTAAGAACACAAGAGCTGTATAACCTAATAAAGGAACAACTTCGACATAAAAATCAGCACCTAGGTTTGTTGCAATACCAATAATTAAACCAAATAGGGTTCCAATAATTGGTCCGATATAAGGAATTACATTAATTAAGCCTGCAAATAAACCGATGACAACGGCATGACTGAATCCCATACCTACAATCGTTAAACCTACAGTTACCATTGTACCCACAAGAATTACTTCGAAGAAGAGGCCTACAAAGTAACGCATCAATAAATTCTTTATTGAATCGAGAACATGACGAACACCTTCTTCACTCTTTGTAGGAACAAATAAAACCAATGAATCAACAAAAAGACTACTATCCTTTAGAAAGAAAAATGTAATAAAAGAGATTGAAAATAGGCCAATAAATAAGCCTCCCAGAGTTCCTGCAAGAGAACCAAAGATGGATGAAATATCAGAAAATTGAAGAATAGAAGAAAGGTTATTGGTAATTAAAGCCTGGACTTTAAAATCATCGCCCTCAGCAGAATATTTCGATACGAAAGCTTCAATAGCTCTAATAGGCTCGTCTAAACTTCGTACGGCAGATTGCACGTCGATATCCGACAATTGCTTTGCTTCCTCTGCAACCATTGGAATAAAAGTTCGAAAAAACACAACCATTATAAACCAAAGTAAAGCCAAAGTTAAACCAGCCGAAGCACCTGAAGGAATTTTACGACCCTTAATCTTCATTTTATTAAGAAACCCAACCACTGGACGTCCTATAAAAGAAAGGACAACAGCAATTCCGATATAAGCAAAAATGGCACTGAAATACCAAAATAATATAGCTAAAAGAAGTAAACTCGCAGCAGCTAAATAATATTTTCCTTTCTCGTTCATAAGTCGGACATTCATTTTACAGTAATAATCATTGTATATAAATACAAAGAAGCGAATTTTTACACGTTTTATTTGATTAAAATTAACAAAAATATTTGGCAATCGATTATCTAGAACAAATTAGGGGCTATCAATTTTCATCGATAGCCCCTAAAGAAACTCATTACAATTCAATTTATTCTTTAAGTCAGAATATTGAATTTATATTTTTATAAAATCCTTAACCTTTTGCTTCATCAAAGCAATATCAAGAACATCCATCACATCTTCTACATAATGGAATTTTAAACCTTTCAAATAAATTGGCTTAATCTCATCAATATCTCTTTCGTTCTCGTGACAAAGAATAATTTCTTTAATTCCAGCTCGTTTAGCAGCCAAAATTTTCTCACGCACGCCACCTACAGGCAATACTTTACCACGTAAGGTAATTTCACCCGTCATAGCTAAGTTTTTCCTCACTTTACGTTGCGTAAAAGCTGAAGCAATAGACGTAATCATAGTCACACCTGCCGATGGGCCATCCTTTGGAATAGCACCTTCTGGAACATGAACATGAAGATTCCACTTATCGAAAGCCTCTTGATCGATATCTAACTTCGCAGCATGAGCTCTAAGATATTCTTGAGCCAATAGAGCTGATTCTTTCATCACATCACCAAGATTACCAGTAAGGGTTAATTTACCTTTACCTGGACTTAAACTCGACTCTACATAAAGAATCTCACCACCTACCGATGTCCAAGCTAAACCAGTTACAACACCTGCAAACTCGTTACCCTGATATTTATCGCGATTGAAAAGTTCTGCACCTAAATATTCTTTTAAATCTTCAACTTTTATTGCTTTTTCGTAAGTATCTTCCATAGCTACTTTCTTAGCAACACCACGCATTAGCTTGGCAAGTTTCTGATCTAAACCACGAACACCCGATTCACGTGTATAGTTCTCAATAATATGAACAATCACATCATTCGAAATAGTCACATCCTTCTTAGTCAATCCATGATTTTTTAATTGCTTAGGGATTAAGTGACGTTTTCCAATCTCAGTTTTCTCCTCAGTAATATAACCACTCACATCGATCATCTCCATACGGTCGCGAAGAGGCGCTTCAATGGCACCCACGTTATTCGCTGTGGCGATAAACATGACTTTAGACAAATCGAAATCTACATCAAGGTAATTATCGTGGAAAGAACTATTTTGCTCTGGATCTAAAACCTCTAATAAAGCAGATGATGGATCGCCTCTATGATCAGAACCAACCTTATCAATCTCATCCAAAATAAAAACTGGATTCGACGATTTAGCTTTCTTTATTCCCTGAATAATTCGACCTGGCATTGCACCAATATATGTTTTTCTATGTCCGCGAATTTCTGCTTCATCGTGCAAACCACCCAACGACATTCTTATGTATTTTCTATCAAGAGCTTTTGCTATTGACTTACCCAACGATGTTTTACCAACCCCTGGAGGGCCGTATAAACACAAGATTGGCGATTTTAAATCACCTTTTAGCTTCAATACAGCTAAGTGCTCAATAATACGATCTTTCACTTTTTCCAAACCAAAATGATCAGAATCTAAAACGGATTGAGCATTCTTCAAATCGAAATTATCCTTGGTAAATTCATTCCAAGGCAAATCAGTCATCTCCTGTAAATAATTCAGTTGAACTGAATATTCAGCAGCTTGAGGATTTAATCGCTGTAATTTTTTCAATTCTTTTTCGAAAACTTCAGCAACATCATCACTCCAAAGTTTTTCAAGAGCCTTACCTTCTAGCTCCATCACATCCTCTTCACCCGGATTTCCTCCTAGTTCATCTTGAATGGTTTTCATTTGCTGATGCAACAAATATTCACGTTGTTGCTGATCCATATCAGTCTTCACCTTAGATTGAATATCATCCTTCAATTCTAAGATTTGTACTTCTGCCGATAAAACTTTTAAAAGTTTCATAGCTCTACCTTGCAAAGTATCTATCTCAAGAAGTCCCTGTTTCTTACTCAATTTCATTTCTGAATTACTAGAAATAAAGTTGATTAAGAATGATGAACCCTCAATATTTTTAATGGCAAATGTTGCTTCATTAGGAAGCTGAGGAGTCAATTTAATCACCTTAATAGCGATATCTTTAATTGATCCAACAAGCGCTTTAAATTCATTATCCTCTTTTTCAGGACGAATATCTTTAAGGGTTTTTATTTTTGCAACATGATAAGGTTCTGTAGAGATCATTTCTTCAATCTCAAAACGCTTTTTACCTTGCAAAATAACCGTAGTGGTTCCGTCAGGCATTTCCAAAATCTTAATGATTTGGGCAACCGTACCAATTTTGTTCATATCATCAACTTCAGGCTCTTCAACCTCATAGTCGATTTGTGAAACAGCTCCTAAAAGACCTTTATTCGCATAAACTTCACGTACAAGTTTCAATGATTTTTCTCGTCCAACAGTGATTGGAATAACCACACCTGGGAAAAGCACTGTATTTCGAAGAGGTAAAATTGGCAAACTGTCAGGCACTACGAACTCATCGATGGCACTTTCATCTTCATCCGCTATAATTGGAATAAAATCAGAGTCCTCATCCATCGCATTCGTTAAACCCATGCTTCCTATATTGATTTCTATCTTACTACTCATATTAATCTTATTTCTGTCAATTAATGTAAGAACACCATCCCATTACTCAAATTATGACATAATGACGCAATCTTACTTTATTTATATACTTCACAATTAGTAGGCAATACCTATGCCAAGAAATAAATGACTAGAAAGATTTACGGTATTTTGCAGTTAGCTCAAAAACATGATCTATAATATTCTGCTCTACCTCATCGAATTCTAAGCCTCTACGTTGCATAACAAGTTGAGCCACTTCGTGCACAGCCTTAAGTCGATATTCGACAAAACCATGATTACCTCCCATTGAAAAAGATGGAATAAAATTACGTGGAAACCCAGCTCCATATACATTGGCGCTAACACCAATTACAGTTCCGGTATTCAACATGGTGTTAATACCACATTTAGAATGATCGCCCATAATTGTACCACAAAACTGAAGCCCAGTCTTGGCAAATCGATTTGATTTATAATCCCAAAGTTTCACCTCAGAATAGTTGTTTTTAAGGTTTGAATTATTGGTATCGGCACCAATATTACACCATTCTCCAATCACTGCATTCCCCAAAAATCCATCGTGAGCTTTATTGGCAAAACCAAAGAAAACAACATTACTCAACTCGCCACCAGACTTACAATGAGGACCTAGAGTTGTTGCGCCATATACTTTTGCTCCCAACTTAAGTACCGAATGCTCACACATAGCCAATGGGCCACGAACTAAAGCACCTTCCATAATTTCGGCATCTTTACCAATATAAATTGGACCTTCATTCGCATTTAAAGTTGCAAACTCAACTTTTGCTCCCTCTTCAAGAAAAATATTTTCCTCTCCAAGAACATTTACTGTTTTACTAATTGGCTGTGATTTTCGTCCTGCTGTTAGCAATTCAAAATCACCGCGAAGCGCCTTATCGTTTAATTGAAAAATATCATAGCTCTTTTCGATTCGTAACAAATCCCCTTCAAAAACGATTTTCTCAGAATAATCTGGCAAAGAAACATCAAAGCCATCTAACTTATCTTGATTAACAAATGCTGCTATTAAAATACCATCGTGAACTAAAATTTGCCCTACCGATAATGAGTTTATTGCTTCAACAAGCCCTTTATTTGGAAGAACACAACTATTTATTAAGATATTATCGGAAGCAACCTTCTTCAAATATTTTGTTGAAAGGTAATCTTGGGTCATATAGGAAATATCCTGATTTAGATACTTATTCCACTTCTCCGAAATCTTCAAAATTCCCAATCTTATTTCAGAAATAGGTCTTGTAAAAGTTAATGGCAAAAAATTCTGCCAGCTCTCATTATCAAAAAGAATATAGTTCATAGCTTGTTTTATTTTCATTTAGATCATCAAAAATAAAAAAAGCTCCGATAAATCGGAGCTTTTTGTATTCTAAAAGACACTTTAAGATTATTTCTTAAGGTGATTTTTGTATTTATTCTTAAACTTATCGATACGTCCTGCAGTATCAATTAGAGTCATTTTACCAGTATAGAAAGGGTGAGATGTGTTAGAGATCTCAAGTTTCAATAGTGGATACTCTACGTTTTCAATCTCAATAGTCTCCTTTGTTTTAGCAGTTGACTTAGTGATAAAAACAGTATCATTCGACATGTCTTTAAAAGCTACCAAACGGTAGTTTTCCGGATGTATTCCTTGTTTCATCTTATTCTCTTTAAAATTTCTTATAATCTTCTTCCAATGAGCTGCAAAGGTAAATATTGTAATTTATTTTGCAAAGAAATCACCAAAGAATATAACTTTTATTGCATTTATTCTTTAGATCTCTTAGTTCCTCTGTTTTCCAGAGGGATAATAGGTGTTCTTTTAAAGGGTGCATTCCTATCAAAAAGATATCTATAAGTATAATGCGTTTTCTCTCGAACCCCACCAGCAGACTCATAAATAGATATCATTTTAGGGTTAAAGTCACCTACCCAAGACAATTCTACTTCGGTATATTGTTTCTTCGCTTTAATTGCTTTATCCATCTTCAAGAAAATAGCTGATTCAATTCCGAATCGCTGATATCTTGGCAAAACACCCATAACAGTAATACGAGTTCGAGTAATCGTTTTACGCTTAAGCAGATATAAGAACTTCAACTTATTCCAAAAATCAAGTTTTCCATTCATCTTTCTTAAAATCTGATTGATATCGGGCATTGCCACAAAGAAACCAATAGGTTTTCCATCATGATATGCAAACCAAATAAAATCTTCCTCAAGAATACCTTTACCTTCTCGAACCATTTTACGGATATCTTCAATATCAATGGGAGTAAAATTGTCATGAAACCTCCATGCCTCATTATACACCTCAATAATATCACTAATATATTTCTCGGATTTGGAGAATTTAAAATGTTCAAATTCAAAACCAGGTTTCTTTGAAATCCAATCTGCAATTTTTTGAAATCGTTCAGGAAAAGGTTTTGTTCTATCTACGTGATAACTATACTGCTCAAAGAAAACTTTAAAACCATAGGACTCAAAAAAGGCTTGATAATAAGCTTTATTGTATGGCATACCATATCCTTGAGGTTTAAAACCATCGACTAATAAACCCCAAAAATTATCATTTTCTCCAAAATTGATAGGGCCATCCATCGCTTCCATTCCTCTTTCTTTCAACCACGCTTTAGTCGTATCAAAAAGCAGAAAGGCGGCCTCTTTATTATCTATACATTCAAAGAAGCCACATCCACCAGTCGGCTGATCAAAACTATAAGCCTTACTGGTATTTATAAAAGCTGCAATACGTCCAATCACTTGACCTGAATCGTCGGTTAAAATCCAACGAATAGCCTCACCGTGCTTGAAAAATGAATTCTCCTTAGGATCAAAAATCCCATTAATCTCACCATCCAAAGGACAAGCAAAATTAGGATCGTTCTTATATAGCCTGCGAGCAAAATCTAAAAATAATTGCTTTTGACTGTTACTTACAACTTCTATTATATTCATTTGATAATTTAATCGTTACGCTTTATAAAATGATAATATGAATATCTTTTAGTTACGACTAGAGATCTTAGACAAAAGTCTAAGAATTTCAAGATATAACCAAATTAAAGTCACCATAATACCAAAAGCACCATACCATTCCATATATTTTGGAGCACCTTTCTGAGCGCCTTTTTCTATGAAATCGAAATCTAATACTAAGTTTAAAGATGCAATAGCAACAACAAATAAACTAATACCAATACTAAGTAAGCTATTTCCAAAGGCAAATCCCATATTCATACCAAACATGCCTAAAATCCATGTTGCAACATAAAATATACAAATTCCACCAGTAGCAGCAATAATTCCAGTTCTAAACTTCTTAGTCACTTTTATCATTCCTGATTTATAGAGAAATAGCATCATAAATAAAATGGCGAATGTTAGACCAACAGCTTGCATTACAATTCCAGGATAAATGGCATTAAAACTTGCTGACAAACCACCTAGAAATAAACCTTCACAAACGGCATAAATAGGAGCTGTGAATGGAGACCAAACAGGTTTAAAAATGGTAACTAAGGCTAAAACAAAACCTGCAATACCACCACCAATCATCCAAGGCATAATTGCAGCAGATAAACCTGCAGTTTGTCCTGATTCAAAATACATGCCCCATGTGTAGCTCGCTGATGCAACTACCAATAGCAACATCATTGCAATCTTGTTTACGGTTCCACTTACGGTCATCACATCCTGATAGGTGCCATAACTAGCTTTTGCGAAAATTTTATCTGTAAACGCCGGGTTTGAACTCTTTGTTAAACTCATAATATCTAATTTTATCTTTACCTAGCACAAATTATTTAAATTTCGCGCTACTGATTACACAATTTGATTAGTCGAAAAATTGACCTTTTAAAGGTTAATAACTCTCTATTTATTGAAAATCAAATTTAAGGATTATTTCACAATTCGTTTATCAGAATTAGATATTTAATATTAATTCACATCTGGAAATTCAGCATGCAATTCTTCAAAAACCTCAAGCCACTTATCATCAGTTCTTTTCAGTTCTGCTACGTTTGAGAAAACAAGATCTTTCAAACTGCTTTTTCTACGAGCTATCTTACCCAAAACTCTTGGCATCTGTTTAATTAAATAAAAATGAGTTAGATGAGAAGGCATGCTATTCAAGAAGTTTTCAAAACTAACATCTCCTCTCTCCTTATCGATTAAAGCCAATCGACCAATTACCATTGTTGCACAAAGCTGCTCCTTTGCTTCTTCTGATTTAATCCAAGAAATCAATGTCGTATCAAGTTCTGGCAAGGCAACAAATAAATTCATACACATCTGTTCAAGCAATTCATTACTTTCAGCTTCCTCAATCCATCTCTTCACTTGTTGTTTACTTGTGTCCTCAGGTTTTTCCAACAAACTGGCAACAATTCGACTTTCACGAAATCCTTTTGCCCATAACTTTTGAGCAAGCAAATGGTTTTTCTCATATTGTTTTGCGATCTCCTTCAAATTAACAATTGAAACGCCCAGTGCATTTTTATAATTCAATCCATATTTATTCATTTCAGAATACGCTTCCCCATTTCTTATATTGAGAATTTTTTTAAATAATTTCTGAAATTGTTTTTCTATATTCTCGTTGTCAATAAAAAACTCCATAATTGTCTATTTAGTCTAAATTTTCAGCAAAAAGAACCTTTTTCTTTGCACTACAAAGGAAAACAAATATTTATCTGAAAAAAAAAATAAGCCTAACTAATTGCAAGGCAACAACAACAAGACATAGCTAAAATATTTTATTATCTTTTTTACAATTTGGTTTGGAAGTTAACTTTAGTTTTTCATATCTTTGCATCGCAAAAGAGAACAAATGGTGGTTGTAGCTCAGTTGGTTAGAGCGCTGGTTTGTGGTTCCAGAGGTCGTCGGTTCGAAACCGATCATCCACCCCAATGTAAAACGCAGAACTTTTATAAAGTTTCTGCGTTTTTTTTATGTCTTTATTTCAAAGCAATACGTCTAGTTTTAAATAATTGAACTATCGTAAACTATAAAAATAATCCCCGTAAAAGAACTTACGAGGATTTAGGGTGCGTCACAATAGAACTAAAACAATAAGATTAGTTCTTCCATTATATTTTCAAAGCTCCAGCTATCTTTTTTTCAATATATTTTGAATTCATTATTCGAATGATGCCCATATAATCTAACTTAAACTCGATTAAGTCTCCAACTTTATATTTCTTTTTGTTTTCATCAAGGTCAACAACTATCATATCTGAACTTGCGCCGATGATTTTTAAACTTTTATCAACAAATTCAAGATGATCAGTTTCTACGTCAAGCAAACCTAAATCAATTATTGCTCGGTATGACGTTTCACCGATGTCTGTTTCGTTAAATTCGAAACACTCTCCCTCTACATTTGTTCCCATCTCACCCATTGGAACAACAGATTTTTCAATTAATTCTATTATTTCAGAATACAAACTAAATACATTAGAGTGCATCTTCTTAAATTTTGTGTTGTTATAAACATCTGTACCAAGAAATAAGGTTTCGCCTACTCGAAAATGATTAATTCCTTTGGGTAATAGATTTTGAAATATCAAAGGTATCGTTACTGAAGATCCTCCAGAAACGTAAGGAATATGTTTGTCAAATTTAGCTTCAATTAACTGTTCATATAAACTTAACTGAATGAGTTTATCATGATTAGGAAGCACACCATACAAGCAAGAAAGGTTTGTGCCAATACCTACAACTTTAATATTTCCCAATTTAAAAACGCTTTCATAAAAAGCAATAAAGTCCTCACCTAGAATACCTTCTCGAAGTTCACCAAGCTCAATCATTATTATGATTTTATGCGTTTTATTTTGCTTTTCAGCTTCTTTCGATAACAGTTTAATCGTTTCGAACTCGGTATTCATACTAATATCTGCATATTTAACAATACTTGTTATTGAACGTTTCGCAGGTGGTTTAATATAAATGGTTTCAATTTTGGGATTAATTGATTTAATTTCCTTCAAATTGGACACGCGAGAGTCACAGACTTGCTTGAAATCAAATTTTAGCAATTCAGTTAAAAATATTTTATTGCCACTCAGCATTTTTGAGACAATAGACCATTCAATATTATTCTTTTTAAAGAGCTTATCAAGGTAATCAAAGTTGGATTTTAGTTTCTTAATATCTAATGTTACAAATGCCATGTTTATATTTTTTTAATCGTAGTTCGTTTAATTAATTCAGATAAATGAGCTAACACTTCATAGTTCAGTTCATCACTTATATCGCTAAAAGCACTTACTTTTATTTCTAAACTGTCTTGTTTCCCTATTATCACAACCTCATCACCAAGTTTTACATTGGGTATATGCGTAACATCAGCAATAAGCATATTCATATTTACCACCCCAATAACACAGCAAAGATGTCCTCCTATAAGTACTCTACCTTTATTACTTAACGAGCGGCTGTAGCCTGATGAATAGCCAATTGGAATAAGAGCAGTTTTCATATCTGTTTGTGCCAAATATGAAATTCCATAACCAATAAATTGACCCGTTTTAACTTCTTTAATCGACATGATGCGACTCTCCCAACCCAAAATTCGATTCAGGGGATTAATTTTATTTTTTCGGTTATTTATATACTGAATAAAAACTTCGCTACTAGACCAAAAACCATAAAGCATAATACCTATTCTAACCATATCCATTCGTGCTTTTGGGTAAATAAATGAGGCTGCAGAATTTGCGACATGTCTAATTTTAGGACTTAAACCATTTGTTTCCATAACAGTTGACATCCTTTGGTAACTCTTTAATTGTTTTAATATTCGTGAATGATTTGATATACTTTCCGCACCTGCCAAGTGAGTACAAAATCCAACTAAATTTAGATATTGCTCATTTTCTTTAATTATCGCAATGGCCTTAATTAGATCCTCTTCGGTGAGACCAGAACGGTTCATTCCCGTTTCTGCTTCGATGTGAATATTTACTTTTTTGTTTAGTTGTTTAGCGCACTCAATTGCTAAAACTAATCGTTCTATATTAAAAATATATAATTCAATTCCTTTATCAATCGCATCAGTTATGTCCGTATCCGAAATCCACCCCATTATCATTATGGTTCTCCTTTCAGAAAGACAATTATAAACCCTAACAGCCTCATGATAACTAAAAACCGAATAATGATTTATTCCATACTTTTCAAAAAGAGGGACAATATGTTCTATACCATGTCCATAAGCATTTGCTTTAACTACGGCAGATATTATGACATTATTGCCCATTTTCTTTTTCAGAAAAGTCACGTTATTTTTTACAGATTCTTCGTTTAAAGTTACTAGAGAACTTTCAGTCATATAATTTATTCGTTTTTTTATAAATACTATAAAACATATTTATTCCACTTTCAATTATTTCATCAGGGAAATCGTATTTAGAATTGTGAAGTGGCGGTTGTGATGTGCCTGAGCCTAATCCAAATAAACATGTTTTGTATTGTTGAGAATAATACCCAAAATCTTCGGACCATTTGAATGGGTGCTCAATGGTTTCTATTTCCAAATTATTTTGTTTTGCCGACTCTTCAACATAGCCCAAACATTCATCGTCATTTACACTTGCAGGAAATTCTTCGGAATAAGAAATTCTGCAATCTAGATTTTCATCTTTCGAAATTTCATTGATTATTTTCTCGGAATGAGCAGTTAACACCTCCATATCTTCGTTTTCGAAGGAGCGCAAAGTGATTCTTATTTCGGCATAACCTGGTGATGTACCAAAAGATATTTCACCCAATTGAATATGAATGATGGTTAATAATGCCAAATCTTTAAATAGACGTTTGTTTTCTTTTAATTGATGGAGCTGGTTAATAATCTTAGAAATAGCATTTGCCGGACTGATTCCATTTTCAGGTTCGGCCGCATGAGCTATTTTACCCAAAAGCCTAATGGTCATTCCTTTTGAAGCTGCAGCAAAACTCCCGCTCTTTATAACGATACTATGTTTTTTTATACCAGGAATATTATGAAGTGCAAAAATATAATCTGGCTTCATATTTTTAAATGCAGAATCGTTCACAACGTCTAAAGCACCTTGTTCAACTTCTTCAGCTGGTTGAAATAGAAAGACTATTTTACCGTATTTGGTCGTTTCACTTGCTAATTTTTGAGCGAAACCTGCTAAAATGGCCATATGACCATCGTGACCACAAACATGCGATACATTTTTATTGATAGAAGCATAGGAAAGTGAAGATTCCTCCAATATAGGCAAAGCATCCAATTCTGCTCTAAAGACTATCGTTTTTCCAGGTTCTGTGCCTTTAAAAATAAAGGCTTTGCCTGTTTTACCCAGATTTATAATTTCATCTGGGTACAGGGACTTCATAAAGTTTTCAATTCTCTCTGAGGTTTTATATTCATCATTTGAAACTTCAGGATGTTGATGAATTTCATGCCTCAACGCAATAATTTTTGTTATCATTTAGCTACTTTTTTAGATATTAAAGTTATTAACCTATATACTTAATACTTTGAGCTAATGGGGTCTTAATTACTTGTGGGCTTTACTAAACGCATTTCAATGTACTTACTACTAAATCCTACTTTTTCATATAAAAATCTAGCCGGATTTTCAGGTTCTACATGCAATGCAACATTACCTTCCGCCAATTCAATAGCCTTTTGCATTAAGACTTTTCCTATTCCTTTACCTCTATGATCTTTATGTGTGGCAATGTAAACAAGAATGTTTTCAGGAATATAATCTTTCATTCCTGTTTGGTTAACGACTACCACACCTGATATTTCATTCTCCAAATATGACACCAAAACAAAGCCTCCAAAAGAAGGTGTTTCTTTTAATGCGTAACTAATGGCTTTTTCAATATCAGACTTTGGGTCTCCATATTCTTGTAAATTATCAAATAAAAAGCCAACTAGATTTTCTTTTTCTCTTAAATTCGGTTTGTTTGTTGTACTAAACACTTTGGTTTGAATCATAAAATTATTATACGTTAATAAATATTACTATAGTCTACCTCAATATTTTTCGAGATATCTAAGTATTTTGTTAGCTGTATTGTTTATTCTTGGTTCGGTACTATCCTAAAACCATTTCTTCCTTTTGAAATAGATTAATGGGAGGATAAAACTTAAAATTACAAACAAAATAATAGCTGGATAGCCTAAAACCCAATTTAGTTCTGGCATATATTTAAAATTCATCCCATAAATTCCAACAATTAAAGTAGGTAACGAAATACAAACTGTTATGATGGTAAGAATTTTAAAAATATTATTTTGTTCCAATTCTATCTTGCTATTGATATTTCCACTCAAATCATCTAATCTATTGAAATTATATTGTAAATAATCTGCAATTACTGTTAGGTCGTCTATTTCCTCGTTAATTTTATTGAATGAATTGTCGTTATAGTTATCGCTCTTTTTTAACAACAGAAGAATTCTTTGGAACTCTGAAAGTGATTCCCGAATTAGGAGATTATTAAATTTTAACTCTGTTATGTAATCCAGATCACTCTCACTAAACTGTTTGGATTTGAGCGTCTTTTGAAAAAGATCTTTTATTTTTTTTGAAATTAACTCAACAATATCGGCGTAATAATCTGATATGACTCCAATTTGAAAAAGAAATAATTGATGATAAGTTTCAATATTAGTATTCTTAAAATTATAAATAATTTGTGTTAATTGATTTAAATTCTCTTCTAGATCGGGTGAAAGAAATGTAAATACGATATCGTTTTTAATCAGAATATAGATATCCTTTTCTTCAAAATCATTATCAGAAGAAAAGCTTGGAATTGTAAAATTCAAAGATAGTTGGCTATATGATTCAATATAATGTGAACTTATTTCTATATCCTCTTTTTTGCTAAAGGAAGTTAAGTCAAGATCAAATTTCTTGGCAATTAGGTCCAAATCGGTATTAATGAAACCCATAAACCGAATACTAAAAATCTGATTGGGTAGATATTCAATCTCATCAATAGATTTATATTTTTTTACTTCATTATTTTTATAATAGATTTCAATCATAGTAGCTTATTTACAGTCAAGAATTGACAGTATAAATAGTTTCTAATTACAGGATATTTTTCTGTTCAAATAGGCTAAACAAATTTGGATTACAAACCCTAAATTTATTTTCACACATCACTAAGATTAAGGTTTACATTCTTTTTTAACCGCATTAAATAAGTTGTAAGATGTCTTAGAATCATTAAAATTAAATTCTTCATAATTTGATCTTCCCAATTCCTCATTCCGGGAATTACAACTTGACGAACAAGTTTTAAATAAGGTGAGTTTTTAAAAACATCTATTATTTATGAAAACATTGCCGTAATATCACGTACTACTATAAAACTAATAGCAAGAAAATTGGCAATGAAAATTTTGCAATTTATTTGAATTATTCTCTCTTCTCAAAGCTATAAGAAATTCAAAACAGAAAATTACATTTAAAAGAAGTCCTTATCTCGACAAGTGGATAAACAAAAGATTGAGTAAAGAAACTATGTATTTCTAATCAGGAATTCAAAACCATATAGGCCGATATATAAAACCTACAATGGAACGACTATAAAGAGTTCTTATGCGCATTTATTTTATTCTTACAAATCACATTATTCTACTTAAATAACCTAATGGATAACAAGATAAATCTATTTTAATGGAAATACCAATTTTTAGCAAGAAGATAAACCTTTACTGAGAATAAAAACCCAGTTACTATTTTCTGATACTCCCTTGCGAGTTTTGTAAAAATAACAACACATAGCACTTGTACCTAATTTTCTTGTATATCGACTTGCAGTCTTAAATTTACACCATCAATAATTTATTCCCTTACATAAAAAAATATAGTACCAACGATTTACAACCAATAAACCACACTATTGCAGAACCCTGATATTTTTTATCGAATCTATACGTTTTTGGTTCCTTATTTCAAGCAAATCATTCCAAGCTTTTAATTACATTTACCACTCTAAAATTCACTCATCAAAAATGAATAAAAAATCATTACTAATATACGGCAGTATTATACTTGCCATGTTGTTCTGGAGCTTCTCTTTTGTATGGACCAAAGTAGTCTATCTGGTCTACAACCCAATCACCACAGTATTCTTACGACTTCTTATTTCATCAATTCTTTTATTCGTAATTGGGAAAGGATTCAAAAAAATAGGGAGAATTAGAAAAGAAGATCGATTAAGTTTAATGGCTTTAGCATTTTTTGAACCCTTTCTGTATTTTTTAGGTGAGAGTTTTGGCTTAAAATATGTGTCATCAACCATTGGAGCCGTTATTGTCTCAACCATACCTTTATTTGCTCCTATTGCCGCCTACTATTTTCATAAAGAGCAGTTAAGCAAAATGAATATTTTAGGCATTATAATCTCAATTATTGGCGTATCTATCATTATTTTTAATAAAAGTTTCTCACTCATTGTTTCTCCTATTGGCTTAGCATGCATGTTTACGGCTGTAGCTTCGGCAGTTGGTTATTCTGTTGTTTTAAAAAAACTGACTTCAAAATATAGCCCAATTACTCTAATAACTTATCAAAATAGCTTGGGACTACTCTACTTCCTACCCCTGTTTTTAATTTTTGATTGGCAGCAGTTTATACATGCAGTTCCAACGCAAGAAGTAATCAATTCATTGATCTTATTAGCTGTGTTTGCATCAACACTAGCTTTTATACTATTTACCTATGGCTTAAGCTACTTGGGCATCACAAAAAGTAATATTTTCATTAATGCTATCCCTGTATTCACGGCAATATTCGCCTATTTTGTTATTGATGAAGTTATAACAATCCAAAAGATTGTGGGTATGCTAATCGTAATCAGTGGAATTTTCTTTTCGCAGATAAAACGGAAGGGAAAAGTAGCTTAATAAAGTCTCTCATAATAATGAAGTATTCGAAAAACAAACTGTACAATTCATTCCTGGAATTCTATACAAATTAGACTCTATTTTCGTCACTTCAATTCAAGACATCTAGCTCATTCTTAAAATAAACAAGACCAAACCCCTCATTGCAATCGTTTACAGAAAGCAACAAAGAGGCTAAGCATCAATTTTGCCTTTACATACTCGTCTTTTCAGGTATTTTCTTTATACTTTTGTTGCAGATATCACAAAATATATCGACAACAAAATACAATGAACACGACACAACGCAAACTGATTATAGCCATTGATGGGCATTCTTCTTGTGGGAAAAGCACCATGGCAAAAGATTTAGCAAAAAAGATTAATTACACTTACATCGACTCTGGAGCAATGTATCGTGTGATCACCCTTTTTGCCATGCGTCATAATTTAATAAAAGATGATAAACTTGATGAAAGCAAGCTAGCTCATCTAATTGACGGCATCAACATAACATTCTCATATAACGACGAATTAGAACGCCACGAAACCTTTATGAATGGTGAATTGGTTGAAGATGAAATAAGAAGTCTAGATGTCTCAAATAATGTGAGCTTGATAGCAACAATTAAGTTTGTTCGTGAAAAAATGGTAGCCCTTCAGCGTAAGCTTAGCGAAGCAGGTGCTGTGATTATGGATGGACGCGATATAGGAACAGTTGTATTTCCTAATGCTGATCTTAAAATTTTTATGACAGCCGATGTTGAAGTTAGAGCTGCTAGAAGATTTAAAGAGTTGAAGGAAAAAGGCGATGATGTCTCTTTAGATGCTATTCGCGAAAATGTACAGAAAAGGGATTTTATCGATGAAAATCGCGATGAAAGTCCTTTACAAAAAGCTGATGATGCCATTGTTTTAAATAATAGCTATCTAACAAAAGAAGAACAGCTAGAATGGATTGTTACTAAAATGGCAGAAATACAATAAACATTATATCTCACAATCAATTGATACGTACAATGATTATTGAAATTGACCAAAATTCAGGCTTCTGTTTCGGAGTTGTTAACGCTATTAAAAAAGCTGAAGAAGCTCTTACAGAAAATAAAACGCTTTATTGCATTGGCGATATTGTACACAATAACATTGAGGTTGATCGTCTAAAAAATCTAGGATTAAAGACCATAAACCATAATGAGTTTGAAAAACTTTCGAATACAAAAGTTTTATTCAGAGCACATGGAGAACCGCCTTTGAGCTATGAAAAAGCAAAAGAAAATAACCTTGAAATTATTGACACATCTTGTCCTGTGGTTTTAAACCTTCAAAAAAGGATAAAAAAAACCTTCCTAGAATTTAAGGGAACAGAAGGTCAAATTTTAATTTATGGCAAATTTGGTCATGCTGAAGTAAACGGTTTAGTTGGACAAACTGAAGGTGAAGCCTACGTAATAGAAAGTGTTGAAGATCTTAAAAAAGTTGATTTTGAAAAACCTGTGTCTCTATTCTCACAGACAACCAAAACCATTTCAGGATTTAAAGAAATTACTGATGTTCTAAAATTAAAATGTCAGAATGATTTAAAAATAAACGATACAATTTGCCGTCAAGTAGCGAACAGAATGCCTAATATTCGTGAGTTTGCAAAGAAATACGATGTTATCGTTTTTGTAAGTGGGAGAAAAAGCTCAAACGGTAAACTCTTGTTTGATGTATGCAAACAAGAGAATGAACAAAGTTATTTTGTTTCTCAACCCGATGAAGTTAAAATGACTTGGTTTTCTGAAGCCAAATCGATAGGTATTAGTGGAGCAACCTCTACGCCAAGTTGGCTTATGAAACAAATAGAAACAAATATTAAATCAGAAATTAAATAAATAATTAGCATGTCGAGAATAAAAAAAATAGGTGTACTTACATCTGGAGGAGATGCGCCAGGAATGAACGCAGCTATCCGTGCCGTTGTAAGAACAGCCATTTACAACAAATTAGAAGTTGTAGGTGTAAAACAAGGTTACGAAGGTTTAATTCATGGTGATTTCCAAAATATGGAATCTCATGATGTAAGTAATATTATCCAAAGAGGAGGAACAATTCTTTGTTCTGCAAGAAGTGAAGAATTTAGAGGTGCTGAAGGAAGAAAAAAAGCCCACGACCAAATGGTTGCTGCCAAAATTGATGCTCTTATTGTAATTGGTGGAGATGGTACATTCTCTGGAGCTCGTATTTTTACTCAAGAGTACGATATTCCTGTAGTAGGGATTCCTGGAACCATTGACAACGATCTATACGGAACAGATTACACGATTGGTTATGATACCGCTTTAAATACTGTTATTGAAGCTGTAGATAAAATTCGTGACACAGCAAGTGCACACAACCGTTTATTCTTTATTGAAGTAATGGGCCGTGATGCTGGATTTTTAGCATTAAGAAGTGGTATTGCTGCGGGTGCTGAAGCGATTCTTATTCCTGAACGTCAAACCCATTTAAAAGATCTTGAGAGATATTTAGCAAAAGGATACACGGCTCATAAAACCTCGGGTATTGTTATTGTTGCCGAAGGTGACAAATCTGGTGGAGCTTACACTATTGCAAGCGAAATTGGGAAGAAACATCCTGAATATGATATTAGAGTATCAGTATTAGGACACATGCAACGTGGTGGTTCACCATCAGCATTTGACCGTGTAACAGCGAGTACTTTAGGTGTAGCTGCTGTTGATGCTTTACTTGACGACCAAAAAAGTATTATGGTTGGAATAGTTAACGGAGAAGTTTCTCAGGTATCTTTCAACAAAACCATTAAGAATAGAAAGAAGGTAAAAGAATCATTGCTTACAATCAACGATATTCTATCTATCTAATTGATATTTAAATTCTGCAAAAGGCCACTGCGTTCACCATTCATTTTTTTTGAAAAAATTCCCCCTCAAATCTTGAGATATTCATCACAAGACATAACTTTGAGAAAAATGAATAAATTATGAACGCAGGATCCCTTTTTGCAGATCTAATTTTACCTCTTCCATTAGCAGGCTTATTCACCTATTCAATTCCATGGGAATTGCAAGATGAAGTTGCCATTGGAAAAAGAGTCGTTGTTTCTTTCGGAAGCAAAAAGATTTACTCGGGCATTGTAAAAAATATTCACAAGAATTCTCCCAAGGATTACGAAGTGAAAGATATTATTGTCTGTTTAGATGAATTTCCTATTATTAACAGTTTTCAATTCCTATTCTGGGATTGGATTTCAGAATACTATCAGAGCAGTCTTGGAGATGTTTACAAGGCAGCTGTTCCTGCAGGTTTAAAACTTGAAAGCCAAACTAAAATTTCATATCGCGAAGATTTTGTAGCTAGCAAGCAACTCTCAAAAACTGAAGAAATTATTCTTGATGTTTTAAAGAAATCGAAAGATGTCAGCATACAAACCCTTAATCAGGCAAGTGGTTTAAAAAATGTACTCCCTCAAGTGAAGAAACTTCTTGAGAAAAATGCCATTGAAATTGAAGAAAGAGTTATAAGTTCCTACAAGGAAAAGCAAATTAAATATGTTCGTCTCCAAAAATCTATAACTGAGGATCAAATTGGAGAGATTCTCAATAAACTTAAGCGAGCTAAGAAACAACAGGAACTTCTTTTTGCCTATTTGAATCTTTCAAAACAAGGCATTGCTGAAACTCCAGAAAAAGTTAATTCAGCACAATTATTATTAAGCTGTAATTTAAGTACCTCAATACTAAAAGCCTTAGTAGATAAAAACATTCTAGAAATCTATTATGAAACAGCAGATCGATTAGATTTCTCTGATGCTGAGATAACACCTTTAAAAGAACTAAACGAACATCAAGATCAAGCAATAAAAGAAATACGAGAAAGCTTTAAGTCTAAAAATACGACTTTACTTCATGGCGTAACCTCAAGTGGAAAAACAGAGATATACATACACCTTATTCAAGAACAAATTAAGCTGGGAAAACAAGTTCTTTATCTGTTACCAGAGATTGCTTTAACAACTCAGATTATAAGCAGATTAAAACGTGTATTTGGCAATAAAGTAGGTGTTTATCATTCTAAGTTTAACAATGCAGAACGTGTCGAGGTTTACAACAATATCCAACAAGACAATACAGATAAATCTTATCAAGTCATTTTAGGCGTACGTTCATCAATTTTCCTTCCTTTTAGTAATTTAGGCTTAATTATTATTGATGAAGAACACGAAAATACTTACAAACAATTCGACCCTGCTCCTCGTTATCACGCCCGCGATGCAGCCATATTCTTAGCCCATTTACACCAGGCTAAAACTCTTTTGGGAACAGCAACTCCAGCGATAGAAACCTATGCAAACTGTAAGCAGAACAAATATGCTTTAGTTGAATTAACGCATCGTTTTCAGGATATGAAAATGCCCGAAATTGAGCTTGCTAATTTGAAAGAAGCCAAGCGTAAAAAAAGAATGAAATCAATTTTCACGCCTGAGTTATTTGATGGAATAACACAGACACTTGAAAATAAAGAACAGGTGATTCTTTTTCAGAACAGACGAGGCTACGCACCTTTTTTAGAATGTAAATCATGCGGATGGGTTCCTCATTGCGAAAACTGTTCAGTAAGCTTAACTTATCATCAGTATAATAATCAACTAACCTGCCATTATTGTGGGCATAGCGAACAAGTTCCTCAAAGCTGTAAACAATGTGGATCGACCGATATGGTTGATAAAGGCTTTGGTACTGAAAAAATTGAGGATGAATTACGAGCTTTTTTCCCTCAAGCTCGAATAGCTCGAATGGATTTGGACACCACTCGTAGCAAAACAGCATACGAAAAACTCATTTATAAATTCGAAAATCAAGAACTAGATATTTTAGTAGGAACACAAATGGTATCGAAGGGCTTAGATTTCGATCACGTTTCTTTGGTAGGTATTTTAAATGCCGACTCGATACTCAATTTTCCAGATTTTAGAGCTCACGAGCGTAGTTATCAGCTCATGGCTCAAGTTGCAGGTCGTGCAGGACGTAAAAACAAACAAGGAAAGGTTATCATTCAAACTCACGAGCCAGAACATCCTATTATTCAAGCCGTTTTAAGAAATGATTATTTAAGTATGTACCAAACACAAATGACAGAAAGGGAAGAGTTTATCTATCCTCCTTTTTATCGTTTAATCAACATCACACTTAAACACAAAAACAACGGTTTATTGACTCAAGCTGCAAACACATTAGCTAGATCGTTAAGAAAGACCTTTGGTATTCGTATTTTTGGTCCTCAAGCTCCAGTTATCAATCGAATTCAGAACTATTTCATTGTGAATATTCTATTGAAAATTGAAAAGAAAAGCTCGCCAGCCAGAGCCAAGTGGATTCTTAATCGCGAGGCTAATAACCTAAAAGCTATTGATCGATTTAAAATGGTATTGGTTCAATTTGATGTAGATCCAATGTAAATTCTTAATCAATACATAAAACTAACTTAGCACCTCTATATGAGGTTGAAACAAGACATTATTGGCAATAAAATTTAATTAATATGTTATTAGACGAACTAAACAATACTTACGGCATAGATAATCAACTTACTTTTTCGAAAGAAAAACATATGATTATTGCGAATATTGAATCAGAATATGCAAGTGCAAAGCTCTCACTATATGGAGCCCAAGTTTTAAGCTTTACACCTAAAGAAGAACGCAATTTAATTTTTCTAAGCAAAGAAGCCTTCTATCAAAACGGGAAAGCAATAAGAGGTGGTATTCCTATTTGCTGGCCATGGTTTGGTGCTCATCCAGAGAATAAAGACTTACCATCACATGGCTTTGCCAGATTATCAAATTGGGAGGTCATTCAAACCTCATCAAGTAAAGGTGAAATACAGATTAAATTACAACTAAAAAACTCAAAAGCCACAGAAGTTCTTTGGCCTTATAAATTTGAAACACAAGTAAGCCTGACGATTGGTAAAAGCCTAAAAATAAAGCTGACTACCGTTAATAAGGATGATAAAGCGTTTACAATAACAGGTGCACTTCACTCATACTTGAATATAAGTGATAGTGAAAAAGTGAAAGTTGAAGGATTAGAAAACATACAATATCGAGATGATGTTCTTCATGTTAAAAGCCTCCAAAAAGAATCTCTACTTTCTATAAAAGGGCAAGTCGATCGTCAATATTTCGACACTTCCAAAACATGTATTGTTCACGATCCTGATTATAAGCGTAAAATTCAAATTGATAAAGAAGGAAGTCAAATAACTGTAATTTGGAATCCAGGTGATGAACTTGCTGCTAAGATGACGGATTTAGGAAATAAAGAATATCAAAACATGTTGTGTGTTGAAGCAGCCAACAATATGAATGATGCTATCACTATTAAACCCAATGAAAGCCATTCTTTGGCTACACAAATAAGCATGATATTAGACTAAACATCCTAGATATACTAATTTTTATTTCATAAAAAAGAGCCATACTTCAGTGAAGCATGGCTCTTTTTACATATATCTTAATACAGTTACATACTAGATAACTGCAAGTGTGTTTTAAAGTTCTTAAGCTCTTCGTCAAAACTAAGTTCTGGACTTGTGTACAGAGCTAATAAGTCGTCATCAGTCTTTGCTACCTGACTTGGTAACTCCAAATGATTATTGGTGAATACCATTTCCATATCTGGATTTAATGTCTTCAACGAATCAATCAAATCTAATACAGATTTCTTCTCATCAACTAGATTATAAATACCACCTGCCAAATCATTATCTAATAAGTTCGACAGAATCTCGCTTACTTTATGAAGAGATATAAAAGACTGCTCTTGCTTCCCATTACCCTGTACAGAGATACGACCCACAAATTGTGAATCGAACATATAACTATTCAATAAACCATCCATATTTAGACTTGCTCCATATCCATAAACCTCTCCAAGTCGCAGAATATAAGTTTTAATTTTAGTTCCTAGTCTCTCTATATGTTGCTCACCTCTTCGTTTCGAACTACCAAAAGACGTATTAGGTTCTACAATCGATTTTGAATTATTCTCCTCCTTAGCCTGACCATAAACAGCAATTGAACTCAAATAAATAACTTGTTTTACATTACTTTCTTCAATAGCATAAGTTAGCTCTGCAGTTCCCCAATTATTAATCTGCTCGTGTAAATGATGTAATTTTTCATCATTCGTATTCTCTGCAGCTAAATGATAAACCACATCAACATCCTTAAGTACTTTATCTAAACTTATAGAATCAAGCAATTCAGCCTTAACAAACTTAATTTTGCCTGGCTTTATCTGAGAATGTAAAAATAAATTGTAATTTCCTCTACTAAGGTTATCCAAAACAATAATTTCTTTAACCTTTGGATTTTTATCTAATGTGACACAAAGTTCTGTACCAATATATCCTGCACCACCTGTAATTAATACTTTCATAAGATTACAATTTTATATTATTGCGATCCCGATAGGCATCGGGAAAAACGTGCCAATACAAATGGCTCATTTCGTATCTTGAATTTTGAGAATTCTAATTTATTTCTTTTTCACTACTAAGTCAGTATTCAACCCACATTCGGTTTTTTTCATACCAAACCAGCGGCTACCTCTATCATCTCCCATCGTCATTTTTCGAGTACAAGGTTCGCAGCCAATACTGTCATAGCCTTGCGCTTCGAGCGGATGATGTGGTAAATTCCATTCCTTCAAATACTGATAGATATCTTTTTTACTCCAATCTAACATGGGGTGAAATCGAATAACACCGTGAGGCGCTGGTTGTTCTATTTCCATAGCTTTACGCACAGCAGATTGATCGGCTCTTACACCATTAATCCACACATCATTATCAGCCAATACACTATCTAAAGGTTGAACCTTGTTTATATGACAACAATAATCGGGATCTGAGGTAAAAAGGAAATTTCCGTTCGCATCCTTTTGCAAAGACTTAGGAACATCAGATTTAGTATTAATAATATTTAAACCAAATTCGTTCGCTAATTGATCTTTATAAGCTATTGTTTCAGGAAATAAAAACCCTGTATTGATAAAATAAATAGGTATATCCTTATCAATACGACTTATAATGTGAAGTAAAACAATACTATGCGTTTGAAATGAAGAACTCGCAAACATACGTTTACCTTCACTTTTATATTGTTCAAGTTTTTGTTTAATTTTTTCGAAATCCATTCTCTATATTTTTCTTCTTCTGAGAGGTAAAGATACTACAATTTGGTTAAATTTATTTATTGTAAAAATCACAACAAAACTTAATTAATTACAAGAAACCGATAGAAGAAAGCTACTTCACAACTCCTGGCCTCATCAATCGACTTCGCTTACGACTTCTTTGTCGAAATTGAACTATACCAAGTAAAACAACGAGTAGTAGAGGAAATAAAAAATTGAAATATTTTATAAATAGAATTCTAGAATCTGATAATTCATTTAATGGACGAGATTGTACACCTTTAGTTCTTAAACTCATTAGTCCCGAATCATCACTCAACCAATCTACAGCATTTGCAATAAAGTTGATATTATCTGGCTGAATAGTAATTCTCTGTTTTCCTACTCCATTCACAATAAAATTACCATCTCCAATAACACAAAGACGTGCTTCTTGATCGCTAACAATAGGACCACGAAGGGGTGCGGCAACAGTTTCTCTCGGATATAAAAAATCAGATGGTCGCCAAACTTGACCAATATTAAAACTGACTGGAGCCTTAACTTTTCCAGACATTTTAGATGTCCATGCTAACTCTGTATAAACTAAAGTTGAATCTCCAACATAAGTTATTGGACTTGCAAATTGCAAAATCATGGCTTCAATACCATCTGTAATACTATGATCTGAAAAATCAGTAATCAATGGTAAGTAAGGAAAATTAACTTGCTGTGGATACGAAAAATAACCTTTCTCTTGAACAGTTACAGTACTACACTTTCTATCAACAATAAAGGCATCTTCAACTAAAATACCTTTTTTCTCTAACCACGTTTCAAGATTTGTATTTACTCCAACACCAATTCCATGATTTAGAATACCATTAACTCTATCGATACCTACAAAAATACCACCTCCTGCTCCTAAATAATTATCTAAACGCTTAAATTCTCGTGACGATATTTCCTCAAATGGAGACAGAATAATAATCGCCTTATAATCACTAAGATCCACATTCTTATTTAGGTTAATACGGTCTATATCATACAATACTGAAAGTTCCTTAGTCATTTGATCTAAAGTGGCCAACACAGGTTCTCCATGACCAACAATATAACCGATCTTAGATTTATCCCTAATGGTTAAGCGCTTAATCATGGTAGATAAATTATATTCCATCGCAATTCCAGGATGAATTAAAGGAATGGTTTCCGATTTATCACCAACTTGAATAACAAGTCCTAGAAAGACCTTCTGTACCTTTACTTGGTCTTTTTCTCTAACTTCTAATGGCACCGGATGAATGCCTACTTCTATGGCCTTCATTTCTAATTCTTCATTAGAATTAGGGTTAACTTCTTCGATCTCTATACGCTTGCTACTATGCTTATTATATTCCGTAAGTAAATGCTTAAAATCACTAATCGTTCGACTGATATCAGGAGGTAAATCTTCGGAAATATATAATGTTATAATGATAGGATCTTTGACTTCCCTCAGAATTTTTTTTGTCTCTTTATCAAGTGTATATCGCTTATCTGCAGTAAAATCTACACGAAAGAAGATATACGACGACACAATGTTTAATAAAATTAAACATGAAAGAACGACAACTAAATGAACTATAATATTATTTTTAAATCTCATCTATAAATTCTTTTAAGCATTCAAATTACGAGATACCAAAATTTCTTTTGAAGCATACAAACCAAAAAATATCATCGAAAAGAAAAATATAAAATCCTGAAGATCAAAAATTCCTCTTGATATCGATTCAAAATGCGTAAACATACTTAAAGAACTAAAAAAACTGCCCATTACACCTAAGCTTGAACTTGCAATAGTTTCGAAAATCTGGTGAAAGAAAATACCAATAAACAAAGTACTTAGTAAGGCAATGATAGGACTATCGCTTAAACTAGAACAAAATATCCCTAAAGAGATATAACTCATACTCATCATAAGTAAACCAATATAACCAAGTATAATTGCTGGATGATCAACAGAACCAATAGACCACAAACTGATATAATAAATAACGCTTGGAGCCAAAGCCATAGATATAAGAATAATAGTAGAGGTAAATTTCCCTAGAATAAGTTGCCAATAAGTTATGGGTTTTGTCAACAGCAACTCCAAAGTTCCACCTCTTATCTCCCCCGTTAGCGATCGCATGGTGAGAGCAGGTATAAAAAAGAAAAGTGACCAATAAGCAACTTTAAAAAAGATATTTAGATTTGCTTCTCCTATAAAAAAAATATCATCACCATATATCCATGTGAAAAAACCACTAAAACCCAGGAACATAATGATTAAAACATAGCCCATTAAAGAGGCAAAAAAACCTACCAACTCACGCCTAGCTATTTGTAAAATTTGATTCATATGAAAAGTTGAATTAGAATTTAAGATTAATACTAATTATATTCTAGATCTCTACTGAGTTGTTAATTCTCTAAAAATGTCTTCAAGCTTTGTTTCAACAGGAGTTAACTCTGTTATATAATAATTATTTGCAACACAAATATCGAATATAGCTTTCACCGATGACATATTGGGATACGATTGAACTTCCAGAATTTGACATTCAAAATCTAAAAAATCTACAGTCTCAACACTTTCTATTTCCATCAACTTTTCAAAGATATCATTGATTTCGCCTCCTGCGATACCAACTTTTAGAATTTCACTTCCTTGTGCCTGCTTTCTCATCTCTTTTGCAGTACCATCTACCACAACTCGACCATTATTTATAATCAAAATACGATCGCATGTAGCCTCTACCTCAGCAAGAATATGTGAACTTAGTATAACCGTCTTTTCCTTTCCAATTCTTTTAATTAATTCGCGAATCTCCACAATCTGATTGGGATCTAAACCAGTTGTTGGCTCATCGAGAATTAAAATATCTGGATCGTGGATTAAAGCTTGTGCTAAACCAACTCTCTGTTGATAGCCCTTCGATAATTCTCTAATAAGCTTATGTTTCTCTCCTTCCAAACCACACACCTTAACCATATCGAGCAATCGCTCTTCAATAAGATGCTTGGGAATATCATGTATTCTAGCAATAAACTCAAGAAAATCTATGATGTTCATATCCTGATACAAGGGATTGTTCTCAGGTAAATAACCTATGTGTTTCTTAATTTTTTCAGGATGTTCATGAATGGAGTAACCCCCTATCTTCACATCGCCTTCTTCTGGCAATAGAAAACAAGAAAGAATTTTCATTGTCGTTGTTTTACCAGCGCCGTTAGGTCCCAAAAAGCCAAGGACTTCTCCAGCCTTTACTGTAAAAGAAATATCATCAACTGCCTTTTGTGGGCCGTAACGTTTAGTAAGATGTTCAACTACAATATCCATAGAAAATAATGATGGTTTAAACAAAATTAAAAAATTACCTTCCGCTTAAACATAAACGGCCTATGTTTTAACATAGATTAACGATGTAACTTTTCCTTTCGTTAAATAAAGATAATAGAATTCCTATCAAGAGCATGCAATATAATCAAATCGTAAGCACATCGGCTCATGTCAAGAATATTGTTGCTACTTTTGCATTCAATTAGAATCAACACAAATAGAATGATTAAAGCTGTAATTTTTGATATGGATGGGTTATTAATTGACTCAGAACCATTTTGGCGTCTAAGTCAGAAGAATACATTCTCTAAACGAGGCATAAACTTATGCATAGATGATTTCGAAAGTTTCATGGGAAAACGAATTGACGAAGTATTAGATATTATATTTTCAAGATTTCCTAATCAGGTTGAGACGCAAGCAGAAACTGCTGAACAAATTATTGATGGAGTTATTGATCTTGTTATGGAAAAAGGTCTTGCTTTACCAGGTGTTGAAAAAACTCTAAAAGAATTAAAGTCTAAAAATTATAAGATTGCCTTGGCTTCGTCATCACATCTAAGAATAATTAAAGCCGTTCTAAAAAAACTAGATCTTGAATCGTATTTTGAAGTTGTTCATTCAGCTCAATTTGAAGAATATGGCAAACCTCATCCTCAAACTTTTATATCTACAGCAAAAATGCTTGATGTTTCGCCATCAGAATGTTTAGTTTTAGAAGATTCATTTCATGGTGTAATAGCAGCTTTGGCAGCGAATATGAAATGTGTTGCGATTCCTGATACAAATGCAAGTAATCTCAAACAATTTGTTGTTGCCGACCAAGTATTGGAAAGTATGGAAGATTTTTCAATTGAAAAGCTAATCGACTAAATGAAGTTTGATATATAAAAAAGAGCACCTAACTTATTAAGTAGGTGCTCTCTCATTTTTTTGTGAGTGTGAATCAGACAAAAAATATCTTTATTAAAACTGCTTCAATAGGTTAGCCATTTCAATTGCAGATACTGCAGCTTCAAAACCTTTATTCCCAGCTTTTGTTCCCGCACGTTCAATTGCTTGTTCAATGCTATTAGTAGTTAAAACACCAAATATTACGGGTACTTCTTGATCCAATGATACAGCAGCTACTCCTTTAGTTACTTCACCAGAAACATACTCGAAATGTGGTGTAGATCCTTTGATTACAGCTCCTAAACAGATAACTGCATCATATTTTCCAGATTTAGCCATTTTTTTAGCAATCAATGGAATTTCAAATGCACCTGGAACCCAAGCAACATCAACATCATCTTCCGAAGCACCATGACGCTTAATAGCATCAATTGCACCTTCGAGAAGTTTACCTCCAATAAATTCATTGAATCGTCCAGCAACAATACCAAACTTTAAACCTTCAGCAACTAACTTTCCTTCAATTATATTCATTTCCTTGAGATTTTGGATTAGAGATCTATAATTGGAATCCCCCAACCTAGTATCTGAAATTTTATATTATTTTTATTTATTTACTTGATTCCATTTTGCATCCTGATGTAAAAGGTGTCCCATTTTTTCCATCTTAGTATGCAAGTAAAATTCATTCTTTTCCTGGCAAGTCATTTCAATTTCTTCACGACCTACAACTTCAAGATTATAACCTTTTAATCCTGATATTTTCAAAGGATTATTAGTCATTAGCCTTAATTTTCTAACGCCTAGATCAGATAAAATAGCCGCACCAATACCATAATCACGAAGATCAGCTTTGAAACCTAGAGCTATATTTGCTTCTACAGTATCCATTCCTTCATCTTGTAATTTGTAGGCCTTAAGCTTATTTATTAAACCTATTCCTCGTCCCTCTTGACGCATATATAATAAAATACCTTTTCCTTCTGCTTCGATACGACGCATGGCTTCTTGCAACTGATCACCACAATCGCAACGTAATGAACCAAAAGCATCACCTGTTAAACATTCAGAATGCACACGAACTAACACCTCATCGTCAATATTTATTTCTCCTTTTACAAGTGCAATATGATGCTCTCCTGTAATTTTATTAATATAACCATGAGCTTTAAAATTACCATATTTAGTAGGCATTTCTGTTTCGGTAATCTTCTCAATCATCGACTCAGTCTGACGACGATATTCAATCAAATCAGCAATAGTGACCATTTTCAAACTATGCTTTTTGATATACTCACTCAGTTGAGGTACACGAGCCATAGTACCATCATCGTTCATAATTTCACAGATAACACCTGCTGGATACAAACCTGCCATACGAGCTAAATCAACAGCAGCTTCGGTGTGACCAGCACGAACCAAAACCCCATTTTTACGAGCTACCAATGGGAAAACATGCCCTGGACGTGTAAAATCTTCAGGTTTTGCATTTTTATCAAAAATCTGCTTAATAGTATGTGCTCTTTCATGAGCTGAAATACCTGTTTTACAATCGGCAGCATCAATACTTACAGTAAAAGCAGTTTGCTTTGCATCTGTATTTTTTTGCACCATCATGTCAATATTCAATTCATCTAAACGCTCTTGAATAATTGGCATACAGATTAAACCTCCAGCCTGACGAGCCATAAAATTAATTGCCTCTGGTGTCACCATTTCAGCTGCCATTAACAAATCACCTTCATTCTCACGATCTTCATCATCAACCACCACAATCATTTTTCCGGCTTTGATATCTTCAATCGCTTCTTCAATGGTATTAAATTTCATCTTGTATAGAATTATATTGTTGTATTGTATTTTGATTATATCTGAAACTGACTTTACGCCAGTTCTTTATCTTTTATTTAGAAAAAACCATTCTCTTTCAAAAAATCCATACTGATATGGCTTTCCTCTTTTTCGTCATCCTTATGAAACATGAACTTCTCAATATATTTAGCCGTCATGTCGCATTCAAGATTTACAGTACTTCCAATTTTCTTAGAAACTAGTGTTGTATCATCCTGTGTTAATGGAATAATTGATACTTTAAATTGCTTATCGTCAACATAAGCAACAGTCAAGCTGATTCCATCGATAGCAATTGAACCTTTCTCAATGATATACTTAAGCATATTCTTTGGGGCTGAAATACTCACCCAAATGGCATTATCATCCTTAGTTTGAGAGATTATTTCACCCACACCATCGATATGACCACTCACCATATGACCACCCATTCTATCTCCTACACGAAGCGCTCTTTCCAAATTTACTGGAGAACCTTCTTTTTGTAAGTGAAAATTTGAGCGATTCATCGTTTCGGGCATCACATCGGCTGAAAAACTATTGGAATCTAAATCAACAACCGTCAAGCAAATACCATTAGTTGCAATACTATCTCCCAGTTTCACATCATCCATAATTTTATTAGCAGCAACAGTCAAACGAATTGAGTTACTACCCTTTTTCATGGCTTTTATATGTCCTATTTCCTCTATAAGTCCTGTAAACATTATCTTTTTGTATTTACTTTTATCCTTAATAGACTACATCACCAATAACTAATAAGTCATCAGCTATATTTTCAAAACGAATATTCTGCAAGTTCACTGCATCATTCATCTTTTCAATTCCTTTACCACCAACTGCCGTTTTCGCTTCGCTACCACCAATTATTTTTGGAGCAATATAAGCATGCACCTCATCAACTATTTTAGATTCAAGAGCAGCATAATTCAATGTCGCTCCGCCCTCCAAAAGAATACCATCAATTCCTTTTTCTCCCAAAATTGATACGAGTTGATTTAGATCTACTCTTCCAGCTTTATCGCCTACAACCAGCACTTCATTACCTAAACCTTCAATCTGATCAATTTTTGATTGATCTGCAGCAGCTGTAACTGCGACAATAGTTTTGGCTTCGGTAGTCGTATTTAATATTTTTGATTCCAATGGAATTCTAGCTTTACTGTCGACTACAATTCGAATTGGGTTTCTTCCTTTTTTATTTTCCTCCAAACGAGTCGTTAAAATTGGATCATCAGCAATCACCGTATTCACACCCACCATAATAGACATCAACTCATTTCTTAACTCGTGAACTCTTGCTCTCGATTGTTCATTCGAAACCCAACGTGAATCACCTGTTCTAGATGCAATTTTACCATCCAAAGTCATAGCCGTTTTCATAACGACATAAGGCTTCTTATTTTGAATAAACTTCAGAAAAACACGATTGAGTTGAGTCAATTCCGCACTTAAAAAATCAGATTCGACTTCAATACCATGTTCTTTTAAAAGCTTCGCTCCTCGACCAGACACCAACGGATTCGGATCTAATATTCCAATGACAACTCGAGCAATTTTATTATCAACTATTGCTTGAGCACAAGGCGGTGTTTTACCATAATGAGAACAAGGTTCTAATGTTACATACATGGTAGCACCTTCAACAGATTCCTTTGCTGAACGAAAAGCATTTACCTCGGCATGTGGACCACCAAAAATCTCATGATACCCTTCACCAATTATTATATCGTCCTTCACAATAACTGCACCTACCAAAGGATTGGGGTTTACGCCACCACATCCTTTTTTAGCTAGATTGTAGGCTAAGTGCATGTATTTATAATCTTGATCTGTTCTCAAAATAAAATCGGTTTTAAACAAAAAACAAAAAAGCCCTGAATAGCATAACTATTCAGGGCTTAATAATATTATCGACCAAAGGGAATACCCCAATGGAAACATCAATCAAATTGAATGCTTGTTTTCTTCTACCATCCAGACTCTACTGTCGGTACTGGAATCACACCAGTTCAATCTTTCGATTCGCGGACTATCACCGCCGGTCGGGAATTACACCCTGCCCTGAAGAAACAATAAATATGTTGAAGCTGGTTTAACACCAATCTTCGATGCAAATGTATATTTAATTACTTAGATTTCACAGTAGATCAATAAAATTGATTTTAATCTTTAAAACATGTATCCTTTTTTTAAGATATCTATTTATCACTTTTTAACGTAAGCATAAGGCAGCATATCATTCAGAAATACTATATTCGTAGTGAAAATAAATTCTCAACTTTAAATTCTTTATTTGTGACTGATCGCATTGTTATTATTCCAACATACAACGAGAAAGAAAACATCGAAGCTATAATTAGGAAAGTAGTCTCTCTTAGTATTGATTTCGATATCTTAATTGTAGAAGATAATTCTCCTGATGGAACAGCTGATATCGTAAAGAATTTGCAGAAAGAATTCTCACAACTTCACATCCTAGAACGAAAAGGTAAATTAGGATTAGGAACAGCATACATTGATGGTTTCAAATGGTGCTTAGCCCGAGACTACAACTACATTTTCGAAATGGATGCCGATTTTTCTCATAATCCTGAAGATTTAATTCATTTACACGATGCTTGCGCCAATAAAGGTGGCGATTTAGCAATTGGTTCACGTTATGTATCTGGTGTAAATGTTGTCAACTGGCCAATGGGACGTGTATTAATGTCTTACTTCGCATCTAAATATGTGCGATTTGTAACCGGAATGAATGTACACGATGCCACTGCTGGTTTTATCTGTTATACCAGAAAAGTTCTAGAAACCATTGAACTAGATAAAATTCGATTCATAGGTTATGCTTTCCAAATAGAGATGAAATTTACAACTTGGAAATTTGGTTTCAATATTATTGAGGTACCAATCATATTTACAGATAGAACAGAAGGAACATCTAAAATGAGTGGTGGTATTTTTAATGAAGCCTTTTGGGGTGTTATCAAAATGAAACTTCGTAGTTACTTCATAAAATATAAAAGAGCCTAATTCCTTTTATCATTCTACTACATAAACACTTCTTCGTTTCAATTTATTAAATGAAGAAGTTTTTGGTGTATCCGCATTTTTTTTTACAGATCAAATACTTATTAAGACCAACAAATGATGATTTCCATTTCTAAATTCTTAATTTGCATATTGAAATTTTGAAACTATTAAACAACCACAATGACTACTCTACTGATTAAAAATGCCAAAATTATTAATGAAGGCAAACAATTTAAAGGAAGCGTTTTAATTAAAGATGATCTTATTGAAGAAATTTACTCAGGTGAACCTACTATAATAGAGGCTGATTGGAAAGTCATTGATGCTTCAGGCAAATTGTTAATACCAGGAGTTATTGACGATCAGGTTCATTTCCGTGATCCGGGAATGCCTCAAAAAGGTGATTTGTTTACAGAATCGAGAGCTGCTGTAGCTGGAGGAACAACTTCGTTTATGGATATGCCTAATGTAAAGCCTCAAACACTTACCCAGGAATTACTTGCTGAGCGTTATGAGTTGGGTGCTAAAAAATCATTAGCAAACTACTCATTTTATATGGGAGCCTCAAATACCAATTTGGAAGAAGTCATAAAAACGAATCCGAAAAATGTATGTGGAATTAAAATATTTATGGGTTCATCAACCGGTAATATGCTAGTTGATGATATAGAGACTCTTTCTCAAATTTTTGAAAAAGCACCTCTTTTAATCGCAACACATTGCGAAAATTCACCAATGATTGATGCTAATCTTGAAACATATCGTAAGAAATATGGCGACGATATTTCTATGGAACACCATGGTAAAATTCGATCGGCAGAAGCTTGTTATAAATCTTCATCAAAAGCAATTGAGTTAGCTAAAAAATACAACACGCGTCTTCATATCCTTCATCTTTCAAGCGGAATAGAAATGGATCTTTTTGACAATAAAATTCCCTCAAAGGATAAAAAAATTACTGCAGAAGTTTGTGTACATCATCTTAGATTCAACGATTCGGACTATGCGAGTAGAAAAGCTAGAATCAAATGGAATCCGGCTATTAAAACCGCTAATGACCAAAACAAATTGTGGGAAGCACTACTTGACGACCGCTTAGATGTAGTTGCCACAGATCATGCGCCTCATACTGTTGAAGAAAAGGATGGAAATTATATGCAAGCTGCAGGTGGTGGACCATTGGTTCAACATTCACTTGTTACCATGCTTGAATTTGCTCATCAAGGTAAATTAAGCTTTGAAAAAGTAATTGAAAAAATGTGCCATGCTCCTGCTGATATATTCCAAGTTGAAAAAAGAGGATATATTCGTAAAGGTTATTTCGCCGATCTTGTTCTTTTATCAGAAAATGAATGGACAGTAAATAAGGAAAACATCCTATATAAATGTGCTTGGTCGCCTTTCGAGGGTGATAGTTTTCATTACAAAGTAGAGCAAACTTTTGTTAATGGAAAACTAGTTTATAATCAAGGGAAAATTGACAATAATAGTCGTGGTAAACGATTAACTTTTACTAGATAAAACCGACTCAAAAATAAGGGTAATGATAATTCAATAGGATTATCATTACCTGATATTAATATAACTACCCCAAAATATTTATCATGAAAAAAGCAAACGCACTTCTATTACTAGCTCTGTTTGCTTCGCTTGCATTTCCATCTTGTGAGTCTCCAAACAGCAAAAAAAACAACCTAACTCCTCTTAACAAGGGAGTTACTATTACAAATCCAATAACTTATGAAGTTCTTATAAAGAATCCTGACATTGATGATGAATGGCAATCTAAATGTTTAGAGAACACCGATGTGAAATTGATGTCGAGAGATATTATAGGGGCTGTAATTAATGGCAAATTAAAAGCCTTTGATTATTACGACAATCATCAACTCTCAAAATCAGAGATAGAAGCTATTCTTAAAAAAAATGGTGACGAAAATCATATTGGCAATATTCAATTCAAAGAAGAATGGTATTGGGATAAATCAAGCTTTCAACTTCAAAAAAAGGTTAAATCTATCATGTTTGGCTATGAAATTCGTGAGGAAAACAATAAAGTTAGAGGATATAGAGCTAGTTTTGTAGTGAATTTAGGAAATGAGTAAGATGACCAAACCTCTCATCCTAAACATGACAAGAACTTAAGCAAAAATGAACAAAGATCAATTAAGAGTTTTATTTATAGATTCTACACACTCACGCTTACTTGAAATGCTGGAGAAAGCAGGTTTCAACTGCCAATACACACCAGAATTGAGTAAGGACGAAATGCTTGACATATTCGATCAATTCGATGGTTTTATTATTCGCAGCAAATTTACCCTAAGCAAAGCAGAACTTGACAAAGCTACCCGTCTGAAATTTATTGGTCGAGTTGGAGCTGGTCTTGAAAACATAGACGTTCCCTATGCCGAAAGTAAGGGAATTACTTGCTTTAATGCGCCAGAAGGAAATCGTGATGCAGTTGGTGAACACGCCTTGGGTATGCTTCTATGTTTGTTCAATAATCTTTGCCGATGCAATGCTGAGGTGAGCAATGGTATGTGGCGACGAGAAGAAAATCGGGGCTTAGAAATTAAAGGTAAAACCGTTGGTATTATTGGCTATGGCAACATGGGTAATGCTTTTGCACAACGCCTAAAAGGTTTCGGATGTAAAGTAATTGCTTACGATAAATACAAATTTGGTTATTCTGATGAGTTCTGTGAAGAAAAACAACTTCAAGATCTCTTCGACAATTGTGATATTCTAAGTTTACATACCCCTCAAACAGAAGAAACCATGTTTATGGTAAATGATGATTTCTTAGGCAAATTTAAGAAACCATTCTTCCTTATTAACACAGCTCGAGGCAAAATTGTAAAGATTTCTGATTTGGTTAAACACCTTAAAACAGGTCATGTTCGTGGTGCATGTCTTGATGTATTGGAATATGAAAAAGCCTCTTTCGAAGATTTACATGCCAATGAACTTCCCGAAGACTTCAAATATTTAATTGATGCCGAAAATGTTCTATTAAGTCCTCACGTTGGAGGCTGGACTCAGGAATCGAATATCAAACTATCAGAAGTAACAGCACAGAAGATTATTGATAAATTTGCTTAAATAGAGTCCCACTGATTATACGGATCTCCGCAAATGATATCCAATTGTGAAATCTCTTAAATACAAAAAAAGCTGTAGATAAACCTACAGCTTTTCAGTATTTCTGAAATCATTGCAACATAAAGGGCTTCCTATTGCAAGATTCCCTTTCCTAAAAGTTCCGCAAATTAGATCATTCCCCATAAAGTAGCAATTCTATCATCGGTTACGTCAACCCACCGTATGTTAGTGATCTTACTCACTCTGGTCGTGAGCTCACTGTTCTTCGAAACATGTTGGGCAGTTCCTGCCACACGAACGCTTAGTTGTTAGACACAGCTTTATTATTGTTTTATACTTTATAACCAAAACTATGAGGAATCATCACATCTTTAAATTCTTTATTAAAAAAATCATCGGTCATACCTGCAATATAATCACACACAATTTTAGGATTAGAATAATTTTTCAAATAGTCTTCATTCATATTTGGTAAATAAAACTTAGAAATTGAAGATATCCCTATCCCTGATTCCAAATCATTTAAGTAGATTTTAAAAAGTACATCAAACATATTCTTAATTTTCTCGTCTTGATGTGACTTTTTAGGATTTTGATAAATATTTTTAGTACTAAATTCATAAAACTCTTTTATCGCTTCAAACTTTTCATCAGATAACTTTATAAAGTCCTTACCGTAGCTATTGTTTATTATATCTAATGCAAAATTATTTATTATTGAAGCATTCGTGTTTCCAATTATGTCCGTAATAGATTTAGGAATATCAACTCTTTTAATAAGTCCTAGAGTTATGGCATCCTCTAAATCTCTTCCTATGTAGGCAATAACATCTGATATTCTCATGACACATCCTTCAAGTGTCATTGAAATAATTGATTTGCTTGCCCCTTTTACAGACCAACAGTTATTATATTCTTGGAAGAACCTTTCTTTTGTCTTAGAATAATCTGGTTTATATTCTTTCAACATTAGTTCACCATTATGGCAAAGAATTCCATCTAAAACTTGCAATGAAAGATTTAAACCTTCCCCTTTGTTTTCAAGCATCTGAAGTGCACGAACACTTTGTGCATTATGACAAAAGTGCTCCCCAGTCTGTTTATTAAGCAGTTCATCTAGTTTTCTTTCTCCATCATGACCATAAGGAACATGCCCAAGGTCATGACCTAATGCAATTGCATCAATTAAATCTTCATTAAGTGATAAAGCTCGTCCAATTACCCTTGCTATTTTGGACACTAATTGTACATGAAGTACTCTATGAGTTATGTGGTCATTTTCAAATAAATAAAAAACCTGAGTTTTATCAATATACCTTGTATAAGCTAGAGAATGGATAATCCTATCAGTGTCATGAAAAAATGCAGGTCTTATATTAGTTTTATCTGGCACTTTTCCTTCTTTAAACCTTTCTGCCTGATTACTGTAGCATGCATATTTAGAAAAAGTTTCATACTCACATCTGAGATTATTTTCTATTATCTCTTTGGCTATGTTCTCTTCTAAAACTGTGTTATTCATAATGGTAATTTGTGTCTAACTTATGACTAAAGAGCAATACACTTAGCCTGCTTATTTGTTATAAGTTGTTGTTATCCATCAGAATTACATCTAATGGACTTTTAATTTTTGCAAGAGTCTGATTCTTAGGATTTCTAAATTTACGAATTAAGACTAAACATCAAGTATAAATACTGTAAAACATATTATAAGTTTGTTATAAATACCCGCAAGAGCAATGTGTGGACATTTATGCAAAAAAAACATTCAACTCCACCTCATCATCGCTTTAACTGCACGTCTACCCCTAATCCCCTAAAGGGAACTAAAAAAAACAAAAAAACACATTTTATAAGTCTCATTTCATTTGCCACTTTTACGGTTCTAAAAACTCTCGGAATGGAGTCAAAAAACAACAAAAACCACTCGCATTTCTACCTCTCTTGCAATGTCATATTCTTTTTGCTCTGGAGATTGATGTATTCCGCCATCAGCCTCAACAATGAATTTTAATGAATGAAAATACGATCTCAATTTCCACCTAAATGTATTAAAAAAGACTAACAGAAGCCCCTTTAGGGGTTTGGGGTCAGTACTACAAAAATAAAAGCCACTCGCAATTCTGCAAGTGGCTTCAATTTATTTCTATTTCGCAGAGAACGAGCTATAAGCTGGCACTAACGGAGTATTCTTGTTTATATCAAGAGACTAAAAAATCACCTTAGCAATATCTCTAACGCAATTACTCGCCATAAAAGAGTAATAGTGCAATGATGGTACACCATGTTTAATCAATTCTTTAGATTGCTGAATGCCCCATTCGGTACCAACAACTTTCACTTGATCGTTGGTTTTACATTTTCGAAGTTCAGCAGCTAATTCTTCTGGAATATCGACATTAAAAACCTGAGGCAATAAATTTAACTGACTAAGTGCAGATATTGGTTTTAAGCCTGGAATTAGAGGAACAGTAATCCCCGCAGCACGAATCTTCTTTTCAAACTCAAAAAACTTCTGGTTATCGAAGAACATTTGTGTTACAATATATTTTGCTCCAGCATCAACTTTTTTCTTTAGGTGAAAAATATCTGAATCTAAATTTGGAGCCTCTGAGTGCTTCTCTGGATATCCTGCTATTCCATAAGAAAAAGGCGTTTCGAAAGCTTCGGTATGTGTTCCATCCGAGTAATTTCCACTATTAACCTGATTAACTTGTTCAATAAGATCAATCGCATATTTATGACCAGAATCCTTAGCAGCAAAATCATGACGTTTAGAAGAATCGCCTCTAAGCAAAAGGAGATCTTGAATGTCTAGAAAATTTAAATCAATTAATGCATTTTCGGTTTCCTCGGGTGTAAACCCCTGACAGATAACATGCGGTACAACTGTGATTTTATATTTATTCTTAATTGCAGCAGCTACAGCAACCGTACCAGGACGTTTATTGGTTATTCTTTTTTGAAAACTACCATTGGCTGATTCTGCAAAAATCACCTCATCGCAATGTGAAGTAATATTAATGTACTTAGGATCGAACTCCTTAAGCTTATCAATCGTATCGAAAACTTTATAAATACTATTCCCCTTACGAGGAGGAAGCAGCTCAAAAGAAAAATGTGTGGTTTTATTTTCTATGGCTTGATTGATGTGGTCAATTACTTTCATCTCTTGGTATAAAATATCAAGGTGGTAATTTTTAAATATGGTTATACCACCCTGACTGGTTAATAGTTAAGATTGTGAAATCTTATATTGTTTTTAAATATTCTTGAGCCTGTTCTTCACTCATATTTCTTCTTTTTGCATAATCCTTAATCTGATCATCTTGAATTTTTCCTGTACTAAAATACAAGGCATCAGGATGAGCGAAGTACAGACCACTTACCGTTGCTGTTGGATACATGGCAAAATTCTCGGTAAGTGTAGCTCCAATATTTTCCTCAACATTCAAGAAATCCCAAAGCACCTGTTTTTCTGAATGCTCTGGTAAAGATGGGTAACCAAACGCTGGACGAATTCCCTGATACTTTTCACGAAGTTTCTCTTCAATCGTTAGATCTTCGTTCGGTGCATATCCCCAATCTTGTCTTCGAACTCTATCGTGAAGCAACTCCGTATAAGCCTCGGCCAATCTATCGGCAAGCACCTTTATCATGATACTCTTATAGTCATCGAAATCTTCAGCATATTTGGCTAAACTTTCTTCAATACCCAAGCCAGCAGTTGCTACAAAAGCACCTACATAATCAATACGCTCAGATTCTATAGGTGCTACAAAATCTGACAAACAAAGATTACTAAGCCCCTTAGGAAACTTTTCTTGCTGACGTATATTGGTAAATCGGGTTAACTCAGATGATCTTTGTTCATCGGAATAAATGACAATATCATCTCCCAAAGAATTAGCAGGGAATATACCAAAAACAGCAGCTGCTTCAATCAAGTTTTTCTCCTCAATCTCATCCAACATTAAATTGGCATCATCAAAAAGCTTTTTAGCCTCATCCTTAAAATGAACATCATCCATAATTTCGGGATACATGCACTTTAGCTCCCAAGCCACAAAGAAGAAAGTCCAATCGATATATTTACGAATTTCACTTACTGGAAAATGACGCTCAACCTGTAAGCCTAACTTATTGGCTTTATAAATTGGCGAAGTTCTCCAATCAATTTTTTCCTTATTAGCACGAGCTTGTTCAATGGTGAAATATTCCGCTGATTTTTCCTTAGCATAAGCCTCACGAACCGCATCATATTGAGCATGAATATCTTTTAAATAGGCGCCACGCTTCTCTTTATTGCATAGATTTTTGAATACATTAACCGATTTTGAAGCATCGGCAACATACACAACTCCATTTGAGTAATTTGGCTCAATTTTAACAGCAGTATGTAATTCTGATGTTGTAGCTCCACCAACAACCAAAGGAATATCTAATCCCAACCGTTCCATTTCTTTGGCAACAAAGGACATTTCCTCAAGCGAAGGCGTAATTAAACCACTTAAACCAATGGCATCAACTTTTTGTTCAAGAGCGACTTCTAAAATTTTAGCACAAGGAACCATAACACCAAGGTCAATCACCTCAAAATTGTTACAGCCTAAGACAACACCAACAATATTTTTACCAATATCGTGAACATCTCCCTTAACCGTTGCCATCAGAATTTTACCCGCATTACTTGCAGCTAACCCCTTTTTCTCGTCTTCGATAAAAGGTTGAAGATGTGCCACGGCCTTTTTCATTACTCTGGCCGATTTCACAACCTGAGGTAAGAACATTTTTCCCGATCCAAAAAGATCACCAACAATATTCATCCCATCCATTAATGGCCCTTCGATTACTTCGAGAGCTCTAGGATAGAGTTGACGAGCTTCCTCGGCATCTTCATCGATATAATCAGTAATTCCCTTAACCAATGAATAAGACAAGCGTTCTTTAACTGGTTTCTCTCTCCACACATCGGTTTTCACTTGAGCTTTTCCTTTCGACTTCACGCTTTCTGCAAACTCAATCAATTGCTCTGTTGCCTCTGGATGACGATTTAGAACAACATCTTCAACTTTTTTCAGAAGTTCGGGTTCTATCTCATCGTAAATTTGCAACATGCCTGGATTAACGATTCCCATATCCAAACCTTCCTTTATAGCATAATAAAGAAAGACCGAATGCATCGCTTCTCTCACCATATTATTACCACGGAAAGAAAAAGATAAATTACTAATACCACCACTAATTTTAGCATTAGGTAAATTCGCCTTAATCCACTTTACCGTTTTTATATAATCAACAGCGTAGTTATTATGCTCTTCAATTCCAGTCGCAATTGCCAACACATTAGGATCAAAAATAATATCCTCAGAAGGAAACTTAACCACCTCGGTTAATAGTTTGTAAGCTCTACCACAAATTTCAATACGACGTTCATAGGTATCGGCTTGACCTTTTTCGTCGAAAGCCATTATAACAGCCGCCGCACCATATCTTTTTATCTTACGTGCATGATCGATAAACTCAGCTTCACCCTCTTTCATTGAAATAGAGTTCACAACACATTTACCTTGCACACACTTTAAACCTTCTTCTATAACTGACCATTTTGATGAATCAATCATGATTGGCACACGAGAAATCTCTGGTTCCGATACCAAGAGCTTCAAGAAAGTAACCATTTCAAGTTCTGCATCCAACATGGCATCATCCATGTTTACATCAATAATCTGAGCTCCATTATCAACCTGATTACGAGCAATTGATAAAGCCTCTTCATATTTTTTCTCACCAATTAATCGCGCAAATTTTCGAGAACCAGCCACATTGGTTCGTTCTCCAATATTTACAAAATTAGATAGCGAATTAATTCTTAGAAGCTCAAGTCCACTCAAACAAGTTTCGGGCTTTATAACTGGTAATTGACGTGGCTTTTCGCCTTTTACAGCCTCAGCCAGTGCTCGAATATGCTCAGGACGAGTTCCACAACATCCTCCTACTATATTTATCTTCTCCCCTTTTAATAAGGTTTGAAGATCAGAGGCCATTTCTTCAGCAGTCTCGTCGTATTCTCCGAGTTCGTTTGGTAATCCTGCATTTGGATATACACTCATATAAACTGGAATTAACTTATCAAGCTGTTCGATATAAGGAACCAAATCTTTAGCTCCAAAAGCACAATTCAAACCTAAACTTAAAAGACGATCAGTTTTCATCGAAGTCACAAAAGCCTCCAAAGTTTGACCAGAAAGAGTTCTTCCACTATTATCGGTAATTGTACCCGAAATCATGATTGGCATATCAAGATCTCTTTCGCTTAGGATTTCATCAGCAGCAAAAACCGCAGCTTTGGCATTAAGCGTATCAAATATTGTTTCAATCAAAAGGACATCAACACCTCCATCAATCAAACCCTTAATTTGCTCAGTGTAAATTCGTACCATATCGTCGAAAGAAACATCACGATAACCAGGATCTTCGACCTTAGGCGACATGGATGCTGTTTTATTGGTAGGACCAATAGCACCAGCTACCCAACGAGGAATTGAAGCATCTATTTTTTGAATTTCGGCAATCACTTCACGAGCGTTCTTCGCGGCCTCAAAGTTTAATTCGTAAGACAAATCTTCCAAACCATAATCAACAAGCGAAATAGCATTGGAATTAAACGTATTGGTTTCAATAATATGAGCTCCTGCTTTCAAAAAGTCTTTATGAATCGACTTAATAATATCAGGCTGAGTTAAAGTTAATAAATCGTTATGGCCTTTCTGATCAAAAGAAAAATTAGCAAAACGCTCACCACGAAAATCAGCTTCTGACAATTCAAAGGATTGGATCATGGTACCCATAGCTCCATCCAACACCAAAATTTGTTTCTTTAATATCTCTTTTATCGATGTCATATTATTGTCTTTTTTTTTGTACACAACATGCGTCGTCTACGTATATATTTTGGCTGCCTTGACTTAAAAATATGGCAGTATCTTTATTCTTTTGTTCTATTAAAATACGATATCCTTCGGTAATTTCGGCAATTGTAGATGGTGTATAATGACGTACAGTAATTAATTCTAAGCCGTCTTCTCGTTCAACATCATACATCGCTTTTAAATCAGCAATAAGTTCATCGATAAATCGAAATGAATGACTCACACAAAAGACAAAACTCACAGCCGTGTTCTGCGTAAAATTCAACCTTACACCATACTTATTGATTAAAGAAAATACGAAAAATAAATCGTTCTCACCAATAAAAGAAAAATTATGAGGTTTGATACTAATCAACACTTGCTTCTTCTTTACTATAAAGTTAGGCAATAATGGTTGAGGTAGCTCTCCCTTTGTGATGAGAATTTGCATCTCACATCTCGTAATTCATAATTTGAAATTCCTAATTCACTTACTCATCACCCAAATAAGCCAAGAAAATATCCTTATCAACCAACTGCTTTTTAATCTTTATTAAATCTGAAAGATTAATATTACCAATCACATAATTGAAATCTTTACCAGTTAAGGATTCAGATACTTCAGAAAACTTAAACAAGTCTAAATCTTCTTTTTTCGTATATCTTAAATAAATTTGAACTGACATATCGTTGGTATATTCTAGACCACCATAATATTTCAACTTCTTATATTCATACTTATAGTTATACGCTAAAGCTGTAATATCAGAAAGAACTGCCGATCCTGTTGGATGAGATCCTGCTCCTTTACCAAACATGAATTGATTATCGTAGAAATTACCTTGAATCAACACGCCATTGTATTGATCTTCGACTGTATAAGCGTGCTCCGTTGGTTTTACAAACTTAGGAGCAACTAATAAGTTCACATGATTACCATTTACCTTTGTTACTTTACCAACTAAGCGAATTTTATAACCTTTCTGAGAAGCTAGCTGAATATCGTGAGCAGACAATCTTGATATGCCAATATTGAAAACCTGATCGGGATGAACAAACAAACCAAAACCATGAACTGTTAGAATAATCAGTTTATAAAGTGTATCAAATCCTTCAACATCGGAAGTTGGGTCACTTTCAGCAAATCCCAAATCTTGAGCTTGCTTTAAGGCTACCTGGTAATCAAGCCCCTCATTAAATATCTTAGTCAGAATATAATTAGATGAACCATTTAAAACACCACTAACTGACTGAAGTAGATCATTATCGTAATATTCCTCTAAATTTCGAATAATTGGAATACTACCACAAGCAGAAGCTTCGTAAAGGAATGAAACCTTATGTTTCCATTGCAATTGAATCAATTCTTCAATATGGTAAGCCAACATCTTTTTGTTTGCAGAAACAACATGTTTCCCATTCTGGAGTGCTGTTTTTACAATTCTATAAGCCTCATCGGCATCATCAATCAATTCGGCAACAACATTAATTTCAGGATCATTCAAAATATCATCTGGATTCAGAGTTAAAACCTCTGGAGCTAAATCGCGTTCCTTTGTAGAATCTTTAACACAAACCTTAACAATTGAGGCATCGAGCCCCTTAGAATTTTTCAAAACATGAGCCAAACCAGAACCTACAACTCCAAAACCGAATACACCGATATTTAACTTCTTACTCATTACAGTATTTTATTTATAAAATGATTGTATAACCTTTATTAACTGACTCTGTTCCAACAAAAAACCATCGTGTCCATATAAAGAATTAATTTCAGTAAACTGTGCTCCTGGAATATTTTGAGAAACAAACTTTTGTTCTGCCACGGGGAATAACAAATCAGACTCTACGCCTATAACCAATGTTTTTACTTTTATCTGACTTAAAGCTTTTTTTGTAGAAATTCGACCTCGTCCAATATTATGTCCATCCATAATTTTAGATAATTCCCAATACGAATAAGCATTAAAACGATTAGCTAACTTCAGTCCCTGATAATTTTGATATGAACTTGCCTTAAAATCATCCAATTTATCAACATCTGTTTCACTTTGCGTATCCTGATAAGTCTGATAATTTCTATAACTCAACAATGCAATGGAACGAGCCGTTTTCATTCCTTCTAATCCAGCTGAATCATTTGATTCTTTCCAAGTTGAATCAACAGCAATAGCCATTCTTTGCGATTCGTTAAAAGCAATCCCCCAAGGTGAGTGCTGAGCATTACTAGCCAATAAAATCAAATGCTCAAGATGTTCATTTAAATTATAAGCCCATTCTAAGGCTTGCATACCTCCCAATGAACTGCCAATCAAAGTGTGTATTTTTTCAATACCTAGTTCTATTCTTAAAAGTTCATGAGCAGCAGCCAAATCACGAACTGATAGTTGAGGGAAATCGTGATAGAATGGTTTTCCTGTCTTTGAATCTTCGCTTAAAGGACCTGTACTACCATAGCATGAACCCAATATATTAGCACAAACAATAAAGTGCTCCTTTGGGTTGAAGAAATCTTCTTCGCCAAACAAACCTGCCCACCAATCAAAAACATCAGAATTAGCAGTCAATGCATGACAAACCCATATCACATTATTCTTCTCAGGATTATACTCCCCATAAGTGTGATAGGCAATGGTAATGTCTTCGAGCTGCTGTCCGGACTCTAAGATTAAACCTGCTTTATGTTTGAAATATTTTGGATTCACGCTATACAGTATTTATTATTTCAAGCTTTATTCTAAATATGAAGAAGTAATCCAACTAGGCTCAGACTAAAAAGACAAAACCTAAATGGGATTATACCCTTCATAACTATTGTATTATTTCGCTATCGCCTTCTTTACAGATTGCTCAATATCAGCCTTAATATCTTCGATATGCTCAATACCCACTGATATTCTTAACAGTCCTGGCTCTACACCAGATTCTTTCTGCTCTGCCAAGCTTAACTGCTCATGGGTTGTTGAACTTGGGTGAATAATTAGTGTTTTAGCATCGCCCAAATTGGCAACATGAGAAAGTAATTCAACGCCATCAACCAATTTATCAGCCACTTCTTTGCCACCCTTCACTTTGAATGTTAACACAGAACCAGCACCTTTTTTGAAGTATTTTTTTGCTTTCTCATAATATGGACTAGATGGTAAACCTGGATAATTAACTTTTTCTACCCAATCTTGTTCTTCGAGCCATTTTGCCAGAATATTAGTATTTTCAACATGACGATCTAATCGAAGAGATAATGTTTCTAAACCTTGAAGCAATAAAAATGAATTGAAAGGAGTCTGTACACAACCGTAATCTCTTAAACCTTCAACTCGGGCACGAATGGCAAAGGCAATGTTTCCAAATGGACCATCTGTTCCAAAAGTATCCCAAAATACTAAACCATGATATCCCTCTGAAGGCTCTGAAAATTGAGGGAATTTTCCGTTACCCCAATTGTAATTTCCTCCATCAATAATAACACCACCAACAGCAGTTCCATGACCGCAAATCCATTTTGTTGCAGATTCAACAACCACATTGGCACCATGATCAATTGGACGGAATAAATAACCACCAGCACCAAGTGTATTATCTACGATCAATGGCAGATCGTATTTTTTAGCAATAGCAGAGACCTTCTCAAAATCAGGAATAGAGAACTTTGGATTGGGTAAAGCTTCCACATAAATCGCTTTCGTATTCTCATCAATCAATGGCACAATTGTTTCTGGCTCATCGATATCAACAAAACGACATTCTATTCCCAAACGCTTAAGTTGAACTTTAAACTGATTGTAAGTTCCACCATATATTTGAGCTGCACTTATAAAATTATCGCCACACTCAAGAATATTTGTCAGTGCTAAGAATTGTGCAGCCTGACCAGAACCTGTTGCTACGGCAGCAACACCGCCTTCTAGTGCAGCAATTCTTTTCTCAAAGACATCATTAGTTGGGTTTTGCAAACGTGTATAAATATTCCCGAATTGCTTCAAACCAAATAAGTCTGCAGCATGCTTAGAATCATTGAATGTATAGGCTGTTGTTTGATATATAGGTACTGCTCTTGAATTAGTTGTTGCATCAACTTCTTGACCTGCGTGTATTTGTAATGTTTCGAATCTTAGATTTTCAGACATAACGATCTTATTTTTTTGATAGAATATTTCTCTATACGAAATACCCTTTCTTGTTATTTTTATATGGAATTAAATAATTAAAGTGAGTGTAGATATACTGACTCACAAAGGCACAAAGCTTAACAAATTGAACTACACCAAGATTAAGCCCATAAGGCTTAATTAAAAAAGATTGTATAATTCTAAATCCTAATTAATTAAATTAGAAAGTATTATTCACAAGATGTAAAAGATTTGAGTTCCCGCATCGGAGTTGTTTTATACGCACCGGCATCTAAAAAAGGGGAAATTTTATAGACAGAATGCGTTAAATCATACGCATCATCATTCGCATTCGCATCATTTGAGTAAATGAGCTATCTAATTGCAAATTTAGCTTCTGTGAAGCTACCTGATGGATGTAATGATTTTCTGTCTTCATAACTTTCTAATTTATATTCACCAATTAATTGGTCAGGATTTGACACCTTTCGGTTTGGAACCGCGGTTGTCAGAAGTTCATCGAGCCTGTTCTCTCACTTCTTCTGTATAAATTATGACCTCTAAAATAGAGGCTTATTCGCTTATAACTATGAGCAAATGTAAAGATGTTTTTTATAAATCCAAATTCAAAACGTACTTATCTGTCTAAACAACAACTCAACACTACTACTTAAGCACTGAAAAACAACATCATATAACAGTTTCTTATTTTTAAAACTATTTTTAATCGAAATTATTGAATTTGAAATATTGACTTCAATATTCAGATATAAATATATCCAGTTTTACATTGTATCTCTTCTTTCGTATATTTATCACAATTCTGAACCAAAAGTATTAAACGATGAATATTCAAATCCGTCCCGAGCACAAAAACGATATATCAACAATTTCGATGATTAATGACATGGCTTTTGGGCAAGAAGACGAAGGAAATTTAATTGTTAAATTACGAAAGAAGAAAAATTTCATCAAAGAATTATCCTTAGTTGCTTGCTTTGGAAATGAAATTATTGGACACATCCTTTTTTCTAAAATCACAATCAAAAATGATATCGAAGAATTTGAGTCGCTTGCTCTTGCTCCCATGTCAGTTATTCCTGAATTTCAAGGACTAGGTATTGGTTCAGAATTGATTAAAAAAGGTCTGCAAAAAGCCACAAAATTAGGTTACGATTCAGTTATTGTACTGGGACACGAAAACTATTATCCAAAATTTAAATTCACACCTGCAAGTTTATTTCAAATCACTTGTCCATTTGAAGTTACAGATCTTAACTTTATGGCTCTTGAGCTAAAAAAAGGAAGTTTAGATATGGTTTCAGGCTGTGTCATTTACCCAAAATAATTTAACGATTTATAGCAAACAATAATATACATTTGTTGTAAACTAAGTAAATAACAAAACATTATGAATTATTTATAATTAAAACGGAAGCAAGCAGATACTTTAAAGAGTTCGAAACCGTACACTCTTTGTTCGCACACGAACAATACTTTCTGGCAAAAAAAACACTTATATACTGAAAGTGTGCATCATACAAACCTTGGCATCATTTATGATAATAAATGGAGACTGCATTTATCTTCATTAATAATGAATGCCATTAAACTCGATTACTAATTAATAAACTGAGATATGATTAAAAAGTTATTTTTCATTACAACTTTCTTAGTTGCACTTGCAAAGAGCCTACTAGGAGCAGAAGCGCCAACATGGCTTCGATATCCTGCAATTTCACCCAATGGTACAACTTTAGTATTTCAATACAAAGGTGATATTTTTAAAGTAGATGCTAATGGAGGTATGGCGACTGCACTAACATCCAATGCTGCATACGACACACAACCAGTTTGGTCTCCAGATAATAAGACAATTGCATTTTCATCAGATCGATTTGGAAATTTCGATATCTTCACAATTTCTATTGAAGGTGGAAGCCCAAAAAGAATAACTAATAATTCGGGTAACGAAAAGCCAAGTAGCTTTACGCCAGACGGGAAATCTATATTATTCTCAGGAATTATTAGTGATACTCCAGAAAATGCTATGTTTCCATCGGGAGCTGTTCCAGAGCTATATAGTATATCGGTAAATGGTGGTAGAGAAAATCAAATTCTAACCTCACCTGCACTTTTTTCACATTACAACTCCGATAAAAGTTTATTAGTATATCAAGATGTAAAAGGATACGAAAGCCAATGGAGAAAACATCATACCTCATCAGTAACTCGGGATATTTGGATTTATGATACTGCAAACAAAACACACACAAAATTCTCATCATTTATAGGCGAAGACTTAAACCCAATTTTTAGCCCTGACGATAAAGAGATTTATTATCTTTCAGAAAAGACAGGAAGTTTAAACATATGGAAAGCTCCAGTTAACGATGCTTCCAACCTAACTCAAGTAACTAAATTTGACAAGAACCCTGTTCGTTTTATTAGTATTGCAGATAACAACACACTTGCATACTCTTACAATGGAGATATTTATACACAAAGCTCTAATGGAATAGCAAAAAAAGTAGATATTAGTATAAATGCTGATATCAAAGAAAATCCGATTGCTTTTAAACAAATGAGAAGTGGCGCAAGTGAAATGTCAGTTTCTCCAAATGGAAAAGAAGTTGCTTTCATCGTTCGTGGCGAAGTATTCGTTACCTCTGTTGATTATGGTACAACAAAAAGAATTACTAACACGCCAGAACAGGAACGTAGTGTAAGTTTCAGTCCTGATGGTAAAGCCTTACTATATTCATCAGAAAGAAATGGTAGTTGGAATTTATACCAGACTAAAATAGTTCGTGACTTAGAAACAAACTTTGCCAACTCTACTCTTTTGGAAGAAGAGCCTATACTTGAAACAGCTCCTGAAACTTTTCAAGCTAAATTCTCTCCTGATGGAAAAGAAGTTGCTTTTCTCGAAGAACGAACAACACTTAAAGTTATAAACTTAAAGAGCAAGAAGGTTCGTACTATTCTTGATCCCAAATGGAATTATTCGTACACCGATGGTGACCAGTATTACGATTGGTCTCCTGATGGGAAATGGTTCTTAGTTAACTTCTATCCTCACACCTTATTTATGTCTGATGTTGCTTTAGTTGACGCTCAAGGTAATAAAACCATAAAAAACTTAACCGAAAGTGGTTACGCAGACAATTCGGCAAAATGGTCGATGAAAGGTAAAGCTATGATTTGGTTTACAGACAAACGTGGCTATAGAAGTCATGGTAGCTGGGGTTCTCAAAATGATGTTTATGCTCAATTTTTCACACAAGAGGCTTACGACGATTTTAAACTTTCAAAAGAAGAACGCGAAGTAAAAGAACAAGTTGAGAAAGAAGCTAAACGACTTAAAGAAAAGGAAGAAACTAAAGACAAAGATTCTGATAAAAAGAAAGATAAAAAAGATAAGAAGAAATCGGATAAAAAGAATAAAGAGGTAAAAGATCTAAAATTCGATTATAAAAATCTTGCCGATCGTCAAATATGCTTAACAATTAACCCTTCGAATTTATCAGATGCAATTTTAACACCTGACGGAAAAAAACTTTTCTACTTAAGTAAATTTGAAGGTGGTTACGATTTATGGGTTAACGATTTAGTTGAAAATTCAACTAAAAAAGTATTAGACTTAAGAGGTGGCGGAGGTGCTATGCAATTTGACAAAGATGCAAAAAATCTATTTTTAATGTCTGGCAACAGTATTATAAAAGTTGATGTTGCAAGCAATAAGCGTACAAACATCAGCTATAATGCAGAAATGTATCTTAACAAAGCAGCTGAACGTGAATACATGTTTGAGCACGTATGGCGTCAGATGATGAAGAAATTCTATGATCCAAAACTGCATGGTGTGGATTGGGAATTCTACAAAAAAGAATACAAGCGATTTTTACCTCATATCACAAATAACTACGACTATGCTGAAATGTTAAGTGAGTTATTAGGTGAAATGAATGCTTCACACACAGGAGCGAGATATAGATCTGGATCACAAAGCGGTGATAGAACTGCTAAGTTAGGTGCTTTTTATGATTGGAGCTACAAAGGTGATGGTCTAAAAATCGCTGAAATCATTGAAAAAGGACCACTAGATAAGGCTGATTCTAAAATCAAAGTTGGAACTATTATTGAAAAAATTGATGGTGCTAGTCTAAATAAAAATACGAGTTATTATCCTCTTCTAAATCACAAAGCAGGTAAACAAGTATTATTGAGCCTTTATAATCCAACAACTAAAAAACATTGGGATGAGATAGTAAAACCTATTTCTTACACAGGTGATTTATTATATGAACGTTGGGTTAAAAACCGCCAAAAGGAGTGTGATAGCTTATCAAACGGACGAATTGGATATGTTCACGTAAAAGGTATGGATTCTGAAAGTTTCCGTAAAGTTTATTCTGAACTACTTGGTAAATATAATGATCGTGAAGCTATAATCGTAGACACTCGTTTTAATGGTGGAGGATGGTTACACGATGACCTTATTACCTTATTGAGTGGTAAAGAGTATGCTAAATTTAGCCCTCGCGATCAGTTAATGGGATCAGACCCCATGTCGAAATGGAAGAAACCTTCAGCAGTACTTATTAATGAAGGAAATTACTCTGATGCTTCTGGTTTTCCTTACGCTTATCAGTATCTTAAAATTGGAAAACTAGTCGGAATGCCTGTTCCTGGAACAATGACTGCCGTATGGTGGGAAAGACTTCAAGACAAGAGTATTACATTCGGTATTCCTCAAGTTGGTATTAAAGATATGAAAGGTAATTACATTGAGAATCGCCAAATTGAACCAGATATTAAAGTCGAAAATAAGTTTGAAAAAGTTACTAAAGGTGAAGATCAGCAACTAGAAAAAGCTGTTGAATCTTTACTAGAAACATTATAATCTATTAGTTTGTTTAAAACCGTAATCTCTCTTTAAAGAAAGATCATGGTTGATTTTTAAAACGGAAAAACGGTAAATACGAAAAATGGCTAGTCTTGTAAGACTAGCCATTTTTATATTTAATCATTAAACTATCACTTAAAAATTTGCTTAAGATCCTTTAGTTTTAAACCGTCAACATTGCATTTAAATTCTGCCAATCGATAATATGGCAATCTACTCTTTAAATGATTGGCAATATAAGACTCTAATTCACTTTCGGGAACTGATTTTACGATTGGACGCTCATCATCCGACTTCAAAATATTTTGCTTTAAAACAAGTGGACTAGCTTCCAAAAACAAGGTTTGCCCCATTGTATTCATCAATCTCATATTATCATGAAAACAAGGCGCTCCTCCTCCTGTTGAAATAATAGTAGAATTCGTCAACGCTTTAGTCGACAATAAAGCTTTCTGTTCTCTTTCTCGAAATGAAGTCTCTCCAAATTGGCTAAAAATATCAGGTATTGTCATACCTTCCCTTTCTACTATCAAATCATCAAGATCGACAAAATCGAAGCTTAAAGAGTCTGCAAGACGTTTTCCCCAATAGGATTTTCCGCAGCCCATATAACCAACTAGATAAATAAGTTTCGCTTCCATTATCTTTAATCTTCTAAAGCATTCTTATCTTCTGCTACAGAATTCGCTTCATCAACAATTTCAGCATCCTCAATATCTTCTTCGCGAACTAAAGGTTCAATTTCCTTTATTTTTCCAACTTCATGAGTTGTTAAACGCTTTCCTCTTGCCTTAAATGATTTTACTGAAATAAAGTCTTCGCCATCAATTTTTTCAACTGGTCTATCAGCATCAGCGCCTTTAAATTTAATCTCAAATTGAGGATACATCTGATCTGATAAACAAATTAATTTACTCGCTTTATTTTCTCCAATGAATCCCTGCATTTTAGCATTACCATCCATTGTAAAACGTTTCAAGTAATAATATTCCTGATCAGCATCGAAAAAGACAGCTGTCCAAACCTTATTCACATCGAATTTTTCAATAATACGTATCTGATCAGAATAATGATTACTTAAATCAAAATTGCTTAAATAGAATGTATTATTTTGGAGAACAACTAGAATTTGATCATCTCCAACAAACTCCCCAATAAAATCGCCTCGTTTTTCAGTATTCAAACGAAGAACATCTGGATCGAACCAAATTTTTCTTCCCCCCAAAGTTGATACACCTTCATGTTTCAGAGTAATTCTCTGCACTGGAGTTTTACTTAAAATATTCCCCATTGAAGCACGTCCCTTAATCAAAAGATCAGCAAAGTCGTATTCAAAATTCAATTTTTTAATTCGTCCTTGAGGCTTAAGGAGTACTCTAATAATTTCTGCTTCTCCATTAGGATTAGCACTAAAATAAGTAATTCTTGAACCTGGTGTTTCCTTCGTTAAATTGTATTCTTTATCTCTAGTTAAACCTGTTACATTAAAACGTTTTGCATACGAAAAACCTGCCTTACCATCACGATAAACCACATTATATATCGTTCGTTTATCGTTTTTACGGAATACAGCAATATGAATAATATTCTGACCTATAAATAATTTATCAGTAACCTTAGTTATAAAATAAGTACCATCCTTTCTAAAGATAATAACATCATCAATATCAGAACAATCGCATAAATACTCATCCTTTTTAAGACTTGTACCTAAAAAGCCTTCATCATAATTTACGTAAAGTTTCTCATTAGCAACAACAACTTTACTAGCTACAATGCTATCAAAACTTCTTATCTCTGTTTTACGCTCTTTACCTTTACCATATTTCTTACCTATAGACTGGAAATAACGAATTGTAAAAGGTATAATATTAGCTATATGAACTTTTATTTCCTCAATTTCATCTACAATAGATTGGATATAATCTGTCGCTTTATTGATATCAAATTTAGAAATACGCTTAATCTTAATTTCAGTCAATCGAACAATATCCTCCTCATTAACAGCACGCATGAGATGCTTAACATGTGGTTTTAGACCTTTATCAATCGTTTTGATTACAGATTCCCAAGTCTCACATTCTTCAATATCTCGATAGATTCTATTCTCAATAAATATTCGCTCCAATGATGCGTAATGCCAAGCTTCTTCAAGTTCTGATTTACGAATTTCGAGTTCAAGTTTTAATAATTCAACCGTTTTATCAGCCGAATGTTTCAGAATTTCTTGAACACCTATAAATTTCGGAACATCATCCTCAACAACACAAGCATTGGGTGAAATTGAATATTCACAATCAGTAAAAGCGTACAGAGCATCAATCGTTTTATCCGAAGAAATACCACTAGCCAACTGAATCAAAATTTCAACATCAGCAGCAGTATTGTCATCAATTTTCTTAATCTTAATTTTACCCTTATCATTCGCTTTAATTATTGATTCAATCAAAGTCGATGTTGTTTTTCCAAAGGGAATTTCAACAATTTTAAGGGTTTTATTATCAATCTTCTTAATACGCGCCCTCACCTTAACAGCACCACCACGTAAGCCATCATTGTATCGACTTACATCAACCATGCCCGCTGTTGGGAAGTCTGGGTAAATTTCAAACTCTTCTCCCTTTAAATAAGAGATACAAGCTTCTATTAGTTCATTAAAATTATGAGGTAATATCTTAGAAGCCAATCCAACAGCAATACCTTCAACTCCCTGTGCTAAAAGCAATGGGAACTTAACCGGTAAAGTTATTGGTTCTTTGTTTCTACCATCGTAAGATTGTTTCCAATTGGTCGTTTTAGGATTAAACAAAACCTCAAGAGCGAACTTAGATAAACGGGCTTCGATATAACGAGGTGCAGCAGCAGAATCACCAGTTAGAATATTCCCCCAGTTACCCTGCATATCTATCAACAATTCTTTCTGTCCCAACTGAACTAAAGCGTCACCAATAGATGCGTCACCGTGAGGGTGAAACTGCATCGTGTTACCAATGATATTAGCTACCTTATTGTATCTACCATCATCAAGTTTTTTCATTGAATGCAGAATTCTACGTTGTACAGGCTTTAAGCCATCATTCACATAAGGAACGGCACGTTCGAGAATTACATATGAAGCGTAATCTAGAAACCAATTCTGATACATTCCCGACAAATAGGTCACATTTCGTAAGGCTTCAGAGCCTTGCTCTCCGTTTTGATCGTCTCTTTCCTCAGGGGTTTCTAAATCGTTAGTTTCGTCGGTACTCATTGATATTCAATTTTATTTCTGCTAGTCTATAACTAGTTTGTATTTTAACTATCTTATTTATTAACAATATTGCATTAAAACTATGATTCATTTATTTCGTCACGTTCAACATGCAAATTATCAATAATAAATTTTTGTCTATCAGGTGTATTCTTACCCATATAATAAGAAAGCATATCAGGAACAGATTCTTCCTTTTTCATTAAAACAGGATCTAATCGAATATCTTTCCCAATAAAATATTTAAACTCGTCAGGAGAGATCTCACCCAAACCTTTAAATCGGGTAATTTCAGGATTCGCTCCCAAACGCTTCATTGCTCTTTCTTTTTCGTCGTCAGAATAACAATATTTTGTTGCTTTCTTATTCCGAACTCTGAATAATGGTGTTTGTAATATATACAAATGACCACTTCTCACGACATCAGGAAAGAACTGAAGAAAGAAAGTAATTAACAACAATCGAATGTGCATCCCATCGACATCGGCATCCGTTGCGATAATCACATTGTTGTATCGTAAACCTTCTAGACCATCCTCAATATTCAAGGCTGCTTGTAGAAGATTAAACTCTTCATTTTCGTATACAATCTTTTTAGTTAGACCATAGGTATTCAAAGGCTTACCCTTTAAACTAAACACAGCTTGAGTATTTACCGATCGTGATTTTGTAATCGATCCACTTGCAGAATCACCCTCGGTAATAAAAATACTAGTTTCTGATTTATCCTCGTGAGTCGAATTAAAATGAACACGACAATCACGAAGTTTTTTATTGTGTAAGTTTGATTTTTTAGCTCGCTCTTTCGCTATTTTCTTAATCCCTGAAATAGCTTTACGCTCTTTCTCCGACTCTATAATTTTTCGATGAAGAGCATCTGCTACTTCTGGGTTCTTATGTAAATAGTTATCTAAGTTGGTCGTCACAAAATCCATAATAAAATTTCGAACCGATGGACCATCAGGACCAATATCTTTCGATCCTAATTTAGTTTTTGTTTGAGATTCGAATACAGGCTCTTGAACCTTGATACTAATTGCCGCAATTATGGAAGTTCTGATATCAGAAATATCAAAATCCTTTTTATAAAAATCACGCACTGCTTTTACAACAGCTTCGCGAAATACGACTAAATGTGTACCACCTTGAGTTGTATGTTGTCCATTAACAAATGAATAATATTCTTCGCCATATTGCTGTCCATGAGTCATAGCCAATTCGATATCTTCACCCTTAAGGTGAATAACTTCGTATAGACTTTTACTATTCATATTCTCGTGCAACAAATCAAGAAGTCCATTCTTTGATAAGAATTTCTTACCATTAAAATATATGGAAAGACCTGCATTAAGATAAACGTAATTCTTAAGCATAGTCTCAATATACTCGCTTATAAAGCGATAATTGGAAAACATTTCCGGATCAGGATTAAAGGTTATTCTAACCCCATTCTTTTCTTCGCATGGTAGAATGTCATCTTCACTTTTTAATTCACCTCTGCAAAATACAACCTTTTTAACTTCTCCTTCACGAAATGATTCTATAACAAATTCGCTTGAAAGTGCATTTACAGCCTTAATTCCGACTCCATTCAGACCCACCGATTTTTTAAACACGACAGAATCATACTTGGCTCCCGTATTCATTTTCGATGTTACGTCAACAACTTTCCCTAAAGGAATACCACGTCCGTAATCTCGAATGCAAACTTTACGATCAGTAATATCAACATAAATTGATTTCCCTACACCCATCGCAAATTCATCGATAGAGTTATCGATAACCTCTTTAATAAGGATATAAATACCATCGTCATGAGAAGAACCATCACCCAACTTACCAATATACATACCGGGACGTTTACGAATGTGTTCTTTCCAATCAAGTGTTCTAATAGAATCTTCTGAATATTTAGCTGCCATTTATTGAAATGATCAAAATGTTAACAAAAAAAGGTAGGTTTTAAAAGTGAATCAGCTTAATAACAACCCACACTCCCAATAAACCGATTAAATATGAATTATCACCTCTTCGAGAGATTTTTGGAGATCAAAATAATTCAGGAAAATCAGCCACCCACAAATATAACTAAAAGAATGGCTTTTCCGAAAGGAGTTTATCAACAGTCTAATAATTAGAAACTGTATAAAGAAGTAATCAAGATGTTGATAAAAGAAATCCCATTATAAAAGTTGTTAAAAACAATATATTTATTCAAAATCATTCAACAATAGGATCAATAAAGCAGATTTCATTTCCATCAAATACATTATGAATATAGGTGAATTATATACATAGCCAATCTTTATGACATCAACAATCTAGAAAAACAATCATAAAAGCCTACACATCAATACAAACCATTGCATAAAAAAAAAACACAATTACTCTCATCTATAACAATACGATATTCATTAATTTACATACATTTGCAGGCTAAATTTAGAGCTTTATGAATTTTAAATTTGTCCTAAATATACTTGGACGCATGCTTCTTATATTATCTATTTTTATGACGACAATAATCCCTTGGATTATTTACTTTCATGAATACAGCATTCTATTGGCGATTGAAGAATCGATAGCAATTCCATTGATTATAGGATTAAGCTTACTTTTTTTCACAAAAGGGTATAGCAAAAACATAGGATCTAAAGAAGCCTATATACTAACCTCTGCAATTTGGATTATTATGGGGGTTACAGGCAGCTTACCCTTCTGGTTTAGTCACACAACACATAGTTTTATTGATGCCCTTTTTGAGTCAATATCTGGTTTTACAACAACTGGTTCGTCTATTTTAACCGATATAGAAGCAGCACCTAAGGCCATTTTATATTGGCGAAGCCTAACACACTGGATAGGCGGAATGGGTATTATCGTATTAACAGTTGCCATTTTCCCTTCTTTACAAATTGCATCATATCGACTTTTTTCAAGTGAATCTTCAGGCATTGATTCAAGTAAGTTAATGCCAAAAACCTCATCTATGGCTAAACGCTTATGGGGTATTTACATTGGTTTAACCGTAGCAATGACAATTATTTTAATGCTCGGAGGGGTTAATTTTTACGAAAGTTTATGCCACGCTTTTGCAAGTATTGCAACTGGAGGTTTTTCCACTAAAAATGCAAGTGCAGGTTTCTATTCCCCTTTTGTTCAATATGTCATGATGTTTTTCATGCTAATATCAGGAATCAATTTTGCGCTGCATTATGGCCTTTTGAAAGGACAGTTTAAAAGCTTAATAAACAACATCGAATTAAGAACCTATCTTGCCATTATTTTCTTGGTTGGTAGTTTCATCAGCTTAGTACTCTATTTCGAGGACGGATTACCTTTTGAACAAGCTTTTCGTGATTCTTTTTTCCAAGTTATTTCAATTATCACTGCAACAGGATTTGCTTCGGCAGACTATTTACAATGGCATCAATCGTGCTGGCTACTTATCTTTTTACTGATGTTCGTAGGAGCTTGTATTGGTTCTACAGGTGGTGGTATAAAAGTTATAAGACATGTTGTGGCTGTAAAAACAATATCAAGGTTATTCAACCAACAAATACATCCAAATCAAGTTAAATCAATTAAAATAAATAAAAAAGTAATTGCTGAAGATAAGGTACATGCTATAATAACATTTATTTTTATCTACCTCTTTATATTTTTTATTGGTGGTTTATGCTTACTCGCTACTGGGCTCGATGTGGCTTCAGCTTTTAGTGCATCTATTACGTCCATGGGAGGTATTGGTCCTGGATTAGGAAGTGTAGGACCTGCATCTAATTTTGCTCATCTTTCTGATATCGCTAAAATAATTCTGCCTATTCTTATGATTATTGGACGCCTTGAAGTATTAAGTTTTTTAGTTATATTCACTCCTGGTTTTTGGAAACATAAATAATAAACGAATACACTTTAAGATGATTAAGAAAGTGCTTCCCATTTGTCTTTTCATCCTACTATTTGGAAAAATAGTATATACCTTAATCACAGATTTCGACAATTTAAATGGTATTCAAGTTTTTGGAATGATACTTGGCCTTTTTATTTGTTCTTACTTTCCATTTATGATTGCTAGTGAAAAATATATTGATTTTTTACATGGCTTTAAAATCAAGCAAATTAAAAAAGAGGAATAGATTTATATCCTGAAATTGATATGCCTAAAAGAATCCCAACTTCAATAATTTAAGGATCACAAAAGTTATTGTCACCATCTCTAAAACGACTACTGCAATTAAAACACCTGCATCAGAATTTCCCAACACTTGTTTAAAACGTGCAAATTGCTTTTGTGGATACATGCGTGATACCCACCAACGCGTAATTCTGTAAAAGAAAAACCCAACTCCCAAACCTAAAGCCATTCCACCCAAAATATCACATGGATAATGAAGACCTAAATACAAACGCGTATAGACAATAATTAAAGACCATATTGTAATAAATATAGCGTAAATATTATTTCTAAAAAGTCGTGATGTATAAATTGCAAGGGTAAAAAACAGTAGCAACATGAGAAGAAACGAATAATAAATTCACATATCACGTAACTTACTATTCTTATTTAATCTAATCAAAAATACCTACAATACGGTATTGTGAGGAATGCGTGATTCCATAATTTTGTCACCTGTAATCAATAAACGCATTAAGACACATCTGTCTTATTTACCCTAATACAACTAAATTTCACATCATGAAAAATGTTTACTTACTAATAATACTTGTATTATTTAGTACACTCTCTTACGGACAAGGTTTATTAAAAGGAACTATTACCGATGAAAATAATTTGGCATTACCAGGAACAAGTGTTTGGTTTGCCAATTTAAAAACAGGTACGTCAACCGACCTTGAAGGCGCTTATGTAATTAAAGAAATACCAGCAGGAACTTGGACTGTAAAAATAAGCATGGTAGGTTACTACACCATTTCAAAAGAAGTAACAATTATCAACAATCAAACAAGCCAATTAAATTTACAATTACAGCCTAATAACGAACTACTTAATGAGATCGTTATTTCAGCAAGTAGAAATCCAGAGAAACTATCAGAGATTCCAGCTTCTATAAGCATTGTGAATTCAAAAGCACTAGAAAGCTATGCGCAAACAACAACGAATATTAATGAAATTCTTGAGTTTACCGTACCCGGTTTAGCTCCAAGTACGGGAACTTCGTCGAATTGGGGACAAACAATGCGAGGTAGAAACCTCTTAGTTATGGTTGATGGTATACCGCAAACAACCACTTTACGAAACGGAAAAGTAGGCATGAAATCTATTAATCCTAACGATATTGAGCGTATTGAGGTAATTAAAGGTGCAACTTCTATCTATGGTAATGGCGGAGATGGTGGTTTTATCAACTACATCACAAAAAAAAATCATTCTAAAAATATCATTGAAGGAAACACTCAGGTTTGGGGAACTTCAAACTTATCGAAAACTAAGGATGCACAAGGTTTTGGAATTTATCAATCTTTAAAAGGTAGATTGAACGATTTATCGTACTATGCAAGCGGAAGCTACGAGGAAACAGGCAATAAATATGATGCAGACGGTCAGGCTTTATTACCAACTTATGGCTTAGACAATACTGAAACAGTAAGCATATTGGGTAAAATTGAGTACCGCTTTTCTGAAACTCAAGACTTAAGTTTTGTTGTAAATCATTACCGATCACGTCAGGACTCTCCTTTTTCGCCTGTAGATGCCAACATCGAGGTTCTGAATGAAGAAGGAGACTATATTCTAAATCATGGGTATGGTGAAATTTCTGATACCCCTAATTTAAATAAGCCTAATGGACCAACAAATACGAACCTACGCTTAAGCTATCAGGCAAAGGATTTGTTCAAGGAAAGTACCACTTTTAGTACCGATGTTTATTTTCAGAAATCTAAAAATATTTTTTTCTATTCTGATAGATTCGTAGGTGGTGGTCAATCAGTAATTAATGCCGAGAAATATGGCTTACGCCCAAATTTTAGAACAAGTCTTAAGATTTCTGAAGAAATAAAAACGGATCTAACATATGGCTTAGATATCTTAAAAGACAAAACCAATCAAGGACTTTTGGATGGCAGATTATGGGTACCGAACATGAACATGATTAGTTTCGCGCCCTATTTTCAGGCAAATATTAAGATTAAAGATGTATGGAGCATTAAAACAGGTGTAAGATATGATAAGATGAATCTTAAGATTAAAGATTTCACTTCTCTACCATACGATTCTAAGTCTGATGGTAATTTTACTGATCCGGTTAATGTAACTGGAGACGATTTAAAATTCAACAACACGTCATTCAATTTTGGTATCCGATATATCGAAAACGACAAATTTATTCCTTACGTCAACTATTCTCAAGGTTTTTCTTTACCAGATTTAGGCAGAACACTTCGTGATGCTTTAGCTTCTAATGTTAATGATATTAACCTTAAGTCCATTTTAACAAATAATTACGAATTTGGTTTTCTCTCAATATTTGATCACGTAAGAGCAGAAGCCGTTGGTTATTACTCGACTTCGAATTTAGGAACAGGTCTGAATTTTAATAACGAAACTAATAGATTTGAACTGTCACCAGATCCACAGAAAATATTTGGGGCAGAATTTTCTCTTGACTTTAAATATTTAAATGGAGACATACTTTTTGGAGGTTCGTACACTTATGTAGAAGGACTAAAACATCCAAAGGATGACAAAAATGATTTAAGTTATATTGGTGGAGATTTGATTGCTCCCTCTAAATTAACAGCTTACATTACAGTTAAGCCATACGAAAAATTGACGACCACTCTTCGCATGATTCGCGTTGGCGATCGTAACCGCTTTAATACTGTATCAGACGGCAATGGTGGTTGGAACTATAACTATCGTGAAGTGCCAGTAAATGGCTATACGCTTCTTAATTTTTCAAGTTCTTACCAAGTGAGAAAAGATCTTTCAGTTTCGTTGGCTGTAAATAATTTATTAAACAAATTTTATTTACCTACACGCGCACAGTGGGCGGCTCCACTAAAAAATCAAAGTCCAGCTGGCGAAGGTGCCAACACAAAATTAAGTCTGTCATATACATTTTAAACACACTTTAGTTCAAACATTAAGTTTAAGGAATTGTATTCTCGATAAAGAATGCAATTCCTTTTGCTTGTAAAAAAAAAAGACCCTGATATGCTAAAATACATCGCTCATAAAATTCATCTTATAATTGGCTTAACAACTGGACTTGTTATATTTATCATCTGCATTACGGGGAGTATCTATACGTTTAAAAAAGAGATTCAGGATGCCATGCCCTATGTTTCAGTTAAGGCTGCAAACAAATCGAAATTGGAACTTTCTACTCTTGTGGCAAAGTTTAATACTTATTCCGACTTTCCTATTATACGAATTTACGACTATCAATCTCCCAATAAATCAGTTCGTATTATGAGCTCAAAACAGGGTGAAAAACAAATAACATATATAGATCCTTATACAGGCAAAATAATTAAGGATTACAAAGATAAATCTAATTTCTGGAGTATTATTTTAGGACTTCATCGCCATCTCTTACTTCCTAAACCATTAGGCAAATTGATTATTGGCTATTCAGTTATTCTCTTTACTATCTCCTTACTTACAGGTTTCATTTTGTGGTTTCCAAAAAAAATAAGGATGCTTAAGGAAAAGGCTTTTCGAAACATCAAATTTTCACTAAAGGGCAAAGCTCAAACATTCAGATTGCACAGTAATATGGGGTTATATGTGATTATTCCACTCCTTATTAGTTGCACTACCGGTCTTGTCTGGACATTTCCTAAATACGAGAAAGCTGTTTATCGCCTTATAAGTCCTGACTATAAAAAAAACAAACAAAAGCCTAGTGAATATATTGGGAACTTTCAGCTTTGCAGTTTAGATAAACTAAAAAAAAGTATCGACTCTCAAAACCCTAAAGAACTAGGTTTAAACATATTTTTTATTCCTCAAAAATCAAATTCACCAATCCGAGTATTGTCTTGTATTGATGATGACAAGTTTGGATTTACAAATAATTATTTAGCAGATCCTTCAACTGGTGAAATTCTATATACAATTTTAGACTCAGATAAAAACAGAGCCGAAAAACTAAAGTCCTTAAACTACGATATCCATACTGGAAGTATAGGTGGAATATATGGTAAATTAGTTGTCTTTATCTTGGGGCTATTGGGTGCATCATTACCCGTTTCAGGTTACCTCCTTTTTTTCAAAAAAAGATATTCTCAAATTAAGTAATATCACAAAATTATTCTTCTCTCATTAAAAGAAGCCCAATTTCAATAATTTAAGAATTACAAAAGTTATCGTCATCATCTCTAGAACAACTACTGCAATTAACACACCAGCATCAGAATTAGATAGCACCTGCTTAAAACGAGCAAATTGCTTTTGTGGATACAAGCGTGATACCCACCAACGCGTAATTCTGTAAAAGAAAAACCCTACTCCCAAACCTAAAGCCATTCCACCCAAAATATCACATGGATAATGAAGACCTAAATACAAACGCGTATAGACAATGATTAAAGACCATATTGTAATAAATATGGCGTAAATATTATTTCTAAAAAGTCGTGATGTGTAAATTGCAAAAGCAAATACAGCGGTTGCATGAGAAGACACAAAACCAAATTTGTCGCCAGCATAAGCTTTAACCAAATGAACGATACCAGATAAAGCAGGCTCGTGACTTGGACGTAAACGCTGCAATATATTTTTGAAAAGATAAGTTGATATTAAGTCTCCAAATAGAATGAGTAATGATAATCCAATTAGCCACCACCAAGCCTCTTTTCCTTTGTATTTAAATATATGATAAGCAACCAGAATAAAGAAAGGTATCCAAAACTCAATTCGAGTAAAAAACATCATTATAACATCCCAGAATGGGCTATGAGAAGAATTGAACCAAATTAAAAGTTCTTTATCGAGTTGAAGTAAGGTTTCCATAATAAGCTTATGTGTATAAATAGGACAATATGACAACGTAAGACTACTCCAAATTATTGCATCTATTTTAAAGAGCAAGAATGCCAGAGATTTAAGCAAAAAATAGGCTTGGTCATTCCCAAGCCTAAATCAGAAAACAAGTTTCTTATCTATTTACTAAGCTTAATCGGCTATAGCATTATCTTCATTAATTGCAGTCCAAAGCATATCTTTTAACTCAACAAGACCTTGCTGAGCCACAGATGAAATAAAAGTGCATGGAATATTTGGTAAATCTAGACGAATCTCATCTTTCAATTCCTCATCTAGCATATCCGATTTAGTAATAGCTAACAAACGCTTTTTGTCCAACAATTCAGGATTGAACTCTTTCAGCTCATTCAAAAGAATTTTATATTCTTCATGAATATCCTTACTATCAGCTGCAACCATAAACAGAAGCACTGAGTTTCGTTCGATATGACGCAAGAAACGTAAACCTAAACCACGACCTTCATGAGCTCCCTCAATAATTCCAGGGATATCAGCCATTACAAATGATTTATTATCGCGATACCCAACAATACCTAGGTTTGGAACTAAAGTTGTAAATGGATAATCAGCAATTTTTGGCTTAGCAGCAGAAACGACAGAAAGTAAAGTCGATTTTCCAACACTAGGAAAGCCTACCAAACCAACATCAGCTAAACATTTAAGCTCAAGAATCACTACACGTTCAACACGCTCTTCACCTTGCTGTGCATAGCGTGGTGTTTGATTTGTTGACGATCGGAAATTCCAGTTACCTAAACCACCACGTCCACCTTTTACTAAAATTTTAGTTTCGCCATCCTCAGTTACATCAAAAATAACTTCACCGGTTTCAGCATCACGAGCAACAGTTCCCAACGGTACTTCAATAATCTCATCAGCACCCTCGAAACCAGAACTTCTACTTTGTCCACCAGAACCACCATCTTTACCGAATATATGTCGGCTAAAACGTAAGTGAATCAAAGTCCAAAGTTGTTTATTAGCTCTAATAATGATATGGCCTCCACGACCACCATCACCACCATCAGGTCCACCTTTCATTGTTAACTTATCACGATGAAGGTGAGCCGATCCTGGGCCACCAGCTCCGGAACGACAAAATATTTTAACGTAATCTACGAAATTAGATCCAGCCATTTTGTGTTATTTTTAGCCTCAATTAGAACAAATTATAGGCTATAAGTGAAATACAACACATGCAAAAAAAAGGCAGGCGTCATATCTTTAAATATATCGTTCTTTATACGATATTAAGTTCTTCGTTTAAACAAACTTTCTCAACGAGAACTGCTATTCTTTCAAAAACTTCAGAGAGTGATCCTATTCCATTAATAGTAAAATAGAGATCTTGTTTTTTATAATAATCGGCAATAGGAGCTGTTACATCATCGTATATTCTCAAACGCTTTACTATAACTTCTCTTCCACTATCATCCAGTCGCCCCGATGATTCGCCTCTTTTTAATAATCGCTGAATCAGAATTTCTTCATCAACTTTTAATTCGATTACCAAATTTACTTTACCTTGTCTGCTAGCTAACATTTCGTCGAAATGTTCTGTTTGACCAATATGTCGAGGAATGCCATCATAAACAATACCTCTAGCTTTAGAATTTTGATCTAAAAACTTTTCTACAATTCTATATGCTAACTTATCTGGGAAAAAATTCCCTCCATCAATCAACCTTTTGGCCTCTAAACCTTCGGGTGTAGCAAATTTGATTTCTTCTCGACACACATCTCCAGTAGATAAATGAATCAAATTAAATCTTTCTTGCAATAATTTAGACTGAGTTCCTTTTCCAGAACCTGGAGGTCCAAACATGATGACATTCACCATAGAATTTATCTAAAAAAATCAATTATAAATATAAGTGCATATCAGTATTAACTAATTTCTTAGTCAACTAAATTTCACACCTTTTAATACGACTAGTCAATAACTGTATAGATATCAGGAAGATTTCTACCAATACCATCATAATCTAAACCACGACCTACAATAAAATCATTAGGAATATCGATACCTACGTAGTCAATTTTCACATCACGTTTCAAAGCGTCAGGCTTAAACAACATTGTTGCAACAACAACTTCTTTTGGTTTATATTCATCGATTTGTATCAATGTGTTTTCCATTGTAATTCCTGTGTCAATTATATCTTCAAGAATAACAACTGTTCGATCTTTAAGATCTTCAGTAAAACCCATTAATTTTTTGACCTTACCTGTTGTTCCCATACCTTCGTATGAGGTCAAACGCATAAAAGTAATTTCAGCATTTTCAACAGTTATTAGTTTCATCAAATCTGATGCAAACATGAATGATCCATTAAGAATACAAATAAACATTGGATTCTTACCAGCTAAATCCTTATTCATCTTCTCAGCTATTTCTGCAATAGCATTATCAATCTTCTCAGCCGGGATAGATACCCTAAATTCTCTGTCAAGAAGTTTTACAGTTTTCATCTGTCTATATTTTTATTTGCCTTCCCAAATTTTTCGGAAAGAGTTCGCCTCTTTAAATTCCAAATGGAACTCAACTAATATTCCCTTTGCAACTATTCATTTTTGATTTCATTTTAGGTAAACAACAAAATTTACTTAAATAAGATCAAGGTTCTATATCCTCATTTCAATTAACAACTTTTTACTGTCAAAACAAATAGACAATTATAATGTCGTCAATATAAGGCATATAAAAGATAAAAAAAAAGTTTTAAAACCATACTGCAACATCCATATATTTTTTCCAATTTTGCTTTAAACAAAAGCAACCATATGTCTGTTGATCATATAGAACTAAAACAATTCTTACTTGGCGACAAAAGTACAATTTTTTGTTATTAATTTTATAAATCCACCAATATAAAACACGATGAAAGCGAAAGTTAGTATTATCATGGGAAGTACTTCGGATCTTCCAGTTATGGAAAAGGCCGCCCAAATTTTGAACGATTTTAAGATTCCATTCGAAATTAATGCCTTATCAGCACACCGAACACCTGAAGAAGTTGAGGTTTTTGCAAAAGGTGCAATGGACAATGGAATAAAGGTAATTATTGCTGGCGCAGGTATGGCAGCTCACCTTCCAGGTGTTATTGCAGCTATGACTCCACTTCCTGTGATTGGTGTACCTATTAAAGCTAGCCTCGATGGAATGGACGCTTTACTAGCAATTGCACAAATGCCTCCAGGAATTCCTGTTGCAACTGTTGCCATTAATGGAGCTATGAATGCGGGTATTTTAGCTGCCCAAATTATTGCTTCTGGCGACGAAGCTCTTCAGGTTGAAGTCATCAAATTTAAAGAAAGTCTTAAGCAAAAAATAGTTAAGGCAAACGAAGAACTTGCTACAGTAAAATATGATTATCGTGTTTGAGAATAAGTTTCTCAACTACAATATAGATACATTCTAAAAAAATCCGTAATGTGAAAATATCACTTTACGGATTTTTTTATTTTAAGTTGGATTTAATTAAAACCAATCGTCAACATTACACGTCTGACCATTAACTTGATTTTCACCACACGCCACGCCAATAGCCTGCATTAATTTGATTAATAGGTTTTAGATGCAGTTTCATCTTATCATCATGCTCTTTCACTTTAAAATTCCATTCTCTAAGCTCATCAACCTTCAATTTAGATTTTATCTTATTCCTTAGAATTATTGCTTGCTCATTGCATTTAGAATTCGTACTAATCTAACCTACCCAATAAGCACCAACAAGTTCTTTTAAGCCACAAAAGACCATTAATTACAGAACTAACTCAATTACTCAAACAAAAGCACCTATCATCATATTTTATTAATAATCAAACACATCTATTGACATATTAATAATTACAAGTTAACTTTATAAAAATAAAGAACAAAAAATGAAGTCAACCAATATAATTATAGGACTATTGTTTATATCAAATTTAGGTTTTGCATCCTTAGATAATTTTGGAGGTGGAGCACGTTCAAATGCAATGGGAAAAGCATCAGTAGGCAATATTGATATATGGAGTAATTACAACAACCAGGCTGCATTGGCTAAACTAAAAAAGATAGAATTCGGCGTTTCTTACGAAAACCAATTTCAACTTGAAGATTTAAGCACAAAAGCCCTAGCTTTTTACTACCCTACAAAGCTTGGAGGATTTAACCTTAATTATACACAGTTTGGTTTTGACTTATACAAAGAAAGTAAAATTGGCTTAGGCTACTCAAAAGCTTTAGGCAAACACTTATGGGCAGGTATTCAAATCAATCAAATGCGAATCAAGATAAATCAAATCGAAGGAGAACAGAGTAAGTATAACTTCGAAATTGGTTTATTGGCCGAGATATTTCATGATTTCTATTTAGGGTTTCATATTTCAAACCCAAGTCAAGAAAAATTTGAAACGTTATATTTTGATGAAGCTATTCCAACCATTGCTCGTTTGGGAGTTTCTTGGCATTTATCCAAAGAAACAATGCTCAATTCTGAAGTCGAAAAAGATTTCGACAACGACGCTCGTGTAAAAGTTGGTATAGAACACCAAATTGTCAAAGATCTCTACATTCGCTTAGGTGTTTCGAGTAAACCTAACCAAATCAGTTTTGGTTTAGGCTATCAATACAAAATAGTAAAAATGAATTTGGCTTATTCTAAACATCAAAACCTAGGATACACACCATCTTTCGATCTCAACATCTCATTCTAATATTTAGCTATGTTTCGATTTAAAGCATTCATTATACTTCTAATCATTACACTTTTTTCGAGTGCTAATCTTTTGGGACAAAATACGGCTAGTAAAAATGATATTATTGAAAGAATAATAGAAAACATTGCTGAAAACAGTGATGAAGAATTGGACTACACAGATTTGGTAGAAAAGTTTAATGAATTGTTTGACAACCCTATCAACTTAAACAAAGCAAGTAAAGAAGACTTAGAAGAATTGCATCTCTTATCTGACTATCAGATTCAAAATTTAATTGAATACCGAAAAGAAAGTGGACTCATTTATAGTTTATATGAATTAAGATTCTTAGATGGTTTTAGCTACTCAATACTTCAAGAAATTAGTCCCTTTGTGAATATTCAAATTGATTCGCAAAAAATAAAACCTTCACAAAAAAGTAGAGCAAAACATTTTATACTTATCAGAAGCCAAAGAACGTTGGAAAACGAAGAAGGATATAAATCCTATAACTTTGAGGATGAAAGTCCAACAAGTTCTGAAGATCCAGCCCAATATATGGGAAAGGAATGGAAATATTATACGCGCTACAAATATAGCTCCCCAAAAAAGGATATTGAATTTGGTTTTACTGCCGAAAACGATGCTGGCGAACCCTTCTTTAAGGATGTAAATTCAGAAGGATTTGATTTCTACTCAGCATTTGCCGAATATACCGGTAAGGGTAAAATACGACAAATTAACATTGGAGATTACCATTTAAAATTTGGACAAGGCTTAAGTCTTTGGTCTGGTTTAGCTTCAAGAAAATCAACATTCACTACTCAAAATGCAAAACGGCAACAAGGTATCAAATCCTATCACTCAACGGATGAAAACTTATTCTTCAGAGGAGCTGCAATAAGAATCGACCCTATTAAAAACATCAGCTTAACTGCTTTTTCTTCTTTTAAAAAACGAGACGCAAATATTGAAAATAATTTAACCCAAAGCATCAATAACTCAGGACTCCATCGTACAGAAAATGAGATACAAAAAAAAGACAAACTCGATGAGAAAGCATGGGGAGGAACCTTACTTTTTAAACTTGATCAAATAGAATTCGGAACATCCTTTATTAAATCTCATTTTTCTCCAGAGTTGATAAGTAAAACGGATGATATCACTAAAATTTATGACTTCTCGGGAGACGGAAATTACAATTTAAGCGCATATTACGAAACCCGTTACAACAAAATCCATTTATATGGCGAAATCGCTAAAAGCCAATCTGGAGGAAAAGCTATTCTGCAAGGTTTAAACTTACAGCCACATCCGCAATTGTCTTTAGAAGTTATCTACCGTAAATACGATAAAAATTATCAAGCTTTATATGGAAATGCTTTTGGTGAACAATCAGGAACACAGAATGAAGAAGGCTTTTATTTTGGAGCAGAATTTCATCCATACCCTAAATGGACAATACTAGCTTATTACGATTTATATGAATTCCCTTGGCTAAAATACAGAGTAAGCTCCCCCACAACAGGTCGAGATTACCTTTGTCAAATTGAATATAATCCAACAAAAGAAGTTTCAATTTACTTTAGATATAAAGATGAAAAGAAACCAGAAAATTCAAATGATGAAATAATAAAAACACCCATTGATGTTTCAAAAAAGCAATATCGTTTACACTTATCGGCTAAACTTAATGAGAATTGGGAAATTAGAAATCGTTTAGAACTATCTGAGTACAATAAAACCGCTAAAGAGAGTGGATATCTGGTTTATCAAGACATTATATACAAGCACAGCCGTCTCCCATTTACAACAAGCATTCGTTATGCTCTTTTCGATACAGATTCTTATAATACTCGAATTTATGCCTATGAAAATGACATTCTATATGCTTTTTCGATACCACCTTATTTTAACAAAGGTTCGCGATTCTACCTAAACTTCAGATACAAATTCAACAGGTCTGCTAGTCTATATCTAAGATATGCACGCACCCAATATGCCAATTCAAAAATAATTGGTTCGGGGAATGCAGAAATATCAGGAGATACAAAATCAGAAATTAAGCTTCAATTAAAACTAAGCTTCTAAACAATACTTCAAAAGTTGGAGATCATATTCTGTACGTACAGTAAAACAGAAAACCACTACATTTTATAACTATATCAACAGGGTCTTTCACAAGAAATATTAAATTTGTTAATTATATTTTAAAATCAAAACTTCAGCTCAATGAGAAAGATAATAAACCCATATATAGATGATAACAATGGCAAATGTTTTGGTTGCTCACCACATAACAGCATGGGATTAAGAATGAATTTTGTTGAAGATGGTGAATATATTATCGCAGAATGGGAACCACAAGCACATCTTTCGGGTTTTAAAAATGTTTTACACGGAGGAATTCAAGCAACCATAATGGATGAAATAGCAAGTTGGGTTGTATTTGTGAAGTGTCAAACCAGTGGACTTACAACTGAATTAAATGCAAAATACAGAAGACCCGTTTTAACAGATCAAGGTAAAATTACAGTACGAGCAAAATTGATTTCTAAAGAAAGAAAATTTGCAAAAATACATACCGAAATATTCGACCATAATGGAAAACTTGGTTCACAAGCAGACGTTACTTATATGATTTTCCCTCAAGATATAGCAAAAGAAAAATTCAATTATCCTGGAATAGAAGCGTTCTTTGAATCTAAATAGCAATTCACCATCAACATATAAACCTATAATTAAGCCTCTTACAATTAATATTGAATCAAAATACGTTTACAATTTGGATTTAAAATAAAAAAAACGCTACTTTTGCAGCTTAGTTTTAAAAATACATCATCTGGGAAACTGGTAACTCCGAATTTCTAATTCGGCCAAAAAACGAAAGGATGAATACCATTATTAGTAAACACAGCACTACTGTGCTTTATATATCTATAAAAAGATACTTCTCTTCCACAAAAAGAGCGTTTACATCCTACCTACATTTTAATTTTTCCCAAAAACTAAATTTTCCATATCATTCATGTTCTAAACAGGAGCAGGTAGAATTTTTATTTTCTAACCTCTTAAACAGAAATACGAATGCATAGATACAAAGCCATTATCTGGGACTATAACGGAACACTACTCAACGATATTGAAATTGGAATTGAGAGTATCAATTTCATGTTGAGAAAACGCAATTTACCTTTGTTGACTAGTGAGAGTTATCGTGAAGTATTCACATTTCCGGTAAAGGATTATTACGAAAAAATTGGTTTCGATTTCAAAAAAGAAGATTGGGCTATAACTGCTCAAGAATTCATTACAAACTATACAAAACGTTTACCCCAATCAGATATTTTTCCTGAAGCACGAATTTTGCTGGATTTATTTAAACAACAAGGCAAAAAACAATTTATTCTTTCTGCTATGGAAATGAATATGCTTAATGATTCAACTCACGAATTAAATATTCAAGGGTTTTTCAACGAAATATCTGGCATTAATAATATTTATGCCAGCTCAAAAGTTGAAAATGGAAAAAACCTATTTCATAAACATCAATTAAATGCTGAGGATGTCTGCTTATTTGGAGACACAACTCATGATTATGAAGTAGCACAAAGCTTAGGCTGTCACTGCTACCTAATAGCTTCAGGACATCAATCTCTAGAAAAATTAAAAGCTACGGGTTGTCCCAATATTATTAAAAGCTTAAACGATATTATTACAGAATAAACAACCATTTATTATATAATCATTTTACCAAACAATCATTTTATTTAACCGATGAAAAAACTATTTACAATTTTTGCAATTCTTTCAGCATTTGCTGTAAATGCTCAGAACTTTCAATTGCACCGCGATTTTGAGCGAGGACATTACACATCAACTTTCGAAATGTTTAAAGTAGACAAGTGGGGTAACACATTCACCTTTGTCGATTTTGATTACGATTCTAAAAATGGAATTAACCAAGGTTATTTCGAGATTGCTCGTGTTTTAAAAACTGAAAAAATGCCAATTGGTCTACACATTGAATATAATGGTGGTGTTGGTAATGCTGAAGTAACCAATGTTGGAAGTTTTGGTTATACCATTAACGATGCATGGATCTTCGGTTTAAACTACTCTAAAGGAAATGCTAAATGGGGATACTCAACATACGCAGGTTACAAAGCTATTAAAGATGCTGGTAAAGCAAACTTCCAAGTAACTGGAACTTGGTATGTAAACATGTTTGATAATAAATTAACATGCTCTGGTTTTGCAGATCTTTGGTCTGAAAATGGAGACGATGAAGCAATTGCAGCAGGAAGTGTTGCTGACGAACTTGTTTTTATAACAGAGCCACAACTTTGGTATAATGTAAACGAGCGCTTCTCTTTTGGTGGAGAAGTTGAAATTTCTAACAACTTTGCTGGTGACGATTTTAAAGTTCGTCCTACTTTAGCTCTTAAGTGGAATTTCTTATAAACGCCATTATTACAATATAATTGAAAAGTAGTTGGCTTATTATGCCAGCTACATTTCACAATTCTAAACAACCATGTTAGATAAATATTTCAATATTACAGGTAGCGGATCTACTCTCAAAACTGAGATTATAGCTGGTATTACCACCTTCATGACAATGGCTTATATCCTTGCCGTGAATCCCGATATTTTAAGTGCTACAGGAATGGACAAAGGTGCTGTATTTACAGCAACTGCTCTTTCTGCAATTGTAGCAACATTATTTATGGCTCTTGTAGCTAAATTACCATTTGCATTGGCTCCAGGTATGGGATTAAATGCTTTCTTCGCCTTTACAGTCGTATTAGGTATGGGCTATAGCTGGCAATTTGCATTAACAGCTGTTTTTCTTGAAGGTATTATTTTCTTAATCCTTACAGCATTCAATATTCGGGAACTTATCGTTAACTCAATTCCTTTGAATTTGAAACATGCCGTTTCTGCAGGTATCGGACTATTTATTGCTTTTATCGGACTAAAAAACGCAGGTATTGTTGTTGACAATCCAGCTACATTAGTTTCATTAGGAAGTATGAAAGATCCTGCAGTTATAGTAGGTCTTGTAGGTATCATTATTACTGGTGTATTATTGGCTCGTAAAATGAAAGGTGCTCTACTTATTGGTATTCTTGTTTCTACGGTTCTAGCAGTAATACTAGGTGTTACTCATCTTCCTGAAGGTTATAAATTTATTAGTGTACCTCCTTCAATCGAACCTGTTTTCTTCAAATTCGACTTCTCAAATGTTCTTAGTTTAGACATGGTCGTTGTTCTTTTCACATTCTTATTTGTGGATATGTTCGATACTGTCGGAACACTTGTAGGTGTAGCTTCTAAAGCTGACATGTTAGACAAAGAAGGTCGTGTACCACGTGTTAAGCAAGCTCTTTTTGCTGATGCGATTGGAACATTCTTTGGTGCTATATTTGGTACATCAACTGTTACAACATATGTTGAGAGTGCTGCCGGTGTAGCTGAAGGTGGTAAAACAGGGATGACAGCTTTATCTACTGCTGCTATGTTTGCTATTGCGTTATTATTTGCTCCTGTTTTCATTATGATTCCAGGTGCTGCAACAGCTCCAGCTCTTGTTATTGTTGGTTTGTTTATGTTGTCCCCAATCTTCAAAATTGATTTAGAAGACTTTACTGAAGCAATACCTGCATTTTTAACAATCATCATGATGCCATTAACATCGAGTATTGCAGAAGGTATCGCATTTGGTATGCTATCTTACGTAATTCTTAAGTTATTAACTGGTCGTTACAAAGAAGTAAAACCAATCATGATTGTGATTGCTATCCTTTTCTTGATCAAATTTTATATGTAATAGAAAATGAGTTTTCTATATTAACCTAAACAGATTAATTTGAATTCTGAGCTCTAGCTCAGGTAGATATTTTCTCAAAATCTGATCTAAACCCAAGCTCCACGCCCCCAAGCGTGGAGCTTTTTTTATTCTTACTTCATAATTTCTATAACGGCATTTATACACGCATCTTTCTCCTCAATAAAACTCATATGCCCAGAATTTTCAAAAATCACTGGTTTCATTCCATTATCATAAGCCCATTCCATCCCTTTTTCAAAAGGAATAAAATTATCTTCCCTACCTACAAAACTATGTTTAGGAATCTGTAAAGCCTTAAGAATTTTATTCCTATCAGGACGATTCATCATTGCATTAAGAGCATTTATTATTCCCTCTTCCTTTGTGTTTGATGCAATTTCTATCAAAACATCAATTTCACCCAAAAAGGATTCTTGATTACGCTTAGAGAACGTGTTAGGAATAGCCGTATTACAAATTAGATCTTTCTTACCTCTGCTTAGAAGGTCAATTTCTCGTTTACGATTTTCTTTCTTTTCTTCAGTGTCCGGATTTGCTGAAGAATGCAATAAACTAAAACTTGCTAATTTATCTGCATATTTATCTGCAAAAGCTAAAGCAACATAACCACCCATAGAATGCCCCATTAAATGGACTTTACCTAGATTTAACTCAACAACCAAAGCACAAACAGCTTCTGCCATATCTTCAACATTAACATGCTTCAACTTAAGTGTTGATTGACCATGTCCAGGCAAATCGACACAAATAACTCTCACTTTTGTTGCAAGGTCTTTAGCAAAAGCATCAAAAGTTTCAATAGCTTCCAAATAACCATGCAGAAGAACAAGTACTTCACCTTCTCCTTGATCAAAATATCTTAAATTTGATATTCTAGTATCCAAATAATGTATCATATCGTAATTAATTTTAACTGTAAAACTCAAATTTAGAATCAAAATCTTATTTTGAAAAAAAATAAGATAAAATAAAAACGGCTCTACTTTAAGTTTAATATAACGGATTTAGATTAAAAATCAATTAAAGTCTAAGCAACATCAAAAAAATGATGGTTTAAATATTCGAAAACGTAATAATTCATCAAAATTCTAAATTAGCACTATTAGTGCCCAACTTGTTTTATAACATATAAAAAAAGAAACATCTCATCAACGTTTTCTAGAAACCCTTTGAAAACGCTCAGTAATAGGTTTAGAATTAACCATATACATTTTTAGTAATGAATAACACTTTACATATTAAAAATAGACTATTAATAGAATCAATCTAAATAGATTATATGTGTTAAGTAATATTGTTTCCTCAAACATGAGCATCTACATTTGCAATTGAATTAGTTAATCCTATTAGAATAAAAACAATCTAATTAATTTTTAGTCCTATGAGCAGTTTTTTAAGTTCATCAATTGGAAAGAAGCTGATAATGAGTTTATCAGGTATTTTTCTTGTTGTTTTTGTGTTGGTTCACTTAATATTAAACTCATTTTTGTTGTTTGATAGCACTGGTGAATTGTTCAACGCAGGAGCTCACTTTATGTCATTACCAGTTATCCGTTTTGGATTACAACCGGTATTATTTGGTGGCTTCATTATCCACATCATTTATGCTATTACTTTAACACTTCAAAACATGAAGGCTCGCCCTCAGAAGTATGCAGTGCAAAATTTAAGTAACAGTAGTACTTGGTCGTCTCGTAACATGTTTGTTTTAGGTGGACTTGTATTGGTTTTCTTAGCAATGCACTTGATGCATTTCTTTATTAAGATGCAAATTACAGGTGAAGTACCTACTACAATGCTTAACGGTGAAGAAGTTCATAATGGAGCAAAACTAGTAAAAGACCTATTTACAACTGGGACTTTAGGACTAGTTTACACTTGTCTTTATGTATTAGGGGCTATCCTTTTAGGATTACACCTTTCTCACGGATTTTGGTCAGCTTTCCAATCAATTGGATTTAGCAATAATATCTGGAGAAAACGTCTAGAAAAGGTATCTTACTTCTATGCATTTTTCATTGCTGCAGGATTTACAATCATTCCTTTGTATTTACACTTTTTTGCTAAATAATAAAAAACGGTTATGACAGTATTAAATTCAAAAATTCCAGCCGGACCATTAGCTGAAAAGTGGTCAAAACACAAAGCTGCTATTAAAGTAGTTAGTCCTTCTAATAAAAGAAAACTAGATATTATCGTTGTAGGAACTGGCCTTGCTGGTGGATCTGCCGCTGCTTCTTTAGCAGAGATGGGATACAACGTAAAATCATTTTGCTACCAAGATTCAGGTCGTAGAGCTCACTCTATTGCTGCTCAAGGTGGTATTAATGCTTCAAAGAATTATCAAAACGATAACGATTCAGTTTTTCGTTTATTCTATGATACAATTAAAGGTGGTGACTATCGTTCTCGCGAAAGTAACGTTCATCGTTTAGCTGAAGTAAGTGGCGATATCATCGACCAATGTGTTGCTCAAGGTGTACCTTTTGCACGTGAGTATGGCGGAACTTTATCTAACCGTTCATTCGGTGGTGTATTAGTAAGTCGTACTTTCTATGCTCGTGGTCAAACCGGACAACAATTATTGTTAGGTTGTTACGCTTCTATGAACCGTATGATCGGACAAGGACAAATTGAAATGCACGAACGTTGCGAAATGCTAGACATCGTAACAGTTGATGGAAAAGCTCGTGGTATTATCACTCGTAACTTAGTTACAGGTGAAATCGAACGTCATGGTGCTCACGCTGTAGTAATTGCATCAGGTGGATATAGTAATGTATTCTTCCTATCGACAAATGCTATGGGATGTAATGCTGGAGCCGCTTGGCAAGCTTACAAGAATGGTGCTTATTTTGCAAATCCTTGTTACGTACAAATTCACCCAACATGTATTCCAATTCATGGCGAACAACAATCGAAACTGACATTAATGTCGGAATCATTGCGTAATGATGGTCGTGTTTGGACTCCTTTGAAAAAAGAAGATGCAATTAAATTGCAAAAAGGTGAAATTACAGCAAATGATATTGCTGAAGAAGATCGCGATTTCTACTTGGAAAGAAGATACCCTTCTTATGGTAACTTGGTACCTCGTGACGTTGCATCTCGTGCAGCTAAAGAAAGATGTGATGCTGGTTTCGGTGTAAATGGAACTGGTAAAGCCGTTTTTCTTGACTTTAAATATTCAATTGATCGTTTAGGACGTGATGTAATCGAAGCTCGTTATGGAAACTTATTCCAAATGTACGAGAAAATTACTGATCAAAATCCTTACGAATTGCCAATGCAAATTTATCCTGCTATTCACTATACAATGGGTGGTCTTTGGGTTGATTATAACCTAATGACTAACGTTCCTGGTTTATATGCAATTGGTGAAGCTAACTTCTCAGATCACGGAGCTAACCGTTTAGGTGCTTCTGCTTTGATGCAAGGTTTGGCTGATGGTTATTTCGTTTTACCATACACTATTGGAGATTATCTTGCTGATGAGATTCAAGTTCCACGTATCGATTTAAATAATCCAGAGTTTGTTAAGAAAGAAAAGGCTGTTACTGATCGTATGACTCGTTTATACAATATCAAAGGAAACAAGTCTGTAGATTCTTTCCACAAGCGTTTGGGTAATGTAATGTGGGAAAATGTAGGAATGGCTCGTAACGAAGCTGGATTGAAATTAGCAATCAAAGAAATTGAAGAAATCCGTAAAGATTTCTACAAAGATCTTCGTATCACTGGAGATTTCGATGCTATGAATATCGAATTGGAAAAAGCTGGACGTGTTGCCGACTTCTTTGAATTAGGTGATTTGATGGCACATGATGCTTTGGATCGAAAAGAATCTTGTGGTGGTCATTACCGTGAAGAATCAGTTACTGAAGATGGTGAAGCTAAACGTGATGATGAGAACTTTGCTTATGTTTCAGCTTGGGAATACCAAGGTGAAGGTAAAGCTCCTAAATTGACCAAGGAAGAATTAGTATTCGAAAATGTGGAATTAACACAACGTTCATACAAGTAAGCTATGGCAGATAAAATTTTAAAGGAACTAACGTTAAAGATTTGGCGCCAAAAAGATGCTCAATCTAAAGGGAAATTCGAGTCCTATCAAATCAACAACATTTCTGGTGGAACTTCATTTCTTGAAATGCTCGACATCTTAAATGAAGAGCTAATAAGCAAAGGAACAGAACCTGTCGCTTTTGATCACGATTGTCGTGAAGGTATCTGTGGAATGTGTAGTATGTTCATTGATGGACGTGCTCATGGACCAGATGATGATATTACAACATGTCAATTACACATGCGTAAATTCGAAGATGGAGCAACCATTACTATTGAACCTTGGAGAGCTGGAGCATTTCCAGTAATCAAAGACTTAATGGTAGATCGTACTGCATTCGAAAAAATTCTTCAAGCAGGAGGTTATATTTCAGTAAACACTGGTGGTGTACCTGATGGTAACGCTATTCCAATTTCTCAGGATGATGCTGAAGAAGCAATGGATGCTGCAGCTTGTATTGGTTGTGGTGCTTGTGTTGCAACTTGTAAAAACTCATCGGCAATGTTGTTCGTTTCTGCTAAGGTATCTCACCTTGCAAAACTTCCTCAAGGTCGTGTTGAAGCTACTCGTCGTGCTAAAAGCATGGTAGCTAAAATGGATGAATTAGGTTTTGGTAACTGTACTAATACAGGTGCTTGCCAGGTAGAATGTCCTAAGGGAATTTCTATTGCAAACATTGCTCGTTTGAACCGTGAATTCTTAAGTGCTACTATTAAGGAGTAATTAGATTAAAATCTAGATATGAAGAGCGTTGCCTTAGGGGAACGCTCTTTCTCTTTATAAAAACACCAAAAGGATAAATCATTAATTCTCTCTTTTCAACAATTCTAATTTCCACATTAAAAACCCCCTTATCAAGGTCACCTATAGCTTCTGCTCCCGCTTTAGACAAATCAATAACTCTTCCTTTAACATACGGTCCACGATCATTTATTCTAAGGTATACCGATTTCATATTATCTATATTAGTTACTTGAACCCAAGTATCAAAAGGCAAAGTTCTATGCGCTGCTGTGTAGTCTTCTTGAGAGAAAAACTCGCCATTAGACGTTATTCTCCCATCAAACCAATCAGCATAGAAAGAGGCCTTCCCTTTTATTACAGGTGGTAAGGAATTTTGACCGAACAAACTACTACTCCAAAGAAAAAACAAGACTAATGACACAAGTATCTTCATATTCTAAATATAAGTAAAGCTTTAAAACCTATTACAAATCCTTGAATAAAAAAAGCCTGACTTAAAAGTCAGACTTTGTATTTTGAATTAAATCTTTTTAATCTTCACTATCAACGCTAGAATTAGTATTATATACTTCAAGAGCAACTTTATCAACAATATGTTTTACAAATTTAATATCGTACATTGAAGTAAATATTTCATCCATTAAATCTAGGGTATCATCAGAAATAAAATCAGATAATTGTATAATATCACCATTTGCAAAGGTTATTTTCACATCAATTGCTTTTCTGCAGAATCCATAGTCCCCTTCATCAGAATTTTGATCAAGCTGAACAATTTGTATTAAAGTACCTTCTTCTAATTCACCATTTCGATAAACCCTATAAGTTTCCAATTCTGAGTTTAAAACAATCTTAATATTCCCTAAGGTAATAGCATATTCCAATTCACCTTCATCATCTTCAGAACTGGTCAAATCAACTTCCTCTTTGTATATAATTTCGTCACCTTTTTTTAGACTAAATTCGTAAGAAGCCGTTTTTCCTATTCCAAATTCAGCACTCACGGAATAACCATTAGCAAAAACAAATTCAGATTTATAATCGATAGGCATATCTAGTAAAATAGACCATGCTATATACAGTTCACCTACATATTCAGTATCAACATCAATTTTCGAATCCAATACATAATTAAATCCGACACCTGAATACGAATAATTATAATCAGAAGTTGTAATCACAAAATCATTCTTATACTCAGCATCCTCATTTTCATAAAGTTTAGATGGATGCATTGCTATTTCCTTTGGCAACTGTAAAATAAAATTTTCAGAATCACCAACTTTATTAAACCATTTATGAGAATTTGATTTAATTGATGATTGTTCATCATTCACAGCATGTACATAGTCATAAATGCCTTTAATATCATCAAGAGTAATGCTCATTTCAATTTTTGAGTCATTACTGCTTTTTAGCGTTTCACTATCATCAACAGTGATAATCTTAAAACCTTCCGATTCGGAGATATCAAGAACTGCATCAGATAGAGCATTTGCTTTAACCTCCATTAATTGAACTAAAGTTAGATCCTCTTCTAAATTATTATCTGAACTATCAGAGCAACTCCATAATATTGCTGAGAACAACAATATTATTCCAAAACTAAAAACACTTTTTTTCATATTCATAGGGTAATTTATTACAACCTATAAGTATTATCTTACTACACCCACAGATTAAGGTTAATACTATTTTTCATCGCCATTCCAAAGAAGCGATATGAAACAACAACAAAGTGCATACCAGTATTTAACAATACTTTTGAATTATTGTATCAAACACTCAATAAGAGCTTTAATCCCAAGCATTCGACTCTATAAGTTACAAAAAAAAGATATCTTAACCTCTAAAATTTATAAAATTGTATGTGTAGAATTGGGCATACCGTGTAGAATTATTCCCCAAATTCAAAAACTCAAATATCTTAATAAGCTCTTGAAAATTGTTTTAGAAAATTAAAATTTCAGAAAAACGAGTAAACAAGTCGGATAAAAGAAATTAATAATCAGAAGGTCAGGTTGAAATACAAGGATGTTATAAATAACACAAAAGTTACATTTAAAACTTAAATTCAGGTTACTAAAAAAACCACCTTAACTGTCATTAAGGTGGTTTCCCAATATGGTAAAATCAAATTGATTAATAATTCTGTGCTAATCGTACTTTGGCAATATGTTTAGCAAGACGCATAACTTGTCGTGAATAACCATATTCATTATCATACCAAACATATAATACAATATTATGACCATCGGCTGAAGCTAAAGTTGCTTTACTATCAACAATAGCAGGACTTGATTTACCAATAATATCGCTAGAGACTAATTCGCTTGAATAAGAATATTCTATTTCATCAACTAAATCACCTCTCAAACAAGCTTCTTCGAGCGTTTTATTAATGGTTTCAACATCTACTTTCGTTTTTAATGTTAACATTAAAATAGCTAATGATGCATTAGGCGTTGGTATACGAACAGCATTGGCAGTCAATTTCCCCTTTAAACTAGGAATAACTTTAGCTGCAGCTTTACTTGCACCAGTTTCTGTTAATACCATATTAATAGGAGCAGAACGTCCACGTCTTGTTTTACGGTGAAAATTATCTAATAGATTTTGGTCGTTTGTATAAGAGTGAATGGTTTCTAAATGCCCTTTTTCAATCTCGAAATTATTTTCAATAACATAAAGAGGAGGAACAATAGCATTAGTAGTACACGAAGCAGCAGAGAATATCTTATGCGTATCTACGTCAAACTCATTTTGATTCACACCAAAAACGATATTTGGTATATTACCTTTCCCAGGAGCTGTAAGTAAAACTTTATCGATACCATTGGCTTCGAGGTGCTGAGATAAACCTGCTTCATCTCTCCAAACACCCGTATTATCAATAAGTAATGCATTATCGATACCGTATTTCGTATAATCAATATCAGAAGGTGAATTCGATGCAATCATATGAACTTCTTGTCCATTTATAGAAATGCTCTTTTTATCTAGATTTGCAATAATTACGCTGTCAAAAACACCATGAACAGAATCTGTTTCTAATAAGGAAATCCGTTTCAGAATTTCTAAATCAGAATTTCCTCTAGTAACAATAGCCTTTAACTTTAATTGCTCACCTCTACCAGATTGTCTAATAAGTTCGCGAGCAACAATTCGTCCAATACGCCCAAAGCCATATAAAACAACATCTTTCGAATCGAAGGAGTTGTGATCTTCACCCATAAATGATGCTAGCTGTTCTTGCAAAAACTCAGTAATACTTGTGTAATTATTACGATTATCGCACCATTCTTTAGTCAGTTTTCCAATATCAATTCTTGACCTTACAATATTAAGTTTCAAGATTGCTTTGGCAACTTCAAGAGTATTCTCAATATCAACAGTCGTTCCAATGATATTTTTACCATAATCATGAAAAGATAAGATTTTTGTAGGGCTCTGGTTAACAAGCTTCTTTCTAAATAAAAGCAAGTCAACAGAATTATTAAACCATAAGTGCCCTGCTGTTGAGGCTAATTCATAAGCCAATTTTTCATCCTTAATCCAGTGCTGTAAATTCATTTGATATTTTTTTTTAAAAATATACACAAACTTATAACATAAATATCTTTCTGCAAACGATTGCGAATTAAATTCAATTAGTAAATGAAAATTTATATTTCACTTTAAGGAATCTTAAACTTATCGAAGTAGATACCTAGATAACGCCCCTCACAAATAAAACTCTAAACGGCTGCAAGAGCTAAGAAAACGACTTTTTATTCAATGCTCGATCTCGATAAGCACATAAGAAGATTCTAATATTACAGATCTTATTTTAGATTTATTGGGCAAGTAAGACGAATTAATAAAAGAAGTCCACAAGTTTAGAATCTAAGATTATATTATTATTTCATTAAGGATGATCTTATAGTTGATATTTACATGGACAGTGAGTTCAGCTGAAATTAGTCAAGTATTTATATCTTAAAAAATGGGAAAAGAAGGATGAAAATTTAGCAGTAATTTAAATTGAAAACTGTTACGTTATCCACTCAATAGCCAACATAAGACAGCTTCCTCTTAAATTGGATATATCCAAAAAACATTTATTGCATGATGAATATTAACCTGCCCTTTCAAAACGCACAGAAGTGAGGCCATAGCAAATATCGAAGCCTTACCTTCGGACTAATTAACATGGATTTTATACACGCAAAATTTATTTTTTGAATCAGCTAAAGCTTTTTCTCTATTTAAACTTTCCTCCTAAAACACAAGTCTTTTTGTACACTTTAGTGTCACCATCAGGATTAAATAACTCAAAATAAACAATGTATATTCCAAATGGAGCACGTTCTTTATTAGCTAATAAACCATCCCAAAACAATTCATCTTTGGTTGATAAAGTTAGATTACTGGCTATTCGTTTTATTTCTATCCCTCTACTATTGTAAACTTGAATATTCGCGACATAACCGCTTTTCGCCAAATTAAAATTAATAACCAATCTATCATCAATGCCATCATTATCTGGCGAAAATATTTTTGATTTAAAACCAATCTCATTCACCTCTATTTGATCAATATCATAAGAAGAATTTTGCATTCCAGGCGTCCCAAAATATGAAGTTTGAGATGCAGAAATCCAGTTTGATCTAGAATTCGTTTCTTTTTCAGGATTAATACGTTCTAATGAAACACCCTCGTCAGAAACTAATTGACTAAAATGCATTGATTCATCGTAAGCAAAATCATCTATTTGTTCATCATTACTATTAAGAAGGACAACTCGCCCCTCATCATCACTATAAGATGGCATGTTTTCTATTTCTAAAAATGCCATTTCATCTCTGTCGCTATAATTCATTTTAACATTAGCTGTATCAGTTGTAATTAGCAAATAGGCTCCAGCTTCTAGCAAATACGACTTGTCACTTATCTGATAAGATTGATCTATTTGAAAATTATCATCTCGATTTGCAATAAACAGATCTTTAACATCAATTATTCGATCTGATATATTTAAGAGTTCTACGTAATCGGCACCGTTTGGGTAAGGATTAAAAAGCACTTCATTAATAACTAAATCTCCTTCCCTAGGTAAATCTGCCAATAGAAATTTAAATTCACGATCTACAAATAAGTTTCCCGCTAAATCACTTAATTGATCTGATAAAGTAAACAAATAGTGCGTATTGCTTTCAAAATCCGAAGAGAAAGTTAAACGCAAAGCAAATCGATCATCATCAATCTCGACTATAGAATTCGGATAACCAATACCATTATCGATGCTATAATTTTCTAACAAAAAGACTTGCGATGATTTTAAAGTTTCACTAAAATAAAGAAGAATAGAATTTGGCTGATCGATATCAAAACTCAATAAAATAGGAGCCGTTTCATCCTTATTATCATCGACTACCGAATTAATTTGTCCAGGAGTTCCTCCTTTTGCATCAATAGAAGCTCGCCAATTATCTACTTGCCAAGAATGATTAGTCGCATCAATACGCTCTAAACTCCAGCCACCATCTTTTTTTTCATCATCTCCATACCAATCGGATGAGTAAGTAATCTCATCTATTAGCATTCCCGATGATGATTCAAGAGATATATTTGTTCCGGAGTTCGTTAAGCTAGGAAAACTGCTTACTCCTAAAACATGACCATACGCTTCGTAAAATTCAACTGCTGCATTGGAACAGAGAATTAAATACGCCTTCGATGGAATCTCGAAATCAGAAAGTATTTTCTCAGCATTACCAACCTTCAGTTTGTAATCTTTTATATTAATAGGATAATCACTCGTATTATAAATCTCAATAAATTCATATTCTGGTAATCCTACAACAGGTGATTCATCAGCTAATATTTCATTAATAACGAGATCGTATTCTTTAGTTTCTTCATAATAATCAAATTGAATAGTATCTGTTTTTGAAATGGCTCCGTCCAAATCTTCAATGGAATTAAGTTTCAATTTATAATTTCCTGTTACAAGCGAATTTTCAAATAAAAGAATGAGTTGATTATTTATGTTAGTAGACTTAATCTCTTTTATTTGCAACGGTTCACCACCCAAACTAAGTTCAAAATTGTCCAGTTTAGATGATTCCAAAATATTTAAATTTTCTGAGAAATTTAGAACTAATGAATCTGATGAAAATTCATAATTCCTTAAATAGGGTGACGTATTGTATGTCTCTATTTTAAGATTATCAAACCATAATTCTCCAGCTCGTGATGCAGTTCCAAAATTAAACGCTAATCCCGAATACCAATTTTCAATATCAGTATTCGCTTCTGAGCTTGCAGTTCCAGCATCGAGCCAATGGCTATTATTTCCCAATCTATTATAAGACAATATCCATTCTCCTTGCGAATTATACTCAACTTTAACAGCTACTGTTTCTTCCTTATTCCAATCAAAATCAGACTTTATTAATCGTTCTGTATTCTCATCTTTACTTGCCCATAAACTTAAACAATCATCTGATCCAGATAAATTTATCCCCACAGAATAAAAGTTCTCTGCTAGTTCAGGATTATTAGCATCCATTAATAAGTGGAAAACAAAATTGTTTGATGAAGTTGGATCCCAATCTGAATTATGGAGAATAAACTCCCAAAAAATTGACTCAGAACCTACTTGAATATTATTTAAAGGACAAATAATATAGCTATTCCCTGTAGCATTTGTCAAATTGTGCTTTAAACTAAAGGAACCATTAATAGGTTTATAGGAAGATGCAGTCCATGCATCGGTATGCTCCCATAAACTTAAATCGTTAGATTCGAAATCATCAGAAAATATGATGTTTTTTTCTTGAACAAATAGCTCTTTAGTAAAAAACTCCAAATCGCTACTGGCTGTTAATTTTAAAATCTGTTCACCAGAAAAACTCAAATCATCAATTTCCAACACACCATCTGCTAAATTACCTACAACACCAAATCTTGATAAGACACCACTTTCAGAACTTAGACTAATACTAGATGAATGATCAATATCGATGTTCTGGAATTCATCAACAGCTGCAATCCTAAGCTTAAAATTTTCCGAATCCTCAATTTCCTTTGGATAAGATATAAAACTTAGTCGATCAGCAATGACATCAATTTCATGTATAGGAGACTGTATGCTTTCCAATAATTGATCTATCAATGATGAACCTGTGGAAGATGTTTTCCATTCATGATCCTTCCTTATTTCCACTTGAAATTTAGCATGATCAGGTATCAAACTCTTTTTAAAATAAATTCCTAATTCAAATTCCTTTTGTTCTCCATTCTCTATCTCTATATCTGCAGACGAGAATGAAATATATTCATTTTCTATTTTAGTCGTATTTGCAACAATCTCACCATTACTTTTTAATATAGCTCCAGCCAAATGTTTTTTCCAATCCAAACCTGAACCTATGAGTGTATTATAAAACGTCATGGAACTCACTCGTGTGGGTAAATTATCTTTGCTAGCTTCATCTTTAATTACAAAGTTTAAAACAGCTTCAGCATTTTCAATATCAATAGATAATGGATTTAAAACTTGCTGCAAAAGTGGTGTTTCTGCAGCAATCAAACTCGAATTAGCATCTAAACTCGATATATTATCAGTCAAGATCGACTCTAAGCCATCAACTTCTATAAGCAAAGTGAAATTCTCTGCCTTATCATATCGTAAATCTGTCCATACATATTTCCCATTAATTAGATTGACACTTAAACCCAAGTCAGAAGTCAAATTTCCTGTTCCAGAAGCCAAAGAAACTCGAGCATCTTTTATCGAATTCAGATCTTGATTCCCAAACTTATCAACCAATTTAAGTTCCATACCAAAATCTGTATTTGGAATTAAGTCTTTAGATGGTTTTTCAGTGAAACTCAATTCAGTTCCTTCAACATCAACAACAAAGCTATCACCTTCAAAATCACCTGTAAATTCGGGTAATAATTGAGTTCCATCAAGCTCCCATTGAGAATGACTATTCTCTATAGCTGCTTGAAAAATTTGTCCATCACTACTCTTTTCATCTAGGTATACATATAAGGACAAATCAACGGCTTGACCATCGGGAATATTTGCCAATTCATCATTTTCGGCGAAGTTAATAAGCAAAGAAGATGCACTTGGTATAAAATCAACATCAGCAATTTCATCATTTATTTTCAAACGAAAACCACCAATATTATCTTCCCAGTCCATAGTATTTTTAGTACCAGAAATTAGTCGTATCGATTTCAAAACACTTGAAACTTGATCATCACCACTATCTATAATTTGGAATCGAAAAACTTCCTTAAAATCATCTTCGGAAACAGACAATGATGAAATTTTAAGATTATCGGGCATCCAATTTACAACTTGAGCTGTTGATGAATTGGATGGTAATATGTGAATCGCTTCTGACTCATCACTTTCTAACCCATCTCCCGAAATAACTAGATTAATCGACTCAGAATAATTGTAGGACAGATCATCAAAACTTACAATTCCAGAACTTAAATTTTTAGTCAAGGTTCCAGATAAATCTCCATTCCCTTCGACTAGAGCTAAACTTACTTCTTGATTTGCATTCACATCAAGATTGTTATTTCTATCAGATAAATTAACTGAAACCATAAAATTTGATGCAAATTCCACATCTTCTTCAGGAATCGAAGTAAAATTCAACTGAGTTCCAATCACATCAATTTTAAATTCAGGTCCATTAAAATCGCCAACAAAATTAGGCACAAAACCGCTTCCACTCGTCAACCAACTTGAATGCGAATTTTCTATATTCATTTGTAGAATATCACCATCATTTATCTCTGTTTTTAAATAAACAAAAATTGAGAATGCCTTACTATTCCCATCAGGAACTTCCCTCAACAGTTCACTACTAGGAATCGTAATATCTATAGCCGAGTTACTCAACACATAAGTTGATTCAAGAATATCATCACCAACTTTCACAACTAATCCTGCCATCACATTCTCCCAAACCACATTGTTATTATCTCCAGGTATTAGTCGAATTGAATTCAGAAAAGTAGATTCAGAATCATCCCCTATATCATTTATTGAAAAACGATAAACTTCAACGGCATCTTCTATCGTATTTGAAATTGATGAGATATTTAATGAAGATGGTGTCCAATTGCTGATAGTCAAATCGGTAGATTGTGAACTAATAATTGATATAGGATCCGAAATAGCAGGATCCAAGTCTAGTGCTGATGCTTGTATCGATATATTCTCAGCCATATTATAAGTTAGATCTGCAAAAACAGCCTCTCCATTCAAGAGTGTTTTAGAAAGAACGCCTGATAATATGCCTGTTCCCGTTTGAATACTTAAATCAACAGTCTGGTTGGCATCAATATCAATATCTATATTCCCATTAACATCACTCGCATTTAAAGACACTGAAAAACTGATATTTTTTATCAGACTAGTACTTGGAATAGAAGTAAAATTTAACTGAGTAGCAATTACCGATATTTGATGTTCAGGTGAGTTTATAGTGACACTACCTACCGTATCGAAACCTGATCCAGAAGCATAAGTTGTGATATCAGAAGCTGACAATTCCATCGCAACAATATTACCATCTAAAATTCCCGATGATTTTAAGAAACCTTTTAATTCATATTCCTGAGAACCATTATCTAGTAAACTAAAAACACCCTCGGCAAAATTAAGCGTCACGTCATCAGCACCTATACTTATTGAGCTTGATACTATAAAATTAGTCCCATCATAAATCGAAAAACCGCCAAATTGAGTCAATAAGTCAGCCTGATTTGTAATGGCTATATTCTTAAACTTAATGGACGCAATTTTTGTATCCAAATTATCCGAACTAGCTGATTCTGATAAGGCAAATTTCAATAAAGTTTGTGACGAGCTCTCATCATTAATAACAGAGCTAATAGTTTGACTTGGAATTTGACTCACTGGACTTAAAACTTGCGTGAGAGCATCTTTTGATACAGCGTTTAAGATTCCTTTAACAGAAATGTCATCGATATAAATTTTATCCGACGAATAAGTCGTTTTCATTCGAGCAACAAGCTGTAAAGTATTTCCATTTAAATTATTGATAGTTGCTGTAAAATTTCCCCAGTCAACAGCACTCTCAAAAAATGAAACTTCACTTCCTCCATCTAGTATATAATAAAGCTTTACATACTTATTATCTGCATTAGATCCAGATCCTGTTTCAGCTGTATAAATGGATATATCTAAATTCGAATAATTGGATATATCAATAATTGGACTCATCCAAACAGCTTCTCCGTCACAATCTATAGCTTCAAGTCGATCATCGCCAGTATCAACAACTTTCACATAATCTCCCGTTTCAAAATTACACGCATCTGTATTTAAAGTCCAATCTACTGCAGATAGATTTACAGTTCCACCATCATTCCCTTGCCCAACATCGTCATTAAAATTTTCTGAATAAACAATATCTTGAGCTTGTAAAAAACCTGAACTCAATAAAAAAAGAAATAATACTTTAAAAAATGAAGCGACTTTCATATCTAAAAACTTTATCTTCGTTTATTAAATTGATTATAGTATGGTGTATTGGGATTTTATGTGCCAACACACCTTCTTATTTTCGGATAAGGAGCGAATTAGTATAATCAATTCATTTTATTAAAAAATTGCAATCTTAGATCTTAACCACACAATAACTATATCTAAGTAAGTAATTTACAACTATTAATCAAATAAATAGAATTTTTATTATGAGAATTGCGGTAGTAGGCGCCACAGGTTTAGTGGGACAAAAGATGCTTGAGGTATTAACCGAAAGAAATTTTCCTGTAGATGAATTGTATCCCGTTGCAAGTGAAAAATCAATAGGGAAAAAAATCTTATTTAGAGGTAAAGAATATAAAGTAATTGGCATAAAAGAGGCAATTGAATTAAAACCTCAAATTGCAATCTTCTCGGCAGGAGGAGAAACTTCTTTAAAATGGGCTCCTGAATTTGAAAAAGCAGGAACTTTCGTCGTAGATAACTCTTCGGCATGGAGAATGAACCCTGAAAAAAAACTTATTGTACCCGAAATTAATGCTTCAGAAATTACTTTTAACGATAAGATTATCGCTAACCCTAACTGTTCAACCATTCAAATGGTCGTTGCATTAGCTCCTCTACATAAAAAATATAAGATTAAACGTTTAATCGTCTCAACTTACCAATCGATTAGTGGAACTGGCGTTAAAGCTGTTAAACAGCTTGAAAATGAAAGAGCTGGTATTGATGGAGAAATGGCTTATCCATATCCTATCGATAAAAACTGTTTGCCTCATTGTGATGTGTTCGAAGACAACGCATATACTAAAGAGGAAATGAAATTGATCAACGAAACACGAAAAATTCTTTGTGACGATTCTATCAGAATTACCGCTACTGCTGTACGTGTTCCTGTTGTGGGTGGTCACTCCGAATCGCTTAATATTGAATTCGAAAAGGATTTTGATTTGGACGAATTAAGAGATATAATTGCTAACTCAGAAGGAATTGTTCTTCAAGATGATCCAAAAAATAACATCTATCCGATGTGTCGTTTTGCTCATGAAAAAGACGATGTATTTGTAGGTAGAATTCGCCGTGACTTCTCAAATCCTAATAGTGTGAATATGTGGGTTGTTTCTGATAATCTTCGTAAAGGAGCTGCTACTAATGCAGTACAGATTGCCGAATATTTAGTGAAAAATGGAATCGTTAAGTAACAGATTCCTATACTAATATACAAGAAGCGAGACTCCAAATTAAATTTTGAAGCCTCGCTTTTTTTATCTATTATATTTAATTTAGTTTTCTTTACTAAGATTACTATAATCTTGATATAAGAAATTATTATAGGGAAAACGAGCCGAATGTAAATCACGAATTACATTATATACTTTCTCTTTAAATTCCTCAACATTATCTTTTTCTTTAGCTGATATAAACAAACATGGCGTATCACCTTTAGCCACCCACATTTTTTTCAACTCATCAAGACTATAATTTTCACGTAGCTTAGGCGTTAAATCATCTTCATCTTTTTTCACATAACTAAAGGCATCGATTTTATTAAAAACCAAGAAACGAGGTTTTTCCTTCTTATCGATTTCAGCCATTGTTTCATTTACAATATTGATTTGATCCTCGAAATTTGGATGAGAAATATCAACAACATGAAGAATAACATCTGCCTCACGCACCTCGTCTAATGTCGATTTGAAAGATTCGACCAAGTTATGAGGAAGTTTTCGAATAAAACCAACTGTATCAGCTAACAAGAATGGCACGTTTTGAATCACAACTTTTCTCACCGTTGTATCCAATGTCGCAAAAAGTTTGTTCTCTGCAAACACATCAGACTTACTCAAAAGATTCATCAGTGTAGATTTTCCAACATTGGTATATCCAACTAAAGCAACACGAATCATTTTATCACGATTCTTACGTTGTACCGTTTTTTGCTTGTCAATCTTCTTAAGATCCTCTTTCAACTTCGCAATCTTATCAAGAATAATACGACGGTCAGTTTCTATTTGAGTTTCACCAGGCCCACGCATACCAATACCACCACGCTGACGCTCAAGGTGAGTCCATAGTCGTGTTAGTCTAGGTAATAGATATTGATATTGGGCAAGTTCTACTTGAGTCTTCGCATTTGCAGTTTTGGCACGACTAGCGAAAATATCAAGAATCAAATTTGTTCTATCAAGAATCTTGCATTTTAACTCACGCTCAATATTTCTTAATTGTGATGGAGTTAATTCATCATCAAAAATAACCAAACCTATTTCAGGATTAGCATTAATATATTGTGCAATTTCTTCAAGCTTACCCGTTCCAACAAAAGTTTTTGGATTCGATCGTTGTAGTTTCTGAGTAAAACGTTTCACCGTTTCTGCACCGGCAGTTAAAGCAAGAAAATCTAATTCATCAAGATATTCTTTCACCATAACCTCAGTTATACCTCTAGATTGATCTACAATACCAACTAAAATTGCTTTCTCCGAGTCTATTTTATTATTAAGGAAATCTCCCATGTATTTTTGAATATATGATTTATGTCCTTAGCTCACTAAAAGATAAGAACATTCACTCTTTATAAAGTATTGACAAAAGTAAGCAATATTCATATATAAAGTAATTTAGCTTATAACAAAAAGAGGCTCTGATAAATCAGAGCCTCATATATTGAATACATTATATGTATTAGCTTATTGTAACTGGAAATTGATAGGTACAGTATAGGATACCTTTACAGCTTTACCACGTTGTTTTCCTGGCTTCCACTTTGGCATCTTGTTAATCACACGAAGAGCTTCCTTGTCAAGTGATGGGTCAACACCCCTCATAATCTTAACATTCTCAACTTGTCCGACTTTGTTAACAACAAAACCAACGTAAACACGTCCTGTAATACCATTTTCTTGTGCAATTACAGGGTACTTTACAGATGAGTTAATCCATTTTTGTAATTCAATATCCCCACCTGGAAATTCAGGCATATCTTCTACAATTACAAACACCTGTTGTTCGTCTTCCTCTTCAGCTTCTTCAACGATCTGGATTTCAACTTCTTCATCCATATCAGCTTCAGAATCTTCAATTTCTAGCTCGTCATCAATTTCTTCATCGTTATCCACAATGTTCAAAACATCAGCGACTTTAGGAGCTGGTGGTGGTGGTGGTGGTGGCTTAATAGGCTCTTGACGAGTAATTGGAATAATTTCCTCTTCAGCCTGAACCTCTTGCTCAGCTACCAATACACCAGCCTCACTTGTATCAACTCGCCACTCAAAGGCTAGAAATACAAGGGCAAGAGTAAGAGCCAGACCAATCTCTAGAAAAAGACCTCTCTTATTCTCCAGATCTGCTTTTTGTGACTTCTTAACTTCCATAGTTTTCTTTTTATATTCTAGTAAATTCAGCGCCTAAAAATACAGATTCAAATTGTATTATCAAAATCTAACTTTAGATATGCTTAATTATTCGGGGGTTAAAGATAGAAAAATTCACGTTAAACACGTTTATTCATCCAAATATTACTCTTATTAATATGCAATTAATTTTCAAAAGATAGAAATGAAAGTAATAGAAATACATTTCTCTTTATCTGAATCTAAATGAAAATTATAAATTAATCCCTATTTCTCAATAATAGATAATTCAAAATTAGTTAAAATCAAGTAATACAACAATCAGATTAACAAAAAAATACATCATCAATAACAAAACACAAACGTTATCATAAAATGATAAAACAATCATAATATATAATAAGGGAAAGAAATTTTCTTTTCAAAACCTTTCATATTATTTATAATCAAGATTAATTACAACTCTATCACAAAATAATGGATGATACTTTTATATCATCCATTATTCCACACTTCTAAATTTTTAAGAAAAACGAGTAGAAAATTAACAAAGCCCGAACTCATCCTACCTATACACACTATTTCTCTACTGCAATCAATCGTTTACCTTGGCAAACAATTATGGTTCATCATTAACTTTCCACTCAACTCTTTCTACGTACACTTCTGAAAAAGGTTATACCTTAGCACATTTATTTTATCAAATAACTCATCTCTTATCAAAATTCACATATATTTGTCATCAAATAAGGGGGATTAGCTCAGTTGGCTAGAGCGTTTGACTGGCAGTCAAGAGGTCATCGGTTCGATTCCGATATTCTCCACACACTACATCAGGCAGTTACCGCATTTTAAGGTAACTGCTTTTTTATTTGTTCGCAAACATTTCAAGTTTCAAATTATTGATATTTGTATTACTACAAGTAATATAAATATCAATAATATTCTTTATACTCCTAAATTCAGAGTTCTCTTCTAGCTTATCAGCCTTAGAAATCTCAGTCCTATCATATTTTAATTAAAAGTAACCAGACATTCATAAAAACCAGCCTGATCAATTTGCATAAAAAGATTAAAAAAACTAACATATTGTAAACAGTGAAGTTTTTTGAGTTTTATTATACCTTTTAATATTCCAATCAATTGTTAATGCACTCTCAGATTGCTTTAAACTATATACAACGCTTTTGTTTAAGGTTTCTCTAATGCTATTATGCTACTTGAGTTGATTGTATCCTGCGGTCTTTAAACAACTAAAAAACACGCAATAGAACTGGCTAACCAAAAAATCCTGTAGTATTCTACTAATGTGATTCCAATAACTAGAATAAAAAAAGGATCGGCTTGAGCCAATCCTTTACATTATTTATTATCTTAAACCAATAAGCCCCACTAACTTATCTAATATAAGCGATGGTAAATATCAAATTAACATCGAAAAAGGCTAATAAAACATTTCTTTTTAGCTCTAGCATTAGTTAAAAGATACATTGCAACCTAAACGGTGACAATAAAAAAAATCATTTATTAGCTATTTAATTTGTTATAATCAGCCAAAAACGTTTCCAAACCACTATCGGTTAAAGGATGTTTTAATAATCCGGTAATAGCATTTAATGGACAAGTTGCAACATCTGCACCAGCTTCAATACATTGTAAAATATGCATTGTATGACGAACAGAAGCAGCTAATACTTCAGTTTCAAAACCGTAACGACTGAACATACCTGCAATTTGTTCAATTAAGCCGATTCCATCAGTTCCTATATCATCTAAACGACCAATAAAAGGAGAAACATAAGTTGCACCTGCTTTAGCAGCAAGTAGCGCTTGACCTGCAGAAAAGATAAGTGTGCAATTTGTTCTAATATTTTTACCAGTTAAATACTTTATAGCTTTAATACCTGCTTTGATACATGGTATTTTTACAACAATTTGTGGGTGTAAGGCAGCTAATTCTTCGCCTTCCTTAATCATACCTTCAAAATCGGTTGCAATTACTTCTGCACTAACATCACCATCAACTATTTCGCAGATGTTCACATAATGCTGTTTAATATTATTTACACCTTTAATCCCCTCCTTTGCCATTAAAGATGGATTTGTTGTAACTCCGTCTAAAATACCCAAGTCCTGAGCCTCTTTAATTTGATCAAGATTAGCTGTGTCGATAAAAAATTTCATTTTATTATGTTTTAATTATTATTAAACTATACAAATACACTTTGCATTCATTTAAAGCAGAACATTCTTTATTGACCCTGAAAACAATTCGAAACTTCCTTAAAAAAAAAGAATCCGATCTGCCTCAACCCAACATACAAATGCTTAATGCCTGTTTATTTGAGAACTTCACTCAAGGAGAACAAATAAACACGAAAAAAAATGCCGTTTAATTCTAAAATTTTACAAGATATTTTGACTAAGATCCAAATTGAGAATAACTTATCATCTTAGTATTTCTTCGCAGTAATAAATTATTAAGTGGAATTTCTAACTAATTATCTAATAAAATGAGGATCGATCCGTAACCAATCCTCATTTTTTCCATTATTGTAAATGAATAAAATCAAAGCAGATTAAAAAAATTAATTAATACAATAATGAGAAATTAGATAACTTCTATTTTTTCCATAATTTTTGCATGTCTTCCAAAGTTCTTCCTTTAGTTTCTGGAACAAGTTTCCAAACAAATACAGCAGACAGAATTCCCATCACACCATAAATCCAATAGGTAAAACCATGATTGAACTGAGCTGTTAACCATGAATTATCATTCATCATTGGGAATGTCCAAGATACCACCATGTTTGCCATCCACTGAGCAGCAACTGCTAAAGACATGGCACTACGAATTGAATTCGGGAATATTTCCGAAAGCAATACCCAGGTAACAGGTCCCCATGACATGGCAAAAAAGGCAACGTATCCTAACATCGCAATCAATGCAAATAAACCCATCTGGTTTAAATAAAATGCTGCACCTAATGAGAACATACAGATTCCCATTCCTACACCACCAATAATCATCAATGGTTTACGACCAAATTTGTCTACTGTAAAAATGGCTAGTACAGTAAATATTAAGTTTATGGCTCCAACAATTATGGTTTGGTACAAAGCAACTTCGGTACTACTACCTAAATTTCTGAAAATTTCAGCAGCATAATACAACACAACATTAATACCAACAAATTGCTGAAATACAGACAATAAAACACCTATTACTATAATTAATCCTCCAAATGTTAACCATGGAGCATTATTCTCTTTCAATGACTCCTTAATATCAGCCAATAACTTCGGAGCTTGAACTGTTCCTACAATTTTATTCAATACACCTTCGGCTTCCTTTTCACGCGACTTCATGATAAGATATCGTGGCGATTCAGGAACAAAATATAACATCACTAAAAAGAATACTGCAGGGATTGTTTCGGATGCAAACATGTATCTCCATCCAATTTCATTCAACCAATTAGCATCTCCGTTTAGTGCTATCGAATAATTCACAAAATAGACAACCAACATTCCAAATACGATTGCAAACTGATTACCAGAAACCAATCTTCCACGATATTTTGCAGGTGCAATTTCGGCGATATACATTGGCGAAAGCATAGATGCTATTCCGACTCCAATACCTCCTATAATACGATAAAAGATAAATGCACTAATAGTACTTGCTCCGAAAAAATTCATCATTTCGGGCATTGCTGAACCAATTGCAGAAATAGTAAATAGAAATGCAGCTAAAATCAAGCCTCTTTTTCTTCCTAATTTCTGACTAACAGAACCACATATAGAACCACCAATAATACAACCAATTATAGCACTTGAAATTGTGAAACCATTAATAGAGTTTAAGGTGTTTTCGGTAAGTTCGTTTACGGATACCCAAAATTGAGTATACCAAATTACAACGCCTATTAGAACTACAATTGCACTGTAAATAATTCCCTTTTGTTTTCCATACATGCGAAACATGAAACTAGAAACTAGCAAGGAAACAACAATAAAACAAAGAGAAATAATAAGCTTGTATTCTCCTAAAACTTGTAATGCGAGTACACTATCAGATTCTAATGGAGTTACAAAAAATACTTTTAGAGCTTCAGTTGCTCCACTAATTACGGCAGTATCGTAACCAAACAACAATCCCCCTAGTGTGGCCACTAAAGTGATTCCTATTATAAACATCGTACTCCCTTTTGTTTGGGCTTGAGTCATGGGGTAGAATTAAAAGTAAACTCCCGCAATCTAACAAACGGGAGTTTTTGATAATTTATTAAATATACCAGTTAATTAATTGTTCTAACTTTTCTTGTTTTCCGCTTGTTTGAGCTGGTTCTCCAACTTCTTTAGCAATCTTTCTCAAGTCTTCAAGACTTAAATCACCATTAGCAAATGCTTTTCCGTTTCCAGATGCAAAAGATGAATAACGATCTTTTTTAAGCTGCAATAATGGAGATTCAGTTCTCACTTTATCAGCAATCACCAAAGCACGAGCAAATACATCCATACCACCAATGTGTGCTATAAAGTTATCTTCTAGGTCTGTAGAATTACGTCTTAATTTTGCATCAAAGTTAATTCCACCGTCAGTAAATCCACCATTCTCAAGAATTGGCAACATTGCCTGAACAGTTTCGTAAATACTAGTTGGAAACTCATCAGTATCCCATCCATTTTGGTAATCACCTTTGTTAGCATCGATACTACCTAACATGTTGTTATCAACAGCAGTTTGTAATTCGTGCTCGAAAGTATGACCTGCAAGAGTCGCGTGGTTTACTTCAATATTAACTTTAAAATCATCAGCCAAACCATATTTATTCAAAAATCCCATTACGGTAGCTGTATCGAAATCGTACTGATGTTTCGATGGCTCCATTGGCTTAGGTTCGATAAGGAAAGTTCCTTTAAATCCATTTTTACGACCGTAATCGCGAGCCATAGTTAGGAATTGTGCCATATGATCCAATTCTTGTTTCATGTTGGTATTCAACAAAGACATATAACCTTCACGACCTCCCCAGAATACATAACCTGTACCACCCAAAGCGATAGTAGCATCCAATGCATTTTTCACTTGAGTACCGGCATTAGCAATCACATTAAAATCAGGATTGGTAGAAGCACCGTTCATGTAACGTGGATTGGAGAATACATTTGCAGTACCCCACAATAACTTAACGCCTGAATCTGCTTGCTTTTGCTTTGCATAGTCAACCATAACAGACAATCTCTTTTCAATTTCGAAAACAGAAGCATCTCCTACAACATCAGTATCGTGAAAACAATAAAGAGGCGCACCTAATTTTGTAATAAATTCGAAAGCAGCATCCATTTTCGACTTCGCAGCGCTAATTGGATCAGCTTGATTTCCCCAAGGAAATTGTTTAGTACCTGGTCCGAATGGATCTCCACCATCTCCACAGAAAGTATGCCAGTAAGCCACTGCAAAACGCAAATGATCTTTCATGGTTTTGCCTGCAACAACACGATTCTCATCGTACCATTTGTAAGCTAATGGATTTTTTGATTCTGGTCCTTCGTAAGCAATCTTACCGATTCCAGGAAAATACTCTTTGTCCCCTTTTACAATAGTCATGATGTTCTTTATTATTAAGTTACTAATTGTATATTATCTATCTTCTTTATAAATTCTTCTGTAATTCCTTATTCCAACGAGCATATGCGACCAACATTTCTTCTCGAATGCTCTGATCAGGCTTGATGGTAGTTATTTTTTCCAGTCCAGCAAATGCTTCTTCTAATGAAGAATAAACTCCTGCTCCATATCCTGCTCCGCGAGCCGCTCCTAAAGATCCATCGGTATCGTACAACTCAATGGTTGCTCCAGATACTGTCGATAAGGTTTCTCTAAACAATGGACTCAGAAACATATTAGCATGTCCGGCACGAATTACATTGGTTTTCACACCAATTTCCTTCATTACTTCCATTCCGTAAAAAAATGAAAATGCGATTCCTTCTTGTGCCGCTCTATAAATATGAGCATCGGTATGGCGATTCAGGTTCAAATTCAAAATTTGAGCTCCTATTTCGCGATTCTTTAAAACTCGCTCTGCTCCGTTTCCGAATGGTAAAATTGTAATTCCATCAGATCCTACAGGAATTTCCATTGCCTTTTCGTTCATTTCGGCATAGCTAAGTCCTTTTGCGACATTATGGTTCAACCATGAATTCATAATTCCGGTGCCATTAATGCAAAGCAATATCCCTAATCGATTATTTTCTTTGGTATGATTCACGTGAGCAAAGGAATTCACTCTTGAATATGGATCAAATTTAATCTCATCACTGAGCCCGTAAACAACTCCTGAAGTACCTGCTGTAGTAGCGACTTCTCCTGGTTTCAACACATTTAAAGACAATGCATTGTTTGGCTGATCTCCTGCACGGTATGAAACTACAGCACTGCTCGAGAATCCTAATTCATCTGCAATTTCAGGAAGCACCTGTCCTTGGTTCGAAAAAGTATCAACTATTTCAGGAAGCATTTCTTTTGAAATACCATATGTATTCAGAATATCTTCTGATATTGAATTCGTTTTAAAATCCCAGAAAATACCTTCCGACAATCCAGAGACTGTAGTACAAGTTTTTCCTGTTAATTGCATAGCAACAAAATCACCAGGCAACATTATCTTATAAATCTTTGCGAAAGTTTCAGGCTCATTCTCTTTAACCCAAGCCAATTTACTGGCTGTGAAATTTCCTGGCGAATTCAACAAATGCGACAAACATTTATCTTTTCCAATACTCTCAAAAGCTTTATCTCCTATTTCAACAGCTCTACTGTCGCACCAGATAATTGAAGAACGAACTGGCTTTAAATCTTTATCAACACAAACCAAACCATGCATCTGATAGGAAATACCAATGGCTTTCACCATTTCTTTATCCACATTGGCGGTTTGCATCACACTTTTAATGGCTTGCCTTAAATTACTCCACCACATTTCAGGATCTTGCTCTGCCCAACCTATTTCGTGCGCAGTTATCTGCATTTCCTTTTTTGGGAAAAAATCGGTAGCCAAACATTTGCTACTCTCGGCATCTAATAACGATGCTTTTACTGATGAACTCCCTAAATCTAATCCTAATAAATACATTTATAAGCTTTTTGTCCGTTCTGCTCTGTTCTGTTCTGATGCAAATATATAAATGTTTTTGAAAAGAACAAAGATTCTTTCAAAAAACTAAAGTGATTTTCTTAAAATAAGCTGAGTTGGAACACAAAAAGAAGCTCTTTTTGAGTTGTTTACGAAATTAGCAACCTTTTTACCCATCAGATTAAAATCTGTCGATATAACCGTTATGCCTTTATCTATATACTTTTTCATTGGTGTCTCATTATAAGAAACAAGTCCTACATCTACACCAAACTCCAAGTTTTGTTCTCTTGCTTTATCCAAGATCTTAGCCATTGCTCGATCGCTCACCGAAAAATAGGCAGAACCCTTCTTAACCTCAATAGATTCCGTATCGGTATAAATGGAATGTTTTATCTTATTTTGCTTACAAAAGCGAAGGAAAAATTCTACCGTTTCGTATGGATGAAAAGTGTAATCTGGATAAATCATACAAAACTCCTTGTATTTTTTAATCTCCTTTAAACCAGACTGAAGAGAAGTATAAACTGATTCACCAAAATCCTGATAAACCTGTGAATGCTGATCATTCACATTAATATTCCAGTCAATAATTAATACCTTTTTAGGATCAATTTGTTTCAATATTTCAGCAACTTCAGGATGATCAAAATTCATGATCACATATTTACTATACTTTCCTACACTCTCTTGTATTTGATTCTTAAAAACATCAATATTATAATGATGAAAATGTAAGTCTACTGCAACATTATCAGGCAAACTTTTTCTAAAACTATCGTATAGAACTTCTTTGTAAGCCTTAAATGTATCGAGAAACAAAAAAACTCTGGTAATCTCTCCTGCTACAAAATAGCCCTTGTTTGGGACAGATTCTATTACATTTCTCTTTTTAAGTTCGGCATAAGCTTTAAACACAGTATCTCTCGACAACGAACACTCCCTACACATCTCATTCACTGACGGTAACACATCTCCAGGCTGGAATGTTTTTTGACTGATTGCATCCTGAAATGCTTGAATTAATTGCTGGAATTTAGGTGTTGGAGAATTACTATCTGGTGTAAATTGGAAAGCCTTCATAAGTGATATTTAATACAAGTGTCCTGTTCTGTTATGCTCAAAAGTATAAATAATAGTTAAAATTACAGTATTTTTCTCTTTATTTGTAAGATTAAAGGAAACCACATAAGCCAAGTGATGACAAATAAGAATATAAAAACCTTACTTATATATATATTCTTGATTACAGGAATAAGCTCGGTAGATGCTCAACAGTTTAGGCACCTAAATGTAGAACAAGGATTAAGTAGTCGCCAAACAGTTAGCATTATACAAGACAAAAAGGAATTCATTTGGATATCGACTAAAACAGGCGTGGACCGTTTCGATGGTAAAAAAATAAAAAACTACACACTCCCTTCCACTCCTCGAGGTAATGCTCCAGAAAACTTTTATCTAAAATTAGATAGAGATTCTTTACTTTGGGCCTATAGCGACGTTGGACAAATTTACCGTTTCAGTTACCAAAATGACCAATTCGAAGTATTTTTCAATTTTCACCGCAATCAGTTTCATTCTTCACTATGGATTATCACAGCTTGTTTTGACACCAATAATACATTATGGTTGGGTACAGATAATGGCCTTTACTATATTCAAAACAAGCAATTAAAACAATTCTCAAGCTATCCATTAAAACAAACTTTCATTACTTCGGTAATTTCAATCGATAAAGACAGAATGCTATTTTCTTCTTTCGATAAGATCTACCTCTATAAATCAAAACAGCAAGATCTAAAAGAATTAGAAATCAATTTAGGTGATAATCAAAGAATAAACACCTTATACTACAACCCAAAAACAAGCACAATTTGGATTGGCACCTTTTCGGAAGGTGTCTATTGCTACAATTTGAAAGATAAATCGCTAATCGATTTAAAAGCCATTAATGCTGATTTTCCAACTGTTCCCATTCGTAAATTTGAGTTGTTTAACGACAACGAAATGCTGGTTGGTTCCGATGGAATGGGCGTATGGATTATTGATCAAAGCAATTACAAAGTGAAAAAAGTTTTTCAGGAAGATGAAGACATTAAGTTCTCTTTAAACGGCAATGGCGTTTACGATATATATAAAGACAAGCAGGATCGTATTTGGATTGGCACTTACACTGGAGGCGTAAACATACTAGACCCTTCCTCTCTTAATTTTAAGATTATAAACCATCAAACAAACATCGATCAATCACTTGGCAATAGTATTGTAAATAGTGTAATAGAAGACAAAAAAGGAAATTTATGGTTCGGGACAAACAATGGTGTAAGCGTTTTAGAAAAACGGAATCAACATTGGCGACACTTTTATAAGAGTTCGAGTAACGAAACCAACGTATTCCTTGACTTATGTGAAGATAGCGATGGAAATATTTGGGCTGGTTCCTATTCAAAAGGAGCTTATGTGTTCAGTCCCGATTTTAAACTAATCCATCATTACCAGAACAATCCTTCAGACCAAAAATCAATTGGAACGAATTACATCTTCGTAATAACTTTAGATTCCGATAAAAACCTTTGGATTGGAGGACGAGATGGAAGCCTTTGTCAATTCAATTTCAAATCGAAATCTTTCTTACGATACAACGAACTAAACATCAATTCAATTCAAGAAATCGATAAAAATCAATTGTGTATTGGTGGTATTCCAGGGGTTTACCTGTTCGATAAAACTACAGGCCTGCTACATTTAATCTCCCGAAGATATTTCACCTATTGCGTCTATCCAGATCATAAAGAATCAATTTATTATGGAACTCGAGGATCTGGATTTTTCTGTTACAACACCACAACAAAGGAAACCAAAGCTTATACTATTGAAAATGGTCTTCCCTCAAACCATATTTATGCCATTGTTCCTGATGACGAATTCTTGTGGCTGAGTACCGAAAATGGAATTTCCCGATTTAATACTATAGATAATAGTTTTCAAAACTTCTCTATCGAGGATGGAATTTCAGATAAAACATTTACACAATCTGCCTTTTTTAAAAGCAAATCTGGCGATATTTTATTTGGATCTTATCATGGAGTAACTAAGTTTAATCCGGCAGATATTCAGCCTAAAAATAAAAAGGCAACTATTTATTTGGAGGAATTTGGCTTGTTCAATAAAGTAGTTTATCCAAACCAAAAAGGATCTCCTCTTCTAAAATCAATTAACAACACAAAAAAGATAGAACTCAAACACTTTCAACATTCCTTTTCTATAGCTTATACTTCCATCAGTTTTTTTAATTCTGATGAAATAAAATACACTTGGAAATTGGATGGTTTGGATGAAAACTGGAGTAAGCCTTCTTTCGCGAAATCAATCAATTATACGAACTTATCTTCTGGTGATTATACGCTCCATTTAAAAGCTTTGGATTATTCTACGGATACTATTTTAGATAATAGAAATATTGAAATCACCGTTCTTCCGCCTTTTTACAATACTATTTGGGCTAAATTAATCTACATTCTTTTAGCAATAAGCCTTATTAGATGGGTGTTTGTTTACTTACAAATTAAAATAAAGAAAAAAAATTCAGAAGAAAAAATTAATTTCTTCACCAATACAGCTCACGATATTCGAACACCGCTAACCCTTGTTAGTGCTCCTCTTAACGAGTTAAAAAGAGAAGATGGATTGTCTGAAAAAGGAAAATATTACTTGAACTTGTCGGTAAATAATCTCGACAAACTAAATGCCTTGGTTTGTCAGTTGCTCGATTTTCAAAAATCAGACTTGGATAAAAGCCAATTGGTTGTCAGCAAGGTTGAAATGGTTGATTTAATTCAACGAAAAGTATTGAACTTTAAAACTTTAGCCGAACGCAAAAGTATTGTTCTTGATTTCTCGTCCAATGTCAAAGAATTAGAAGAATATATCGATATGGCTAAAATGGATAAAGTAATTGAAAACTTATTTTCCAATGCCATAAAATATACCCCAAATAATGGAACGGTACATGTTTCGCTTCTCGCAGATAAAAAAACATGGTCGATAGTAGTGAAAGATTCCGGCATTGGGATTTCGAAAAAAGCACAAGAAAATTTATTTAAACAATTTTACCGTGGCGAAAATGCAATTAATTCTAAGGTACCAGGAAGTGGAATTGGATTGTTGCTCGTGAAAAACTATGTAGCTCTTCACAAGGGGAAAATTCAATTCGAAAGTGAAGAAGACAAAGGTTCTGAATTTAAAATTGTATTGAAACATGGGAAAGCTCAATTTGGGAAAGAAGTTACTTTCATAGAATCTAAAGCCCATAAAGAAATAAAAGTTGAGCACATGGATATTAATTCTGATTCGGTTCAAAAAATAGATTCTGCGCCACAAAAACTATCGAAAATTCTAATCGCTGAAGACAACGACGAACTAAGAAATTATCTATTTACCAGTTTAAGTGAATACTATAATGTTTCGATCGCCGAAAATGGAAAAGTTGCTTTAGATGATATCACAAAAGTGAAACCTGAAATTCTTATTTCTGATGTAAAAATGCCTGAAATGGACGGAATTACATTGAGTAATAAAGTGAGGAAAAATTTTGAAACTTCACATATCCCAATCATCCTACTATCGGCTTTAAACGAAAAAGAAGACATAATGAAAGGCTTGCAAGCCGGCGTAGATGATTATATCACCAAACCTTTTGATATCACGATTCTGCGAACCAAAATCGACAATCTGATTCGCAATCGGATGCGTGCAAAAGAACGCTTTCTAAATACAGTGGAGCCAATTACAAAAGATACAACCTACGCCAACGCGCAAGACAAAGTCTTTATTGAAAAGGCGGTTGAATTGGTCGAAAACCAAATGGACAATCCAAAATTTGCGGTTAACAATTTTGCTCAAGAGATGGGTGTAAGCAAGAGTTTACTTTACGAAAAGCTAAAAGCTTTAATTGGTCAAACACCGAACGATTTTGTAAAAGTAATTCGCTTAAAACACGCAGTAACATTACTACAAAAAGGGAAATACAGCATTAACGAAGTAGCTACTTTATCTGGATTTGACGACCCCAAATATTTTAGTACTTGTTTTAAGAAGTTGTATGGGAAAACACCTAGTAAATATTTCGATTAACAGTGAGCAGTTATCAGTAATAAATAATACAATACATATTACGGTGCGCTGCACCTTTCAATCAAGGTTTCACTATAATTCAACAAATATATTGGTGCTCTGCACTTCTTGTTTCCTAAATGTAAATGTTCTTCTGATAATCCCTATGTTTTATACTCCGCAACTTTTGTTAATCTGACATCTATTATACTGCAGACACTGTACTGTGTGTAGCTTTAATTTATTGCAATAAACCTAACAAAATGGTGCAGAGCACCGTGACATTGTTTTTTTTATGATCTCTCTTCAAAAATATTTTTTTGCTACGGTGCGCTGCACTTTTTAAATTTCCATTCTCAATACTCTACAAATACTTCTCAACTCTGTTGCTTTAATTTACAGCACTTTCTTTGGAGAATAGTGCAGAGCACCGTAATATTTTCAATTCAAAATGATGTGTTGAATTGAAAAATTAAAATGCCCTGTCAGAGATTTCAACCACTGACGGGCAAAATTTTATTTCCACTCGCTTAAAATTTTAAAAAATGCTTTTTTACGTGGTGAATTGATTCCCCAATCGACAGGAGGATTCTGATATCCACATTCAAAAGCCTCTCCTTTTCGGCGATAATCAAAATATCCCCAAGATACTTTCTGACTTGTGGCAGTAACAAAATTATTCTTTGGCTGATCAAAACCTTCATGATCATCTTCGTTGTACACAATGGGTTGTCCTTTGTACGATTTTAAAGCCTTGATTTTATTTACTTGCTCCACAATTCCTTGCCATTTCTTGATACCATTGCCATGAATTAAAATAAAATCGGAAACCGCAGCAACCGTATCTGTTGGAATGTGATTACCCAGAAAACTGGTTCCTACCAACAAACTTTTCCCTTGCACTTGGCGTGATTTTGCCAAATTAATCAACTCATGCACTCGCTCTTCTTGAAGTATTGAGTGAGAATATAGAAATGAACTTTCGTTACAAACCTCAAGCAATACATTCTGAAAATTATTTTCTAAAATCCAATCAACAGTATTTACAAGGCCATTTTTTATTGACTCTTCGCTTTCCATTCTTCTCTCCTGTCCAAAATAATATACACCAACAATAGCAACCATTCCCAAACGATCGGCTTCGGTCAATATTTGCTTTAAACGATTCATATAATCCAAACGCAATTCGCCTTTTTCAGAAATTGCCGAGTTGTGCCAAGGCTGCGTTTCCGAATAGCCTTCGGGACTCCCACCTTGCAAATTAATGGTGAAGGCTAACAAACCATTCTCCTTCCACAAAGGCATTGCTTCTATAAACTCTTTGGTATTTCTATTGGCATCCCAAGTTTTAGTATCAGGATATGCCCATCTATCAACAGTTTCAGGATTTAAATCATCGTAAATTCCTTGCACCATTCTCACATTGGGCAACAAACCTTGAATTGAATAATCTCGCCAAGTCTTGCCTTCTAAAGTCGGTTTTCCATTAATATAAAATTCATCAGCTTTAATGCTGACTATCGTTTTATCTCCAGTATTTTCACACGAAGAAAAAACTAGAAGAGTAAGAGTGAATAGTAATAAATGATTTTTCATTTTTTTATAATTAGTTATTGAATGAAATAGGTAAATAAGATAAATATTTATTCGAATTATACATCCGTCTCCGCACAAATTCCGAGTCCCTAAATCCCTGCCGAATCATCGGAATAAAGATTTTAAAAGCACCGTAAAGATAAAAAAATGCTGACGGACTAAGCTCTTAATTAATGATTAGCTGATGCATACATTCCAATATAAGCTCCAACAAAACCGCCTGCGATTTTCGTACTCAGCAGACTTGCATCAATATTTTCGGCAAATAATATCCAATTTTCAGTATCAAGCGAATAGTAAAAATTGTAATATTTGCCTTTGCCTTCTATTTTAAGTGAGACTTTCGAATTACCAATCAATTTCAATTGATTGATAACCAACTCTCCTGGAGTTTCACCTCCAGAAATAGCCTTTTCTAAATGAAGATACGTTTTGCCCTTTTCCTGTACTTTTCCAAAGAAAAAATGATGCGATTCGTTCTGAAAACATACTAAACCAGCTACTTCCTTATCTTTTTGGGGTTCAAAATCCATTTTAACCTCTACTTCAAAATTAGCATGTTGCTGTCGTCGACCAATAAAAGCAGTATTCCCTTTTTCATAAATGTTGATTTCGATCAAATCGATTTCTAAAAATTTTTCCTGGGGATTGATACGATACCATTTCGTGTGTGGTGTACGAATAAAATTCCACTCCAAACTAAGGGTATCTGAATCGAAATAATCTGTTTTTGTAAAATTTCCATTGGGAACAAGATCTGATTCCTCAATTGTTGAAAGCAGTCCGTTTTTTTCTTGTATCAGGCCAACGGCTTTATCTGATTCTAAAAATACCGGCCATCCATCTTTCCAACTAACAGGCAATAAAAAAGTCTCTCGTCCAGTATTAAAATAATTTTCGCCGTAAGGCCTACAGCCTAAAAACACGCCCCACCAATCGCCATTTTTATCTTGAATAATATCAGCATGACCGGTACAAGTAACCGGATATTCTCTATCGGAACTCAACTGTCTTTGCGATAAAATCGGATTGTTTTCGTAGGAAATGTAGGGTCCTTCCACTTCTTTACTTCTAAAAATAACCTCGGAATGATCTTCAGCGGTTCCGCCTTGGGCACACATTAAATAGTAGTAATCTTTTATTTTATAAAGGTGCGGTCCTTCAATCCAAATTGGTTTTTTAAGGATATCGGTACCACCAGTTACAATTACTTTACCTTCCCCAATTACCTTATCGGTAACTAAATCGTATTCCCACATGCGAATGGCTCTGTGTCCATCGTAAAGGGCCTCTCCATCGGGTTCGGAGTTGTGAACAATATAAGCCTTTCCATCCTCATCAATAAACAGGGAAGGATCAATTCCCTCTATTTTAGGAAGCCAAATTGGCTCACTCCATTCCCCAGCAGGATCTTTCGCTTTCACAATAAAATTGTTTTTTCCACCAACCACTGTGCCAATCAAATAAAAAGTATCATTCAATTTATTATAGGTAATTGCAGGAGCAAAAACTCCCTGAGAAATACCCAAAGAATCTAAATTCAGTTGACTAGGTCGATCCAACACATGCCCCAACTGCTCCCAATCTGTCAAATTAGTGCTATGAAAAACGGGGATACCAGGAAAAAATGAAAAACTAGAATTCACCAAATAAAAATCATCACCCTTTTTACAGATGGATGGATCGGGGTAAAAACCAGGTAAAATAGGATTGTAAAATTCATTTGAATCCAATTGATTATCCGTGTAAAAGGAATCTTTTCCCTGATAAGAAAAAGAATAAAATCGAACTTTATTTTGAATATCTACATTAGGTGTGCATGCAAAAAGCACAAAAACTAAAAAAAGCAGAGTAGATATATTAACTAGATTTCGTAACATTTATTTTTTGTTTTGATAGTAAGTATTGATATAATCCCATGCTAAACTCACACTATACAAAGGTGGAAAATTATAGTCCTCCACTTCTGCAAGAATATATTTAAGTGCTATTTTATTTTGATATTCAAATATTTCGTCAAAATTGATCTTCCCACTTTCTCCTAATTCCTTATCATCTTTCACATGCCAACTTATAAATCGGTTGGGATATTTCTTAAAGTAATCTACTGGATTTGCACCTCCTCTATTCATCCAGTAAAAATCTGTTTGAAAGAAAACTAGATCAGGATCTGTATGTTGCAGGAAATAATCGTAAACACGAACTCCATCTACAAATAAAAACTCATCAGCATGGTTATGAAATACGAATTGCAACCCATTATCCGCACAAAGTTTGCCAATGGCATTGTAATAATCGCAGAAATTTTGCAAATCAGCAATCGTTTTTATTCCCTTAATTTGATTGTTGGAAGTGGATAGGTATGCAACTCCCGCTTTTTTATGATCACTTATGCATTTTCCCCACCATTTCAATGACTCATTCCACTTTCCTTTTAGGGGAAGGTTATGAAAGGTCATCGACCCAAGGAACTTCATTCCAGCCTTTTCTACTTCTTCTTTAAACAGAGTCGGACTCATGCCATAAAACAAACCATTATCGTATACAAAAGTCTCTACAAAAGCGTATCCCATTCTTCCCAAAAGTTTCAAAGTACCAATCGGATCTTTCTGCATTTCATCGTGCACTGAGACCAACTGAATGCCAATATTCTTCGCTTTTGAATTGGCTTTAACATATCTAGTTTTCCATAAGCTCTTATTGGCATTATCAAAACCTTCAACCATTACTTCGGTGCAATTCAGAAAATCGAATGTAACACTCATGGTTTTCTTTCCATTCAAATCTGAATCCTGCATAAACCATTTATTTTCAGATGAAAATGCGCCTGTACCGGTAAAAAACTCTCCACTTTCGTTATGCCCAGCAGCAAAAATCTTGTCTGTTTTATGATCGTAACCAATTAATTCAACAAGTATCGGATAATATTTCCCATTTCGATATTGCTGCACCTCTACCTGTAATGATTGTTTCCCAAGCTTAGGGGTATTAATCATTCTCAAATTTGGATGTTTTGCTATGCTATCGGTATCTGCATTTATAGAACTCACCCAAGTTCCGGCATACTGGTACAAACGATCTTGTTGTTCCGAAATAGAATACGAATTTTGTGCAATCGCATTCACAGATTGAATCGTTAATAGAATCAGACAAACAACGACCTGTTTCCATTTATCCATTATTTTCTTTTTCATGTTCTTGTATCTCATTTTTATTAGGTACAACAAGAGATTTCTCTCGTGGCACCAAACTTCTAAAATAGGTAAGGTGCATTGAAGAACTCCCCAATACACCTTTACTAACTAATCTATGAAAAAATAAAGATCATTAAGCCATTCCATCTAGTGGTTTAATGGTACCATCTTCGTTGTATTCCAATTCAACAAATTTCACGCTTCGTAACCAAGTTTTTCCTTCTGATGGTTTACAGTCATGATAAAAAAGATACCATTTACCCTTAAACTCACATATGGAATGATGAGTAGTCCAGCCAACTACTGGTGATAAAATCTCTCCCATATATTTAAATGGTCCGTATGGGTTATCTCCAATGGCATAACACAATAAATGCGTGTTACCAGTAGAGTAAGAGAAGTAATATTTTCCGTTGTACTTATGCATTTTTGCTGCCTCGAAGAAACGACGATCATGATCGCCTGCTTTAAGAGGTTTTCCATCCTCATCTAAAATCACAACATCTTTGGGTTCTTCGGCATATTCTAACATGTCGTCAGCCATACGAGCAACTTTCGCGCACAAAGCAGGCTCCTCATCAGCAGGTTCTGCACCTACCTCAATGGCCTTGTTATCGCGGTAGCGTTGCAATTGTCCGCCCCAAATTCCACCATAATACATGTAATGCTCGCCATCTTCGTCCTCAAACATGGCAGGATCGATACTGTAAGAGCCCAAAATTGGGTGCTTTTCAGCAATAAAAGGTCCTTCTGGAACATTGCTTACCGCGGCTCCAATTCTAAAAATGTCATTTTTATCTTTTAAAGGAAAGTAGAAATAGTATTTTCCATCTTTACATGCAGCTGCAGGAGCCCACATTTGCCTTCCCGACCAAGGCACATCATCTACATCCAGAATGACACCATGATCAGTTACTTTTCCATCGATCTCCTCCATAGAATAAACATGATAATCTCTCATCGCAAAATGATCGCCATTATCATTCTCTGGCATTCCAGTTTCGATATCGTGAGATGGATAGAGATACAATTTCCCATTAAAAACATGAGCCGCTGGATCGGCAGTATATAAATCGTCTACTAAGTATTTTGGTGTTTTCATATTGATAATTTTATATTCTCTTAAAAAAAGAGTTTTTGGAAAACCAATCACGACTTAAGCCAGCCAAACTATGTAGTACGCAATTGGCATCCAAACTCAAATTTATAATCTCGATTAAGTAAATTATACTATAATTCTTTTCTTAAATTAATGATTGCCTGAACTGCGCCCTTTGCCTTGTTATTTCTATCAAAAAGCAAAGGATAATCAGTTCTTCCAGCTACAGGCCAATAGTTACGCCAAGTCTGTGAATCGTTAACTCCCCAAACAGTAACCCGACCAATTTTATCCTGATGTTTGTTGAATAATTTAAAAAACTCAACATATCTATTATTTAACTGTACAGAAATTGAATCAGGAAGTTCCGTTGGGTATGGATTCAATTCTGGTTTAAACTCATAACTCTTTGCAACATCTGCTCCAACATTCAAATCTGGGAAAGGCAATACCGAAATATCCAATTCTGTAATCATTACCTTCACGCCTAAACTAGCAAATTCTACGATACTTTTTTCAAACTCATTCATATCAGGAGTGGTAATTGAGCTATGTGCCTGCATTCCAATTCCATCGATTCTAACTCCAGCTTCCTGCAGGCTTTTTACCATACGAATAACACCATCGCGTTTTGCAGGAATAGACATGGAATAATCATTATAATACAATTCGGCTTCTGGATCAGCATCATGTGCAAATTGGAAAGCCAATTTTACGAAATCTTCACCAATAATCTGAACCAACTTACTATCGCGGAAAGTTCCATCTTCCATAATGGTTTCGTTCACAACATCCCAGCCTTTTACACGACCTTTGTAACGACCAACTACTGTTGAAATGTGTGTTCTCAAGCGCTCAATCATCACGTCGCGACTAACATCATTCCCTAAGCTATCGACAAAGAACCAAGCTGGAGTTTGCGAATGCCAAACTAAGGTATGACCAGTGACGAACATATTGTTCTTTTCGCCGAATTCAACAAATTTATCCGATAAGGTAAAATCAAACTTTCCTTCTTCAGGTTGTATTACCTCGCTTTTCATGCAATTTTCGGCAACAACAGTATTAAAATGCTTTGTTACCACTTGAAGCGATAAACTATCTTCACCCAAAATTTGAGGCGTATTTAATGCCGTTCCAATTAGGTAAGATCCTTTAAGAGCATCTTTCATCCCCTCTTCGGATGCGCATTTATTTTCTGAACAAGCACTCATGATTGCGACTGTAGCACCAATCAATAAGAGGCCTTTGGTATAACTTCTAATTTTCATAATTTGTTTATTTAAAGGGTTATGCATTTTGTCTGCGTAGTGTTAATTCTTTTTCAATAAGTATCTCCTTTTTCTTATCGATATCGTAAAAGAAAAGACAGGCCACACTCACACAAAAGGTAAGGGTTGGTAAGACACTCATCGCTAATTTTATTCCGCCTATTGTTTCCGGTGATTGTGTCAATAATTGTTCGTTATAGCCGTACATAGCCAAAATTCCAGCTACCAAAGCTCCGCCAATACTCAATCCGGCTTTTAAACCAAAAATCATTGCTGAAAAGATAATTGCAGTAGCTCGTCGGTTGTTTTTCCACTCCGAATAATCGGCAACATCGGCAATCATTGCCCAAAGTAGTGGCGTTGATACGCCATAAAATAAACCATGCACCATTTGAGTTATGAATACCAATGCGATGGATTGTGGTGAATAAAAATAAAAGGCTAACAAGCATAATGCAGATATAAATAAACTGGTTCCAAATGCATCTCTTTTACCATATCGATCTGCGAAGAACTTAGAGAATCCAATTCCAATAATCATACATATAATACCTGAAGCATTAAATAAACTAAAACCAGAAGTAGAAATATCGTCGGGCCAATGAAAACCAACTAAGCCCATATTGGTTAAAAGGTTATTTAAACCATCAATAAAATTATTAAAGCCAATATCATTTAAAAAAGTACCTAATGCCTGCTCATCTAGATAATTTTCAAAATAGTAAACATACATTCCACCTTTTAGAGATAGCGTAATGAAAATAAAAACCGTTAAAACCAACATGGCAATCCAAGGTTTGTTTTTAAACAAATCGGCAAAGTCTTGCTTAACACTTGTATGTTGATCTTCGTTAGGCTTAATTCTCTCTTTGGTAGTTAAAAAAGTGATTAGCAGAAATACGACTCCTACTACCGCAAAAATTCCAATTGTATTTTCAAAACCAACTGTTTTATCGCCATCGCCAAGAATTAAAACCAATGGTAAAAGCAAGGCCTGTACAATAAATTGGGCAATCATTACTGCAACAAAACGATAAGATGAAATACTATTCCTCTCTTTCATATCGCCTGTAATTACGCCACTTAAAGCCGAATAAGGTAAGTTACTAGCAGAATAAACTAAGACCAATAAAATGTAGGTTCCCAAAGCATAAACAACTTTACCTGATGGTCCAAAATCAGGTGTGCTAAAAGCTAGCATAGCCAATCCACCAAAAGGTACGGCAGTCCATAAAATCCAAGGTCGGAACTTCCCCCATCTTGTTTTGGTTCTATCGGCAATCACCCCCATAATTGGGTTAAAGAATGCACCAATCATTCCCCCTGCAAATATGATAGCAGAGGCTTTCGCTGGCGGAATTTTATACACATCGGTATAAAAGAATGCCAAAAAAGTCATTAAGGTTTGAAAAATTAGGTTGGCAGCTAGGTCTCCCAAACTGTAACCAATCTTTTCTTTTATCGAAATTTTTGTGGACTCGCTCATATTGTATTTTTATAAATCTATTTTGTCACTGTACTTTTCTATTCAAAACTCTCTATATCATCGCTAACAACTCTTTACTACACTTTAAAAAAAGGACATAAAATTGGCTAAAACACTCAATTTATGAAGCTTGAATGCTATTGTTTATATACTCAGGAATAGATCTTTATTTATTTGTCCATTACACAGGCAGAACCTTCAACAAGTATGGTTTTTGTTAGTACTTTTCTTTCTTGAATTCGTTTCGGAGTAGGTTGTGCTCCCCCAATCGAAATCTCTAATTCTCCTGACAAAACAACTTCTCTGAATTGATCATCAACAACAGTTAATTGATCTGCATCGATACTGAAATTAATGGTTTTTCTTTCTCCAGCCTTTAGCATTACTCTTTGAAATTCGACTAGTGATTTAATCGGATTTACGCCTCCAGCTTGTGGATTTGCTGCATAACACTGAATCACCTCTTCACCATCAATCTTACTATTATTAGTTACATCTACCGATATTTCAACACAATCGCCAGGAGAAATATGATCTGCTGTTTTTAGATTTGAATAGGTAAAATCAGAATAACTCAAGCCAAAACCGAAATCGTATAAAGCATCTCCTTTAAAATAACGATAGGTTTTCCCTCTCATATCGTAATTGTTGAATGCTGGAATATCGTCTACACTTTTGTAAAAAGTTAATGGCAAACGACCCGCTGGATTATAATCACCAAACAATACATCGGCAATTGCGGTTCCTCCTGCTTGTCCAGGATACCACGCCTCAACAATTGCAGGTATATTTTCGTTTTCCCAATTAATAGCCAAAGCACTTCCGTTTAACAAAACCAAAACCATTGGTTTACCCAACTTCTTAATTTCTTTCATTAAAGCAGTTTGTGTTCTAGGCAATTTAATATCCAAACGGTCACCATGAGCAAAACCTTCTACCTTAACTTTCATTTCTTCGCCTTCGAGCAAAGGGCTAATTCCCATACAAAAAATAACAACTTCAGCTTCTTTTGCAATTGCAATAGCCTCTTCAGTCAAGTTTTGATTTGGTTTTTCCCACAACAAACGCATCATGGCATGTTCGGTGTTATCTTGAATGTATTCCAATTTAATAGAATATGGCTTATTTGCTTCTAAATGCACATATTCATATTCTTTATGAGGATGATGAACTTCACTTCTAGAAATCAATAATGAATCTTGAAAGAATATTTTAATTCCTAAAAATCCTTCGCCTCCCAATGCATAATCACCTGACTCTTGAACCTTAATCTCACCCGTCCAACGAGCTGAAAATTTATCGTAAGCTAAATCTTCAAAAGGTGGTGTCGTTCCCCAAACAAAATCAACATTTGAATCGATTCTTGAATGAATAGGCTCACCGTTTAATTCTTTATTATTATAATATTCAGCAGATAAACCATTTTTAGTACAAGTTTTATCGGTAAATAAAACTGAAGAAGGAATGGCTTCAAAAATTGGCAATCCTTCGGCCAATTTACAACCTACAGCATACTTCACTTCTGCATTAGGCAACTTCTTTCTTATTCCTTCCAAAGGCGTAACAGGTGCAGATGGATAACCATTGTAGTTTCCCAACAGCACTTCCAAATCGTTTGCATTAGAACCGATTACAGCTACTTTCTTTATTGACTTATCAAGCGGCAATAATTTATTTTCATTTTTTAGAAGCACCATAGACTTTCTAGCAGTTTGCAAAGCCAATAGACGATGCATTTCAGAATCGACTACATCGTAAGAAATCTTCTCATATTTTACGGCTCCTTTGGGTGCAAACAAACCCAATTTTAAACGAGCAAGCAATAATCTCTTCACCGAAACTTCCAATTCGGCCTCAGTAATTAATCCATTTCTCACTGCCTCAACCAAAGAGGGGTATGAATTGCCACAATTTAGATCAGTACCAGCTTTAACTGCCATGGCTGCAGCTTCCTGTTGCGAAGAAGTAACTGCATGTGCTTCTGGCATATAAAAATCATTAATAGCCCAACAATCTGAAACAATATACCCTTTAAATCCCCATTTTTCTCGCAAAAGATTGCTTAAAGATTTGTTTCCACAACATGGTAAGCCATTATAACTATTGTAAGCACACATTACCGAATACACACCACCTTCTTGAATCACTTTTTTAAACTGAGGACTGTAAGTATTCAACATGTCGTATTGACTTGGCGTTGCATTAAAACTATGTCTTTCTGCTTCTGGACCACTATGCACAACAAAATGTTTTGCTGTTGCAATTACTTTATAATAATTTTCATCGTCGCCCTGTAAACCTTTTATGAATTGAACGCCAAGCTCACCTGTTAGATATGGATCTTCACCATAAGTTTCCATTCCTCTGCCCCATCGTGGATCTCTAAAAATGTTCACATTGGGTGTCCAAAAAGTTAATCCCTGATAAATTCCACGTTTCCCTTTTGCTACAAACTTGTGATGTTTTGCTCTAGCCTCATCAGAAATAGCATTTGCCACCTCGAACATTTGCTCACGATCCCACATGGCAGCCATTCCAATTGCTTGAGGAAAAACTGTTGCCACTCCAGCACGTGCTACTCCATGAAGACATTCATTCCACCAATTTTGGGCAGGAATATTTAGTCTATCAATGGCAGGCGATTCGTAACTCATCTGAGAAACTTTTTCGGCCAATGTCATCTGTGAAACCAAAGAATCAGCTTTTTCCTCGAATGAAAAGTTAGTATCTACATTCTTTTGCTGATTTTGCGAACACGAAAGCAAACCAAGTAAAAGAAATATCGGTAATAATTTATTTAATGTCATAGTAGTCAGTAATAATTTAATTTTATTGCAAGCCTTCTAAAAATCCGAAGTAAGCATCCTTTTTGTTACAATTTCCATCGAATAATAATGGCCAATCTTGTTGTCCATAAAAATCGATCAACCATGATTCAGAATCTTTCAATCCCCAAACTGTTAAGGCATATTTATTTACACTCGGAATACTATTATACACTTCAAAAACTTCTTTTACTTTGGCTTTTTGTGACATATATCTATCTGATGTTGATGAAGTTATACCCTTACTGGGGTTTACCCTCACATCTAATTCTGAAAAGGGAACTTTTAAGTTTCGTTCTATAATTCTATCTGTAGCTGTCTGAATATCAGCTTTAGCAGGATAATCATGAGAGATGAGCATTTGAAATCCAACACCATCAATTAGTATATCTCGAGCAATAAAATCATCAACCATTGTGAAAACAGCATTTTGTTTTGTTTGGTTGGTAATCATATTATAATCATTATAGATAATCAAAACATCAGGATCGGCAGCATAAACAAACTGATAACATTTAGCAATGTAATCATCGCCCATTTTTTGTCGATATACTGAATTCCTTAAATTCCCTGTTTCATCTTCAAATGCCTCAGTTACGACATCCCAAGAAGTTATTTTTCCCTTATAACGAGTTACAACTTTTGTGATATAATCCTCTATCATATCTTCAAATTTCTGGTCGGTACCTGCAAAATTCTTCACCCAATCAGGAGTTGAATTCTGCCAAATTAGGGCGTGTCCATGTACATTCATATCATTTGCAACAGCAAAATCTACAATTGCATCTGCAGCACTAAAATTATAACTACCTTCAGAAGGATACATAACATTCATATTAATTGAGTATGTTTTTAAAAGAATTTCATCTAAAAAAATTCACTTACATACCCATAACTTTCTGTATTTTTTTAGGTAAATCGGTATTATCAAAGAAACGAGAAAACTCTTCCTGTCCGGCACCTAGTACCCTAACTGGGACGGGCATCCCTGAATGATCGTTTGAACCCCAGCCTATTCCTGCTTTTTTATTCAGTATATAAGCGGCTGTTTCTCCTATTGATTTAATCTCTTCTGAAACTAAATAATCTGCATCCGGATTGACCTCGTTTCCCCCTTCAAACTGGTTTCCATATGCTCTTTTTAATAACGCTTTTTCGTTATCATCTAGACCCAAACCAATTGCACTATTCCCTAAACCAAAATCAGATTGAATGGTATCTAAAATCTGAAGAAATGAAACCATATTATTTTCATTATTCTCCTTAATATCATTCATTTTACGTTTAAATTCCTGAACAGAAATCACTTGGTATTGCAACAATTCTGGATGCATAGCATAATTAATACCAGTATACATTGATCCCGTTTCATGATCAGCGGTAACTATAATTAATGTTTCATCGGGGTGTTCTAGGTAAAACGCATAGGCTTCTTTAATAGCATCATTAAATGCAAGTACTTCATGAATCATGGTGACTCCATCGTTACCATGACATGCCCAATCAATTTTACCACCTTCAATCATCATAAAAAAGCCTTTATCATTATCCAGTATCTCAATACCTTTTTGTGTAAAATCAGCAAGAGAAAGCGCACCCTCTCTTTTATCAATTACCCAATAGAATTCACCTAATGGGTATCTCTCTGGATTAATTGCAATTACCTTTTCATCTCCATTCTTTAATTTATTAAATTCATCATGTGAATCTGCAATGGTATACCCATATTTAATTGCATTTTCATAAGAATCAGGCTGATCACCGTTCTTTCCTTTACGATAATGGAAACCTCCACCTCCAAAATAGTCAATATCATAAGTGGGTAGTTCCATACTAATATCATAGTACATATTACGCGAATCCTGATGAGCATAAAACGATGCAGGTGTTGCATGATCGATCATTACACTAGAAAGTATTCCTACTTTAAAACCAGCGCGTTTTAGTTTTACCGATATGCTCTCATAAACTATTGATTTATCGGGTGATTTTCCTAAAATTCCATTGTCGGTTTTAAAACCCGTTGACATTGCTGTTCCTGCTGCTGCCGATCCTGTAACAAAAGTATTAGCAGAATAAGTTGTCATATTAGACGATACCGGAAAATCAGTCATTAAAAGCCGGTCTACTTTAATTTCACCAGGTTTTGCATCTACATACATCTCCGTAGCATAAATTTGATTTACACCCATTCCATCACCGATAAAAAGAAAAACGTACTTTGCATTTGTTCCAGTTTGGCTATATCCAACAGCACAATAAAAAGCCATTGAAATTACCATAATATATTTTATCATATCCTATTTATTTTTTTCTTAAACAAATGTTTTTGTAGTTAGGTAGTGTTAATTGTTTGTTTTGTTTTTTTGAATAAATATTTTGAAGTAAACATATCATAAGTTGAATTTTTTTGATAAAACTAAATAGGCATATTTATAAAAAACATGTTGCATTGGTTAATATAAATAGGTTCAAAAAGTTTGTTAAAAATCTATTTATTAAATATCCAATATATTGCACCCCTGAATTCAATTTTTTTTATCTTTATATGATTCAGATTTATGACCTAAAACAGTGTAAAATGATCTTCCTCCTTCATATTCTTGATACCAGTAAATAGGATGTCTCTCTCCCATGCCTTTTAACGGAATGTCATCATAACCAGCAGTAAAATCATAAGAAGCTTCATCAACAGTCAATAGAACATGACGGCTACTCCAATTGTACAACCACATCATCATCGTTTGAACAAGACCAAAAAGAAATGATCAAACACAATAAGCTTATAATTTTATTGTTCTCATAATGTATTTTCTATTAAAAATAATTACAAAGTATGTTTAGATTTATTTTTAACTAATGACGAGTTTTAACACCTCGCCATTAATTTAAAAAGAACTCAATTATTAACTACTTTTATTAATATCCTGGATTTTAATCTTCAGTACCAACACTTGCATTAGAACTAATTTCAGCATCTGGTATTGGCCATAATTCATTTTTTCCTACTTGAAAACTTGTTTCTGCTAATTCAGTAGCTGCAATTCCCCATCTAAGCATACTATAGTAAATGTCTTTTTCATTAAAGATCATATCGCTAGGACTTGACGACTATCCCCCCGCACAGCGTACTTTGTTACCGTGCATGGCATACCCGGATAAGAGATTGTCCCTAATGAGACAATCCCTTTTAAAAGTATTATTTCTGACCACTAATTACTCCAGCCTGAGTAAAGACCCTCACCATTTCTGTATCCTTCCACCTGCTCCAAAAGCCCCTTGGATAGGTCGATCTGAGACTGAGGAATAGGGAAGAAACCTTTGGTTTCGTCATAGCGAGCACTGTAGCCTTTAGGATTCAAACCATTAAAAACAGCAGGCTTGCCAAAGTTTAGAACCGGTGTTCCAACCTGAGTCTCCAAAGCCGCTTTAGTATAGGTAGCCCCCCAGCGACGCATATCATTATAACGCAGACCTTCAAAGGCCAACTCATGACGACGCTCTTTCTGAAGATTCTCAAGAGAATAAGTCACCGGTGGCAAATCTGCACGGTCACGCACCTCGTTCATATACTGAGCATCCCCAGTTAGTTCAGACAACATAAGCAGCACATCGGCGAAACGGATAAAAACCAAATCATCGCCATGTGATAATTGATTGTTGTTCTGATTGCCATACATTAATACACTGTAATCATGCACAGCCTCGCCGGTTTCAGGGTTTTTAGCAGAAATACCATTATATTTCTTGCCCCAGTAATTACTTTCCAACACAAAATCCCATTGACCTACAGCATAATTGGGAAGTTCTGCTGCAATATCCATAACCGAAGCACCAATACGTGGATCATTTGGCTCATCTACCATCCACTGGTCAACCCATTGCTTTGGTATGGAGTTTGCCTGTCCCCATCCTCCTGCAAAGGGGAAGGTTTTATCAACTGATTGTAAACCACGCAAGGCAAAGTACAACTGATAAGTATTAGAATAGCCCCTGCGGATATCCCAGTTGGCAAAATTATTAAATTGAAGGGCAAACATAGTTTCTGGGTTTCGTGCTCCGTTGTCACTGGCATAAACTAGTTTTTTACCGGTGTCAGCCATATAATCTTGAATATAATCATAATCACCAATGGTCAGCGAGTTTGTGTAAGGCCAAAGCTCATGAAAATCGCCGACCAGCTTATGACCACTATGTCCAACACAATCAGTCAGGTAGTCAATAACATTTTGCTTACTCACACTGCCACCTTCTACCAAGGGTAGATCAGTATTCTGATAAAAACCCGTATAGAACAACCAAACGCGAGCCATCATGGCCTGGGCTGCCCAACGAGTAGCGTGTCCCTGTTCAATGTCTGTATAGGGGGTTTCCGGCATAATTTCAATAGCCATCTTCAAATCCGAGGCAATTTGTGCAAATATTTCCTCCGCAGAGGCGCCTGGCAAATCAACAACTTCAGTGGTTATTTTAAGCGGAACACTTCCATAAAGTGTAGCCAAACGGTGGTAAAAGAAGGCTCTCAAAAAATAAGCTTCACCCAAATACTGATTTCTCATTGCAGCAGTAAGTACAGCCTCATCCATTTCTGGCAAATTCTCGATTGCATAATTAGCTCGATGAATACCCTCATAAGTAGTTTCCCAGTTGTGTCCCAACATATCCAAATCTGAATACATAAAGGCTTCGAAAGCTTGTGGTTTTATGTCGTTTACTCCACCGCCGCCCAAAATCTCGTCACTGGCAACTATATTAGCGAAAAGGTAGCTTCCATCTGCGACTTGATGCTCATTATTCATGGTGGTGTAAATTCCCGCTATCATTTGCTTTGCTTCTTCCGCATTTGCAGGATAGTTTGCCGAAGTTTTCTGAGTTAGCGGATCAAAGCTTAAAAAGTCTTCACAGCCACTTACCAGCAAAGCAGCAAGTATTATATATATATATGCTATTCGTTTCATAGTTATCAAAATTTAAGGATTTTAGAATTTCAAATTAATTCCCATCAAGTAAGTACGTGGAGCTGGGTAAAAACCTAGGTCAATACCTGACGCATAAGATTGTTCGCTGCCATACCCCACTTCAGGATCCATACCTGAATAATCGGTAAAGGTTATCAGGTTACGTCCACATACATAGAAACGGGCTTGTCCAAAGGGCATTTTAGGAAACAGTTTTTTAAAATCATACCCTAAAGTTATATCTTGAATTTTAACAAAGTCACCATCCTCAATATAAAGGTCGGAAATATTCAACCTATTGGTGCTGTTTCCGGCAGTCATACGTGGAATTTTATTAGAAGTACCTTCACCCGTCCAACGACCTAATATTTCAGTGGTATAGTTGTCGAATTCCCTATCACCAAATGAACGATAAGATTTAAGAATCTGGTGTCCGAATGAACCTTTACCGCTTACTGAAAAATCAAAACCCTTGTAGGCAAAATTAAGACCAAATCCAATGCTCACATCAGGATGTGGATTACCAATCATGACCTTATCTTCTGGTGAGACATCTCCATCTCCATTAGTATCTGAGAAAATTAAATCACCAGGTGCGGGTGCATCCTGCAAAAAGCCATGTGTCCAGTTATCAATCTGAGTTTGGTTCTGGAATACCCCTGCGGTTTTATAACCGTAAAAATACCCAATTGGATGACCAACTTCTACTCGGTATACAGGATCCGTTCCCTGAGAAATAATATTATAGTCACTTTCTATGAAACCAGTATTATCACCCATTTTGATAACTTCATTTTTATTACTAGAAACGTTAAAATGAGCACCATATTTGAAATCACCGAAATTATCCTTCCAGCGCAGCCCCAATTCAAAACCTTTGTTTTCAATATCTCCGGCATTTACAAATGGAGGATTAGGTCCCATAATATCCGCAATCGGTGCCTGAACTAGCCAGTCCCTCGTGGTTTTGATATAGTAATCAAAGGCTAACTGCAGTTTCGAACTCATAATATAAGCATCCACACCAAGATTCAGCTGCTCAGACGTCTCCCAACTCACATCAGGGTTTGGAAGAACAGAAGGAAAGCCTCCCAACTGCATCTTATTCCGGTCACTTCCAAAACGGTAATTGTTTTCAACATTAAAACCAATCAAACTTAGGTATTGATAAGGATCAATATCAGCATTACCATTCTGGCCCCAACTGGCCCTCAACTTAAGGAAATCTAAAATATTGTTATCCTTCAAAAAACTTTCTTCTGTCATCACCCATCCGGCAGAAACCGATGGAAAGTAACCCCATTGCTTACCTGAAGCAAAGTTAGAGGAGGCATCGGCTCTCATCACAAAACTCATTAGGTACTTTTCGCTAAAGTCATAGTTCACCCTTCCGAAGAAAGAGGCCAAAGATCCTTGGTTATTCGGCCCGCCTGAAATACTGGTTACACCAGATGTTAATCCGTCCGTATTGTCAAGATAAGCATAATCAAATCCCTCAAAAGTTGGATTGGCATTGGTGACGTCCATACGTGAGCCAAAGCCCCATTTTTCAACCGATTGTCCCACTAATACGTCAAACGAATGTTGATCCAAATCAAATTTATAATTTACAGTGTTTTCTAGTGTCCAGCTGTATCCGCTACCACCATTTTGATTAATACTCCCTGTAGAAAGACCGGCATCTCCAGCTAGGTTATAGGCAGGCTGGTAGTTGCGATAGGCATCGGCAGACATTCGATATCCAAAACTACTTTTAAATATCAAATCGCGAACTGGCTGAACCTGAAGATAAGCATTGCTATTGATATTGTAGTTTTGCGTTTCATTCATCCCTCTATTATATTCCATTAAAGCCTGAGGATTATAAAGTCTGGTAGAAATCGCTTCCAACCCTGATGCCTGCAAATCTGCTCTTTCATAATAGTTGCCTTCAGCATTACGACTAGGCACCAAAGGGTTTCCTGTCAACATGTTATGTATGTCATTATAATACTTATTGCCAATGGCTACACCAGATTTCTCACGGAAACTGTAGTTAAAAGTTTGACCGACCTTAATAACATCAAGATCTCCGTTTTCATAGATAATATGATCACTGTTCATACGAACAGTATATTTCTCATTCGTGGGTTCAACCGGTGCCCCTAAAATACCTTCCTGCGAAGAATAAGAGAAGCCTAGGGCGAAAACTGACTGATCAGAGCCTCCAGAAATGTTAATAGCATGATTTTGAATGGGTGCATTTTTGTTTTCAATTTCTTTCATCCAGTTTGTGCCATTCCATTGACCACTATTAATTTGCGAATATAAATCTGGAATTACAGAAGCAAAATCAATAGCTTCTTTTCCAGAAACCACACGTTCTTCATTGTAGATTTCCATAAACTGCTTAGCATTCAGCAAATCAGGCATTTTAGCCACATTCTGAACACCATAAAACGCATCGTAGCTTACAACTATACGTCCTTTTCGACCACCTTTAGTTGTTACCATAATTACACCATTGGCTGCACGTGAACCATAAATCGCTGCAGAAGCCGCATCTTTCAACACATCGATGGATTCAATATCGGCAGGGTTGAGGTTGTTGATATCACCCCCGGCCACTCCATCAATAACGTACAGAGGAGCGGAATTACCAGCGGTACCCAAACCCCTTATATTAACTTTAAAGCCTTCACCGGGCATCCCCGAAGATTGGGTAATATTTACACCAGGTGAAAAAGACTGAATAGCCTCTAAAGCTTGAGTGCTATTCTGCCCCTGCATTTCATCAGCACCAATTGAGAGATTGGCACCGGTAACCAGCTTTTTCTTCATAACACCGTAACCAACTGCTACTACTTCATTCAAACCGATTGAAGATTCAGCAAGATCAATATTGATTACAGATAGCCCTTTAACTTCCTGTGCTAAAGTCGTAAAACCAATAAAGGAATAAAGTAAAATGGCATTTTCGTTAACCGAAATGGTATAATTACCATTTATGTCCGTAGAAGTTCCATTGGTAGTACCCTTCTCAACAACAGCAACACCTGGTAGAGACTCCCCGGATTCTTTGACTACTACTTTACCCGATACTACTTTCTGCTGTGAATAAGCAGTAACGCTCAAAATAAGCATCAAGAGTAATAAATTAAGTTTTCTTTTCATCTTTTAATAATTAGGTTAGAATAAAATGAAGGCAGAAGAAATACCTTGTTACTTAGATTTGTATTATCGATCTGGTCAAAATAAAATTTAAAACCTTTGCGCAATAAGAATTTCAAACCTTTGCGTAATATCGATTTTTCTCCTTTTGCAAGTTTAACTCTAACCCATAAACTGAAAGTTTAAATTCTTCCAAAGAAGGTTTAAATTCTTCCAAACAACTATACTACTGATACATAAAAGACACATAATTCATTAATCAGCTACTAAAATCAGAGTAAATAAACCGAAATAATATCCAATTCGATAAAAAAATCACTTAATTCTTCCCCCTAATCAATTATAGTTATCACAAAATTGTTAGATAGATGCACTATATACATAATAATCTCAGTATTCCTCTTAAGATTGATCTGATATTTTAAGATTGAGGACCTTGAATTATAACAATCGGTACGCCTTTGCGATCTTTAGCTACTTTATTAGTAGTTATCGTATAAAGCTCTCCAATGGTTAGGGTTGTTTCATCAACACTTAGTTTAAAACCAATATTTTCAAGGAAAAACATCGATAATGATGGTTTATGGAACACCACAGGTAGTTGTCTAATAATAGAAATCGCACACACAATTTGGGAAAGATGGTGGTTTAGAAAACAATTTGCTATCGCAGAAATCAAAAGAAATTAAATTACAGCACGACGAATTATGGAAGTAAATCTGGTAAAAGATAAATTGTTTTCGATAATCGCACATGATCTTAGATCACTTACCTTGATTGGAACCATTACCTTGTACATATTGATTCATCTTTTTTACCCATACTGCCAACTCATACTGAAAAAATAAATCCAGATAAAACAAATTGTTTCATCTGGATTTCATTTAAATCATATACCACACAGGTATGTCAAACCAATTAATTGACACATCACGGTTTCATGGTGAAAATTTCGATTGAGTTCATATTACTACCACCTTGTTTATAACTACCAGCAGCAAAATAGATTTTGTTATTGTAGTAAATTGCATTGCTTCCATGTCTGCCTATTTGTAAAGGAGCTAATAATTGCCACTCTCCGGTTTCCAAATCAAGACATTGCGTTTCGGCATATGCTTTTTTGCTCATTCCTTCGCCTCCCATATAAATGATTTTATTGTCTACGGTAACAATTCCACCTGCTGCGGTGGGCACAGGAAGCGTATTTTTATGCGTAAACCATTTACCCGATTCAAAATCATATTCATCGACAAAAGGAATAGTCGCAGAAAAGAATGCGCCAAAATTATCTTTATAATGCACACTGGTATTTCTTCCGCCAATGCAATACAATTTATCATTTACCACAATGGCTGAAAAATGATCACGAACATGTGGGGCTTTGGTTAAACTTTCCCATTTATTAGTTTCTAAATCGTAGGTATCAAAAAGGTTTGTTGTGCCACTGGTATGTCCGTATTCAATTCCACATACCCTATAAATTTTATGATCGCGAATAAAGACACCACCTCCACCTCTTCTCATTTCAAGAGGTATTTCAGCACCTTTTTCCCATTTGTCTTGCTTCGGATAATAAATCCAAATGTATTTACAAGGAATCTCCTTTGGGTAAGGCCCAGTCATAGCACCAGCCAAGTAAATTGCATCTTTGTACACCACAGCCTGAAAATGGTGCAGTTCTATTGGTGTTTTGCCTTTCGTTTCCCAAGTATTCGTTACCGGATCGAACACATTCACAGGATTAATTCCTCTGCCCCCAATCAAATAAAACTGATCATTAAATTCAACAAAAGCATTCTCGTGACGTCCTACCACATCACCACTGGTTTCTAGAATTTCCCAACTATAATCCATTAAATTCTGTGCATTTATTGTTACGGCAATTGTAAACAATACAAATGCGAGGTATATTTTTTTCATCTTTTTCTAACTATTAAGAATGAGCTATTTTTATCTGATTAACTTATTTCGGTTAATCTTTGGACTTGTAAACTGGCGAAATTAAATTCTCTTTGGCTTGATATTTACTTTCGGCAGCCCAAGCAAATCCTCGTTTTAGCATCGTCCATACCGATGGATTATCAAAATCTTTAGGCTCATGACCAATCGTTAAATTGTAAACCCGTCCTTTTCCATAATACTTTTTCCAAACAACTGGAATTACGGCTCCATCAATCCACGAACTGTTCTCCCCAGTAAAAGTTGTTGTTGCCAGCACCTTCGAATTGGGATCTACCAACATGTAATACTGTTCGGTATCCTCCACTTTAAAATCACTCAATCCTTCTGTAATTGGATCTTCAACATCACAAATAGTTACTTCGTAATTAATTTTACCGCCAGGATGCGCAGCCCATTGTCCACCTACCATGAATAAATACTCCGCTTTTTCGCGAAAAGAATCACCAATACCACCATGACAGCCTGCCAAACCTGTTCCATTTCGAACCGCTTTTAACAATCCGTTTACTTGTTCCTCGCTAATCTTTCCCATGGTCCACGACTGAATTACCAAATCGGTTTCTGACATCAATTTTTCATCGGTATAAGAATCTAAACTTGCAGAGATTGTCAACTCAGCGCCTTCTTTTTGTAGCCAAGGCGTAATTTTATCGACAAAAGCTTTTGGCTTGTGTCCAGGCCAACCACCATATACAATCAGTATTTTTTTGCCTTTTAAATTGGGCGCTTCATTCGTTGGATTATTCTGTGCAAAACCAGATAAAATAGTCATAAGACAACATGTAATTAATAGGGGAAATCGATTTATTTTTAACATTACTTTCATTCACTTTGGTTAATACAATTTGGCTGATGAACTACATAATTATAATATGTAAAAAGATATTTAGTATTACTTAATTTAAAGTTTCACCTCTTGATTTTACAAGCTTACTTTTCTTTTGAACTTTTCAGAAAATCCGTTTACCTATTTAATCTTAACATTTTAAAGTAAGGTTCTGCGCCTTCTCGATTCACTTATCTGGTCAAAATAAAAAAAATTAAAACCTTTGCGTAAAACGGAATTTTCTTCTCTTGCAAGTATAACTCTAACCTATAAGCTAAAAGTTTAAATTCTTCCAAAGAAGGTTTAAATTTATCCATAATACTCATACACAAACAACTACACACTTAATAAAATCAAGCCTTTTAAGTTATGAGAATTTATATCTGTTAAAAATAGGTTACATATAAAAGTATTCCGTAGATATTTACACAAAAAAGTAAAATCAATACAAACAATATATTAAGGACTATTTCTATTTTTTTTATTAGTTTTGAAGTCATACAATAATAGGGGGTAAAAACAACCAATCATTATTTTATATTGAAAGGAATCATTACTATCCTTTCTCACTACTTAACAACCAAAAATCCTAAATCAAGAGCATATCTACACGCCTGCAGATAGTAGCTAAACACCGTTTAAAGCATTAAATTTGAACTAAACACATTAACTTCTAATTATACTTAACTCACTATGGGAATCAAAGGTCGATTGACACTATTTAACTTCCTTCAGTTTTTTATCTGGGGAGCATGGTTAATAACCATTGCTAATTATTGGTTTGGAAATAAGGGCTGGTCACCACAAGAATTTGGGGCCGTTTTCTCAACTATGGGAATCTCATCCTTGTTTATGCCAACACTTACTGGAATTATAGCTGACAGATGGATGAATGCTGAAAAATTATATGGTATTCTTCACCTATTAGGCGGCGCAGCATTACTTTATCTTCCTCAGGTAGATGATCCAACTTTATTTATCACGGTCATTTTATTGGCTATGATTTGTTATATGCCAACCATCGCTTTAATGAATTCCATTTCGTACACAATTCTAAAAAATCATAAATACGATGTCATTAAAGTATTCCCTCCCATAAGAGTTTGGGGAACTATTGGTTTTATTGCAGCCATGTGGGTAACTAATTTAACAGGATCAAAAGCGACAGAAAATCAATTTTATATTGGTGCCATTGCTTCTTTCATTCTGGCAGCATACTCATTTACCATGCCAGCATGTAAACCACAAAATAATGGTCAAAAAAACACCTCACTTGTAGAAACCTTGGGTTTGAACGCATTTAAGTTGTTCAAAAATCGCAAAATGGCTTTATTCTTCGTATTCTCAATGTTTTTAGGAGCAGCTTTACAACTAACAAATATGTATGGAGATACATTTCTGTCTGATTTTGGAAAAATTCCTGAGTATGCAGATTCTTTTGTTATAAGATATTCGACTATTATCATGTCTATTTCTCAAATATCTGAAACCCTATTCATTCTTGCTATTCCTTTCTTCCTAAAGAAATTTGGGATTAAGAAAGTGATGCTTATAAGTATGGTTGCTTGGGTTTTAAGATTCGGACTATTTGCTTATGGCGATCCATCAGGAGGACTTTGGATGATTATTCTATCATGTATTATTTATGGAATGGCTTTCGATTTCTTCAATATTTCAGGTTCTCTTTTTGTTGAGACACAATGTGACCCAAGCATACGATCAAGTGCTCAGGGTTTATTCATGATGATGACTAATGGATTCGGTGCAATTGTCGGTTCTTGGGTAAGTGGTATCATTATAGGCGAATTTTTCACTTCCAACGAAGGTAATTTTATATGGATGGATATTTGGAATACATTCGCTATTTATTCTCTAATAATAGCAGTACTCTTTGCAATATTCTTTAAGCATAAACACAATCCTGAAGTAATTGATAAAATCAATCAGTAAATAAGACAATCATTATAATAATCTTTACCGATTAAATTATAAAACCTGAAAGATAGAACCTAATCGGTTCATATTCTTTCAGGTTTTTTTTCTGAATAGAGATATCGTATTAACTTATCTCTTATTTAATTCATCACGTATTTGTGACGCTTTTTCGTAATCTTCATTTCCAATTGCAGTATCGAGCAATTCTTGGAGCTGAGACTTAGAATAAGCTTCAAATGGATCGGGCTTTCGAGGCGCCGATGTTGTTTTAACTTCTTTTTCAGGAGCAACTTTCGAATCATCAGACTCTCCTTCAATTTTTAAAGAGATTCCTGCCTTTTCAATAATTTCTTCACTTGTGAAAATTGGACATTTAAATCGGAGAGCAATTGCAACAGCATCTGAAGTTCTAGAATCAATTCGAACTCTATTGTTACCACTTTCGCAAATCAATTCGGAATAGAAAATACCTTCGTGTAATCGATAAATATTAACTTCTACAATATTAATTGAAAAGGCAACAGCAAAACTTTTAAATAAATCGTGAGTTAAAGGACGAGGCGGTTCCAGTTCTTCCAATTGGATAGCTATTGCTTGAGCTTCTACCCCTCCTATAATAATTGGGATTCTTCTCTCCCCATCTTCCTCAGCTAAAACCAATGCATATGCACCCGTTTGAGTTTGGCTATATGATAATCCTAGTATATTTAATCTGATTTTTCCCATGAGTAATTCCTAATTTCAACACCTATTCAATCAACAAGTCGACATATCATAAAAATAAACAAAAGAACTAAACGAATCCTATAAAATTCATTAAAATTATTATTCAACTAATTATATTAACAAATATATAAATTGTTTTCTGACTTCTGTTTCTGGAACGCATCCAAATTATATACTCATCCCGAGAACATTAACAATTAAACTTGTATCTTAAAAGCTCAATTAGCACAATATAGACGTAGCAATTTACTAAATATAAACTTAAACTCAAGTCGCAATCCTTTATACCTCAAGACAACATTATAAAACATATCATTTTCATATAAAAACACAAATAAAGATAAACATCTGAATCATTTTATTTTAAGTATGGCTCAAAACACAATGTTTTCACTTTAAAACTTTGTATATCAATTATTGTTTTCTATTTTTGCAGTCCGAAAACATTTCCATTGGAGGTTCGAAAAGAGGATGTTTTGAATGTATTAAAACACCCACCTTCAGGAATAAACCGAAAATTGTAGAATAATGTACGCAATTGTAGAAATCGCTGGTCAGCAATTCAAAGTTGAAAAAGACCAAAAGATTTTTGTTCACAGACTTCAAACTGAAGAAGGTGGACAAGTAGAATTCGCCAAAGTTCTTTTGTTAGACAAAGATGGTGAAATAGTAGTTGGAGCTCCAGCTATTGAAGGTGCTAAAGTTAGCGCTAAAGTAATCTCACATATGAGAGCTGATAAGATTAAAGTATTCAAAAAGAAAAGAAGAAAAGGATACAGAAAACTGAACGGTCACCGTCAGAATCTTACTCATATTCAGATTGAAGAAATCTTTGCTTAATCCTTAAAAATATCTAAAAATGGCACATAAAAAAGGAGCCGGTAGTTCACGAAACGGTAGAGAATCCGAAAGTAAGCGATTAGGCGTAAAAATTTACGGTGGACAAGCTGCCAAAGCTGGTAGTATTATTGTTCGTCAAAGAGGAACAGTTCATAACCCAGGTGAATTCGTAGGTTGTGGAAAAGATCACACATTATTTGCTTTAACAGCAGGTACAGTGGTTTTCAAAAAGAAAAGAGACAACAGATCATATGTTTCTATTGAGCCTATTGCTGAATAATTTATTTAGCATTAAAATATTTAAATCTCCTCTCTTTATTTCATGTAAAGACAGGAGATTTTTTTATTTTTACCAATTGTTAGTAAAAAGTCTCGAGGTACTCAATACAAGTTCCATTTAATTCGAGAATAATCATATTCAATAGATATCACATGCTAAGTCTAAAATACTTACAAGAGAATAAAGAAGAAGCCATTAAGGCTTTAAGCATAAAAAATTTCGATGCTACTCAAATTATCAATCAAGTTATTGAGTTGGATGAAGTAAGAAAAACCACTCAAGCTAAACTAGATAGCACTCAAGCTGAAATGAATAGCCTTTCAAAAGAAATTGGTATGCTATTTAAATCAGGAAAAGCTGATGAAGCAAATACTGCTAAAGCTAAAACTGGAGAGTTGAAAGAATCCATTTCAACATTAAATACAGAAATGAATTCTACAGTAGCTGAACTACATGATTTACTTCTTAAAATTCCTAACATTCCTCATCCATCAGTACCAGCTGGTAAAGGTGAAGAGGATAATGTGATTGAAAGAACCGAAGGTGAAATGCCAAATTTATATGAAGGTGCTATACCTCATTGGGAATTGGCAAAGAAATATAATATCATCGATTTTGAATTAGGAAATAAAATTACAGGAGCTGGTTTTCCTCTTTACCGAGGTAAAGGAGCTATCCTACAAAGAGCCTTAATCAACTTTTTTCTTGACGAAAACCGCAAAGCTGGATACGAAGAAGTTATTCCTCCATTGATGGTAAATGAAGCTTCGGCTTATGGCACAGGTCAACTTCCTGATAAAGATGGACAGATGTATCATGCCACTGAAGACAACTTATATTTGATTCCTACAGCAGAAGTTCCTGTTACAAACATCTACCGTGATGTGATCTTAAAAGCTGAAGACTTCCCTATTAAAAACACAGCTTACTCGGCTTGTTTCCGTCGTGAAGCAGGTTCTTACGGTAAAGATGTTCGTGGATTAAATCGTCTTCATCAGTTTGACAAAGTTGAGATTGTTCAACTTCAACATCCTGATAAATCGTATGAGACTTTAGAAGTAATGGTTGCTCATGTTGAAAGTCTTATTAAGAAATTAGGATTACCATACCGTTTATTACGCTTATGTGGTGGCGATACAAGTTTTACTTCTGCCCTAACGTTCGATTTCGAAGTTTACTCTGCAGCTCAAGACAAATGGTTAGAAGTTAGTTCTGTTTCTAATTTTGAATCGTATCAAGCAAACCGTTTGAAACTACGCTTTAAAGAAAAGAATGAGAAAAAAACGAAACTAGCTCATACATTAAATGGTAGCGCATTAGCTTTACCTAGAATATTAGCTGCTCTTTTAGAAAATAATCAGTGTGCTGAAGGGATTAGAATTCCTAAAGCTTTAATTCCTTTTACAGGATTCGATATGATTGACTAAGTTTTAATCAAGCAATTGATTTTAATATACCTATTTAAAACTCGAGGGATTTCTCTCGGGTTTTTATATTTTTGATTAAGTTCGTATTAGAAATAATTAACCTCACTTAATTCTATCTCTTGAAGAAGTATATATTATATCTGTTAGTTATATGCTTAATTATTCCTTCCCTGTCATTTGCACAAGAAAGAAATAGCCAGTTGGCATATCGATACTTCAGAGATAAAGAATTCGAGGCTGCTTCTAGCATTTTTAATGAACTCTATCAAACAACCCAATCAAGAACTTATTACACCTATTATATAACTTGTTTATTAAAACTTGAAAATTATTCAGAAGCCGAAAAATCTGTAAAAAAAGAAATTCGTAAACATCCCGATGATAGGCTCTTTCAGATAGAGTTAGGGTATATTTACAAGGAATCGGGTGATGCAGATAAAGCCAACAAGCAGTACAATAAAACCATTTATAATATTATTCCAAACAAACGAGAATATATTAGTGTTGCCAATGCTTTAAGGGCTAAACGCGAATTCGAACTAGCCATAAAAACCTACAAAAAAGGACGATTGGCTTTAAAAGAAAACCACTTATTCCATTTTGAAATTGCGAATATCTACTTATATCAACGCAATTTTAAATTAATGGTTGATGAATATATGATGGCTTTATCGGTTTCGCCAGAGAAACTTCAACAAATACAGAGTCAATTACAATCTACTCTTTCTCAGGATATAAACTCAGATTTAGATCAAATACTAAAGACCAACTTAATTTCACAAGTTCAATCAAACAAAAATAATCTAGTTTACAAAGAATTACTACTGTGGTATTATACTCAAAAAAAACAATTTGAACTTGCCTTTTCTCTTGCTCAATCAATAGACCTTCTCAAAAATAATGGTGGCGAAAAACTAATACAACTTGCTAAAACTTCTAGCAACAACAAAGATTACATCACAGCTCAAAAATGCTACGAAGTAGTTATTCAAGGAAATAATTTAAAGCTATACGGTATCGCTCAAATTGGAAATCTAGAAAACAAACATCTATATCTCGAAGCAAAACCTGATACTCAACTTAAAGACTGGGAAACTCTTTATCAAGATTACGCAACCTATTTTGATAACTTAAAAAACATAAATCAATCGATTTACACATTAATTAGATTTACACATTTAAGCGCTTTTAAACTAAACAAAATTGATAAAGCCAAAGCACAACTTAAAACAGCTTTGGAAAATCGAAACATCAGATCTGGTGATAAGGCTAATATTAAATTAGAACTAGCTAATATCAATTTACTTGAAAATAAGAAATGGGATGCCATCTTACTTTATTCTCAAATTGAAACGGGAAATAAAAATAACCCAATTGGTTATGAGGCTAAATTACAAAAAGCCAAGGTATCCTATTATTTGGGAGAATTCGATTGGGCAAAAGCACAATTAGATGTTTTAAAGGGAAGTACATCAAAACTTATTGCTAACGACGCACTAGACTTATCTCAACTTATTGCAGACAACACAACACTTGATTCTACTTATTCGGCAATGAAATATTTTGCTAAAGCTGATTTTTTAATTTTCCAGAATAAAACTGATTCTGCTAAAATCATGCTAAATGATTTTTTCGAAGCTTTCCCTGGACACAGCTTAAGCGACGAAGTGCATTATAGGCTCTATGAAATAGACAATTCAAAACATCTTTATACAGAGGCTATAAAAGAATTAGGAATCATTATAAAAGAACATCCTTACGAAAACTTAGCCGCCAAATCTCTTTTTAAACAAGCCTTACTACTCGAACTTCAGAATAGAATTAAAGAGAGTGATGCCAACTATAAAAAAATAATTATAGATTATCCTGAAAGCATATATTCTGTTAAGGCACGTGAAAAGTACGCACGCATTAGGAATAAAATCACCAATTAATATCAGATTATAAATTTACTTACAATGATTATTTACAACACAAGTTACATTCTACATAGTTCAATTGAAGGGGAATTTTGTGAATGGATAAAAGAAAAATTTATTCCATTAATTAAGGAAACGGGAACATTTACAAATAATTATTTTTGTAAAGTTATGGTGCAGCAAGAAGATGGTAGCCAAACCTATTCTTTACAATTATTCTTCAAAAACGAAGCCCAGCTTAATAAATATCGCCAAGATTTTGAACCAAGATGTAAAGCTATTTTTGTGGCTAAGTACCAAACAAATATCCTTACTTTTTCAACTACAATGTTTGAACACGGCATAAGACATTAATTTCAAATATTTAATTGTATTTTAATTCAGTTCTGAAGTTTTGAAGAAACAAAGCCAAGCCTATATTTTTGCATTAACTGCAACTTTATTATGGTCAACCGTTGCTACAGCATTTAAAATTGCCCTTAATGGAATGGACTACCTTCATCTATTAGGTATTTCATCTGCTACCGCTACGATCCTATTTACGACAATACTCATTTTTAATGGCGAACTAAAAGCAATATGGAGTACACCCAAATCTGCTGTACTTCAGTCTGCACTATTAGGCTTTCTCAATCCGTTTCTCTATTACCTTATACTATTTAAGGCCTACTCTTTATTATCGGCACAATTAGCGCTTAGCTTAAATTACATTTGGCCCATAACTCTCGTTCTTCTTTCTATTCCAATTCTTAAACAAAAAATTGGACTAAAAAGCATAGCTTGTATTCTACTCAGCTTTATTGGAGTTATCATCATTGCAAACAAAGGTTCATTCACGAGCATTCAATCTCCCAACACATGGGGAATTATTTTAGCTTTGGGAAGCTCTATAGTTTGGTCTCTATTCTGGATTTTTAATACAAAAGATGAACGCAAGGCTACTCACAAACTTTTTTTGAACTTTGTTTTCGGCCTTATTTTTAGCCTAATTACTTTGGCTTTCTTCGGTAAAATAACCCTACCCGATTCTAATAGTATAACTGCGGCAATATACATTGGACTGATAGAATGTGGTATAGCTTATATTTTTTGGTTAAAAGCAATGAAACTTACAAGTAGTATGGATAAAATTGGGAATCTAGTTTTTCTCAGCCCTTTTATTTCCCTTTTCCTACTTCATTTAATTATCGGGGAATCTATATACCTTAGCACTTGGATAGGTCTTGCGATTATTATAATTGGCATACTTCTTCAAAAAATTACATCTAAAAAACAATAAATTTGAACAAGGATAGAATCATAATGGGTATTGACCCAGGAACAAACTGTATGGGTTACGCTCTACTTAAAGTCATAGGGAAAAAGCCAGTCATACTAGTTTCGGGTATTTTAGATTTAAAAAAATTGGGCGATCCTTATCTAAAACTACAGCGTATATTCAGACGAACTCTTCAAGTCATTGATGAGTACAAACCAGATGAACTAGCTATTGAATCTCAGTTTTTTGGCAAGAATGTACAATCAATGTTGAAACTAGGACGAGCTCAGGGAGTCTGTATTGCAGCAGCTCTTCAACGTGACATTCCAATTACAGAATATGCTCCTCGTAAAATTAAATTAGCGGTTACAGGTACTGGTACAGCATCGAAAGAACAAATGGCAACCATTATGGATCACTATTTTAACCTACCGAACTTCCCAACTAACTCTGATGAAACCGATGCCATAGCCATTGCACTTTGTCATTTCTTTCAAGCAAATCCTCTTCTAGGCTCAAAAAAAGCAAGTTCTTGGTCCGATTTTGTAAAACAAAACCCAGGTCGAGTTAAATAATAAATTTCAAGAAAAAACGTCACACAAAAGGTAGACATACCAAACCTCTCATTTTGAAAACCAAAAGTGAGATTATAATGTTACTTCTTAGTTCGACAATTACGATGAATACACTAAATATCTACATATTAGGACGAAACATTTATATAAAAAAAGCCGTTAAAAGGAAATTGAATCTCCTTTTAACGGCTTTTTATATTTTTAAGGCTTTTTCAGTACGTACCAATAGCGTCTACTAGTATCTATAAAAGCCATTTAAGTTGACTTGATCGGAGTTCTTACGGATTGTCTCAGCCATTTCAGATAATTCCTCTTGTGAAGGATTTAATTTTGGATTAGAGAAATCTAAATCACCAAGTGCATTCATAGGCACTAAATGAATATGCGTATGAGGCACTTCAAGTCCAATAACAGCAACACCAATTCGTTTACATTCAACCGATTTTTCTATAGCCTTAGCCACGCGCTTGGCAAATAAAGTCAATCCTACATAAACATCATCTTCCAAATCAAAAATATAACTCACTTCTGCCTTTGGAATCACTAACGTGTGTCCCATAGCTAATGGGTTTATATCTAAAAAAGCAAGATAGTTATCGTCTTCAGCAATTTTATGGCAAGGAATCTCACCATTTACAATCTTTGTGAATATTGTTGACATCCTTTTATTTTTTATTTAAGCTTTGTATAGAGTACAAATTATATTGAAATATCGATAATTTCAAATGGAATTACACCATTAGGAACCGTAATTTCTACAACATCACCAACAACTTTACCAATTAAGCCCTTAGCAATAGGTGTATTAATCGACAGCTTACCTTTCTTAAAATCAGCTTCAGTTTCAGACACCAAAGTATAAGTCATAACAGCACCATTCTTAGTGTTCTTAATCGTTACTTTATTCAACATCTGAACTTTAGATGTATCAATTTTACTCTCATCAATAATACGACTATTTATCAAAATTCCTTTCAATCGTGAAATTTTAGCCTCAAGTAATCCTTGTGCCTCTTTTGCCGCATCGTACTCAGCATTCTCTGATAAATCACCCTTATCAATAGCCTCTCCAATTTGTCTTGAAATCTCAGGACGCTCAACGGTTTGCAATTTATCCAATTCTGCTTTTAATTTCTTAAAACCGTCTTCGGTTATATATGAATATTTAGACATAAATCCTCGTATTATTTTCTATCGTTTATTTTATTCTTTTGTTATACCAAATAATCTATTCATTGCTCACTCGATATAAAAACAAAAAGAATCCCAACACTGCGGAACTCTTTCAGGTGCAAATATATACAATTAAACTTAATGCACCTATAATTTAACTCTGACGTTAATATAAAAGTACTGAAATTTTTAATTAGATATACTTTCTATCTAATATTTCCCTATAAATTATAGCCTGTTTCCAGTCAATCTCATCATCATCTTCAAACTCATCATCTTCCACCTCCTTTATTGCTGGAGATCTGTATTTTATAGGTTCTCTTTTTATTTTATCTATTGGTATTTCTTCAATTTTATCCTCTACAATTTCATCTTGCATCACCCCATAAGGATGTTCTTGCTCAGCTTCGAAAACATTTCCTCCCAATAAAGAATCAAAAATATGCTCTACGCTAGTAGATAACTTACCCTCTGGTTGAAGATCGTCATCGGCTTGTGGTATATTTACAGGCTTTTTCTTTTTAAGAGCACCGAAAATAACAAACACAATCATTAATACGATATAAAGTATATTTCCCCAATCACCTTTCATAATTGTAATATTTATTCCTAATTTTATATCCACTCCATAAAATCAATATTTATGAAACTGAGACAGTCAAATTTACATTTTTTTTTCCTATTTCTATTTATATTGATAGACCTTTCTTCGTGTAGTAAGGGTACTGATATTGATGAAATAGTTCCATATACACTTGTAGATTTCACCTACCATGATAATGAAAATAAACTTGGTGCTGAAAATAATTGTATTTACCTAGATGAAGAAACTATTGGAATTTCAAAAGTTGGTTATAAAAATCATGGTATTATTCTCGTTCACTTAAATGATGGTATCGTTGCATTCGATGCAACCTGTACTAATGACGTGGAATCAGATAACCATTTAGAACTTGATGGCAACTTTGCTGTCTGCCCAGATTGCGATAGCAAATTCAACATATTACAAGTTGGAGAGCCTTTTTCTGGATCAGTAGCTCGATACTCTCTAAAAACATACAAAACGTCGACTTATTCTTTAGGCAACCACGCAACAATAAGAGTTCGAAATTAAAAAAACTCTAATTCAAATAAATTCTAAATCTCAATATTCAAAATAGTTTAGAGAGACGTTTATTTTAAAATGTTCAGCAAAAACCTAAGCCTCACATACTAAAGACATAAAAACCAAGGCACTCAACAATTTCTAAATTTTTCAACTTCCTCAATTTTAATAAAATCGTCTGGTTCAGTTTAATAATAATGCATATTTTCAGTTACTAATCAACAAAAAACTAACTGAATAAACTATGAAAAAAGCATTTATACTACCCATATTTGGCCCACTTCTGGCACCGAGGCTGATATTGAGGACTCTAAAAATATGGTGAAAATTTGTACGCAATATGCCCAAACAGATATGTAGAATATTTTCGCTGTTATCTTGAGTTTAGCTTTTGCATTCTTCAGTCCTAACTTCTTTGTTTGTCGTTCGTTTTATGGAATGAGAATTAAAACGACATTTGAAAAAGATTATACAAATAATTTTCTGAATCAATAAACCAAAAGGAAGCCGCTAGATATTAGTTATCTAGCGGCTTTAATATTTTCAAATTTCGAAATAATTCTATTTAAGTAATTCCGAAACGGTGTCTCTGTCTTTTGCTAATTGAACCTTTAAGGCATCAATTCCATCAAACATTTGCTCGCTTCGAATACGCTTATAAAAATAAACACTAATGCTTTTGTAATAGATATTCTGATCGAAATTAAAAATATTGACTTCAATAGAACGATTATCCATTTGATGATTAACAGTTGGACTAAACCCAATATTTAGCATACCATTGTACATCACGTCATCAACCTCAACCTTAACAGCGTAAACACCATCTTTAGGAACGAGCTTATAACTCTCTTGAGGATCAACATTTGCTGTTGGAAAACCAATCTTATGCCCTAGTTTTCTGCCATCAACAACAAGACCTTTTATAAAATAACGATGACCTAAATACTTATTCGTTGTTTCAATATCACCATCAGCTATAGCTTGTCTTATTTTAGTAGAACTAACTTCTATCGTATCTATATTTAAAACCTTCAATTGCTCAATCTTAAAATCAAATTTATCTGCATAAACCTTAAGATCTTCATAGGTGCCCTTACGATTGTGTCCAAATTTATGGTCATAACCAACAACCAAGTATTTCATTCCAATTTGGTCCACTAAAATTTTCTCAACAAAATCGGTATACGAAAGCTTAGAAAACTCCTTTGTAAATGGATAAATCACCAAGTGATCAACACCAGCAGCCTCTAACAATATTTTTTTCTCTTCAAGCGTATTAATCAACCGCAACTCATCGTTATTTATATTTAATACTAAACGAGGGTGTGGATAAAAAGTAAAAATAACAGTCTCACCATTAACATCCTTTGCTAATTTCTTAAGACGTTCAATCACCTTCTTGTGTCCAAGGTGCACTCCATCAAACGTACCAATAGTAACAACAGGATTTAAGGCTGAAAAATTTTTTAAGTCAGTGTGAACTATCATTGGTTAATTTAAAATTTAAATTCCAATTTATATTGGATACAAATATACGATTTTACTCACGAAAAATTCCGAGTAACAAAAGTAGAAAAATTTATATAAAAACAGACTACTTAGTATGATTAACAAAGCAAGAATCAACAGTACACTAACCATAAATCAGTTATATCATCACAACAATAGGCCTCATAAAAGTGATTTTATAAAGACCTATAAGATAAAATCTTAATACTAAGTAAAATTTATATTTGGGAATCTTATCGTCCTTACTATCTTTGCCAAGTTTGTATTACAATTAAAACCATTTTATGATTTCATCAAAAAATTCGAATGTGGACTACCAAAGTCCCACAAAGAAAATTGTACTAGGGGTACAATTCTTATTTGTTGCTTTTGGAGCAACAGTACTTGTTCCCCTTCTTGTCGGTATCGATCCGGCAGTAGCACTATTCACAGCAGGAGTCGGCACCCTTATCTTTCATTTGATAACAAAGGGTATGGTTCCTGTTTTTTTAGGCAGTAGTTTTGCATTTATTGCACCTATTGTTGCCGCAACGGAACTTTATGGTTTCGCAGGAACTCTATCAGGTCTTATTGCAGTTGGTGTGGTTTACGGTATTGTATCAGGTATTATTAAAGTTTGGGGACTTCGAGTAATTGAGAAAATTTTTCCCGCTGTTGTTGTCGGACCTGTTATCATGATTATAGGTCTTTCACTCGCTCCTGTTGCTGTAAACATGGCTAAAACCAATTGGGTAATTGCTTCAGTAGTTCTACTTACTGCTATATTAATTGTTATATACGCAAAGGGAATGATGAAACTGATTCCTATTTTCTGTGGAATTATTGTTGGGTATATTCTTTCTATAATCCTAGGTGCTGTCGATTTCACACCTATTCAAGAAGCTTCATGGATTGCTTTACCCGAATTTGTAAGACCAGAATTTTCTTGGGGAGCTATTCTATATATGCTACCAGTTGCTGTTGCTCCAGTTATTGAGCACGTTGGCGATATGTACGCAATTGGCGGTGTTGCCAATAAAGAATTTGTTAAGAACCCCGGCTTACATCGTACTATTTTAGGTGATGGTATTGCTACTGCTTTCGCAGGATTCTTTGGTGGACCACCAAACACAACGTATTCAGAAGTTACAGGTGCAATTGCATTAACTAAAATTACAAACCCAACTATTTTAAGAATATCAGCTATAACAGCTATTTGCTTTTCTGTTATAGGAAAAGTAAGTGCTTTCTTAAAAACGATACCCGAAGCCGTTTTAGGTGGTATTATGCTTCTTTTATTTGGTATGATTGCTAGTATTGGTATCAGAACACTTATTGATGCTAAAGCTGACTTTGGTAAAACTAGAAATCAAGTTATCATCTCAATAATATTAACAGTTGGTATCGGTGGTGCACAAATTACATATGGAACTTTCTCTCTTGCAGGTATTGGTTTAGCATCAGTTGTAGGTGTTATCTTAAACCTTATTTTGCCAGATAAATCTAAAGGTATTAAAGGAAGTGAAGTCAAGTAATTTCACAAAAAAATTAAATAATAAAAGGGAGTGCAAATGCGCTCCCTTTTTGATGTTTAAACTTTACCCTAACTAAAGTTTTTCCCCTTTAGTTTCTGTTCTTTTATAAATTGATCTATAATATGAGATACTTTTGGGTATCCTATTTCCTCTAAATCGTAATAAACGCGCGTATAGGGTTTATTAATTTTTATGATTCGAGTCAAATCAATTGGTGTTCCAATAATCACAGAATCACAATCACATGCATTTATGGTTGCTTCCAAGTCTTTCAATTGCTGATCGGAATACCCCATTGCAGGTAAAATACTTCCAATATTTGGATAAGTCTCATACGTTTCCTTAAGCTTACCTACTAAATAAGGACGAGCATCTACCTCCTCCGAAGCTCCAAATTTACGAGCAGCAACAGTTCCTGCACCTATCTTCATTCCACCATGTGTTAGCGTAGGACCATCTTCAACTATCAAAACACGCTTCCCTTTTATGATATCAGGATTATTAACTAATATTGGTGAAGCAGCATCTATCACAATAGCATTAGCATTGACCATAGCTATGTTTTCTCGTACCGTTTGAATACCTTCTGGCGATGCAGAATCCATTTTATTAATAACAACAACATCAGCTAAACGTAAATTCACTTCACCTGGATAATAAGACAACTCAGTACCTGGTCGGTGTGGATCAACTACGGTAATTGTCAAATCTGGTTTATAGAAAGAGAAATCATTATTTCCTCCATCCCAAACAATAACATCACAACCCGCAGGATCTTTCTCTGCAGCTCTAACAATAGCTTCATAATCAACACCTGCATATATGATATTACCACGACTTACATGTGGTTCATATTCCTCCATTTCTTCAATTGTACACTTATGTTTTTTTAGATCGTCAATAGTTGCAAAACGTTGTACTTTTTGAGCAAATAAATCGCCATAAGGCATAGGATGACGAATAGCAACAACTCGTAAACCCTTACTCATTAACTCTTCAATAACCGTACGAGAGGTCTGTGATTTACCACACCCAGTACGACTTGCCACCACTGCAATTACAGGCTTACAACTCTTAATCATGGTATCATTTGGACCTAATAACTTAAAATTAGCTCCAGCAGCATTAACAATAGCACTCATAGTCATCACCTTCTGATACGAGACATCAGAATAAGAAAAAACACAATCATCAATTTCATGCCTTTTAATCAGCTGCGTTAATTCCGCTTCCGCAAAAATTGGAATCCCTTCAGGATAAAGTTCCCCAGCAAGTTCTTTAGGATACTTACGTCCATCAATATCAGGAATTTGAGCTGCAGTAAACGCAACGACATTATAATGAGAATTATTTCTGAAATAAGTGTTGAAATTATGAAAATCACGACCTGCAGCACCAATAATAATTACCTTCTTAATTGCCATGTTATACCTCCATTTGTTTAATTAATACTCATTCATAAAAATTATCAATAGAATAATAAGCTTTATTATTATAAATTTATCACTTTAATTAAAGATGACGAAATTTAAAACACTCATATCAAGAATGTTGCTAAACAAGCTGATAAAACTTGACTTTTAATTTCAAATTCAATATTTTATGTATCCCTAAAAAATCAGAAGTTTTTTGAATGATTAAAAAAGCTTAAGTTTTGTCATATTTTAATTTGAAACCCTATCTTCATATGGTATTTAAAATGACACAATGAATTTCTTAGCACATCTTTTCCTCTCTGGTGAATCTGAAAAAATAATGGTCGGCAACTTTATGGGCGACTATGTAAAAGGAAAAAAACATGAAAATTATAAGCCAGAAATTCAAAAAGGCATACTTCTTCATCGATCTATCGATTTTTATACCGATACACATCCAATAGTTCGACAAAGTGGACAATATTTTAGAGAAGATTACAGAAAATATGCGGCAGTGATTACAGATTTAATCTACGATCATTTTTTAGCTAAGAATTGGGAAATGTATCACAAACAAACACTACCTAAATTTGTATCTCATTGCCACGAAGTGCTGATTAAAAACTATTTAATTCTTCCAAAGAAGGTAAAAATGTTTCTACCCTTTCTTATTAAAAGCCGAAGATTAGAAACCTATGCTGAAATTGAAGGATTAAGAACAGCTCTAAACATTATGGTTCGACATACCAGTCTACCAGATAAAACAAATTTTGCGATACATATTCTATTGGATAATTATGAGGCACTCGAAACCGAATTCCACGCTTTCATGCATGATATTATTCCTTATATTGAGAAAAAAAAAGAGATAGAATTAAAAAATCTCGTTGAAAAGTTTTAGGATAGTTTCAAATCCCTAATCATTATTTGAGTTTCGACCTTACCCATATATTCATTTTCTTGCAATGAATAACAAATATTAAAAGGCGTACCATTCGAAATTTTAGGATACATATCACCCATATGAAATCCGATACCACTCATAACAATAGTATCTCGAATATCATCTACAACAGATAACTTTAGATGCTCTTTCTTTTTACCAACTTGTCTTGAACGTCCATAATCTACGACTTCTTCGCTAACAAAAACGGGTGTCATATTTTTCGGACCAAAAGGTTCAAATTGTTTAAGTAAACGGAAAAATTTAGGTGTAATGTCCGATAGTTTTATTCTAGCATCAATCTTAATTTGAGGAACTAGCATATCATCAGAAATATTATTTTGAACGTAATCCTCAAATCGCTTCGCAAATTCACCAACATTTGCAAGCTTCATGGTTAATCCGGCAGCATACATGTGTCCACCAAAATTTTCCAACAAATCACTACACGACGAAATGGCTTGATACAAATCAAAACCATCTACCGATCGAGCAGATCCTGTTGCCATTCCATTCGACTCAGTTAAAATAACAGTAGGACGATAATAGTTCTCAATCATTCGAGAAGCTACAATACCTATAACGCCTTTATGCCAATTTCTATCGAATAAAACAGTACTCTTTTTTGATCCTGTTTTCTCAGCTTTACGTAGTAATTCAAGAGCCTCATCGGTAATCGAATGATCTAATTCTTTACGATCTTCATTCATTGTATTAATCGTATCACCGATCAATACCGCAGCATCTTTTTCTTCAACAATAAGAAGCTGAACTGCATGTCGTCCAGATTGCATTCGTCCGGCAGCATTAATTCGTGGCCCTACTTTAAAAACAATATCATTAACCGATAAGTCTGTTTTAACGCCAGACAAATTCATTATTGTTTTAAGACCTAAGCGCGGATGTTGATTTAATTGAATAAGACCAAAATGAGCAAGTATTCGATTCTCACCAACGATTGGAACAATATCTGAAGCGACGCTTACAGCAACTAAATCAAGCAAACTTTTTAAATCATCAAATGGCCACCCTTGTTGCTGACTCAAACCTTGCATTAGCTTAAAACCAACACCACAACCAGAAAGACAATCGCAAGGATATTCACAATCGACACGTTTTGGGTCAAGTACTGCCGCAGCTTTAGGCAATACTTCATCAGGAGTATGATGATCGCAGATAATAAAATCAACGCCCTTTTCATTAGCATAAGCTATCTTATCCATGGCTTTAATACCACAGTCCAATGCAATAACCAACGTCACATTACTTTCGGCAGCAAAATCGATCCCTTTTAATGAAATACCATAGCCTTCCGAATAACGATCAGGAATATAATAATCGATATAATCGAAATGTTTTTTTAAAAAAGAATAAACCAAAGCGACTGATGTTGTACCATCAACATCATAATCACCATATATCATAACACGTTCTTGATTGTTTAAGGCTGTAACTAATCTAGTCACAGCCTTATCCATATCTTTCATTAAAAATGGGTCATGTAGATCTTTGAGATTTGGTCGGAAAAATGCCTTTGCTTCGTCAAAAGTTTCAATTCCTCTTTGCACGAGCAAATCAGCAATAACCTTATCAACTCCCAATGATTTAGAAAGCAAAGCAATCGTCTCCTCATCTCCTGGCTCATTGATTACCCATCTTTTATCCATAGTTCAATCTTTAGATTGGAAAATTACTCATTTTTAAACGTCATATCAAACAAGTTAGCAATATGATTTTTCAAATTATGTTTTACTTCCTCGATATCAAGCTCTTTACCTAACTCTTTTTTCAAAGAAGTAACTCCTTTATCCTGAAATCCACATGGATTTATATATCCAAAATAATCTAAATCTGTGTTCACATTAAAAGCAAAACCATGCATACTTACCCACCGACTTACACGAACACCTATCGCACAAATCTTTCTAACAGTAGGTTTATCAATATCTAGCCAAACTCCTGTAGCTCCCTTCAGGCGATGACCTTCTAAACCATAATCAGCAATACAATTAATAACGGCTTGCTCAAGATTATCGATATATTTTTTTATTCCCATATCGTAAGTCTCCAAATTTAGAATAGGATAACCCACAATTTGTCCAGGTCCGTGATAAGTTATATCACCACCTCTATTTATTTTATGAAAAGTAGCATGTTTAGCTTGTAACTGAATCATATTTAACAACATATTCTGTTCCTTACCACTTTTGCCAATTGTATACACATGTGGATGTTCACAAAATAAGAGATAATTATTACTTAATTTCTTTTCTTCTAGAGGCAAATCAGCATTAGCTTGTTTCGATTTTAAAACTTCATCAAATAACTCTTCCTGATAATCCCAAGCTTCCATATAATCTATTAAAGACAAATCACGAAATACAGTTACTTTACTCATCTTAAAAAATGTTTTTATTATTTATACTAAGTAAAAATCAAAACTTATTTATTACCTAAATCCTTTAAATCTAGAGCTCGTACATGTTTTTCTGCATGATATGAAGACCTCACTAAAGGCGAACTCTCACAAAATGAAAATCCCTTTTCCAGTCCAACAGTTTCATATTTTTTAAAGACTTCTGGAGTTATATATTCCTCAAGCGCTAAATGCTGACGAGTTGGTTGTAGATATTGTCCAATGGTCATTACCTTAACGCCCACGGCCAACAAATCATCCATAACCTGGTAAATTTCCTCTTCGGTTTCACCAATTCCAAGCATAATACCAGACTTAGCAACAATACCACTATCAGAAATTTGCTTTAAAACCTGTAAACTCAAATCATATTTAGCACGACTACGAACCTCAGGGCTTAATCGTCGCACAGTCTCTAGATTATGAGAAATGACCTCTGGTTTTTCGTCTATTACTCGCTGAATATCTTCTTTCTTCCCATTAAAATCAGGAATAAGAACTTCTAGAGTTGTATTGGGATTATTCTTTTTAATTTCCTTAATCGTTTCAGCCCAAATGCCAGATCCACCATCATCAAGATCATCACGATCTACTGAAGTAACAACAGCATGTTTGAGCTTCATCAGCTTAATAGATTTTGCTAAACGACGAGGTTCTTTCCAATCAGCAGCAAGCGGCTTACCCGTTTTTACATTACAAAATTTACAAGCTCTAGTACAAATATCTCCTAAAATCATAAAAGTTGCCGTACCATTTCCCCAACACTCTCCTACATTTGGACATTTTCCACTAGAACATATAGTATGCAAACCATGATCGCGAACAATTCCATTTACATATGCGTAATCGTCGCCCTTAGGCAATTGAATTTTTAACCAATCTGGTTTTCTCTTCATCTTCATGTTTTCAATATTTACATTTATCCCCTTTAGGAATAAATCATTAATCTATTCAAGAATAACTTAAGTTTAATTCGATATAAATAGAATCTTAAGACAAACAACTATTTATTGTTTCAAAACTCAATTTCAACAACTTAGTCTGTATTTTAGGCTAAGTACAAATTTATATTTTTGAGACAAAATAATAGCTGAAATTGAATAAAAATATTAGCTGTCTTCTAACAGATAAAAAAAACTTTATTTTTAAAGATTCTAAATACTATTTGATTTTCGACAATTATAAGAAATAAATCGCTGATTTCCTCTTAACTAAAGCAGTTGCTTCTAATATTTTGCACATATTATTATATCTTTGCATCAAAATTAATATTATTAGATTAGAGATGAATACGTTAGAACTAAGTGAACAAGAAATCATTAGAAGAAATTCCCTAAAAGAACTTCAAAAACTTGGAATAAATCCATTTCCTGCTGCCGAATATAAGGTAAACGCATATAGCGATGAGATTCTGAAGAATTACAATGCTGAAGAGAATAATTACCAGGAAGTAGTTATTGCAGGTCGAATTATGAGCCGCCGTATTATGGGTAAGGCTTCTTTTATGGAACTTCAAGATGCAAATGGTCGAATTCAAGTTTATATTAGCCGCGACGATATTTGCCCAGGCGAAGACAAAACACTTTACAACACTGTATTCAAAAAGCTTTTGGATATCGGTGACTTTGTAGGAATTAAAGGCTATGTATTTATAACAAAAGTGGGCGAAATTTCGGTTCACACTTCTGAAATAACAGTTCTATCAAAATCATTACGTCCACTTCCTATTGTAAAGGAAAAAGACGGCAAAAAATACGATGCTTTTACCGATCCTGAATTACGTTACCGTCAACGTTACGTTGATTTGGTTGTTAATCCAAAGGTAAAAGATACATTTATCAAGCGTGCTCAAATTATCAACTCAATGCGTGAGCTATTTAATAGCAAAGGTTACCTTGAGGTTGAAACACCAATTTTACAAGCGATTCCTGGTGGAGCTTCTGCTCGTCCATTCGAAACACATCACAATGCATTGGATATTCCATTGTATATGCGTATTGCCAATGAACTTTACCTTAAACGTTTAATCGTAGGTGGTTTCGATGGTGTATATGAGTTTGCAAAAGACTTCCGTAACGAAGGTATGGACCGTACTCATAATCCAGAATTTACCGTAATGGAAATTTATATAGCCTACAAAGACTATAACTGGATGATGGATTTTACCGAAGAAATGATTGAGAAAGTTGCTCTTGACCTTCACGGTAAAACTAAATTAGCATTAGGCGACAAAGAAGTTGATTTCAAACGTCCATTCAAGCGTATTTCAATGACTGATTCTATCAAACACTTCACAGGATTTGATATAACAGGAAAATCAACTGAAGAACTTTTAGCATTCTGTACTGAAATTGGTATTGAAGTAGACGAAAGTTTTGGTAAAGGAAAATTGATTGACGAAATTTTTGGTGAAAAATGTGAAGGAAACTACATTCAACCAACTTTCGTTACTGATTATCCAGTTGAAATGTCACCGCTATGTAAAAAACACCGCGATAATCCAGAATTAACTGAACGTTTCGAACTAATGGTTAATGGTAAGGAAGTTTGTAATGCATATTCTGAACTTAACGACCCAATCGACCAATTAGAGCGTTTCCAAGAGCAACTAAAATTAGGTGCTAATGGTGATGACGAAGCGATGTTTATTGATATGGACTTTGTTCGTGCTCTAGAATATGGTATGCCTCCTACATCAGGTATGGGAATCGGTATCGACCGTTTAACTATGTTGATGACAAACTCTCATTCTATTCAAGATGTTTTATTCTTCCCTCAAATGCGACCTGAAAAACAAGCCGTTGTTGATGGAGATGAAAAATTCATAGAGTTAGGCATTTCACCAGAATGGGTTGAAGTTATTCGTAAAGCAGGTTACACGACTGTTGCCGGTATCAAAGATGTTAAATCAACCAAATTTCACCAAGAAATTTGTGGAATCAATAAGAAAAATAAGATGGGATTAACTAACCCTAGCCAAGACGAAGTAGCTGGCTGGTTAGCTTAATTTTATTTTTTACATAGAATTAAAACTTTGAAGCTTGAATATTATTCAGGCTTCACTGCTTTAACCTTACTTTTACATTAATTTGTTCTATAAATAAAGGACAATTTCTATTTCTTCAAGCTTATTCTTTGTAAATTTAGGGTCTTAAATAACTGAGAACTCAAATTGCTTTCCGTTGAATTTTATCATCAACAAAGCTCTTTTGAGAACCAAAACCTATTACATGAACGCATCTACTAAAATAGCCATTATTGGTGGAGGAAGTTGGGCTACTGCAATTGCAAAAATCCTTAGGGAAAATAATGTAGAACTCAATTGGTATATGAGAAATGTCGATACAAGTTCTCAATTTAAGAAACTAGGTCACAACCCTCGATACCTTACTGATGTTGATTTTGATATAAGTAAAATCAAATTTTACAACAACATCAACCAAATTGTTGAAGATTCTGATCTTATTATATTTGCTATCCCTTCGGCTTTTTTAAAAAATGCCCTATTAAAATTAACCGTTTCGCTAAAGGATAAATTTATCGTTTCAGCGATAAAGGGTATTGTCCCTGACGAAAATATGATTATCGGAGATTTCTTTCATCATATTTATAAAGTGCCAACTGATAGCATTGGGGTTATTTCGGGTCCTTGTCATGCAGAAGAGGTTGCGATGGAGCGATTATCTTACCTAACCATATCTTGTTTAGACAGTATAAAAGCTAAATTTCTTGCTGATAAATTAGAATGTCCTTATATCATGACAACGACGTCAGACGATATATATGGAACTGAATATGCCGCGGTTTTAAAAAATGTTTTTGCAATAGCAGCAGGAATTTGTCATGGTTTACGATATGGTGATAATTTTCAATCCGTATTAATATCAAATTCCATTCAAGAGATAAAACGCTTTGTTGATACGGTTCATCCTATCACACGAGACATTAAAAGTTCGGCTTACTTAGGTGACCTTTTAGTTACTTGCTATTCACAATTTAGCCGCAACAGAACCTTTGGAACTATGATTGGCAAAGGCTATTCAGTAAAAACTGCACAATTAGAAATGCATATGATTGCTGAAGGATATTATGCTGTAAAATGTATTAAAGAAATTAACGAAAAATATAAGGTACACATGCCAATCACTGAGGCTGTTTACAATATTTTATATGAACGTATATCTCCTACAATGGAAATAACTTTATTGACAGAAGAATTACGATAAAAAATCAAATCAATTACTATAAATCTACGCTTCCTGGTGGAATTTTGAGGGGGATGAAACTTGAGGTAGAGTAGAAATTTAATTTCAAGAAAATGGAACACATTAAATTAAGTGTAGACAAAACTTTTAGCTTTGTAAAACAAGAGGAAATATTCAAATACAAAGACGAAAGTAAAAAGCATTTAACTGCCCTTCATAAAGGAACAGGTAGAGGCAATGAGTACACCGGATGGGTAGAACTACCATCAAAAATTACAACTGCAGAATTAAAAGATCTTCAAGAAACAGCTGACAACCTAAAAGGACGTGTAGAAGTTCTTGTTGTAATTGGAATTGGCGGTTCATATTTGGGAGCAAAAGCTGTAAACGATGCTTTAGCTAACAACTTCGACATGTTACAGGCAGATAACGAAAATCCAATTGTACTTTACGCAGGTCAAAACATTAGCGAAGATTACCTATATGAGCTAATGCAAATTCTTGAGAATGTTGAATTCGGAATTTGTGTAATCTCTAAATCAGGTACAACAACAGAACCTGCTCTAGCATTCAGATTGTTAAAAGAACTACTTGAAAAAGGTGTAGGCAAAGAAGAAGCAAAAGAAAGAATCGTTGCTATTACTGACGAATCAAAAGGAGCTCTTCGTACACTAGCTGATCAAGAAGGTTACAAAACTTTTGTTATTCCTGACAATGTTGGTGGTCGCTTCTCGGTTCTTACGCCAGTTGGTTTACTTCCAATTGCTGTAGCAGGTCACGATATCACAAAATTGGTTGAGGGAGCAAAATCAATGCAAGACTATACTGTAGCTACAGAATTTGAAGAAAATCCTGCTCTACTTTATGCTGCAACACGAAATGCCCTTTATTCTAAAGGAAAAGGTATTGAGATTTTAGCTAACTACAACCCAAAACTTCACAATATTGGCGAATGGTGGAAACAACTATATGGCGAAAGTGAAGGAAAAGAAAACAAAGGTATTTTCCCTGCAAGTGTTGATTTAACAAGTGATTTACACTCAATGGGTCAGTACATTCAAGAAGGACAGCGTAATATTTTCGAAACTGTTATTTCTATTGCTAAAACAAAACACAAAGTTGTTATTCCTAAAGACAAAAACAACCTAGACAAACTTAATTTCCTTGCAGGAAAAAGAGTTGACGAAGTAAATAAAATGGCTGAACTAGGAACACAACTAGCACACGTTGATGGTGGTGTACCAAACATTAGAGTTGAGCTTCCTGAGCTAAATGAATTTTATATTGGTGAATTGCTATATTTCTTCGAAGTTGCTTGTGGTGTTAGTGGTTATACGCTTAATGTAAACCCATTTGACCAACCAGGTGTTGAAGCATACAAAAGCAATATGTTTGCCCTATTAGAAAAACCAGGTTTCGAAGAAGAAACTAAAAAAATTAAGGAAAGATTATAAATCTACCTCAATACATTAAAAAATGGCTACCTCTTTCGAAGTAGCCATTTTTTTGTGACTTTATTTTAAGACCTAACTATTGGACTTTGATATCATTCTTTCTCATTTTGTAAATTCGGATTCTCTTTCCACAATATTGTCCCATAAAAAAAGCAAACACAATAAATGGATAGGTGTACATTTCATATCCTAAATCGAAACAATATCGAAACAAAACAACAAATGGAATAGGTATATGAATGGTTGCAAACCATTTTACTGAAAACTTCTTAACCCCATGACGAATATACCCAAAAGGAACATTCACCAAATAGGTAGCTAGCATTGCACACAATAAATTTATCTCCATAAGCTTGCAAGTTAGCAATAGAAATCAAAAACAAAAAATTCAAAAATCAATCAGCTAAGCATTTTATAAAAGGACATTAAAATTCAGTCTTTTAAAAGGGCCTAATTATTTCACAAAACACATCCCATATTTATTAAAACTTAAATACATTTGCACTTAATTATAAACTCAATAATGAAATTATCACAGCAACTAAAAGGATCTTTAATAGCCCTTTTAGCAACCATTACATTTTCGAATGTTTACATTTTTAGCAAACTGGCAATGAAAGACGTCAGTTTAGCAAGTTTCGGAATTTTATGGTTTGGACTTGCACTAATTTGGAATCTATTATACAATTGGTATAAAATAAATAAGAATCATTTTAAAGATCTGACTAAATCATCAAAAAGAACGCTTCTTTTAATTGCCTGTTCTGAATTAATCGCATCATCAGCATTTTTTTTAGCAATTCACCTAACGCCAAACCCAACCATTGTATCATTTTTAGCTAATACAAGCCCTATTTTCGTTATTCTTTTAGGATTTACCTTCCTTAAAGAAAGGTTCTCTATAGCCGAGATTATTGGTATTATATTAATTTTACTTGGTGTTGGCTTAATCAACATCACAGAGTCAGGAATACAACTAAAGCAACTGACTAGTCCTGCAAGTTTAGCAACTTTTACATTTGCCTTATTTTATGGAATTAGTCTTGTTTTAGCAAAAACTAAAGTTGGTATTCTACCTTCATCTATGATTACATTTTACCGTAATATAGCTTTATTTTTAGGCTTTATTCTTTATAATTTCTGCCTTTTCAAAGTACCATCATACACTGAAGAATCGCTGTTTTATATTTTTATTGGCTCTTTATTAGGTCCATTTCTAGGTACTATCCTTACTTTTTCAGCTTTAAAATACATCGAAGCCTCCAAGGTAACTCTCATTATAACGAGCAGAAGTTTCTTTATCATATTGGGAGCTTTTATTTTCATAGGCATTCTGCCTAGTCAAAATCAATTTATAGGAGGCGTTATGACAATTGTAGGAATTGCAATAATTTCAATTGCGGGAATTTATAAAAATAAAAGAATAACAAAATAACTAAGCAATAGCGGTTATCAAATTCATTTCTTCTTTAGCTATTTCGCTTAGATCTACCTAATCTCATTTTTCGTGAATAGAATGAGAGCTTCAGTTTTTTAACCTATTTTATCTAGTTAGAAACCTCAACAATTAAATAATCTTTAAGATTTAAATCACGAACTAAATGCTTTGCCTGACCAATCTTAGTGAATGGACCTAAACGGTATTTATATAAATTTTTATCTTTTATCTGATGCAGATATACCATGTTTTCAGGCAAATCAGAAAAAAGTTGCGTTTTAAATATACCAACCTGAATGTAATAACGATAGTTCGATGAAATGGCTAACACCCTTTCTTTCCCATCAAGGCTATCCATATTGATATGTGTTTTTGGCAAGTGCAACGTTTTAATTTCTTCCTGAAAAGAAAACGCTTTCTCCTTATTTATAAAACGAGCCAAAGGATATTGATTCAAACTATCAAAAGCCAATTGATAAATTTTCAGAAATTGAGGCTTATCATTTGCCTTCTTTACCATATCACCATCATTACGTTTTACTTGAATAGGCTTAGGTTTTACCTCATCTATATGTGTGTAAAAAAAACTACACGTTACAACTGACAAAAGTATAAGTACAGCAATAATAACCCGAATAAAGGTCTTCTTTTTCCTGACTTCAAGTTGTAGCCTATCCAACTCTTTTAAAAGAGCCTTAATTCTAACTTTTGAATTTTCCAGATTACCCATAAACTTAATAAATCCTATACATTGAATTACTCATCACGAAAAAAGTAATTCGAAATTAATAATTATACGACACTCAGGTTACAAGTTGTATCACCAGAACCTAATCTCATTAGCTAAAAGTAATAAAATTTATCTGTTTATGATAAAAAAAAAGAGCTCATCGAAGAATCGAGAGCTCTTTTTTTATAATTTTTTTTGTCTTAAACATGCTTAAGCACATCTTCAAGATTCTCAAACCTTGCTTTGTAGTCATTCAATGATCTAACGATAACTTCTTTTGCTTCGTCAACACCATATACATGAGTAATCTCAGTCTCTTTTTCCACGCCTGGCATATCCTTATAAGTTAAGAAATAATGCTTAAGTCGTGTTATAATAACCTCAGGGCAATCCGAAATATCATTATAAACACCGTATGTTGCATCGTTTTTTAAGACAGCGATAATCTTATCATCAGCCTCATTACCATCAATCATACGAAAACCACCAATAGGTCGTACTTCTGCAATAATATCGCCGTGAGCAATCGCTCTTTCAGTCAATACACAAATATCAAGTGGATCGGCATCACCTTTAATACCTTTTTTACCTGATTTCTCGGCGCAAAATTCGCCTACCAATTTACCACAATAAGACTGAGGTAAAAATCCATAAAGGGCTGGTACAACATTTGAATATTTTTGTGGTCGGTCAATTTTCAAAAAACCACTTGTCTTATCAACTTCATACTTTACGGTATCAGTTGGTACCATCTCGATAAATGCCATCACCGAATTCGGTGCATCATCACCAACATCAATCCCATGCCAAGGATGCGACTTATAACGTAAGCCCATCAAACGGCCAATAGGATCATTTAATTTATTTCCCATCAGATAAAATTTTCAATATCAATACAAAAACAGTTTCCTGTTTGTAAACTTGTATAACAAAAGTAAGAAAACGATGGAAAAAACCTAAAGTCAAGGATTTTAATATCAATCTAGGTTTCTATAACATATAAGAAAGCATTTTAGAAAGAAACAGTCCAAATAGTGTTGGGCCTTTTTCTGATGATATCCCAATCGGATTTTACGATTATTGAAGCAAGATTAGAATAAGATAAAAGTCAAATATTTATCGGTATCAGGATCTCATCATAATGATAGATCCTGAAACAAGTTCAGAATGACGAATACTTAAAATCACTCCAACAATTTAAAAAGCTTTTGGATACGTTCCCCAACTATAAGTAGTTGGTGTGTTAGAGTGTTGTTTATTCATCTTTGAAAAGTTTCCTTGAATTATTTTCTACATTATCTAACAAAAGCTTTCGCAGATAGTTACCGTTACTTGTAAATCCAAATGTAACATTTTCATAATCACGCTCAAGAACCTCGATAACACCTGTAAGAACTAATTGATCATAAGACTCATCATCCTGTAAAGGGAGTTTCTTTAATATAGAAATTGTCACCTTATTAAAGAGTTCAATTAATTCATTATTTTGTAATAAAGTTTTAATTCTATCTTTATTAACACTCTCAAATGGATCAGATTTTACGGATGACACAGGATAATCATTAGGATTGAAATGACCTTCAGGTTTTGAAAGAGCATCTACGATATTTTTACTTACTAGATCTTCTTTCTCATTTGTTTTTTCTTTTTCTATGCTATCTTCAAGTTCTTTAATTTTTAGAATTTCTGCCTGATAACGAATCTCTAACTGTTTATATTCTGTTTGTAAAGCAAGTCTTAATTTTTGTTCTTCTTCATAACGTTTCTGTGCCATTCCTCCCAAATGAACAACTTCTTCAAAATCTTCGATAGATTTAATTTTTTTAGAATAAATATATTTATACACCCAAAGAGACAACCGTTTATCAAATAATGTAACAATTGCCCTTGAGATAATTAATAACGAATATGTTATAATTAACACGACCAACGCTACCCAAATACAAGTGAATAAATTATCTAAAAACACTCCAGATTCTAAATACTTATCTACTAGTTTTAACCTAGTTTCTAATTTTGTATTAGAATCAAAAGTGAAGACAGAATAAACGAATTTATAATTATGAATTATCCAAACTCCTATTAGAGTTCCAAAATATGGGTTAGTTATTTTATTCTTGAGTCCTTCTAAAAACGAGGTTATTGGTTTTATAGACATAAATTGCAATGTTTGATTTTACAGTAACAAATATAACAATAATATCATATTGATTATCATATATAACTCATCAGAAATCGCAAAACGGAAGCACCCAAACCAATAAAGAATATGCTTAGGCTATGAATATCTGATATAAACACTGAGAGCCTCACAAAAAAAGTGAGACCCTCAGGCAAATAAAAACAATTCATTCCCAACAATCATCGAAATCATAATTCTAAACTCATCATTTATAATTAGAATTCATCCTCCCCAGCCATCACGATCGAGGCTACGATACTGAATAGCTTCGGATAAATGGTCGGTTTCGATATTTTCGGAGCCAGCTAAATCGGCAATTGTTCGTGATACTTTTAGAATTCTATCATAGGCTCTAGCCGAAAGGCCAACCTTTTCCATGGCAACTTTAAGCAGTTTCATACCTTCTGCATTAGGCCTACAATATTTTCTTAACAAACGAGAACTCATCATCGCATTTGAGTGAATACCTTCTTCGTCGGCAAAACGTGCAGACTGAATCTCACGAGCAGCCTCAACTCTTTTTCTAATGTCTTCCGATTTTTCCGAAAGGCGTTCTTCTGATATCTTGTCGAATGAAACAGGCGTTACTTCGATATGAATATCAATACGATCTAAAAGTGGACCCGAAATTCGACTCAAATATTTTTGAACCATACCAGGAGCGCATAAACAGTCCTTATCAGGATGATTATAATAACCACAAGGGCAAGGATTCATAGATGCAATTAACATCATATTTGCTGGATAATCGACCGTGAACTTAGCCCGCGAAATTGTAATTGTTCTATCCTCCAAGGGTTGTCGCAAAACCTCAAGCACGGTTCGTTTAAATTCTGGCAACTCATCTAAAAAGAGTACACCATTATGCGCCAATGATATTTCACCCGGTTTTGGGATGGTTCCACCCCCAACGAGCGCCACGTCTGAAAAGGTAGGATATTAGGAGGCATATTTATATATTTGTACAAATACTTTAAATATGAAAGCAGTTGTTTACACAAGGGTTTCTACCGAGAAACAAACTTTAGAACGCCAAGACACAGATATAAAAGCGTATGCTGTGTATAAAAATATAGAGATTGTAAAAACTTTTTCTGAGAAAATGAGTGGTTCTACCAAAACAAAAAAGAGGCCTCAATTCTCTGAAATGCTACAATTCATCAAACTTCATAACATCAAACACCTAATTGTTTCAGAAATTTCCCGAATTGGTAGAAATATGGCGGATGCATCTGGAACAATTCAAAATTTCACTGACAAAGGTATTTGCATTCATTCACTAAAAGAGACATTACAAACACTTGATGAAAAAGGAAATACAACGCCAGGTGCTGCAATGCTTATCGCTATATACTCTGGTGTTGCACAAACCGAACTAGAAACACTCCAGTACCGCATAAAATCAGGTCTCAAAACAAGTAAATATAATCATGGAGGGCAAGCAGGCCACGGGGCTTACGGCTTCAAGAATGTGAATAAAAAACTAGCAATTAATCATGAGGAATCCGAAGTTGTAAAAAAGATTTACGATTTGTATCTTATTGGTAATGGGACCACTCGAATTGCAAGAAAATTAAATAATGAAGGAATTCAATCTAAACTTGGAGGAACATGGTCTGATAAATGTGTACATGAAATTTTAAAAAACTCCATTTACACAGGCTTACGTAAACATAACGATGAATTAATTCGACTACCTGACGAGTTAACTATTATAGAACGAGAAAAGTACGATACTGTCCAAAAGATTCTAAAAGAAAAATATAATAAGAAAGACGTAAATCGCAAGTACATCAATATTGCATCTAAACTTTTAGTATGTGGTGTTTGTGGGAAAGGTATGTACATGCACAAAAGACCTAATAATAAAGACAACGCTTACAAATGTTTATCAAAGAGATATTTCTACAAGGGAGTCAGTTGTTCAAATAGAAGTGTGAATATAGATTTACTAAATTCTCTGTTAGCATATCATGTTAAGCATACTCCAGCAAAAAAGATCTATAAAAGCAAACTCTCTGAGATTAAACTTAAACTAGATCGATTGAATATCAGAATGAATAAAGATCTTAAAAAAGTAGAAAGAGCAAAACAATTGTTTATTAATGGCGACCTTAAACTCAATGAATTTGAGGATGTAAAAAACGAGGTTAATCAATTTATATACAAACTGGCAGAAGAGGAAGAACTTTTAGATGATGAATACCAATTAGCAGTTGCTCAAGATATGACGTTCCGGTTTTTCGGGCAAGATTCAGTCCCAAATGGGCCACTTGAAGCTGAGAGACTAAAATCATCTGTTAATAAAGTAGTTAAGGAAATTAGAGTCATTAATGCTCCAATGAGCAAATACCCTCAATTCGTAAGGAATGGACTAGATTTTGTTAATGAAATCGAGATATTAAATCAAGATGGTTCAAGCAAAAAATATCTTACTATTTCTAGATCAAAACTCATTATTTGTAATAACAAAATCATATTAGAAAAACCTAAACCTATCTTTATTTAATTTAACCAATATACACTCAATAGTGCAACAATATCTCACTCCAATTGCAATCAGTACTTATGATGGATTTGCATCAAAAATGTTAAAAAAAAATAGATGTTGTATTCTGTGTGAGGAGAAGAAAAGAGGTGGGGGTGTTTTTTCTAAGGATTTGTAATGTTTATAGTGATATACCCTAGCCGTGCGTATAACACAAATCTTAAATTATAACAGTACCTCTTCATTTCAAGAATCTTATTCCCTTATCTTCGCAGCATGTATGTCTTGGTCAATTGCAATATGGATTTGCTCAACAGGTACACAACCAACTTAAGTGACATCATTAAGATCAAGTGCAATGACTAAGAAAACAAAACTTACAATTTATAAGATTTCAACTGACGAACAAACCAAAATACCTTTAGTTGGATCAAGTGTACGTGCAGGTTTCCCAAGTCCAGCAGATGATTTTATTGAGTTGGATATTAGTCTTGACAGTGAACTTATTCATAACAAAGAGGCAACCTTTTATGCTAGGGTCGAGGGTGATAGTATGCAGGATGCCAATATACACGATGGTGATCTGTTGATTATAGATAAAAGCTTAGAACCTCAAAACAATAAGGTGGCTGTCTGTTTTATAGATGGTGACTTTACAGTTAAACGCTTGCAAATTGAGGCAGATCATATTCTACTCATGCCTGAAAACAAAAAGTTCTCACCCATTAAAGTCACTGAGGAAAATGATTTTATTATTTGGGGCATCGTAACCTACGTTATTAAAGCTTTATAACATCCCCAGTTTGGCATTGTTTTAATTCTCAACTTGATAGAAGTTAACGTTCCGTATTTTATCTCTCTATTCTTGTATTCACTAAATAGAATCTTTCTATTTTATATGAACTTATGTATATTCTTATGCTAAGGGTATTTTTTATATACTACTTTTCATAACTTAGATGGATCGTTATGAATCACTTCATAATGAGAAGGTTGTGTGTCAACCTTCAGATTTGTCGGAAATGGACTCACATAAAAAATGACTAAGCAGAGCTGCTTTGAATATTTTTGTTCTCAGTATCATTTTAATAAAAGGTGCTCATGAAACATTTAAACAAAAAAATGCCCCGAATTGAAAGACGAGGCGGCTTAAATGTTTTCACAACGGAATAATCCTTATTGTGATTTGCTTACTGAATGTGATTCAAAATTAATAACAAAATATATAATATACAAGTGTTATGAAAAAGATTTTAGGACTTGATTTGGGAACTAATTCTATTGGTTGGGCTTTAGTTAAAAATGATTTTGATAAAAAAGAAGGACAAATATTAGGTATAGGTTCCCGTATTATTCCAATGTCACAGGATATAATGGATAAGTTTGGTTCTGGACAATCGATATCTCAAACTGCTGATAGAACAAGATACAGAGGCGTAAGACGGTTGGTGGAGAGAAGTTTGTTAAGAAGAGAACGTTTGCATCGAGTTTTAAATAAATTAAATTTTTTACCCAAACATTATTCAGATTCTATTGATTTTGATTTGCGCAAAGGTCAGTTTAAAGATGGAATAGAAGTGAAACTAAACTACTATCCAGTTGCTGTTGAAGGAAAGGACAAGCCTGAATACAAATTTCTATTTACAGATTCGTTCTTGGAAATGGTTGGTGAATTTAAGGCAGTACATCCTGAATTATTTTATAAGAAAACAAAAGGAGAGGAAACTAAAATACCTTACGATTGGACAATTTATTATTTAAGGAAGAAAGCTTTAACGGAGAAAATTACGAAGGAAGAGCTTTCTTGGATTCTTTTAAATTTTAATCAAAAGCGTGGTTATTATCAATTAAGAGGTGAAGAGGAAGAGAAAACTGATGATAAAACTAAAGAATTTGTTTCATTAAAAGTTAAAGAAGTTGTTGATTCAGGTGAAGTAATAAAGAAGACAGGAGATAAACTTTACGATGTGTATTTTGATAACGCTTGGCAATATGATAGACAAATAACCAAAACCGAGAATTGGATAGGAAAGACAAAAGAGTTTATTGTAACAACATCGACTACTAAAAGGGGAGATTTAAAATACACGTTTAAAGCTGTTGATTCAGAAAAAGATTGGATTGCTATTAAAACTAAAACAGAGCAAGATATTTTAAAATCAGAGAAAACAGTTGGTGAATTTCTTTTTGATACACTTTTAGAGAATCCGTCGCAAAAACTTAGAGGGAAGCTTATAAAAACAATTGAACGGAAGTTTTATAAGGAAGAATTAAAAGCTATAGTTGCTAAACAAACTGAATTCCATGCTGAGTTACAAGATAGAGCTCTATATCTAGCATGTACCAAAGAGCTATATTCAATTAACGAATCGCATAGTAATAGTATTAAAGATAAGAATTTTGAGTATTTATTAGTGGAGGATATTTTGTTTTATCAGAGACCTCTTAAAAGTAAAAAGTCGAGCATTGCTAATTGTCCTTACGAGAAAAAGGTTTTCATGAAAGAGGGGATTAGGCAAGAAATAGCTCTGAAATGTATTCCAAAATCAAATCCTTTATTTCAAGAGTTCCGTTTATGGCAGTTTCTTAAAAACCTAAAGATATATCAACGAGAAATTATTGGAGATAATAAGATAGATGTTGATGTAACGCATCAGTTTATTAAAAATGAAGAAGATTGGGTGGATTTGTTTGAATTCATGAATAACAGGAAAGAAGTTGATCAGAAAGCGTTTTTAAAGAAATACAAACTCAACGAGAAAGAATATAGATGGAACAATGTAGAAGATAGAAAATACCCATGTAATGAAACAAGAGCTCAATTTTTATCTCGATTGAAGAAAGTGAATGACATAGAAAGTGTCGTATTTCTGAGCACAGAGATTGAGTATGAGTTGTGGCATTTAATCTACTCTGTTAAAGATAAACTTGAATTTGAGAAAGCATTGGGAACATTTGCAAATAAAAAGGGGCTCGATGAGTTTTCTTTTGTGGCAAGCTTTCTTAAGTTTCCTCCCTTTGATAGCGACTACGGAGCTTATTCTGAGAAAGCTATAAAGAAGTTGTTGCCATTGATGCGTAAAGGCAAATATTGGAGTGAGAATGCCATAAACGACGAAGTGAAGGATCGTATATCGAATATTCAAGAACGACTAGAGAGTATTGATTACGATGAGGAGGTATTTAAAGAAGACAAACACAACAGACTACAAACTATTGTTGATGATGATATCCCAAAGCAATTATTAAAAAGTTTTTTGGCTTATGGCAAAAATTCACAATTAAAGGGATTGAATACCTACCAGGCTTGTTATGCAATTTATCAACGACATTCAGAGGTGGGAGATATTCTGCTTTGGAAGAGTCCTGTCGATATTGATTTGTATTTGCACAAATTTAAACAGCACAGTTTGCGTAATCCAATAGTTGAACAAGTGGTTACAGAAACTTTACGTGTGGTTAGGGATATTTGGCAATATCATGGTGGTGGTAAAAGCCAATTTTTCGATGAAATACATGTAGAATTGGGTAGAGACATGAAGAACTCGAGTGATAAACGAAAATCAATCGCAGCCAATCAAAGTGAAAATGAAAATACAAACCAACGAATTAAAGCTTTATTACAGGAACTTAAGGATGATAGTCAGATAAAAGGTGATATTCGACCTTATTCACCTTCGCATCAGGAAATATTGAAAATTTATGAGGAGGGTGTTTTTAATCAAAACGATGTAGATGATGATATTTTAAAAATAAGAAAGAACGCTTCACCAAGTAAAAACGAAATTCAACGATATAAAATTTGGTTGGAACAAGGTTATATCTCGCCCTACACAGGTAAACCAATTCCTTTAAGTGGTCTTTTTTCAGAAAATTATCAAATTGAACACATTATTCCACAATCGCGTTACTTTGATAATTCATTAAGCAATAAAGTAATTTGTGAAAGTGAGGTTAATGAAGATAAAAGTAATAAAACTGCTTACGAATACATTAAGGCAAATGAGGGTAAAATATTAACAGGTTCAATTAAGTTGTTCAGTTTAAAAGCTTATGAGGAACATTGTAAACGTAGTTTTAAAAAATCGAGAACCAAGCTAAAAAATCTTTTAAGTGAAGATATTCCTGAAGGATTTCTAAACCGCCAATTGACTGATAGCCGTTATATCAGTAAAATAGTGAAAGCTTTGTTGAGTAATATTGTGAGAGAAGAAGGAGAGAAAGAAGCTACCGCAAAACGTTTGATACCAGTTACGGGTGCTATTACTTCTAAAATGAAGCAAGATTGGGGATTAAACGATAAATGGAACGAATTAATTACGCCAAGGTTTAAGCGTTTAAATGAGTTAACTAAGTCCAATGATTTTGGTTATTGGGATAAGGATAAGAACATGTTTAGAACCATGGTGCCTGATGAATTATCAAAAGGATTTAGTAAAAAACGTATTGATCATCGTCATCACGCCTTGGATGCTTTAATAATTGCTTGTGTAACAAAAGATCATACTAACTATATCACATCATTAAATACCGCAAGAAAGAATCATAGCCTTGTTGCAAAACTCAGGAATATTGAGAAAAAACAAATTAAGGATAAACTTACAGCTAAACTAAAAACAATTACTGTGGCTAAGTCTTATTTGCAACCTTGGCAAGGTTTTACAATAGATGCAAAAGAAAGTTTAGAGAAAATTGTAGTGAGTTTTAAAAAGAATACTAGAGTTATAAATAAAACAAATAATAAGTATTTATCCTACAAAGATGAGAATGGTAATATGCATTTGGGTAAAGATGGAAAACCTAAAAAAGAACTTACCAAACAGGTGAAGGGTGACAATTGGGCCATTAGAAAATCGTTACATAAAGATACCGTTTCTGGTGCTGTTACCATTAAAAGAAAGAAAAAAGGATTGTCGAATATAACTGCTTACTTGGAACAATGGCAACTGATTGTTGATAAACAGATACGTAAAAAAGTATGTAATTTGAACGATTTGTTTAATGGTGATGTAAAAGCGATTAAGAAACATCTTAAATCGCATCCTATAACTATTGATAAAGAGGAAATACTGAAAGTTGAGGTTTACGAAAAAGTTGAAGCGACTGCAACTCGAGGTATAAGTACGGCTTTAACTGAGAAATTTACTCGTAAACAATTAGAATCAGTAAGTGACTCGGGAATTCAGCTAATTTTCGAAAATCACATTAAGAATTATCAAGAAGAGAACGGCAAAGAACGATTTGATTTAGCTTTTAATTCCGTAGGATTAGATGATTTGAATAAGAATATAGTTTGTTTAAATAATGGTAAATTTCATCAACCCATTTATAAAGTACGCTTGTACGAAGTAGGTAATCGTTTTGCTGTTGGGGAAACAGCTAACAAGAAAGATAAGTTTGTAGAAGCCGCAAAAGGCACAAACCTCTTTTTTGCTATTTACTGGGACGAAGAAAAGAAAAAAAGAGTATACGATACCGTTCCTTTAAATGAAGTGATAGCACATCAAAAACAAACTGCTCATATAAAAGCAAAAGATAATACCCCTATTGCTTTAAAAGCTGAAAAAGGACAGTTTTTGTTTACCTTATCGCCCAACGATTTGGTTTATGTGCCAACTGATGAGGAAATGGGAAATCCGAATATGGTTGATATTAAAAGTTTAAGCAGGGATCAACTAGAGCGAATATATAAAATGGTTAGTACTACACAAAAAGAATGTCATTTTGTTCCAAATACTGTTGCTAAAGAAATTAGAAAGAATGAAAATGGAACAAATAGTAAAAGCGAACGAGTTCAAATACTAAATGGCATTTCATTGTTAGATGATAAACAAAAACCCGTTATGATTAAAGAAAGGTGTTGGAAATTAAAGCTTGATCGTTTGGGAAATGTGCTTGAAGTGAAAAAGCATGTTTCTCCAATATTACAGGAAGTATAAATCAAAACTAATATCATGATTAAACGCACACTGTATTTTGGTAATCCAGCCTATTTGCGCAGGCAAGATGGGCAACTAAAGGTTTTTAAGCCAAAGGAGAAAACAGAACAGGCTAGCCTTCCTATTGAGGATATTGGGGTAATGGTTTTAGATCATCCTCAGGTAACCTTGAGTCAGGCACTTTTGTCTTATTTGATATCGAGCAATGTGGCCTTAATATCATGTGATGAAAAGCATCACCCTGTTGGTTTGTTTTTACCTTTGGATGGTAACTCGGTACAGTCGGAGCGTTTTAAGGTACAGTTAGAAGCTAGCGAACCCTTAAAAAAGCAACTATGGGCGCAAACAGTTGCCTCTAAAATTGAGAATCAAGCTCGACTTTTGGAACGATTTGATATGGATGCTAAACGCTTGCATGTGTTGGTTCCTCAAATAAAATCGGGCGATAGTGAGAATGTGGAAGCTCGTGGGGCTAAGATTTATTGGGGAACCTTGTTCGAGAATCATGATTTTGTGCGTGAACGATTTGGCGATGTGCCCAATCCGCAGCTTAACTATGCTTATGCCATAATGCGAGCTTGTGTGGCTCGTGCTTTGGTCAGTTCAGGCATGTTGCCAACTTTAGGTATTTTTCATCGAAACAAGTACAATGCTTATTGTCTTGCCGATGATATTATGGAACCCTATCGCCCATATTGCGACCAGGTAGTGATGCAAATGTTTTATGATGGTGAGCTTGAGGATGAAAAATTAACGAAGGAACAAAAAGCTAAAATTTTATCCATATTAACGACCGATGTGATATTTGCAGGTAAAAAGAGTCCTCTAATGGTGGGTATTAGCCGAACCACAAGTTCGCTTTACGAATGCTTTGCAGGCGAAAGACGTAAAATAATTTATCCCGAGTTTTATGACACAGTATGCACTCAGTCAATATCGTAATATGTGGGTTCTGGTCTTTTTCGATTTACCCACCGAAACCAAGAAAGAACGGAAGGAAGCTTCGCGATTTCGGAAAGAGCTGATGAAAGATGGTTTTACCATGTTTCAGTTCTCTATATACATGCGTACTTGCCCAAGTAGAGAAAATGCCGAGGTGCATACCAAACGCGTAAAATATTTATTACCCGAACATGGACATGTGGGGATACTTAAAATAACCGATAAGCAGTTTGCCATGATGGAACTTTTCTACAGTCAGGAAATTGCTGATAAACCCGCTGTGGTTCAACAATTGCAACTATTTTAATTATCCATTTCATTACGAGGAGATTCGACGAAGCAATCTGTCTAAATAACATGGTGAGTAGAATAAATAAAACGAATATAAAAAGAAAACCGAAGCCTTTGAGCTTCGGTTTTTTTATTTCTGATGCTTCGTACAAGTTATTGACTAATAGAGTGTAATAACCGACACCTTGTGATTCTACACATCAAAGATACATTCTGTAAGCAAATCACAACCATCTGATACGTTAGTAGATACTACTGCACCTTGTGATTCTACACATCAAAGATACATTCTGTAAGCAAATCACAACGGGGTAAGGGGGACTTGTGTTCAGACCAACCTTGTGATTCTACACATCAAAGATACATTCTGTAAGCAAATCACAACTATGAAGATGTATCAGTAATTAGGTTAAAACTTGTGATTCTACACATCAAAGATACATTCTGTAAGCAAATCACAACGAAGCAATGGCATTTCCTAACTGTTAGGATCTTGTGATTCTACACATCAAAGATACATTCTGTAAGCAAATCACAACTCTTATCTGGATAAGTAAATACAAACCTCCCTTGTGATTCTACACATCAAAGATACATTCTGTAAGCAAATCACAACGAACGGCTGCGGCAATAGCACAAACGGCAACTTGTGATTCTACACATCAAAGATACATTCTGTAAGCAAATCACAACAAGATCAACAAGCTTTGCAAGGTCCTCAGCCTTGTGATTCTACACATCAAAGATACATTCTGTAAGCAAATCACAACGTCGGGGTCTTATGATACAATAGCAGGTAACTTGTGATTCTACACATCAAAGATACATTCTGTAAGCAAATCACAACTAGTGCCGAGGTCATCGCTAGCTTATCGAACTTGTGATTCTACACATCAAAGATACATTCTGTAAGCAAATCACAACTTGCTCTTGTAGGAATGTAATTAATAGTTCCTTGTGATTCTACACATCAAAGATACATTCTGTAAGCAAATCACAACTCCTGTACAATGGTAACTCGTTGTATTCCTCTTGTGATTCTACACATCAAAGATACATTCTGTAAGCAAATCACAACATCTTCCATTCCTAAAGCTACTGCCTTATCCTTGTGATTCTACACATCAAAGATACATTCTGTAAGCAAATCACAACGTAGTTGGTGCAACATTTAAAGGCTCATAACTTGTGATTCTACACATCAAAGATACATTCTGTAAGCAAATCACAACACTATGACAATATCAATATCAAAACAGCCTCTTGTGATTCTACACATCAAAGATACATTCTGTAAGCAAATCACAACTTAACGGATCAGTATTCATTAACAATTCACCTTGTGATTCTACACATCAAAGATACATTCTGTAAGCAAATCACAACTGCTGGCGCGAACGGTGACAAAATAAATGTCTTGTGATTCTACACATCAAAGATACATTCTGTAAGCAAATCACAACATCAACTAATGCTCCAGTAGCTTGAAAAAACTTGTGATTCTACACATCAAAGATACATTCTGTAAGCAAATCACAACGTGTACTGTCATGATTAGCTAAATAGTCTGCTTGTGATTCTACACATCAAAGATACATTCTTATAGTTAATAAAGAAGGCGATCTCGCAATCATTAGCCTGAAAGGGAATAAACCAGAGGTCAATCTATATTTATCAATTAGAAACAACGTTAAGAGAGGTCGTTGATACAGGCCTAAGGGCAATATGTTGATTGGTTAATGATAAGTGGTATTAAGCTAAAAAGAAGATTTTGAATCCCATTATGTCATGTTTATCTAAGCATCTCTAAGCTGATGTTAACACCTCTATAGTTTTACTGTCAGGCTTCATAAGCAAAGGTTGATTGAATGCTGTTCAAATTATCCTTTATCATTGCTACGATCAATAACCTGCTTGTAAATGGCACTAATGATAGAGCTGTGCTGCCCAGGGCATCTTTCAACGAAAAGCATCATCAGGGCATCTTTGGACTATTCCCTGCCCCTGTAAAAATCACTCGCATCGTCTCAATTATTAATGAGGTGAATGGGAATATTGTGGCTAAAGGTGAGAAAAAGTGTGATTACTAAGTATTAATTATCAACATCAAATTCTATAATATCAACTTTGAGTGAATATTACTTTAGGAAAAACAGCCTTGAGCTAGGAAGGTGTGAAAATTGAAAGAAGCGTAGGTACGAAGCTGATTTCGATTGAAACGAAGGGAACGTAGTGCGAGCCGCCTGCGAGTGGAGTAGCGGTTGGTGTAAATAACGGTTTGAAGAATGAAGACCATTTACATCTACTGTTTACAGCAAGGTTATGGCAATGTTTTTGAATAGGATTGGATAGTGTGTAAGGTCAAAAACTATGACAAAACCGTAGACCGCTGCGACTAGCAGGCGAGCCTAATATGGGTAGCGGTTGGACTTGTAAGTACTGACTGAAGGTACGAAAGGAAGTTTTTACAAGAACAAAAAGAGCTGCCGTGAGAAAGATGGAGGAACACAAAAAACATGACAAGCTGAAGCGAAGCGGAACCTTTTGGTATTACTACTCTTTATTTAATCCTCTAAAATAAAGCAAATAAAGTGTAGTGATAGATTGGCGTGAGTTTTGTTGACAACTGATGACGAACACCTATTTTCCTTTTGAACACCATCCTCTCACAAAGACAAACTCATTAATCTATTTGCAACTTGAATTCAGGAAAGAATTGTTGTGTGTTTTAGTAACAAACAATATGTTGTTATTAGTATTATTGATTGTATATCTAACTAATATTTGATAATGTTGTGTCGTGTGATAGAATTATCGTAACATTTCAACAGCTAATAATCTGATCAAAATCGCAGTTACATTATCAATTGAGGAGTTATTAATATGCCTTGTGTAAACTAGGTATTAATAGGCCTCGTGAGCAACATGCTTGTGCACAGAACACATATAATTTTTATCGTTATATATGACTCGAGACTATAGGTCTCTAGACCCTGTTTTATAATATTTCTGGTTATACTGTTACGTATGTATATTGATAGAGAGGGGTTTGACGTATAATATTTTTTGTGATAGAAATTTATTTTAAAAATCGATATTGTATTATGTGAGAAAAAAAAAGGGGTGGGTATTTTCCTTTAGGTTTGGATACTGTTTTAGTAATATAGTCTGCTCGTGCGTATAATATGAATCATTTTTTTTCCTAATAGATTTAATTGAAAATAAACAAAACGATTACAAGTTCTAGTTTTAGGAATTGAGATATTTTCGGTATATTATATTAAAACAATATAACTATGAGTAATAATAGTAATGACAAGGGAAAGACTCCTGATCATATTGATATTCAATATAAAGATATCAATCTTTATAGACAAAAAGATGAATCTTATACTGCATACTGGCAATGTCATGATTCTATAAAAACATATTGGCAATCAAAATATGTGTATTCTGATTGTGAAATGAGAGAAAAGATTGTGGATGATTTATGTGCTAGGTATAAACAATCTAGAAATGATGTTTTAGAAATGATCTGCATATCTTTAGCAGAATATATCTTAATTTGCTAATGCTTTTTATGGTATTCTCTCCCGAAGACTAAGATAATATTACGCACCATTCGCTTCACTAGGAGGTAGATATTTAAGATGTATATAGGTTCCAAGCAAAGTAAAAATAATATAAGTTTGATGGTGGTAATGAAACAATTTAAAGAAATTGAATTTTAGTAGGACGTAAAACTTTCGGCAATTATATCGTAAAAATACCTCTAGTAATATGATTTGTAATTGATAAATCTATAGTTTGTTACGGTCAAGATGATACAATAGATCGTTTCCCGAAAGATTGTACCTATAATTGTTAATAATTACGATACTAGAGTGTCTTGTCAATTACTTACGCTTGAAGAATGGATTAAGGTCTTTAATGTTCTGAAAGAGGCAATTTATTATAAAAATCGATGTTGCATTATGTGACGAGGGAAAAAGGGTAAGGGTGTTTTCTCTCAAGATTTGGAACTTTGTATAGTAATATACCCTGCTCGTGCTTGTAACACACAAAAAAAAACAATAATTCAAGAAATACTGGTTTTCATAGTTTTCCCATATCAAGATTGGAATGCCCTCAAATATTAGGCTTTCCAATTAATTTCACCTTAGATTTTAATTATAGGAAATAGTTTCTTTACTTTGTAATCTGCGACATAGAAGTTTTCTCGTTGCACTCTTTGCGCATTCCAGCGCACGAATTTTCAAATATATCTATAAAGAGGGTTAACCCTCACTAATTGAATTTAAAGCAAAGGAACATAGGGTAATGACCTTGTGTTACTTCGTATTAACGTAATATTATTTGAAGATGAAGAATAAACATTATTACCTACTACCAGGTGGTAAAAGGGCTGAAAACATGAAACAGGCCAGAATATTCATGGAGATTGGAAAACATGCATTCAGAAATGCGGTTAAATGTGGCGAAGTTATTAAGGTATTGTTTAACCCTCAAACGCTTCAGAGTGATGAACAATCAAACAACGTACAATAGGTCCACAAATGATGGTAAGGAGAATCTCTATTCCAAAATTGATAATAGGATGATACATGACGAACGACTCTCACTAAATCAAATTGGATTGATGACATTTATACTTTCACAGAGTAATAAGTATGTTATTAACTCCACCTACATTCAAAAACAGACAAGTCTTGGTAAGGATAAATTTTTTAAAGAATGGAAGAAACTTCAGGAGTTGGGTTATATAAAACGTAAAGATATACGCGAGAAAGGTCAAGTAAAAGGTACTCATTGGATTGTTAACGAAAACCCCTTAAATATGGGGCGTTTGCCTAAATCCGAAAAACAGGAATCTGGTAACTCTGAATCTGATAACCCTGACAGTAATAATAATCAAGAAAATAATAATCAATTATATAAGAAAACAGTAACAGGTGAGCATGCATCAACTGCGTTGTCACCGAGTATAAAGAAAGAGATTAACACAATGTTTGATGAAGCAAAAGAAGTTTATGACCATATCTGTAGTGTTGCTGCTAACTACGGGTGCAAGACATATGGTTGGGACATGACGGATGAGGACAAATTGCTTATTTTAGGAGCACTCAGTAAATATGATAAGTACAAGAATAGGACCTCAGTAAGAATGTTAAATGATAAGATAGATGAGCTTGCTTCACAAGCTGGTAGTGATGTTAACTATATGGGGACTCGTTTTTTCTGCAAAAAAATTGCAGGTAATGAAATTAAAAATAATCAATTTCTAATTAATAAAGCAAAGGAGAGGATTCGTAAGAGGAGTTTAGAATCGCCAGGAAGTCTAGTTAACTGGAATCCTAGTGATAAGATCCCCGTAGGTTCAGTCTCACCATCACAACTTCCCCCATTACCTTATCCTCTTCAAAAACATTCATGAAATGCTTTTGAAAATACTACAATATTAACAATGAATTGTATTAGTGAATTAAGGGAGTATTTAAAGTTTACACAATTTACTTTTAATGAAGCAAAAAGCCCAATCTTTAAGGTTGGGCTTAAAAAGTAATTGTCTCGTCCTGATATGAACATTTCGTATCAAGCAAATTAGAAAAAAAGGTTAATTCTATTCGTCTCTATCAAAACGTTCAACGATTCCTAAAATATTTTTCAATAAAATATTCGACCTCCAATGCGATGGGTACTCAAATAACCTTTTCGTCACATCGAGTCTAAAGATTATTTTTACATTAAAGTAGACCATTGTTTCTTGGGGACATACAAATTGTGTAATCGACATACCATTTGTGTAATTACGCATACAGTTTGTGCAATCCACACCTCTCAACAAGCTATTCTACAGCCACATATCCTCCATGAGAGTATCTAAGAAGATGTAGAAAGAGAACTATTACGTATTATTAACTATTCCTTTTTAAAAATAGAGGTAATCTAAAAACAGTTTAGACATTTCACTTATCTTACTATGTATCAAATATCTTTACGAATATTAGTATACACATAAATCATATTTAGTCATTACACAAATAGTATGCCTTACCCTTAATTCATAATTACGTGGTATAAGTTTTGGAATATGCTTAACTAACATCGTCTTCCCAAAATCCTTTTAAATAACTCTTTCTATAATAGTTTCTTAACTTTCACAACGGTTGTTTTGCTCACTCCTAGCGTATCGGCTGATTTCTTCAATGACATTCCAGATTCAAGGCAGTTGACGATATTCTTGTGCTTAGTCAAGAATTTATCGGTGCTTTCTTTTGTCCCCTCTTTGCGACCTATATATACTCCTCTTTCCTTTGCTAACTGAATTCCTTCGGCAGTTTTTTCCTTAATCTCCTCTCGTTGCTGTTCTGCTATCTGAGAATACATTGCCGCCATCATTTTAAAAGTGAAACTCTCTTTACCATTATCAAATAGATGCATATTACCCATTGATGTAATTGTTAACTGGCATTTATATTCCTTAAATACTTTGATTATATCCTGAATATCATCTGCATCACGCCCTAAACGATCAATTCTATTCACATAAACATGTTTCACCTTACCAGTAATGATATCACCCATCAAACGGCTTCCTTGTGGTCGTTCTGCAAATGGTGTAGTTCCTTGGATCTTATCGATATACTGTTGTCCAATTGCTTTATTCACCTGAGAAATGACGTTCTGCTTAGCTGTAGATACTCTAATATATGTTGCTTCCATAGTTCATTCACGGTATTGATTGCAGTCACAATATAGGTACAATATTAGACTCTATAATATTGTACTCATGAAATCCTTGAATTTGTAGCTAATATATAATCATTAAAGGTTCATGATATAGGTATAGTCTAATTATATACCACACGGTTTAATTAATTCCAAAAATGGAACTTTAAGGTGTACTCTATAATTTTAGATAAGTACAAACGATAGAATCACAAGAAATAAGAGTATTAAGAAGTCTGAACTATGCTGTATAGCTAAATAATTATCTTAAAAATTATACAATCGTAGGACACTTTAAAAATAGTATACTTAATTTTGATTCTTAACACCATAAAGATCACTGTTCCATGAAAAACCTGTTTCTATTAGTCCTATCACTTCTGTTTATTAATCTTGGTTATTCTCAAGACAATTTATACTTGCCGATAGCAAATGGTGAGGTAATAAGTCATTCAAACTACACATTCTCTTATATAGAAACTTATGAACAAGCAGAATGGGTCGCATATGAATTGACAACAGAAGAAACGGTAAAACTTGTGAGAAGGTCAAATAGATTTAAATCAGATCCATATGTATTAACTGGTTCAGCAACATTGAAAGACTATAAAAGTTCTGGATATGACAGAGGACATTTAGCCCCTGCCGCTGATATGGGATTTTCCTCTATTGCTATGAATGAAAGTTTCTATATGTCCAATATGTCACCACAAGCGCCATCATTTAACAGGGGTGCCTGGAAGAAGTTAGAAAGCCTTGTAAGATCATACGCAAAACAGTATGGGAAAATATATGTGGTTACTGGTCCTATTTTAACGAAAGGTCTTCCTACAATTGGTAATAATCATGTAGCAATACCACAATACTATTACAAGATCATACTAATAGGTGAAGGAGATAACCAACAAATGATCGCATTCTTATTGAGGAATGAAAAAAGTTCAGATTCACTATCTAAGTTTGTCGTCAATACTGATTGCATAGAAACACTTACAGGAATTGACTTTTTCCCACAGTTACCAGACGATTTAGAAGAGAAACTAGAATCTGGAATAGATAAGTCTAATTGGTATTTCAAAGTTAACTAAGCACCTTTAAAACAACATACAATCTCCTCTAACTCTACAGCAATACAATGTAAAGAGATTCTTAAATCAACAAGAGTAAAATGTAGAAACAAAAAGCAGTAATAATTCTTAGTATGTTGGGAACATTAATAATAACCTCTCACCTATATATGTTCTATACTAAATCAAACCACCACATTATATCCGATAATTTCATCAGAAATTGTGTGATGGGGATTTCTAAAGGGTCTCTTGGTCATTAAACCACTAGCTTTTTCGAGAGTTCCAGCAACTGAATGAATCTTTGTTGTTTCGAGAGCTTCTTGCAAAGTTAATGGAGGTAAAATACCTGGTATTCGTTTTGCTAGCATCGTTTTTCCAGAACCTGGAGGACCTATCATGATTATATTATGCCCACCTGCGGCTGCAATTTCAAGTGCTCTTTTCACATTCTCTTGCCCTTTTACATCGGCAAAATCATATTCAAAATGATTCAAGTGAGAATAAAATTCGGCTCTTGTATCCACCTCGGTAATTACCAACTCGGCATCTCCATTAAAAAAATCAATTAATTCCTTAATATTTTCAATCCCATATACTTTTAAATTATTGACAACAGCAGCTTCTTTTGCATTCTCTTTGGGTAAAATTAAACCCTCAAAACCTTCTTCTCTCGCCTTAATTGCCATTGGCAACACACCTTTTATGGGTACTAAACTCCCATCGAGCGAAAGCTCGCCCATAATCACATAGTTTTGTAAATCAGGACATTTAATTTGTTCGGTAGCCGTTAAAATTCCAACTGCCAATGGTAAATCATACGCCGATCCTTCCTTTCGAATATCAGCAGGAGCCATATTGATGATGATCTTTTTGCCAGGAATTTTGTATCCAACTTCTCGCAATGCAGAATCAATCCTTTGCTGACTTTCCTTAACTGCATTATCTGGCAATCCAACCAAGCTGAAACGAACTCCATTAAAGACATTAACCTCGATAGTAATTGTTGTTGCATGTATGCCATACACAGCACTTCCGTATGTTTTGATAAGCATTAGCCTTATTTTTAGTGTATTAAACTTTACAACTGCATACTAAAGTTATGCGATTTATGTTGAATTTAATAAGTAATTTACGAAAAATTCACCTTCTTTAAAAAAACTAATTGTGTACTCCAGTTAATTTTCAAGGAGTTTTCAACAAGCATGTTAACAAGTTCTACCCCGAAATACTTCTATTTGTGAATCATTATTTGATTGAAAAGTGTATCTTCAAGCTAATTTTATCTTAAAATTAATTTGAACTATATATGCGCCAATATCTCGAATTACTAAAAAAAGTAAGCCAAGAAGGCATGCAAAAAGGAGACCGCACCGGAACTGGGACTATCAGTATTTTTGGACATCAAATGCGATTCGACTTATCAGAAGGATTTCCTGCTCTAACAACTAAAAAATTGCACTTAAAGTCCATTATTCATGAACTTTTATGGTTTTTGAATGGTGATACCAATGTAAAGTATCTTCAAGATAATGGCGTGAGAATTTGGAATGAATGGGCCGACGAAAAGGGCGACTTAGGTCACGTTTACGGTTACCAATGGCGTTCATGGCCTAAGGCTAATGGAGAACATATTGATCAGATATCTAAATTAATAAATGATATTAAAACCAATCCTAACTCTCGTCGCTTAATCGTGAGTGCTTGGAATGTAGCCGATATTGAAAATATGGCTTTACCTCCTTGTCATGCTTTATTCCAATTTTATGTGGCCAATGGCAAATTATCTTGCCAGCTATACCAACGAAGTGCCGATATCTTTTTAGGTGTTCCTTTTAATATTGCCTCATACGCTTTACTTACAATGATGATTGCTCAAGTTTGTGATCTAGAACCAGGTGATTTTATTCACACATTGGGCGATGCACATATCTACAACAATCATATTGAACAAGTTGAATTACAATTGACTCGTGAGCTTAAAAAACTTCCTCAAATGAAAATTAATCCTGAGGTAAAAAGCATTTTTGATTTTAAATATGAAGATTTCAGCCTAGAAAATTACGACGCTGCTCCTAATATTAAAGGTGCTATATCAGTTTAAGAAAACACGACTCAAGCCATATATATTCACTAAAATATATTTATCATGCCTATATCAATTATCGTAGCCGCTTCTCAGAACAATGTTATTGGAAAAGACAATCAACTGATTTGGCGTTTATCTGACGACCTAAAAAGATTCAAGGCTCTAACAACAGGTCACCATATTATTATGGGCCGTAAAACATTCGATTCAATTGGGAAACCATTACCTAATCGCACGTCTATCATTATAACCCGTCAAGCGGATTATAAAGCAGAAGGTTGCATAGTTGTTAACTCATTGGATGAAGCACTTGAAAAAGTACCCGCAGACCAAGAATCATTTATCGTTGGTGGTGGCACAATCTATAAAGAAGTTATGGATAAAGCTGATAAGCTATATCTAACACTTGTTCACAATAAATTTGATGGCGATACATTCTTCCCTAAAATTGATGACAAAATATGGAAAAGTGTAAAACGCGAAGACCATATGCCAAATGAAAAGAATAAATATGCTTATTCTTTTATCGACTATGTGAGAAAATAAGGTGAGAATACTCTAAAACAAAAAAGGCAGGTTAATAACCAGCCTTTTTTGTTTTGATATGAAATATGACTTAAGCTATTCTCAAATGCTTAATATTTGCTTTCTCTAGTTTACTTGCTGCATATTTAGCGTCAATCAATACTGATTTTTCACCAGATGTTGGCAATTCAAACATGGCATCCATCATTATAGCCTCACAAATTGAACGCAATCCACGTGCACCTAATTTGTATTCCAAAGCCTTATCAACGATATATTCTAAAGCAGTTTCTTCAAAAGTCAATTCGATATCATCAATACTAAACAATTTATTGTATTGCTTAATAATAGAGTTTTTAGGCTCTGTAAGAATACTTCTAAGAGCTGCTCTATCAAGAGGCTCTAAATATGTTAAGACTGGTAAACGACCAATAATCTCAGGGATTAAACCAAATGATTTTAAATCCTGTGGAGCTATATATTGCAAGAAGTTTTCTTGATCAACTTTCTCAGCAACTTTACTCGCATTAAAACCAACAACAGCAGTATTTAAACGCTGAGCGATTTTACGTTGAATTCCATCAAAAGCACCTCCACAAATGAAAAGTACATTCTTAGTATTTACTGGAATCATTTTTTGATCAGGATGCTTACGTCCGCCTTGTGGTGGTACGTTAATAATAGATCCTTCAAGTAATTTCAACAAACCTTGTTGAACTCCTTCACCAGAAACATCACGTGTTATTGATGGGTTATCACTCTTGCGAGCAATTTTATCAATTTCATCGATAAAGACAATTCCTTTTTCTGCAGCCTCAACATCGTAATCCGAAGCTTGCAATAATCTTGTAAGAATCGACTCAATATCTTCACCAACGTAACCTGCTTCCGTTAGTACTGTTGCATCAACAATAGTAAATGGTACATGTAACATTTTAGCAATTGTTTTTGCCAAAAGTGTCTTACCTGTTCCTGTTTCTCCAACTAAGATGATATTCGATTTTTCAATTTCAATCTCTTCTTCATCGTCTTCTTGAAGCAATCTTTTATAGTGGTTATAAACGGCAACCGAAAGGTATTTCTTAGCAGCATCTTGCCCAATTACATATTGATCCAAAAATGCTTTAATCTCCATTGGCTTCAACAAAGTAAGCTCATGAAGATCAAGATTTGAATTAATCTTAGATTCTTCTTGAACAATAGCATAAGCCTGTTCAATACAACTATCACAGATATGACCACTAATTCCTGCAATTAAAAGATTGGTATCTTTTTTATCTCGCCCACAAAATGAACACTTATCCATAATAAAATATAGTCTTTTGGTTTGCCGACGTCAGTTCATAACATCATTAAACCATTTGTTTTACAATTAAATCAGTCTTTGTATTTTCAAATACAAAACCTCTTATATTAAGAATGCAAAGTTAAGAATTTTCGACATAACTTTGCATTACTCAACTCTTTATAATTTTTTCAGCTTTTATTTTTTTGGTTCTCGAAGTAAAACCTCATCGATCATACCATATTCTTTGGCCTCTTGAGCAGTCATCCAATAATCACGATCAGAATTTTTCTCTACCGTTTTGTAAGGCATACCTGAGTGATCCGAAATAATAGTATAAAGTTCTTTCTTTAACTTCATAATCTCACGAGCTGTAATTTCAATATCAGAAGCCTGCCCTTGTGCACCACCCATTGGTTGGTGAATCATCACACGAGAGTGTTTTAATGCTGATCGCTTACCTTTTGCACCAGCTGTTAATAAAACAGCACCCATTGAAGCAGCCATACCTGTACAAATTGTAGCAATGTCACAATTAATGTATTGCATGGTATCGTAAATACCTAAACCGGCATAAACAGATCCGCCTGGGGTATTAAAATAAATTTGAATATCCTTTGAAGCGTCAGTTGACTCAAGAAATAAAAGTTGAGCCATAATAATATTAGCTACATAATCATCGATAGGTACACCTAAAAAGATGATTCTATCCATCATCAAACGAGAAAACACGTCCATAGAAGCAACGTTTAATTGACGTTCCTCAATAATTGTAGGAGAAATATATGCGTTACTAGCAGCTGCATATTTATCGAATGATAAACTACTTATTCCTCTATGCTGAGTTGCAAACTTCTTAAATTCGTCTTGTGGTATCATAGGATGAAAATATTTTATTTAAGAATTGGAAGGGTAAAGCCCACCAAAACAAAAGACTGTTATTTAATATTCTAGTTTAATATTTACGTTTAGCTAAAATAACTAAAATATTGCTGTTATTATCATCAGTAAACAAAATGCTGAAAAAAAAACAACCACGCCCTTTAGAACGTGGTTGCAAATGTATTTATTAAATAAATGTTTATTCAAACATTTTATTAAAATCTTCAGTAGAAACCTCTTTCTCTTCGATCTTGATTGTATTTTTAAGGTATTCAACAACTTTGTCGTCTAATTTACGATCCCAAATCTTTCTAGCTTCGTCCTTGTTTTCTAACATTTGCTTAGCATAGTTAGTCAAGTACTCTTCTGGAACGTCCATCATACCGTACTGTTGGAATTGCATTAAAGCTTGTTTTTTAGCAAATTCAACAACCTCTTCTTCGTTAACTTTAAGGTCATTTTCTTTTACTAACTTTTCTTTAATCAACTGCCATCTGATATCATCAGAATATTTATCAAAATCGCTTTCGATTTGCTCAGCAGTCATTTCTTTGTTTGTTGCAAGAATCCAACGTTTCAAAAATGCCTCAGGAAGTTTAATCTTAGCTTTCTTAACTAATTTTTCTTTTGCGTCGATAAGGAATTTATAATCGCTATCATTAACCAATTGAGCTTCAATATCAGCTTTAATTTGGTTTTTGAATTCGTCCTCGTTAGCAACTTTACCTTCACCAAAAACTTTATCGAATAACTCCTGATTCATTTCAGCAGGAATAAACTTAGAAATGTTAGTGATTGTATATTGGAAATCAGACTCTAAAGTTTCAGCCATTTCTTGAGCAATACCCAACATAGAAGCTAAATCTGATCTATTAGGGAATGCCTTAGCAGGATTGAAAGTGATTATCTGATTTACGTTAGCACCTACAAATTTAGCTTTAGACTCTTCGTCTTTCATATATTCCAATGAAATAGCTACATCTTCGTTTGCGATACCACCTTCTACGATGTTACCTTCAGCATCAAGTTGAGCAAAGTTTCCTTTAAGAATTTCTTTGTCTTCTACAACTTCAGCTTCTTCGTTAGAACCAAAACGACGAGCATGCATATCAACACCATTCTGAATCATTTTCTCATCAACTGCAATTTTAAAGAAGTTGATTTTATCTCTTTTGCTTAGGTTAAGAGTGTACTCAGGAGCAATAGCAAGGTCGAATACAAATTCGAACTCAGTATCTTTTTCCCAGTCAATACTCTTTTGTTCTGTATCACTTGGAAGAGGCTCTCCTAAAATTTGAATCTTATTTTCCTCTATGTACTTATATAGTTCTTGACCAAGAATTTTATTTACTTCGTCAGCTAAAACTGGAGTACCATACATTTTTTTGATTAAACCCATTGGTACTTTCCCTGGACGGAAACCATCAATACTTGCTTTTTTACGGTGTTCCTTAAGCACAGAGTCAACTTGACTCACATAATCTTCCTTTACTAACTGTAATTTAATTACAGTATTCAAATCATCTGTGTTGGTTCTTGTGATATTCATTTTTTAGCTATTAGAATGATAAGACCTTTAAAATTGCAAAAAACCGCCACAAGCATGATGTCTATAACATCTTCAGCAGGGCGGTTTAGGGTTATTTTCTATGTGCGGATGAAGGGACTCGAACCCCCACGCCTCTCGGCACTAGATCCTAAGTCTAGCGCGGCTACCAATTACGCCACATCCGCAGGTTAATTGCGGTGCAAATATAAACGTCTTTTTTTATTTGTGCAATAGTAAAATTGAAAAAAGATGATTTTTTTTTATCTTTTTTATTTTCACATTTTTTCAACTCAAAACAAAAGGGTATTCCCAATCAACAAACACGTTTTAAACACGTCAATTTCAACAACCTAAACAAAGCCTAAATTTATATTGAATTAATATAACAATGGAATTTATTTTGCGCGTCTCAACTCAAAATTCTTTCCTAAGTACACTCGACGCACATCTTCATCAGAAGCGAGCTCTTCGGCTGTTCCCGATTTAAGAATACTACCTTCAAATAATAGATACGCTCTTTCGGTAATCGAGAGCGTTTCTTGTACATTGTGGTCGGTAATCAAAATACCAATATTCTTATCTTTAAGTTTACGAACGATATCTTGAATATCTTCAACCGCAATAGGGTCTACCCCAGCAAATGGTTCATCTAAAAGAATAAACTTTGGTTTAATTGATAAAGCTCTTGCTATCTCAGTTCTTCTACGCTCACCACCCGAAAGCTGAATTCCCAAGCTCTTACGTATCTTCTGTAAGCTAAACTCATCCAACATTTCTTCTAAACGCTGCTTCTGATACTCCTTCGAAAAATCAGACATTTGAAGAACAGCCGTAATATTATCCTCAACACTAAGCTTACGAAACACAGATGCTTCTTGAGCCAAATAGCCTACTCCCATTTGTGCTCTTTTATACACAGGCTCTTTCGTTATTTCTCTATCATCAAGATAAATTCGTCCACCATTGGGCTGAATCAACCCAACAATCATATAAAACGATGTTGTTTTACCCGCTCCATTAGGGCCAAGCAATCCAACAATTTCACCTTGCTTAACTTCTACCGAAACGCCTTTAACAACTGTACGGCTTTTGTATTTCTTGACTAAATTTTCAGCTCTTAAAATCATAAAAATGCTTTAGGTTTTCTCCCTGAGTAGTGCAAATATATAAAACTGTTAGGAATAGTGTTTAGACTGATATGTTAATATATCTTTCTAAGATAGATTTAAAGTCTAGAATGTGAACTGAAACATAGCTCGAATTCCAAATTCTTCAAAATCTTGATTTGGATTAGGCTCTAAATGATTAAGTCTCCACATCGCATCAACACGAAAGAATTTAAAGATATTCTCAATACCAACACTCGCTTCGAAATAGGGATCTGTTACATCGGAAAGTCCATCAGGAAACCTCATAACTGCGTTCGTAACGTCCAATCCCCCATCATTTTTATCCGATAAAGTTCCCCATAAGCCTTTAGCTGAAACAACAGAACGCCACTTTAACTTTTTAAACAACGGAATTCGATTCATAATAAAACCATTGAAATGATGCTCTAAAGAAAGACTAAGGTACTGATCACTGGCAAACTCATAATAATTCATCATATTAAAAGCATAAGGATCGAAAGCATAAGTCTCGTTTCCCTCGTGCAACGATAACAAAGGATAGGGCACCTTACCCCATAATTTTGAAGCTGTAACTAGATATCGCAACTTTCCAAATGGTGGTAAATCTACAGTATGATCAACACTTAAATCAGTCTTATAATATTCATAATCGGATCCAAATAAGCCCTTAACTCCCATCGTCATATAAAGACTTACAATTGGAACAGGACCTCCTAAAGAAACCCTCTCAAACTCACCCATTATGACTCTTTCATTCTTTGTCCAACGAGTTTTTAATTCAATTTCAGACGATTTAATCGCAGAAATCGATGTTCCATCAGACTTTTCAAAAGGAACAATCGATGTTGGTGAAATATCTCTATATCGGAACTTAACTGTATTCATAAAACCCCTAAACCACTCTTTTTCGTAATGAGCTTCAAACTGATCCATCATGGTCAACTTGTTATTAGGATTCCTTTCCAACAACGAAGCTAAAATATTTCCTTCAGTAAAAGCATTCGGACTCTTTCCCAACTGATAAATGTCGTGTTTATATTGCATACCAAAACTCTCCCTAGGTAGCTTATCAATCATATACAAAAAGCCCAAACCATACTTAATTCGTTTATCCTTATCGCCATAAGCAACATGAGCGTTGTACATGACTTTAGTACTGAATTCATTCGAAGTACGACCTCCAAACATAAAACGATTCCCTTCAATTTCATTAAAAGAATAGAGCTTATAGTAGGGACCATATTCGAACAAACCTTTAGCGTAATATCCGGTTACAAAAGTTTGAATAATATCAATAATATTTCTGTATAATGGCACATTTTTAATAGAATCAACCATCGAATAAATACCAGATTCACGCTTAGAGAGTTTAAAAGGTCGTGCATCGTCCCAGTAAGCCGTTTCCTTACTTAAGGCATCATCGTTTACAATAACATTATTATCAAGTTTTACGATTTCTTCTCTTATAGGAGCATTTAGCTTAACATTTTTGTAGGAAATAGATTTCCTTCCAAAGAATCCCATCTGACTTGTAGTGTCCCTATTTGTCAACATAAAGTCAACAAATAAATCCTGTTTTTTTAAAAACCAAGTCGAGTCATTTAGCTTTTGAAATTGGTTTGTGCTTACTACATCCGTCACCCAATTTAGATTAACATCTTTGCTGATACGCATTTTCATATTATCAATAGCAAAACTTGTATCTGCAACCCAAAAATCGCCAATAAAACAGGGATCTAATTTTCTTTTGGGTTTAAAGGACATATGATAACACCAATTCCCATCTCTATAAGCACTATCCGTTAGGTAGTATCTATAATAATTCAGTCCTCCATCAGCTATAGGACTCACAAAACCCTTATCAAAAAGATCAATAAAGTTATCGTAGATATTAACATTCTGGTGCAATTGTCCTGTAAACTGAGCAATACTAGCATTATCTTTTATCCCCGACATTTTTGATGCCTTAATTACTTCTCTCTCAAGTTTTGGGCTTTTACGATAATAGTAATCAGATATTGATTCTGTAATAAAAACAGGCAAATAGCTTTTACCTGTTACGACAGAGGTATCAACATAATCAAAAACAAATTGAAACTGTCGCATGATTTTCTTATTCTTAAAATCATCGCCAATATTATTCAGGTCCATTTCCATCTTAGTATAACCTTCGTACTGATAGGATTCCAATCGAGATGGATTATTTTTTTTCTTACGTGCAATTATTTTACGTAAAACAATATGAGCAGGATTTTCTCCAGGAATAACTTTAATCTCATTAAGAGCTACCATTTCAGAATGCAACTCAACATCTAAGGTTTGAAAAACATCTTTCTTAATTTTAAAAACTTTCTCTTTGTAACCTACAAAAGAAATATATAAAGAATCAGAAGGTGTTCTAGTTTCTAAGAAATAATTTCCATCAAAATCGGTTGTTGTTCCTATTGTAGTTCCTTTAAATGCAATATTTACAAAAGGTAAAGGCTCTTTAGTTTCAGCATCGACTATTTTACCTCTAAGTTTGGTAACCTGAGTATATGCAGATTGACTCATACCTATTCCAATTAGAATAAACAAAGACAATACGAATCCTTTAAATAATTTAAACATGTATAAATTTAATAAATGAACATGATAGGATCGTCTTATAATTTTAGACAATCAAACAGGATAGAAACACAAATCGAAACACTATTCTTTGTCTCAAAATACTATTCAAATTCTTTAGCTTGCTGTTTTTGAACTCGCTTAGAAATACTAATCCCTACTTCATACAAAATCAATAATGGCAAACAAACCAATACCTGAGAAAAAATATCTGGTGGTGTAATGATGGCAGATAAAACTAGCATCAACACAACAGCATGCTTTCTATATTTTTTCAAGAACTCAGGACTAATTAAGCCAATTTTACTCAAGAAAAAAATCAATATAGGTAATTCAAAAATAACACCACTTGCCAAAACAATAGATGTAACAGTTGAAATATATGAGCTTAAATTAATCTGATTAAGCACTTGAGAAGACACGTTATACGAGCCTAAAAAATGAACGGACAATGGCGTAATTAAGTAATAACCAAATAAGACGCCAAGGGCAAAAAGAAAACTTGTATAAAAAATAGAACCTCTTGCATGCTTCTTTTCATTTGAATAAAGAGCTGGTCGAACGAAACGCCAAAATTCAAAAAATAAATAGGGAAAACCTACTATTAAACCAATTACCAATGAAACTGTAATATGAGTAGCAAACTGCCCCGCCATATTTATATTTATCAATTGAAATGGCTGAGTATTAATCTTTAAAGATTCAACACCAATTAAATCAGCAAATTGAGCGAACATCCTATTGGTGAAGAAATCAGCATTCTTAGGTGCTAAAATAATATCATCAAAAACGACGTCGTAAAACACAAAGGCTAAAATTGCAAATACCAAAACGGCTAAAACAGCACGAATTAAATGCCATCGTAATTCTTCTAAGTGTTCTAGGAAACTCATTCCTTCTTCTTTCTCTGACATATAAAATTAATTACAATTAAAAACCTGCAAATCTCTATATAAAGAACAAAAGAATTACATAATTCCTTCTTTTAAAATATCATGTAAATGAACTAGTCCAATATATCTTTCACCGTCGCAAACGACTAATTGAGTAATACTATTATTCTCCATCATGTGAAAAGCATTGATAGCTAATTCTTCTTCGCCAATTATTTTAGGTGACACAGACATAATATCACGTGCTTTTAGAGGCTTAACATCCTCGTATTGCTGCATCATTCGACGTAAATCACCATCTGTTATAATCCCTAAAAGTTCATTATCGTCGCCAATAACTGCTGCTGCTCCCATTCGTTTCGATGAAATCTCTAAAATAACAGTACGAATATCGTCATTGGGATTTACTTGAGGTGCTATTTGACTAAGTAAAAGATCACTTACTCGTAAATATAATTTTTTGCCTAAAGCGCCGCCAGGATGAAATTTCGCAAAATCCTGAGATGAGAATTGACGCATTTGAAGTAAAGATACAGCCAATGCATCACCAATTACTAATTGTGCAGTTGTTGAATTTGTAGGAGCTAAATTATTTGGATCAGCCTCTTTATCAGATACTGCTTTTAGCACATAATCCGACTGCTTTGCTAAAAACGAATCCAAACCAGCTACCATTCCAACTAATGTATTTCCAATATTTTTGATCAAAGGTGCCAAAACTTTAATTTCTGGCGTATTTCCACTCTTAGATATACAAATTATAATATCATCTGGCATAATCATACCAAGGTCACCATGAATAGCATCAGCAGCATGCATAAACATTGATGGTGTTCCCGTAGAATTTAAAGTGGCTACAATTTTAGTCGCAATATTCGCACTTTTACCAATTCCGGTAACAACAACACGTCCCTTACTCTTTAAAATTAGTTCAACAACTTTCGCAAAATCATCATCTATATAATCAACTAGTTGATTAATAGTTCTAGCCTCATCTAATATTGTATTTTTTGCAATTTCTTTTATTCTATCTATTGAATTCAAAACTTATCAGTATTAACTTGTTAATGTTCTATTGACCTTTAATGACCACATTAGCATAAGGGAATATTAAAATCGACTAAATCATTTCAAGGTTTTGTTTATATCAAATCTTTATCTAAATTTAAATACAAAAGTATTCATTTATTGAATAAAAAAGGCTGACCGAAGGTAAAAATCACACCTTTAAAAACGAAATCCGCAAAACATTTTATTAATTTAGCGCATTCTCAGCTTTACGAAAAAAAACAACAAATAATTTAAGGTTATTTTTTTTTACAATTAGCTCGAAGTTTTCTTCGGCAAATCGAAAAAAAAAATCTAACACAAATTTCAGTGACAACAATTTATATAAAATGGGAAAAAAGTTTGACCTAGTTAGTCATTTAAAGAAAAATTTTGGCTTTGACACTTTCAAAGGTAGTCAAGAAGAAGTTATAAATAACGTCCTTAATGGTAACGATTCATTTGTATTAATGCCAACTGGTGGAGGTAAATCATTGTGTTATCAATTACCAGCCATGATGCTTGAAGGTACCGCTATAATCATATCGCCCCTTATTGCACTGATGAAGAATCAGGTTGATGCCATGAGAAATTTTAGTGAAGATGATAGTGTTGCTCATTTTATGAATTCTTCTCTTTCAAAATCAGCTACATTAAAAGTTAAAGAAGACGTTATTGAAGGTAGAACAAAACTTTTATATGTTGCCCCGGAATCGCTCACAAAAGAAAGTAATATTCAATTTCTTAAGAATATTAAAATTTCTTTTTATGCCGTAGACGAAGCTCACTGTATCTCAGAATGGGGACACGATTTTCGCCCTGAATATCGTAAAATTAGACCTATTGTTGAAGAAATTGGGAAAGCTCCAATAATTGCCTTAACAGCAACAGCAACGCCTAAGGTTCAGCATGATATTCAAAAAAACCTTGGTATGTTAACCGCCAAAGTTTATAAATCCTCTTTTAATCGTCCCAACCTATATTATGAAGTAAAGCCCAAAACTAATGCCACTAAAGAAATAATTAAATTCATTCGAAAGAATGAAGGAAAATCTGGTATTATATACTGTTTAAGCAGAAAAAAAGTTGAAGAGCTTGCTGAAACTTTACAAGTAAATGGAATTAATGCTATTCCTTACCATGCTGGCATGGACTCTGCAACACGATCAGGAAACCAAGACAAATTTCTGATGGAAGATGTAGACGTTGTAGTAGCAACAATAGCCTTTGGAATGGGTATTGACAAACCAGATGTTCGTTTTGTAATTCACTATGATATTCCCAAAAGTTTAGAAGGTTACTATCAAGAAACGGGACGAGCAGGTAGAGATGGTGGCGAAGGTCATTGCCTAACTTTTTATAGCTACAAAGACATTCAGAAACTTGAGAAATTTATGCAAGGCAAACCAATTGCTGAGCAAGAAATTGGCAAACAACTCTTACTTGAGACAGTATCTTACGCCGAATCTGCGGTATGTCGTCGAGCAATACTTCTACACTACTTTGGAGAGAATCACACCGTAACAAATTGCGGAAACTGTGACAACTGCTTACATCCTAAAAAAGAATTCCAAGGAGAAAATTTCGTTATTAAAGCACTTAATGTTGTTAAAGCTGTAAAAGAACGATTCAAAATAGATCACCTTGTAAACATCCTTACAGGAGAAGAAAACTCTTCAATTAAATCATATAAGCACGACGAGCTCGAGCTTTTTGGTTGCGGTAAAGATAAAGATCAACACTTTTGGAATATGGTATATCGCCGTGCTCTTATTAATTTATTTATTGAAAAGGACATAGAGCAATATGGAACCATTAAAATAAAGCCTAAAGGTCATGAATTCCTTGCCAACCCAACACCTTTTATGCTTACCGATGATCATTCGTTTAATGAAACAGATACTGAATCACCAAAATCATCTAGCACAGCAGTGGTTGATACTGTTCTTTTAAAAATACTAAAAGATTTACGTAAGAAAATATCCAAAATTAAAAACACACCACCTTACGTTATATTCCAAGATCCATCTCTTGAGGATATGGCTATTAATTATCCTATAACCATTGAAGAAATGTCACATATTCAAGGTGTAGGTGCTGGTAAAGCAAAACGTTTTGGGAAAGAGTTCGCGGCATTAATAGCCAAACATGTTGAAGAGAACGATATTGAACGTGCACAAGATATGGTCGTAAAATCTATTGCAAACAAATCTAAGTTCAAGGTTTATATTATTCAATGTGTTGATAGAAAAATGGATCTTAATGATATTGCTGATGCAAAAGGTATGGATTTCCCAACTCTCCTTAAAGAGATGGATGCCATAGTGTATTCAGGAACAAAACTCAACATTGATTATTATATCGACGAAATTATTGATGAAGATAAACAAGACGAAGTAATGGAATACTTCAACGAAGCTGAAACAGATGACATAGAAGAAGCTTTAGACGAACTAGGAGAAGAAGATTATTCGGAAGAAGATATTCACCTACTCAGAATAAAATTTCATACTGAAAATGGACTTTAAACATTATAAAGTCCATTTTAAAGGGATAAATTCCCACTTATACTAAAAGATACAGAATAAAGACTCCTATTGAACAATAGGAGAACGCTTAAATTCTTTATTCTCATCAAATAGTTTTCTATAGGTGATATGTGTTTTATATATTGATGCGCCAATGTGTTCCATCATATGCATCATGCGAGGATTAAAATCTCCAATCCAATTCATTTCAAGCGTTTTGAAAGGAAATTTTGAATTAAATCCCTCCTTCGAAAATTGATAAATCATTGCCGCATCGATCCCTTTTGATTGAAATGCTGGAATAACACCAAATATAAGGCCCATCGCATTTTTATTCTTTTTAAGATATTTGTATTGCAAGAATTTAATTTTCTCTAACAACCCAAATTTTCCCTTAGAATTCGACAAAATTTCATTTAGATCAGGGGTCATAATAAAAAAGCCGATTGGCTCATTCTTATGGTAGGCAAACCATAATAATCTTTCATCCAACACAGACTCCATAGTATTAAACGTCTCCGTAGCATGGTTCTCTGTCATAGAATCAACACCAGGAATGGTAGAAACCCAAGCTTCATTGTAGATATGAACAAAATCTTTAATAAAATTTGTTCTATTGTTCTTTCTAAAATGTACGATTGAATAATCAGGATTAGCTAAAACTCGTTTAGCTTTCCAGGTAATAATTTCACTCAAGCTATCGGTAGAAAAAAGTGTTTTATAGGTATATTGTTTAAAATAGGTCTTAAAACCATATGTTTCAAACAAATTTCGATAATAAGGCAAAGAATAAGGCATACCGTAAAGAGGTCTATGAAAGCCATCAACCAATAATCCCCACCATTGATGACGCTCACCAAAATTTATTGGTCCATCCATTGCTTCAACACCTTGCCCTTTTAACCAATCTACACAACGATCAAAAAGTATAAAAGCAGCTTCTTTATCGTCAATACATTCAAAAAAACCCATTCCTCCGGTAGACTGTTCACTTAAATCTTTAGTTTTATTATCAACAAAAGCAGCAACTCTACCAATTACATGTCCCTCTGAATTTTTCAATATCCAACGACAGCAGGCTCCATGTCGAAACATCTTATTTTTTTCAGAATCAAAAATAGCCTCTATTTCGCTATCAAGAGGGCAAACCCAATTCGGCTCACCTTTGTACAATTCCATTGGGAGCTCCAAAAAATTTTGTCTTGACAAATTATTTTCAACCTCTTCTATTTGAAACCTTACACTCATAATATTATATATCAACTTCTATTTTATGATGTTTTTTCGATTTACAAAAGGAAGAATGATTACGGAAAGTGCACCTAAAATAATAATCATTGCTGTTTGTGACCCATGGACAACTAATGCAAAACTTCGAGAAAGTTTCTCAATATTTGGTGTATCTGGAAGATATATTAAAAGTGTAGCAATAACCATAAAATGCCAAGCTCCAATTCCTCCTTGCACAGGAGCAACCATTCCAAAACTCCCCATAACAAAGACAGTTAAACCTGCTAAAGCCGGCAAATTTGAAGTAAAGCCAAAACTAAAAAAGCAAATATAAGTCATCATATAATACATCACCCATATAAACACGGTATGAAATACAAATAATAATTTGTTGTCAAGTTTACGAATTGCTCTAAAACCATCCATAAAATTAGCTAGAACAAACGTAATCTTTTTGTAGAATGCGGTATGTTTAAATTTCTTTACAAAAATGAACAAGAGTAAAACGATACCTGCTAAAACATACATCGTAGTTGAAGATGCAAAAACCGTTGACAAGCCAGAACTAACTTCGGGGTTTCTTGTTATAAAATCTGACAAGACATCAAATTGCGTCACCAAAGCAATTAGCAAAAACAACAATAACATAAGAATATCTAAAGCTCTTTCCAGAACAACAGTACCAATTAACTTTGAGAAGGAAACATCTTCATACTTACTAATGACACCACATCGCGAAATTTCCCCCATTCTTGGTAAAGCTAAATTTGCAAAATAGCCAACCATAACAGCCAAAAATGTATTTATAAAACGTGGCTTTTTACCTAAAGATTCAATTAGCATATTCCATCTAATTGTCCGACTAACATGACTTAACAGTCCAAATGTAAGTGAGATAAATATCCAAAAATAATTCACATCATTTTTCAAAACTTTAAGAATCTCAGATGTATTCTGCCCTCTATATATTAACCAAAATAAAAAAGCACTTATAGAAAGGAAAAACAGAAATTTGATGCTTTGGCTTAATGTTTTTTTCAATGTGTTAAGTTTATGTACAACGTGTCTACTTAAATACCCAAGTTTACTTAGTTATTATTGAACAAAAGAATTTTCAATTAAATTATAAATAATCAAATTGAATTATATACAGTAGAAGTTCCTAAAGCAAACGATTCTAAATTTACTTGTCAATGAATTTTAAAATTTCAACAAGGAAATCCTGTTCTTATGGTATTTAGTTCTAAATTTGTCGTGACTATGTGACAAGTTAAGTGCAAAAATAGTGAAATGTTTGTAAAATACTTTCGTTTTTCAGCCTAAGAATTGAAACGACTGTTAAAAAAAGTATAGAAGACCAGAGTATGGGACAAGTTAGAGCAAAGAAAAGTTTAGGTCAACATTTCTTAAAAGATTTAAATATCGCAAGAAAAATTGTTGACAGTCTAAATGGCGAACAAATAAATAAGGTATTGGAAATAGGCCCAGGAATGGGTGTTTTAACTCAATACCTTTTACCTAATAAAAGTTTCGAGACTCATGTCGTTGAGATTGATAAAGAATCGGTAGCCTACTTAAAGGAAAACTATCCACAACTTGATGGTCGAATTATCAGTGAAGATTTTCTAAAATATGATTTATCAAAATTATTTGATGAACCATTTTCCATTATAGGCAATTTCCCATACAATATTTCATCTCAAATTTTCTTTAGAGTTCTTGATTATAGAGATCATATACCTGAAGTCGTGTGTATGATTCAAAAAGAAGTAGCCGAACGCATGAGTGCAAAACCTAGCTGTAAAGCCTACGGTATTTTAAGTGTATTGATGCAAGCTTTCTACAATATTGATTATCTTTTCACGGTTGGTCCTGAGGTTTTCAATCCACCGCCAAAAGTTAATTCTGGTGTTATTCGTATGAGTCGCAACACCACTACACATTTAGAATGTAGTGAACCCCTATTTATCAGAATTGTTAAAACTGGCTTTAACCAGCGCCGTAAAACACTCCGAAACTCTCTTAAAAGTATTCTCGGCGATAAAAAATTGGAGGATAGCATTATGGGACAAAGACCCGAACAACTTACCGTTAATGAATTTGTAGAATTAACTAATAAAATAGAAGCACTTTTAGCTGAATAAATACTTTATTCCATAAAACACTTCTCCTAAAAATAAAATTCTATTACCTTACCTTCTATTTAGTCATATTTCGATTTTAAGGTAAATAGTCATCAGATCTTAAATTATATTAAAACCTATTTTCATATAATCAATACAAATAGTCTGCATAAGCTTTTCTATATAGTTATTCATACGTATGTTAATAATCAGATCTATGCCTTAAGAGAATTCGTCAAACACTCAAAAATAAGATGTTATGCAATTTGAATTAACACGCGAATACATCGATGATCTTAAAAATCTAATAGATCAGGAAAATAAGTCCCAAGCAAGAGCTAAGATTGAAGATCTACACGCTGCTGATATTGCTGATATTTTAGACGAATTAAACACCGAGGAAGCCATATACGTATTCCTCCTTCTTGATGGCGACACTGGCGCTGACGTTCTTGCCGAAATAGAAGAAGATGATAGAAAACGCTTTATCAAAGTTCTTCCTATAGAGGTGATTGCAAAAAAATTCATCGACCATATGAGTTCTGATGATGCAGCCGATCTTATTGGTGGACTCCCTGATGAAAAACGAGAAGAAATTCTTTCACATATTGAAGATGTTGAGGCTGCTGGACATATTTTGGATCTTCTTCATTACGATGAAAATACTGCCGGTGGTTTAATGGGAAAAGAACTGGTCGTTGTCAATGAAAATTGGACCGTTCTAACTTGCCTTCGTGAACTTAGCCGTCAGGCTGAAGACATTGATGAAATATACTACGTTTATGTTGTTGACGATGATAGAAAATTAATTGGGACACTTTCACTAAAAAAAATGATCCTAAGTCCTACATCTGCGAAAATCGTTAACATTTACGAACCTGATGTCATGTCAGTTCATACCGATCAATCTGCCGAAGAAGTATCCCTTATCATGGAGAAATATGACCTGGTAGCTCTTCCGGTAATTGATAGCATTAGTCGATTGGTAGGACGAATCACTATTGATGATGTTGTTGATGTTATTCGTGACGAAGCCGAGAAAGATTACCAAATGGCATCAGGTATCTCAGAAGATATTGAAGCAAACGACTCTATTTTACTCCAAACAAGAGCGCGTTTACCTTGGTTACTTATTGGTTTAGTTGGTGGCGTTCTTTCGGCATTTGTTATTTCTATTCACGGAGAAGGACTTAAACTAACTCCCGCTCTTGCTTTCTTCATTCCACTTATTACAGCAATGGGTGGAAACGTAGGTGTACAATCATCAGCTATTATTGTACAAGGTATTGCCAGCAATTCCTTAGGTTTCGAAAGCACCTTTAGCCGTTTGATGCGTGAACTTGGCGGAGCACTAATTAATGCAACTACCTGCTCTTCTATATTGTTTTTATGGAATTATTTTTTCGAAGATTCTTTAGCATTAACCATGTCTGTATCAGCAGCCCTATTTTCTGTTATTATCTTCGCCGCAATTACCGGCACCCTAATTCCTTTAATGCTGCACAAAGCAAAAGTAGATCCTGCCTTAGCTACAGGCCCATTTATCACAACATTAAATGACATTATTGGGCTATTTATTTACCTTTCAATCGGCGCTTACTTTTACAGTATTTTCTAAAATGATTACGACAGACATTAATACCTCATCTTCTTTAAAATGAATCACTAATGTCTATATTGTTTTAAACCACATTAAAAATAACAACGATCATCTGCCTTAAGACCCAATCAAAACGGAAACAAAAAATCATCTATTTTTCACTACAAACCTCTCATAAAAGGGAGAAAGGTAATTTTTATAAAATTGCTCTAAAAAAGCTCTGTTTATAAGACTTATTTTTTAGGCTTTTTCTTAACTTTGCATGATACTAATTCAATTTTCTTAAAACGTTATAACACAGCGCTTTAAGATAGACAGAATAGTCTTAAAAATATTTTGCTGTAAAGATAATTCTCTACACACTAAAATTACCCCAAAAAAAAGAATCATGAAAAGAGCTCTAATCAGTGTTTTTGATAAAACAAATGTTGTTGAATTTGCTAGAGAACTAGACAAACTAGGATGGGAAATTATCTCTACTGGTGGTACTTCTGCAACATTTAAGGCTGAAGGAATTCCAGTTATGGATATTTCGGATTTAACTCAATTCCCAGAATGTTTTGATGGTAGAGTAAAAACACTACATCCAAATGTTGAAGGTGGAATTTTAGCTATTCGTGATAACGAAATGCATCAAAAGCAAATGAAAGAACTAGGTATTGAAGCTATAGACATTGTTGTTTGTAACTTATACCCTTTTAAACAAACTGTATTAAATCCCAAAGCAGGTCACGAAGAAATTATCGAAAATATCGATATAGGAGGACCAACTATGCTAAGAGCTGCTGCAAAAAATTATAAATTCGTTTCAGTTATTACTGATCCTAAAGACTACGATACAATTATTGCAGAACTTAAAGATAGCGGTGATACAAGTTTTGAAACTAAAGAATTATTGGCAGCTAAAGTATTTCAACATACAGCTCACTACGATGCTTTAATCTCAGACTATTTCAATACAAAACTGGATATTAAATCTCCAGACACAATTACTTTAACTTACGAAAAGAAACAAGATCTTAGATATGGAGAGAACCCACATCAACAAGCAAGTTTCTATACTCAAATTAAAGGAACAGAAGGAACACTTACCGCTGCAAATAAAATTCATGGTAAAGAGCTTTCTTATAATAACATTGGCGATACTGATGGTGCTTTAGAAACATTGAAAGAATTCGAAGAACCAACAATTGTAGCTGCTAAGCATGCCAACCCTTGTGGAATTGGTTCTGCACCAACTATTGCCGAAGCATTTAAAAAAGCATATGATGCAGATCCCGTTTCAATTTTTGGTGGTATTATTGCTTCAAACCGCGAAATTGATGCAGCTACAGCTAAAATAATGAGTACAATTTTCCTTGAGGTTATTGTAGCTCCATCATTCAGCGCTGAGGCTCTTGAAATATTAACTAAGAAGAAAAATGTAAGATTACTGGAACTTCCAGAAATCTCAAAAACTGGATATACAACCTTCAAAGCACGAACTGTTTTAGGTGGATTATTAATTCAGGAGCAAGATCAAAAATTAATAAACGACGAACTAAAAGTTGTAACAAAACGTCAACCATCTGAAAAAGAGATGGAAGATTTAATGTTCGCTTGGAAAACTGTAAAACATACTAAATCGAATGGTATAGCAATTGCCAAAGATAAGACAACAACTGGTGTTGGACCAGGACAAGTTAGTCGTATTTGGGCTTTAGAAAATGCAATTCGTCAAGGTGGCAAAAACGTTAAAGGAAGTGCATTAGCATCTGATGCTTTTTTCCCTTTTGGTGATTGCGTTGAAGCTGCAAACGAAGCAGGAATAACAGCTATCATCCAACCAGGAGGCTCAATTAGAGATAAAGAATCTATTGATTTAGCTAACAAATATGGTATTGCAATGGTATTTACAGGGATGCGTCATTTTAAACATTAAAATTAATTCAAATTCTTTGTTTCTAGCACGGTATTAATCCTAATAAACTTATTAACTTAGGATGCTTCTATGCTCTAAAACAGAGCTTTGAAAAAACATAATAGATAAAACCAAGACACACACGACTATATGGGATTTTTTTCATTCATGACACAGGAAATTGCCATCGACTTGGGAACGGCAAACACAATCATTATTCATAATGATAAGATTGTAGTTGACGAACCTTCGATTGTTGCAATTGACCGACGCACCGAGAAAATGGTTGCTATTGGCGAGAAAGCGCGTCAAATGCAGGGTAAAACTCACGACAACCTTCGTACTATCCGTCCTTTGCGTGATGGTGTAATTGCAGACTTTAATGCTGCTGAGCAAATGATTCGTGGAATGATCAAAATGATCAATAAAAAGCCACGTCTATTTCCTCCTTCATTAAGAATGGTAATCTGTATCCCATCGGGAAGTACCGAAGTTGAACTTCGAGCAGTTCGTGACTCTTCGGAACACGCTGGAGGTAGAGATGTTTATATGATTTATGAACCAATGGCTGCTGCTATTGGTATTGGAATTGATGTTGAAGCCCCCGAAGGAAATATGGTCGTGGATATAGGAGGTGGTACAACTGAAATTGCAGTGATCTCTCTTGGAGGTATCGTTACAAATAAGTCTATTCGAATTGCTGGTGATGATTTAACTGCCGATATTCAAGAATACATGCGTCATCAACACAATATCAAAATTGGAGAACGTACAGCTGAAGATATCAAAATTCATGTTGGATCTGCACTTTCTGAATTAGAAGAACCACCAACTGATTTCCGTGTTCAAGGACCAAATCAGATGACAGCTCTTCCAATCGAGATACCTGTTTCGTATCAGGAAATTGCTCATTGCCTTGAAAAATCAATTTCAAAAATCGAAATTGCAATTCTAAGTGCTTTAGAACAAACGCCTCCAGAATTATATGCTGATATTGTAAATCATGGTATTTATCTTGCAGGCGGCGGTGCATTACTTCGAGGTTTAGATAAACGTTTAATGAATAAATTAAACATTCCATTCCATATTGCTGAAGATCCATTGAGAGCCGTTGCAAGAGGAACAGGTGTCGCACTTAAAAACGTGAATAATTTCTCATTTTTAATGAGATAATCACATAACAAACAGTCAAATTTTATATTGTTTGCAAATTATAGTTTGTTGATTGGCTTTAAAACCAATCAACAAACATAAATTTAAAACCGTATACCCTTTTATTCTTGAATGAAGAATCTAATACAAATCATTATCAGATTTCATTTCACAATTCTATTCTTCATAATAGAATTGGTATGTTTTTTACTTATTGTAAGCAACAATAACTATCACAAAACGGTTTTTCTGAACTCAAATAATGCCCTTACTGGTGGTATTTACAACAAAGTCTCTACTTTTTCTGACTACATTAGACTTTCCAAAATTAATGATGAATTAAGCAGTGAAAACACAGCACTTCACAACATACTATTAGAAAATTACAAGTCAACTATTGACTCCTTTTCTTTGTACAAAGACACAATCTTCAAACAGCAGTACATTTATCGCTCAGCTAAAGTGATAAACAACTCAATTAACAAACAACGAAACTACATCACCCTAAATAAGGGTAGACTTCAAGGAATAAGACCAGAAATGGGTGTCATAGCCAACAATAGTGTTGTTGGTATTGTAAAATCAGTATCTGACAATTACGCCACAGTTATTTCACTATTAAATAGTAGGTTAAAGATTTCAGCTCGAATTAAAAAGAATAATCACCACGGTTCATTATATTGGGATGGTAAAGATTACCGAAGAGCTAGACTAATTGAAATACCATCTCATGTTGATATAAAAATAGGTGATACCATAACAACTAGTAGTTATTCTTCAATTTTTCCAGAAGGTTTATTGCTAGGTGTTGCTGATGAAATACTACCAGCAACAGGAGGTAATTTTCGAGAGGTAATTGTCTTAATTAGTAATGACTTTAACCAGCTTTCCTATGTTGATGTTATTGGGAACTTACTAAAAAATGAACAAGTAGAATTAGAGAAAGAAGTAGAGAAATGAATATTATACTTAAAAATATCATCCGATTTATAGTTTTAATACTACTTCAAGTAACTGTTTTTAACAACATTCAGTTAAGTGGTTTTATAAATCCTTACCTCTATATTCTATTTATCCTACTACTTCCATTTGAAACACCACCTTGGCTATTACTCGTTTTAGCCTTTTTTACTGGGCTTAGTATCGATATTTTCTCGAATACAATTGGGATACATGCATCAGCCTGTGTTTTTATGGCATTCTTAAGACCATTTGTTTTAAACATTGTTTCTGTTCGAGACAACTACGATTGTAATATTGAACAAGGTTTATCCGTTTATGGATTTTCGTGGTTTTTTAAATATGCTCTTATACTAACTCTTGCACATCATAGTTTCTTATTTATAGTGGAAGTTTTTTCTTTCAATAATTTTGGAGATACATTAATTCGAATTATTCTAAGTACTATATTCACTTTAGTCCTTGTCATTACAAGTCAGTTTATAATTTCTAAAAAATAAAATAGTCTGAACAGATATGAATAACTATTCTAACCGAAGATTTATTATTGGGGGCATCTTTGCCTTTGTTATTCTAATATTCCTAATCAGACTCGTCAACCTCCAAATAGTTGACGATCAATACAAATTATCAGCAGAGAGTAACTCGCAACGCAGGGTAACTCAATATGCTGCACGTGGTTTAATTTACGACCGAAATGGTAAACTGTTAGTTTACAATCAAGCAGCCTATGATTTAATGATTATACCTCGTCAGGTTAAAACATTCGATACACTTGATTTTTGCAAACTTCTTGATATTGAAAAAGATGACGTGATACAAAGAATCAAAAAAGCCAAGAAACATTCTCGTTATAGATCTTCCATTTTCATGAAGCAAATTTCCTCTGAGAGATATGCCGTTTTACAGGAAAAACTATATAAATTTCAAGGATTTTTTGTACAAACGCGTACTCTTCGAAAATACCCCTATCACAACGCAGCCCACACATTAGGCTATTTGGGTGAGGTAAATGATAGACATATAAAGAAAGACAACTATTATACTCAAGGTGATTATATTGGAAAAAGTGGCATTGAAAGTACTTACGAATCTGTTTTACGAGGTGCAAAAGGACTAAAGGTTTATTGGGTTGATGTATACAATCGAATTAAAGGCTCTTTTCACAATGGAAGACTAGACAAAAATGCTATTGAAGGGAAAAATATAACTACAACATTAGACATTAAACTGCAAGAGTATGGAGAGGAACTCATGCAAAATAAAAAAGGTGGGATTGTTGCTATTGAACCTAAAACTGGTGAAATATTAGTTAAACTATCTAGCCCTGGATACGACCCCGAAATGTTTGTTGGTAGAGCCATGTCTGAGAATTATCGCAAACTTGCCAACAATGATACATTAAGACCACTTTTTGACCGATCTATGATGGCCACATATCCTCCAGGGTCTATTTTTAAACTTATTAATGCTCTTGTCGGATTGCAAGAAGGCATTATTACACCTCAAACAAAATTTCAATGCCACGATGGCTATCACGCTGGACGTTTTACAATGGGTTGTCATCATCACAAATCGCCTCTTGATTTAAAAGAATCAATACAACAATCTTGCAATTCATACTATGCAAACACATTCCGAAACATTTTAGATGCACCTAAATTTGGTTCGGTTAGTGAAAGTTATACAAACTGGAGAAGACATGTTACTTCGTTTGGATTTGGATCGAGACTTGGTACAGATCTACCAAGTGAATTAACTGGTTTTATACCCAAAGCTAGCTATCATGCAAAACAACTTAGAACAAAAAACTGGAAATCACTCAATATTGTCTCAATGGCTATTGGGCAAGGACCTCTTTTAATAACGCCTTTACAAATGGCTAATATGGTTTCGTGTATTGCAAACCGTGGCTATTATCACATACCACACATTGTAAAATCTATAGGTGAAAATAACAAAATAGATTCTAGTTTTATAAAGAAAAATTACACAACTATCGATCCCAAATACTTTGATCCAGTGATTGAAGGTATGGATCTAGTCATAAATGGTGGAGAAGGTAGTACAGGACGATCTGCAGCAATAAAAGACATCGAAGTTTGCGGAAAAACAGGAACTGTTGAAAACCCACATGGAGACGATCATTCTGTTTTTGTAGCCTTTGCTCCGAAAGACAATCCTAAAATTGCCTTAGTGGTGTATGTAGAGAATGGTGTGTGGGGATCGAGATACGCTGCACCAATTGCGGGTCTAATGATTGAAAAATATCTTAAAGGCGAGATTTCAAAAAACAAAAAGTATTTAGAAAAAAGAATGCTTGATGCAGACTTGATCCATACAAAGAAAATCAAAAAAGACGAATAAAATAAAGAGTAGCAATTATGAACCGAAGAGGAAGCCTAATTAAAAACCTAGACTGGATAACCATCATGCTTTATGTTATTCTAGTATTTTTAGGCTGGATAAATATATACGCTGCTGTTTACAATGAAGATCATCAAAGTATTTTAGATGCAACACAGCGTTATGGAAAACAATTAATATGGATTGGAGCGGCATTTTTTATAGCAATAATCATCCTAACTATTGATAGTAAATTTTATTCCGCATTTGCTTACCCCACTCTCATTATCATGATATGCCTCCTCTTAGCAGTCTTAATGTTTGGTGTAGAAGTAAATGGAGCACGCTCATGGTTTCAACTTGGATCAATTAGATTTCAACCTGCTGAATTCGCCAAATTTGCAACATGCCTTGCCATAGCGAGATACCTGAGTCAATACAATTTTAAAATTCATAAAATCAAATCCCTTTTTATTACGGGACTCATCTTATTTACTCCTGCAGTATTAATATTAATGCAAAATGATACAGGATCCGCATTGGTATATTCTGTTTTTATACTTGTGCTTTACAGAGAAGGCTTATCAGGATTTATATTACTTCTTGTGCTTTTGGCAGCTCTACTATTTGTATTTACACTTATTTACTCCAGTTTCACCGTATCCATTCTAATAATAGCTATGGCTGCAGTAAGTTTTAAAATAATAAACGTACCAATAAAACAAATTGCAATAGCTCTGGCAACTCTAACAGGGAGTTTTGGTACCCTTTGGCTAATTAATAAGGGAGCAAATTTGGAATTTAGCAACTTTTCTCTTGTGGTTATTTCAACCATTCTTAATGCTGTCCCATTTTTAATATATATCTATCGACAAAAAATCACAAAAGCTGCTCTCATTTTATTAATACTAATAGGAAGTTTGTTTTACACATTCTCGGTAAGCTATATTTTCAACCAAATTTTGGAACCTCACCAACAAGAGCGTATCAATGAATTGTTAGGTATTCAATCCGACCCATATGGAGCTGGATACAATGTTAATCAATCAAAAATTGCAATTGGTTCTGGTGGATTTTCTGGAAAAGGCTTCTTAAATGGAACCCAAACAAAATTCAATTTTGTTCCCGAACAAAGCACTGATTTTATTTTCTGTACTGTTGGTGAAGAATGGGGATTCTTGGGATCTGGACTTGTACTTCTTTTACACCTCGGATTAATCTTAAGATTATTATTCTTAGCAGAAAAACAACGATCTAGCTTCAGTCGAATTTACGGCTATGGTGTTGCCTCCATTCTATTTTTCCATTTAGCAATTAATGTCGGTATGACAATTGGTTTAGCACCTGTGATTGGAATTCCTCTACCATTTTTTAGCTATGGAGGTTCTTCTTTATGGTCTTTCACCATTCTGCTCTTTATCTTCATAAGACTTGACGCAAACAGATTAGAATTACTAAGATAAAGATGACTCAAATCATTTTAAAACTTCAAAATCATCTTAAAATAAGATCGATTCGTATCTCAACATATTAATCTTATTAGGATATCAAAATTCTATTACATCACAAAAGATAAGTTTCAAGGCTACACTCTTCTCTAAATAATCCACTTTTACAAAATTTTGTAGAAACACTAGAAAATTGCACCCATTTTAGTGTATGAATGCTCCCTATTCAAAATAATCTGGATTAAACTTTTTTATGAATCAATCATAAATAGTGAAAACAAGACTACTTTATGAAATATTACGAATATTAAAATTGAATATAATTTATTTGATGAGCTACGAAAAATATGCAATACTAATCGACCTAAATTAGTTGTTAGTTTGATCAAATAGAAAAAGCCAACTTGAATCTAAGTTTCAATTAAAAGAACTTTCCAAATACATCACATCCAAACTGTCAATTGTTACATCAATAGAACAAGCAACGCTTTTACTGAACCGCAAAGGACTAATTCTATTATCATTCATCACCAAACCCAGAGGCTTTAGAGCTTCACTTAGAGGTGCTAGAGATATTAACTTTTCCCTAGTTTATAGAATCGAAAAATTTAAGCATAAATCAAATCAGTCACCATAAATTCAACTTGATCCATAATTAGACTAAAATAAACTAACATAGAAAAGCCCACTAATTAATTAGTGGGCTTTCATATAAGAGTTTATTGAGTCTTATAACGCGTTAACGTGTGTAGCTAATTTCGATTTCAAGTTAGAAGCTTTGTTTTTATGGATTACGTTGATTTTAGCCAACTTATCCAACATTGCAGTAACTTTAGGTAGCAACTCAGAAGCAGCTTCCTTATCAGTAATCGCACGTAAATCTCTTACGGCATTTCTCGTAGTTTTAGCATAGTACTTATTATGCACTCTTCTAGCCTCAGACTGACGAATTCTTTTAATTGCGGATTGATGATTTGCCATCTCTTTATTGTATAATAATTATTTAAAAATTGTAGTCCGTAGGGGAATCGAACCCCTGTTACTAGGATGAAAACCTAGCGTCCTAACCCCTAGACGAACGGACCAAAAAAAAATTCCAAAAAGCAATTAAAGAATTGCAAAACTACGTAGTCCGTAGGGGAATCGAACCCCTGTTACTAGGATGAAAACCTAGCGTCCTAACCCCTAGACGAACGGACCATATTAATTTGGAACTGCAAAGGTAATCGAACTTTTCAATAAGACAAACACTTTGAAGCTTTTTTTTACATCAGAAATATTATTGAGAACGTGTCCCTTTTTCTCTCTTTTGCGATGCAAAGTAAATTATAATTATTCAATCACACAAGAGGGAAATGCAAAAAAATCAAGTTTTTTTCAACAAAAAAGCTAACACCTTATTTCTGAGCACCATTAATTTATTAATTCCACTCAACAATTGATCCTCTATCCTTATTTAAGTAGGCTACAGGTATCATTTTGCGAATATGGTCGCCTAATAAATTCAATAATTTATTTTTGGTGTAGTGTCTAGAATAAACCAAACTCACCTCCCGAAGAGGGTGTAAATTTGTAAAAGACCGCACTTGCTTCAATTTTTCAGTCGACATGTACTGAGTTGCCAATTCAGGAATTAATGTAAATCCACCTTCTTTATCTATAATTTTCATGAGTGTCTCCAAAGAATTACTTTCAAATTCGAAAGGCAACTCTTGATGTTGAATATTTCTCATCTCACAAAGATTGATTACTTGACTACGGAAACAGTGTCCATCACCCAGCATCCAAATTTCGGATGTTGCAATATCTTTTACTTCAACAATCTCCTTTTTAAGAATTTCATGATCTTTGTGTGCATAAATCATCATTTCTTCATAAAACAAGGGTTGCTCCTGAATCTTATCATCTCTCAACGGTGTTACAAAAACACCAACATCAAGCAAATCCTTTTTAAGTGCTTCCACAATATCATCAGATACCATTTCCTCAACTTCCACCTTTACATCCGGATAAGCTCTAATATAATCACCAATAAACATAGGAAGTAAAAAAGGAGCCAAAGTAGGAATAATACCAATTTTCAAACTTCCCTCCACCGTATTCCTATAATTCTTAACTATTTCATCAATCTTTTTCGATTCACTTAGTATAATACGAGCTTGTTCAATAATTGGCACTCCAACATCGGTCGGAATAATAGGTTGTTTACTCCTATCGAATATAATAACATCCAGAAATTCTTCGAGTTTCTTAATTTGCATACTCAATGTAGGCTGAGTAATAAAACAATTATTTGCCGCAGTCGCAAAATGACGATGAGTGTCTACTGCAACGATATATTCTAGTTGAGTTAATGTAACCATATCTAATTATTATTTATTGACTTTGATTCACAAATATAAACAAAATCTATTACTCCATATACATTATTGATTTGATTGATATATTTAACTCACCTATATTTGTAATAAGCTATTAATTAAAACTTAATAAACACAGATTAATAATCTGATTATTAAAAAGTTTAAACAACAAGTTCTATCTCTAAAAAATTAAGAACAGAGGCAATCTCATTCTTAAAATCAGATAAGAAATAGAAGATGTAATAACTGCTTTTATTACATTAATTAAAGTAATATAATAGTTTAATAGTTTTTTTGTTATTTCAGTTTTATTAGATGTTTGGGTAAAAACAGTCAAAAGTTAGATCTTTTGGCTGTTTTTTTTTATTTATAAATAAATTAAAACACACGTTTTCAACATGTTGTTAAGCAATGATGCTAAAGAGCAGATTTCAAGCTTAAAAAAAATATTACTTTTAGCAACGATTTTGAAATTTATAAGCTCAATATAAACTGAATTACAATGCAACAAGGTATTAAAATAGTATCGTTCGAAGAAGCTGCCAAAGTGATTAAGACTGGTGACAGAGTGCATTTGCACTCAGTTGCACTAGCGCCACACAAGTTCATTAAAGCCATGTGTGACAGAGGTCGTAATGGTGAATTTTATGATGTAGCAATACAACATCTTCATACAGAAGGTCCAGCTCCTTATGCTGACACTGAATTTGAAGGTATTTTTAACTTAGAATCTCTATTTGTAGGAGCTAATGTTAGAAAGCAAACACAAGCAGGTTATGCTGATTATATTCCTGTATTTTTGAGTGAAACTCAAAAAATGATCCGTGATGGTGTTCTTGATGTTAATGTAGCTGTTGTACAAGTAAGTCCTCCAGACAAACATGGTTATGTATCTTTAGGAACTTCAATAGATTGTTCATTAGCTGCTGTTGAAACTGCTGACACAGTTGTTGCAATCATCAATAAAAACGTACCTCGTGCTTTTGGTGATGCAATGATTCCAATGAGTATGTGTGATATATTCTGTGAAGACAATTCACCACTTGTTGAACATGGTAGTGCTCCTCTTTCTGATATTGAAATTGCTATTGGTAAAAATGTAGCAGGTATTATTCCTGATGGAGCTTGTCTTCAAATGGGTATTGGTGGTATTCCTAACGCTGTATTAGCTCAGCTAGGTAACCACAAAAATCTTGGTATTCATACTGAAATGTTTGCTGACGGTCTTCTTCCATTGGTTGAAAGCGGTGTTGTAAACGGTATGAACAAAAAACTTGACAAAGGTAAAATCGTTGCTAGTTTCTTAATGGGAACTAAAGAACTTTACGATTTTGTTGATGATAACCCAAGTGTACTTATGATGGATGTTGGATACACTAATGGTGTAGAAATTATCAGACAAAATCCAAAAGTATGTGCTATTAACTCTGCTTTATCAATTGATATTACAGGTCAAGTTTGTGCCGATTCAATAGGAACAAGACATTACTCTGGAGTAGGTGGACAAATTGACTTTACTCGTGGTGCTGCTGCATCAGAAGGTGGTGTGCCAGTTATCGCTATGCCTTCAGTTACAGGTAAAGGTGTTTCTAAAATTGCGCCAACTCTTTTACAAGGATCAGGTGTTGTAACAACTCGTAACAACATGCATTGGTTTGCTACTGAATATGGATGTGTTAACCTTTATGGTAAAACATTACAACAAAGAGCTAAGGCAATCATCTCTATTGCTCATCCAAATTTTAGAGAAGAGTTAGATCAAGCTGCTTTCGAAAGATTCGGTTCTCACTACCACTTCGTAAACAAATTTGGTAAGTAATTCTTTACCAATTTTTTAATATAAAAGCTGCTCAAATCGAGCAGCTTTTTTTTATATCATCAATTTTAAACGGACTACTTAGATCTTAAGAATTCAACCTTTTTCATAAAAACACTTAATCGCTCATCAGAAACAGGATTCATCCAATACCCATTTTCTTTAAAGTGAGACCCCACAATAAAGGCATTAGCAAATGGCCAATATTCTGAAATATTATCAACTGTAATTCCAGAACCAATCAATATAGGTTTGCTAAGCGAATCCTTTAAAGCATCTAACTCTCGAATATCAACGGCTTTTCCTGTAGAAGTACCCGTAATAATGAGACCATCGCTTAAGAAAAACTCAGCTGCATGAGCTGTCTCGACAATATCCACATCCGAAGTAATAGCATGTGAACTATGTTTCTTTTTAATATCGGTAAAAACTTTCACCTTATCAGCCTCTATCATTTTTCGATATCGCATCAGCTCTCCCGCACAAGAATCAATATAACCTTCATCGGCAACATGTCCAAAGACAAAACCCTCTGCTCGTATAAAATCTAAATTGGCAGCCCTTGCAACAGCCAAAGCCTCTTTATTTGCTCCTGCAAGAATCTGAATGCCTAAAGGTAAATCCACAGCATCACGAATTGCTTTAGCCACAATAGTCATTGCAGCTGTTATTTCTGGACCAACATGTTCCTTTAAATAGGGCACATCGTGCATATTCTCAATTATAATAGCATCTAGATTAGCCCGCTCGTACTGTTTAGCTTCTTTTACGGCCAAGGCTGATATTTCACTCAAACCCATTTTATGATTCGGTGTTCCTGGTAAAGCCTGAACATGAATCATTCCTATAATCGATTTTTTATCTGAAAACTGCATTCTCTTTTTTTAATTAAAGATTATTGTCCCAATATTTGGAAAAGTTCATCCAACTTAGGGGTCAAAATAATTTCGGTACGACGATTTTTACTTCTTCCCTCAACTGTTGCATTTGTACCAATTGGTAAATATTTACTTCGCCCTGCAACTGTCATTCTCTGAGGATCAATTCCTTTATTCAAGCTTAAAATACGTACTATTGAAGTTGCACGCTTTACACTCAAATCCCAATTATCTGTCAAATCTCCACTTCCCTTATAAGGTACATTATCGGTATGCCCTTCAATCACAATATTAATATCCTTATTTGTTGATAAAACCTGAGCCAATTGCTTTAAAGCCTGTGCTCCACGAACATCAACAGTATAACTGCCTGATTTGAAAAGTAGCTTTTCATCCATAGACACATACACCTTACCATTTCGGTTAGAAATACTCAATCCTTTATTATCAAATCCAGTTAAAGCATCCATAACCTTATTTTTTAAAGCAATCACAGCTTCATCTTTCTTAGCAAGCGCCCTTTCGAGTTCGAGTAATCGCTTATCCCTACGGCCAATTTCATCTTGTAAATCATCTAAGCTTTTTGCTCTAACTTTCAAGTCCTTTTCAAGGCGCATTACCTCATTTTCACGTAAATTTAAATTATCCTGAGTTTTACGAATCTGATCCAATAGGGTTTTAGATTCCCTTGCACTACCCTTTTGTTGTTTTGCCAACTGTCTAAGCAAATCTTCCTGGTTTTGTTCACACTGCTTCAACTGCTCTTTACTTTTTAGTAAACGTTCAGCATTTTCATTGTATTCTTCCTCTGCTCGTTTATATTTACCTTCTAAAACACCAAATCTTGCCTCAAGCTCAGCATTACTTTCAGTCAATAACCTATTCTCATCTTTAAGCTCTTCGTATTTTTTCTGATTTTCATTTGCTCTTGCTTCTGAACTCTGAAACTGACGTGCCGGTACACATGAAAAAAATAGACTACTAACCGCTAGAACAAACAAAAACTGCTCAACTCTTCTCATAACTTAATTATCAATTAATTACCACAATATTTTATTCAAAATGTATTTTAAATAAATCATAAAAACAAATATAAAAAGAGTAAAACTAGATCACAATATAAATCCACCTTTAGCTTAAAATTATTATACTTGATATTAAATTTAATGATTCTAACAAAAAACGTCTATTTAGAATTTATTCAGAAATAGCTTTGCTTTATGATTGCTCAATTTTTCATACCTTCGTCCCCTAAACCATTTTTATAATCAGCAAAATACAAACAACAATATACTATAAACTGAGTAACAAATGACAAAGTCTGAAAAACCATTATTGGATCAAATCAACTTTCCATCCGACCTAAAAAAGGTTTCTGAAGATGATTTAATTCAAGTTTGCGCAGAACTTCGTCAGGAGATTATTGAACAAGTTTCCTGTAACCCCGGGCATTTTGGAGCAAGCCTTGGTGTTGTTGAACTAAGTGTTGCATTACATTACGTTCTAGATACACCTTACGATAATCTCATATGGGATGTTGGTCATCAGGCCTATGGTCATAAAATTTTAACTGGTCGAAAAGATCTATTTTACACAAACAGAAAACTTAACGGGATTAGTGGATTTCCTAACCGTGCCGAGAGTGAATATGATGCTTTTACCGTAGGCCATTCATCGACCTCCATTTCAGCAGCGCTCGGTATGGCTGTTTCAGCACAACTAAGTGGTGAGAAAGACCGAAAAACTGTTGCTGTAATTGGTGATGGATCGATGACAGCAGGTTTGGCTTTTGAAGGATTGAACAACGCCGCCACAAACAATGCCGATTTATTGGTGATATTGAATGACAACAATATGGCCATAGACCCTAATGTGGGTGGAATGAGTGAATATTTATTAGACATTACAAGCTCGCAAACATATAATAAGGTAAAGGATGATATTTGGCGTATTCTTGGAAAATTTAACCGAGTTAATCCTAATACTCAAAAACTTTTTCAAAAAGTAGAACAAGGCGTTAAAGCTATTCTATTAAAACAGAGTAATTTATTCGAGGCTTTAAATTTCAGATATTTTGGACCTGTAGATGGACACAATGTAAATCATCTCGTCAAAGTTTTAAATGATTTACATAAAATACCTGGACCAAAAATTCTTCATTGCATCACTAAAAAAGGTAAAGGTTTTAAACCTGCAGAGTTAAATCAAACATACTGGCATGCTCCAGCTAAATTTGATGCAAAAACAGGTGAGATTTTAAAGAAGAAATCAAATTTACCCCAAATTCCAAAATTCCAACAAGTATTCGGGAATACCCTTGTAGAATTAGCAGAAAAAAACGAGAAAATTGTAGGTATAACACCTGCTATGCCTACGGGTTCATCAATGAATATAATGATGGAAAAAATGCCCGACAGAGCTTTTGATGTAGGAATTGCAGAACAACATGCTGTTACTTTCTCAGGCGGATTAGCTGCAAAAGGAAAAATTCCTTTTTGTGCTATCTATTCATCATTTTTGCAACGAGCCTACGATCAAGTTATACATGATGTTGCTTTGCAAAATGTAGATGTCGTTTTCTGTATAGACAGAGCTGGTTTAGTTGGTGCTGATGGTGCAACACATCATGGTATATTCGATATGGCTTTCTTACGCTGTGTTCCAAACATGACAATTTCATCTCCACTTAATGAAGAAGATTTACGTAACTTAATGTACACTGCTCAACTGGGTGGTAAAGGTGCTTTTTCTATTCGATATCCCCGTGGTACTGGTCGTGAGTTAAATTGGCAAACACCTTTCAAAGAACTTGAGATTGGTAAAGGTCAAAAATTGCAAGATGGTAAAGATCTTGCTATTCTTTCAATAGGACCAATAGGACTGAAAGCCAGTGACGCCATAGAAGATCTTGAAAAAGAGGGACACTCTATTGCACATTATGACATGCGTTTTCTTAAACCTATCGATGAAGATATGCTTCACGAGGTCTTTAAAAATCATAAGAAGATCATCACACTTGAAGATGGTTCAATCATTGGTGGATTAGGATCAGCAACCATAGAGTTTATGAGTGAAAATGGCTATAATGCTAAAATTAAACGACTAGGCGTTCCTGACAGGTGGGTTGAACATGGTACCCAAGAAGAACTTTATAAAGAATGTGGATTTGATAAGGAAGGTATTATAAAAGCCTGTTCAGACCTACTTAACTAAGACACTTTAATCCAAAAATAAAAAACACCACATATTAAATGTGGTGCTTTTGTTTTATCTCTTAAATCGTAGTTATCTAGCGTAAATAAGAATTCAACATCCAAAGTGTTTTTTCTGTTTCTGAGATATAATCACTCATTAAGCTAACTGTACCTTCATCTTCAGCATCGCCAGCTAGGCTTAAAATTTCGCGCTCTTTAAGAATTAGCAATGAAAAGTTCTTCACAACAACTTCTACACCCTCTACACCATTTGTAATTCCTTTAACTTCTTTCAATTCTGCCACCTTTAAGTAATCAGTGAAGGTATGCAATGGTTCACCTTCTAGAGTTAAGATTCGTTCTGCAATCTCATCCACTTTTATTACAGCATCATTATAAAACTCTTCGAACTTTAGGTGTAACTCAAAAAACTCACGGCCTTTAATATTCCAATGTAAACCACGCAAATTCTGATAAAACATCTGGTAGTTTGCTAGTAAATTATTCAATTTATCACTTAATACAACTGCTTTTTCTTGATCTATTCCTATTAAATTTTTCATTTTATTTTTTTTATAATTAAAGGTAAAAGTCTAATTTTGTTTACCTTATCTTTGTTTATTCGACAATACAAAGGTGCAAATAAAAACAACATAGAACAAATCGATTGTTTTTATATATTCATAGCTTTAAACTATACGCAATCTAAAACAGCTATAATCCCTATTATTTGTATTGGCTAAACGATATGAATTTTGTTTTTTTTTAAATTGAAGATGAACAGCAAAAGGTAATTTACATGACAGCTACACAATATGGAGCGTCATCGATTCCGCTCAAACAATAATCATTTAAGTGAACGTGAATAACTTATATGTGATAAAATTCGTTACTTTTGCGCCCTTTAAAAACCAAATTTTGACACAATTTAAGTATGGTAGAATTTTTCAAACAGAAAGCTGCTAATTCAAAAGATGATATTCTTTCAGGTTTAACAGTAGCCTTAGCACTTGTTCCAGAAGCCGTGGCATTTGCCTTTGTTGCAGGTGTTGATCCATTAGTTGGTCTTTACGCAGCATTCATGATTGGGTTAATCACATCTATTTTTGGTGGTCGCCCTGGTATGATTTCAGGAGCAACCGGTGCATTAGCTGTTGTTATGGTAAGTCTTGTAAAAGATGGCAACCAAATGGGACTTGATATGGTAGAACCAATTCAAAACATGGGTTTAAATTACCTATTTGCGACTGTTGTTCTAGCTGGAGTACTTCAATTTTTAGCAGGTGTATTCAAGTTTGGTAAATTCGTCAGACTAATTCCTCATCCCGTAATGATGGGTTTTGTGAATGGTTTAGCCATTGTAATTTTCATGTCACAACTAGGCATGTTTACACAGAAAATAGATGGTGAATCCGTATGGTTAGTAGGTAGTGCACTATTTACAATGATTGGCTTAGTGGTATTAACCATGGGAATTATGTACCTACTACCTAAGTTAACAACTAAAATTCCTGCAGCTTTAGCAGCGATTGTTGCTGTTTCAGCCATTGCAATTTTTGGTGGATTAGATGTGAGCACAGTTGGCTCATTTATACGCGATGGTGGTGGTGCTGGTCTTAAGGGTGGTTTACCAACATTTCAAACTCAACTATTCTCAATGGTTCCTCTAAACCTAGAGACAATCAAATTTATTTTACCATACGCTTCAATTATTGCCGCTATTGGCTTAATTGAATCTCTTATGACTATGAATCTTCTTGATGAAATTACAGAAACCCGTGGAAATGGTAACCGCGAATGTATGGCACAAGGAGCAGCAAATATTGTAACTGGTTTCTTCGGAGGTATGGGTGGATGTGCCATGATTGGTCAATCACTTATCAACGTAAAGTCTGGTGGACGTGGTCGTTTATCAGGTATAATTGCAGCACTAACCTTGTTAGCATTTATTCTTTTTGCTTCTCCTCTTATAGAGCAAGTACCTATAGCTGCTTTGGTTGGTGTTATGTTTATGGTTGTAATAGGAACATTTGCTTGGGCTACTTTCGGAATCATCAATAAAATTCCTCGTACCGATGCCTTCGTTATTTTACTCGTAACAGGCTTAACGGTTATGTTCGATCTCGCAATAGCTGTATTGGCTGGTGTTATTGTATCTGCCTTGGTATTTGCATGGAAAGATGCTAAACTCATTCGTGCTAGAAAATCAATTAAAGATGATGGTACTAAAGTATATGAAATTTGGGGTCCATTATTCTTCGGCTCAATCTCAACATTTAACTCAAAATTCGATGTGCATGAAGATCCTCAAAGCATTGAAATTGATTTTATAGAATCTAGAGTTGCTGATCACTCAGGCATTGAGGCCATCAGTAATTTGATAGCTAAATATGAAAATGTTGGCAAAAGTATTAAACTGAAGCACCTTAGTGATGACTGTATTACTTTACTACAGCGAGCAGATTCTCGTTTTAGTGCTGTAATTATTCGAGATATTGACGATCCACGTTACTATGTTGTAACAGACAAAGTGAAGATTGAGTAAAGACTTTTTTTCTCTGGGGTGAAAGTCGCAGAGTTTTTTTCACCTCTCCAACACTTGTTGGAGAGGTGTTTTTGTTTTATGATTATTGGATTTTAAGTATTTCTCGAACTATTGGACGTAAGCCGCTAAAGAAAAATTCAACAGCAATTACCATCACAATTAAACCCATCAAACGCATTAGAATCTTATTCCCTGTATCTCCTAAAAAATTGATTATACGACTCGAGCTCCATAGAATAATATAGGTCAGAAAACAGGTTAAAAGAATGGCTCCAACTAAGATCATTTTAGATTCTATACTCCCCGCTTCTTCCATCAAAACAATTCCATTTGTAATGGCTCCAGGACCACAAATCATTGGAATAGCCAAAGGCGTAATCGATACATCATTCACATATTCGTTAATTTCACTATCGCTTACCTTAATTTTACTCAGTCGTGCCTGAAGCATATCTTGCCCCATGATAAAAAAGATGACCCCTCCTACTATTTTAAGGCTATTAACCGATATTCCAAAAAATTGAAATAACACATGTCCTGAAAAGGCAAATGCAACCAGTGTAAAAAAAGATACGATAGTTGCTTTTCTAGCCGTTTTCTTTCTTTGCTCAGCATTCAAATCACCAGTAATCGTCATGAAAATTGGCATTACGCCAAGTGGGTTGATTAAAGTAAAAAATGAGGTGACGGCTAAAAGCCCAAAAGTCCAATATTCATTCATCTTATTATTGTCAAAATATTATAAACCTAATTTCTTCGCTATCTCAGCAGGAATAGCTTCTTTGTGTATCAATATGGATATTGTTTTATATTGCAAAAAAGGCTTAGATGCATAAAAATATCCTCCGTAAGTATTCATATCGGTACCCCAAGAGTTTTTCACTAAATAATACTTACTTCCGTTCTGATCTTTTGCATTTCCTACAATATGCATCATATGATCTTCTGTTGATTCATAATTATCGAACGCTTCCTGACGCATCTCTTGAGTTATTTCTTTTTCTTTTACAGGATAATCTGTTCCATAAGCAGATTTTTGATCACGACTCATATTTTGCCATTTCGAAATCTCCGAATCAGCCATATTTTTAGATTCTGTATCTGGCACAACAGCAACACCTTTTCTATATGCAAAACCTTTTTCGCTCACATCACTTCCCCATGCAATACTGTAACCTTTATCAATAGCATTATCAACAATCTGCATCATCTCATCCATAGGCACATTTAAGACTTCGCCCAAAGACCAATTATCAGCTCCTTCGAATACAAAACTTTTATAGAATGGGTGATGCGTAAATGAAGTAATTGTTACGTAATCGTCCATATTTAATCCCAACTCATCAGCAAATGATTTCGCTGTATATTCTTTACCCTTATATTGGAACGACTCTGGAATTTCCCCCAAATATGCATCAAGAACACCATCAAAGCCTTTGATCCAAACTGGCGTAATTTTTTTATTCTTATTTTTTACAATGGCTTCAACATAAGAATGTAGAACAGCATCCATCTCACCATGAACAGGAAGTGTCTCATCAAAAGTATTCCCAGAATAAGCTTCCTGTGGAACAATTCCGAATTGTTTAATCACATTTAATACATCCCAACCTTCAGCACCAGCCGAAAAACTCTTCATTCCATGAAAACGGACATAATCTATAGCTCTAAGGTGATAATTTTTATTGACCACAAACATTTCTGAAAGATCGAATTCGCCCTTCCCATTACGAATCAATTCAGACTCTAAAAAAGAATTCATACCATAAACCCAACAAGTTCCCGAACGATACTGATCTTTTACATCAGTCGTTTTTATCTGTTTTTCGATAGTAAACTCGTAACTTTTCTTGTCTTCTTTCTTCTTTGCAGATGATGGCATAACTAATCCCATTAACAAAACTGCTGTAATTATAATTTTTGCGTTCATTATAAATAAAAATTTGTGTTATTTAAATATGCTTAAGTATTGATATTACGATTCTTTGCCTATATTTTTGAAATTCTAAAGTACAAAACTAATGATTGTTAAATTGATTACTGACATCATTATTTGATGTTTTAAATAAAACAAAGAATAATCACCTAGACATCATCAATACATGTAAGAAACTCAACATACAAAAGCGGCTACATCTTATGAGTAGCCGCTTTATATATGATATCGATTTTAAATTTTATTCTTTTGTATTCACCATCCAAATTGAAAAAATATTCAAGTAGTTCCAGAATGACATAATAATTTCTTCAGACACATCAAGCTTAGGCAAAATTTCTTTATAAGCATTAAGCCAAATTTCGCGAGCCTTTGGTGTAATTCTAAAGTGAATATGACGACTTACCAACTTCGGACTTCCCTGATTTTGATTAAAGTAATCTGGACCACCTAAAACCTGTATAAAAAAATCAGACGATCGAAGTTTTGCCGCTTCAAATTCCATATCCCAACGAGGGAACATACCACCTATTTCACTAGTTCGTAAAATGGTGTAATGATCATCCACCAATTTTCTAACTCCAGCCTCTCCTATGGCCGCTAACAATCTGACATCAGGACGAGTAACTTCCGGACGACCCACTCCTTCTGGAATAGGTGCTATTTCTAATTTCATGATTTATACCTTTTATATTACAAACTCTATAAGTCCCCAATATTCGCTAAAATATAGTTCGGCTCTTTTATTTATTCTAATTTATTACAAATTAAATACTTTCAAGTCTTAAATTAGCATTTTATGAACAGGATTTTTAATCTGATTAATTTTTCCTAGATTTATATAATACAAAAACTTACAATATAAACCATTCTTTTGGTTTAAAACTGACAAAAATGGATACTACAAAAGTTGATCTTTTCTTGATGACGAATGCCAAATATTTTGAATGTCACCAAATTCCAACAATTAAAAATATGATTCAAGATTTGGATGATGACAAGTTTATCGTACTTCAAACTTTGAATCTAAAAGATCCAACCGTTGCTCTTATTCTTTCACTATTAAATATTATTGCTCCTTTTTCTTTCGATCGCTTTTATATTGGAGATATTGGTTTAGGAATCGTCAAGCTTTTAACCTGTGGTGGTTTCCTTATTTGGATTATTGTCGATTGGTTTATCATTATGGAGCGTACTCGTCAGCTTAACTTCGAAAAATTACAGCAAGCCTTATTGTATAATGCCTAAGCAACGCTTATACCAACTGGTTAGTTTACTTTCAGTCTTAGCATACGGCTGGCTTATCTACAATTATTTCTTTCTTAACACAAGCGAAGAAGGAATTACTCTTTGTTGGTTTAAAACCATAAGTGGATTACCATGTCCTGCTTGTGGTTCAACCTCAGGAATTATTGAAATTTTCAAGGGGAATTTTCACAAAGCATTTTATAATAACCCATTTGCATTTAGTTCTCTTGTGATACTAATTGTATCGTCATTTTGGGTGGCTTACGATTTAATATTGACAAAAGAAGGATTTTATAAGTTCTACATAAAAATCAACAACAAACTAAAAAAAAAGAGAATAATCATTCCGATTATTCTCCTGTTTTTTATTGTTTGGATTTGGAATATATACAAATTCCTTAATTCATAATATTTCTAGGTTTTCCATCCAACCAAAGCTTAATATTCTCCACTACAATATCGATTCGTTTCCCGAATGATTCATGGCTTGCAAAAGCAAAGTGTGGTAACATAATAAGGTTTGGTGCTGTAAATAAAATGTGCTCTTTTTTCAAAGGAGGCTCTTTTTCATAAACATCAACTGCTGCTCCAGCAATTTCACCATTTTTAAGAGCTTTGCAAAGAGCGTCACTATCAACAACAGGACCTCTAGCTGTATTAATCAGAATAGCAGTTTTCTTCATTGCTTTAAATTCCTCTTCACCCATTAAGCCTTTTGTTTCTGGAGTTAAAGGTGTATGTAATGAAACAATATCGGCTTCTTTTAATAGTGTGGCTTTATCAACAAACTCAACACCATCAATCTGTTTTTTTGTTCGACTATATGCCAATACTCTACAATTAAACACCTTTGCTATTTCGGCAACTCTAAGTCCAATGTCTCCTGCACCAATAATTCCTAAACATTTACCATTAAGCTCAGTTCCTAAAAAAGCACCTCGACTACCTTCAGCTCTGGTAATAGCATCACCGCCTACAATTTTCCTATACAAAGATAAAATCATTCCAAGAGTTAATTCAGCAACAGATTCTGTTGAAAATCCTGCCGCATTACTCACCAATATATCTCTTTCGTTACAGGCTTTCATATCAATATGATCAACACCTGTAAATGCTACTGATATCATTGATAAATTTGGACAATTTGCTATAAAATTTGCAGAAAGAGGAATATTACTCACAACGATAGCATCTGCACCATCGGCACGTTTAATTAATTCGGCTTCATTCTCATTTCGATCAGAAAAAAAGACAACTTCATGTCCAAGTTTCTCAAAACTAGATTGTATCTGATTGAATTTGGAAGCATCAATCCCAATGGGTTCTAAAATAGATATTTTCATTTGTAATAGATATAATAATGGTAAAAATCAATTAATTGTTATACTTTAAATATAGTTTATTTGTCACAAACATTTTATATTTTCACAAAAATCTAAATCGAAAAAACATGTTATCAAAAATACAAACAATAAAAAAACTGCTTGACAATTTTTGTAAGGAAATATTAAATAGTGAAGACTATGCTAAAATTTGCAACAAAATTCTCAATGAATTAGAACAACATGCAAGCCAACCTCTAAGTAAAGGGAAAAGCAATATTTGGGCAGCAAGTATAGCTCATGCAGCAGGTAGTATTAACCTACTTTTTTCAGCCTCATCCAATCCACACATAAGCGTTGATGAATTAAACGCCTATTTTGAAACACGACCTACAACTACAAATAAAAAATCGCTAGACTTACGTGACTTACTTCACATATCACCATACAACGATGAATATAAGCCGATTAAGGATAACAATATGTCTACACATGAACTTAAGGAGATTATAACTCAACAATTCGGAATTTCAGAAGAAGATGCTAATACCCTTTTAGATAATATAAACTCTTCCAATATTCCTTTTATTCCTAAAACAGATTATAGTGCAATCACCATTATTCCAAAACAAAAATTCTGGGATTGGGTTGCAACACAAATGGATATAAATGATATAACTCCGGATACGAAAACAGATTTTAATGTTTATCTGGTTTCTGATATCGTACTGGAAACTTCATTCGAAGAAGAGCTACATGAAAACTTCCAAGAAATATTTAGGATTGAACTTTCAAAATATATCAATGAGGACTCTCAATTCCCAAAAGTCAATTATTTAGAATTTTTGCAGTGGTTCGAGATAAAAAGTTCATCTCATGTTATGGATCTTACTGGCGACTTACTGGATGATTTTGATGATGAAGATTTTTTTGACAATGATCTTGATAATGATTTAAACACGCCACCTGACTTTTCCCAAAACTAATTTCATGACATTCTCCCTCTAAAACATAAACTTCTTTAACTCTATGTTTAAGAAATAGTTCAGTTAACTAGGAATGAGTCTAAAAGCTTTCTACTTTTGCAGCCAAAATCATCAAAAACAGATATTATTATGGCAGATTACACGCAAATGTGGACTGAGCTTGGTTTAAACCTAGACAATCACAACGCACTACTAGAAAATCTAGGAGGCGCATACCAATCCATATTCATGACACAAGAAAATCGACCTGAAGGCATGGCCTATTTCGATTTTGTAATGAGTGAAGCTCATGGTTTAAGAATACAGGAATTGCGTGATGAACAAAAAGCTGGTCGCAAAATTATTGGTTCATTTTGTGTCTTTGTTCCAGAAGAAATTATTTTAGCTGCTGGTTGTACTTCTGTAGGCCTATGCGCTGGTGCTGATTTTGCACAAGACGAAGTAGAGAAAGTTCTACCACGTAACACTTGCTCCCTAATCAAATCCTTTTTTGGTTTTGAACTTGGAAAAGTATGTCCTTACATGGAAGCATCCGATTTGATTGTTGGAGAAAATACCTGTGATGGTAAGAAAAAATCATTTGAGATTTTCAAGGAAATGGTTCCTAACTTCTATCAAATGGATTTGCCACAGACCAAAACACCTATGGCTAGACATATGCTTAAGCATGAATTCAAGAGCTTTGTTGAGAAACTTGAAGAAATGACTGGTAAAAGCATTAAGCTTGAAGATCTAAAACAAGGTATAGCTACTGTAAATGCTAAACGACAAGCTTTACGTCGTTTATCAATGCTTCGTGCAGCTGATCCAGCTCCTATTTCAGGTTTAGATGCTCTATTGATCAATCAGATTGCATTTCTTGATAACCCAGCTAGATTCACAGAAAAGGTTAATATCCTTTGTGATGAGCTAGAAATACGTGTTAAAGAAAATAAAGGTGCAAAAGCAACTAACGCTCCTCGAGTGGTAATCTCTGGTTGTCCAATGGCTATTCCTAACTGGAAATTACCTTCTATTATAGAAGCAAAAGGAGCAGTTATTGTAGGTGAAGAATCTTGTATTGGAGAACGTGGTCAACGTAACTTAACAGACGATTCTGCTGACAACTTAGATGGCTTGATGGATTCTATTACAGATCGCTATTTCAAAATTGATTGTGCAGTTTTCACACCAAATCAAGATCGTATTAACCATATCAAAGAAATGAAGCAACAATATAATGCTGATGGTATTATCCATTATGGTCTTCAGTTCTGCCAACCTTATATTATGGAATCTTTCTCCATTGAAAAGCAATTGGAAAAAGAAAACATTTCGGTATTACGACTTGAAACTGATTACAGTCAAGAAGATATGGGACAGTTATCTACCCGTGTAGAAGCTTTTGTCGAAATTATCAAATAATTTACCCTTATTAAAATAATAAGAGTGGGAAACACATCAAGTTTCTCACTCTTTATTTTTAAGTCTTAACAAGAGATAAATAGAAAACTATGAGATTAGCAGGTATTGATATAGGCTCACGAAGTATAGAGCTAATTGTACTGGAAGATGGACAAGTCGTACACAGTAAGCAAGCAGAATCAGGCTATAATCCCATAGAAAGAGTCAAAGAATTAATCGCTGATATATCTTTTGATAAGATAATGGCTACTGGCTATGGTCGAGGTATTGTTGAAGTCGCCTTTAATTTTCCAACCGTTACCGAGATTAAAGCATACGGAGCTGGAGCCACTGGTTTATATCCTGGAGTTAGAAGCGTATTGGATATTGGCGGGCAAGACACCAAAGTTATCTCAATAAATGAGATGGGTAAAGTCACTAAATTTGAGATGAATGACAAATGTGCTGCTGGTACAGGTAAATTTCTCGAGATGATGGCCACCACGTTGGGCTATCAAACTCATCAAATTGGCACCGAAGCTCAAAAGGGAGAAAAAGGTATTGAAATTAATAGCATGTGTGCTGTGTTTGCTGAATCTGAAGTCACTTCACTATTGGCAAAAGGATGTAAAAGGAACGATGTTGCCCTAGCTATTCACCAATCGGTATGTCGACGTGCTGTGGGCATGATTCGTAGACAAAATATAAGCACACCTTTAATGTTTGCTGGTGGAGTTGCCAACAACAGCTGTATGATTGAGCTTTTGGAACAAAGCCTAGGGGAGAATATTATTGTGCCTGAAAAACCTCAATTTGTGGGTGCATATGGAGCTGCTGTGCTAGCAGGTTTATCTTAACTAGATTAGTTATCAAAATCATTAAGCTTTTAAGCTAAAAAAAACCTCCATTCAGAATAGAATGAAGGTTTTCAATTGATAAAAATATCTTTATTTTTTTGCTCTGATATACACATGTTTTATTGTTGCCCTATCTGTATCTCTCTCATCAATATCAAAATGTTTCTTAAGAGATTTAATTAAAGGAGTCAGTTTTTCAAAACCATAATTTCGTGGATCAAAGTCTGTCCTTTTTTTAATCAGAAGGTTTCCTACATCGCCAAGAAATGCCCAGCCATCCTCATCAGCAATATCATTAACACTTGCAGCCACTAGACTAATAAGTTTTTTGTCGGGCTTATAAATAGAACTTTTCTTTCTAGCTGCTCGTTTAGGTTCTTCATCAACTACTGAAGCTTCAGCATGTGTCGAACGTTTTAGAATTTCAATATAGATGAACTTATCACAGGCAGCAATAAATGGTTGTGGTGTTTTTTGTTCCCCAAAGCCAAATACTTTCATTCCCGATTCTCTTAACCTAACTGCCAACCTGGTGAAATCACTATCACTAGACACAATACAAAAGCCATCAACTCTTTCGGTATAAAGAATATCCATGGCATCAATAATCATGGCAGAGTCGGTAGCATTTTTACCTGTAGTATAACCATATTGTTGAATTGGTGTAATAGCATTCTCTAGAAGTACCGATTTCCATCCTGCCAAATTAGGTTTTGTCCAGTCACCATAGATTCGTTTAAATGTGGGTACTCCATATTTCGCAATTTCTTCCATCATAGCCTTCACATCTTTTGAAGACACATTATCGGCATCAATTACAACAGCAAGTTTTAAATCATCTTTTGTTTTCATATTTTTTTATAATAAAGGAGTTATATTGTTTTTATAATTGTGATTTACAGTACAACATACTCTTAGAGTTAAATTTTATAGCTTAAATAAAATTATTTAGCCAACATTTCTGAGCATTTCGTCTTTCATATCGAAATAATCATGTAAATAGTAAGGATCTTTTATAAACTTATTCCAATCGGCTTGAAAAATTTCAATCATTTGATCAAGTAGAGATTGATCAACATTTGCTTCATCTTTCTTTAAATCCATACAATATTTAAGAAGATTATAGCAAGCCGTAAACTGTCCACATGCCACAAGATTTTTAAGTCTTAAAACTTCTCTATCCTCATCAGTAAACCAAAGAGCCGTTTCCATTTCACACGCAATCTTTGCTGCATCAAAAATCAAATTACTCGGTTCATTTATAAGATCTTCTTTTATATCCATCTCTTTCTCATCAGAATCGCCTTTATGATACTGTTTTTCGGTTAATTCATAAATTAGAGTTGTAACACGTCTGTTTTTCAAACTATCATCCTTATAAAGCAAATCATAGTTTAATCGTCTTATTTGTTTCAAGAAAATATCATTTATCATGATTAAAGATGAAGTGCCGCGCTCTTCTATCATTCTCTGGATTAAACGAATCTTTAGGTTTTGAAACCTTTTCAACTTCTCTCGCATGAATTTAGGAACCATTCCCATCATCCACGTCCAAAAAATAATAGATTTTTCTTCCATTTTACTAATAAAATATCTAATAGCAATTGTCAAAATAGCAAACATAGCCATTGCACCTCCTCCTATAAATAAACCTACGGATGGCATATTCATAAATCCTGACACCAGTAAAATAAAACAGATAAAAAGTGGAACCCACAATAACCAACTTAATTTTAATTTTTCAATTAAAAGGTTAAGTAATTGTTTTGGACTCTTTGACCAACCCATTCTAACCATTTCAATTTCTGATGGTTCCCAAGCATTCATACTATAACTTCCCACGTCGCAAACCATGATAAGTCCATAAGGATTTCCCTCATAAACTCGTCTAACTTCGGCATTTATAATACTACCTATTCCCTGATTATCAACAATGCCACCATCCATAATCCCCACCCCATTTTTAAATATTGGATGTGCTTTTATAGATTTATAAACCTCCGATTCATGATCACTAACATAGTCATCGGGCATTAAAATGGGCTCAAATCCAGTCGGGAAACATGAAGAAGAAGCAATTGCATCAGAAATTTTCATATCATCAGCAAGTTGATTTAAATGCTCATTGGAAAGACGGTAATTTCCAAAACGGCCTGTTGTTTGGAATCGAAAAGCTAAACCAAAAGAAAAATCCGTTGCATTAAAACAGATATCCTCAAGATGTGATTTATTTTTCTTTAAGTATTGGAAACTTTCATTGGTAAATAGTTCATCATACGCCAATGCAAAAGCATTAATTAGAGATCTTCTTTTATGTGAAGTCTTCCACAATTCATCAGAATCGAGCTTTTCAAGAGCAATTTCCAATAATTTGTCCTCATCAAGAACTCTATAAAAATAATTATAAAAACTATCAAAGTGTTTCCCTTTTGCAACATAACAAGCATAGGTTGCTCCCAACAGCGTTCCTCCACTCACCGTACTCAAACCTTTAACTTGCTCTAATAATGTATTACCCTTAAAATCAATTTGTTTTAGATATGATAAAACACCTAATCCAAAAGCTGAAGCTCGATAGCCTCCACCACTAAAAGTAATGGCGATATTCTCAAACAAATCAACGTGGGGATTTAGACTCTTATCTTCTTTTTCCATACTACTTTATTGAAAAGAATACGATATAAATTTAGGCTACAAGATACATTTCAACTTATAGACTAAATTTAACAAGAAAAGAGGTGAGATCAATGAATTTAGAAGAAATATCTTAAAGAGAAATCTAATCCAAATTGAATCTTGAAAAGGATTAGATCTTTTTAAGCTTATTTTTCTTATTAGTTAGATATACACCCAGTAGAATAAAGAGCATGCAAGTTAAATGAAGAGGCGTAATATTTTCGCCATCTAATATTCCCCACATAATTGCAAAAATTGGAATAATATAGGTTACCGACGAAGCATAAACTGCGGATGAATAACGAATAAGACTATTCATTAAAACCATAGCTAGTGCAGTTCCTATAATTCCTAAACCTGCCAAAGCAAGTAAATGAACAGGCCATGAAGGATTTTCAAGAGCAGGCGCAAAGTCTGTTGTCAATAAATAAATTAGAGCTACTGGTCCTGTAAAGAAAAAAGCTAACGAAGTAATTTGCATTCCCGTAAGATGAGCTAATCTAGCCTTAACCTCATTAATATTGATGGCATAAAAAAAGGTTGCCAAAACTATAAGTAATGCATATGAGTTGACATGACCTATTTCCAAACCACTACCCGAGGTAATTAAACCAACTGCTCCTAATAAACCTAAAATTAGACCTAAAGCCTGTAATAAAAGAAATTTTGTTCGATGAAAAAGAATACCCACAAGAAGTGTAAATACAGGTGTCATAGAGTTTAGCATTCCTGCCAATGCACTATCAATTTGAGTTTGGGCTTTTGTAAATAAAAAGGCTGGAATAAAACTGCCTATAAATCCTGCTATTAATAAACTCTTTACATCCTTCTTTTTTAGATATTTCAAGTTTTTTATTGAATAAGGCAACAGAACAAGCGATGCTAAAAGCATTCTAATACCCGCAACCTGTTCATTGGTAAAACTCTTTAAACCAATTTTCATCAGAATAAAAGAAGATCCCCACACAAAAGCAAGAAGTAAAAGAATAGAAAATTGAAACCATGGCTTTTTCCAAATCATAGGGCTAAATTTTTAGATCCGCAAGATAGCTTGATTCTCTATTCATTCAACACATTGGGTAAGAATAAATCCCAAAATTACTCACATAAGATTAATGGGAGAATAACATTAGCTTAATCTTTAAAAGCCACCTAATATCTATGTTTGAATAAAAAACAAATGGAATTATTTCTTTTATCATTCGGTGCTTTATTCTCAATTATGAATCCCTTAGGCACGGTACCCATCTTTGTTGGATTAACACAAAACAACTCTAAAAAAGAGCGAGCAAGTATCGCATTCTGGACTTCTTTTAATGTTTTGATTATTCTTTTATTTTCATTTTTCGTGGGAAAATATCTACTCTCATTTTTCGGAATAAGTCTAAATTCTCTAAAAATAGCAGGAGGATTAATTATCGCATCATCAGGTTTTGCACTACTAACAGGTAAATTTACGGAACACAAAGGAATGAAGAAAAGCCGTGTAAAAGATGATATTCACACTCGATCGGATATTTCACTAACCCCTTTAGCAATTCCGATGTTGGCTGGCCCAGGAACTATTTCGTTATTAATAGCCTACAATCAAGAATATACTAATTTTATGGATTGTAGTGTCATATTAACTTCTGTAATAGCTAGTAGTTTAAGCATTTATCTTATTCTTAAGTCTTCACATTATATCGTAAAAATACTTGGCGCATCGGGCATAAATGCTCTATCGAGGATTATCGGGTTTATCGTAATTGCAATTGGTATTGAACTAATCGTTGTAGCCGTTATTAGTATTTTAAAACTAGCCGAATTTTAAAATAATGTAAAATCTTAATTTTTGTACAGAGAACACAACATGAAACAACAAGTGCGCTAAGATTAAAACAAAATTCTTTTCGAACTCTGCGCAAAACGTGATCTTCAATTGAACTAAACCATCAACAAACCATTCTCCCTAAGTGTCATAATAGGTTTAGAGTACCAGAATAATTCGAAGTTTTCAAACTGCTCTTCAAAATTTTCCTTAAGTGAAGCAAAAGTAAAAACCTCTTCTTCATTTATTGAAAGTCGATCTAGAATATCAAGAAGCCATTCGCCATATTCTTTTTCAATACTCACATCTACAACACCTGTTTTATTGTGAAAACTCATCTCAAAAATCTCTCGAATTTGACCTTTCTTCTTTTTCGTGTAGGATGAAACCAAGGGTAAGCCACCTAACCAAATCACTTTAGCCGATGGTTTACTTATAAACGCTTCTTCGGCTTGCAAGCAATTTTCAATAAAGCTTCGCTTCACTGTTGTGTGGGGAATCTTAAAATCAAACCAATCCTGTAAAGGCATATCAAACCCAATATCAAGCATGTAATTGTAAAGCGATTTCTTCAATCCAAAACTGAATTTATCATGCTTAATTCCAGTCTTGTCTTTAAACTGTATATCGTTATTGGCAAAGGTAATTTTATCATAAAGAGGTTTCAACCCATAACCTTCTGGATCGAGACCAATTGGACTATGAGCCGTTAGGGCAAATTGATGCCAAAAAGCAGATTGAACAATTCCAACTTCAAACAGTTGTCTAACCATCTCAAGACTATCAACCGTTTCTTGAACCGTTTCAGTAGGAAAACCATACATCAAATAGGCATGTACCATAATACCTGATTCGGTCAAATTATTTGTTACACGAGCCACTTGCTCAACAGTTGTTCCCTTGTTAATAAGCGCTAACATTCGATCTGAAGCAACTTCTAAACCTCCTGAAACAGCAATACAACCCGAAGCTTTTAATAAAGCACACATATCCTTGGTAAAACTTTTTTCGAAGCGAATATTCGTCCACCAAGTAACACTTAATTTCCGCTTGATAATTTCAATAGCTACAGCTGTCATTAAAGCTGGAGGAGCCCCCTCATCAACAAAATGGAAACCAGTTTCCCCTGTTTGAGCAATCAACTCTTCCATTCGGTTAACCAAAGTAATTGCCTTAAGCGGATCAAAAGTTTTAATGTAATCTAAAGAACCATCACAAAAGGTACATTTTCCCCAGTAACAACCATGGGCCATAGTCAATTTATTCCAACGCCCATCACTCCAAAGGCTGTGCATTGGGTTCGTGATCTCAATAACAGAGATATATTTATCTAACAACAAATCAGAATAATCTGGCGTTCCCAACTCTTCCTGTTTATAATCTTTCAAGATGGATTGATTCTGATATAAAACCTTCCCTCCTTCACAAATATAAGTTCGTTTTAAATCTATATTCTTTGCAGGATCAGAAATATGTTGCCACAATAAGTCTAGAGGTAATTCGCCATCATCCAAGGTAATGAAATCGACAAATTCAAAAACACGAGCATCAGTTAAACTACGAAGTTCCGTATTGGGGAAACCGCCACCCATTACAATTTTAATCTCAGGATAATTTGCCTTTATAAACTGGGCACATCGAAAAGCGGAATACAAATTCCCTGGAAATGGAACGGATAAACAAAAAAGCTTAGGATGCACTTCTTTTAGTCTCTCGTCGAGAATTTGCAAGCTTATTTCATCAATATAAGTTAGTTCTTCTTGAAGTTTAGAATACATCTCATCGAAACTAGCAGCCGATCGTCCCAAACGTTCTGCATAGCGACTAAAACCAAAATCCTCATCAATACATTCGTTTATAAAATCAGAAAGATCTTCTAAATAAAGTGTTGAAACATACCTGGCTTTATCCTGAAATCCCATCATACCAAAAGCCCTATCTAACTCATTAACTTCTTCGAATCGCGAAGCTTGTGGTAAATAATTATCAGTACATATTTGACGGGCTAAACTTTGGTTTTTACCTTGAACAAATGAAACAACAGAATCAATTGTTCGCAAGTAATCAGCCTTTAGGGCATAAATACGTTGCGCATTTTCTGAATTGATACGATCTTGATCAAGAGCTAAGTCAAATATATTTTCTAAGCTTTCTCTATTGAAAAGAGCCAAGATAACTTCTATACCCAAATCCATCTGATAAGATGAAACCCCTTTGGTGTTAAAAAAACCTTTTAAATAAGCAGTAGCTGGATAAGGTGTATTGAGTTGTGTAAAAGGCGGTGTTAATAGAAAAATATCTTTCACGATAGCGATAGGTTAAATAAAATGTCTGACAAAATTACAAGGATATTGAGAAAGATAACATCTTTAATACTATTAATTCTCTTTTTAATCACCCAGCCAACCAAATCAAAATACTTTAAACGAAAAATTCCAGATAAATCCGGAATTTCACAAACATCTAAGATGTTAAGGTTTCAATCTTTAATCGATCTACAAAGATTTATAAACCATTAAAGAAGTATCAGTATATTCTGTTTTTAATTTTCGACTATCTCTTGTTATGTCAAAACTAAATAAATACTCATATCTTACTGATCCAATTTCAATTGGAAGCATTATCCGCACTTTTCCATTACATTCATCAGTAAATAAATTATCAAATGTCCAACGCCCACTTACAGGTGTTATAAGCCATTTTAAATTTTCTATTGGAACAATATTATCTTTAATTTTACTCTTCTTCACAACAATTGTAGATAATTGTACTGCATCAATATCATCAATCATTCTGCTGGTATGCATTGTTCTTTGAGAAAAACTATTCTGATCTATATAGGTCACATCGTCCCATATAATCTTGATATTTCTATCTGATTCATTCGCTAGATTCATAGCTAAATGTGTCGGTTCTAAAGTCCACTCCACATTAATCAAACTATCTGAAAAAAGTGCATTTATTAAATCAAGTTGATTATTATTATTATCAATAGACCCGCGTAACTCATTATTAAGTTCAACACTTGTAAGTTTAATTTTGTATGCATGAACCCTTTTCCCAAATATATTAAAACTAACAAATAGAATTAAAACTCCCACAACTAATAATCTTTTCATCCCTTTAATTCTTAATTACAATTAAATATCATTTTATACAAATCACATCTTGTTATTATACTTCAATTACTAACAAAAAAACACTTGCAATTTAATTAATGTCATAATCAGTTTTGTTAATAGAATAATTTAAGTACTAATTCCAAGAAGCTTGCAAAAGTAAATAAATCAGAACAAACTCATCCATTCAAACATGCATACTTTAATACATTACACTAAACTATCGTAATTTATGACGAGGAACTATTGACATTACACTAAATAAGTGTAATCATAATATAAACAACGGTAGACTAGATGATAACAATTAAAAATCAAAGGAAATTATTCACCTAGATTTTCATCAAACGAATCACATTTATGAGGAAATTTGGCACATACCATTAATGATAACAAACAGAATTCAATATATCTGATTGCACCATATTATGAATCAAAAAAAATAGGATTGCAAATTACAAATATAATCCTATGTAAAACAGATAAGCATAAGATATAAGCTTTATAAAAAGGCACTAATGATAGATAAAAGGCTAGAATAAGACAAAACTAAAATAAGAAACACATCATATTTCCTTACTCAACAGATCAATTATGACTTATAAACTACCGCTCATCTAATTAGTTTTAAGAAGAGATTAAGGCTTCAAAACATTCACTATCACTCAGGTAATATCAATTTAAACTGACTACCCTTACCGACTTCACTTTCTACATAAATTTCGCCACCTTGTTTTTCAATAAACTCTTTACAAAGGATCAAACCTAATCCAGAACCTTTTTCTGCATCAGTTCCAAGAGTGGAGATATTTTTATCTAATAAGAACAGATTATCAATTATATTCGCAGGTATACCAATACCTGTATCCATTACTGAAATTTTAACAAACCCTTTTTTTGTTGATCGTTCTGATGATATAATAACTTTACCATTAGATTCAGTAAACTTCATAGCATTAGTTATTAAATTTCTCAAAACCGTACTCAGCATATTTTTATCTGCATATACAAACTGATTATCTTCTGTATTATCAACTAAGTCGATGTGTTTTTTATCTGCAGTTGATTTAGACAACAAAATAATTTCTTGTACAAGATCCTTTATTTCTATCTTTTGAGGTGCAAATTTAATACTGCCAGTTTGAGAACTAGACCAACTTAATAAATTCTCTAGCAACAAATATGTCGTTTTTGAACTAGCATTTAACGTTTCAATAATAGACATTCGTTCTTCGTCACTAAATGTGTCATAATTTTTAATTAACATATCGGTAAAACCCAATAATGAATTGAATGGACTTCGAAGGTCATGCGAGATTATGGAGAAAAACTTATCTTTAGTGTCGTTACTTATTTTAAGTGATTTTAGTGCTTCTCTTCGGTAATGTTGAGCCTTTGCCAACCTATAAGAAACTGCTAATAGACTTACAAATAAAAATGTCATTAATAAGCCAAAATATTTACGAGTTCTATCTCTCTTTAGATACAATTCATCCAGAGGTGTATAAGAAACAATCTTCCAATTATAATGACTTGACACCAACTTTTTATCGCTTGATACAAGTGAAGAACTATGTTTCTTTTGTTTTATCTGTACGCCTTTTAAAGGATAAATCGTTTTAAAAGTGAATAATCCTTTTTCATTTATAAATTGTGAAGCATCTTCGTTTTGAATTTTCAACCACTCTGCGGGATAACGATTTTGAAAGGTGAGCTCCTTTTTATTTTCATACATAAAGCCCCATTCGTCTTCAGGTGAAGAGCCCTTTAACCAATAGCCATCTGAATTTAACAACATCATCGTTTTATCAACCTGATCGAGAATTGTTTGCCCTAAATAATTAAATAAAATTACACCTCGCTTAACTCCTTTGCTATCAAAAACAGGAGTAGCAAATCGAATAACAGGTTTCAAAGGCGCTTCAATCTTACCTTCCTCAATATTTAAGTCAATGGGAGATACAAAAACATCATTTTTATCAAGTTTAAAAGCATCCTTAAAGTAATATCTATCCTTTTTATTTTGCAATTCCGATTCAGGAACCGCTGAAGATTGACCATTAATGAAATTAATTCGGATTAGTTCATCGCCATTCTCATTAATCAATCGTATTTGATCGTAAAATTTATAATAAGCAGATAGATTTTTAAAATCGTCTGCCAGTAATTTAACTGCAAGACTACTATCCCCATCTTCTAATACTTTTACCACCCCTTTATTAAGAGAAAGTATCAACAGATTATCAATTACATGATCAATTTCTGTTTCAATATTATCTAACTTATTATTTACTTGACTTTCTTTGGCACTCAAAAGCACCCTCAGTTCCATTCTTTCTTGAACAAGTAAAATGCTTAAACTACCAATAAACATCAAAATAAAAATTGGAAGAAAAACGAGAAGTGTTCTAGATAAAATTCTACGAAAAGGACTCTTCGTTCCTTTATTAGATTGATTTATAATATTTCGAATCATATTATTCTTTTTCATTAAAGCAGTATTTGAAACCTCATCCATATATAATGATGATGAAATGTTAAACTAAACTACAATGATTCCTAAATTTATAGGATTCTCAATAAAGAGATTATTGCATAGAGTAGACTAATATAACTAAATAATTAGATATACTCACTCAAAATAATATGTTTATATTCTTGAATTGCTTCTGATTCTTTCTACCTCTCAACAATTACATCCACTGTCGTTTACGAAAAACGAAAACACCAATGATAGATAATAAAATAGAACTAATAATAATGGCTGGCATTGCTAAAGATGAATTTTCAAATGAGTTTGGCACATTCATACCAAACACGCTTGCTATAAGAGTTGGAATCATGAGAATAATTGATATTAGAGTCAATTGTTTCATCACCACATTTAGATTATTTGATATCACAGATGCAAAAACATCCATCATGCCACTTTGTATATCTGAATAAATTTGAGCCGTTTCCAAAGCTTGCTTATTTTCAATAACCGCATCGTCTAATAAATCCTGATTAATCTCACTACTCATTTTTTTTGAGTTTCGAAGCTTAGCCAATACAATCTCATTGGCCTTTATCGAAGTAATAAAATACACCAAACACTTCTCCATTTTAAGAAGTTTATTTAGCTCTCTATTCTTAATAGATTTCTCTAAATCTTGTTCTATAAGTGCCGTTTGCTGGTTAATTTGCTTTAGATATCTTAGGTAGATATTACCCGAACGCAAAAAAAGTCGTAAGATAAAGTTATATACATCAGAAACAGCACTATACTGCTCTCTAAAAGGTAAATATTGCTCAATAGGTAAAACCTCATTATTATGCAAACACAAGGTTAATGTGAAATTTTTACAAACATAAATTCCCAAAGGTATGGTATGAAAAGGAGTTCCTTTATTTGAACTTAAAACAGGTACACGCATAATTACCAAAGACCAATCGTCATCAAATTCGACACGCGATCGTTCGTCAGTATCTAAAATATCTTGAATAATATCAGCAGGTAGCTTAAACTCGTGGTTGAGTCGCTGAATTTCTTCGGCAGTAGGTTGAGTTACATTTATCCAACAGCCTTGTTCAGCTTCGGGAATTTCAATATAAACCCCAAATGTTTTAAAAATATTAATCATTTTATTTCCCTAGAATACGAACCACAGGGAAACAAGACTTGCCCCCTTATAGATCAGTTAATATACTTATTTTACTATGATACGGGCCTTCGTCCATGACATTATTTGTTTTAAATCGTTCACAAAAGTAATCAATTATTTAACTCGATATTCCCAGACGCCCTCTTTTATATAACCGATTAAATAATTAGAATGTTAAGATGAGCTTTAAGTTGTCACAGATTAGGACATTTTTCGCTCTTTTCTGATATCTAATCATCTCTCAAAAAGCATTACTTGAAAAATCCTCAAAATGACATAATTTCTAGAATAGACCTTTTAAAAAATCACATCTTTGGAAACTCGAGAACTGTCGTAATTCATAATTCGTAATTAAATTACAAATCATACCCAATCTTTTCAGAAGAAGAAATTACAAAGGTGCTATTGAAACGCGTTAAACATTCAAAAGTTGAGAGCTTCTCCTGGATAAAATATTGAAAGGCATTCATATCCTTAACCATAATCTTCAGCATCGCATCAAAATTACCAGAGGTAATATAAAACTCCATAACTTCGGGCAAAGCCAAGACCTCTCTTTCAAATTTTTCAACAACATCTCGTGTGTGCTTTGTCAACGAAATAGAAATAAAAACGACCATACTTCGATCAATTTTCTCAGGATCGAGAACCGCCACGTAGTTTTTGATTATACCACAACGCTCAAGCTTCTTAACACGTTCATAAACAGGAGTATTGCTCAAGTGTAGCTTTTCTGCTAATTCTTTAATTGTGATTCGACAATCCTGCTGAAGCAGTTGTAATATCTTTCTATCGGTACGATCTAAGTTTTCCATAAAAGAATATTTTTCTATTGATTTGGCAATAACTAGGTCCTACAAAGATATTAATTCTAGGATAGCATCAATTTACTAGAACAGTTTTCTGTATTTAAACAATATACTAGTAAACAATTAGGTATTAAAGTAAATTTACAAGAGTTTTTACCCAGAACATCTATTAAACTATAAACAACAAACAAAATATAAATACAAATGAAAGAAATTAGATGGCACGGAAGAGGTGGACAAGGTGGTTTTACCGCTTCTCGTCTTTTAGGAATTGCAGCTAGTATTCACGGTGGTAAGCATGCTTTAGCATTTCCATCATTTGGACCTGAACGTAGAGGTGCACCTGTTTTAGCCTTCACCAAAATTGACGACACTAAGATTCACGATCGCAGTGAAGTTCAACATAGTGACTACGTTGTGGTGATGGATGAAACTTTAATTGTAGCTGGTTTTGAGAATGGTATCAAATCAGGAGCTACAATCCTTATCAATACTGAGAATATTGAGAGATATCAATCCTCACTTAAAAATTTCAAATTAGTTGGTCTTGATGCAACATCATTGGCAATGGAAGTTTTGGGTCGACCAATTACCAATACTGCTATGTACGGCGCTTTAGCTGCTGCATCGGGCTTGGTGAGTTTAGAGGCAGCTCTTGCTAGTATCAGAACTGAAATGAATCCTAAACTAGCAGCTCTGAATGAAAAAATTGTAGAAAGAGCTTTTGACACTATTAACGCACAAGCTACTGGTTGTTAAAATCAACATCAATTCATAATTATTAATTCATAATTCGTAATTGAATATCATGGATAGACCAAAAAAAACGGAATTTAAATTCCCAACTCATATAGACGAATACCCAACTGGTCCACAATATGCGGCTGGTTACTTACCTGAAACTAATGCAGGCTGGAGAACATTCCATCCTGTTGTCGACAACGCTGCATGTATTTATTGTCTTCGTTGCTACCTACTTTGTCCAGATGGCACTATTATTAAAGACAATGGTAAAATCTCATTTGACATGGATTATTGCAAAGGCTGTGGTGTTTGTGCACACGAATGCCCTGTAAACGCAATTAAAATGGTAAAAGAACAGTTGTAAACTGGTTATCAGTTATCGGATGTTTGTTATCAGTTAAAACGATAACGGAAAACAGAGAACAGAAAACCAATTTAAATCAAAAACAATGAAATCAAATAAAATATTCATATCAGGTGATGAAGCTGTTGCCCAAGGCGTGAGATTATCTCGTCCTCATGTAATAGCTGCTTACCCAATCACCCCGCAAACCATCACCGTTGAACGCCTATCAGAAATGTGCGAAGCAGGTGAAATGGATGGCGAATACATGCACGTAGAGTCAGAACACTCTGCAATTTCAGCAGCAATGGGTGCCAGCTCGGTTGGTGCTAGAACATTTACAGCTTCTTCGTCACAAGGCCTATTATATATGGCCGAAGGTCTACATTACTGTAGTGGTGGTCGTTGGCCAGTTGTGATGATGAACGCAAACCGTTCGGTGGCTTTACCATGGAGTATTTACGGCGATCAGCGTGATTCTTTATCCCTATTAGATTGTGGATGGATTCAAGTTTATGTTGAAGATGCACAGGAAGCTTTGGATATGATTATTCAAGCCTACAAAATTGCAGAGCATAAGGATGTCTTAACGCCAATGATGGTGAACTTAGATGGTTTTATCCTAACTCACACTTACGAGTTAGTTGAAATCCCAGAACAAAAGATGGTAGATGAATTTCTACCTTCATTCCAAACACCTAATAAAATGTCATTCGAAGAGCCTAAAAATTTAGGTTTTAGTTCGAAACCAGATGATAATACAGAATTCAAATATCAGCAGAACAAAGCAATGTTTGACGCTATCGATGTGATTCGCGACGTAGATCAGGAATTTGCTGATAAATTTGGTCGTAAGTACCACGATATGGTTGAGGAATACCGTTGCGAAGATGCAGAAGTTGTTCTTGTTGCCTTAGGTAGCGTTTGTGGAACCATTCGTGTGGTGGTTGACAAGATGCGAGCTGAAGGTAAGAAAGTTGGTCTACTGAAGATTCGTTATATACGTCCTTTCCCTGAAACTGAAGTTAAAGATTTAGCTAAGCGTGTGAATGCAATCGGTGTGATTGATAAGGATATTTCTTTCGGATACGAAGGAACAGTTTATACCAATGTAAACTCAGCTATCTCAAAAATCGATAAGTACGTTTACAAGAGCAATTTTGTTGGCGGATTAGGTGGTCGTGATATCACAAAAGACGAAATCGAAGAGATGTTCAACAAGCTAATCAGCGGAGTTGAGAATAAAAGTGAAGAAAAAGTAGAATTTTTTAGCCTTAACGTAGAAACCAATGACTAATCTAGCAGATATCCCAAAAGTGAATGCCAAAAACATGACCGAAAAGGAATTTTTCTATGGTCATAAAGCTTGCGCCGGATGCGGTGGAAGTATTGCAGTACGACTGGCACTTAAAGTATTAGGTGAACGCACCTACACAGCATTGCCAGCCGGATGTATGTCGGCAGTAGGATTTATTTTCCCACAAATGGCATTTAATACCAATGCGATTATTACAACTTTCCCAGGCTCAGCAAGTATGGCATCAGGAATTGCTGTTGGAGCAAAAGCTCTAGGCCAAAAAGATGTAAAAACAGTTGTGTTTGCTGGTGACGGTGGAACAGCCGACATCGGATTTCAAGCCCTATCAGGAATGATTGATCGTAACGATGATGTTCTTTACATCTGCTACGACAATGAAGCTTATATGAATACCGGTATTCAGAAAAGTGGATTAACACCTTACGGAACAAAGACGACAACAACGCCAGCTGGTAAAAATCTGCCCGGAACAACAACTCACAAAAAGAATTTGTTCGAGATTATTGCCGCTCACGATATTGCTTATGCTGCAACAGCGAGTATAGGTTACCCTCAAGATTACCTAAATAAGGTAAACAAAGCGAAGCATATTAAAGGTGCAACTTTCATTCATGTGTATGCATCTTGTCCCACAGGATGGGGAATACCAATCGAAACATCAGTAGAAATTGCAAAAGATGCCGTTGACTGTGGTCTTATTTTCCTAGCAGAATTTGAAGATGGAGAATACAAATTGAACAAAAATCCTAAGCAATTTGCTCCGGTAAAAGACTATTTGAAAAAACAAGGTCGATTCAAGCATATGACTGATGAGAATATAGAAGTTGTGATTGAACATCGCGATAAAAAATGGTCTCGTATGCGTAAGAATTGGCTATAAATACAATGCCCCTTATATCCCCATTAAAGGGATTTTGTCTGCATTCCCAATTCCCCTCTTGAGAGGGGATTAAGGGGAGTGTTTTTAGTAATAAAAAGACGCTGAGGGGTAAAATTCACATCCCCCTGTATCCCCCTTCAAAGGGGGAATAAAAAAGATTAACCCAAGTCAAAAAAAAACAAACAAAATGATCAGCGATTTAAAAGGAGCTTTTTCTAGAATAAGTAATAACAACAAACGATCAGCTATTCGTGAAATTTTAAAATTGACTCAGAACCCTGAGATCATTTCTTTTGCAGGTGGATTGCCAGCACCAGAATCATTTCCTGTGGATGCATTGGATACAATTGTTACCGATATGATGCGTGAAGAAGGTGCTTCTGTCTTACAGTATGATGCAACCGAAGGCGTAAAAGAACTAAGAGAGCTTCTTCTAAAAAGATATCAGGACCAGGGCACTCAAGCAGATATAGATAATCTTATAATTACAACAGGATCGCAACAGGGCTTAGATTTAGTAGGTAAGATTTTTGTGAACGATGGTGATGTTGTCATTTGTGGTTTACCATCATACCTTGGTGGTATTGGTGCTTTTAAAGCCTATGGTGCAAAAATGGCAGGTATTCCTATGGATGAGCAAGGCATGAGTGCTACTTTATTGGAAGCTAAATTGGAAGATTTAAAACAGGAAGGCATTAAGCCAAAATTTATTTATGTGATTCCTGATTTTCAGAACCCAACAGGTATAACCATGCCAGAATCTCGCCGCTTAGAGATTATTGCATTGGCACACAAATACGATGTTTTAATTGTAGAAGATTGTCCTTACCGAGATGTTCGATTCGAAGGAGAACCTCAGCGTATGATGTACGATCTAGACAATGACAATCACGTTCTTACTTTAGGAACTTTCTCGAAAATTTTCGCTCCAGGATTCCGTATTGGATGGATTTTAGGACCAAAAGATGTGAACGAGAAAATTGTTATTGCAAAGCAATCGGCAGACTTGTGTACACCAACTTTCGTTCAAAAAATTGCCTACCGTTACATGAATTCAGGTGTTTTCGAAACGAATCTAAAAAAGACAATTGATTTGTATCACCAACGTCGTGATGTGATGTTAGCTGAAATGGAAAAACATATGCCCGAAGGTGTAAAATGGACACATCCTGAAGGTGGCATGTTCTTATTCATCACACTACCTGAGCACGTGAATGCACTTGAGCTTTTCCACAAAGCAATTGAGAAAAAGGTTGCCTTTGTAACAGGAGATGTCTTCTATTGCGATGGTAGCGGAACAAATACCATTCGTTTGAATTTCTCATATGTGAACAACGAAAAAGCTATAACAGGTATTAAACGCATTGCAGATCTTATTAAAGCTGAAATGCTTGTTGAGGCTTAAGACAAATCAAAATAAGCAATCCCCAGCTAAAGCAAGGGACAAATGATAATTTTGATGATCTATTAATACATTCCATATCCTCAGGTTTTAACCCGAGAATATTTTAAAATTGTTTATCCATTTTTTTTGAATCATTGATTTTTAATGCCCCATCTAAAGCAAGGGACAAATGATAATTTTGATGATCTATTAATACATTCCATAGCCTCGGGTTTTAACCCGTGGCTATTTTAAAATTGTTTTATATAGTAAAATGCTGTATTTTTTATTCTCTAAAAAATACAACATGCCACATGTAAGAGTATACATTCATTTTGTTTGGAGTACAAAATATCGCGAACCATTTTTACATTCAAGTTTGCTAAGAAAAAAAGTTTGGAAACACATTAAACAAAATGCCGAAGAGAAAGGTATTCATATGGATTTTATAAATGGATATCATGATCATTGTCATTGTTTAGTGATGCTTCAGTCTGATCAGACCATAAGTCAGATTATGCAACTAATTAAAGGAGAATCTTCCTTTTGGATTAATAAAAATAAGCTGTGTAAAGATAATTTCATGTGGCAAAACGATTATTATGCAGTATCAGTCAGTAAATCATCGTTACAAAAAGTCCGCAATTACATTAGAAATCAGGAATCTCACCATAAAACAAAATCATTCGAAAAAGAAGAAAAAGAATTGATTGAGAAATATGGATTTATAAAGTTAGAAGACAAATGATAATTATAAATAAATTGTTGATTTATGCATTGCCCTAGCTAAAGCTGGGGACAAATAATAATTTTGATAATTTTGATAATCTATTAATGTATTACATTGCCTCATATTTTAATCTGATATTATTTAAAATCTGTTTATCCCTATAGATTTAATTCTTAATGCCCTAGCTAAAACAAGGGACAAATGTTAATTTTGATGATCTATTAATGCATTCCATTGCCTCGGGTTTTAACCCGTGGTTATTTAAAATATGTTTATTATTTTTTTTTATTTATGCATTGCCCTAGCTAAAGCAAGGGACAAATGAAAATTTTGATGATCTATTATTTCATTCCATTGCCTCGGGTTTTAACCCGAGGATATTTAAAATGTGTTTATTCAAATATTTTGATTTATACATTGCCCCAGCTAAAGCAGGGGACAAATAATGAATTTTGATCATCTATTAATGCATTCCATTGCCTCGGGTTTTAACCCGTGGATATTTAAAATGTGTTTATTCAAATATTTTGATTTATGCATTGCCCTAGCTAAAGCAAGAGACAAATGTTAATTTTGATATTCTATTAATACATTCTATTGCCTCGGGTTTTAATCTGATAATATTTAAAATTTGTTTATCACAATAGATTTAATTTTTAATGTCCCTGTTAAAACAAGGACAAATGTTAATTTTGATGATCTATTAATGCATTCCATTGCCTCAGGTTTTAACCCGTGGATATTTAAAATCTGTTTAAAAATTTATTTTTTGATTATTAGAATATGAATGAAATAAAATCACTTAAAGAAATGGTTTCACATCTGGAAAAATCGGATGTGAACAAAAAAATAGCCGTAGCTGTTGCCGAAGACGACAACACAATTGGAGCCCTTATTTCAGCATCGAATGCTGGTTTTGCAACACCGATTCTAATTGGTAGCCAAAAAAAAATTGAAAGGTTACTACTAGCAGAAAATGCCAATCCTAAGAATTTCACCATTGTAGATATTCCAGATCAGCAAGAAGCTGTAACCGAAGCCGTACGAATGGTGAAAGAAGATGAAGCTGACATTTTAATGAAAGGTTTGATTGGAACGGATAAATTTTTGAAAGCTGTTTTGAACAAACAAAAAGGTCTGTTGCCTCCAAAGGCATGCATGTCCTACGTTTGTGCGCTCGATCTTCCAAAATACGATAAGCTTCTATTTATTTCTGATACGGCAGTATTACCTTTTCCTGATTTAAATCAGAAAATAGCCATGGTGAATTACAGCGTGGCAATGGCAAAACGCTTTGGTGTTAAGAAACCAAAAGTTGCTTTAATCAGCGCAACTGAAAAACCAAACCCAGCATTTCCATCATCAATCGATGATACAATTATCTGCAAAATGGTCGATCGTGGTCAAATTAAGGATTGTATTGTAGATGGTCCTTTAGATGTTTTTCTTGCTTGCGATAAAAAAAGTATTGCCATTAAAGGCGTAGAAACACCAATTAATGGTGAAGCAGATGCCTTAATTTTCCCATCGCTCGAATCAGCTAATAGCTTTTACAAAGGCTTAATGTTATTTGCTGGTGGCGAACTGGCTGGCCTAATTCAAGGAACCATAAAACCAGTTGTTGTTATGTCGAGAAGCGAGAGCAAACAATCAAAATTCTATTGTATTGCCCTTTCTTGTTTAATGGCTTAAAGTTCTTGTGTAACTTATCGTCAAAAATAAAATACCTAGGGCATGCTAATCTCAATAGCATGCCCTAAAATTTACGCCTAATTTTTAAATAGGCTTTTAAAATAAATATTTAAATTGTACCCTTCTTTGAGAATATCCTTTAGGAAATATAGAGGTATTAAAAGATGCATAATAATTGATTGTAAAGACGTAAAATAAACAACCATGAAAAAAATCAATGCTAGTCATACACCACTCTATCGCGAAGCTGGCTTTAATTTACAAAGTGCAAAACGCACAAAGGAAGCTTTTGCAGCTGAAGCAAATAATGAACACGAACCAGAAGACTATATCTATTCTCGATATAGAAATCCGACGACTGTAGCTGCTGAAAAGCAAATTATGGCACTTGAAAATTGTAAATGGGCAGTACTTGTAGAAACAGGAATGGCTGCTATTGATATAGCTGTATCTATTTTTCAGAAAGGAAAAGATACTCGACCCAGTTTATATTTTCATGAGATTTATGGCGGAACAAATTATTTTATAGATAACATATTAATTAAACGTCGTAATTTAGATGTTCATCGTTTTTATGCTAAAGATGGACATTACGATTTTGTAGAATTGGAGCGTCTATTAGACGAGATTCAACCTGAATTCTTGTATTTCGAGGCGGTATCGAATCCAATGTTGATTGTTGCCGATGTGAAACGCATTATAAGCTTAGCAAAACAATACGAGGCTAAAATTATTGTAGACAATACATTCGGCACACCTTATCTATGGAAACCTTTGATGGATGGTGCTGATTTGGTCATTCATTCGGTTACCAAATATTTGAGCGGACATGGTAATATTAGTGCTGGTGTTATTTGTGGTAACAACAAAGAGCTGATGAAAGAGGCCATTGAATATCGCAAATTGACAGGCCATTTTATAAGTCCAGACGATGCTTACCGCTTGGGCACACAACTGAAAAGTTTTGAACTCAGATTTCAGAAACATTGCGACAATGCGATGGCTTTGGCGACTTTCTTAGAGGATCAACCTCAAATTGAAGAGGTCTTATATCCAGGATTAGAATCTCACCCAACCCAAAAAGAAGCAATAGACCTATTCGGAGATAAAGGCTTTGGTGGCATGATAACTTTCGACACAAAAGGAGACTCTTATACCGATAAAGAAGAAAAACGCGACCGCTTTATAGCTGCCCTAGAAGATACAATTCCATTGATTCCAACATTGGGCGAAGTTGATACAATATTATTGCCTATTGAACCTGTTTGGGGCGACAAATATCCTCTTCCTGGCATGATTCGCTTATCGGTTGGCATCGAAAACATCGACAGATTAAAAGACCTAATTGGTGGAGCGTTAAATCAATTGTAAAGACTCAACATATTGTGTCTCCAAAAACAAAAAAACATAAGGGTAGAGACGTGATTTATCACGTCTTTATCAACAATCCGTAAGGTATAAGGCAGATTAAAATAAGAAACTAAACGTCAGTAAAGTTTAATAAATATGAAAAACATTACGATACATAGACCGAAAGAGAGTTTCAATAAGAATTTTTCATATAAAATATTAGTCGGAAACAGGATTCTAACGGAATTGAAAAACGGAGAAGAAAAAATTATTGAAATTCCAGATGAAAATGAATCAATAAAAGCAAAAATCCAATGGTGTGGAAGTGAAAAAATGGAATTGCGGAATTTATCAGAAAGCGACAGGATAATCGTTAATGGAAATAAATTTCTAAATAAAATACTCCTATTTTCTGGAAGTATTTTACCTATAATTGGGCTTATGATGTTTAGTTATGGTCTTATTTCAAAAAATTTAGGCACTGGAATTATAGTGTTATTTGTTATTGGGATAATTGGAACTTTGACAATCGGAAAAAATAAATGGCTAAGATTGAAAAAAGAGTAAATATACATCATTAAAAAAACCAATTAAATTCTTGATTACAAAATACTTTCAGCAATAACATCGGGTTTACTTTCCACCTTTTTTTCTAAATTACAGGCTTAAGCAACTAAGCATACTCAAACTGACACCTTACTATCTGCATGAAAAATGAAATTCTTTTAATTGAAGACGATATTGAACTACAGAAGCTCGTTTCAGATTATCTAAAAAAATCTGGCTTTATATGTGTCTGTGCAGATAGTATACATAGTGGAAAGTTGCTTTTCGAAAAGCATAAATATGAGATTGTACTACTCGATTTGGGCTTACCCGATGGAGATGGCTTAACTTGTATCCCATTTATAAAATCCATTTGGAATGAGACTGGTGTTATTATTGTTTCTGCTCGAGATAAACTCGAAGATCGTATAGATGGATTAAATCTAGGCGCCGACGACTATCTTGTTAAACCCTTTCATTTATCGGAACTTAACGCTCGAATAAATGCTTTATTGCGACGTAATTTTCACTCGACAAGTTATATCCTTAAGTTTGAAGAAATAACAATCGACACTCAGGCAAACATCGTTTTTATACAAGGAGAACAAGTAGATTTCACTAGAAAAGAATTCGATTTACTATTATTTTTTATCGAGAACAAAAAGAAAGTTCTTACAAAGGAAAACCTCTTTGAACATGTATGGGGCGAGAACTCAATATTTATGGATAATTCCGATTTTATCTATACACATATCAACCGACTACGAAAAAAGATTAAAAACCATACAGGAGAAAACTATATCAAAACCGTATATGGATTTGGTTACAGACTTGAAATCGACTAATTATGAAACTACTGAGTAAAATTAATCGAACTTATTTTAAATATGGTCTTATCATATTTTTAGTAGCCGATTTCGTTATAATTTCTTTGAGCAGCTACATTCTTAAACAAGAAATGGATGAGGAATTGAGATTTGAGGCTACTGAATTGGTTGAAACTTTTAAAAAAGATAATAGTATTCATAATATCTACCCGACAACTGTTGTTGAAAAGGTCGATGCAAACTATAAACTTGTATCAATAAGTAAGGATACGCTTATATATAATAACAATCAGAAGGAATTAGCACCTTTTCGCGAATACTCAACAGTTATTATAACTAATAATCAAAAATACAAGATCACAACACGGCATATGCTGATGGAGTTCAATGATATTTTTACATTATTTACAAGTCTGATTTCGGTTGTCCTTTTTTTAATATTCATTGGTTTTCTATTTTTCACCCAAAGACTCAATTCTCTAATTTGGAATGGGTTTAATAAAAATGTCGAACAATTGAAATCTTATTCTTTTGATTCTCACATAAAACTTCATTTATCAGAAACCAAAATTGATGAATTCGATGAATTAAATCAGGTATTAATAAACTTATCAGACCGATTGGAGCTTGACTATAAAGCATCCAAGGAGTTCTCTGCAAATGCAGCACACGAAATACAAACACCCTTATCCATTATTCGATCTAAATGCGAGAATTTATTTTCCAAACCTAATTTAGATGACGAAACCATAGCCTCACTTCGAGATATTTATTTAACTACCGATCGTTTATCAGGTATAGGCAAAGCCTTACTTCTATTAGCCAAAATTGATCATGGTCAATTTAATACCATTGAATCAATATCTTTATCTGAGATTTTTAATTCATACCTAAATTCGTATCAAGAAATTATTCAAGATAGAGAATTGATTGTCAATATTTCAGAAACTCAGCCTTGTTTAATAAATATGGACAAGAGATTAGCAAACCTTTTAATTCAGAATATTTTTATTAACGCAATCAATCATTCTTCCAAGGGCAAAGAAATTTTAATTAAACTTTCAGTAGATAGTTTTACCATCTCTAACCAAGGCGAAGAAGCGATTCAAAACCCTGATCAAATTTTCAATCGCTTTTATAAAGAAGATCAAAATCAAGGATCTACGGGCATTGGATTAGCCATTGTTAAAAAAATAGCAGATCACTATAATTTTAGAATGACATACTTATTTAAAGATTTTAAACACAATTTCACTTTTCACTTATAAGTTTGTTAGAAATTTGTTAGAATCACTATGTTCTTTTGTTGTGTTTAAAAATCATTCACAACTTAAGAAACATGAAATTCTCAAAAATTCTCAAGAGTCGATATGGAGGGCTTCTTCTATTCAGTTTAATCTTCTTGAGCTTATCTTTTCTTATTCGAAGTATCCTACTCATAAAAGATTTTGACAAGGTCGATTTAAACTTTTTTACATTCATTAAAATCTATGCTTTTGGCTTATTTTACGATTTGGTAGCCATATCGTATTTTATTATTCCATTTGTATTCTACCTTTTAGTTATTCCCGATCGATTATTTAATACAAAAATACACCGCTGGATCTCCTATTTCTTTTTCATTATTACCATTGGAATTCTCGTTTTCTCAGGCATTGGAGAATGGTTCTTTTGGGAAGAATTTAGTGTTCGCTACAATTTTATTGCGGTAGATTATCTTGTTTACACCCACGAAGTCATTTCAAATATTCAGCAATCATACCCCATGTCGATTATTATTTTTGGCATGCTTTTACTTTCTGCAAGTCTATTTGCGCTTGTAAAAAAGAGGTTTGACATCGTCATCAATTCTAAATCTCGTTTTACATCTCGCCTAACTACAAGTCTTATTTTGTGGCTTATTCCATTGCTTGCCTTTTATTCTATAGATAAGAGTTCCGCAGAGATTCGCGAAAACTCCTATTCAAACGAACTGGCACATGATGGAATTTATCAGATATTCTCTGCTTTCAGAAACAACGAATTAGATTACAAATCCTTTTATCAATCTATTGACGATAAGGAGGCTTTTACCAACTTACGCAGCTTGCTTAAAACACCCAATAGTGAGTTTTTAAGCGATGACGTATTCGATGTAACACGACAAATTACCTATCCTGGAGACGACAAATCCTATAATGTCATGTTAATCACAGTTGAGAGTTTAAGTGCTTCTTTCTTCACCAAATTTGGTAATACAAAACATGATATCACACCAAATATGGACACCATAATAAACCAATCCTTACTATTCACCAACTTTTACGCAACCGGAACACGAACCGTTCGTGGAATGGAAGCTTTAACACTTTCGTTACCACCTACACCTGGCTACTCTATCGTAAAACGTCCAAATAACGAAGGTTTATTTACGCTAGGTAGTGTTTTGAAATCGAAAGGCTACCAAAGCAATTTTATTTATGCAGGTAATGGCTATTTCGATAATATGAATTATTTCTTTGAGAATAGCGGTTACAATATAGTAGACAGAAAAGCTTTTCTTGACAAAGAAATTACATTCGAAAATGCGTGGGGAGTTTGTGACGAAGATTTGTTTGCCAAGGCTACTCAAGTTGCTGATAGTGCCTATAAAGTAGGGAAACCTTTTCATAATTTTATTATGACAACATCTAATCACCGTCCGTACACTTATCCTGATGGGAAAATTGATATTCCTTCACATTCGGGTAGAAAAGGCGCTGTAAAATACACCGATTATGCCATTGCGAAATTTCTTCGTGATGCTAAAAAGCATGCTTGGTTTAAGAATACAATTTTTGTAATTGTTGCCGATCATTGTGCATCAAGTGCTGGAAAAACATCACTACCTGTTAAAAAATATCATATTCCATTAATTATATATGCACCAGAAATAATCCAACCTGAAGAGAATACAAGCTTGGCATCTCAAATTGATTTTGCACCAACCATTCTAGGGCTACTGAATATGGATTACAAATCTAAATTTTTCGGGAAAGATATCCTTCTCGATAAACCTAATCGTGCCTTATTAGGTACCTATCAAAAGATTGGACTGTTACGAAACAATCAATTAACCGTTCAGCTCCCAACCAAACGAACTGAGGCTTTTCAAGTTATTGATCTGGATCAAAATACGAAGAAACTTGATCAACATGAATTAAAAGACGCTATTACCTATTACCAAACAGCTAGTTATCTTTTTCACCATAAACTTTATAATTATAAATAAGTGACATAAAGACGTGATAAATCACGTCTTTATTAATATATACGCAACGTGAAAACATGATGTAAAATACGCACTGAATCGCGTCTCTACCCATAAAAACCAAATTCCCCAATCAACATGAATGATTGGGGAATTTGAATTTACATCCTCTGTCATTTATTTTTTCTCCTAAAATAATTATCCTTTCATAATTTCCGTTAAGCCTTCTGTAAACCTTTCCCTCAAATTACTATCTACTTTCCTTACCAAAATCACAAAAAAGAACCTCCATTATATTTATTTCCCCCTTTGTATAGAATTCCGTAAATTTAGGTATCAATTTACTTGCAAGAACACGTCTATAAACTTGCCTAGCTGACAATCATATTACAGCTGAAATTTAGGTATCTTTGCTAGGTTTTCAAAACCAAATTTAAACTCATGAAAAAATATTTTAGTTTATTCGCTTTAATTATCTTCTTTAGCCTAAATGCTTTAAGTCAAGATTGCACCCTATTTATTCCGGGTGATGTAGGTACAGAATTGCATTATGAAATAAGAAATGCAAAAGGAAAATTACAATCTGTCTATTCTCAGAAAGTCATATCTATAAAAGAAAATGCTGGTGAAACAGTGTTTGAATTACTACAAACACATAAGGATCCTAAAAAGCCAGAAAAAATCATACTGCAAGACACAATCGGATTCCGTTGCAAGGGAAATGAATTTTACATTGATATGGAAAAATACCTAGACCAAAAACAATTGAAAGGATTCAAAAACATGGAAATAAAAATGACCACAAATGATCTCATGTACCCTTCCAAACTTTCTCCAGGTATGAATCTAAAAGATGGTTCAATCAGTATAGAACTTGCCAGTGACTTAATGAGTATGACGACAAACATTGTAAACCGTAAAGTTGAAGCCCTTGAAAATATTACAACGCCTGCAGGTAGTTTCGATTGCTACAAAATATCGGAAGATGTAAAAAGCAAAATAGGTTTCCTTAAAGTAAACATTAGCAATGTAACTTGGATTATACAAGATATTGGTACCATTCGCAGTGAATCATACAATAAAAAAGGTAAACTTGATACCGTTACAGAATTGGTGAAAATTGTTAGAAATTAAAGTTGATACCAAAAATATAGAAACACAACACATTATGTATCTACAAAAAATAAAGACGTGATAAATCACGTCTTTTTTAAGATATCTACAACAAATAGCGTCCTAAACGTTTTTAATAATATCACATATTAATTGATATAGACCAAATTAAAATAATAAGTTTGTTTTTTGAGCGACTTAAGAGATGGCATCTTTTTTTAATGTATTTTGTTTAACGAAGACTTTAGAAAGACCGAGAAGTTGAGAACTTGTTCGAAAATCACTCGGCCGCACTTAAGTCTGAGGCAAATAAGAAAAATATTAAAAAAGAAGCCTTGAATTTCTTTGCTTCGTTTCTTGTTTCAAGACAAGAAATGATGTCGGGTTTGGGCGGAAAGCCCAATTGCTAAAATCATTAGAGACAAAATTATTTTTCAACGTATAAATATAATTTATAGATTCGACATAAAAACGCAATGCATGAGTTTCCACAAAACAAATTACCTCAATATCAATTCATATGAACTTTAAGCTTGTCTTTAGCTTTTTTCATAAGCAACTGCAACTTAGCCCATGCTCTTTGTCTTAAGCTAGGTAGAGGCTCAAGTATAAAGTCAGCCAAAATACTTGCAAATTCGGGAGCTTGCAGGTAACCAAAAGATTTGTGGGGATTTTTCACTCCATTCATTTGGTAGGTATTGTTCACCAAAATATCGATGGGATGAATGCCTGTTTCATTACTAAGAAAATCGTCGGCCAACTTGTAATGTAGCGCAACATGATCGGTTATATCAGCCAAATTATACCAATGACCCCTAATGCCTGGAGGGCTCATTAAAGCAGGCTGTCCATTTAAACGCACCTTTTGCTCGGCAGCAATTTTACCAATCACAATAGGCAAACCCAATGGCGACCCCATAGTAATTAGGCTATGAATAGGTATTTCGGGTATCATAAAATTTAAAACATCATAACTCACAATACTACCCATAGAATGAGCAAGTATCATAATCTGATGATTCTTGTATTTTTTAATCACCTGCACCAACCTCTCCCTAATCTGATCGCGAACATGAGAAGGCATCTCGCCTTCCTGCTGCACATCGGCCTTATAGTAGGCATCCAAATCGGGAAAATGTTTTTTAAGAATACTATCGGTAATAAAACTGTAATTGAGTGTTTTATCTTCGTTAAGAAAAATGTTGCTCAACTTTTCGCTGATAAAACCATTCACTTTATGACGAACGCTTTGCTCTTCAATCACCTTATTTTGTGGAGATTTTTGAAACTGCTCTCTCAAAAAATAAGGGCTGTCCTCATCCTCAGACCATAGATCTAGAGGCTGATCGTAAAGAATATCGGCCCAATAAACCATTTCGAACTTGGGTAGAGTTTTGGGGCAATTGGCCTGAGCCATTCCTTCAATCATGGCTTCTTTCCACCACTTTGCCAAAAGCGATTTTGGAGCTTTATTGCCCAAACCATGAATCCCAATTATAAGCTGCTGCATCTGTTTTTTTATTGCTTTTTATAGAGTCCGACAAAGCTATAATAAATTAACCATTCGCCTAAATTGAGATGTAGGAATTAAGAGCCTTAAATAAATTATAAGTTTATGCAGTATCATAATGACGTGATGCCGGAAAACTGCAACATGATAGAAAAACATCTCAACAAGCATAAAACACAAAACCCTATCCCACAAAGATCTATACAACTCGCTACATAATTCTAGAAAACAAACTCAAAACGTGACTCATAGTCCGTTGACATATAAGTCACATTTGGATAGATTTACTTCTTATGGATTTATTATGTATAAAAAGAAAAAACTACCTTTAAAAACTCAACTTTTATGAATAATTAAATATTCTCTGCATGATAAAAGATGGTTTATACGAGGCATTGATTAACCAGCTACTAAAAAGTAAATTGGATAATTTAGAAAAAAATCAATATCATATTAACAAGGTGAAAATAGATAAGGCTGAAGCATCCCAAATCTTAACAAATTACACCGTAAATATTATCCAGCAAGGCTTAAGCCAAATTTCAGGGGACAATTCAATAGAGAGACAAATAGATGTTTGTAATAATATCATACTTTTATTAAGGGATCAGCTTAATGATGAGGATTTTGAGGATGATTTAATTGATACAGAAGGGCGAATATTATCAGCTGTTTTTACAAAACTAGATGCGAGATTCTCAGATATAAAAAGACACTTAAAAGAGATAACTCCACAAAGTGGCTTGTCCCAAAGTGAACTATTTACTGGCAGTAATGCTGGCATTTCAATGGAAAGCGAAATCAAAAAAGAAATTCTATCATCTGATCGAATCCATTTTCTAGTGTCTTTTATAAAATGGACAGGTATTCGAATATTCGAGAAAGAATTAAGGAAATTTACAAGCAGAGGTGGTCAGCTAAGAATAATTACAACCTCATATATGGGTGCAACTGATGCAAAGGCTGTTGAATTTTTGGCGTCATTACCCAATACAAAAATAAAGGTGTCTTATAATACTAGTAATGAAAGATTACATGCTAAAGCTTATTTATTCTTAAGGGAAACGGGCTTTCATACAGGATATATAGGTTCATCAAATATTTCTCGTTCTGCCCTAACCAATGGCCTTGAGTGGAATATTAAATTAACAACTAAAGAAGTTAGCCATCTAATTGAAAAATTCAGGAAAACATTCGATACCTATTGGCAAAATAGTGAATTTGAAAATTATGATCCTAATAAAGACCTAACAAAACTAAAGAAAGCTCTTAAGGCTGAACATCATTTAGGTAAAAACCCTTTCACTACTTTTTTTGATATAAATCCATATAACTTTCAAAAAGAAATACTCGAAAAACTAGACGCTGAACGTAGAGTTCACAACAGATTTAGAAATTTAATTGTTGCTGCTACAGGAACAGGCAAAACTATAATTTCGGCATTTGATTTCAAAAAATACAAACAAAACAATCCTACAGCGAAGTTATTATTTATAGCTCATAGAAAGGAAATATTAGAACAAGCTCAAGCGACTTTTCAAGCCGTATTACGAGATGCAAATTTTGGCGAATTATGGGGCAATGGGAACGAACCTGAAAAATATGATTGCGTTTTTGCATCAATTCAAACATTAAAAAATAAGATCGATACTTTATCCTTATCAGAATCATTCTATGATTTTATAATTGTGGATGAAGTCCATCATATTAAGGCTTCGAGTTATCGCCCTGTTCTAGATAAGTTTAAACCCGAAATTCTACTTGGACTTACAGCAACACCAGAAAGAATGGATGGTGCTGATATTTTATCCGATTTCTGTAATGTGATAGCAGCAGAGATACGATTACCACAAGCCTTGAATAAAGGTTTACTATGCCCATTTCAATATTTTGGAGTTACAGATAATGTTGACTTATCAAGACTGACATGGAAAAATGGAAAATACATACCAAGTGAACTAACAAAGATTTACACAAAAAATGATGATAGAGTAAGACATATACTCAACAATATTGAGAAACATATTGCAGAACCTCATGAAGTAAGAGCATTATGTTTTTGTGTTACGCAAGAGCACGCAAAATACATGGCTAAAAAATTCACATTAGCCAATTATAAAGCCGATTATCTAACTAGTTTAAATAACAGTGGTCGTGATCAAATTAAAGATAAATTCCTCAATAAAGAAATCAACTATTTATTCGTAGTAGATATTTTTAACGAGGGAGTTGACATACCCGAGATTGATACCGTATTATTTTTAAGACCCACTGAAAGCTTAACTGTATTCCTACAACAATTAGGTCGAGGTTTACGATTATCAGATAATAAAGATTGTTTAACAGTACTCGACTTTGTTGGTAATTCTAGACCTGAATATGATTTTGAAGGAAAGTTTAGAGCTCTCATCGGTAAAACCAACACGTCAACCCAAAATGAAATAGAAAATGAATTTCCTCATCTCCCATTAGGTTGTTCAATTATCTTGGAGAAAAAAGCTAAAGACTTTATTCTAGACAATATTAAACGTGCCATAAATCTAAATAAGAATCAATTAATTCAACGTATTAGAGATTTCAAGCACAACACTAATTTAGAATTAACAATCAAAAATTTCATAGAATTCTATCATATCCCAATTCATCAAATTTATAAGAAACGAAGTTGGAAAAGACTTTGTGCAAACGCAGGTGTTATTCCTGATTTTGAATCGAAAAATGAATTAGAAATATCTAGAGCAATACAATTAAAATGGCTTAGTTGTCGCTCTGCTTCTTATTTCACTTTTATATTATATTGCATAAAGAATAAGTTTCAACTGAAATACGAACAACTTTCAGATGAAGAAAAACACATGTGCCTGATGTTACATTACGATGTTTGGCAAGAGGCTGGAGGCTTCGCCGATATTACCGAAAGCATTAAAGCAATCGGACAGAACACTGTTCTAGTAGATGAAATGAAAGAATTAATAAAATTACTTTTAGATAGAATTGACTTTATAGAACAAGAAATTGATCTTGGTTATCCAATGCCATTACAAGTTCATGGTAGATATATTCGGGATCAAATATTATCCGCATTTAGCTTCTATTCTTTTGATAAAAAACCAAGTTCAAGAGAAGGTGTTCAATATTTGAAAGATAAAAACACAGAATTACTTTTCATTACGCTTAATAAATCGGAGAAAGACTATTCACCAACGACACTTTATAATGATTTTGCATTAAGTGATCATATATTTCATTGGCAATCTCAAAATTCATCCCGTCCCGATAAAGGAAAAGGTGAAAGCTATATCAAACATCGTGAATTAAAGAAAAAGATACTTCTATTCGTACGAGAAGCCAATGAAGATCAATATAAAAACACCATGGGATTTGTCTTCTTAGGAGAAGGGAATATCATGGATTATGAAGGTGAAAAACCTATGAATATTAAATGGGAATTGAAAGAATCAATGCCACCATATATTTGGAAAGAATCTGCTAAAATGGCAATTGGATAATGTGACTTATAGTCCGTGGATTACCGATAAATAACTGAGTAAATTTGCATAAAAAACAACATGCCAAATATTAAGTTTGAATATCTTTTTCGCGATGAAAATAATTATAAAGAATACGGTGAAGTTATTTTTTCTAATACATCTAAGATTTCATTAAAGTTTATCAAGGGATGCATTACAGAAAATCTTATTGAAGATCTTTGGTTTTATCCTAATTTATGGGGAATTCCTAAATTTAGTTTTCATAACACACCATCTTTTGGATATAACGATTCAATCTGGTATGAATTTACTGATGTATCAGAAACAAGCATGCAAATAACAATATCTACAGAGATTGAAGAATTCACTACCAATGCAAAACATAAATATTAATCCTAATATTATAAATCAAGTTGAGGTGAAATATTTAAGACCATCAAGAACAATAGAAGAACTTGAATTATCTAATAATGGTAATAAAGAGACATGTTTTGTTTACAACTATGAAGGAAATCTATTTTATTATTTCGATAATAAAAAATCACTTTCTGAATTTTTGAAACAAAATGATTATTCTAAAATTCCATTTGAAAACGAGACTGATTTAGATCACTTTCTTCTTACAAAAACAATAGGTATTTAGTTCATCACTCATCGAAATACAACAAATTCCCTCCCCGAGTTATTCTTGAGGAGGAATTTTAATTTTCAGCCAAATAGTGAGCTCACTTCCTATTTAAGCCTTTACAAAAGATCGTACGACAAACAGTAATAACTCATAACATCTGCGCAATGCTATTTTTATAATACGAGTGAATTCTGTAATTTAATGGTAGTTAAATCGCAGAAGATATGAGAAATCGCAAACATATACGCCTCCGCAATTTTGATTACAGCTCGCAAGGATGGTATTTTATTACCATTTGCACAAAAAATAGGAAACATAGCTTTGGAGAAATTGAAGCAGGGCAAATGCATCTATCAGCAATAGGAGAACAAGCTAAATTTTATTGGGAAGAGATACCCAACCATTTCCCTCATATAGAATTAGGCGAATTTATAATTATGCCTAATCATATTCATGGCATCATAGGAATCGTAGGCGAGCCGCAAATCAAAGAACGGACACGACATGTCGTGTCCCAACGAGGAGAAGACCAACGAGGAGAAGACCAACGAGGAGAAATCAATTTGGAAAGATCAAAATATCATACGGACACGACATGTCGTGTCCCAACAAAAAAAAATCAATTTGGGAAAACCATAGCTGGATCTCTATCGGCAATATTAGGCCAATTTAAATCGACATTAACCCGATGGAGCAGAAAGAACGGACATGAAAATTTCGCTTGGCAAGGACGATTTCACGATCGTATCATCCGAGACGATCGCGCTTTTCAAAACATATCCAATTACATTAAAAACAATCCCGGAAATTGGGATAAAGATAAATTCAAATAGCCTTCTTAGGGTACGGACACGACATGTCGTGTCCCAACGGGGAAAATCAACAAAAAGAAAAACTCAATATCGCACGGACACAACATGTCGTGTCCCAAAAGAGAAAATCAACAAAAAGAAAAACTCAATATCGCACGGATACGAAATGTCGTGTCCCAACAGGTAAAATCAAAACCATTTCTTCTTTCTAAAATAAACTAACATCATCATAAATACCAATAAGATGACAAGCCAAACACCTAAATAACCCCATTCCCAATTTAATTCGGGCATATTCGAAAAATTCATGCCATATATACCAGCAATAAAAGTAAGGGGAATAAAAATTGTAGCAACAATGGTTAAAGTTTTCATCACCTGATTCATACGATGACCTTGCACCGAAAAAAACAAGTTACTACTACTCTCCAACCTAAGATCAATCTGTTCACAATCATCAATTAATGATAAACAAAGATCTCTAAGTTCATAGAAGTACTTAATATCCTTTTCCTGAATAAAACCAAACTGCTCTCGTTCTATTTTTGTTACAAAATCCTTTATGGGAACTATCGTTTTTTTTATCTGATAAATTTGGCGTTTATAAAACTCAATTGTTTTTAATGATATAGGCGAAGGATCTGTATCCATATCAAAAAAACCTAATTTTTCAATTTTTACTTCAATATCGTATACTGTTTTAAAATAATTATCTAAAATCGCTTCAAGTAATAAGAATAAGAGATAATCAGAACCACTTTTACGTGTTATTCCTACATTATTTCTAAGCCTCTCTCTAATATGCTCAAAATAATCTGCTTTTTTTTCTTGAAATGATATTAAAAAATTATGTCCTAATATAAAACTAAACTGTTCCTGTTCTAATTGAGAATCTTCTGAAGGGATAATCGATTTTAAAGTGAAAAACCAATTATTTTCATAATTCTGAAATTTAGGTCTCTGATTAATATCAAGTATATCCTGAATAGCCAAGTCGTCAACACCAATTTTAGCACAGATATTTTTAATTTTTTCAGTATCGTGTAATCCATGAATATTAAGCCAATATTGAGAATCATCTAAAAGAAAACCATCGAAATTCTTTTGAGAAAAATTTATATTCTCAAAACACGCATTCTCATTATATTTGAATAACTGAACACCAAGCTTTTCAGCATACCTAACCCCAGTAAAAATAGGCATCGATGGGTTCAATCTCTTTCTATTTAGAATTTTCTTCGCCATTTGTCATGTCTTTTTTATAAACAATTGTTCTATATGGGAATGGAATTTCTATGCCTTCTTTATCAAATCTTTCCTTAACTGATTTTAAAAGGTCACATTGAATACTAAAAGCATTGCTGTTTCCTGCTGTCCAAACATAGGCTTTTATGTCTACCGAAAAATCGGATAATGCAATCACACGAACAATAACGCAAGGTTCATTGTTCGCAATCTCCTCTTTTGTTCGGTTATCGATTAGCATAGGATGCTTTTGTACTTCGTCGCGAATAATATCAATCGCTTTGTCAATATTGGAATCGTAACTAATCGAAAATACAATATGCTTTCTTATTTTCTCGTCGTGAATATTACTGTTGATAATCGTTTCTTCACTAATAACACTATTGGGAATAATGATTCGTCTATTCTCAAAATCTTTAATCATGGTATGCCTTAAAGTAATCTCCTCAACAACACCTTTTTGACCATCTTTAAATTCTATAATATCGGATATTTTAAAGGGCTTAAAAATCAGAATAAATATGCCACTAATTATATTTGCAAATGCTTTTTGAGATGCAAAACCAACAATCACCGTAAGTATACCAGCACCAGCAAAAAGGGCTGTTCCTAGTGACTTTAAATAAGGTATCTTAATAAAGATAAAAATGATGGCTATGGTATAAATTATAAAGCCTACTGAATTTTTTATAAATGAGAAATTAGTCGGATCGGTTTTCAACCTCTTCGCATATTTGGTAATAAACACATTAAGTATTTTCCTTAAAATCATTGACAGTAAAAAAGCAATGACTATTGTTATGACGACCAATAAAATATAATGAAACGTTTCTTTATTCATGGCTAGAGTTGCTGTTTAAATCGTTTTGTGTTACCATTTTCTTCATACCCCTCAATACTAAACATCTGTAAATACAAGTAAGACTATATGTTAGCAAGTCATTTTGCTTTATATTTTCTTAGTCTAAAATACACAAGATTTGAGTAAAACAATCAATTTTAAACAAGATTATTACAACAGGGAAAGAGTTAAACTGTAGTAGCTAAAAACAAAAATCCTCGCAAGTATTTACTCACGAGGATTATAAGTGACCCCAGCAGGACTCGAACCTGCATCTAGTGTTTAGGAAACGCTTGTTCTATCCCTTGAACTATGGGGCCTATGCTCGACAAAAGTATTTAAATATGCTTAATTAGCAAAACAAAAATCTTTCAGAAAGAATAAATATTAGAATAAAACATTCATAAAACATATTTAAACCTAAATTAAGCCGTCATAACACACTCATTATACTAAACATATTTTGTATGTTTGACCGAATAAAAAAACAATAAAAAAGAAACATAATCACTCAACAACACAAAACACAATTAATATGAAACGTCTGAAGAATATCATAATCATACTTTTTGTTTTCACTAGCTTATCTAGTCACGCACAAAACACAAAAATAATCGTTCTTAAACAATTTTTAACGGACATTGTTAAACTTGATGGTAAAGTGCTAGATGAAGAACAACCCATTGTTAGTATCTGCGAGATTGCGAAATCGAGAGCGGATAAAACGATAGATATAAATTACGAAACAATTGGTAGTGCTTTACTCGAAGCTAAAAATTACAAACACTGTTTGATTACTGTTGACGCACACACTCTTGTTAAAGTGGTAAGCTTTAAAGATAGTAGCTTGAGTGGTACTTGGCATGTAGCGACACCACTTTGTAAAGGTTACGTCCAAAAAGCTGGTGTTCTATATGATAAAAAAGATTACCTCAAAAATTTAATTGGTAAACCCGATTCTCAGATTCGAACCATGTACTTATTCAAGGAGTAAAAAATATAATTGCAAGCCCTAATCTAAACCTAGATTAGGGCTTTTTTCATTTCATTCAATCTATTCTAGATATATACTCCCGTTATTCATTATAGAACAAATAGTCATAAGCTAACTTATTCAGTTCTTTAAAAAAAGTAAACTAGCCCGAAGAATTCACTACCAAGAGAAGTTGTATATCCAAACCCACATCGATTATTGGCCCTTATCTTTTTCGATTACAAGATCTGTGTCACGCCCAAGAGCATAAAATTTCTAATAATTATTCCTTATTCACATAGAAAAAAAAATGAGCCTTAATTCTCTGATTAAGGCTCATTGGAATATGATATGAAGTTTTAATTATTTCGCATTATCCCCTTTAATTAAAAAACGATCGTAAATAAAAAGTGAAATCACAGATATTAACCCAATTGCAAAAATCACATACCAAATTTGTGAGGGATTGTATTTATCCCACAAATGGCGAGTTAATTCCATAGACGTCATATTCATTTTATGAGCAACGGTATCAAAATAAGCATTGTTCGAAAGTCCTGTAGGAATAGATAAATCAAGACTAGAAGCCTCTGCCTTCACAAGTAGAACTTTATCCGATATTCTTTCGTAAACATCGCCAGAAATAAATCCAGCCAATACATTTCCAATAAAAACGGGAATAAATGAATACCCCATATAAATAGCTTTCTTATCGGCTGGTGCAATACGACCTATATACTCCGTAATTTTTGGCGAGCCAGCCATTTCTCCAATAGCGAATATAAACATCGCTCCAATAGTAAACATTACGTTCTGAGTCACTAAAGTTAGTGTCATACCAATGGCACATACAAAGAAACCAACCATCATCGAAGAAAGTGGCTTCATTTTCATAACAAGAGATGAAACTATAATCTGGAAAACAATAATGAATAAGGCATCTAGATTAGTGATAAATTCAGCGTCTATTTGCCCAGTAGCTGTACCATAATTATTACTGAAAAATGGCATATACTCACTAAAAAAATTAAATATACTTGAAGTATCAACCCACTGTGTAATAAACACTGGCAATGTGAAGAAGAGTTGTAAGTACATTGTCCAAAATCCTGATACAATAACCAAGAAAGTTATAAACTTAGTATCCTTAAAGATGCTTGTTGTATTATTAAAAATTGATTTATTAGACTCTCCAATAGACAGCGTATTTACGAAACTCGCCCAACGAAAGGCAATTTGCTTACCATAAGGGAAAAATAATCGAACAATAAACAGAGGACGTTCTATTATCCAAATCACTAGAAAAACTCCAAATAAGGACATAAATATTAAGGTCGATACAATTAAAGTTTGAATCAATTGTACAAAACTATTACTTGATGCTTCCTTTTTTTCTTCAGCTGTTTTAGGCTCGTCGAAGAAAAATAGAAGAATAAAATTCACCAACATAATGGCTGCTGATATATAAAAAATCAACTGAGAACCTTTAAATAATAAAGTGACTAAAGGACCAAAGAAGGCTCCAATATTTACCATCATATAAAAAATACCGAAACCAATAGATGCATTTTCATCAGTTGTCGTTTTTGCAACCGTTGCAGACACAATAGGCTTAAATAACGCTGCACCTAGGGCCAAGTATAAATAGGCTATAAAAACCCCTGTATATGTATCTAGTTGAGGTAAAAGTATGAAAGCAGATATATAAATGATAAACGATAGGAATAAGACACGACGATAACCATACTTATCGGCAATAGACCCAGTAATAACAGGCAAAAAATAAAGAATACCTGTACCAATACCCATAATCATACCTTTCTCCGATTGGGTAAACTCAAGTCCACCAGCATCAGATGATCCAGTAAGGTAAGTTGCAAATAGCATGAAGAAACCATACCAAGCCCAACGCTCAAATAACTCAATTGTATTTGCTACCCAAAAAGTTTTGGGGAAACTTTTTAAAACTGTTGCTACACTCATATTAATTTGTTTTGTGAAATTTCATTGAAATTTAGGATTGGAAAAGTACAAATAAGTTCTTAGCTAAAAAATGACATTCTACATTTTAAAACTTAATAACTATACCATTTCCATCGAATAGCACTTTCTGATTCTTCCTTTTATGAAAATAAAGACCTGCAAAATAACCAATACCACCACCTAAAATCACATCAGAAAACCAATGCCTATTGCGATACATCCTAGCTAAACTCACACTAGCAGGAATCACATAAATCCATTTAGAATATTCTTGTGCAAATGGCGTAAACACAGACCATGCAACAAAAGCATGCCCTGAAGGAAAAGATTTCAAGCCGTTTTCTGTCCCGTTAAAAGCGTCGAAATGCATAGAGCCTCTATTCATATCAGGACGAGAACGACCTGCAATAAATTTGGCACTCTCAGTTAAAACAGCTCCACAAATTAATGCTTTTGCAGAATTCATTGCCGTTGTTGCTAATCTTTCATCATTTATCGCAGTAGCAATAGCCCAAGTTGCTAATGTGGCTGGTGCCATATATTTTTTTTCTCCAAACTCATTACTGATATCAGTAAAATTGTCCATAAAACCAGTCTGATTATGCGTCATGCCATCTTTTACGACCTCATCAAGCAAAAATGCAGAACCTAATATGCCACCAAAAATCAAAAGGTTTTTCTTAGAGAAGACTTCCTTGCCCAGACCTGGATTTAAACGATTAGAATTCTGTTTATCCATTAACTTGCCTTGCCCACCATTTACAAATTGGGCTTGCGTTTGACTGGTAAGCAAAATGAGGAGTAAAACTACAAGGCTCCAATTCTTTTTTTTCGGGAAATACATCGACATCAATTTTTTGAACCTAACAAAAGTAAAAGAATATCTGAATCAATTAAAATTCATAGGAAGTAAGTTTTATTATGCATCTATTTTAGAAACTCTAAATGCAGATCTAAGTACTTTTAGTTTTGTAGCGAAGGATCATCCTCTATGAAGACTTCGCTGCTTTGCTGAAGCAGTTAACATCTGAATTAAAGATACAAAAAAAGCCGATCGTAAAGATCGGCTTCTTGGGTGGTGCCACCTGGTTCCGAAAGCTTTCCCTTAGGTTTGCATAGCCAAGGTTACTGTTACTGATTTTGTATTTTAGTAGTGGTTAACCAGTCTGTAGAAGTAAACTAGCGATAGCTTAAGGCGTATAACCTATGTCCCGAATTAGACTTCTACCGACATGGCTT
>NZ_SADB01000002.1 GCF_009669305.1 Ancylomarina sp. 16SWW S1-10-2
TCGAGATCACCAAACCTCGATTTTTGATCAACTATTGCTGGACGTTTTTCGATACCAACACGGTTCTTTATTTGACCACGAGTATCCTTAGAACCTCCTCGTTTCCGATACCTCTTCTTATTTCTTCGTAGATGTGTATAAAGATCACCTCCAGCTTTTAAATCAGCCCAAATATGTTGATAAATACACTCATGAGAGACACAGGCTTGTCCTTGTGCTTTCAGGCGACCAACAATCTGTTCTGGGCTAAAATCTTCTCTGATCAAAAGCTCTACTTGAGTTTTTAATATTGGAGTAAAATTTCGATGCTTTGCCTTAGTACAAAGACGGTTTAAATATTTGTTATGAGCTAATTCATATCTGTATTCTCTATTTCTCAGATCGCAATTTCTCTTTAATTCTCTACTTATTACTGATTTATCCTTTCCGATGGCTTTGGCTATTTCAATTTGTTGATAGCCCCTTTCTTTCATTACCGAAATAGTATATCTTTGTTCTCTGGTTAATTGTCCCATTTTACAACTTGAGTTTGACGATTTTTGTGGTAAAAAAAAGACTTTTATTCCACATAGACAATGGGTGAGACTTTTTCTCCTCATTGTCTTGAAAAATTATCTCCCCTTCTTTTATCTAAAATCACCTCAGTTGCATTTGTTACTTGAATCTAAGTGTCCTTTCATGACGCAAATTGTATTTTGTATTCTTTTTGTCCCAAGGCGTTGCCGTTGGGCTTAAATAAGTTGCCACTTTGTGGCGAAAAAGAAAGCGACTAGTTTATCCATTAGCTAGAATTAAGAAACTCGATGGCTTAAATTATCGGGTTTTTCCTTGTCGTCCCGTGTGTATACTAATTTGTTTTTCTTTCCTTTTTGCGGGCTGAAAGACCATTTTAATTCAGCCTGAAGGCAAGGCCTCTGGCTGAATTAAGGATTTACCATACGCACTGAAAGTGCAGCTTCGTATTAATTATGCCATAAATATTCATCATCGAAGCGCATTTTTTTAAGCTGCCCTTTCAGGGCGCAAATTGTATTTTGTATTCTTTTTGACCCAAGGCGTTGCCGTTGGGCTTAAGAAAGTTGCCATTTTGTGGCGAAATAGAAAGCAATTTGTTATCGTTTATACTAATACAATTCCTTTTGTATTCCACCTTGTCTTTTGCATAAATATTATTAATAGGCAGGTTTATGTTTTGTTTCATGTTTTTTATCGTCAGATGCTGTTATTGAGTAATCCTTGACAACTGAATTTTTATCTGTTTTTTTTTTAAAAAAAGTATTTTTGGCTGGACTCAGCTTAAATACTGAAGGAATAGATGTTATAAAGCTAAAATTCATGACATTTATTATTAAATGTCTATAATAAACACTATATTTGTACAATATAATGTACGTTTAAAAGTACGTGTGTTTTGAAGTAGGTATCACAAAAAATCACAAGCCATGATAACAACAACAATTTCTAATTTCCGAAAGGATATAAAAAAGTACTTTAATCAGGTGAATGATGATTTTGAAACTCTGATTATTAATAGAGGAAAAGATTCAGGAGTGGTTGTCATTTCTTTAGAGGAATATAACTCGCTCTGTGCTACTCAGTACGAAATGTCAACAAAAAGAAACGAACAAAGATTAGATTCTGCAATTGAAAAATTAAAAGGAGGTTCATCATTTACTAAAGAACTTTCGGAATAATGAAATACGTTTTTGTTGATGAGTCGTGGGAGGATTATTTGTATTGGCAAAAGGTTGATAAAAAAATGCTGAAACGAATTAATGCCTTGTTAAAAGATATTTCACGAACTCCATTTACGGGGATCGGTAAACCTGAAGCGTTAAAACATAAATATAGGGGTTTTTGGTCTAGGCGAATTAACGACGAGCATCGTTTAATTTATCAGATGCGAGATGATGAAATTTTGATTGCTAAATGTAGATTTCATTACGATTAACTCCCTATTTGATATAGAAGGTCCTATTTTTTTTAATAGAACTTTTTTTGCAGTGAGTATGCTAATTTTTTTCCTTTTTGCGGGCTGAAAGCCCATATTAATTCAGCTTGAGGCAAAGCCTCGGGATTTGTTAAGGATTTACCATACGCACTGAAAGTGCAGCTTCGTATTAATTATGCCATAAATATTCATCATCGAAGCGCATTTTTTTAAGCTGCCCTTTCAGGGCGCAAATTGTATTTTGTATTCTTTTTACCCAAGGCGTTGCCTTTGGGCTTAAGTAAATTGCCACTTTGTGGCGAAATAGAAAGCAATTTGTTATCGTTTATACTAAAACAATTCCTTTTGTATTTCAACTTGTTGAATATATTAATTTCAAAAATGGAAAATAATTTAGATCTATCTATATTAGAGGGAAAAACAAATTCTTGGTGGATAATAAGTCAGGCTCTATGACTATAGGACAGTTGTCATTTTGAGTGTATATCTAGCAATACCCCAAACCCCTAAAGGGCTTCTGTGTAGTCATTTTAAAGTCCCCTTCAGGGGATTAGGGGTAAGAAATTTTGAAACCTACAGACGTAAAAAGCCACGAGATTATCGTGGCTTTTCCTATTATATAATTGTGTCTAGATTATTTTAGATATGAATCACTTCGTCGTAGGCAGCTGCAGCAGCTTCCATTATCGCTTCACTCATTGTTGGGTGAGGGTGAATAGCTTTAATTAATTCGTGACCTGTAGTTTCAAGTTTACGAGCTGTAACCAATTCGGCAATCATCTCGGTTACGTTAGCACCTACCATATGAGCACCTAAAAGCTCGCCATATTTGGCATCGAAAACCAGTTTTACGAAACCTTCGTTTGCACCAGCAGCACTTGCTTTACCCGAAGCAGAGAATGGAAATTTACCAACCTTAATTTCGTGACCAGCTTCAGTAGCCGCTTTTTCAGTAAGTCCCATTGAAGCAACTTCTGGTGTTGTGTAAGTACAACCAGGAATTGTTGTATAATCGATAGGATCGACTTTCATTCCTGAGATTTTCTCAACACAACAGATCCCTTCTGCCGAAGCAACGTGGGCTAAAGCAGGACCTGCAATAATATCACCAATGGCATAAACACCTTCAACATTAGTACGGTAATAGTCGTCAACAACAACACGTCCTCTTTCGGTTGCAACACCTGCTTCTTCAAGACCAATGTTTTCTGTGTTTGGCGTAATACCTACTGCCGAAAGAACGATTTCACACTCGTGAACTTCAATTTCACCTTTTTTATTCTTAATATTTACTTTCAAGTTACCATCGCTACCTTCAACAGATTCAACCGATGAGTTAACCATGACGTTAATTTTATTCTTCTTGAAAGAACGTCCCATTTGTTTAGAAACTTCTTCATCTTCTACAGGAAGAATAGTTGGCAAAAATTCAACAAGAGTAACCTTAGTTCCTAAGCTATTATAGAAATAAGCGAACTCAGATCCAATTGCACCAGAACCAACAATAATCATGCTTTTAGGTAGTTTCTCAAGCGTTAAAGCTTTACGGTAGCCAATTATGTTTTTACCATCTTGTGGTAAGTTTGGCAATTCGCGAGAGCGTGCACCAGTAGCTAAAATTATGTTTTTAGCTTCATAGTTTGTTTTGCTACCATCTTCAGCTGTAACTTCAACTTGTTTGTTGGTAGTTAATTTACCAAAACCGTTGATAACAGTTATTTTATTCTTTTTAAGTAAGTACTGAATACCACCACTCATTTTTTCAGCAACACCACGGCTACGAGCAACTATTTTTTCAAAATCAGGCTTAATTTCACCTTCAACAGCGATACCATAATCAGCAGAATGCTTCATGTAATCGTAAACCTGAGCTGATTTTAATAACGATTTGGTTGGGATACAACCCCAGTTTAAACAAATTCCACCTAGTTCAGAACGTTCAACTACTGCTACATTCATACCCAATTGTGCACCTCTAATGGCAGCAACATAACCACCTGGTCCACTTCCTACTACTATTAAATCGTAGATCATTTTTATTTTGTTGTTTAATTTGTAAATATTTCTTTGTTTCAGATCTTTTATTAATTGTATTCTATAAACGTGATCTGGCTAATTATCTGCTAATTTATTAATATTAATTCTAAATAAAAGGAATTAGCTCGCTTTTCTCTTTAGTTTTAAAAGACTTAGTTGAATCAATTTTGCTATGATGAATAAGATAACAAAAGAGAATATAATGGTTGCACCTGATGGGACATTCAATTTATAAGCCATAAAGAGACCAAAAAGAGAGCCTAGTATGCCAAAACCAATGGCTCCAAAAATCATTTTACTAAAATCTTGTGTAAACATATTAGCGATGGTTTGTGGAATGGTTAAAAATGAGATGACCAAAATAATACCCACAACACGAATATTTAATACAATAGCCAAGGCAACTAAAGCAATCATTAAATAATTGAGAAATTGCACGGGTGTATCATGTGTTTGTGCGTAATCTTCGTCAAAAGCCATGTAAAGAATAGGTCGCATCATAAAGGCGAAAATGAGTATGGTGAGTACGCATAATGCTGAAAGCAAATATAAATCGAGGCTCGAAACGGTTAGAATACTACCAAAAAGGTAGGATAATAGATTAGGAGCATAACCTGGTGTCAGATATATGAATATAATTCCCAATGCCATGCCTAATGCCCAAAGTATGCCAATAACCGAATCTTGGCGAACATCTGTTTTTTTAGATATACATTCTATTCCAAGGGCTGATAATACACCAAAAACAGTAGCTCCTAAAATTGGATTTAAGCCTAGAAACCAAGCTATGCCTATTCCTCCGAAGGATGCATGTGTTATACCACCACTAATAAATACGATGCGACGAGCTACAATATAAGTTCCAATAATTCCACAAGATATGCTAGCTAGAATGGCTGCTCCCATGGCATTTTGGAAAAAACTATAATTTAATAATTCAATGATTTCGTTCATGAAATTCTGATTTCTTATTATCTGATACCTTATTGATTTGGATTAGTGTTTTTTTAAAACGCGATGAGGTAAGTCACCATGAGTAATCAAATCGATAGGGCAGTTGTATGTTTTAAGTTGATCTTCGTTTATAATATTAGAATCGTGATAACAAAGCGTTTCGTTAACACAAGCAATGCTTTTTACATGTGAACAGATGGTTCCAATATCGTGAGATACTATGATAATGGCCATGTGATCGTTGAGTTGATTTAAGATTGTATATAATTCTGCTTCAAAATTATTATCTACGTAAGTGTTCGGCTCATCTAAGATCAAAATTTGTGGATCAGAAATAATGGCTCTACAAAGAAAAACGCGTTGTAATTGACCTCCTGAAAGCTCGCCGATATTCTTATCTCTAAGGTGAAGAACTCCCATTTGATCCATTAAACCTTTGGCTTTTTCCTTGTCCTCATTTCGGTATCTTCCAAATAACTTTTTATGAGACATTAAACCAGATAAAACAACTTCGCGAACTGGTATCGGAAATTTATGATCGATGGTATTAATTTGTGGTAAGTAACCGATTAGGTTATCGTCGGCATTGTTGAATTTAATTGAACCTTTAAAAGGTTTTATTAAGCCTAAAATAACTTTCAGAAGGGTAGTTTTACCACCGCCATTGGGACCAATAATACCAAGGAAATCATTTTTATTAACTATAAGGTCGACATTTCTAAGAATAACTTTATCGTCGTAACCAGCATAAAGAGACTTTAATTCCAGTAATTTGGTCATTTTATTGTTGTGGATTTAAGCATATATAAAATACAATGTATTCTGCAATAAGTAAGATTATATGAAGTTAATACCGAAAATCAATTTTATAAAATATTTCTTTTCAGATTTATAATCTTTTTAGTTTTTCAAGTAGCTTATAATACGGTTCATTTCTGTTAGCCAATCTGCGCTAAGTGGATCTATCTGAACTAATTCGGCATTAATTTCTTTAGCAATAACCGTTGCATTCTCAATATTGAATTGTTTTTGAATGAAAATGGTTTTGATATTGTTCTCTTTAGCTAAATCAATTATATTTTTCATATGAGCTGGAGATGGTGCTTTTCCATCGTGTTCAATTGAAATTTGAGTTAGACCATAATCTCTAGCCAAATACGAAAGAGCTGGATGGTAAATCATAAAAGCTTTTTTCGATTTTTGAGCAAATATCGTTTCTGCACCCTTGTCCATGACATTAATATCCGACATGAGTTTCATATAGTTAGTCGTGTATTCTTGTGTTTTTTCAGGAGCCAATTGAACCAAAACTTTATAAGTATTAGCAATTAGTTGCTTGGCTGTTTTAGGTGATGACCAAATATGGGGATCGATGCCATCTTGGTGGAAATGATCTCCATGTTGTACTTTCGGCCCCTTTAGTAGCTCAATACCTTCAGACATATCAAGACTCTTAATATGGTCATTTCCTTCAAATAGTTTATTTAACCAAGCTTTTTCGAATGGTATATGGCCGATTCTTAAATATAAAGAAGATTTGGACATATCTTTCATTTGCTTTGGTGTAGGTTCGTAACTAGCAGGGCTTGCTCCTGGAGGAATAAGCACATTCACTTTGAAATCGTCACCTGCAATACGTTCTATAAAGTACTTTTGAGGTAGAATACTAACTGATATGAGTTTGTTATCAACTTTATTTTTGTTTAGGTCACATGATTGAAAACCTAGGCTAAACCCTATAAGTAAAAGAATAAGAGTGATTTTGTTCATTTGATTGTAATGCTTCAATTTATAATAGTTTTAAATAATAAATATAAAGGATTTTGTTCATTTGATTGTAATGCTTCAATTTATAATAGTTTTAAATAATAAATATAAAGGATTTTGTTTAATTAACAATCACAATTACAAATTAAAGTAGTTCTTCTCTTAAAAATTTAGCCGTGTAAGATTCGTCATGTTTTATGATTTCTTCAGGAGTACCTATACATATTATTTCACCACCATTTCTGCCACCTTCTTTACCAACATCGATTATGTGATCTGCAATTTTTATAACGTCCATGTTATGTTCAATCACAATAACAGTGTTTCCTTTGTCAACTAAACGTTGTAATACCTCAAGCAGAACTCGAATATCTTCGAAATGTAAACCTGTTGTTGGTTCATCGAGAATATAAAGTGTTTTACCTGTATCGCGTTTGGCAAGTTCAGTAGCTAATTTAACACGTTGCGATTCACCTCCCGAAAGGGTAGTAGATGGCTGTCCTAGTGTGATATATCCCAATCCTACTTCTTGTAAAACTTTAAGTTTAGGAAGTAGGTTGGGTATTTTTTCGAAGAAAACAACGGCTTGATTGATGGTCATTTCTAGAACATCGCCAATCGATTTTCCTTTGTAACGAACTTCTAAAGTTTCACGATTGTATCGTTTACCATTACATTCATCGCAGTGGACATAAACATCGGGTAAAAAATTCATTTCAATTGCACGAACACCTGCGCCGTGGCAAGTTTCGCAACGCCCACCTTTTACATTAAAGGAGAATCGTCCAGCTTTGTAACCTCTAATTAAAGATTCGGGAAGCTTTTCGTAGAGCTTTCGAATGTCACCAAATAGGTTTGTATAAGTGGCTGGATTTGATCGTGGCGTTTTGCCTAAAGGTGATTGGTTTACTTCAACTACTTTATCGATATTATCGATGCCTTCAACCGTATCGTAAGCTAAAGGATCTTTTACAGATCGATAGAAATGCTGGGAAAGGATAGGCTGAAGCGTTCCATTTATTAAACTAGACTTGCCACTTCCAGATACACCTGTTACACAGATGAATTTTCCAAGAGGAAAGCTCACGTCAACATTCTTTAGATTATTTCCTTTACATCCTTTTAGTTCAATCGTTTTGCCATTGCCTTTTCTTCTTTCGGAAGGCACAATAATACCTTTTTTACCATTAATGTACTGCGAAGTGAGGCTATCACCATGAAGCATTTTATCGGGCGTGCCAGCAAAAACAACTTCGCCACCATGTTTACCAGCAAAGGGGCCCATATCGACCACATAATCAGCTGATTTAATCATATCCTTATCGTGCTCAACAACAATAACAGAGTTGCCTGAGTCGCGAAGCTGACGGAGGGATTGAATCAATTTTTGATTGTCGCGTTGATGAAGACCTATACTTGGTTCATCGAGAATATAAAGTACGTTTACGAGTTGCGATCCAATTTGAGTTGCAAGACGAATTCGTTGCGATTCACCACCTGAAAGACTAACGGAACTTCTATTGAGTGAAAGATATTCCAAACCAACATCAAGTAGAAAATCGAGACGAGTTCTTATCTCCTTTAGAATTTCTGTTGAAATCTTAAGCTGCTTGTCACTCATGTGTGATTCAACCTTCTCAAACCAATCTTTTAGAAGGCTAAGATCCATTTGAGCAAGATCGGTGATGTTCTTATCGTAAATTTTAAAATATAAAGATTCCTTCTTTAGGCGTTGTCCTTCGCAAATGGGACACAAGGTTGTTTTAATAAATTGCTCAGCCCACTTTTTAGCTTTTTTCGAAGTGGTATTACTTTCCTGATTTGAGATGTATTTTAAGACACCATCAAAACTCAAGAAGTAATTGGATGAGCTTCCTAAAGGTGTGTTTTCTAGTTTAAAGGTTTCGCTAGATCCATCAAGTATAATACTTAATGCTTCTTCAGGAATACCTTTAATTGGTGTTTTTAGATCGAAATTGTACTTGCGAGCAATGGCTTCAATTTGCCAAAATATTAAGCTGTTTTTATATTTTCCCAAGGGGACTATTCCTCCAGAGTGAATACTTAATTTATCATTGGGAATAATTTTTTCAATGTCTATCGCACTAATTTGACCTAAGCCTTTACATTTAGGACAAGCTCCATGTGGTGAATTGAAAGAAAAACTATGAGGTGCAGGCGTATCGTAAGAAAGACCAGTACTTGGACACATTAAAAGGCGACTGTAATATTTTACCTCTTCGCTATCTTTATCCATAATCATGGTAATTCCTTTACCATGTTTCATAGCCATTTGGATTGATTCTTTTAAGCGCTTATTACCAACTTCGTCAACCACTAACTTATCAATTAAGATTTCGATGGTGTGACTTTTGTATCGATCGACTTTGAAACCGTGAAGTAATTCAACGATTTCTCCATCAACTCTAGCGTATAAAAATCCTTTTTTTCTGATTTGTTCGAATAGATCTTTGTAATGACCTTTACGCCCTTTTACAATGGGAGCGAGTATATAAATTCGCTTCTCATTAAATTTATCAAATATAAGTTTGATGATTTGCTCATCGGTATATTTAACCATTTTTTCGCCCGTATTATACGAATAAGCAACACTTGCTCTTGCATATAAAAGTCGAAGAAAATCGTATAATTCGGTAATGGTTCCTACGGTTGAACGTGGGTTTTTATTGGTCGTTTTTTGCTCAATGGCAATTACGGGGCTTAGTCCTGTAATTTTATCGACATCAGGACGCTCCATGCCACCAAGAAACTGACGAGCATAGGCGGAGAAAGTTTCGATATAGCGACGTTGGCCTTCGGCATAAATGGTGTCGAAAGCTAATGAGGATTTTCCACTACCACTTAATCCGGTAATTACCGAAAGTTGGTTGCGGGGAATACTTACATCAATATTTTTAAGGTTATGAACTCTAGCGCCAAGAACCTCAATGCTCTCAGTTTCTAATAGTTCATTATCTATTATTTGTTCAGTTTTGTCTTTCAATCTACAATCTCCTTATGATTTAAATCCTCAATTTTATTCCTGCTTAATTTATGTATGAGGCTTTATGTGCCAACACCTACTTCTTTTTTTCTTCAGGTTTTTTGTATTCAGAAAACGCAAAATTAATATATCCTTTGGCAGGAAGTGTAATTTCGTACTCTTTTTTATACTTATTTGTGAGATAGGGTTTTCTTAACCAAGGATTAAAGAATTTAAGGATTTTATAATTAGCACCATTTTTTTTAGCAAAGTCAGCAAAACTCTTTACTTCGCCTTTAACTTTTATCTTACGAGTAGGTATTTTTGGATATAAATCTGAATTACGAAATCTAAAACCAAAATTAGTAGGATTCTCCATAATGCATTTGGCTGCTAGAATTCTAAAAAGATATCGAGCCGGTTCTTCTCCTAAAAGTAGATCGTAATAAGTCCCTGCATCCTGAAGTTTCATTTGAGTATGTATATGGGTTCTGCCAGCATTATACGAGGCAGCAACTAAAGCCCATGTTCCGAATTTTTTGTAGGAATCTTTTAAATACTTGCAAGCAGCACGAGTCGATTTCTCTATATTGTAACGCTCATCAACTTCTCTGTTTACTTCAAGTTTATAATCTTTAGCAGTAGGTGTCATAAATTGCCAAAAGCCTACAGCACCTGCTGGAGAAACAACAGTTGGAATTAAACCACTTTCTATTAGTGCTAAATATTTAAAATCATCAGGTACGTTTTCTTCTTTTAGAATAGGTTCTATGATAGGAAAATATCGGTTAGCACGTTTCAAAAACAATAAGGTTTGTGATTGCCAGTATGTATTTACAAGCATTTCTCTATCGAGTGATTCTTTAACGTCCCACCTCTCTAAGGGAACTTTTTCTTCAGCGAAGAAAAGTTTATTAGGCATTTTTAATGCATAAACATTATACTTATCCATATACTCAGTCGCTACGTGCTCTTTGTCTGATAGTTTAGAGTAATTGAATAACTGGGCAACTATATAGCCACAAGCTAATAAGATAAGTGTGAGTGTTATATTTTTAAAGGTGTTATTTTTAAACATAGATCGATATTTTTCGTTGTAGTATTTGCTATAGCTTAAAACTTTTTGAAATAGCTTTCAAATTTATCAGAAGGTACAGAAACACATATTCGCGCATATTTTGCAGCTTCATTTTTTTTAGTTTTGGTAAAGTAGCTTAAAGAGACTGAACCAATTTTCTTTTCAAGTAGTTCTTCTTCTGATTTATTTACAACTACAAAGATGCCAATAGCTTTGCCTTCCTTGTAAAATTCAGATGCGAGTAAACCTTTTTTATTTAAATATTCAATATTCTGACGTATTCCTTTAACGGTAGTTTCTTTAAATTGTTTTCTGCTTTGTTTCCCTTTTTCTGACATTAAAATTTGGGTAACCAAAATCTGAGAAAATGCGTTAATACCATTGGTGGCATACATTAATCTGATACCAAGTTCTGTGTTAAAATCGGTATTTGTTGAATGTATGAATCCAAGTCGTTGACCACTAAGGCCTATAGATTTGCTGAAACTTTCTACAATAATTACATTCTCAAAATCGAGTAGGTTTTGAAAAAAAGTGTCTTCTTGGTCACAGAAAATTCGTCGGTAAGGGCAATCAACAATTACAGTTGTTCCATTATCATTAAGTAGTTTAATTGTCTTTAATAAGTTTTCATCATCAACTTTATTACCAATTGGATTATTGGGATCACAAATAATAACTGCAGAGTTCTTAATCTCATCGAGTCGATTTAATAAATTATCAAAATCAGTGTAAGTTCCAGATTCAATATCACGAATTGTCATAACCTGAAAGTAGGAGCCCCAATAGAATTCTGGCAAAATAATCTGATCGACATCTAGAGTCTGGAATACGAGATCGAGAGCAGACATGCCACCACCGCTGACACTAATGTTTGATAAACTTGTTTTGTTGTTAAAATAATGATTGTTGATAGCTTGACGTAATTCTTGTCGACCTTGAGAAGGAGGATATACTTGCATGTCGTTGCTGTTAAAATCAATATCTTTTATAATTGAATCTAGCTCAATATGACATACTGCATTTACACCACGATTAAGTAATAAATATTCTTCACTTGTTTCTAAACTCTGTTTTCTAATTTTTTCCCCAATACCAACAATGGCTGAATATTTAGCTCCACTTTTTCGTATTTGCATAGTTATTTCTGATTATGAAGGTTTGTGTAAGGTGCTTATTTAGAATAATTCAAAGATAATAATATCTCTTGTTCTGAGAACAGCTTATATCTAGTTTTAACACTTGTTTGTGATATAATTTATTTACAGTTATTCTATAAGTTTAGCTGTTGATATATAAAAAACGCCCCAAAACATTGTTTTGAGGCGTTAGCTATATTGTTTTGTTTGTCTTGTAAGTCTATTGACGTCGAATTAAAACATATAATCCCAAACAGGAAGTTGAATAGGTTTGCTTTTAAGAGCTTTGATTGCTTTTTCGTTTAAATATTTTTTGTTGATAACAACACGAAACATATATTCGCTAAACCACTCATCAGTAAAAGTTAAGTAGCCATTATGACCTGCAGTTGCTCCCCAAGAATTTTCGAATTCCCATTTTACTGGTATTTCATTTTCATCAACATCAACTCCAATAAGAGTCATAGCGTGAGATGAACCTGATTGGCGGGTTAAAATTCTAGCTTTTTTATCCATGTCGAACTTAACTCCAAAAAGAGATTCATAGTCGTATGTATTTATATCCATAATACCATCTTCACGATTAAGTTGTTTTCCTACATCGCATGAAGCATACATGGCTTGGTTATTTTTAATAGAAGCCAATGCAAATGTTTTAATCACATCATTAGGTAAGTTTAAATAAGTCCAGTTGATGCCTTCCGCCACATTTCTGTAGTTTTGAATTTCATAAACTTTGTAATATTCACGAGTTGGATCATTCATGATCATCACCATTTGATCTTTAGCAAATTCTGGAGCTACAAGGTTTAGAAATTCTAGTGGTGTGTATGTTTTAGTTTCGCTTATTTTATCATCAGCATCTTTGTATCTCCAAGTAAAATTAACGGGAGGTTGACCTAATGAAAGAGCTAAAATACGATACACATCTTTTAATGTTTCAATTTTAGCTGCTTCAACTTCTTTTGTATTTCCTTTTTTAGCTGCTAGCTGACGAATTTTGTAGGCTTCACCTCTTAGCTTTTCGTTAACAATACGGTTTAACTGACCTGTGTTATTCGAAATTGTTGTTTCAGGCATAACATTAGCTGGTACAACTCCATATTTCTTAGCAATATTGAAAAATGAATTCCAAACGCCACCATCATCAACAGGGCTACTCAAATAACGAACAACTTCTCTGTCGGTAATATCTTTATCAGCAGTCGCAATAATGTTGTCTAAGAATAGATTAGATTTTTCGAAAATATCCCAGAAGTAACTGTAGTTGTGTGAAAAATCGAAAGAGCTAAGATTTAAATCTTTTATAACGTTTGGGCGAATTGTGTTCATTGATGTGAACATCCAACAACGTCCAGAACTTTTTTGATCGGTAATTCCTTTTACATCAACTTTGTATTTGAAAAAATGATCAGTAGCTCCTATTTTACTATGGTTTAAAGCTAAATCACGAATGCTTTTACTGTTGGTAATTGCATTTGTAATTGCTTTAGTCGAAGCATCATTATTAAAGCTGTTACGAATTTCGTTAAGCGTTTTGTTATTGATAACACTTTTCGTTTGTGCCAAACTACTACCTGATATTGCTAGTGCTAAAACAGGAAGCATTAAAAATTTAAAATTCATGTTTGTGTGTTTTGGTTGTCAATTTTAATAAGTACAAACATAAGAAATCTATAGAAAAAAAAGAGCTTAAGGTTTTATTTTCTTTTCACGATGTACCAATTTAAGACTTTCAAAAAAGTCAACAAACTTACGAAGTAAATCGAGCCAAAGAATCAAAAAGAGGAGAGCTGTTCCTAACCAAATAATCGAAAGGTTGAACCAATAGGTATCAATATAATAATTCCATATTCTTTTTACGGGAGCATAAAAATGAGCACGTCCAAATCTAGAATCTGGATACATAAAGATTGGGTCTTTCTTTTGAATAAGCCTCTGATTTACCTCTATCATTTTATTGACTTCAGTTCTGTTTAAAACTAAATTGGCTAAGGCTTGATTGTAATATTTTTGTTTGAAATCATATACGCCATCACGACCAAGAGAATCAACTAATCTTGAATACTGAAAATCTTTTTTGTATCCCGATTCACTGTTAATACCCATAAAATGTAGCTTAATGCCATCTAGGTATTGATTGGTTTTTTCAAGTATATCTAGATTGAAATCGAGCGAATTTAGTTTTTTAAGTTGTGAAAAAGGTTTAAATCCGGCTTCTTCTGTTAATTGAGTTATTTCATTTTGAAGAAGAATAAAATGATCATTTGTTTCAATGGAATCCTTATCAAATTCAATATTTCTTTCACAATTGATAAGAATAGATTCTATTTTTGGAATTAGGTACGAACTAGTAAAAGAAGCATCGCTAACCCCTTTTTCGAAAGCAAAGAAGCTTTTTTCAAATTCATTATCTTTAAATTGAGTAACGGCCATGGCTTCGTATGCCCATCTTGTTGTCATCAAATCGCCTATAATTGGTACATAAACCTTATTGGTGATGCCTTCATGAAGATCGTCAAACTTTATCATAGCCCCACCCAATAGCAGTTGTGGAACCAAAATTAATGGTATAAGTATGTAGATTGTAATGACAGAATTCAAACCTGAAGAAATATTCAAGCCAACCATGTTTGAAAAACATGATGTTGTAAAAAGAATGAGCCAAAAAGACATTGTCATGCCTTGAATTTCGAGAACGTAGTTGCCTAAAAGAACGAAGGTTAATGTTTGTATGGCTGAGAGTAGAAATAGAAAAGAAATCTTCGAAAGGAGGTAAGCATTCCTAGATAAGTTTAGAAACTTTTCACGTTGAAGTATCTTTTTATCACGTATAATTTCTTCGGCACTTACACTTAAACCAATAAACATGGAAACAACTACAGACATAAATAGAAATACGGGGTAGTTCTTATTATCGCCGAAAACATAGCCACTTGCCGGAGTGTATTTGGTAAAATAGCCTAAGATAAATGCTAAAAGAGGTGCTTCAAATAGGTTGATAATTAAATACTGTTTGTTTGTGAGTTTGGATAAAAAATTCCGAATCCAAAAAACAGAAAATTGTTTCACCTTACTTGGAACCTTAAAATCACTCTTTGGCAAATTAGCCTTAGATTTAACAGGCTCAACTTGTTTATCAATATTTTGATGGTATTTTTCGTTCCAACTTTTAGGGCTTACTCTTCTTTCTCGTGTTGGTTTTCCATTTTCATCAATCTTACGAGTTTCTACTATTTGAAGAATTTGTTCAGGATTTACATTTCCACAGGTTATACATTCACTCTCAGCTGCGTTAACTTGTGAATTTTGCGTTTTAAAATACACAATGGCATCAATAGGGTTACCTGTGTAAATAGGGTAACCACCTTTATCCATAATCCAAAGTTTATCGAACATCTTAAAAATCTCCGATGAGGGCTGATGGATATTAGTAATAACGAGTTTTCCTTTGAGGGTTTGTTGTTTAAGCAAATTCATAATCATCTCCGAGTCGGTAGATGAAAGACCAGATGTTGGCTCATCAACCAATAGGATAGAAGGCTCGCGCATTAGTTCTAAACCAATGTTTAGACGCTTACGCTGACCGCCACTTATGAATTTATTCAAAGGATTTCCTACCTTAAGATTTCGAACATCGTACAAAGCTAAATCGTGGAGTAGGGTGTGAACTGTTTTAAGAATTTGACGTTTGGTGTATTCTTTAAAACAAAGCTTTGCGTTATAATACAGGTTTTGTAGTACTGTTAGTTCCTCAATTAAAAGGTCGTCTTGTGGTACAAAACCAATAAGACCTTGAATGACTGATTTATTTCTATGTATTTCGAAATCGTTAATAAAAATTTCACCACTATTAAGAGGTAAGTTCCCATTTAGCACATTAAGAAGCGTTGATTTGCCAACACCACTACCGCCCATAATACCAATGAGTTGTCCGCTTTTTTCTGAGATATTGAAATTATGAATCCCATTAAATGAGTTCCTAAACCTGAAGATGGCATTTTTTACTGTAAAGACGATGTTCTCCTGGTTTTCTTCCTTAAGAAAAATACTTGCGAGATCAGAATAATAGATGGGTTTGATGTTTGGTCCTTTAATGATTGAACCATGTTTGAGTCTATAGCTTTGTTCTTTTATAATTTTATTTCCCTCTACATATAAGTTAAGTTCACCTAAATATCTAAATACGATGAGGTTTGCTGACGGAAAATAAAGGGTGATGAGTTTGCCATATAGATTTTCGCAATAGAGGTGTTTGGTTTTATTAAGATTAGATTTTTGATCTTTCTTCATAAACCAAGAGAGATTTTCAGACCATTCCGTAATCTGATTGTTTATAATCAGAAATTTATCTTTGTCAAAATCATCAAGGTAATCGTCACCTATTATAAATGCTATTGCATTTAAAAACTCATTACGCTTAATTTTGAAGTTTTCTGCAACAATACTAATAAATTCAAATTCGCCTTCAGTAACAATCCCATCTTCGTAAATAAACTCTAATAATCGAAGTAGAACAATAAGTCGTTCTTCTTGAATTAACTCGGAGCGAATTCTGATGCACACATTTGCAGCCTCTGATAGAGAAATAATATTGGCTGTCTTTTCAGGTGTGTTCGATTGATATTCCATTTCTCTATGATAGAACTCATAGTAGTTTTGGAATAAATTCATGTATTCAACTTCATCTTGTTCACTAAGATAACGCTTTAGAAAACTGTCTACAATATCCTTTCCTTTGTTAGAAACACCTTCTTCTTTGGCGTTTGCAACAATGGCAAAAAGGTGCATTAGCGCATTTAGTATCGATTCTCCCATTTGAAGAGTTGCATTTAGTGATAAATATTTAAGCCATTTAAAGCTTAGATAGACTCCATTGAATAGATCTAAAAATACAATTTATTTATTGAAAACTTGAATTGCTTTGAAAAAACTAAGACATAAAAAAAGCTGCAATTCATTCGAATTGCAGCTTTATATATTATAAACTGTATGACACTGTGTCTAAGATTATTTTACAATTGCTTCTCTTAGTTTAGTAACATTTGCAGTTATTTCTATCAATTGTGTTTTAGTCATGCTTTCATCAATTTTATCATAGCTAGCTTTCAAGCCATTAAAATCAGCAACTAATTTGGCAATGTTAGGATCTTGAATTTCTGGTTGAAGCACTTCTAGTAAGCGTTCCAAAGACTCTTTCTGATCGAAAATTACTTTTACAATTTCAGCGTTTGAGAAAGTATTTTCAGAAATGTGAGTTGCAATATATAATCCTTCAATAAAACTACCGCTAACAACAAAAAGCGAAAGGTTTGCTTTGCCATTTTTGTTTAGAAATGAATATGTTTCGTAAAAAGAGTTGGTGATAATCTTAACCAATTCGTCTTTATTATCTAGATTCTTTTCTACATCGCTAACTAATGTTTTATTGAAAGCTGAAGTAATTTCAAGATTATCAATGATTTTTTTGGAAGCTTTTAGAAACAACATTGTTTCTTGTTTTCTGCGATATGTACTTGCGTAACTTAAGTCAGCACTGTAAACACCAAGATTTAAAGCTCTAGCTTTTTCAGTGAAATATTTATCAGCATTTTCAGTCGAATTTGAGATGCCTAAAATATAATCAGCTCCAATTCTATTCAACATTGAGGTTAATTCGAAAGTTGATGGAAGAGGATAAACGACGTCTTCAATCTCTTTGGCTATTGCTTTTTTAAGTAATGGCTTTTCAGTTTGAGTTTCTTTGTTTGCTTTTTTATCTACAGGTTTACAACCTGTGATGTTAATTGTTAATATCAATCCTAAGATTATTAGGCTATATGGGCTCACTTTTAGTCGTTTCATTCGTTATAAATTTATAGATCAGTATATATTCAATTTTTCAGTCTAAATTTAGCAAAAAGGCTGTACAATATGAACTTAAATTAGATTATATTTTTCACCTTTTTTCTAAGCTTGTTCCTTTTTTTTAAACTTAAAAAACTAAGATAGGGTTTCGTTTATTTTGAGAATCTTATTCGGAATTAATTAATATGAATTTTCTGAAGAAAGCCTTGCTTGTAGTTATTGCCAATGGGCAAGGTGTTATTGTTCATGTGAACCATATTACCTTCTATCGATTTAATTTTAGCTAGTGCAACAATATAGGATTTGTGAACACGATAAAATTTCTGAGTTGGCAATAGTTTCTCAATTCCCTTTAAGGATTGATAAGTGACAATGTGTTCAGTATCAGTGTAGATTTTCACGTAATCACCCAAAGCTTCAATGTATTGAATACTATCTAAGCTAATATTGATTGTTTTTTTATTAGCCTTTACAAATATATATTCCATATCACCTTTAACCTCTTCTTGCTGTTCTTGTAGTTTTAGTCTTTCTTCAGCTTTTTGTATGGCTTGAAGAAAACGTTGAAACGCAAATGGTTTTTTTAAGTAATCGAGAACATTAAGTTCGTAACTTTCTACAGCATATTCAGTGTAAGCACTTGTTATAATTATTAATGGCGGATTTTTTAAAGTTTTAAGAAAATTGATTCCATTTAATCGAGGCATGTTAATATCTAAGAATATGAGATCAATTGTTTCTTCTTTTAAAACCTCTATGGCTTCGAGAGCATCTCCACACTTACTTACTAATTCTAAACCTGAAAGTTCAGCAATGTATTTTTCTAAAACACGTTGTGCTAACGGTTCATCATCAATTATTAAGCATCTTAATTTCATATTTTTTTTTCTTGTAAAGACTTGGTGGTTAGTCTTAAGTTAGTCGGTATCGGTCAACCAAATTAGTCATTTTTTTAAACAATTACGAAAGTCCAATCGTTAGAGTGATTTTGAATGTCTTTTCTCCTTTGTTAATATCTATCTTATGTTTCTGAGGATAAATGAGTTCAAGTCGTCTAACTACATTTTGAATGCCTATGCCGCCGCTGCCTTTTTTATAGTTTTCCCAATTGGCATCGTAGCTATTTTCAATAATAAGTTCCATCTGATTATTTTCATCAAAATTGAATATGATGTTGATAAAACTATCTGAATTTTTCCCGTATAATCCATGCTTAAATGCATTCTCTATAAATGGTTCGAACAGTAGTGGGGCAATTTTATGTCCATCAAAATGACCATTTATAATTAAATTGACTGGTGTGTTTTCGTCCAATCTTATTTTGTGAAGATTGATGTAATTTCTAGTAAAATCAAGCTCTTTGTTAATGTCGACTAGTTTCTCATTGCAATCGTAAAGAATATATCGCATTAAATCTGATAGTTGAAGAACGACGTCAGCTGTTTTGTCAGACTTGTCTAAAGCTAAAGAGTAAATGTTGTTTAAGGAGTTGAATAAAAAATGCGGTTTGATTTGTGTTTTTAGAACCTTAAGCTCAGCTTCTAGATTTTCTTTCTCGATATCTTTTAATTGGCTCGATATTTTTTGGAGAATAAACCACTCTCTAGTTAGAGAAAAAATACTGGTTACGCCAACATAAATAAACGAAAAGAAAAAGAAGTTGAACCAATCAGAAAAAATGAAGGATTTAAATCCGTCATCTTTGACTACAAAACTGTTTAAGGGATATATAAGTAGAAATTGTATTAACAAAGCCGATAAACCGACAGATGTAATGAGGGCAAGTGAGAATAAAATAAATGATTTCTTTTTGAATAATGTAGGTATTAGAATTCGAAGATTGACATAAACTGCTGTTGCGAAGCAAAGGTTAAAAGCAATTGCTAAAGATATGGTTTCTAGTGTGAGAACATTTTTAAAATTACTAGCTACGTACATCGATAGTAGCCAAAAGAAAAGAGAAACAGACCAGAAAATGATATGATAAATATTTTTGCTTCGGGTCATTAATATTGGAGTAGACATATAAGGTGTTTCAAAATGCAGCATGAAAATAAAAAACAATCAGCACTATACGAAATAAATATCTAAATAAGATTGATTATGGCTATTAAGGATGGTGTTTTGTACTATTTTTATTAGTTTCGTTTGAATCTAATTAATCACACGTTATGTTTGAAAAAGAGCTTTTGTTTTGGAATGTTGATACTCAATTCGATTTTATGAATAAAGAGGGTAAATTGTATGTGGCCGGTTCTGAAGAAATTTTACCTCTCCTGAAACATATAACTTCTTTTGCAAAAAAAGCCAATATACAGGTTGTTAATTCGGCAGATCACCATTTTGCCGATGCAAAAGAACTGTCGGATACGCCTGATTTTATTTCAACTTTTCCACCACACTGTATGGCTAATACAATTGGGGCTGATTATATGGTAGAAGTACAACCAGAAAATCCATCTGTATTGGAATGGAATAAGTTGTACTCAAGTAAGGAAATTGAGGTAATGACTAAGTCTCGAAATTTGGTGGTTTATAAGGATGTGTTTGATGTATTCGAGGGTAATCCTAATACCTTAAGCCTAGTAAATAGTTTATCTCCAAAGAAAGTTTTTGTTTACGGTGTAACGACTAATGTTTGTGTCGACTGTGCGGTTTGTGGTTTGGTTAAACAGGGAATTCAAGTGTTTGTGATTAATGATGCTATAAAAGAGCTACCCAATATCCCCTTACCATTCGAAAAATGGGATACTTTAGGTGTAAATCAAATAAAATTCTCTGAAATTGAGAAATATATTTAGATGTTGATTAGAGTTTTGGAATATTAGGCATTCCAAAGCTCTTGTACTGTTTTTATTTTCTCGTCTAATGGCATAAATCCATCTAACCAATGGATTTCGAACCCGCTACGTTCCATTTTTCTGAACCAAGTCATTTGTCGTTTTGCAAACTGATGAATGGCAATTTCTAATTGGGTGAACATTTCATCGTAGGTCAATTCTCCAATGACATATTTGGTTAGAAATTTATATTCTAATCCGTAATAGATAAGGTCTTCGGGGCTTATGCCTGATTCAATAAGACCTTTTACTTCTTCAATCATTCCCGAATCTAGTCGTTCCTTCAAGCGTTGAGATATTCGACTTCTTCTGTTTTCTCGGTCGAATTTAATACCAATAAGTAGAGGTTTAAGTTCTGGATGTTTCATCTCAATTTCAGGATGAGAACTTATGTAGCGTTCTATTTCAATAGCACGTATAGCACGTTTTTTAGTCTCAAGATCGGAGTTGTTGTGTACGTTTTTATAGCCTCGAAGTATATCACCTAGTTCTTCCAAACTTTTATCTAATAAGGTGTCACGAAAATCTTGATCCTTTGGAACAGCAATAAGTTTGTAGCCTTTTAAACAAGCTTCGAGATACATACCTGTACCGCCACAAACAAGAGGTAGGTGATTTCTTTTTTGGATATCCTCGAATGATTCAACAAAATCGCGCTGGAATTCGTAGACGTTATATTTATATCCAGCATCAGCAATATCAATTAAATGATGAGGAATTTTTTGTCCATCAATCGTATATTCTTCAATGTCTTTTCCTGTGCCTAAATCCATTCCACGGTAAATTTGTCTTGAATCGGCACTAATGATTTCGGCATCAAAAGTTTTGGCAAGATTGACAGCTAAACTTGTTTTTCCTGTTGCTGTTGCTCCTAGTACGACTAATAAATTATATTGCATAAGTTTTTCTTTCTTGTTGAATTGTCACAAAATTACGCTAAGTTTTCTGAATAATTAGAATCATTATCTAAATTTGATCAATATGTATTTAGATGGTTTAAGTCCTGATCTACGAATATTTTTGAGATAAATACTAACTTTGTTGCAAATCGATGTTGACTCTTAAAAGAGTTAAGAGTACTTTTAGTCTCGAAGTAATGTGAGACGAATAAAATATAGAATTAGCTTAAAATGCAAAAAATCAATATAAGAAATAAGCGTGCCAGTTTTGAATATGAATTCATTGATGAATACGTTGCAGGAATTCAATTGTTTGGTACAGAAATCAAATCTATTCGAGCTGGTAAAGCTAGTTTGGTTGATTCGTTCTGTTATTTTTCGAATAATGAATTGTTTGTGAAAGGTATGCACATTGCCGAATATCGTTTTGGTAGTTATTACAATCATGAAGAAAAACGTGAACGTAAATTGTTACTTAATCGAAAAGAACTTGACAAATTAGACAGAAAAACCAAAGAATCGGGTCTTTCTATTGTGCCACTTAGTCTTTTTGTCAATCAAAAAGGCTTTGCCAAGTTGAAAATTGCCTTGTGTAGAGGTAAAAAGAACTACGATAAGAGGGAAAGTTTGAAACAAAAAGATTCTAAAAGAGAGATGGATCGTATGATGAAGAGGTAGTTACGCTGTGAGGTGTAAATTCCTTAAAAAAGAGTTTAAATAGAGCTTTTTTATTAAGCTAATAAGGCTATATTTGCAATCCCATTTTCGCCAGGAAATGGGAATTTTTATTCCCTAAAATTTAGTAAAAATAAGTTGTTTTAAAAATCGACTTACTTGCTGGATATTAACAAGATATTAACAGTGTTAGTATTTTGTTGATAACTTTTGTGTGCCCTTGTTTTTCCTATGATGCAGCTATTAATTGGCTAAAATAGCCTTTGATAATTAAAGACTTATCAACAATTTTCATCACCACTTATAAACGATTGATAAACTTGTTAACAATCCTAATTTAGAATGGGACTTAGTATGCTTAGGATGATTTTTTGAACTTAAATAAAAAGAGATTTACAGGTGTTAATTTTTGAATGATCTCTGTTTGTGGTCGTTTCATTCAGTAGCTGCTTTCTTTAGTTGTTTTTTTGAGAAATTTTGTGGTGAAAATGGATGATTTTAAAGATTGATAATTCTGTAAGTATTGATTCTTCTAAAATGAAAAAGCGACCATAAACTGATGTTTATAGTCGCGATTTAATATTCGTTTTTTTTATTAATAGTCAAAAGTACTGCCACCTAAGAATTCTCTCATTAAGGAAGTAGGAGGAATTTCATCGTCAGGAATTGGTAGAAAATAAGAGAAAAACTTTAATAAACGATTAGCCTCGGAGTATTCAGTTTGATTGGGCTGAACCTCTTTAAGAATTGGTTCGGCATGACTCTTAAGTACGCCAAGTTCGTATGGCAATGCTGAGTTGAACATGACATCGGCATTCTCTTGAAATGGGAATATGTACTTTTCTTCACCATTACGTACCGATTGCCATCGTTTAATGGTTTCGAGAGCAGAATAGTTTCTATAACGATGATCTCGAACAATTCTTCGAATTAAACGGTTATCTGTTGAACGCACTCTGTTGTGTCCATCAATGGAGATTGATGTTAAGGCAGAAATATAGATCTTAAACTTAACTTCATCAGAAACAAGAGAGGTTAATTTTGGGTTTAAAGCATGTATGCCTTCTATAACGAGTACGTTTTTTCCATTAATTTTTAGTTTCTCACCATCGTAATAACGTTCCCCTTTTTCAAAAGAGAATTTTGGGATCTCGACTTCCTTAGCTTCGAGCAAATCGAGTAGGTTTTCATTGAAAAGCTTAACATCAAGAGCCTCTATCGATTCGAAATTGTATTCACCATTTTCATCAAGAGGCGTTTGATCTCTATTCACAAAGTAATTGTCGAGTGATAAGTTTATAGGTTTAATTCCAGCCACCTTTAGTTGAATAGCCAATCTTTTTCCAAAGGTTGTTTTACCTGATGAGGAAGGACCAGCAATTAAGATTATTTTAATTTTCTTCCATTTTTTACGAATGCGATCTGCAATTTGAGAAATCTTTTTCACATGCATGGCCTCGTAAATCTTAATAAGTTCTGAGATTTCTTTATTTTCGACACTTTTATTGAGATCGCCGACATTTGATATGCCCAATATTTTGCCCCAGCGTTTGTATTCGCTAAAAATCTGAAGCATTTTTTCTTGTGGAAGCGTAGATGCTAGTTCCGTTGGATTATCTTGATCAGGAGCTAAAAGGAGCATTCCATTGTAATAAGGTAGTAGATCGAACATATCTATAAACCCTGTACTAGGAAGTAAGAAACCATAGAAGTAATCGACGACTGATTCTATTTTATATACTGAAGTATAGAGGTTACCTCGAGTTCTAAGTAGTTTCGTTTTTTCTGTTAATCCTTGTGATTCAAAGAGTTCAATGGCTTTCTCTGTTTCTATTTCTTCTCTTTCGAAAGGCATGTCTGCTTCAACTATACTTTTCATTCGAGCTTTTATTTGCTGTACACCTTCTTCGGTTAGTATGGTGTTTTTATTTGTCAACCTGCAATATACGCCATTAGATATGGCATGTTCAACTCGGAATCCTGCATCAGGATAAACTTCTTTTACAGCTTTGTAGAGAATGAAAGTGAGCGAGCGAGAATACAAAAGTTTTCCATCAGGATGGGAGTAATCAATAAATTTAACATTCTTGGGTTTATAAATCTCGTAGGTGAGTTCTTTTAATTTATTGTTCACCATTGCCCCTAATACTTTTGTGCCCAAAAGAGGGGATATGTCGTTAAGAATAGTCTGCAGGTTTGTACCTACAGAATAAGACCTTTTTTCATTTAAATCTTCTAAATATATGTTGACAAGTTTTCTCATAATCGAGTTTTTATTCTTTTTACTGAACTTTTATTCGATTAAAGATAGTAATTATAGGTTTCTTAAAAATGCTTTATTTGTTAATTAAAATCAAAAAGCTTGTTAGTAAATCTTTACTGTGGAATTGTTTAATAATGATTTACAATTTGAGTTTGGCTTTTTTTCTGTTGTAATAGTTTAGTAGTAACAAACTACACGCAATTACAAGCATACCAAATATAGAAAGCAGATCGGGAGATTCATTGGGTAGAAGTATCCAACTGAGGCATGCACCAAAAATAGGTATGATAAACTTCCATATATTTAGGTTGGAGACTTTGACTCCTTCGCGTCCCAGTAAACCAAACCAAATGGTAATTGCCATAGATGAGACAATAGCTAGCCATCCTAATGATAGATAATATTCGGTTGGTTGAATTATCCATTGAGGATTTTCTATGGGAATAGAAATGAGAATGAGTAATAGTCCACCCAAAATGATTGAAAATGATGCTAAAATACGAGGAGGAATTTCTCCCGCATCGCGTGCAACCATTACATTTCCCGTACTTCCTACAATATTATTGAGTATAAGAATACCAACACCTAAAGGAATTGTAGTTGTGAAAATAAAATCGGATCTGCCTAAACTAATGATACAAACCCCAAGCATTCCTAAAAGTATGGATGAAAGTTTAGACCAACTCATCTTGTCATTCTTCATCATAAGGTGAGCCATTACTGCTACAAATAGTGGTTGAGTTCCAATAAGCATAGCAGCTAAAGCTCCCGGCAAATAACTAATGCCTGTATAGAGTAAACCATATAAAAGTGTCGTTTGTAAGATGGCAATTTTAACAATTAATTTCCATGATTTGGAACTTAAGGCTTGAACTTTAGTTTTAAAATCGGGAATAAATGGCAGAATGATAAGACCAGAAATAAAGAAACGAAGACCTGCAAAATTAAGAGGCGTCGTATATTTCAAACCAATTTTTATGGCGGCAAATGGAGTTGCCCAGAGTAGACAGGCAACTATGGCTAAAAAGCTGGTTGAAAGGAGACGTTTTTTCATTCTTTTACTTCGTTATATGCTATGAAAAATCCCTTCGTAGTGAAGGGATTTAATTCTATATGTCTGATTTGAGATTTGTAATATAAATCAATTAAGATTTCAAAAAGATGTTATTCCTTTTTTCGTGGCCAATTGTTGTTATCGGACCATGACCAGGATAAATGATAACATCTTCATCCAAAACAAAAAGTTTGGTTTTAATACCTGTAACTAAATCGTCAAAGTTACCGTAAGGAAAGTCAGTTCTACCAATACTTTCGCGGAATAAAACATCGCCTGCAATAACGAATTTTTGCGCTTCGTTATAAAAAACCACATGACCTGGTGAGTGACCAGGAACATGAAGAACCTTCAGTTCCGAATTTCCAAAGCGAATAATGTCTCCTTCCTTAATAGCATCACCCATTGGTGGCGGTTCAACAACATTATTTAGACCTAAGCGAACGCCATAATTAGGCGCTTCAGCTAATAAAAACTCATCAGCTTTATGTGCTTTGGTCGATAAACCAAATTCATCTTTCATAAATTGATTACCAAAAACGTGATCGATATGTAGATGTGTATTTAATAAATGAACGATTTTAAGTCCTTTTAGCTCTACGATACTTTTTATTCTATTGTGTTCCTCTTGATAAAAAGCACCACAGTCTATAAGTACAGCTTCTCCTGTCTCATCATATAATAAATAAGTGTTTTCTTGCCATTGGTTAAAAACCAGAGTTTGTATAGTAATCATATCAGCAAATTATTTATTTAAACTTTAAATCTAAGTCTAATGTTTTTAGTCAACAAAAGAATTAGTCTATTTTGGTTAAAACATCTCATAATACTTATCTTTATTGCTGTAGAATGAATATTTTATCTGCTCGAAATATAAAAATATTAAATTGACTTATTATGAAAAAAATGAAGAAAATTGCAGTTTTATTATCAGGTTGTGGTGTATATGATGGGTCTGAGGTTCACGAAGCTACACTTTCTTTATATGCCATATCTAAAAATGGGGGTGTATATCAAATTTTTGCACCTAATATCGATCAACATCATGTTGTAAATCACCTAACAGGTGAGGAAATGGACGAAACAAGAAATGTTTTGGTTGAGTCTGCTCGAATTGCAAGAGGAGATATTAAAGATTTGGCAGAATTTAATGCGAATGATTTTGATGCCATTTTATTACCTGGGGGATTCGGTGTTGCTAAGAATCTTTGTTCTTTAGCTTTTGATGGTGCCGATTGTAAAGTGAATTCTGATGTTGAGAGAGTTATAAAAGAAATGCATGCAGCTTCGAAACCAATTGCGGCTCTTTGTATTGCACCGGCCTTAATTGCCAAAGTAATTACCGGATCAGAAGTAACGATTGGTAGTGATAAGGGAACTGAAGAAACTATTGAAGCCATGGGATCTCATCATAAGCAAGCCGGACATGGTGAAGTTGTGATTGATGTTAAGAATAAAATTGTTACAACACCTTGTTATATGCTTGATGCAACTATTGCACAAATTGGAGAAGGTGCTGAAAATGTTGTAAAGACATTAATGGAGATGTAATTTTCAAGAATTTCAGGAAACAATGAGGATGTATAAAATAGCTTTAGCATCCTCTTTTTATCGTCCTGAGATAGCATGTCCGAAAAAATATTCACAGAATGACAACATTCTCATAATTGACAAAATATTTTAATATGCATATCCTGGAAATTATGTCATTCTAGGGAATTAATTTACTTTTAAGATCGTTTTATTGTAATTGAAAATTTATTTAGAATGAAGAATAGGAATACCAAAGACGTTGGCGCAAATCATATTTATGTTTTTATTTTTTCAAATATATCTTTATTTGTGGCTGTGTTTTTCTCCATGAATTCGGTGCCACAGGTTGCGGCTATCCTTTATTCATTGGCACTCAATCTACTTCTTGTTTGGACAATTTATTATGCTTCTACTAAAAAGAAGTTAGAACTCTATTCTCAATATTTCAATGACATAACAATTAGTATGGGGATGCTTTCTGCTTTTTTGTCTTCCGTTTGTTTTGGTTTAGTTATGTTGTTTTTAAGTGACAAACACTCATTCGGAACAATTATTCTTTTATTTGCGGTTCTTGCTTATGTTATTCATGCTATAATAATGAAAACTTATGCTTGGCAAAAGGCGTTTGAGGCGAAGTTAATTAATTATAGAATGACGATTGAAGCCGATAAAATTGCAAATGGTGAAATCTTATCAGAATTTTTGAGTGATACAGATTTAGATAAAGCGGCCGATTACCTCGATACAATTGGTATGTTTGATTCTGGTGTTGATGCTATGATAGCAAAGTTGAGGAATTCTAAGAATTAGCTTACTTGCGCTTCGTATTAAGTTTGTATTCTTGGGGTTTTATTCGAAGTTTTCGGGGAGGAGATAATTCTCCTTTTCTCATTCGGTCAAGAATTTCTTCTACCATCCAATCTTTACCTTCGGGTTGATATTTTGATTTTAATGAAGTGCCAAACATACTAGCAACAGCTTGCCAGAAAAAAGCTGTTGTCGATCCCTTTAATTCCTGTAAATGTTTGTAAGAAGAGCTGCCCGTTTCTCTGTCTATAAGTTTCATTAAGAGTTTTCCTTGTGAAATTTTTAGTTTCATCATGGGTTTTTTGTAGACTTTCATTAGCCCTTTATATTCTTTTCGAATCAGTTTTCTACGTCTACTCTTGGAGCAAATTAATTCCAATTCCTTATTGAGATCTCTTATGGTTTGATTTGCCATTTGGGCATAGGGGTAAACGATTCTTATATTCCGAATTGTACGTCTATATCTTCGGGTCGATCTATAATATTTTCTTTTGTTACGTTTTCGCCCTTTTATTTTAACTTCTTTTAGGTCAATATGAAGAATACTATTCGATATTTCCAGACTATCTGTTCTAAGAACTTGTCCAATCCCGTTGGATGGCACACCAAAGAAGCATGCAATTGATATAATAAACGAGATGAGGACTTTATTTTTCATGATAAACCTTGAAATCTGCTATTTGTTTCTGCTAAAATACGAATTTGATTAAGGACTTAATTTGATTCAGTGAAATAGAAATAAAAAAATGTGTTTTTACGGTGTTTATAATCTAAATTATGACTTGTTTATTTTTTCTATTAGACTAATAGTCGTATGTTTAGAAGCATTTTTGAAAAAGATATTAAAATAATCTATATAACAGTAATTTTTGCTTATCGATTTTGAGCTAAGTAATTAGGCATGAGCGAATAGATCTCTTTTACTTGTTAAATTTTTTTTGAATGAAAAATCTTTATCACAATCCTTTCCAATGCACATTATTTTTCTTTCATTTGCAAAATATTAAGCATAAATACACAACAAAAACATCAGTCATTTAATGACTGAAACAAAAACATAACACGCATGACAAAGTACGTAGAATTAGATGTTCGCTCAGAAATTGGAGAACTAGAAGGTGTTATTCTTCATACTCCAGGATCGGAAGTCGAGAATATGACTCCTGAAAATGCTGAACGCGCTCTTTATAGCGATATTCTTAATCTTGCAGTAGCAAAAAAAGAATACAAGCAGCTTAGTGAATCTTTGAATGAGATTACTCAAACTTATCAGGTAAAAGAATTATTAGCAAATATCCTTAAGGATAATAAGGTTAAGGAAATTATTATTGATAAGGTTTGTAAGATAGAGCCTGCACTTGCTGTTAAAGGAAATACGTATTGTATTAAAGATACTTTGTTAGATCAAAAGGCTGAAGATTTAGCTTCATTATTGATCGAAGGTGTAACCTTAACACGCGATAACCTAACTAAATTTTTAAGTAAGGAACGTTATGCAATGCGTCCGCTTCATAATTTTTTCTTTACTCGTGACGCATCTATGTCGCTTGGTAATGAAGTTTTGATTGGTAAAATGGCAAGTGCTGTTCGTGACCGTGAGTCATTAATTATGCAGGCTATTTTCGATTACACGCCAGGTTTCAAAGCAAAAACGGTGAACCCAATTGAGAATCCAAATATGGATCCTAATTGTACGATTGAGGGTGGAGATGTTTTAATTGCTCGTGAAGATATATTAGTTATCGGTAACGGTGATCGTACTTCAACTCAAGGAATCGATTTTATTTTAGCTCAACTACTTTCTCAAAAAGAAGAGAAGCCTCGTCATATTTTAGTTCAGGAGTTACCATCGCATCCAGAGTCGTTTATTCACCTCGATATGGTGTTTACATTACTTGATAAGGATAAGTGTATGGTTTATGAGCCACTGATTATTCGTCCAAATAAATACCAAACGGTTCATATTACAATTCAGAATGGCAAAGTTGTAAGTATCAAGAATGAGAATAACTTACTACAAGCTCTTAAAAAATTAGGTATGGAGCTTAAGCCAATTTACTGTGGTGGAAAAACAGAGCCTTGGAACCAAGAGAGAGAACAATGGCATTCAGGTGCTAACTTTTTTGCAGTAGGTCCAGGTAAAGTTGTTGGATATGCTCGTAACATTCATACTATGGATGAAATGGATAAGAATGGTTTTGATATTATTCCTGCTGACGATGTCATAAGTCATAAAATTAACTTGGCTGACTACGAAAAGTATGTGATTACACTTGAAGGATCAGAACTACCTCGCGGTGGTGGTGGTGCTCGCTGTATGACGATGCCAATTCGTCGTAAATCGGTTAACTGGTAAACCCAATAATATACTATAAAAGAAGCCTTGCAGATCTATGATTTGCAAGGCTTTCTTTTTATTTCGTTATTTCTATTTTACTAGGCATTCATTTCTAAGATGCTTTGAACTTGTCCTGCAATGCCTGCTTTTATTGATGGGAATTTCATGCCGAAGGCTGCAGTTCCAACAGTAAAGCCAGAAGCTCCAGTGGTTTTAACAACCTCAATTCTCTCCTTGCTATCGATGCTACCCGCTACAATAACTGGTTTTGTAGATTTTTTACAAACCTCACGAATCAATAAAGGAACATCTTTACCTGTAAATCGGTAGGCTAAAAGATCTAAACCATCTACGCCGTCTATAGCAGAAATTTGCTGTGCATGATTTGCAATCTCGGTAATAGTACCCTTAAGAATGCTAGGATGACTTTCAATTTGCCCAACAAAAGGGTAATATTTTAGCTTGTGATCTTTAACTATTGGAGCAATCAGCTCAGGTCGAGTTCCACCCAATAAATAATCAACGTTTAAATCTATGGCTATTTTAGCTGATCGTTTTTCACTCTCAGCATCCAAGCTTACCACTTCAAGATAAACCTTAACACCTTCATTTCTTAAATCTTTGGTAATTTCTTTTAATTCATTTAAGGGTAAACCAATATCTTTGAAACCCATATGCTTAACACCTTCCGATGCAATTTCTTTTATATATGCTCTTGCATCAGTTACAGTCTGATCATCCTTAGTCAGCATAAATATAAAATCGATACTTCTTGTACTCATTTGTCCTTTATGTTTGTTAGTGTTTGTTTGTATAAACAAAAGTAATGTTTTATTAAGTTTTCTTTTATTTATTTTTATCAATAATTAATCGAAGAAGTGTTTTGTTGGTAAGCTAATAATATACTATAGAAAAAGCCTTACAGATCTGTGATTTGCAAGGCTTTCTTTTAATTGATTGCTATAAGATGTGTTTCCTACATTTAAGAAATCGTGTGATAACTATTTCTAATTGATGATTCGTTGGTTTCTACCCATTATTAAATAAAGTAATGGGCCAAGAAAGGGTAGAAAGATGACTACAATAACCCATATTAGTTTGTCTTGATTTTTAAACTTATTCCTGAGTATGCTTATTAAACAGATAAGTGGAAATAACATTGTTAGTAATAACAATATTAGCCAAATTGCTGTGCCTAATTCTGGTGTAACGAGTCCCATATATTTAGTTTTTAAATTGTTTTAAGATATTAATAATTATTGATTTTAAGTCTCTTTCTTGAACTAAGCTACAAACTGGAAAGCTTTCTAACTGCGCATCATCGCCCATGAAATTTAGCTTTTGTTGTGTTTTTGTGCTTTATTCCTTTTTATTCAATTTATTATTTAATCTTTCGTATCGTTTTTCTATCATTTTTTGTGACTCATATGTTAAACCTCGATAATCGTTAAAGGATTTGTACCATTCAAGTAATTCAAAAGCTTCTTCAAATCTTTTTTCTTTTCAAGAACAAGTGTGATTCTATCAATTGGCATCCTTTCAAGTCTCCAGGCTTTTTCTATAATGTTTACTGTGGTCCTATGTAACGTAGGAGACTTAGTTGATTTATGTTTCAAAATTCATAAAAAGGCAAGGTAGCTATTTTAGGATTCCATTTAACTATAACTATTCAAAATGGCTATCTTGCCGTTGCTCATTAAAAGTAAAAATATTCTAAAACATTCTGCCCGAATATGTTATATGAGCGCGTATTGTGTGTTGTTTTTAGTTTAAAGGCATCTTAATTAATGAACTATCATGCTTTGATACCTTATTCTTAATAGCGATTACTGCTTCAACACTATTTCCTATATAGTAGTCCTTAAGAAGTTCAATTACACGATAATGATTTAGTTTTGTTGAATGAATATTCCACTCACTATTAGTCATAAAAATAAAATTAGTATTTGCTCTAGTTTCTATAGCACCTTGATACCTAACTTTTTTCTCGGAATATATACGATTGCTGAGGGATGCATTTTTTCTTCGATCAATTAGCACTAGGTTACCTAATCTATGAAGCCATTCAGCATGTTCTTGCTCGTTAATATCCCATGAAGTATTTGCAATTTTTCTAGGTATTAAATGTTCTACTGAAGAATTATGCTTATTAAATTGCAAGCTAGTATTAAAGTTACCTAGTAATAAATCAAGTTTAAGAAGAAGATATCTTGTTTTATTAATTCTAGTACCTGCATAATTACCCCAATTTTCTGTATCCAATATTTGGAATAATTCATTTACATCTAATTTCGTAGCAGCTTTTTCATCCTGGTAGTCATATCTTAAATATTTACTATCTAAAAATCTATCTGCTGCAGTTTCAACTGATGCATTATCATAATTTTCTCCTTTAAACTCGCTCATTTTTCTAAGAAGAATAAAAACACGAGTTTGAGAGGTTCTTTTCCCTGTTAACCATGGTATAGAAAGAAGGTTATCTAATTTAATTATAAAATCGATTATTCTGTATTCGCCAAAACAATCTCTATAATACATCAAGGGGGTCATATATTGATTCCCGAAAACAGATGTTAAAATTAAATTTAAGTTAGAGAATAAACAGCCTGTTGATTTCGATGTAATACTTCCATTTGTAATGGCTTCGTAGTGATCCACATACCTTTCAACAAATTCAAACGTTGAGATTCCTTTCTTTAGTATATTACGTTTCCACATAAATTCAAAAGCTTTAGGAAGGCTTTGATTATCATCGCTTCGGTATTTCATGTTAATAAAAACTAAAGACCAAAGAAAATCGTCGAATCCAGAGAATGGTGCTCCAATATTGTCTTCAAAGCTTGCCCACTTTTCAGCATATTTCTTTCTTTCTTTATTATCAGAAATGATTCTTAAATTTTGAGCTCTCAAGATATCACTAACTTGAAGTTGAAGACCTCGACTATTTAATACAGTGAATAAATTGTATGCATCATCTAAATTATTTGGAGTAGCTAAATAAAGAACTAAAACCTTTGAAGATAGATATTGGAAGAATTGTTGTATAAATTCTTGATATTCATCTTCGTTACTTTTCATTTTTTTTACTCCATACCACCATTTTCTCATGGATAAAATGGCTAATGCCATATTTTTAACTGATTTAGATATTTTTTTAGTTTCAGATATTTTTAAGATTTCATCTTCTTTATTAGTCCCTCCTTCCGCTAATAAATAGTTATCTAAGAAATCCTTATCATCTCTTATCTCAAAAACAATTCGGTTTCTTTCTGGTACTCCATCATAAACGTCTTCTTCTTGTCTTAATCTAGTAAGTACTTTCTTTTTTAAGCGTTTATCATCAGACATATCTCTAATTACTCCATGAAGTAAGAATAATGTAATAAATCTTTGTTGCCCATCAAGAATATCTTGATAGATATAATCTATTCCAGATGTGGTTACCTTCTTAGTATTCCATATCATGCACCCCAAGAAATACTCCTTATTATCATCATTTTCTATCGCGGATGTTAAGTCATCAAGTAAGGCAGTAAGTTGGTCACTCCCCCAAACATAAGGCCTTTGATATTCCGGTATATTATAAAAGCATTCTGGAGCAAAAATATCTTTAATATATCGTTTCCCTGTATCTAAATTGTAATTGTCCATTGTATTATATATTTTGTTTATTTCTTAATTAACTATCATAAGATAATTGTTCTGCTTCTTTGATATAAATAATAACAACTCAAAAGTGTTTCATCTTTTCGTTTGTCGAAGTTAATAAAAAAAGAGAATTATGATTTCGTTATGTTTCCTTTTATGATATATATACTGACAAATAAAGGATAAAACATAGTTGGACAATGCCGTTGAGACTATGGGTATTATATAGGTTTATTTTTCGCATTAGAGGTTACAAACTCGTTCGGATTGCTATTCTTGGTTAAGTCTGTCAATCTTTAAAATTAGAGAAGCTAATTAATATAGAGATCGTTTGGATAGTGTTTCCCATGTTTTTGTAGGCAGATAGGGTGGTTTAGTTTTTTAGTATTAAATTCGCGCCATAATCAAAAGCAAATAGCAAGATGAGGAAGTTGAAAAATAGCGAATTGAATCGCAAAAGTATTGATGAGTTTAAAACGGCAGAGAAAACACCTTTTATCATTGTGTTGGACAATGTGCGTAGCTTAAACAATATTGGTTCGGTCTTTCGTACTTCTGATGCTCTTTTGGTTGAGGCTATTTATTTGTGTGGCATTACGGCAACGCCACCACATCGCGATTTGCACAAAACAGCCTTGGGTGCTGAAGATTCTGTAGCTTGGAAATACTTTGAGAAGACAGAAGATGCAGTTGCTGATCTAAAGTCTAAGGGTTTCGATGTTTATTCTATTGAGCAAGCAGAGAACTCGGTTTCATTACCTGATTTTCAAATTGATTCAGCTAAAAAATATGCCTTTGTTTTTGGTAACGAGGTAAAAGGCGTGCAACAAACTATTGTTGATGCTTCGGAGTCGTGCATTGAAATTCCACAGTTTGGAACCAAACACTCTTTCAATATCTCGGTAAGTTGTGGTATTGTACTTTGGGACTTATTCTCGAAATTAAGATACTAGTTTTATTTCTCGCAAAGAGCGCTAAGTTTTTTCGCAGATGTCGCAAAGAGATAATCTACTGTTGTTAAATCTTTGCGTTATCATATATTTTTCTCTGCGAGCTTTGCGTGAAATTTATTTGGACTGTAGTTTAAACGTTGAATTCCAGTGTTACAATTGTACCTGGATACTCTTTGCGAGTAAGCTTCGAAAATTGTCGTTTCTTCACTTGTTTCCAAACACCATTCCCCGAAATAATCTGAATTTTGCCATCGTTTTGCTCTATAAACTGACGAATGGTAAATAAACCCATGCCTTTGTGTTTAAATGGTTTTGATGTGGTTCCTGATTGAACAGCCCATTGAATAGCTCCCATGCCACTTTGAGCTTGTTTAAGCACCGATGTAGCCAACTGCTGTATATTTACTCCTTTACTAACAATACTAATAATAAGCTTCTTGTTGTGAACCGATACGTAGTGGGAGATAAATACCTCTTTACGGTTACTGTGCGTAAAGGCATTTCTGAATATTTCTGCCACACAAAGTTCAATTGCCATCTTTAGTTGTGGGTTTAAAGCAACATCAGGACGTTCAGGGAATATTTTATTTTCTAGGTAATCTGTTAGTTCACTTTCGTCGTCACTTTTAAAAAACTGACATTTAATAAGGCTTTTCCATACATCTTTTTTCATTCCACCTTTAATCATCTTCTTGGTATAAAAAAGGTTGAGAATGGAGTCTTGGAAATTAATTAAACGCACTTTATTCTTACGCCTTTCAAGATCCATAATAAGGCTTCCTAATACCGCGAATAGATTGGATTCTATGAGTTTAGTTTCTTCGAAATTTAGAATAATTTCGTCTTGAATCAATCGTTTAGTAGAGGCTTGTAATTCTGTAAAGAATAGGTGGCTCTGAAAATTATTAGTTAGTTTCTTGGGGATAGTAATTTCCATATTGGACTTGCGTTGATTTCAATTTGTTTAAAATGATGCTTTCCTATTAACAAATGGTGAAATTTAAGTGGCATGTAAGATATAAAAATATCTATTAGAAAGTGATATGTTTTAAAGCCAGTTTTGAATTTTTACTTCTGTTTAATTAATGTTGGGGGATAAAAAAAACGGCTCTGAAAAGAGCCGTTTTTGTGTACTTTATGTATGAGTTTAATTACTCAACAATAGCTTTGAATTCTGCATTTTCAAAAACAGTATAGAATTCAAGATCAGACTTAGCAAAAGCTTTCAAAGAAGCATCTTTAGCAATAGCTGATTTCAAGTTAGAGAAAATCAAGTTATTATTGTTAGTTCTTGCACCAACGATAGCTTTAAGGTAGTCAACCATAGCATCGTCACTTGTGTTCTTGTTTAATTTTTCAAGAGCAACAGTGTATTTTTTAGCAAGAATGTTAGCTAAAGCAGAGTTTACTGCATAGCAGTCACCAAACTGTTGAGTAGCTAAATCGTATTGAGCTTTTTTAACAGCAACGATACCTAAGTTGTAGTTTACTTCTTTACCAGCACCAGTTGCAGCTCCAAATAATACTTCAGCTTCAGCAGTGTTACCTTTTACTAGTTCAATAGCACCTAAGTTATTTTTAACAACAGGATTGTTAGCAGAAAGTTGGTCTGCTTTGTCGAAGTTAGCTTTAGCTTCTTCAGTTTTACCCATTCCAAAAAGAATCATACCAGCATCGTTATGTGCTCTCCAATCGCTAGCAAATTGTTTTTTAGCTGTTTCGTAAATTGCTAATTTTTCGCTAGCTACTTTTGTAAGTGTTGCAGCGTAAAGCATTTCTTCTACGTTTAATTCAGCAGGATTATTTTTAACAAGATTTTTAATTTCTTCGTCAGATTTACCAATGTTATCAACATTAACTAAGAATTTAGCTCTTCTTAATTGAGGAAGAATTTCATCTTTAACTTCAGAAAAAGCAGAAGAAATATTTCTGATTTCTTTTTCACGTACTTCAGGATCTGAGTACATAGAAAGAACACGTAGAATTAATTCTTTATCTCTAATGTTAGAAGCTTGCATTAATTTTTTGAAACCATCCCAATCTTCAGGAGTGATATTCGATTTGAAAAATTCTTCGCTAGTGTAATCAGCAAGTTTTGCTTTTTTCATTGATTTCTTCACATACTTAGAAGAAGAAACTTCACGTTTACCAGCTAATTTTTCATTAAAATCTTCTTTACCATCTGGAGATGCATAAGCAGAAACTTCAATTCCTTTATATTCTTTTTTAGCGTCGCCTTCAACAGTTTTGAAATAGTCGCTTAAAGCTTTAATATCTTCGCTTCTCATTTCTGACCAACGAACGTTAGCGCTGTTGATTAGGTAATGAAGATCAGCTTCTTTAGTTTCAGCAATAATTCTTTGGAAAGCATCCTTACCAATAATGTTAGCAGGATCGTTTTGAACAAGAGTTGCAGTAGCAATTACACCTTGTGCAATTTTCACAGGATCGAAATCTAAAGATTTTTCACCTTTTTGAGCAGTAATTCTTACTTCAAGCTCAGAAATACGCATCGCTTTATCGTAATCGATAGATGATTTGTAATTGATAGTTTTACCAGTTGCATAAGGTACAACAGTTGCATTTCCTTGAACTTTTTCACCTTGCAATGTTTGTGGTTCGAAAGCTTTTTCTCCACCATCGTATTTTAATACAGGCGTTGCAACTAAAGTTACATTTTTGTTGAAATAGTTAGCAGGTATTCTTACGCTAACTGCAACATCTACCTTGGCAGCATGTGTTTCTAAAATTTCAGGAGTTACATTGTAGTCAATGTCACTTGCATCTTTTTTCATCTTACTCATTCCTGCACATCCGGAAAGTAAGGCGCCAGCTAGTAGTATAGCAGCTACGTGATTAAACTTGATTCTTTTCATGATAATAACTTAAATATGTTGTTGTAATAAATTAAAAGGTACGGTAACAAATTTACAAAAAATAATTCAGCAAATAAATATTTATGATTTAATGTTTATTTGTTAAATTATGATTCTATTGAGACCCTTCTCGTGTTTGTTATTAAAGATTACATCGCAAATTTTCGTGTAGTCTGAATCGTTCTCTATAAAATCAATGTTATTGGTGTCAATAACGAGGAAATTTAGGTTTTGTTGTTGTTTAAAAAAAGAAAAATAACTGTTCTGTATCTTTAATAAATAATCAGCTGTAATTTCCTGTTCATAATTTCTACCTCTTTTTTTTATGTTGCTCAATAATTTATCTACATCAGAATGTAAATAAACATAAAGGTCTGGTTTTGGTAAAGAGTTATATATGATATGGAAAAACTGACTATACAGCTTATATTCATCATCCTTAAGCGTTTGCTTAGAGAAAATTAAAGATTTCATAAAGTAGTAATCAGCTATAGTGAACGATTTAAATAGATCTTGTTCACTTAACTCATTTTTAAGTTGGTTGTATCTATCTGCCAAAAAAGACATTTCAAGAGGGAATGAATATTTCTCAGGTTCCTCATAAAACTTAGGTAGGAAAGGGTTCTTTGCAAACTGTTCCAAAATTAATTTAGCATTAAAATCTGAAGCAATTTTGCTTGATAAAGAGGTTTTCCCGGCACCAATATTTCCTTCGATGACGATAAAATTATAATCCATTAAATATGTGTTTCTGATTTGGACTCGTAAAAATATAAAATGAAGTTTAAATAATAAACTTTTTAAAAGAATAAGAATAGCCATGTTGATAAAAAAATCAAAATGGCTATTCTTAATGTATCCAGATTTTATATCTGGGTTTATTCTATATTCGGATCGATGCCCATATTATAGAAAATAAATGACCAAATATCAGCATATTCTTCAATTTGTTTCGATGTTGGCATACCAGCTCCATGTCCTGCATTCGATTCAATTCTGATGATAACAGGATTATCTCCTTTATATTTCTCTTGTAATGTTGCCATGTATTTGAAAGAATGAGCAGGCACAACTCTATCGTCATGATCGGCAGTTGTAACCATTACAGCTGGATAATCTTTGTTGGCTATATTGTGAATAGGCGAATATTTGTAGATATAGTTGAACATCTCTTCACTTTCTTCGCTTGTTCCGTAATCGCCAGCCCAAGCCCAACCAATGGTGAATTTATGGTAGCGGAGCATATCCATAACACCAACTTCGGGTATAGCTACTTTAAATAAATCGGGACGCTGATTAATTACAGCTCCAACAAGTAAACCGCCATTTGAACCTCCTTTTAATGCTAATCTTTCCGGGTTTGTGTACTTGTTTGCAATTAGATATTCAGCTGCAGAAATGCAATCATCAAATACATTTTGTTTGTTCATTTTTGTACCAGCTTGATGCCAGTTTTCACCAAACTCGCCACCACCACGTAAGTTAGCAACAACATAAATGCCTCCATTCTCTAGCCATACCAAGCGGCGTGGTGTAAAATAAGGCGTTAAACTAACATTAAATCCGCCGTAGCCGTATAGTAGGCAAGGGTTGTTTCCATCTAGTTTTGTACCTTTTTTATAAATGATAAACATGGGAATCTTTGTCCCATCCTTACTGGTGTAGAATTTTTGATCGGTGACAAAGTCTTCAGGAGTGAAGTTTATTTTTGGTTGGTAAAATACCTCTGATTTTTTTGTTTTAAAATTGTATTTGTAAGCAATTTCAGGTGATGTGAATGATTCAAAGCTATAGAAAGCTGTGTCTTCATCTTTTTTTCCTGAAAAGTCACCAGCTGTACCAATTCCTGGTAGCTTTAATTCATAATCGAAGCTTCCATCTATGTTTAGAATTTCAATTTTCGAATAGGCATTCTGCATGTAGTTGGCTACCATTTTACCTCCTGCCAGTTTCACACTGCTTAAAACATTCTCCTTTTCGGGAATAACAGTTTTCCAATTTTCTTTTGATGGATTTTTAACATCAACCGATACTAAACGGTATTTTGGAGCATCATTATTGGTATACATTAACAAACCTCCGTTTACATCATCAATAATATTGTGATCGAAAGTCATTTCGTCAGTAATCAGTTTGAATTCCGATCCTTTTTTGTCAAGCTCCTTAAAATAGAGTGCATTCCCGTGTGATGCCGACATGGCCGAAAGAATCAGGTATTTCTCATCATCGGTAACCGATGCGCCATATAAACGTTTTGGAAATTCTGGGTTTTCGTATATCAGCTCGTCTTCCGACTGTTTGCTGCCCAATTTATGGTAGTAAATTTTATGGTATTCGTTTGAATTTGACAATTCCGTACCTGCTTCAGGGGCATCGTAAGCGCCGTAAAAAAAGCCATCCTTATACCACGAAACGCCTGAGAATTTAATCCACATTAAGTGATCTGAAACATTTTTACCTGTTGCAATATCTTTAACAAACACTTCGTTCCAGTCCGATCCGGAACGAGCAATTAAATAGGCAAGATATTTACTATCGTTTGAAACCGATATGCCTGCAAGTGCAACAGTACCATCATCCGATAATTTGTTGGGGTCGAGAAGAATACGAGCTTCGTTTTCCAAATTTGTTTGAACGTATAATACCGATTGGTTTTGTAAGCCATCATTACGGTAATGGAAGTATAAATCTCCCTTTTTAAAGGGAACTCCAACTTTTGGATAGTTCCAAACCTCGGTTAATCGTTCTTTTATTTTAGCTTTAAAAGGAATGGCTTTTAAGTATTTATCGGTGACCTTATTTTGTTCTACAACCCAAGCTTTAGTCTCGTCAGAATTATCATCTTCTAACCAACGGTAAGGGTCGGCTACTTTTGTTTTAAAATAAGTATCAGTCGTATCGACTTTTTTTGAAATAGGGTAGTTCATTTTTGTTCTTTCGTTTGAACAGGAAACCATTATTGAGCAGCAGAATAATGGGATAATTAATTTCTTCATGCTTTGAATTTAAAATTAAACTTGAGATTAGATTATTCTGGTCAGTTGGATATTTGTCTGACTTTGAATCGATTGTCTAAATTAAGAAATTTAAATCTAATTACTCAATATAAAATGCTTAGCAAGAGTTAGATGTTTATTGAAGACGATAAATGGGTTACAATTGGCGTCCCATTTTGGCTTGATATCTATCTTTTCTTGCGCCACGAATATTTCCAATAAGCATTCCCATACCTGCACATGCAACAAAGATATGAGGGTTAAAACTATAAAATATGCCGTAACTTAATACCAGACCAAGAGCAATACCAACTAGCGTATGCGTGCCAGAGTAGGTATAAGTAAAATGTTGTGCTTGGTAAATTTGATGCGTGTCTTTAAGATGCATGATTATTTTCTCGACTCTTTTTTCGTATTCACTTCGGTTTACACCAGATTTATTAATCAACCGATCAAGTTCATCTACAATGTTTTCTAATTCTATTTTAGCGTGTTTGCAGTCTAAACAATTCTTTTGCTTTACATGATCAAGTAAGGTGGCAATTCGTTTTAGTTTTTCGATTTGATAAAAACGATAATCCTTAACTGAAATATAAAGTTCAATTTGATTATCAATATTTGTATGGATGCTGTTGAGCCAAGATTTTTGCATAGAATAAAATATTTTGAACAAATTTAATGAAATAAAGAGAGAATCGTTCATGACTTGATCACTAGCTGACGGCTTGTTTAAAACTATCATTATAATGATTTTTGGGATATGTATTTACTTAGTTGTATGATTGGGATTTACCTACTATCTTTGTCCTCTCAGAAAAATAGAAAAATAAGAAGATAAATGGCAAAGCAAAGACAAGAAATGCTGTTCGGTATTAGAGCAGCAATGGAAGCGATTAATAGCGAAAAGGAAATTGAGAAAGTATTGATTCGTAGCGGTCTTGCTGGACCATTGTACAATGAGTTTTTCGAATTGGTTCGTGAAAAAGATGTACCATATCAATTTGTTCCTAAGGAGAAGATTGATGCATTGGATCAAAGAAATAATCAAGGTGTTGTTGCTCTTATTGCACCAATTCCTTATCAAGAAATTGAAGATGTATTGCCAGAGATAATGGTGAGCGGAAAAATTCCTCTGATTTTGGTACTAGATCAAATTACTGATGTTAGAAACTTTGGTGCAATTGCTCGTTCTGCTGAGTGTGCAGGTGTACAGGCTATTGTAATACCTTTCAAAAACTCGGCTAAGGTAACTCCTGATGCCATTAAAACATCGGCAGGTGCTTTATACAATATTCCAGTTTGTCGTGTACAAAACTTAAAAACTTTGGTTCGTAATTTTAAGAAAGAAGGTATTCGTATTGTAGCAGCTACTGAAAAAGGAGAAATCATGTACACTGAGGCTAATCTGACTTTGGCAACAGCTATTATTATGGGATCAGAGGATGTTGGTATCGAAGATGCTTTATTACGTCTTGCTGATGAACAAGTAAAGATTCCAATTTTGGGATCTATTGAATCATTAAATGTATCTGTTGCTGCTTCACTTATGATTTATGAAGCGGTAAGACAAAGAAGTTTATAAAATGTTAGCCTAGCTAACAAAGCAAAATATTTCAAATAAGAAAAGTCATTCGATTTAAAACCGAATGACTTTTTTTTCAATCTAAGTATTTGTGTGTGATTATTGACATGTTTATAATTTCACTCAGAGATCTTAATTAAGCTTTTGAATCAAATATGAATAGTGTTTGGTTTTCTTCCTTATTTTTTCTGGCATCAACAACGTAGGTGGGGAACCCATCGCTGAAAAAGTCGTTAAAAAAAGAATGATGTTTGAGTGAGGAACGAGCGAGTTCAGTCTTTTTAGACTTTGATGCGTAATGGGTCACCGAGTGTTGTAGTCTTGAATTTTTGGTACTTTTATTTCAAGAAAAAAGTACAATCCCGTCCGGTAAGGACATTAATAATATGCTTATTTAAACATGTTTATTTTTTCGTCATTACATCTGTCGTATTACTTATGTTGATAAAAATATTTTACTTTTCAACAGCTTTATATTTCCGATAATTGTAATAGGCAGCTATACTTAACGCAATAAGTATTCCAATTGTATAATAAACCCAATTTGGTATCGGAATAGGATCACCTTTTGCATAGGAGTGAAGTCCCGCAAGATAATAGTTTACTCCAAAGTAAGTCATGAGAATTGAGCTGTATGCCCAAATGGAAGCTAAGTTGAAAGTGAAAATGGATTTTAAACCAGGAATATGGCGCATGTGGAGAACAAAGCTATAGACCAACACACTAACAAGAGCCCAAGTTTCTTTGGGATCCCATCCCCAATAGCGTCCCCATGATTCGTTTGCCCAAATACCACCAAGAATAGTTCCGATAGTTAAAGTGTAAAGGCCAATAATCATTGTCATTTCATTAATTCGACTTAATTCAAGGACTGTAGTATCTATTCTAGTCTCATTTTTCTTGTTTTTCAGTATCATTAATGAGAGGCTAATCATACCAAGAATAGCAGCTAATGCCAGAAAACCATAACTACCTGTAATGATAGCAACATGAATAGTTAACCAGTACGATTTAAGAACTGGAACGAGGTTTGTAATTTCAGGGTTCATCCACGATAAGTGGGCAACGAATAAGCTTAGTCCAGCCAATAGAGATGTTGCAGCCAAAGCAAACTTTGATTTACGCGTAAATAAAAATCCTGCTAGAAGACAGGCCCAAGCGACATAAGTCATTGATTCGAAACCATTACTCCACGGAGCATGACCAGAAATATACCAACGAGCACCCAAACCAATTGTGTGTATCAGAAAAGCAACACTTAGAATAGCAAATGAAATTCGAAATAGCCATTTGATTGACATATTTGGCTTAATGATTTTTGCTACCAAAGCAATAATCAAGATAAAACCAATTAAAAGATAGTAAGGGAATAACCTCTTGAAAATATTGACTTTGTTGTAAAGTATTTCTGTCTTAAGTTTATTCTCCGAAGGCATTACATTTTTACCATGTGTTTTTTGAAACTTCTTTATTCCCTTAATGTAGGTGTCAACCGAATCGTAATCTTTAGATGTCATCGCTTGGCTTAGCAAGGATATTGAATTCTTGATGAATAATGAATCCTTCCCTTTAACTTGAATAAATTCTTTAGGCTGATACCAAGCATGGTTTGAGTCTTGGGGATCTGGAAACAGTTTTAAGAATTCACCCGAGAAAACCATATAGCTAACATTAACTCTTTCGTCTACCGAAATAATTTCTTTGTCGTAAGAAGTTCGATTAGCTGGTTTACGAGAATAGGCATCCCGTACTTTTTTTCTAAGTTTATATTGGCCGCTAGCATCAAGAAAACTATTAAAGCTAGCATATTTGCCACTTCCACCAATTTCATTAATTAAATCGGAGTTGCTAACTTTTATAAGAGGTGTTTCTTCCCAGTTTTGAGGATCTATAATCATACTAAGGAATACTTGGTCAGCATTTAAACCATCTATTCTACTCTTCTTGCTAATTTTACGGATAACTTCACTTGCAAGTGTGTTTACCGGTTCAAATCGACCTGTATTGTCTTGCACAACCAATTCCCCAAAATGTTTAGCTTGTTCCAAGGGAACTTCAGTTCGTTTCTGATTTTGAGCGTAAGTTGTTAGACTTCCTCCTAGGGCAAGAACTAGAATTAAAATTGTTTTTAGACTTTTACTTTTCATTTTACTCAAAGCTCTAAAACGCGTTCCCGATGCAAGCAGCGACCAAGCCATACCAACAATCATTAGGAAATAACCAAAGTAAGTTACCATCATTCCTAAATGGTCATGGTTCACCGACAAGATTGTTCCACCTTCATCACCGTCATACGACGATTGATAAAATCGGAATCCACGATATTTTAAAATCTTATTCATATAAATGCGATAGTCTTTCTTTACAGCGTTTAAAGTATCAATTAAAGTGACTTCACTTGCAAATGAAGACGGACTTTTAGAACCAGGATAGCGTTTGAGTTGAAAATCATTTAACTGGATAGAAAATGGTAAGTCGATGAGCATTGATCCATAAGATACCGAAACGTCTAAACCATTAATTTGAGTTTTCTCAGGAGTTCCCACATAATTCTTAAATCCTTTTACGATGAGTTCTTTTTCTTGCTCGCCACTTTTAATATTAAAGATTAGAACTGTTGGTGCTTTCTTATCAGGAGTACTTACATACTTATATTTAGCTGATGGGAAAAAGTCTTTTATGATTAAATGTATTCCATTTATATCATATAGTTTGCGAGGACTAATGATGTGCCATTTGTTGCTTTCCAGCTTGATCGTATCAGTACCCATCATATTTAATTCGGTAATAGAATAGGGACTTTTCATTCTTAAACGATCAGTGTAAGAAAAATTCGTAGCTTGTTCTGTTTCCTCATTACCAAATGCGAATACATTCTCACCAATAGTTTTGTTGCTGTTGTAATCAAGAGTGAAAGTTTGCATGCTTTGCATTTGACTGTCCGAAGAACTTACAAAGGTAATTACGGGTATGCCGCCAGCTTCTTTTATCAGACTGGTTGATGCGTTAGGAATATAATGCTTAAGACTAAGCTCAATATCTTTGTTGTTTAGAGATAAGTTCTCATTAATATTAACCGAGCTTAATGAGCTCATGTTTAGTTTTGTCGATTCTTCAGCTTTTTCGCCTTCTCCTTCAACTATAATGTTGACATAGTTGTCGGTAGTAGTTATTTGGCTTGATGTTTTTCCTTCTCTAATGTGCATACTGCCTTCGTAACCCACATATCTTGTAATTCCCGAACCAATAAGGATGATAATGAATGCAAGATGAAACAGTCCCATTGACCATTTCTTTTTGGTATAAAGTTTATATCTCTTAATATTGGCGATTAAATTTATGGCTATAAAAAAGAGTAATATTTCGAACCAAGTTGCATTGTAAACCGCAGATTTAGCAGCTTGTGTGCCAAAGTCATTTTCGATAAATGTAGCTACACCAATAGAAATAGCAAAAGCTGCAATTAAAGTTCCCATCATTTGCATTGAGAAGAGAAAATTGAATCGTTTTTTCATATAATAATATCTGTAATAGAACCTTTTATGTTTATATGGGATGGAAATAATTTTTTTATGGACTTGAATATAAGATTTTCATTTTAATAGAACTATAAAAAATAGACATTTCAGAAAATAGTCTTGCACTAATTAGATGGGCACAATAGGATAATTTGCTTATTAAGAATGGAACTAATTAGTAGTCTGTTAGATAGATCTTTGTTTTTCCTAAATAATTGATATTCAGTTAAAGAAAGAGTATTCGTGTTTTAAATAATGAGTTTTAATAAGCCTTGTTTTTGTTGAAATACATCTTTGTACTCTTTAGTATTGTAAATGATGTAAAATATTAGGAACTTGAATGACAGTTTGTTGGGTTTCGTTTTGTAATGAAAAATAGAAGCTTTTATTCCTTTTACAAATTTAAATTAGAATTGATATTTAGGTTTAATATTGTTTCGTAGGCTTAGATTGTAAGCAGTAGACATCAATTACATGATGTCGGAATGTATAATGTTTACGGTAGTTTAAATTATTCAAAAGGTGAATTTATGTTTGGTTCACATAGTCATGTTATTAAGCGTTTGTTTTAATCTTTATGTGAGATTGTATGAAAGTCAATTTGGCAAAATTCCAAACAGGTGATCGATGACGATAGTATTAAAACCTAATTATCTAAAATGATTTGATCTTTTTGATCGTTTATAAAAGGCGAGGATAGTAATTTTTAGTCACAATGAATCTAATAGCCAATGGTAAAACTATTCAAATTATTAAGCCCTCCACCAAAATGGAGATTCCCCGTGATGATTGTCTTGGGTGCTTTTGTCGGCTTAGCTATTCATGTGCTTTATTTGTCAAAGGCACTGTCTTATCTTTCTGATGAACCTAAAACTTGTGTCAATTGCCATGTTATGGCTCCGCAATATGCGACCTATCAGCACAGTTCGCATCGTGAAGTTGCCACATGTAACGACTGTCATGTACCGCACAATAATGTGGTTAATAAGTATTTATTTAAGGCAAAAGACGGTTTAAGGCATGCATCAATATTTGCCTTAAGAATGGAACCAGAGGTCATCTTTATTTTGGATGAAGGAAGCGAAGTCGTTCATAATAACTGCATTCGTTGTCATAGTCAAACATTGACCGATCCTAAATTAGCAACTCAAGTTCCACAGCACACGCAGAATACTCAAGATAGAGCGTGTTGGGAGTGTCATAGGGAAGTACCGCATGGAAGGGTTAATAGTCTTTCGAGTGTTCCAAACGCACGAGTTCCTGTACCTTCAAGTCCAATACCCGATTGGATGAAAGAATATTTAAATGAAACTGATACCAAATAAATCTAAAAAATAAACTATGAAGCCTATAAATGAATCTGTAAAAAGAAAACCGATGTTAGGGTGGCTTATTTTCGTAACTTCTCTAATTGTTGTTTTCTTGTTGGGAATTTTGGCTAATTCCATAATGGAAAGAAGAGCTGAATCTGTTTTTGCTTATATACCGCAGGTTAATTATAATCAGTGGGAGCCTCGTAATGAGGTTTGGGGTGAGAATTTCCCTCGCGAATTTGAAACTTATTATAATACTAAGGATACTTCATTTAGAAGTAAATATAATGGTAATGCAATGATTGACATGCTAGAAGTTGATCCTAGATTGGTTGTGCTTTGGGCAGGTTATAGCTTTTCAAAAGAATACAACCAAGCACGTGGTCACTACTATGCAGTTAAAGATGTGAGAAATATTTTACGAACTGGTGGACCTGTAGATGAAAATGATGGTCCTATGCCAGCAACTTGTTGGACTTGTAAGGGTCCTGATGTACCTCGTTTGATGAACGAAATTGGGGTTGCGGAATTTTATAAAGGCAAGTGGGCCGGAAAAGGTCACGAAGTTGTAAACCCAATTGGTTGTGGTGATTGTCACGATTCTGAAACAATGAATTTGAAAATCACTCGTCCAGCTTTAGTTGAAGCTTTTCAACGTCAAGGAAAAGATATCGAAGAGGCAACTCATCAAGAGATGCGTTCTTTAGTATGTGCCCAGTGTCACGTTGAGTACTATTTTGATAAGAAACGAGTAGAAGGAGCAAATTATTTGACTTTACCTTGGGATAATGGAACTACCGCAGAGGCAATGGAAGAATATTACGACAATATTAATTTTTCGGATTGGACTCATCAGTTGAGTAGGACTCCTATGTTGAAAGCACAGCACCCTGGTTACGAAATATATTCAATGGGTATTCATGCCGATCGTGGTGTTGCTTGTGCAGACTGTCATATGCCATATAAATCAGAAGGCGGACAGAAATTTACTGATCATCATATTCAATCTCCATTAAATAATGTTGCCAACTCATGTCAGGTTTGTCATCGTGAAGAAACTGAGAAGTTGATCAAGAATGTTTATACACGTCAGGATCAGATTATTGAAAATCGTGATAAATTGGAAGAACTATTGGTTCGTGCTCACGTTGAAGCTAAGAAAGCCTGGGATTTGGGCGCTACAGAAGATGAGATGAAGCCTGTATTAATGGATATTCGTCACGGACAATGGCGTTGGGATTATGCAGCGGCTTCTCATGGTGGATCTTTCCATGCTCCAACAGAAATAGGCCGTGTGATTTCTACAGGTATTGTTCAGGCTCAAGAAGCTAGACTTTCCTTAGCTCGAATATTTGCGAAGTACGATTTTAACAAGGAAGTTGCTTATCCTGATATCACTACAAAAGCCAAAGCTCAGAAATATATTGGTTTGGATATGGATAAGTTGAATAAGGAAAAAGCAGATTTTAAGAAGAATCTTATTCCTAAGTGGGAAAAGAAAGCTGAGGAGCGTGAAAGTACTTATCAGGTTAAGAAATAATATGAGATAGATATTTATTAAAATGCTGCCCAATTTGGGTAGCATTTTTTCTATATTTTAGATAATTGATACCAATATGGGTAAAGCCTGAGAAATTGATTATTTGCTCCGTTCCTATTTAGGTAAAGCTTAAAAAATTGCTTTTTTGTTTCATTCCTATTTAGGTAAAGCTCAACAAATTGATTTTTTGCTTCATTCCTATTTAGGTAAAGCTCAACAAATTGATTTTTTGTTTCATTCCTATTTAGGTAAAGTAAAAAATGATATTAAGAAAATTGAATTCCAAAAGTCTAATTATATACGTCATATGTCAATAAAGAAACCTATTTGGCAGCAGCCTTGGGGATATGCTGAGAGCTTCACTATTTTATTTGGTATTTTATGTATTGGATTTGGATTCGAGTTGGTTTTGCCCCAAACGCCATCGACTCTAGTATTTCCCATAAATATCATATTAGGATCCTGCTTATTTGTTCTCATAATTCTTTATCATTTCTTTTTTAGGAAGACTAAGATCCATTCTTTTCTGTCGAGTATTCCATTGACTATAAGTTTAATTTCGGTGCTTGGTATTCTCGTTATTATAATGGGAATTCTACCTCAAATTCCAAGTGGTCAGAATGGTTTGGTTCAGCAATTGGGCTTTAATCAAATGACGAGCTCTTATCCATTTTTAATGATCAATCTTTTTTTGTTGATTATTCTTGGCTTCGTCAGTTTAAAAAAGACATTCCCATTTAAGCTTAAAAATTGGGGATTTATATTTAGTCATTGGGGATTATGGATTGTAATTTTTGCGGGTGGTTTAGGTTCTGGTGATTTGCGTCGATTAAAAATGGATGTGTATGAACATAAAATGGAATGGCGTTCTTACGACGAGCAAAATCGGTATTATGAAATGCCATTGGCTATAAAGCTCAACGATTTTCAAATTGATGAGTTTAATCCGAAGTTGGCTATTGTGGAAAATGAATCTGGGGAATTGTACGAGGCTCAAAAGCCATCAATGATCATGATAGAAAAAGGCTTAGTCTGCGATTTGCAAACTTGGAAGGTTAAGGTGGAAGAATTCTATGTCACATCGGGTAGGGCAGGCAATCGATATTACAAACTATCTGATTTTGGTGCTGCTCCAGCTGCCAAGGTTCAAGTTATATCAGCACAGAATGATACTTTAAAAGGGTGGATATCTTGTGGTAGTTTCAATCGTCCACACGAATCATTAAAACTTAACGATGAACTTTCTTTGGTGATGACTGTTCCTGAGCCTAAACGTTTTTATTCTGATGTTACATTTATGACACCCGATGGTAAAAAACGTGATGTTGTGCTTGAGGTAAATAAACCTGTCACCGTAAACGGATGGAAAATATATCAATTGAGTTATGACGATAAGATGGGTCGGTATTCCGATAAATCGATTTTAGAACTTGTACGCGATCCATGGCAACCCTATGTTTATTTAGGCGTCTTTATGATGATGATTGGTGCTATCTATATGTTTTGGAAGGGACGAGAAGCAAAAATAGAGTCATGAGTAATAAATAACTTTAGGCACTCATAAATACTTATAAATACTTATAAATACTCTTTAATTCATTATACCATGATTTGGTCCAACTTTATATTCGTTTTACTTAGCAGCACTTTATTGTGGTTATTAGCTCTTGTGCTATACAAAAAGGAGCTTTTAAAACGATTATTCATCATTCTAGGAATTACATGCATAGGTGCTTTTATTGTTTTCTTATGGATTAAGTTAGAACGACCACCCTTACGGACTCTTGGTGAAACACGTTTGTTGTACGCGTTTTTTCTTCCAGTCATTGGCATGATAACCTATATGCGTTGGCGTTACAATTGGATGCTTTTCTACAGCTTGGGTTTAGCTTTACTTTTCCTTGGAATAAACTACATACATCCCGAAAATTACTCTAAAACCCTTATGCCAGCTCTTCAGAGTCCTTGGTTCGTACCGCATGTAGTTGTGTATATTTTTGCCTATGCCTTTTTGGCTGCATCATCTTTGGTTGCTGTTCGTGGTTTGTATCAACATTATTATAAATCACTAGATCGTAAAGTCATGCTTATGGCTGATAATTTGGTGTACCTAGGTTTTGCCTTCTTAAGTTTAGGTTTACTCTTTGGTGCCTTGTGGGCAAAAGAAGCTTGGGGGCACTATTGGACTTGGGATCCTAAAGAAACATGGGCTTTTATCACCTGGTTAGGGTATTTGATCTATATCCATCGCCGTTACCATATGCCGAACGTATTTAAATCATCACTTTGGATTCTTGCCCTAGCTTTTGTGATTCTGCTGGTCTGTTGGTTTGGAGTCAACTATTTACCATCGGCACAATTCTCCGTTCATACCTATAGTTAGCCATCTTAAGTTTACTGATGATTGTGTTATTTTATTTATTAAATTTATGTTTCGTTAAGTGAAACGTAATTTTAATAAACTCATGGCAGAAGATCTCATTCAAGTTGCAGAAGAAATTTCATTAGAACCAGAAATAAAGGTAATTCCAATTGATAAATCACTTCTAGATTTTTATAATCACCTGAGCTATAATGAAAGAATCATCTTCTCTGCAAAATTTGGTGATGGTAAAACATACTTTTTGAATAAGTTCTTTGAGGAACACAAAGATGAATTTGAAGCTATTAGGATTTTCCCAGTCAATTATCAGGTTGCAGATAATAAAGATATCTTCGAGTTAATCAAGAAAGATATTCTAATTCATTTGTTAGCAAATGATTTAATAGAGGATGAAGATTTCTTTGATGAAAGTATTTACGCTCAAAACTATCTGTTTAATAATGGAGCTGATATTATTCTTGATATTTTAAGTGATGTTCCAGCAGTTAAAGTTCCTGCCAAAATCATTCAGAAATCTCTTAAGCATCTAAAGAAATATAAAGATGATAAAACCGACTTTAAAGCTAGTAAAAGCGAACTAATAGAAAAATACCTTTCAAAATTTGAGCAAGAAACTGGTGTAGCTGAGTATGATTCTATTTCAGAGTTGATTACAAGGATTATTAAAGCAATTCAGAAAAAGGGAAAGAAAGTTGTCTTAGTTATTGATGATTTAGATCGAATAGACCCTGCCCATCTTTTTAGAATTCTTAATGTTTTAACTGCTCATATCGATAGGAAAGTTGTTTTGCTAAAAGAGATTGAAGTTGGAGTTGGTAATAACAAGTTTAATTTCGATCATATTATTACTGTTTTCGATATTGAGAATGTGAGGACCATTTTTCATCATTTGTATGGATCTGGGACTGATTTCAATGGATATATTACAAAATTTGTGACAAGGCAGGAATTTAAATATACATTAGAACAAATATCATATGACTTCGTTAATGCTTCATTATCTGCTTTATTTCAGATTCCTAAAGAATTCCTTCTTAATATGAAACCTGTTAAAGCTGCTATAGAGAGGTTAAGTATTCGTGAAAAAGTTAGACTAATTACTAATATAGACGAAGAAATAATAGATGTAAATTTAGTAAATAAGGATGTCCAGATATCATCTGTTAATTCATTTACAAGATTTTTAGTGATTCTCAAACGATTAAATTTAAATTTCATATCTGTTTCCAGCCCATTATATGGTGGAAATTTAAATCACTTTATGTCGATTATTGGAGTTGCAATGTATTTTAGTGAAAATTGCAATATTGGTACAGACATAATTAATATTCCTACCTCTAAAGGTGCAAGTAGCTACACTAGAATTGCAATTAATAAGCATATTGTAGGTGATCTAGTGGTGAATTTAACATTTGATAATATTGATGTGAGAAATTCAGGTGATGTATTATATGACGAATTAAAAATACTTAATCAAAAATTTTCAGCTTATATTAAGGCGTGATTTATCAATCATATTTCATCTGTGAAAATCAGCGTCAAAACTATAATAAAACAAAAGCGACCACCATTGGGCAGTCGCTTTTTAGATATCTAAAATTAAAGCTTGAGATTAAGCTTCAATCTTGTGTAGAATCATTTTTTTAGCTGTATTAATAGCCGCATCAAGTCCTTGTGGATCTTTACCACCAGCTGATGCAAAGAATGCTTGGCCACCGCCACCACCTTTAATTTCTTTAGCTGCCTCGCGAACAATTGCTCCAGCATTCAAATCATATTTCTTAACCAAGTTGTCAGAGAACATGATAGTCAGGTTAGCTTTACCACCAAGATCAGCACCAGCAATAAATACCAAGTTATCAACTTCCGATTTAAGAGAGAAGGCAATATCTTTAATATCACCTGCAGATTTCACATTCATCTTTTTGCTGATGAAATTGACATCGTTGGTTACAGATATTTCAGATTTTAAAGCATTTTTCACAAGCTTAAGTTGATCCTTATGGAAAGACTCAAGACCTTTTTTCATTTCTGAATTTTCAGTAATTAAAGCTTCGATATTTTTAAGAAGATTTTGATTCGACTTAAAAGTATGTTCAATCTCTTTAAGTGTGTTTAGTTTATCATTGATATACGTTTCTGCTTTAATAGCCGTAATTGCTTCGATACGACGTACACCAGCAGAAATAGCATTTTCTGAAGTAAGCTTAAATAAACCAATCTGTCCAGTAGCCTTAACGTGAGTTCCACCACAAAGCTCAACGGATTTGTTTATTTTCACAACACGAACTAAGTCACCATATTTCTCTCCGAAAAGAGCCATAGCACCTAAATCAACAGCTTCCTGCATAGGAACATCAGTTTTGATTTCGGTCGTTGCATTCTCACGAATCTTTTGATTCACGATTTCTTCAACCTTAGCAATTTCTTCTTCAGATAACTTTTGGAAGTGAGCAAAGTCGAAACGTAAATGATCAGAATTAACCAAAGAACCTTTTTGCTCAACATGACTTCCTAATACTTCACGAAGTGCAGCATGTAATAGGTGAGTAGCGGTATGATTATTTGCAATTAATTGACGGTTATTTGCGTCTACAACAGCTTTAAAAGTTAGAGTCGGATCGCTAGGTAATTCGTCAGTAATATGTATGATTAAACCAGTTTCTTTTTTTGTGTCAGTAATAGAGATTTTTTCTCCATTTGCTTCGATATAACCTGTATCACCAACTTGTCCACCACTTTCGCCGTAGAATGGTGTAATATTGAATACCAGTTGGAATAAATCTTTTCCTTTGATATTCATTTTACGGTAACGCGTAATTTTTACATCAGTTGTTATATAATCATAACCTACAAATTCTTCTACATCATCTTTTAGAATCTCTATCCAGTCACCAGTTTCCATTGCTGTAGCAGAACGGGAACGGTTTTTCTGAGCTTCCATTGCATCATTAAATTCCCTTCTGTTCACGACAAGGTCGTTCTCTTTAAGAATCAATTCAGTTAAATCTAATGGGAAACCGTAAGTATCGTAAAGTTCAAATGCAACTTTACCTTGTACGACTTTAAAATCGTCTGCTTTTGTTTTTTCTATAATCTGGTCAAGTAATTTAATACCATTTGCTAAAGTTCTCAAGAAAGAATTTTCTTCTTCTTTTACGACTTTCTCGATCAAATCTCTTTGCTTGATTAGTTCTGGGAAATGCTTACCCATTACATCAATAAGAACCTCAACCAAGCGGTACATGAAAGGATCTTTCAAATCAAGGAAAGTGTAACCATAACGCACAGCACGACGAAGAATTCGACGAATGACGTAACCAGCTTTATTATTAGATGGTAATTGACCATCAGTAATTGCAAATGAAATTGTTCTAATATGGTCAGCAATCACACGCAAAGCGATATCAACTTCTTCGTTTTCGCCATAAGTCTTACCACACATTTTAGCAATGGCTTGAATAATTGGTTGAAAAACGTCAGTATCGTAATTCGATTGTTTTTTTTGCATTGCCATACAAAGACGCTCAAATCCCATTCCTGTATCAACATGTCGATGAGGTAGAGCTTCCAATGAACCATCAGCCTTACGGTTGAATTGCATGAAAACTAAGTTCCATATCTCAACAACCTGAGGGTGATCCATATTAATTAGATCTTTACCATCAACAAGTTTTCTCTCTTCATCAGTTCTAAGGTCGATATGAATTTCAGAACAAGGGCCACAAGGACCAACATCACCCATTTCCCAGAAATTGTCTTTTTTATTTCCATTGATGATATGACTTAAAGGAAGGTGCTTTTCCCAATAAGATGAAGCTTCGTTATCGCGTTCGATCTTATCTTCTTCGTTACCTTCAAAAACACTAGCGTATAAACGATCAGTAGGCAGTTTAAATACATCTACTAAAAGTTCCCAAGCCCAATTTATGGCTTCTTCTTTAAAGTAGTCACCAAAAGACCAGTTTCCTAGCATTTCGAACATGGTATGGTGGTAGGTGTCATGCCCAACTTCTTCCAAGTCGTTATGTTTTCCCGAAACTCGCAAACATTTTTGAGAGTTAGTAATTCTCTTATACTTAATAGGGGAGTTGCCCAAAAAAACATCCTTAAACTGGTTCATACCAGCGTTTGTGAACATCAATGTTGGGTCATCTTTGATCACCATTGCTGCTGATGATTCGATTTTATGTTGTTTGGACTCGAAGAAATCCAAAAAGGTTTGTCTAATCTCGCTAGAATTCATATACTCATATATTTTAAATCAATGGGATTTCGATGCTTAGCTTGCAAAGTTAGATTATTTCCTTAATTTTGTTCACATGTGTGAAGAAAAATTGAGTGTTTTTCTGAAAAAAATAAATGAATATTAATCCATGGCAAAAACCAAATATCAATTTAATCCTGAGTCTATTAGCTATGAAAAAGTTGAATCGAGCTTTAAGACGAGAGTATTAGGTTTTTTAAAACATATAGCTTCTAGCTTGGTACTTGCTGTTATAATGGTTGTTATTTTATTCAACTATTTTGGCTCTCCAAAGGAACGTTCACTTCAGCGTGAAAATCAAAAATTACTTTCTAATTACGAAAGATTAAATGATGATCTTAATAAAGCACGTGTTGTTTTAGGTGATTTAGAACAACGTGACGATAATATTTATCGTGTGATTTTCGAAGCAGAACCCATCCATAGTAATGTTAGAAAAGCAGGATTTGGTGGTGTTAATCGTTATGCAAATCTCGAAAATATGGATAATGCCGATCTCGTTATCTCTACGGCTAAGAAGTTAGATCAGCTTTCAAAATCCATATACGTTCAAACCAAATCATACGATGAAGTTGAATCTATGGTTAAGAATAAGTTTAAACTCTTAGCAGCTATTCCCGCTATTATGCCAATTGCTATTAAAGATTTTAATCGAATATCAGCTGGTTACGGATGGAGAGTTCATCCAATTTATAAAACACGTAAATTTCATGATGGAATGGATTTTACGGGAAAAACAGGAACGCCTCTTTATGCAACAGGCGATGCGGTAGTTCAAAAGGTTGGTAAAATCCGAGGCTATGGTAAAACTGTTATCTTAGATCATGGTTTTGGTTACACAACTTTGTATGCTCACTTAAATGGGTATAATGTAAAACGTGGACAAAAAGTAAAACGTGGCGAAGTAATTGCTTTTTTAGGCAATACAGGTCAATCTACTGGGCCTCATGTTCATTATGAAGTTAGAAAATCGGGCAGACATGTGGATCCAATAAATTATTATTTTAACGACTTAAGTGCTGATGAATATGATCGGATGGTAGCCTTTGCTGCTAATACTGGTCAAACAATGGATTAGTTCTATCAAAAAGATTTTAGCAAACATAAAAAAGTGGCACGAAAAATTTAACTTCGTGTCATTTTTTTGTTTAATTTAGTAAAAGCTTATAAATTAAGCATCTGTCATAATTGTTTGAAAAAGAGTCGCTGTGCCATATCGTGAAACGAAAATAGAAAAACTTTATTATTCCATAGGAGAAGTTGCTGAGATGTTCTCGGTTAATACCTCTCATATACGTTATTGGGAGAAAGAGTTTGATATTATAAAGCCAAAGAAGAATAAAAAAGGGAATCGTTTTTTTACCAAGGCCGATATTGATAATTTTCATTTGATTTATCATCTGGTAAAAGAAAGAGGAATGACTCTCAATGGTGCTAAGTTGAAGTTAAAGGAAAATAAGGAAGATACTCAGAATAATTTCGAAGTTGTATCGAGGCTTAAGGATATTAAAGCTCTTCTGCTTGAGATGAAAGAAAATATCTGAATTGCCTTGTTAGATAGATAATCACTAAATTTTATAGAATTGAAAGTAAAAGATATAGTAGCTGCGATAGAGGATATAGCACCCTTATCTTATCAGCAGTCTTACGACAATGCTGGTCTTATTGTGGGGAAATATGATTGGGAATTAACGGGAGCTCTAATTTGTTTAGATGTTGTTGAGGAAGTTGTTCAAGAGGCTATCGAAAAAGGATTAAATCTTATCATATCACATCATCCAATTGTTTTTAAAGGATTAAAACGCTTTAATGGGAACAATTACGTAGAACGTACCGTCATATTAGCTATTCAAAATAATATTGCGATTTATTCTGCTCATACCAATTTAGATTCTGTAATAGGAGGCGTGAGTGATAAAATGTGTGATGTGTTAGGTCTTGTAAATCGTAAGGTTTTAGATCCAGTAAATGAGGATTTAAAGAAACTAGTGACTTATGTACCATCTGATAAAGCAGATGAAGTCCGAACTTCTTTATTTGAATCTGGAGCTGGTGGAATAGGTAATTATGACTCATGCAGTTTTAATACAAAAGGAGAAGGAACTTTTAGAGCTAACGATTTGGCTAAGCCGTATGTTGGCAAGGCTGGAGAGTTGCATTATGAATCAGAGGTACGTATAGAGACCATTTTTCCTAAACATTTACAAGGAAAAGTTATTAGCGCATTGTTACGCGCACATCCCTATGAAGAGGTTGCTTATGATATTTATTCATTGGAGAATAAAAATCATCAAGTTGGTTTGGGTATGATTGGTGAATTAGAAACACCTATGGATAGTCTTGAATTTATGAAAAAGTTGAAAGATTTATTCCACTGTGGAGCTATTCGTCATACGCCAATTGTAAAAAATAAAATTAGAAAAATAGCCCTTTGCGGAGGCAGTGGAAGTTCTTTGCTAAAAAAAGCTAAGTCTTCAAAAGCTGACATATATATAAGTGGAGATTTTAAATATCATGAATTTTTCGATGCCGAAGGAAAGATTATTATCGCTGATATCGGACATTATGAAAGTGAACAGTTTACAAGAGAGATTTTTTATGAGATAGTTACAAAAAAATTCCCTAACTTTGCAGTTCGTATCTCAGAGATAAATTCGAATCCAATAAATTATTTGTAAAAATATGACAACACAAAATCCAAAAGCTGCAGATTTAAAGGATATTTCAGTTGAAGAAAAATTGCGTGCACTGTACGAAATGCAAAGTATTGATGCTGAGGTTGACCGGATTAAAACGCTAAGAGGAGAGCTTCCCTTAGAAGTTCAGGATTTGGAAGATGAAATTGTGGGGCTAGACACCAGGATTAGTAATCTTAATACTGAAGTTAGTGACCTTGGTGATACAATCACTAAGAAGAAGCAAGAGATGAAAGAATCTGATTTATTGATTAAAAAGTACGAGGCTCAGCAGTCTAACGTTCGAAATAATCGTGAATTTGACTCTATTTCTAAAGAAGTTGAATTTCAAAAGCTTGAAATTGAGTTATGCGAAAAGCGTATCAGAGAATTCATAGTAGAAGTTTCTAGTAAAAAAGTTCAGATTGAAAAATCAGAAGCTGTATTGGCAGATAAGAAAGTTAATCTTGAAGCTAAGAAAAGCGAACTTGATGCTATTGTTTCTGAAACTCAACTTGAGGAAGATAAGTTGATGGCTAAGTCAGCAGAGTACAAAACTAAAATTGAAGATCGTTTAATTAAAGCTTACACACGTATTCGTAGTAATGCTCGTAACGGACTTGCAGTTGTAACTGTTGATCGTGATGCTTGTGGCGGATGTTTTAACAAAATTCCACCTCAACGTCAAATGGATATCCGTACTCGTAAGAAAATTATTGTTTGTGAGTATTGTGGTCGTGTATTAGTTGACCGTTATATCGTTGATTACGATCATAGTATTGAGAAAGCTGATATTGAAGCTGCAGAAGCTAAACCAAAGAGAAGAACTCGCAAAACAAAAGCGTAATCTTTACTTTAGATATAAAAAAGGCCGTCGAAATTCGACGGCCTTTTTTGTATTTAATATTTTATAATGAGTTTTGTCTTTGTGGTGTTTTTGATATTTTGATTTACGTAAGAAGAGAATTACCAAGATCCTCCAGCTCCACCGCCACCAAAGCTTCCTCCACCAAAACCTCCGAAGTCACCAAAACTGCTACCTCCGCCACCAAATCCACCGCTACCCGATGAAAAGTCGTTGAAAGAACTACCGTGTCGTGATCCAGAACCCATCATACCCATAAGCAACCAGAATGGTAGGCTACTTCTAGAACTCCCCATTGTACGTTGTCCTCTAGATTTAGATCGTCCTATAAATGAAAAGATAAGAATAATGAAAAGAGGAATTAAAAATCCCAAAGAACCTTTTTTATTTGAACTAGAGCGTTGTTTTGCATATTGTTGGTGATTAAATTCACCTTTAGCCAAACCCATTAATACCGAGCTTGCCTGATTTATACCATCATAGATTCTATTTTGTTTGAAATAAGGAATCATTTCGTTACTAACAATCTCTTTACTAGTAGCATCGGGAATAGCACCTTCAAGACCGTATCCTGTTGCAATAAATACTTGCCCCTTACTTTCGTTAGTTTTAGGTTTAAAAAGAATAACAATACCATTGTCAAAGCCTTTTTTACCTACTTGCCATTTTTCGCCTATCTCATACGCAAAACTCGATGCATCATATCCATTTAAACTTTTAACAGTTACTAAAGTGATTTGATTTCCTGTATTTGCGTAAAAAGTGAGAAGTTTAGATTCTAGTGCAGTTGTTTCTTGCTGCGTTAAAACATTTGCAAAATCGTTAACTAAAGCTACTGGTTCTGGTCGAGCAGGAATGTCCTGTGCTTGAGAAAAACTAGAAATAGCTAGAGCTAGTATTAATAATAGTTGTTTGAAATATCTCATTGTTTAAATTTTAGTTATCTCCAAATGAGATGTCATCACTTAACTCATTCACATCATCAGCTTGATAAGGGAAGTGAGTTTTTAATTGCTGTCCAGCCATTTTTATGCCTTCTGAAAGCCCTTTTGCAAACTCCCCTTGTTTAAAATAGCCCAGCGTTTCTTCATTTGTATGATTCCAAAATGATTTTGGGACCTTTGCATTAATTCCAGCATCACCTAAAATTGCGAATTTACGATCGTGAATAGCTAGATAAAACAGCACACCATTTCTCAATTGAGTTTTGTGCATTTCTAGTTTTGCAAAAAGAAAAGCAGCTCTATCCATAACATCACCGGAACATTTATTTTCGATGTGAATACGAATTTCGCCAGAAGTGTTTGTTTCTGCCTCTTCAATGGCTTGTTTTATTAATATTTGGTCTTCCTTGCTAAAAAAATCAGCGGCTGATGTCATTTGTTATAATTTTAAGTTTTGATCAAATGAAAGCCGTCATCGGATTGTCTATTTCTTGTATGACTCGTTTCATTTTTTTAAATATTAGATGTGATAGTTGTTTATGAGGATATGAAAATACAACTTCACAATCCTCACAACAATAAATCTAACTTATGAGTTCTAAAACTTAACTTCAGGTACTTTATCTGAGCCTTTAGTCGCTTCAAAATATGCTTTTTTCTCATAATCGTAGAATCCAGCAAAGAATGAATTAGGAAATTTTTGAATATAGATATTATACTGCTTTGCTGATTCGTTGAACTTTTTACGTTCTACAGTTATTCGATTTTCAGTTCCTTCCAATTGTGCTTGAAGATTCATAAAGTTTTGGTTTGCCTTAAGTTCAGGATAACGCTCAACACTTACCATTAAACGAGATAATGCAGAGCTTAGTCCGTCTTGAGCAGCCTGAAATTTTTTCATTCCAGCAGCGTCAAGGTTTCCAGCATTAATATTCACCGAAGTTGCTTTTGCACGGGCTTCAATTACACCAGTAAGTGTTGATTTTTCATGTTCAGCATAACCTTTTACTGTGTTGACTAGGTTGGGAATTAAATCGGCTCTACGTTGATAAACATTTTCTACTTGGGCCCATTGTCCATTAACATTCTCGTCCATGGTAACCATATTGTTCTTAAAACCTACCGATTTACTTATTCCCCATATAGCTAATACGGCTATAACAATTAGGATAATGACTGATTTCTTCATGTATTTTATTTTAAAATTTACTTATTTAATTAAATTTCTAGATGTGATTTTTTATTCATAAATATCATATGAAACTACATTTTTTCGTATGAAATTCGAGTAATTATTTGAAATATTCAGCAAAATGTATGCCCTCGAGGGTAAATGGACAAAAAACGTAGGTGTAATGACAGGCTGTCAGAACGGATCTTTGTTTTTGAATATGTGCTTTCCCTTTTTTAAGAATGTGTTGATGCGGCTAAATTGTTACATTTCTGCACTTTTATGACAATGTATTTATAAATTGTTCGGAAAGGAGGGTTAAATCTCTCGTTTCACAAATTAGTTATATGCAAATTCAATCTTTAAATGAAATAGAAAAAATGAAAGAAGAAGAAATTTCTTTTTTTATTTCTCATAGCACAACTGTGGTGTTTGTGAGATTTTGAAACCAAAATTGATAAGTATCCCAAAATTCAGGTTTGCCAAGTAGGCACAGCAATACATCCTGATTTAGCTGCTCAGTTAGGCTTTTATACAAATCCTAGTTTCATTATTTATTTAAACGGACAAGAATTTATTATGCGATCTCGCTCTATCAGTTTAATAGAATTAGACGAAAGCTTGAGCCGCCCTTGTAAATTACTGATATAAGAGCGTTTAGTATGTTCCTATATTTAACATGACTAAAGGACAAGCTTGTTCAGTCATAATACCATGTGCTTGAGCTTTAATCTCAAATTCAGGATTTTCTGTTCCAGGAGGGAATAAAATTCGCTGTGGTTTTAAGCTAATTAAATAGTCAATATACTTTTCTTGATTTTTTGGTGAAAGATATATGGCTACTGTATTAATGTTTTCAAAATGTGGAAAGCCTGTTTCAATATCGATAGTGTATACATTTCCTTCTCTATTACCCAAAGCAAAGGTCTTTATTTTGTGTTCGGTTAAAAGTCGAATGCATTTGTTTGAATAGCGCTCCTTATTTGTACTAGCGCCAATAACCAATGTTGTTTTCATAATGTAAGCTTAAAAGGTTTGTATTTTGTTTTTTATTGAAGATACGATACATATACGATATTCTAAATTTACTATTAAAATTTAGATTTTAAATAATAGAAAATTTTATATTTTTTCGATTAATACAGTCGCATAAGCCGATACGCCATCTTCAGTGCCTTCAAATCCTAATTTTTCTGTAGTTGTAGCTTTTATGGCTAAATCTTCAATGTCAATACCCATAACATTAGCTAAGGTTTTTTGCATGCTTGGAATATGAGGATTAATTTTTGGTTTTTGAAGAGCTATCGTTGAATCGATATTGCCAATAGTAAATCCTTTTGTTGCAATTATTTCGACGGTTTTTTTGAGTAGAATTTTACTGTCAATGCCTTTTAGTTCTGCAGACGTGTCAGGAAAATGATAGCCTATGTCTCTCATATTGGCTGCACCAAGTAAAGCGTCGCAAATAGCGTGTATTAAAACATCACCATCAGAATGACCAACACTACCTTTATAATGATCTAACTTAATTCCTCCTAGCCAAAATGATTCTCCTTCTGCTAATTGGTGTACATCGTATCCAAATCCAACTCTAATTTTCATCTTTTCTTTTTGAAATGTATTTATATGAAAAATCCTCACTTTGAATGAGGATTTTAAAGATATATATTTTTTAGTTTATCTCCTGTCCGATTTTAAATCGAGATTTGCCGAAATTGAAACACGTAAGGTATTTTGTAGTGGGTTATTTTGACTTGACGGAATAAGGTATGAGAAATCTATATCGAACATGCTAAGTTTTGCACCAACTCCAGCGGTATAGAATTTACGATTTCCTTTGTCTTCATTTTCATAGAAATATCCAGTACGAATTGCAAATTGATTGTGATACCAATATTCGAATCCTAAGCTCCATGTTATTTCTTTGAATTCTTCGCTCATTCCGCCTGAAGCATCGGTGAACGAATTAAAAATACCTGTCATAACACTCTTGTCGTTCTTATTTGAAGTTTGAATGTCATCAGTATCCTCTAGACTTCTTCCTGAAGAACTAGGAACAAGTAACTTATTCATGTCCAATGAAACTGTGATTGAATTATTTTGATCAATCTGATGTTTATAGGCTGATCCAAGTCTTAGGTTTGTTGGAATAAACTCTTTTTCGCTATCATCAGAATAACTGATTTTAGAACCAATATTAGAGATGTTGACTCCCCACGACCATACGGATGGGTTGTGTGATGAACCATATTCTTTGCGATGGTAAACGGATAAATCGGCTGCAAATGCACTGGCAGATTTAGATACGTTATTGTAACCTCCCTGTGATATATCTGAAAATATATATCGGAATGCGATTGCTCCAGAAAAATCTTTACCTAATTTTCTTGAATAAGCAACATCGAAGGATAGTTCGTATGGGTTCTTTTTTAGGGCAATATCTTCTGCTCTTTCCTGAAAGAAGATTTCTCCTAGAGAGAAATATCTAAAGGATGCAGCAATAGTTTGGTTTTTATCAAGACTGTAATAGCCTGAAAGATAGGATATACTCATATCGTCAATCACTTCTCTTAACCATGGTGTGTAGGATGCGCTTATACCTGCTTCACTTTTAGTAAAGCTATATTTTGCCGCATTCCAAAACATGGAATTATGATCGGGACTAGTAGCAACGCCACTATTTCCCATCGCTCCGGCTCTAGAGTCAGGAACTACAGATAAAAAAGGAACAGCTGTAGAAATATAATTGGCTCCTGTTACTGACGTTTCTTGAGCTAGAGAATTATTTATTAAAGCAAAAAGGGGGAGAATATAAAGCACCCATTTTGTTGTAATTTTTAGGATATGCATACAGTTAAAATTAATTTTAGCTACAAATATATTATAATAACTTTAAAACGATGTTTTTATTACTTGAGGATAACTAATTTTTGAAATTTAGTTGCTGTTTTTCCATCCTCAGTTCTTAATTTAAGTCTGTAGAAATAGACGCCTCGACCAATCGAATCTCCAAAATCATCTTTTCCATCCCAGTTTATTGGACCTACTCTAAAACCAGATGAGTTCATAGATGTTTCAAGTGTTTTTACGAGTTTACCTGATACCGTTAATATTTGAATTAGGATTTCTATTTCGCCACTTGCCTGATTATGTTCGAAATAGAAACCTGTATTGGTTGTGAATGGGTTAGGATAGTTAAGTAAATGTTCTATTGCGAGTTTTGAATCTTTAGCAACAAGAAAATCAATCTCACTTTCTGAGGGATTATTTAAGTTATCCCAAACTTTTAAATTAAGTTGATGTTCTCCTTCTTCAAGTTTTGATAGTTGATAAGTAATCTGACCTTTTTGATAACTATCAATATCGGCTTGATAATGATCATTAAGCTCAATGGTTTTGTCTGTGTTTTGATCAATCGTTGCAATAATATTGTGTGTTGAATTAGTTCCAAGTGTGTTAATTCCACTCGAATCTTGAACTAATGCGAGGAGGAGTGGAGATTCATTGGTGGCACCACCGTTCACAAACTGTTCATTATTCATGTAAAGCTCAATGTCAGGACCAATCTTATCATCTATATTATTAATATCGGATCCACCAACCACAATATTAGTGGTATATCCTTTTGCTGTATTGGTATTATTTTTTGCGTAATAAATGATTTTTCCATACCCATATTCAGAGTTGATATCTTTGGGCACTAGAAAACTATAGCTGAAATTACCATTATTAATACTTGCTTTTCCTGAATATAAAATGTTGCTCTGTTCTTGATATTCAAAGGGATCTTCATCATTACCTAGAGTTGTTTTATTTGATAATTTATCAAATACAGTAGGGTACAATGTTCCATTAAATTGATTTAGTTTTTGTGAATTTTTATCCTCAATTTGTCCCGAAATTGTGATTTTTTGATACGCTTTAAGTGTATCAGTTGATTCATTTATATTGACATTGTTTAGTTTAAGGCTCTTAATATTTTCTTTTGCGTAGTTAAGCTTTAAAGCTGGATCTCCAAGTAGCGTGAAGTTGCGTTTGTTATTACTAGAACCACTTGCATTTTTTGTCAATCTCATAATAGCTCCCAATCGTAAATTTTCACCATTAGCATCCGTTGAGAATACATAATTATAGAAATTCTGATTTAAATAGAAATTAGGCGTTGAATAAACCAAACGAGTTGTTGTGAACAATCCAATTCCGCCTCCATTATCTCTAAGGAGAATTCGTTCACCTCCCGATGTTTTCTCATACTGATCGAATCGACTAAACTCGCAAGTAGCGGTCATAAATAGAGGTAATCGTTCTTCATTTTGCCACGAATCAATATCATCAAACATCATTATTTTTTCATGAGCTAAACCATACTCATTGCCATGTCCTGTATAGTTTACTATTAAGCATCCCTTATTTATATTATCTTCGATTGTTCTGTTAACATCAGGATATCGATCGCCATCAGAACTTGTTTCTTGTTTATAATTATCTAAAAAAATACGATGTGTTCTGTATTCAGGATAATTAGATTCAATTTGCATGGCTAATTTGTTAGCCTGTTTCATGTGAATATTGTTGTCTTCATCATCAGCAATAAAACAAAGAGAAGTTTCCCATTGTCCTAGATTTTTATCTTTAGTATAGTTGAGAATCTTTGAAACGACAATTTGAGCTTCTTCAGTTGTATTTACTGGAAGACGGCCAATACCTATATCTACTAATCCTGTTGCTTCCCCTTCGTTGTCATCTAGTAAGCCAAAGAAGTCATCGGTGACAAACGACGACGTTGGTGCTAGTGAATAAGTGGACTGGTATGTTGGAATTTTATTAGTATTATCTGTGCTAATCAATTTATTATCATAAGAACCATCTCCAAAAAGAAGAAGGTATTTAGGCATTTCGTCTATTGTTGATGCTTTATCATAAAACATTTTAACAAAATTACGAATTGCAGATACATCTACTGTTCCTGATGAAAATTCATTATAAATACTCTCTGTACTAACTAATGTAACTTTGAGTTGATCTTCTGTTTTATGAAAATTAGCAAGTTGATTTGCATAAGATAAAAAATCAGGATGGCTTACTATGATTAAATTGCTAGAAGATAGACCATGCAAATTTTGATTTTGGACCGTTTCAACAAACTTAGGACTAGGAAAGTTAGAGTTTAAATCAAAGGCTAGTAGTTCTTTTAATTTGCTATGTTCAACATTGATATTTGCTGTGTTTCCAACAAGTTCAGCTGCAATTTGTTTCACTTCTGATGGCGTTGTTACATCCCAAATAATTGTATTCGAATTTGCGTTCTCCAATTTAAAGTTGGCAATATTTCCTATACCTACAGAGTTTTTATCACGAAAAGCTAATTGTTTACCTTCAAATTTAAGTTGACATCTGGCATTTAATCTCATATAGTCTAACCAACCAATTGAAGAAGAAGAACCTTTTTCATATTCGATTTTAATATTGAATTGATCGTTGGTTGATTTAAAATTAGTGTAACGTTCCCTTTTTTCGGCTGCATAGGTAGCTGTATAGCTACTTGTATTGACAGCAGGTATGTTTATTTCACCAATATTCTTATCACCCGAGCTAATAATAAATTTTGAGTCTGATGAGGATCGGCCTGCAACATGGGTGTTGATACTAATATTTTCATTCTTATTTAGGTTTTGAAAATAAAATGGAAGCGTATAAGATGTTGTGATGTCAAATATTTGTCCAAACCATAATTGTCCTGATTTAAGTAGATTTTTTTTATCGAGATCAACGACTTTATAAGCATCATAATTATTGACAGTAATATTTGGGTTGACTTCATTATTAACAGACGTAATGAGAGGTGAAGTTGTTTTGTCTGAAGTCAGAAAATAATGAGATGTATTACTATATTGATGATTTTCGTGAACAAATTCGTCGGTTTCTTTATCGTATTTCCAAGAGCGTGGTCCTTTAGCGTAAAAAAGCATGAAATCACCAGAATTAAATATGCCATCACTTCCTTTGTATAGATAAATACGATTCAATACGAGATCATCAAATGTAAGGCCATCGTTTATTTTTGAAAGCACACCTCCTCCAGTTCCATAAACACGAACATTGGCTGGATTATCTATGCCCATATCGAGAAGTTGGTTGTAAGTGATTTTATGAATGGCAGTAGTATCAACGCTTATTTTTACCCATTTTCCGGTAGACAATACTGATTGGTTTGTGTAAGTTGCTTTTGTATTTTGCTTAATATTTTGTCTTATGCCTTGTGGAATAAGCTTGATTTCGAATGTTTTTAATTTTTCAATATTTCCATTCGATGGATTTTTCCTAATAGGAAGGAAAGTAATTTGTAGATAAGCTTGTTTACGAATACCAGCTTTTTGTATTTGGAAGTCAAATTGTGAAGTGATTTGCGAAGGATCTATTAAGGTTAATTCTTCCTGAGAAAGTGTTTCATATATGTTATTATTTAAGACTATTGAATAATTTTCGGAACTATTATTAATTTTTATATTTTTAGAAAAGTAAGGCAGATAGTTAGAACGTTCTTCAATATTGGCTCCATCAAAAGTTAGTGCTTTTGTTATTTTACCATCATAAGAGACCTCTGTGGTAGACCATTTAAGCTCGAACCCTTGTTGATTCTGGGCAAAAGATGTGTGAGAAATGATGAATAAAGCAATTATAAGGAACTTTCGCATTGTTATGTTTTAATAATTAGTTTTGTAATTAATAATATAATTGAATTGTTGACTGTGAAGATATTCATAATTTATATGAAGAAATAATGAAGACTAGGATGTAATAAATTATTGCTAAAATAATAATTAAGTTTTATTGTTGTTAGGAGCTTGTAGACTGGAATATTAGATAATTTTATAAGTAAAATGGGTAATAGTGAATAAAAAGTGTAAAAAAGTAAAATTCTATACAATAAGTTTTACTTTGTTTTAGTTATATTTGTTGGGTGAAAGGTGTAATTTTTTTGATTAAACTTCGATTTTCTTTAACTATTGAATAAATTTAAGTGGTTTTGAACTTCCTTTCTTCAAATTATTATTTGTTAAAAAAAATCGGTAAATTACAATTTTTCATACTTAAACTGTTTAATAGGTTTGAAGGTTACAAGTGTTTGTGTTGTTAACTAGATGATCTGTATTTGCCATATTAAAGAGATTATATTTTTATAAAATTGTGTTTAATCCCGTTATTATATGGGAGATATAGGAGTAAAAAGAAAAATTAATCATATGAAATCGAATTTATTAGTTTCTGTTTTCGCAATTGCTTTATTACTTTTTTCATCTTGTTCTAAGATTAAAAACGTTGTAGGTAAGGAAGAACGTTCATCAAGTACGGGTTGGGCATATAATGACCCCGAGAACGGAGGGTTTGAATATACAAAAGGGTATACCCAAAAGACAGGACCCGGTTTGGTATTTATTGAAGGAGGATCTTTTGTTTCTGGACGTACTCAAGATGATGTGATGTCTGAGTGGAATAATATGCCACGTCGTATTACGCTTCCATCTTTTTATATCGATAAGACAGAGGTAAGAAATGTAGATTACAGAGAATATTTACATTGGACAAAACGTGTATTCGTAGATTATCCAGAGGTTTATAAAAAAGCTTTACCAGATACTTTGGTTTGGCGATCAGAATTGGCTTACAATGAGCCATATGTGAACAACTACTTGCGTCATAAAGCTTATTCGGAATATCCAGTTGTTGGTGTTTCTTGGGAACAAGCTTCTGATTATTGTGAATGGCGTACCGATCGTGTTAATGAGAGAATATTAATTGAGAAGGGAATTTTGAAAGATAACCCAGATCAACGTAATGAGAATAATTTCAACACACAAGCTTACTTAATGGGGCAATACGAAGGTGTTGTTGGAACAAATCTTGAGGATTTAAATCCTGATAATGAAGAACGTCGAGTAAGATGGTCTGATGGTATTTTATTACCTAAATATAGGCTTCCATCTGAAGCAGAGTGGGAATATGCTGCTTTAGCAACTGTTGGTAATTCTGTCGAAGAGCGTATTGGAGACAAAAGAATGTATCCATGGAATGGTCATTGGGTAAGAAATGATACTAAAAAATATCGTGGAAAGATGATGGCTAACTTTGCAAGAGGCAAAGGTGATTTTATGGGTTCTGCTGGTGCACTTAACGATGCTGGTGACGTAACTGTTGCTGTAGATTCGTATTGGCCTAATGATTATGGATTGTACTGTATGGCAGGTAATGTAAATGAATGGGTAGCGGATGTTTATCGTCCTCTTTCATCTTACGATGTAGCAGAATTCAACCCTTATAGAGGTAATGTTTTCAAAACACCTTTACTTGATGAAGAAGGTAATATCGCAGAAAAAGATAGTTTAGGTCGTATTCGTTATCGTTCTCAAAAAGATGAGGAGTTAGTAAATAGAGTAAACTACAGGACTGCAGATAATAGAAATAATAAAGATGGGGATTTAGCTTCAACTATTGTTTCTGATACAGATTGGACAAACGATGAGCTTCGTTCTAAAGGTTCTTCTTTAATGTATTTGAATGCAGAAGGAGAAGACGGGAATACTTATAATACACTAATTAATGATGAAGCTCGTGTATACAAAGGTGGATCATGGAAAGATAGAGTAATCTGGTTATCTCCAGGAGCTCGTCGATTCTTAGATCAAAAGAGTTCTCGAGATGATATAGGTTTCCGTTGTGCAATGACACATGTAGGATCACCAATAGAAGGAGAATAGATTTATATTTTCATATAAAATTCACCCCATCGTGATAAACGATGGGGTTTTTTATTGTATTTATTTTTAAATTTGCGAGTTCAATTTCAAGCTTATTTTATGAACATATCAGAGATTTATACACTATTTCAAAAGTATCCTATTGTAATTACTGATAGTAGAAAGGTTGTTGCTAATTCCATCTTCTTTGCTTTAAAAGGTGAGAATTTTAATGGGAACAAGTTTGCTTTAAATACACTTGAAAATGGCTGTCGTTATGCTGTAGTAGATGAAAAGGAATTTGCTATAGATGATAGATTTATTCTAGTTGAAGATGTTTTAACTTGTTTGCAGAGTTTATCAAGAGAGCATAGGAGAACACTTAAGCTGCCTATACTTGCCATAACGGGCACTAATGGAAAAACAACAACTAAGGAGCTAGTTAATGCGGTTTTAAAAAAGGAATTTAGAACTTCAGCAACTCAAGGTAATTTTAATAATCATATTGGCGTTCCGTTGACGCTATTGGCTATGAATTCTGAAACTGAGTTTGGAATTGTTGAAATGGGAGCAAGTCATCCTGGTGAAATAAAGATGTTGTGCGAAATAGCTGAACCAAATTATGGTTTAATAACCAATGTTGGGAAAGCTCATCTTGAGGGTTTTGGTTCGTTCGAAGGTGTAAAGAATACGAAGAAAGAGTTGTATGATTACTTGTTTGAAAATGATGGTAAAGTGTTTGTTAATTGTAAAAATGAGCATTTACGAAGCATGTTGAATAAGCAAAAGACAGTCTTCTATGGTGATTCTGAAGAGGTATTTTCTAAGGCAAGTTTTATACAGGCAGAACCGAAACTGATTATTGAAATACGTTCAATTTTAGGGAAATTATACATTAAAACACAATTGGTAGGAGCTTATAATTTCGAAAATGTATTAGCCGCTGTTACCTTAGGTCGATATTTTAATATTGATGAAATTCAAATAAAAGAGGCCTTAGAAGCTTACACTCCGAGTAATAATCGTTCTCAGTTGATGAAAACGGAGAAGAATGTGTTGTTTATAGATGCCTATAATGCTAATCCAACCAGTATGTCGGCTGCAATAGAGAATTTTGCAACTATGAAAATGAAAAATAAGTTTCTTATTTTAGGAGACATGTTGGAGTTGGGAGAGGAGTCGGAAAAGGAACATCTTAATTTGTTAGATTTGTTAGATAAAAAGGAGCTTTCAGATACTTTATTAGTTGGTCATATCTTTTCAAATTTGAGTTCTATATATAAGTTTAAAGCCTTTGAGAAAGTTGACGATCTAATTATTTATCTGGAGGAATTAAATTTAAAAAATAAGTATATTTTAATTAAGGGCTCAAGGGGAATTAAGCTCGAAAAGGTTATTGAAAAATTATAGGGTATGAATATAGCTTGGATTTATTTATTGATTGCGGGACTTTTTGAAGCGGCTTGGGCTATTGGTTTAAAATATACACATGGTTTTACTCGATTGTGGCCTAGCGTGTTTACTATTATTGCTATGGGTATTAGTCTTTATCTTTTAGGTTTAGCTCTTAGAAATTTACCTGTGGGAACGGCTTATGCAGTTTGGACTGGAATTGGAGCTTTTGCGACAGCTATATTAGGTATTCTACTCTTTGGTGAGAGTGTTCATTTTGCCCGAATATTCTTTTTGTTCTTATTATTGGTTTCAATAATTGGATTAAAATTTACCGCTAGCTAGAAGGTGATGTCAGAAAATTTCTTTTTAGAATGAATAAAGTAATCTGATATAATGCTTCCCTTATATATTTCTTTATGAATTTCTTTTGAGACTAAAGGATTTAAAATTCTCCTTTTTTCTCTCATTTTACTTAGGTTTGAATAGAATGAAAAATGAGCTTTTAGTATGGCCATAAAATTGTCGAATTCAAGACTCACAAGAAACTTGACAGCAGCAACACCATCCAACATCATTCGTAGTAACATTGTGGGAAGTAGTTTTTCAGAAGGTAAATTTTTATAAAGCATATAAAGATTATTCCTGAAATTGAGGTGTAATTTTCGGGAACTAGACTTCGAAAGAGTTGCCCCGCCTACATGGTAAACCACACTTGATGGATGACAGACAATCCGGAAACCTCTATTTTTAATTCTCCAACAAAGATCAATTTCTTCCATATGAGCGAAGAAGTTACCATCTAATCCACCTACTTTTTTATAAATTTCCGATCGTATAAAAAGAGCTGCACCGCTAGCCCACATCACATCGGTAAGTTGATCATATTGTCCTGTATCTGGTTCCATAGTATCAAATACTCTACCTCTACAAAAAGGATAGCCTAGGTGGTCGATATAACCGCCTGAGGCACCAGCATATTCGAATTCAGACTTGTTATTGTAAGCCTTAATCTTGGGTTGAGCGGCTACAATATCATTTTCCTTTTCGAACAAATCATAAATTGGATCAAGCCAATTTTCACTGACTTCAACATCCGAATTTAAAAGCACAAAGTAATCATGATCAAGCTGATCTAAAGCTTTGTTGTAACCATCTGCAAAGCCATAATTTTTATCGAGAACAATTGTTTTTAGTGATGGATATTCAGCTTTTAAAAAGTCTAAGGAATCATCTGAAGATGCATTGTCAGCCACAATAACTTCTGCCCATTCTCTATTTGAAAATTGTGTTACTGATGGAAGAAATTGTTCCAATAATTTTTTACCATTCCAATTGAGAATTACGACTGCTATTTTATTCATGTTTTCCTATTCTGATATTGTTTAAGAATCAAATATAAATGGAATTTGTTAAGCTATGAATTCTTCTTGTGTTTCCATCTTCTGTGTGACCATAACCAATATGATGGATTTTCGTTTATGATATTCTCTAGCAAGCGTGTATGTCGTTCTGTAATTTCATTTTCTTCTGTTTCCTTTGGATTATCAGAAATTGGAATGAATTCATATTCATAGTATCCACGCTTAAGTTTAGTCATTTTGCAGTAAATTACAGCCTGATCTAATTTTTTTGCAATACGTTCAGCACCTTGTAGTATAGGCGTGTCTTGGTTTAGAAAATTTGTCCAATAATGAAGACTTTTTCTATTTGGAGTTTGGTCACCAATAAAGGCTGTGATAGTAAATTTCCCTTGGTTTCGGTATCTGATCATTGTACGTAAGGTATCGTTTTTAGCGAGTGTTTTAGCTCCAAGCTTTTCACGAATTTTAATATACATTTTATCAATAACCTTATTGTGTAGAGGTTTGTAAATAGGTAAAAAATCACCAACATTATGTAGAGCTAACGAAGACAGCCACTCCCAGTTAGCATAATGACCAGTAACGGCAATAATACTTTTTCCTTGAGCTTTATATGGTTCCAAAAAATCAGGATTCTTTAATACGCAACGCTTTAGAATCTCTTTTTCACTAATGTTCCATAGTTTTATGGTTTCAATAAACAAATCACAAAAATGGTGATAGAATTCTTTACGTATTTTTCTGATTTCCTCAGATGATTTTTCGGGAAACGAATTTTGGAGATTCTCGTTAACCACTTCTTTTCTATAACCTATAATTCTATAGATAATAAAGAAAACAATATCAGAGAAAATATAAAGAACTCGTAAAGGAAGAAAACTTAATAAACGAAAGAAAACGTAAGAGATATATGAAAAAATATGAGGCATATGAAAATTTGTAATGAGGGTGTATTGTTTATTTTAGCATGAATTCTTGAATACAAGCTTTAATTTCGGCGAAATTTAGTGAATTACTCGCGATTATTTCTTGTCCGAAGATATAATTGTCTCCACTATGAAAATCACAGACATGACCACCAGCTTGTTGAACGATAAAAGCTCCAGCTGCGACATCCCATGGTTCAAGCGCATATTCATAAAATGCATCAAAACGGCCACATGCTACGTAAGATAAGTCTGTTGCTGCAGATCCTAGTCGACGAACACCTTGAGAGTTTATGCAGAGGTGTTTAAGTAAATCCATATAATTATCTAATCGGTCGAAATTGCGATAAGGGAAACCTGTTCCCACAAGACTAGTTTCTAGGGTTGGTGTATTTGAAACAGATATTGTTTTATTATTTAGATAAGCTGGGGCATTTTCCCAGGAATAAAAACATTCATTTAAACTAATTTCATAGACAACACCAAGAACAATTTTATCTTCTCTTTTAAGAGCTATACTTATTGCAAAAGGAGAAAATCCATTTATGTAGTTAGTTGTTCCATCTAAAGGATCAATAATCCAATTGTAAACTGAACCTATAAGCGTTTCTGTGCCTTCTTCTGCTATAAAACCCGCTTCAGGAATAAGTGGTTTTAAGCTTTCTATAATTTTAGTTTCAGCAGTTTTGTCAACAAAGGTTACAAAGTCGTGTGTGCCTTTAGTTTCAATAACATCAGAATTAATTTTATTTTGTTGAGCTTTTATAAAAGCACCAACTTCAATAGTTATTTTTCTAGTTTCTCTGCAAATTAGTTCTAAATCTATCATGAATAGTTTGGCTTCGTATTAAACTGTCTTGAATCCCTTATTTTAATGAGCGACCAATACTTGATATTCTAGGAAATGTAATTCATAGTTTAATGTGTGATAAACAACATTTTTTCCACGAATAGTATTTCTCTTCTTTTGCTGATTGTATTCTATAAGTTTGTAAACAAAATGATTAAAAACAAGTATTTATAATTGAGTGCAAAATGAAAAATTGACATTAAAAGATGAATTATTTCATCCTTTATAAGTGTGGTGCAAAATTATAAAAAAGAATCTATTATACTAGAATATTTGAAGCAGAGTACCTTTGGTATAATTGATTAATAATACCATCAGAAATACCAATTTTTGGTATTTGGATAACATTTGAGTTTGCCCATTCCATAATACTTAAGAAGATTGTAGCAGCAGGAATGATGACATCAGCACGATCAGGGTTCATATTGTACTTAATCATAAGGTCATCGTATGATATGCTACTGAATAAGGAATGAATGTCTTTAAGCTCATGATAAGTGAGGTAACGCTCATTTCTAGGGCTAGCGTATTTAAAAAGTTTGTTGATGTTTCCACCAGAACCAATAATTTCGATATTATCTTTTGATGAACAAATATCAAGTAAACATTCTTTTATGCGAATGAATTCATTGGGAGGAACACAGTTTTCCAATATCCTAATGGTTCCCACGTTGAATGAACAAGAAAAATGAGCCTTTCCACCAGTTAATAGTGATATTTCGGTACTTCCACCTCCAACATCCACATATAAATAATGTTTATTGGGGTCTAGTATAGATGTAAACTTGTTTGAGAAGATGATATTGGCTTCTTCTTTACCAGAAATGATATCTATTTTAATATTGGCTACTTTATTAATTCTTTCAATGAGTTGATATCCGTTACTGGCTTCTCTCATTGCTGAGGTGGCACAAGCACGATAAGCTTGAATCTCATGCACGTCCATTAGTTTACGGAACGCAATCATCGTATTCACCATTTTTTCTTCCTTTTCTGGTGAAATAAATTGGTTGGTAAATGTATCAGCACCTAAGCGAATAGGAACTCTTATAAGTGAAGATTTCTTCAAATATGATTCACCATCCTTCTCAATCACATTCGTAAATAATAAACGAATTGCATTTGAACCAATATCTATAGCGGCAAATTTTATAATCTTCATAAAGCTTAAAATTTAGAAACAGTTTAAAACCATTGTTCTAAACTGTTTCGGTTTGCTTATTCAAATTAAACCATTTTTTTATATTATCCAATAATAATTTCTTAGAGTAGTTTACTTGCTAATTCAGCTAAATAACTTCGTTCTCCTTTTAGAAGGTTTATGTGTGCGAAAATTTTCTGATCTTTCATTTTATCCGCAAGATATGCTAGTCCATTTGACTTTTTATCCAAATATGGAGAATCTATTTGTTCAATATCTCCTGTGAAAACCATTTTTGTCCCTTCACCTGCACGGGTAATAATTGTTTTAATCTCGTGTGGCGTTAAATTTTGAGCCTCGTCAACAATGAAGAAAGCATTTGATAAACTACGACCTCTAATATAGGCTAATGGTGTAATTTGTAGTTTCTCATTTTTCAATAATTCATCGACATATAGATATTGCTTACTATGAATATTGAATTTTTTCTTGATAACGGCTAAATTATCAAAAAGAGGTAGCATGTAAGGACTAATTTTTTCCTTAGCATCACCAGGAAGATATCCTAAATCTTTGTTTGCTAGAGCTATAATAGGTCGAGCTAAGTAGATTTGATCGAACTGTTCCGAAAGCTGAAGAGCAGAAGCTAGTGCCAAGAGTGTTTTTCCTGTACCTGCGGTACCAGTTAAAGCAATTAGGCTGATATTTGGGTCAAGTAAGGCATCAATAGAGAATATTTGTTCTTCATTACGTGGATAAATACCGTATGCACTAGGTTTTTCTACACGTTTTATTTTTTTGTCTAAAGGATTAAAATGAGCAAGTGCACTTGTGGCATCGTTTTTAAGAATAAAATATCGATGTCCTTCAAGTTTGTAATCCAAGTTTAATTCAGATTCGTCGAAACCTTCATCTCCTTGATAAAGTTTTGCAATTTTTTCATCGGGAAAATTAGGAATAGTTTGTATACCCAAACTCAACATGTTATCAATGTCTTTAACCTGGTCATTTTTAAAATCTTCAGCAGTAATGCCTAACGATTTTGCTTTCATTCGAAGGTTAATATCTTTTGATACTAAAATTGTTGTTTTATTGGGATTGTCGTTGTTAATAAATTCTGTGATTGCAAGTATTCTGTGGTCAGGAATGTTGTCTTGAAAAGACATCTTCATCTTTTTAGAGAACTCTTTACCTGTTTCAATAAATAATTTTCCTCGACCATTACCTAGAGCAACTCCGTCGCTAAAAAGGAGATCGCCTGATAGTTTATCAAGTTCTCGAGTGAATTCTCGTGCATGAAAATTAATTAAATCATTTCCTTTCTTGAATTTATCTAATTCTTCAAGAACAGTGATAGGAATAACAACGTCATGTTCATCGAATTTAAAGATAGAATTAAAATCATGAAGAATAACATTGGTGTCTAATACGAAAATTTTTTTTCCTGTAGTCATACGTGTGAGTATTAGATGGTTAATTAATCAGTTTACTATTTCATATCTAATGACAAAATTTTTGAAGCAAATAAATTATTTAGTTTGCTGATATCAGGATGATATCTTGTTAACTATATATTACTAAATTTAGTAAAAAAGAGATGAAAATCAAGCTAAGAGCTTATTATTTGGTAATTTTTTTTTTGCTTTGTAGCGTAAAAAAATGAATTATGAATTATCAGGAAACGATTAACTATTTGTTTAATCAATTACCCATGTTTCAAAGAACAGGGAAGGCTGCGTATAAAGCCAATTTGGATACAACTTTGGCTTTAGATGCTTATTTTAATCATCCTCACCAAAATTATAAATGTATTCATGTTGCAGGTACAAATGGTAAAGGTTCTGTATCACACGCTTTAGCTTCTGTTTTGCAATCGGCTGGTTATAAGGTTGGTTTGTATACTTCTCCGCATTTAAGAGATTTTCGTGAGAGAGTAAAGGTTAATGGAGAAATGATTTCTGAAGATGTTGTTGTCGATTTTGTGGCATCTTATAAACTGAAGTTTGAAGAATTATCGCCATCATTTTTTGAGATGACTGTGGCTTTAGCCTTTGATCATTTTGCAAAAGAGAAAGTTGATGTTGCGGTTATTGAAGTCGGATTAGGTGGACGATTAGATTCAACAAATATTATAGATCCTCTTTTAACTATAATTACTAATATTAGTTTTGATCATGTTGGTCTGTTGGGGAATTCTTTACCCATTATTGCTGGAGAAAAAGCTGGAATCATTAAAAATAATATTCCTGTTGTTATTGGAGAAAAACAAGCTGAATCTCAAGCTGTTTTTATTGAAAAAGCAAAATCTCATTCTGCACCAATTCTATTTGCTGAAGATGAATATGATCTTTTAGGAACTCATTTAGATGAGAATTTTCGTCATTTAATTTACAAAAGCCTTGGGTCTGGTAATGAACTTTCCTTAAAATCAGATCTTTTAGGAATTTATCAAGTTAAGAATATTAGAACCGCTTTGGTGGCTTTAAATCAGTTGAATCAATTAGGTTTTAATTTAACAGATGAAATAATTAAAGATGGCATTTCAAAAATTGTTGCTCAGACTTCACTTCTTGGGCGTTGGCAATGTTTAGGAAATAAGCCTAAAATTATTTGTGATACAGGACATAATGTTGCCGGTTTCTTGGAAATTATAAAGCAATTTGATTTACTTCAATTTGAGCATCTACATATAGTAATTGGTATGGTTGATGACAAAGATATTGATGAGGTGCTTCGTTTATTGCCAAAGGATGCAAGTTATTACTTTACGAAGGCATCTATTCCTAGAGCTTTAAATGAAAATTTATTGAAAAAGAAGGCTGATCAGTTCAACTTAAGAGGATTAGCATACGAATCGGTTGCAGAAGCTCTAAGTGCTTCCAAAAAGGAGGCAGGTAAAGATGATATGATTTTTATTGGTGGTAGCACATTTATAGTTGCTGAAGTTGTTTGATTTAATTAGTTATTTTGGATGTTTTTTTGTTTGCTAATGAATTATATTGTTAATGTATAAGATTCTATTTTTTAGAAATTTAATTATTCGCTAATTGCGAATGATGTTAAATTTCAATTTGTAATCAGACTAAATAAATGCAGATTTTTTTCTTTAATAAAAATTCACCTATTTTTGTTCTGTAAATATGGTTTATTAGTCTAGTATAAAAGCTATATTGTCTACTCAGTTGTAGAATGCATTTTCACATGTTTTGTCAGGTTATTTTTCTGATGAAATTATTCTCTAACTTAAGATGTATTAAAGAAATAGATATGGTTCAAATTTCAAGAAAAGTTGTATCTGCAGTACCTGAGCCTTCTTTACGAAGAATGCCAGCCTACTTAGCTTTCTCTGAAGGATTATTAAAGAAAGGTCAAGAGTTTGTTTCTTCTACTCAGATAGCAAAATATATGAATGTTGATCCTACTCAAGTAACCAAGGATTTGTCTTACACCAGTATTGTAGGTAAAACTCGTGTTGGTTATGAGGTTAAAGCTATGGTTGATATTCTTTCCGATTTTTTAGGTTTTACAGCCATGGATCAAGCTTTTCTTGTGGGAGCCGGATCTTTGGGATCTGCACTTTTACATGATGATGGTTTAGAGAATTTTGGACTTGATATTGTTGCAGCTTTTGATGTAGCCCCAAATGTGGTAGGGAAAAAAATAAATGATATTGAAGTCTTTCATATTGATCAGTTTCGTGATTTAGCTCAAGAAATGAAAGCTATTATTGGTATTATTACTGTTCCTGCTGAATATGCACAATCTGTTGCTGATTTAATGGTTGCATGGGGCGTAAAGGCAATTTGGAATTTTACGCCTGCTAGAATTAGAGTGCCCGATGATATTGTTGTTCAAAACACGTCTTTATATGCTAATCTTGCAATAATTTTTAATAAAATTTACACTGATAAGGAGAAGACGATTTAGAATTTAAATATATAAACGAGGCAATTCATTTAAAACGAATTGCCTCTTTTTTTTGTTTAAATTCGACTATTCATTTAAAACCATATAATAATCCAAAAATATAATTAAAAATTATGACTGATAAGTATTTTGAAAGCCAAGTTTTTAAAAAGGTTAACTTTAATGAAGTTGGTTTTGAAAAAGGCGAATATGAAGATTGTCAGTTTATTAATTGTAATTTTTCAGGCATTAAATTTTCGAATGTAGACTTTGTTGATTGTGAATTTAAGGATTGCGATTTTAGTATGGCAAAAATAAATGATACGGCATTAAAAGGCATTCGTTTTCTTAATTGCAAGTTACTAGGTTTGAATTTTAACGATTGTAATCCCTTTTTACTATCCCTTCATTTTGAAGCATCAAACCTAAACTTATCTTCTTTTTATAAATTAAAAATGAAGTCAACACAGTTTAAAAATTGTAGTTTGCAAGAAGTCGATTTTATAGAATCGGATTTAATGTCGTCGGTTTTTGATAATTGTGATCTTAGTGGGTCCATGTTTGAAAATACGATACTCGAAAAAGCCGATTTAAGAACAGCAACCAACTATAGCATCGATCCGGAAATTAATGAAATTAAAAAAGCCAAATTTTCTTTCCCCGATGTTGCCGGCTTGTTGAGTAAGTATGACATTCAAATTCAGTAAGTCTCCATTAAATTATTAAATCGGAGATTGGTTTAATTATTTGTTTGCTCTTTTGGGTTTAAAAACGGATATAAAGATGGTGATGATAAGTGTCCCATTCATACAAACACCCATTAAAGTTTGATACTTGTCTATTCGTTGATATTCTACACTATTTAAGGCTTTAAGTCCTAGTTCTCCTGATATCTTCACCATTTCTTCTATCCAAGGTCCTGAAAATAGAGTTCCAATTATAATTATCGATAAGGTTATTATCCATTTAAATGTTATCCACCCATGTTTTAAGTAGCCCCATTTCGTGAATTGTGAATAGATCCAACCAGTAATTAAACAAAGAACTGCGGCGGGAACTAATATTTTCATGTCAATAAAATGGATAATCTGATTCATTAGATAAAGTTGTTCTCCTGTCTCAATACGAGAACGCATAAAGTGCAGAAGAAACATAACTAAACCTGTAGTAACCCAAATGCCTACAGCAAGTATGTGAATAGATTTAAGCCACTTGTTTTGTGATACTGATAATTGTTTCATGTCAGTTACTTTAGGTATTCTCCTGTTATCATTATGACTTGACTGCCTTTATTACTTTAGATTGTTTATAAAGTTACTTAAGAATTGGATTTTAGATTGAAAAGTGTTTTTATCATGATAAGGAATCTGTAAGAGTAAGTAAAAAATAAAATTAGAGTGAAAAAAAACTCTTCGCAGGATAGCGAAGAGTTGAGGGGAATTTAATTTTGAGTTAAGAAAAATTTTAAGCTTCTTCAAGAATTCGAAACGCGCAATCAAGAATTGTTGTGTCATCTAGTTCCACAATACCACCATCAGGCCCTTGTTCGACATGAATACCAACACTTTTACCTTCTTTGTAATTAACACCTCCAAAATAGTTTCGGACTGTTTCTACATTAAGATCTAGTTCTTTTGATATTTTCCTAATACTACCTTCTGGCAAACGATCTTTAATGCTTCTAAGCTTATTAAATGTGATTGTCTTAGTCATATGCTATAAGTTTAATTGATATAAGGATTAAAATTATCTTAGCTCTCTAAATTTAGTGAAACTATTTTTTATTTAAAAGTTATAAGAGTGTAAATGTGTCTGACAATGAATTTGTTTGGTAATATTTTTTTTAAGATCTGCTTCAATCCTTTTATTCTCGTAGGCTTTCAAATTCATGTTTAGATTTTCTTTTTTTAGTAAAATATTTGCGACAAAAATTCTATTTTCTTCAAAATGAGATTTTTTTTATTTAAAACGGATCTACCTATTTTTTTTAGAAAGCTGTTTGTATCTTAGCTGCGTTGTGCCTAGATCTAATTTAACTCAATCAGTTTTGTAGGGTTGTTAAATTGTTGGCTTTAATTAGGACTAATCTTCTTGAGAAAAAATTATTGTGAAGAAAAAATCATTGTTAGCCCGTTTCCTCATTTGGCGATTAAAACATGTAAATGACCGTCAATTTATATCTTTCCTAGGTGTTCTTATCGGAATTACCTCAGGATTAGCAGCTGTTGTTATAAAGAATTGTGTTCATTTTATTAGTTCTTTATTACAAGGAACCACTGATTTTGAATCGGTGAATTTTCTCTATATGCTTTATCCTGCCATTGGTATTAGCGTAACCTTACTCTTTATAAAATATATTTTAAAAAAACCTGTAAGTCATGGTATTCCTAATGTTCTTTATAGTATTTCTAAAACGAATGCACATATAGATGGTCACAATATGTTTTCGTCTATTGTAACATCTGCATTTACTGTTGGTTTTGGTGGATCAGTGGGGTTGGAGGGACCAACTGTTTCTACCGGAGCAGCTTTAGGATCGAATATTGGTCGATTATTTCATTTGAATTATAAACAAACAACTCTTTTATTGGCTTGTGCTTGTGCTGGAGCTATGGCAGCCATTTTTAAGGCTCCTATTGCGGCTATCGTATTTGCCATGGAGATTATTATGCTTGACCTTACAATGTGGTCGGTAGTACCTCTTTTGCTAGCTTCATCGTCTGCTGTTATTACTTCATATTTCTTTTTAGGGATGGATGTGCTTTACCCATTCGAAGTTGATGGTGGTTTTGTGATGCAGGATTTGCCTTATTATGTCGTTCTTGGCATTTTGACGGGGTTAATGGCAACTTATTTTACTAAAATGTATATGCACATTCAAGGCTTATTTGATAAGGTTGAAAAAAGATACATTAGACTTTTAGTTGGTGGATTACTATTAGGTATAATCATTTTCTTTTTTCCTTCTCTTTTTGGTGAAGGTTACAATGCTATTAACTCAAGTTTATCTGGTGACTACTCCTATCTTTTTAATAATTCGGTATTCTATTCATTTAGTGAAAATTTTTGGGCACTTATAGTTTTACTTGTCTTGGTTATTTTTTTTAAAGTGATTGCGACTTCAGTAACTTTTAGTGCTGGTGGTGTAGGAGGTATTTTTGCTCCAACTTTATTTATGGGCGTAAATGCAGGTGTTTTGTTTGCAAAGGCTGTTCATTATTTAGGTTTCAGAAATATTGAGGTGAATAATTTTGCTTTGATTGGTATGGCAGGAATGATTGCTGGCGTACTTCATGCACCGCTTACGGGTATTTTCCTTATAGCCGATATATCTGGAGGTTATCAACTATTCGTGCCTCTAATGATTACAGCTACCGTATCGTATGCTACTGCTAAAAGTTTCGAGTCACATTCAGTTTATACAATACAGCTGGCTCAACGTAAGGAGCTAATGACGCATGATAAAGATCAAAATGTTCTTTCTCTTATGCGAGTAACTCGATTGATCGAAAAAAACTTTAATACAATTAACTCAGATGCAACATTAGGCGATTTGGTAAAAGTTATTGCTAAATCACAACGTAATCTGTTTATAGTTATCGATGAAGAAAATAATTTTGAAGGAATTGTAAAACTCGATGATATTCGTGAAATTATGTTTCAACCAGAGAAATATGATGTCGTGTTTGTTCGTGATCTTATGGTTATTCCTACTGTTGTAATTCAGCATGATGAATCGATGGCTGATGTTGCACGTAAATATCAATATTCCGATAAATTTAATTTGGTTGTACTCCAAGATGGTAAATATTTGGGTTGTGTCTCGCGTGCTCAAATTTTCTCAACTTATCGTCGAATGTTAAAACATTTCTCTGAAGATTAAGTTTATTATCTTCAATTTCAAGCAATCTGTTTTTCCTATTAAATGTTTTTTGAAAAAAAATATAGATTTCATCTTTGGCTCAATAATATTCCATTACATTTGCACTCGATTTTAAAAATCTAAAGAGGGCTATTTTTAGTTTATACTAAAGATTTTCAACTTAATACATGAGTTGTTTAAAAGCTGCCAAGTTTTTTTTATGTATTTAGACTCTGAGGTTTGCTTGACTCAATGTAGCCATCCAAAAGAAGAATAGTTTATTGTAGTTTTCATTTATTGGGAGGTTTTAAATCCTCAAGAATATAATAGTAAGTGTCATGAAGAACAAAAGTTTATTGTCCCAATTTCTAATTTGGAGAATGAAGCATATTAAGGAAAGACAATTTGTTCTAATTCTAAGTTTTATAGTTGGTCTTGTAAGTGGATTAGCTGCTTTGATATTAAAAACTACAATTCATCAAACACATCATTTCCTGACACAAAGTATTCATGTTGAATCTGTAAATCTCTTGTATTTGGGGTATCCTATGGTTGGTATTCTCCTTACTGTTCTATATGTGAAATTTTTTGTGAAGGATAATATTGGACATGGCGTTTCAAGAATTCTTTATGCTATATCTCAAAAGAATAGTCAAATAAAATCTCACAATAATTATTCTTCAATTATTGCCAGTACGCTTACCATTGGTTTTGGTGGTTCTGTAGGATCTGAGGCGCCAGTTGTACTTACAGGTGCATCTATTGGATCAAACCTTGGTCGAATGTTTCATCTGAATTACAAAACAATTACTTTAATGGTTGGTTGTGGAGTTGCAGGTGCTATTGGAGGGATTTTTAAAGCACCTATGGCAGGAATGGTGTTTACTCTCGAGGTCTTAATGTTAGATTTAACAATGGCATCTCTAATACCTCTGTTAATTTCTTCCATTACAGGAGCAAGTGTTGTCTATTTCTTTATGGGTAAAGGTGTTTTACTATCCTATGGTATTCAAGATTCTTTTGTTTTATCAACTTTCCCTTATTATATTCTTTTAGGTGTATTTACAGGTTTTGTTTCCTTATACTTTACACGTGCGGGAATGTATCTTGAATCTCAAATTGAACGTATAACGAATCCTTATAAAAAACTTATATTAGGAGGTTTAGCTTTAGGGATTTTAATTTTCTTATTTCCACCACTTTATGGTGAAGGTTATAAAACAATTCAGTTTCTTATAGATGGCAATGTTGATGGACTAGTAAATAATTCTGTTTTTTATTTCCTAAAGGATAATTATTGGCTCTTACTTATTTATGTCATCTTAATCTTAGTTTTTAAAGTTATTGCCACTACAATTACAACGGGTAGTGGAGGTGTTGGAGGTATATTTGCTCCTGCTCTTTTTCTAGGAGGTATTTCAGGTTTTTTTGTAGCTCGATTTCTAAATGCGTTTGATTTCGTTAAATTATCAGAAAGTAATTTTACACTTATTGGTATGGCTGGCGTAATGGCTGGTGTAATGCACGCTCCGCTTACTGCAATTTTCTTAATTGTCGAAATTACAGGCGGTTATGCTTTGTTTATTCCTATTATGATTACGGCAACTATCGCCTATCTAACAATTATGTATTTTGAGCCTCACTCAATATACACGAAACGACTTGCTAAGCGTGGGGAGTTAATTACCCACAATAAAGATAAAGCGGTACTAACATTAATGAAATTAGGGAAAGTTATAGAGACTGATTTGAAAAAAATTGATCCTGATGCGACCCTTGGCGAATTAGTTAAAACTATATCTCACTCTCATCGTAATATTTTCCCTGTTGTTGATAAAGAGGGTACCCTTTTAGGTATTGTTCTTTTGGATGATATTCGTCATATCATGTTTAATCCTGATATGTATGAAGAAACATACGTGCGAGAGTTAATGACTATGCCTCCTGCAATATTAGAAGCTGATGCATTAATGGATGTGGTTATGAAACGATTTGAAGAAACTGGTGCTTGGAATCTTCCTGTAACGCTGAATGGTAAATATTACGGTTTTGTCTCAAAATCTAAAATATTTAATGTTTATCGTAGAGTTTTGGTTCATTTCTCAGATGAATAAAATTGGTTGAATAAAAATTTCTTTTTTTGAGGCTTTAGGTTGATTCTTTGTAACATTGTTGTGTTATAATTGATGGTTTTGGCTTACTCGGGTTTTGTTGTGACAAGGGCGTTCGTAAAAATCTAGGTCGTGTTGGAACATCAAAAGGGCCCAATAGAATTCGTAAAGAATTAGCAAACTTAGATAGATATTTTCCTGCTAGGCCAAAGATTTATGACTGTGGTAACTGTTAGTGCGCCTCAACCATTTGGATTACATCCAGAAATTATTTTAAAATTGATAAAGATGATGATCCGTTCTGGCAAGGTTATTTCTTTTGATATTGCGGAAATAGCGCCACGTTTTGATGAGGATAGTAGAAGCTCAAAATTAGCTGCTATTATCATTTTTGCTGTTATCAATTCTATCCTTGAAGAAAAAAATCTGATTAATATCGTATAACACTGTTCAAAAAACTCAAGTATTTATTGTATATATCCGAATTATTTTATCTTTGTATATGTGATATGTTCAGCACGAATATATTGCTGTTGATGAACGTTCATTTTTGCGGTCATTAATTTTCATTTATTAACCAAAGTTGATCTTTAAATAGTAAAATTTACACTTTCTCTTTTTTAGAAAGCCTTATACTTAAAAGACGTCAACGCAAATAAGTTAAAATATAAGTTTATGGCAAACCGACCTGTAACGATTAAAGATATTGCTGGAAAGTTGAGTATCTCTGTTTCCACTGTTTCTCGAGCATTAAAAAATAATCCTGAAATTAGTTTACAGACTCGCGAAGCAGTACAAAAATTGGCTAAAGAATTAAAATATCGTCCAAATCCTTTGGCAGTAGCACTTAAAACACAGAAATTAAATACTATTGGAGTTGTTGTTCCTCAGATTGTAAGTTCGTTTTATGCTTCGGTAGTAAAAGGAATTGAACAAGTTGCTGACGAGAAAGGCTACCAAGTTTTTGTGAGTTCTTCAAATGAGAAATTAAAGAAAGAGCAGAAGAATGTTGATGGATTTTTAAACATGAGAATGGATGGTATTATTTTATCATTGTCTCGTGCGACCAATACATACGATCATATTCATAAAATAAAAGATATGGGTGTGCCTATCGTTTTATTCGATAGAACATCAAAAGAACTAGACGTTTCTAAGGTTGTAGCTGATGATGCTGCTGCTGCTCATTTAGCTGTTACTCATCTTTTAAATGGTGGAGCTAAGCGTGTTGCATTTCTTACCGGTCCGGAATATATGTTATATGGTAAAAATAGAATGCGTGGTTATAAACGTGCTCTTGAAGATAAAGGTATTCCTTTTGATGAAACATTAGTTTCACGCTGTGAATTTACTGTAGACTCCTCAAAACATGCAACTAAAGAATTGCTTTCAAGAATTAATCGTCCTGATGCATTTTTTGCAATAAATGATGAATTGGCAATTGGAGCTATAATGGCTACCAAGGAATTGGGACTTAAAATTCCTGAGGAAGTTGCAATTGTTGGTTTCTCAAATAGTCGTCGTTCTCGTTATATGGAACCTTCAATTTCAACTATGGACCAAAATCCTAAACAAGTTGGTCGAGAGGCTGCAACTCTTTTATTTGAACAAATGGAAGATAAACCAGATAGCGATAAAGTAAAAGTAGCTGTTGTACATGCTAATTTAATTATTAGGGCTTCATCTGATAAGTAAAAAATAGAATTTAGAATATAAAAAAATCCTGCCTTAAGAGCAGGATTTTTTAGTATCATCGTTTTTTTTAGAAGTCTTTATTTTGTTGTTTCATCAATTCTTTAGTTGATAATAAGCCACAAGCAGCAAAAATATCTAAGCCTCTAGAGCGACGAACAGTTGTTGAAAGTCCTTTTTTATTAAGAAGATTTTTAAACTCTTCAACAGTTTCTTCATCAGAACCAATGAGTGGTGAATTGGGGATAGGATGAAAACGAATTAAATTCATTCGGCAATTTATACCATCCAAAATTCGACACAATTCTTTAACATGAGCGGGTGTGTCATTTATACCTTTAAGCATAATATATTCAAACGAAACTCTACGTTGACGACCAAAATCAAACTCACGAATCATACTCAAAACATCCTTAATAGGATAGACATTTTGGACGGGCATAAGTTTCTTTCTCTCATCGTCGAAAGGGGTGTGTAGACTTACTGCTAAATGACATTCACTTTCGTTTAAGAATGTTTTCATACCAGGGATAATTCCAATGGTAGAAACAGTAATCCTTCGAGGACTCATTCCCATACCATAATCGGAAGTTAATATTTCAAGAGATTTCATTACCTCTGGAACATTATCAAGTGGTTCTCCCATACCCATATAAACAATATTGGTAAGCTTGTGCCATTCTGGTAAAGAACGAACCTGATTTATAATTTCACCAGCTTTAAGTTGAGCTTGAAATCCTTGTTTTCCAGTCATGCAAAATAAACAACCCATTTTACAGCCAACTTGAGATGATACGCAAAGTGTGGCTCTATCATCATCAGGGATATAAGCTGTCTCAATAAATTGATGAGGCAAGTTTGTAGGATATAGGTATTTTTTTGTACCATCTACCGAACATTCTTCTTTAAGTGTAGGAATTAAACCAATATTAAAATTTTCTTTTAAGAGAGTTCTTGCCTTTAAAGATAAATTTAGCATTTCATCAATACTGGTAATATCTTTCTTATAAAGCCAATCAGCAATCTGTTTTGCTGTGAATTTTGGAAGTTTCAAGTCTAAAACAACTTGTGTTAATTCTTCTAATGTTTTTCCTAATAGTATGTCTTTAGCCATCGGGTAATTGTAATTTTATAGATCTATTTTGGTAGATTAAAAGTATATTTCTGCAATAATTTTATTGAAAGCCACGCCTTTGTCTATGAGTAAATCTCTTACTTCAACAACCATTTCGGGGCTGCCACAAAGGAAATATCTACAATCTTTGGGTAAAATATCAATGTCTTGCAAATATCGGGTTAATCTTCCATTATACAAACCATTACCTTCTTCTTGTGAACAACAACGTATATACTTATTTTTAAGTACTGGTTTAAATTCTTTTTCAAAAAAGAATGAGTGTGTGAATCTGCCGCCATGGATAAGTGTTTTATTCTCCTTTAAGCCTGAACGAAACATAGAAGCAAAAGGTGCAATTCCTGTCCCAGAAGCTATCCACCATGCTGTACTTTCATCATCTATGAAGTCACCTTTAGGAGATGTCATGTAAATAGTTGAACCATCTTTGTGTTCGCTTAATCTAGGCGTTAACCAACCATCGTCTTTCACATTATAAAGGATTTGAATTGTATTATCATTCTCGCCACTTGCTATTGTGTAAAGCCTAGGTTCAACATCTATATCGGTGGTAATTCCTATGTATTGTCCCGATTTAAAATCGATCTTTCTCTTAATTTTTAGGACATAAATACCCGGTGCAATTTCTCTATTTGAAACAACAGTACTTTTGGTTAATCGTTCTTTTATTTTAATGTCTGAGGTCATATTCTTTTTATATCGATGGTATTTACAATCTATTAGTAATATATATACAAATATACTATAATTTAGATAATGTCTAAATAGCAATAAGTTAATATTATGAAACGATGCTGTTTTAAAGGTCAATAATGACTAATTTTTTTCCATAAATCCTATTTCTATTCTTTTATTAAGAATATAAACGTTTTTAGCTGTAACTATATGTTCATTTATGTCGTCTTACATAAAGTTATGTAGGTGAATCGTTTATTTGCTGATTATTTTAATATACCATTAACTAAAATAATAGATATGAAGATGAGAAAAATGAATGTAAGATATTTAATTGTCCTTGTTGGGATACTTTTTATGCCATTCTACGGTAATGCTCAGACAATTTATGCTGAAGCTGATGTTCAGTTTGATGGTATTAAAAGCTTAGAAATAGAAGGTCGTTTTGTTGATGTAAACATTCTTGGTACAGAGAATGATAGTGTTGATTTAAAGGGTATTATTCGTGGAAAGCTATGGGGAGATAAGGATTTTGAATTTAAATACAAACAAGAAGGCTCTCTTTTAAAGGTTTGGATTGAAGCACCAAGCTCGATTATGGGAAGATTTGAGGCGAACTTAACTTTAAAAGTACCTTATTCAATGAATATTGATATTCGTAACTCTTCGGGAGATATTTATATTGAAGAAATAGTTGCTGATAAAATGAAATTGGCAAGCACCTCAGGAGATGTCGAACTTAAGAATGTGGAAACTCAATTGATTACTTCTTCTACTTCAGGTGATTTAGAAGTTGATTATCTAAAAGGTGCTGTTTCTGCTGTATCGTCCTCAGGGGATCAATCCTTTAAACATATTCGAGCAAGTATTATGACTAAAGCAACATCTGGCGATTTTTTATTCTTTGATGTAACAGGTGATTTGACGACTAGAACAAGTTCTGGTGATTTACAGTTTGAAAATATTGATGGGCGTATTTCAAATGTTTCAACTTCGGGCGATTTAATAATCAATAATGCTAAATCGGTTCTAAATCTAACGACTACTTCAGGTGATATAAGTGGTAATGCTGTTGAGTTAATTGGAGATTCGATGTTTAAATCAACCTCAGGTGATGTTTCAATGGATTTTAATAATAATGTTAATGATATGAGTTTCGATTTAAAGGCTTCTTCAGGAGATTTGAGAGTTGGAAGTCGTTCTGCAGATAGAAAGTTATATATGAATAATGGCAATCTGTGGATTTACGGTATTAGTAGCTCTGGAAATCAAAATTATCGTTAATGTAGATCTAATTTGTGTCCGTTTTTGAACACGACTTGTGACTTAGGCGTACACTTTATGGTGTTCAAATTTTATAATTAATAATCTTGAGTTCTGTTTATGAGCAAATTGGCATCTTTGGATTGTTTGTTGATTAACAAATAAAGAATCATAGTTAGTAAAAGACTTGTTCTTTTAATGACTTTGGGAGTGGTGTCCTAAATAATGGTTTAAAAATATAATTAATTGGTTTTCTTTGAAAGTGGCTGTTGGCGGTTGTCAGCAGCCTTTTCTATTTTAATAAAATTTATTTATTAGGATAATCTCTTTAGTTCTTGTGGAGTTTGTCCTGTAAGATTTTTGAATTGTTTATTGAAATAGGATGGACTATTAAAGCCGCATTCGTATGCTATTTGAGCCATGCTTAATTTTCTTTCTACGATGAGTTTCTTAGCATAGTTAATTCTCATTCCATTTAGGAGCTCAGAAAAAGTTTTATTTGTTTTGTTCTTTATAAAGCGACAAAAAGCGGTTTTGCTTAAGTTAGCTACTTTTGCTGCCGAATCTAAATCTATTTTTTGTTGAAAATTCTTACTCACATATTCATATATCTGATATAACTTTTGATTACTTGAGTGTTTAAAACTCTCGACAAATGCATCAGAAGCTATTGGGGTGATTTCATCAGATTGGGATAGAGTGTCTAAAATTTGTAAAAGAATAATCAAACGAGTGGCACCTTTAGATTGATCTAATTTTTCTAAGAGATCAATTATTTTCAATTTTGTTTTTCCATAAATGCTAAGTCCCCTAGATGTTATTTTTAGGAGTAATTTAATTTTGTGGAATTCAGGTAAACTCAACAGACTGTCACCTAGAATTTCTTTTTTGAAATGGATTACCTTAGCAATTGCACTTAAATTTGGATCTTTCTGATAATAAGCCTCCTCATTTTTCATTACATGAGGAATGTTGGGACCAAGAAAAATCATATCTCCATCCTTAAATTTATCAATACAATCTCCAACAATCAATGTTCCCCGACTTTTTTCGATGTAAATTAATTCGAATTCATGATGATAATGCCATGGAACAACAATGTGAGGCAAAATATCAATCTTTGATCGAAACGACTTATGGGTACTTATAGGTACTTCTTCAAGAAATAGAGCCATGCTTAATAATTAACAAGATTGTACGTAATTGTTGTTGTTTGATAGATGTTATTAAATTTATGCAAATATAGTGTTATTAAATGGTATAATATTATCATGTTTCTTTTTGTAATTATTGATACTTTGTAGGGAAGAAATTTTAAAACTAGCATTATGGTATCAATAAACGCAAAAGTGAATCAAGTAGATAATCAATCGAGCGGAAAGCCTATGAATTTTAAGGCTGCTCTAGGATTATTGACTTCCTTATTTTTTATGTGGGGATTTTTAACCTGTATGAATGATATTTTAATTCCTCATTTAAAAGGATTGTTCGATTTGTCAATCACACAGGCGATGTTGGTTCAGTTTACCTTTTTTGGTGCTTATTTTTTAATGTCTTTACCAGCTGGGGCAATTATCGGGAAAATTGGGTACAAAATGGGAATTGTTAGTGGCTTGATGGTTGCTGGTGTTGGTGCTGCTATGTTTTATCCTGCTGCCGAATTCCATTCCTACGGCTTTTTTCTTTGTGCATTTTTTGTCTTAGCCTCTGGAATTGTTATTCTGCAGGTGGCTGCAAATCCTTATGTTGCTGCATTGGGTACTCCCGAAACAGCCTCAAGTCGATTGAATTTAACACAAGGATTTAATGCATTAGGGACTACTGTTGCTCCTATTTTTGGTGGATGGTTAATATTAAATAATACGAGTCAGGATTTGGCGAGCCAAGCGGCTGCCGTTCAGGTTCCTTATGTGGGTTTAGCAATTACTTTGGTAGTGATTGCTTTGGTATTTGCCTTTGTAAAATTGCCTAAAATTCAGGACACCGATGAGGTGAAAGCAGAAGGCTCGGCCTGGAAAATTCGCCATTTGATTCTAGGTGCGGTAGGAATATTCACCTACGTTGGCGCTGAAGTTTCAATTGGTAGTGCTTTGGTAATGTATTTTGGTGACGAAGGTTTGCACTTGTTTAAGGAAGCTGAAGCTGCCCAATATGTAGCTATTTTTTGGGGTGGCGCCATGGTAGGCCGTTTTATTGGGTCTGCAGTGATGCAGAAAATTTCTGCTGCAAAAGTATTGGCTTTTAATTCGGTTATGGTGGCTATTTTAATTGTTATTAGTATGCTGACTACCGGTTATGTAGCTCTTTGGAGTATTGTTTTGGTAGGCTTGTTTAATTCAATCATGTTTCCAACTATTTTTACTTTAGCCATCGATGGGTTGGGAAAACATACCAGTCAGGGATCGGGAATTCTTTGCTTAGCAATTGTTGGAGGAGCTGTTGTACCTATGATTATGGGTATTTTGGCCGATCGTTTTGGTTTGGCTAATTCGTTTGTCGTGGCAATTGTATGTTATGGCTACATTCTTTTTTATGCTTTAAAAGGGCATAAGCATAATTAGTAATCTTTGAAAAAACGTCAAATAATGATAGAAGTCGCTTTAGGAATTGATATTGGAGGTACCAATACGATTTTTGGTTTTATAAATAAAGAAGGAGTTTGTCTTGCAAAAGGGACATTGAAGACTCAGAAACATGCAGATATAGAAGATTATATAGATGAATTATTTCAAATAGTGGAAACTAAGAGAAATGCTTTATCATATCAGATAGATATAAAAGGAATTGGTATAGGTGCACCTAATGCGTCTTATTATACTGGTACTATTGAAGATGCGGCAAATTTGCGTTGGAAGGGGAGAATTCCGTTTGTTTCTCTTGTGAAAAAACGAATGGATGTTCCTGTTTATATGACCAATGATGCCAATGCTGCAGCAATGGGAGAGAAGGTATTTGGTGCCGCTCGTAATATGAATAATTTTATTGTGATTACACTTGGTACAGGACTAGGTAGTGGCATTTTTGTAAATGGAGATATTCTTCATGGTCATGATGGTTTTGCTGGAGAAATAGGTCATATGATTGTTCGTAAGAGTGGACGTGAGTGTGGATGTGGTCGTAAAGGTTGTTTGGAAACTTATGTTTCAGCTACTGGAGTCAAAAGGTCTGTATATAAGTTACTCGCAAGACATATTGGAGATAGTGAATTAAGAGATATTCCATACAATAAATTAACTGCAAAGATGGTGGCTGAAGCTGCTAATCGTGGTGATGAGGTAGCAAAAGAGACGTTTACCTACACGGCAACTATCTTAGGCGAAGTTTTGGCAAATGTTGTTGCTGTAACTAGTCCTGAGGCTATATTCTTATTTGGTGGATTAACCCAAGCAGGAGATATTTTATTTGATCCTGTTCGTAAATCTTTAGAAGAAAATCTTTTATCGGTCTATAAAAATAAGATTCAGGTTTTACCTTCTGGATTAACTGAAAATGCAGCTGTTTTAGGAACTGCAGCTTTAGTTTGGAACTCCAAAAATAATATATAAGAGTATAAACTCTGTTTCATTATTAGATTTTTATATATAATGAAACAGAGTTTTTTTTTAGAAGTTTTTCTTAATCCATCTAGGAAGCATATACATGCCAATAAATAGGTAAGGATAATAAGAAATTAATCGCCAGATTAGAGCTAGAGCGATGGTGAGTCCTGCTTCAGGAATAAAATCACCAAGATACTGCGTAAAGACCCACTCAGAAAATCCACTTCCACCTGGGGTTGGACTAATAAGCATCATAATCCACATAAGTAGTTGGCGGGCAAAAATCATAATATGATCCATTGCACTGTATTGAGAAAACCAAAAAGCAATTAAAATTGAGTTTACTACCCAATAGCGAGCTGTCCACGAACAGAAGCTAGCAAAAAAAGCTTTCAACCAGAATTTATAACTCTTGTTTTTCAAGTCTTTTGAGCTTTGGATTATATCCGTTCCCGTTTGATTAGCACCTTGTTTCCATTTTCTTAGAATTGGCAGTTTAAAAATCCATAGTAATAGCCATTTAAGTCCGCGTGGGTTTTTAAATAAACCATAACTAAGAACGATTAAGTAGGCTAATTTTAATAAATACGCTCCCAATACTAAAAATAAAAGTGATGAGCCTAATGTTGATGCATTTCCAGGATCCAATAAAAAGAGTTGTTGCCAGTCTAAAAGAAGAATAATCAGTGGCAGCATAATAATAAAGTAGAGCTCATCGAGAAAAGATGTAGCCATAACTACTGCAGAACTTCTCCCTAAGCTTAAACCTTCTTTATTTAGGTATAGTATTGCAAATGAGGTTCCTCCTATTGCTGATGGTGTAATTGCAGATGTAAATTCCCAAAGCATGATAATGCGGAAACTTTTTTTCCAAGAAAATTCTTTTTCAGTTAATATTCTTAATCTGGCCATATATCCCAAATCACGAAGTGCCATCATCAGTATGGCAATTAATATTCCAATAAGCGTAAACCATGAAAATTCTAATAAATCAAATGTTCCTGGCTTAAAATCTTTAACGAGTAGATATATGATGACAACAAAACCAATCATAATAGGCCAAATTATGCGCTGTGGTCGTATGGCTTTGAGCAATTTTTTTTGATTGGTCGTGTTATTTTGCTCCATATGGATTGATATTTATCGAAATTGAGATTCAAATTTTAACTTGCCTACCAAATTTAATCAATATTAATAACAAGTTTAAATGCTAACGACCCTAATTATAGAATTTTATATTTTGAGTTTTAGCTATCAGGTATTTTTTACAAAGAAGGGTGATACAAAAAAAACCTCTACGACTTAAGTAAAAAGTCGTAGAGGTTTTTATATGAATTATACTATTTAAACAGAGATTCAAGTTTGAATTTCTATTTACTAGTAATTATTTTCTTACAATAGTTTGTGATCGATTAGGACCAACTGATACGATGGTGATTTTTACACCTGTTTCTTTTTCGATAAAATCAACGTAAGATTTAAAGTTAGCAGGAAATTCACTTTCGTTTGACATAGTAGTCATATCAGTTTTCCAACCTTTAAACTCAGTGTAAACGGGTTTGATAGCATCAGTCATTTCGTATGGTACATAGTCAATTTCTTTGCCGTCTAGTTCGTATCCTGTACAAATCTTTATTGTATCGAATTCGTCTAATACATCCGATTTCATCATAGTTAACTGAGTTGCACCGTTAATCATGATTGAATATTTAAGAGATACAAGATCTAACCAACCACAACGTCTTTCACGACCTGTTGTTGCACCAAATTCGTTTCCTTTATCTCTTAAATCTGCACCTGTTGCATCGAAAAGCTCAGTTGGGAAAGGTCCCATGCCTACACGAGTACAATATGCTTTGAAGATTCCGATAACTTCACCAATTTTGTTGGGAGCAACACCTAAACCAGTACAAGCACCTGCACAAGCAGTGCTTGATGAAGTAACGAATGGGTATGAACCAAAATCAATATCAAGAAGTGTACCTTGAGCACCTTCAGCAAGAATTGATTTGCCATTTCTCAAACTTTCATTTAAGAAGATCTCACTATCAATTAGTTTAAATTCTTGCAAAAGTTTGATGCCTTCAAACCACTCAGCTTCATATTCTGATAAATCATACTCGTATGAATAGAATTTATCTAACATTTCGCCATGTTTCTTAACTAAGGCTTTATATTTCTCATCGAAATTGGTAAGAATATCACCTACTCTTAAACCACTACGACCTGTTTTGTCCATATAAGTTGGACCAATACCTTTAAGTGTTGAACCAATTTTCGATTTTCCTTTTGAAGCTTCAGAAGCAGCATCTAGAATTCTATGAGATGGTAAAATTAAGTGTGCTTTTTTCGAGATAAAAAGATTTTTACTTAAATCAACACCAATTGCTTTGATACTTTCAATTTCTTTTTTGAAAATAACAGGATCAATTACAACACCATTTCCAATTACATTTAACTTATCATCACGAAAAATTCCTGAAGGAATAGTATGTAATACGTGTTTGATGTGATTAAATTCTAGTGTATGACCAGCGTTTGGTCCACCTTGGAATCTTGTTATAATATCATACTTTGGAGTAAGAACATCTACAATTTTTCCTTTTCCTTCATCTCCCCACTGGAGTCCTAAAAGTACATCAACTTTCATAGGTAATAATTTGATCAGATTTGTCGAATGAAATTAATAATTCAGCTTAAATAAAAACCGCGAAAGTATTATACATTGACAAATAATTTGAATAAAACGGTTGATTATAACCCAGCAAATACATGCCAATTTAAAGGGAGGTATTAGCTGAGAATTTTGCTTGATGTTAACAGCTAACTGTTAACAGTCAAAGGTAATAAATATTTTAGATTAGAGAGTGACTTGTAGAAAAATCACTTGAGGGAATAAAAAAAAGCCCTTATTTATAAGGACTTTAGATTTGTATTGAATGTTAATGTTATTTTTCTTTTTTTCTGCACTCAGGACATATGCCATAAATGTATAGAGAATGATGTGAAACCAAGAAGTCCATATTATTAGAAACGTTCTTTCTAACATCTTCTAAACGAGTGTCACAGAACTCTATAATCTTACCACATTTAGTACATATTAAATGATCGTGTTTGTTGCTATCATAAGCTTTTTCAAATTGAGCAATGTTTTTCCCAAATTGATGTTTTATTACAAGTTTACAATCTAAAAGAATGTCGATTGTATTGTAGAGTGTAGCTCTACTGACACGATAGTTTTTATTCTTCATGAAAATATAAAGCGATTCAATATCGAAGTGACCTTCACGCGAGTATATTTCGTCAAGTATGGCATATCGTTCAGGTGTTTTTCTGTGACCCTTTTTTTGAAGGTAATCAGTAAACATCTTTTTTACAATTTCTTTTGTGTCTTCGCTAATCATACTTTCTAAAGCTATATTATCATTATCTAATCTAATTTTAAATAACGATGGCTAAAATAGTGTTTTTTTTGATTATTCCCATAATTAGGAGAAAAAAAATATTAACTATATTCTTCTATGTTTTCAATACGTCTCACATTGTCGAGTCCTTTAATTTTAATTAGTTTTTTCATTAGATTGTTTAAATCTTCAGTATTATGGACATACAAGTGAATTAGTCCTTCAAATACGCCATCCGGGCTTTCAAAATGGATAGATCTCATGTTTACATCATGATCTTTTGAGATGATAGATGTTATATCGTTAACAATTCCAATTTTATCAATTCCACTTAGCTCTATTATCGCTAAAAATGACATTAAACGATGACTTGTCCAATTGGCTTCAATTATTTTGTCGCCTTGGCTAGACATTAATTTGAGTGCATTAGGGCATTTCCTTTTGTGAATGGTCACATTATTTTCCAGATCAACATAACCTACCACATCATCTCCAGGTATAGGCCTGCAACAGTTTGCAATTTTATACTTTTCTTCAGACATGGTTTCTTCTAAAAGAAAAGGTTTCCTTTTGTCAATTTCAGGCTTATTTTCTGCTTTTACAGCTGATGTTTCTTTACTATCGCTGCCGAATAATTGTAGGCTCCAGTATTTTATAAATTTATTTCTTGATTTCTTTTTAACGATCTCTTTTACTTCTTCTAGTTTAAGTTTTGATGATCCAAAGTTTAGAAAAAGTTCATCCTTATTTGTGAATTGATAGTGTTCCATCAATTTTTTAGTCGCCTTAGAATTTAAAACTAAGCCAATATTTATAAGGTGTTCTTCTAGTAGCTTAATCCCTGCATAAATTAATCGTTTTCTATCATCTTTAAATTCGGCCTTTATTTTTGATTTAGCTCTAGCCGTTACAACATAATCAAGCCACTCAGGTTTAGGTTTTTGTTTGTCAGATGTTAGTATTTCTACTTGATCACCGCTACGAAGAACATAATTTAATGATACAAGTCTGTGATTGACTTTAGCTCCAATGCAATGATTACCAATATCTGTGTGGATATTATAGGCAAAATCTAAAGCACTTGAATGTTTAGGCAGTGTTTTGATTAATCCCTTAGGCGTAAAAACTTGGATTTCTTGCGAGAATAAATTTAAACGAAATTCATCCAGAAAAGCTAAGGCATCAGATTCAGGATTTTCAAGTATTTCTCTAACATCCTTCAGCCATTTGTCTAATTCAGACTCATTTACATCACTATTCCTAGAGTGGGCGATAAAACCACGCTCTGCGATTTCGTTCATTCTATTGGAACAGATTTGAATTTCAATCCATTTGCCTTGAGGCCCCATCGCCGTCATATGTAGCGCTTCGTACCCATTAGCTTTGGGTGTTGTCATCCAATCTCTAATGCGTTCTGGCTTTGGTTTATATATGTCCGTTATTAACGAATAAATGTTCCAACATTGGTTTTTTTCAGGTATTTCTTCCTGAGGTTTAAAAATGACTCTTATTGCTGGTACATCATAAATATCTTGAAGTTTGATTTTTTTGTATTCAATCTTGTTCCAAATAGAGAAGATTGAACGAGGACGATTTATAATTGTACAGGTTATGTTGTTATCATTCAGCAATTTCTTAATAGGTTTGATGATTTGATCGATAACGATTATCTGCTCAGCTTCTTTTTCTTTAATCTTTTCAACAATATCTTTATAATCTTCAGGATGCTCATACATTAAGCTTAAATCCTCAAGCTCTGATTTAATTTTGTATAGGCCTAATCGATGGGCTAAAGGAGCAAAAAGGAATAAGGTTTCTCCTGCAATTTTCATTTGCTTACGCAATGGCATGGAACTTAACGTTCGCATGTTATGTAATCGATCTGCAATCTTTAGAATAATGACACGAATATCATCAGAAAGAGTCAATAACATTTTTCTAAAATTCTCGGCCTGCATTGACGTTTCCTGATTGCAAGCGCCTGAAATCTTAGTTAGTCCATCAACAATAGAGGCTACTTTGTCGCCAAAATGATGGGCAATATCTTCAATTGTACAGTCTGTGTCTTCAACAACATCGTGTAGTAAAGCAGCGACTATTGATTTTGTTCCTAAGCCAATTTCTTTAGCTGCAATTTCAGCTACTTTAATTGGGTGAATAATATAAGGTTCTCCCGATTTACGCCGTACTCCTTTATGGGCTTCACATGCAAAATGGAAAGCCTTCTCAATCATCGCTTTTCTCTCGGGCGTATCACTTCTCTTACAGCTAAGTAAGAGCTTTTGATAACTTGCGCGTATTAATTCTTTATCTTGTTGGGTTTCAACTGTCATATGGCACTAATTTATAATAATCTTAATACAAATCGAAAAAATATGATTTGTTATAGCTTTCGTTGTGAAAACTGAACCTATTGTCAATTTGATTTTCCCCTAGTCTATAAAATTAGTTAAAACTCCGGATTTAAAGTCTCGTTTAGCTAATTTATTTAGATTCGTTATTCTTAATTTGTGAATATAGTATTTCTCCTTAAAAAAATGAGCAATTAGCTTTAGCTAATTGCTCATTTTTAGTTTAATTTTTAAATTAAGCTTTTTTTTCTCCAACAACGACCTCATAAAGATCCTCTTCTTTGAAATAAGTATTAGCTAATTCCATAATTGTTTGAGAAGAAGTTGCTTTTATTCTTTGCAGAAACGTCTCGTAGTATGAATTGTCATATCCGAAAGGAAGATTCCCTTTTAAGCTTTCTGATAGAGCAAATGGGCTATCAAAACTTCTTAACATTTCTCCTGCAAAGAAATTTTTCACAAGGTTTAGTTCTTCTTCAGGAATTAATTCTTCTCTCAGCCTTTTAATTTCTTTATATATTTCGGAGATAGCTGCTTCGCAAACATCAGTTCCAACTTCGGTTATAATTGCAAAATGTCCCGATTTTAAATGTGAAAGTAAAAGGGAATTAATGCCATAAGTATATCCTTTGTCTTCACGAATGTTCTGCATTAAACGTGAGCCGAAGTAGCCTCCAAGAACAAGATTTAGTAGCATAATGCCTGCATAATCCTTATGTGTTTTATTAAAAAGAGGACGTCCAATTCGAATTGATGATTGAACAGCATCCTTTTTATGAATAAAAACTTTTTTATCAGTGGAACTTATAAACTGGTGTTCTACATCTTTAATCGAAGTTTTGGTATTCCAAGATTTTGCTCCAAAACAGTCTTCGATCATGTTTAAAACTGATTCGTTTATTTTTCCAGCAACAATAATTCGACAGTTATCGGAAGTGTAACATTCTTTGTAAAACGATTTAACATCATCTAATTTAACCTCGTCGAAAGATTTTGCTTCGAAGATATTGGCGTAAGGATGATTCTCACCATAAATAAGGCTGTTAAATTTTTCTTTGGCCAGAGCACTTGCTTGTTCTCTATTTACAAGGTAATTCTGTTTTTTATTACTTAGAATGGTTTTAAGCTCTTTTTGAGGAAATGTAGGGCGTTTAATTATCTCTTCAAGTAAATTTAAGGTTTCTGCTAAGTATTTGTTGAGTGTGTATAAGCTAATACTAGCATAGTGTTGGCTATTACTATAAGAGATGTATGCGCCATAAAAGTCAAATTTTTCAGCTAATTCTGAAGCTGTATAATTTTCGGTTCCTTCGTTAAGCATTGAGTTGCATATGCCAGCAATTAAAGGATATTTCTGATACCATAATCCGGCATTAAAAATCAGTTCAATTTTAACAACATCCTGACTACCACCAGAGATAATATGGACAGGAATCTCATTGCTCAAAATTTCTTTTTTTGATTTAGGAATATCTACATGCTCAATTGTTTTGAATTGAGGAGGTAAGTTACGATTCAAATTTTCCATTATTGTTTTTTTGCGTGGTAATAAAGAGTGGAACAATTTTCTTTGATAAGAATTTTTTGAGCCATTTCTTGTATATCCTCAGTAGTAACTTTGTTATATCTTTCTACTTCAAGATTAATATCTTCAGCTTGATTAATAATTTCGTGTTGTGCAATATTCATAGCTTTATTTAAAAAACTAATTTCAGAGAACACAAGAGATGATTCAAGCTTATTTTTCACTTTTTGAAGTTCATAATCACTTGCTTTTGTTGCACAAACTTCATTAAGAACTTCCCAAATAGATTTTTCTGCAGTTTCCATACTCACACCTTCGGTTAATTTGCCACTAACAACAAATAAGCCAGGTTCAAAATCACCTGTTAAATAGGCATCTATAGTAGAAAATAGATTTTTATCTTTAACAAGTGTTTGGAAAATACGTGAAGATTGACCGTTTGATAGAATGTCTGAAAGTAAATCTACTTTAAAGTAATCTTCATCGTTACGTTTTCCCATATGAAAAGCCATATAAATGGCATCATAAGGTACATCTCTATCTAAATGGAGTGATCTAAACTCAGTTTGCTTAGGTTCAATAGGTAAATTACGAAGTGCAATTTCTCTTTTTTCAATAGGTCCAAACCATTTTTCAGCCAAGCGTTTCACTTCTGATGTTTCAACATTTCCCGCAACAACTAATACGGCGTTGTTTGGTGCATAATGATGAAAGAAAAAATCTTTTACATCTTGTAATTTAGCATTTTCGATATGCTCTAAAGATTTACCAATTGTTGACCACTGATACGGATGTTTTTTGTAGGCTAGCGGTCTTAGATGTAACCAAACATCACCATAAGGATGATTGAAATAATGTTGTTTAAACTCCTCGATAACAACTGCTTTTTGAACTTCTAAGCTTTTTTCTGTGAAAGCTAAACTTAGCATTCTGTCAGATTCAAGCCAAAATCCTGTTTCTAAGTTTTCTTTAGGAACAGTAAGGTAGTAGTTTGTTACATCGCTATTTGTCCAGGCATTATTATCACCTCCAACTTGTTGAAGAGGTTCATCATAATTGGGGATATTTACCGAGCCACCAAACATAAGGTGTTCAAATAGATGTGCGAAGCCTGTTTGTTCAGGATCTTCATCTTTGGCACCAATATTATATAGAATATTAACAGCAGCTAAGGGGGTTGTTGTGTCTTTATGCACAATTACCTTAAGTCCGTTGTCAAGTGTGAACTTATCGAATTCAATCATTTCAATATTTTAAATTAAGAAGATCAATTTTGTCTTCTTTCTAATTCAAATGCAAGTATCATGTTTGCACTCTAATTTTTTTAGAATTGGTATTTAGATTGCTCTGATTTTAGAATTTCAAGTTCTTGTTTGTATTCTGTCATCATTTGATCTATAATTTCAGAAACAGGTTGAATACTTTTTATCATTGCACCAACTTGTCCTATTTCCAATTCGCCTTCTTCTAAATCTCCTTCAAACATGCCATTTTTAGCACGTCCTTTTCCAAGTATTTCTCTCATTTCTTCAGGAGAAGCACCACGACATTCAGCTTCGTTTACTTGCTCAAAGAATTTGTTTTTGATTAATCGGGTAGGAGCTAATTTTTTTAGAGAAAGCTTAGTATCACCTTCACCAAGTTTAACGATTGCTTCTTTAAAATTGATATGAGATGAAGATTCTTCAGATGCAGCAAAACGAGTTCCAATTTGAACACCATCGGCACCTAAACAAAGAGCTGCTAAAATACTTTTGCCACAGGCAATACCACCAGCAGCGATTAAAGGTAGTTTAGTCGCTTTCCTTACATTGGGTATTAAAGCTAAAGTTGTTGTTTCTTCTCGACCATTATGTCCACCTGCTTCAAACCCTTCAGCAACAATAGCATCTACGCCAGCATCTTCGCATTTTTTGGCAAAAAAAGCACTTGATACAACATGAACGACAGTAATACCATGTTTCTTTAAGAATGGCGTCCATTTTTTTGGACTACCAGCAGATGTAAATACGATTTTTACTTCTTCTTTTACGATGATATCCATGATCTTATCCATTTCAGGATAAAGAAGAGGTACGTTTACACCAAAAGGTTTGTTACATGCCGCTTTTGCTTTTTGGATATGTTCTTGGAATATATCTGGATGCATAGATCCTGCACCTATAAGTCCCAAGCCACCTGCATTACTTACAGCTGTTGCTAGTTTCCATCCTGAACACCATACCATTCCTCCTTGAATAATAGGTTTTTCGATTCCAAAAAGTTGTGTGATTTTATTTGTCATGATCAATATTTTCAAGTTGTGAGCAAAAATAAAATACTAATATTATAGTTTTTAGCGCCTTTTTGCGTGTCGACAAAATTAGGAAAAATCTTCGGATATGATTGATCTTAAGGGATAAGATTAGAACGATGTAAATCTTGTACTAATTTTGTTTTTGAAAGGTAGGTTTATGAATCTAGATATTGCTCCTTGCTGAAGTTTTAATGATCAAAAAAGTGGAGTTGGAGTTCTAATTTTGATTTTTTAAAATCTATATTTTAGCTAAAATATCCTCCATTTGATTGTTGTTCAAATGGAAGATTTTAAATTTTTATTTTTTTCTAAAATCGTTCATTCTTTCGACTTCAATATTTTTATGCTTGCCTATTATCTTTATAAAGTCAAGAACTTCTCTATTAAAACGGTATGCTTGTTGTTTTAGTTTTAAAGGAAATAAACTATCATCTTGTTTAGTAAAAAGAAAATAATTTGGTTTGTACTCTATTGATTTTATGTCTTCCCAAAGGATTGTTTGTTTTTTGCTAAAAACACTTTTTTTCAAACTTATTTGTTCTTCATCAATTAGAATAAAGGCTTTTCCAATGATCGATGCCAATCGGATTCCTCTTCCTTCGAAAATAAATACCATAGCTAATAAAAAAAGTAGTATTAGGTTGACAAAATCGAATGTTTCAAAACTTTCTTCTATATAAAACTTAGAGCTTACCCATATTACTATTAGTATGATACCTAATAGCCCTATGATTGTTTTAGCAGAAGATTTTTGATCTAGTAAATTCTTTTCAAATTTCATATTACCTCCATTTTTATATGAAGATAATGATTATTATTTACATGTATACGTTTGGAGGCTAATAATTTACATAAAAGCTTTTTATTTTTCATCATCTAAGGTTCTCCACAGGTCTAAATAGACAGGTAGATGATCACTAAAGCCTCCGTGATATTTATATCCGATATAAGTTCTACATGGGCGTTTGCCTTTATACGAAACATCTGTTTCAAGTAAATAGGCTGGAGCAAATATGAACATATTGTTTGGATGAGTTTGCAAAATACCATTTGAATTTAAAAGTGCACCTGAAACAATAAATTGATCTAGCATTCCCCACACACCTTTATATTTATTAGAAGCTATAGAACTTTTTTTCTGTAACACCGCGGCTAAATTATACAATTGGTTATTTGTAATTTCGTTGTCAGGTACACTAGCTTTTAATGTTTTGCGTATAGAATTATTGTCAGGGTAGTCGTTGAAATCACCCATGATGATAATTTTGGCTTTCCTGTTATTTTGAAATATAGTATCGACTTTATTTCTTAAAAGTTGAGCTGCTGATATGCGTTTATGTTCTGATTCCAACTGTCCTCCCCAACGAGATGGCCAATGATTAACAAAAATATGTAAAGTGTCGTCTGTATGTGTTATTCCTTTTACATATAAAATATCTCTAGTTGTTGAATAGCTCGAATTATTATAGGTCAATTTTAGAAATGTTGTATCGATAGGGAAGAAGCGGTCAGGTTGGTAGAGTAAAGCGACATCAATACCTCTATGATCGGGTGATTCTTTATGAATGATCTTGTAATTTGCTTTTTTCAATGGAGTTGAATATAATATGCCATTGAGTGTTTTTTTATTTTCAATTTCGCAAAGGCCTACAATTTCAGGTAATTGCCAACCACCAACAGCCATTATTATTTTCGCAATTTTTTTGCACTTATCTTGATACTTTTTCCATGTCCAATATTTTACACCTTGTGGCAAAAATTCAGCATCATTTTTTAAGCTATCATCTTTAGTGTCGAATAAATTTTCAACATTATAGAATAGAATACGATAATCAGATCGTAAGCCATCAATTCCTTTAGCACTATTGGATTGTGCATGGGAGATTAGGGGGAAAAGCAAAACCAATAAAAAAAGCAGTTTATTTTTCATGGTATGTAAAGCTAATTTTAATTACTCAGTCTTATCTATAAATTCAAAACAACCAATATCTGGTTGTGTGTCAGAGATTCGCGAGTTGCCATTATAATCGAATGGGTGCTGATTGGCATAATCCAGTTTAGCGGTGTTAATTAATGGTGAACCTTGACGTAGATTGTAGTTGTGTTCATATTTATTACTAAAATCTGGATCCATATTGAAAATACAGCCTTTAAAACTAGCAGCAAAAATATTCTGCTTTTCCTCTTCAAGTTTGATTAGACTATTTATAATTTCAATATTATTTATGTTATTTATTTCTAGCTCGTTTGTATTTGACCCGTAGATGATTGAATTGTAGATATTTAAATTTTTATCGTTTGTTTCATTTGCTAAATAACTGAAGCAAGTGTTTGTTCTTGATGAAATTTGCCAATAATTAATGAAATTGCAATGCGAAAATTCAAAATCTCCATCACCTTGAAGTAGAATGTTTTGTTCGCCACAACTAGAGACGATAACATCGTGCATATTTAAATTGAAATTCTGTGTTTTGATACCTGTCTTAGTAAAGTTTAAGAGTTTTGAATATTCAATTTTCAGATTGTTATCATTTACATCTGACAGAGCAGTTATCCCTTCTGCGGCATTTTCTAATTGGAAGTGAGATATAAAATTATTTTTACTTTCGGCATAAAAGAAAAGTCCGTTCCATTGTCCAGGTATGTTTTTGTATAATTCTTCTCTACGAGATGATCCGAAAAACACGGGTTCTTCATAACTACCTTCAATATTTAATTCCCCTTTAATGTGTAATCCTGCTCCTTTTTGAAAATAGACTTTTGTTCCAGCTAGTATTGATAATTTATGATTCTCCTTTAGCGTTATATCCTGATCTATAAGATAAGGGCGGTTTTTTGTCCAAGTTTGTGATTCCAGTTCATTTTGTGAAAATCGAATAACGTCTTGAGACCAACTTTTAAGTGGAAATCTTAGAACTTTAGAATTGAATGTAAATAGAATGTGATCTTCAATTAGGCGAGGTTCATCTTGATTAAGGTCTTCGGTATTTAGTTTTATAAAAATGTATAAACTATCCTTAGGTAAGATTTCAGTCTTATTTGAATTATTGCCAATAATACCATTAATGTTTAGCTGATAATCAGAATCATTTTCTAAATGAATTTCATCAATCTGAATAGTCTTAGAAGATAGGTTATATATTTTTAGTTGACTTGTTGTTGAAGGTAGTCCCGAAAATATGGTATCGAAACTTATACTCTCTTTTGAAAAAGTCAGATTAAAATCAGAGTCATGATTAAATTCCTCTTTATTATCGCAAGCAGTAATGAAGTATACAAATGAGAATATAATTAAAGTATAAATGAGTTTTCTCATTTTAAAGATATTTTTAAAATAATGAAATCTTAGAAAAACATAAATTTATTTGTTCTCTTTTGTCTAATTTTTCTGCGAGTTTTTGCTGCATCTGTTCTATTACGTCTCATAATTTCTTTAATCATAGATTTAGGAACATCTAAATTGAGACCAAAGGTTATTTCGTGGGTTCCATTACTTTGATTTGCTAATTCATTATTTGAATAATAATCGTAAGAATAACCAAAATAATATTTCGCAAAATTTATCCCTATCATACCAACATATTGCTCATGATTCCTATATGATAAAGCAAGCCAGAAACTTCTTATGTATAACTTTGCTGTTACATCAATATAGTTTTGAGAATCAAGTGTTCTTCGAACAATAACTGATGGTTCTAATGAAACATGATTGTTGATGTTAAAGGTATAACCAGCATTAAAATAATAATGTCGTAACATGATATCATTATCTAATCCTGCATCTCCCATTTTAACAGAAGATTCGAAAAGATGAGCTATTGAGAAACCAACAAAATAAGCATTATTATAAAGGTAGACACCAAAGTTTGCATCGGGAATATAGGATACGATATCACCACCAGTATACAACGGATCTCCCACAGGGATATAATCTCCATCGAATTTGTATTGATAGAAAATACCACCTAAACCGAAAGCTAAACGCGTGCCTCTTTTTCCATAATATTGGCGTTTGAATTCAAGATGATAGGCGTAGGTAAATTCTATTCCAGTACGGGAAATTGCGCCATATTTATCATTAAATATATAGCCACCAATGGCTGTTCCTCTTTGGTTACTTCGGCGTGATAATGGATTTCCAATAGCATCGCAGGTTGTACATCTGTCTCCAAAATTTTTGTGAAAACTTAAAGCTTGGGTTTCTGGCGCTCCATCAATACCAACCCATTGATTACGAATTGTCAAACGGACGGGTGTATAAATGCGAGAACCAGCCATAGCTGGATTGAATAGAAATCCATTCTCGACATATTGACTATACAAAGGAAGCTGTTGAGCCTTTGCTGAAATTTGTAGTGTAGCTATCAGTAGTAAAGTTATGTAAAAAGTTCTCATATAGTGTGTAAGAGTCCTATTAATTATTTTGTTTATCGCGCTATGGTAACACTGCCTGTTAATGGTTTTGAATCATCAGCTTCAATGGCATAATAATATGTGCCAATTGGTAGATTTGAATTATTATCAATACCTGTCCATTGGTTTCCTTTATATTCATTTCCTGTTCCTGTGAATTTATAGACAACAGCTCCTAATCGGTCATAAACAATAATTGTGAGTCGTTGAATATATTCAATTCTTAAAATATCCCATGTATCGTTGTAGCCATCTCCATTAGGAGTATATGCTTTGGGTATTTCAATAATTCTATCGTATAGATACTCTAAATTAATAAGGGTATCTCTTGTACAAAAGTTCTGATCAGTTAATGTTAATCTATATTTTCCTCTATCAAGATCATTTAATTCAAGACCGGTTTCGAAAGGTTCCCACATATTTGCACCTGTTTCAATTTCCCAGCTAGCTGTATACTCGGGAATTCCACCAATTCCTTTAGCGAAAATAGCTCCATCAATTGACCCCTCAATGGTTGGTCTGTTAGCTTCAGCTCTCACTAGTAACTCTTCTGGTTCTTTTATAACAACACTAGTGGTATCTTGACATCCATTTTTATCAATAACTTTTAAATAGTATTCCTTAGGACGTAAATTACTAATTTCCTGAGTAGATGCACCATGCCACCATTCATATCTATAAGGAACAGTTCCACCAGTTACTGTTGCAGAAGCTTCTCCATTATTCTGACCGTAACAAATTACATCGGTAAAGTCATTTATTTCTGCGATAAGTGTGTCTGGTTGTGTTAATATTGCTGAGCCTGTGAGTTCACAATTATTTCTATCAGTTACAGTATAGGAATAAGTGCCTTTTTTTAAATTATAAATAGTGTTTGTAACAGCACCATTGTTCCAGTTTATGATATAAGGAAATTTGCCAGTTGTAATATCTAATTTAATTTCCCCATTTTTATCGCCATAGCATAATGGCTGTTTTGGTGTAGTCTTACCATCGAATAATTCAGGTTCAATTATTTCGAATGGATATTCTTCAGACAGACACCCTCGTGAGTCAGTAACTGTAACCTTATATTCTCCTGGTTCTAAATTACCTTGATCTTCATTGTTTATTTCAGCAGGATCAATATTACCTTCCCATACGTATGTGTAATTTGGAGTTCCACCTTTAGGATAAATGTTGATATGTCCATCAGTTAGCCCATAACAGGAAATTTGGTCCATGCTAACTTCTATTTCAACAGGGTCTGGTTCTTTAATCTCTTGTTTAAATATGATAACCTCTTTTTCTCCACTAAAAGCATCTGCTACATTATCTGTTACAGTTAGAGTGTAATTACCTGCTTTAAGATTTTCTATTTTCAAAGGAGCATCTAAATTTTGATAGTAATTATCAGCTTCCCACGATAAAGTGTAATCGCCACTACCATCTTCAATAAGAACCTCTATTGATCCTTCATTACTTCCGTGACAAGTTGGAGATGTTTTTGAAACGAGGGAAACAACCATTTTTTCTTTTTCGTAAATTCTTGTTTCAGTAATATCTCTACAGCCATTAGCATCTAAAACTTCAACAATGTAAACTCCTTGTTCTAATTTATCAACTTTACTAATTCCTGTTGGATCATCGAATAATTTATTAGAATATTTATTTGGTCCAGATATGAAAATTGTCCAAGGAGACGTTCCTTCTGTTGCAGTAGCCGTAAGTGCTCCATCACGTAAACCCATATCTGATATATCAGTTGGATCTGCTATAATTTTAACAGCATTGGGTTGTGTGATTGTAACTGATCCAGATACAGGGCAACCGCCATCGTCTGTAACTTGATAATTATACGTGCCTTCAGCTAAATCGTATATTTTATCTGCAAGAGAGAATAGACCTCGGTCTCCTTCCCAAAGAACTGAATAAGGTTTTGTTCCTCCTGAAATATCAAGTTCAATACTTCCATTAGGTTCGTTGAAACATGATACATTGGTAGGTGTTGCTATGGCAACTAATGGTGTTGGTTCTATGATTATGCCTTGGTCGGTTGCTGTTTGGCCAGCTGACTGTACCGTTAAGGTGTATGTTCCAGCTGCAAGGCCTGAAATTGATTGGGTGTTGGCCGTAAAACCCGAAGGACCTGCCCAAGAGTATGAATAAATATCATTGCCCCCAATTGCTATTGCATCTAATGTACCATCACTATAGCCTGTACAAGAGATGTTTTCTTCATTTATAATTTGAGCTATTAAAAGATCGCCTTCAGGCAACATGATATCCTTAGCGATAGCTCCACATGAGCCTGCATCAGTAATTGTAACAGTGTAAAGTCCACCCGCAAGGTTTTCAAAAGTTGCTTCGGCATCATCGAAGAAAGTAGGGCTAGCTTCGACATAGCCGTTGGGTCCAGATACGGTGTATGCGTATGATGGCGTACCACCTAGTATCTCTAGTTTAAAGATTCCATCTTTGGCACCTCTAGCACTAACTTCTTCCTCAACAACCAGGCCTAATTGAAGTGGTTGACTTTTTGCAAGCTCTACTGTGTCTTTATAAGTACATTCTTTGTTGTCTTTTAAAAGGAGTATATATTCTCCAAAATCTAAATCTGTATTGTTTTGAGAATAGGACCTAAAGTCGTTAGGTCCTGACCATGAAAAAGTGTAACCATTATTCCCTCCATAAGGAACAATGTTTATAATCCCATCTTCGAGGTCCTCACACGAAGGTGATAGGGAGTCAGAAACAACAAATCCTAATACTTCAGGTTCGTCAATAGTTACGTCCTGAAGTTTAACACAAGCATTCTTATCGGTTATTTGTAATGAATAGGTATTTGCACTTAAACCCGTAAATTGACCATTGGTATTTATTTTTTCATCAATTGTGTATTCATACGGAGGTGTTCCTTTGTTAGCTTCTATAAACAATTCACCTGTTGATTCTCCAAAGCAGTTGGCAGGACTTATTGAAAGTTCATTTATACTGATGGCTTCAGGTTCTGTAATCTCAATGTTTTCTGTATATAGACAATTATTTCCATCTGTAATATCAATAGTATACATGCCTCCATCTAGTCCCGTTATTTCACCTAAAGTAGAAGTAAATCCATTGGTTGCTGTCCAACTGTAATTAAATGGAGCAATTCCGCCTTCTACTTGTGGGTTGATAGATCCATTTTTATCTCCATAACATGAAATGTTTGATACTAAAGGATCAAATGTAATTTCTTCAGGAGAAAGAAGTATAACGCTCTCTTCATCTGATTTACAGTTGTGACCATCTTGTACATGAACTAGGTATTCATCTGCTGATAAACCTGTAATGTCGGAAGAAGACTGAAGACTACCATCTAAGTAGTAAGTTAGGTCTCCAGTACCGCCTGTAGCGTCAATGTGAATCTCTCCATCACTAACATTAAAACACTTTAAGTCCTTTTGCGTAATATCATTAATGAACATTTCGTAGGCATCAAAGATATCAGTAGAACTTGTTTGTTCACAACCTTCAGCATCTGACACTTTAACAAAATATTTACCTGGAGCAAGTCCTGAAGCCGAACTTTCATCGGATCCAACAAGAGTAGAGAAGGTGACATCATCACCTTTTTCGTCTGTCCAGAAAAATGTATAGCCTGAATTACCATCACTAACAACAGCTTTAATATAGCCGTCAGCATCATCAACATTTTCGCTGTAGCATTGAACATTGGTTGATGTAAATTCAATTTTCATATTAGAAGTTGCATTCATTACAACCTCGATAGTTGAATAAAGTTTACAGATTGAACCATCGGGTGGATTATAGTTTATTTCAACCTTATAATAACCACTCTTGCTTACTGTGATAATTGCCGATGTTTCATCAGTTAAGTCTGTGTAAGATGATGGTGGCGGTGGTACAGGAGCTGGCTCACTAAAAGCCCACTGGAAAGTGGTGTTACCGTTAATTGGAAAGGTTGTAACGTTCTCAATTGTTGCGGTACTACGACACCATTCTTGATGAGGGTCTAATGTTTCTTTAAAAGAAGGTGGAATTTCTGAATCATCATCTGTTTCTGAATCATCAATCCAATTAATACAGCTATCATCAACATCTAAAAAGACACCAATAACTCTATGCATTTTACCATCGGTCATTTCAATATGATCTAATGTGGCATTGTATATAATTTGCTGCTTGGTAGAGTTTATCATAGCATTAACGCCCGGAGTGTCTGATTTTAGGTAGATAGGAGAACAGTTAACACCTTCCATTATTAAATCATTGGTTAGATTAATTGTTCTTCCTCCTTGGATCGTATTATTTCCATAACCTAGTGTGAATTCTAAATTATAGATGGTATGATCACCTAATATATGCCCTTCTTGACGGAAAATAACAGTCTTAAATGTCCCTTTTCCAGATTCTGTTCCATCACCATTAAGATCAATTTGACCATACCCATCGAAAACAGCATCACCAAAAGCAACATCATTGTCACTTTTACAATAAATACCACCCTTATTAGAAAAATATAATTCTGAATTTACTGCAGCGAATGTCATTGGAGATCCGGTCATATCCATATGCCACGATTTGTAGTCTTCGTCAGTTGCATTAATCGTTACATTTGAGCTAGATATATCTAAGTTTCTATTGGCAGAAGAAGAGCCGTTGATAGAAGTAAAGCTAGATATGTTTATGTCGAAGCCCTTTGAATTAAGCGAGCCTTCAACCAGAAATAAATCTCCAGTAGTTAATAGGCTGTTACTAAGAATCCACGATTGATTTTTACCATTAAAATAGATATTACCATTTAAGGTCTTACCTGCAAAATTTATGCTTTTTTCAGGTGTTAAACCATCACCATTAAACTTTAAGTTTCCTGACATTTCTAATGTCATTTTTTCACTAAAATTTAAGAACCCATGTACATTTAATTGGCTTGGCACTTTAAAAATTGAAGCGGGATCTACATCATCTTCCCATGTCATATTATGACAGCTTGCATCTATATCAACAAGAACAGTTTTACTACCTAGGAATGAGTTAGAATCGAAGAATACATTGTCTTGTTCTGTTGGAATACAACCTTCTGATGTGCCACCAGATGTTTTACTCCAGTTTAGGTAATTTGACCAATCGTCATTTAAACCATTACCAACCCAATAGAGATCAACAGCAGTAATTGAACTTACATTCCAGTTTGTAACATTATCATGTTTTATTGAGTTTGTAGCTATATAACTCACTCCAGAGTCTATACCATTTATATCGGTTAATTCTATAAAATCGGCAGTGACAGTTCCTGTGACATCAAGTTTCGCTTCATTTCCATTTTTGCTCCCTTTTATGTCTAACGGGAAGTTACAAGTACCCAGTGCAACAAGAGTGTCTATGGGGAATGTTACCCCAGATTCAAATTCAAATGTATTGGGTTTTGTTCCCTCATTAAGTGTTAATTTTTCAATGTTAAGATTACCTTCTAATCCTCCTCCTTCTTCAAAAGTTAAATCAGTAATTTGAGTTAAAAGATTGTCTGAACTTAAACTATTTGTATTGTTAAATTTAATGATGTTGAAATTGGCAGAACTTGTATTTTGGCCACCTATGAAAAATGTTTTTTCACTTTCAATGATCAATTCACTTTCATTAGTAAATAAGCTTAGTGTTTTAGAATTTGAAAGACCAGCAACATCAATCTTTACTGAATAACTACCATCGTAACCCAAAACTGTAAGAGTTGAATTTTGTATGTCAATAGTTCTAATTTTTCCTGCGAGAGTTAAGTCCTTAGACTCAAAATATTCACATATAATGTCATGACCTCCTGATATAAAAGAGCCATTGTCTATAATTAAACTACCATCAACACTTAAATTGTCAGTAAGAGTCCATTCACCACCTATTCCGTCGAAGGATACATTGTTGGGGAAATCAAAGCCATAAAGAGCTAAAGTCTGTCCTGTTTCTGTCGAACGAAAATAGAAATCAACAGGAACATCCAGAAAGTCGATAGTTAGGTTTGCATTAAGAATTAATGAACCGTAGATATATACCGAAGAAATCTCAATATCACCCATTTCGAAGATAGGTTTCGCATCTTCAGATCCTGTCCAATCCATTGTTCTACATCTTATATCACCACTGCCAATGGATACTATTTGCTTGGAACCTGTAAATGAATTAATGTCGAAATAAACATTGTCAAGAGCTGTTGGCACACATGCTCCAGCTGTACCTCCCGTAGATGTTGCCCAATGATTAGGGTCATCCCAATTACCTGTGCCATTTACCCAGTATAGGTTTCGAGGTGTAGGTGTCGTTGCAAAATTCCATCCAGTATTATTCCCAAGGTCAATAGAATTATTGGCAGTAAATGTTCCAGCAGGTGTTGCAAAAACATCAAGCAAGTTAACTTGAGAAACACTAATAGCCTTGCCATCTTTACTGTTGAAGGTTGTTTTAGAACCAGATTCTAAACTTGAAATATCAATGGTTCCTTCACAGGCTCCGTTTGCGGTAATATCGCCAATATTATAAATTTTATTTTCAAGGAATTTATAGGTTTTTCCTTGGTTAAGAATTAGCTTTTCAACATCGAAACCTTCATAATTGAAGTTGGCATTAGATTTGACATCAATTTGATTGAATGATACTGATTTTCCGTAGATTGAAAATAAGGCTGTCCCTACTTCCTCTTCAAAAGTAATATTGTAAAAAGTTACAGGATCAGCTCCACTTGTAACCTTAATTTCTCCGTCTTTAGCAATAATGATATTAGATGTTCCAGCGTTAAGACTTAAGTTCTCAGGAGTTAGAAAAATCCCATTAAGATTTATTATTGAAGAACCAAGTACTAGGCTTCTATCATCGCTGTAATTCGAGTTAAGTTCATCACAGGTAATGGTGTAGTTATTCGAAATAAGGGTTCCTCGAACCAGTTCAATATTACCTGTTGCTTCAAAATCACTATCTAAATTCCAAGTACCAGCATCCCATGTTTCATCTTCTTTAATTTGCCCCTCAAAAATTGCATTCTGCCCTAGTTTAACTTGGTCAAGTTTAATATTAACCACATCCTTCGATTTGAAATAGATGTCTCCAGTGTGTGTGAAAGAACCTGCTGGGAGAGTTGAGAAATCAAGACTACCATAAATGTAAAGGTCGTTACTACCTTTAAAAGTTAAGGTGCTAGCATTGCTCCATGTCATGTTATAACATACCGGTTCCCGAGTTCCATTAATGGCAATTGTTTTTATTTTATTTCCAGTAAGATTTCCAGCATCAAAGATGACATCATCAATACGAGTAGGGACACAACCTAAATCCCAGTTGTTTGAATTAAACCAATCAGAGTCAGAAGCTCCAGTCCATTTGAAATTTTCAGCTGTTGTTTTTTCTATAATATGCCAACCGTCGTAGTTTTTTATACCAAAGGAGCTTTGAGCATCTAAACCTCCGGTAGAAGTAACACCTCCGATTACTTCTAAATCTGTAATTTGAACATATTTTATTCTGTTTGAGTTGACATCAGTTTTTATAGTAGAGATGTCGCCATTACCTTCGAGATAGATAAAATCAGAACAGGTACCTTCTGCAATAAAACCATTTTCTTTTGTTATATTTTGTTTACTACCTGGTTCAAAAAGGTAGGTGTTTCCAGCAGAGAGAATAAATGTTTCAAAGTTGTGATCACCAGAAATATTGGCACCTGCGAAGAATTTCAGTTCTTCGAAATTTATTTGAGCTCCCTCATTAGTTAAGTTTGCTTTGGTTTCGCTAGTATCAGTAAAATGAACTGTTTTGTAAGTAACCGAACCACCAAGCTTATTATAAAAACCTGCTTTGGGTTTTATTAATTCAATGGTGTAATCAGTTTCTGAAATATTGAAAGCATTTCCTTCTACATCCCATGTTTTAAGGATATTACCATTTAATTTTACTGTTGAAGTACCAAGGTTTAAAGTTCGAGTATTATCACCTGTGGAAACAAATTGATTCAATTCTATATTGTTACTGTTCGAATTTAAGGTTCCTGATTCAAAGTATAAGGTGTTGTCTGATATCTTAAGTTCAGTACCTAAATTCCAAATTCCATTTCCCGAAAAATACACATCCCCTTTAAAAGAGTCATCAATCGAAATACTATGAGTTCCATCACCTTCAAAATGTGTAGTTCCCGTTAAATCCCAATTTGTACTTCCTGCATTTAATAATCCGTAAATACTAAGATTAGATGAGCCTGATAAATTAACCACACCTGTAAGAACGAGATCTTTACATTCGGCATCTACATCTATTACAACACTTACTCCATTAATACTTGCAACGTCAATACGCGATGGGACACAATTAGGAGACCAGTTTGTTGGTGTACTCCATTTATTGTCAGTAACCCCAGTCCAACTATAACTTTGAGGGGCTGGAGCTGTGAAATTCCAACCTGAATTAACACCAAGATCAAATGAATTGGGAGCATCGAAAGTTGCGGCACCAGTTGCTGTAATATTATTAACTTTTAGATACTCCAATGAAGTTGTACTTGCATTAAGTGTTCCACTACCTCCAAAACCTGAAATGTAGATGTGCTGACTACAAGTTCCAATTGCAGTTAATTGACCATTAATAGTTTGGATTGATCCACCATAAATTTGATAACTATTCCCTTGGGTAAAAATCAAGTTGTGAAATGTGTTTGGACCTTGTAAACTACCACCTGCTTTAAACTCTACATCATTAAAACTGAGGTTTAAAGATGAGTTTGTTATAATTGTTCCGCTATTTTGGAACTCAACATTATATAAGCTTATTGATGTGTTTCCTGACGTTTGAATACTTGCTTCTTTTTTAGTGGTAATAATAGAAGATTCTCCAGCATTTAAAGTAAGGTTGTTGGTATTGATATTTAAAACGGAAGTTTCTGATCCCGTTAATGCTATTGTTGAATTGTTGAGATTCCAAGTTCTAGAATTAGAATTATCTGAAATGATTTGGTCACAAGTCACGTCTGCTTCAAAACTAAGGTTTCCTTGTTCAAAGTAGATGTTTTTGTGGTTTGCAACAACTAATTCTGTTTTAATAATCCAACCACCATTTTTCGAAAAGTGTATATCTTCGTTGTAGATATGTCCAGCAAAGTCTATTTCGTTACCTAATTTAGTAGAACTAAAATATAATGGTTTTAATAAATCAAAATACATATTAGTTACTAGTTTTAGCCTACCAGAAATGGTTAAGAAGTGAGCCGGTTCGGTATCAGCCTCTAGTTTAGGGAAGTTAGTTACGCCAGTCCAATCCATATTAGCACAGTTGGCTACATCATTTATGACTAACACTGCGCCAGTTGTTGGGAATGAGTTTTCGTCGAAAAAAACATTATCGTTGGAATTTGGTACTACTGCACCAGGATTGACTTGCCCACCAGGCTGATCGCTCCAATGTGAAATTTCATTCCAATTTCCGGAACCTCCAATCCAATAAAAATCCTTAGCACTTAGTGTATTAGAAAAAGATAGTAGGACTATAATATAAAGTAAGCTGATTGCTTTCGTATTCATAGCGAAAATTAATAAAATGGATATTAATTAATCATATAAAATCAAGAGTAAATTCCTAATCTTTAAAAAATAGAAAAAGGAATAATAGTATGTGACGTAAAAATAAGTTAATTAATTGTAAAAAGCATGAAAATCATGACTAATGGAAAAATAAGGGTGTTATTTATAATGTTTTTGTTATTAACATATACATTTTTTTTAAGTTCTGATTGTGAGCATAAACGATAAGTTTTATTTAAATTATTTAATATAATTTAAATAAATTTCATTTCTTTTACTTTTATAGTTCATTTTGAGAGTATTACGTTTACTAGCGTTTCGTGAGATTTTCCTTACTATAGAGAAATAAAAAACCACATGATACTCGATGTTGTGAGTATCATGTGGTTGAACTTTTAATTTGTTGTTTTTTTAATTGAAACGATTTGTTAATCGATAAAAATAATTTTTTTGATCTCATCCCATTTGAAAATATTGAAGTTTTCAGAGGAAGTGAAGATAAGAATTCCTGCATTTTTGTATGAAACATCAGTTTGATCGCCTAAAAATAATTGTTCTCCACTTTTAAGCGTGATTTGAGCATAATCATCTGCCATAGGTTTTATACTTCTTATATTTCTGAATGGAATCGAAAACTTGATATCATCGTTATAGCCGTTAAGTAATTCGGAATCCATTGCTTCATCGAGATCATAAACAATAACGCCTTCAAGTTCTTTTCCTGATTTAGTTATTATTTTTCCATACAATCTCTCGCTATCAGGGAATGATGTGTCGCACAGAGATTCGGGAGCTAATGCGTCAATAATTTCAAAAGAAATAAAGTGTTTCCAATTGAAATCGGCTTGACCAATATTTGGCAGATTCATAATGATGCCTTTATTGCTAGAGTTTACATCATTTGTTCCGTAAAGTTCCAGTTCTCTGTCTGAAATAAGTTTGACCAAGCAGCTATTTTCTAATTTAGTAATGGTTCTAATTTTTTTAAATGGGATTTTGAGATTTCCATCAGTAGATTTCCCATCCAGTTTATCGTCTAACAGGCGTTCATCGTGATCCCACTGAACGAAACCTGTAAATACACCCTGAGTTGTTGTCAGTTTTCCATAAATACCTTGACCAAAAGAGTCAGCAATTTTCTTTATTGGACGAAAAAATTTGATCATATCAATTTTATTCCAATTCAAAGTAAGAAGACCTAACTCATTATCTAAAATGGAGATTCTCGTATTTATATCATTTGAGCCACCAACTAAAGTAATGTGTTTTTCTGATCTAAGTTCTAAGTCAACACTTGTTTCTCCTATTATGCTTATTGATTTTATATCGCCGAAACGGCACTGAAATTTTCTGTCTAGATTATCGGATTTATTATTTCGATATTTAATAGAAATATTAACATGACTGTCTCTGTTAGAACGGGTAGAAGATTTGTAGTTTGTTTTGAAATTCGATTTGTTTAAATATTTAAGATACGGATTTGATGTTTTTTCAGAGTTGAAAATATCGGACAGAAAAACTTCTTCTTTTCCCCATCTTATAGGACCTTCAAAAGTGTTACCATCTATTGTGGTAATACTTCCGTATAACATACACTCATTTTGAGCTAAAAGAGGCTTAGTTATTGCCGTTAAAGCAGTAATCATAATTATTAAAACAAAGTGATTACGCCAAGATTGAATTTGTTGATTAGTTTTCATTGTAAGCAAGCATTATAATTCATGTTGTTTATAAAACGATTAGTTTGCTCAAAAGTTACAGGTTAATTGAAATAAAAAAATCTTTATAAAATGAAGAAGAATGCTTACTCGAAATTTAAGTTAGTTTGAAGATTTGAGTTTAAATGCTTGGCTTTTTCTAGAGAAATTGAGACGAATTAATTCAATAAAGCTTTTCTCAGAAAAATTCTTTTGTAGTTATGTTCTGATTTGTTTTAAGCTTAGAGTTTTTGTCTCATATTTTCAGTAATAATATGCCCATCGAATAGTTGAATTATGCGGTTAGAACTATCGGCATCAGAAGGGGAATGTGTTACCATAACAATCGTTGTTCCATTTTCGTTGAGCTGAGTTAGCAGATTCATAACTTCTTCTCCATTAGCTGAATCTAGGTTGCCCGTAGGTTCGTCAGCTAAAATTAATTTGGGATTGGTAATTACTGCTCGAGCTATTGCCGTTCTTTGTTGTTGACCTCCCGATAATTGCTGTGGAAAATGTTTAGCTCTATGTGTAATTTTCATTCTCTCTAATGCTTCATTAACTCTTCTTTTTCGTTCAGAACTAGATACTTTCATGTAGAGTAATGGAAGTTCAATGTTTTCATAAACGGTCAACTCTTCAATCAAATTAAAACTTTGGAACACAAAACCAATATTGTTTTTACGTAGCTTGGTTTGCTGACGTTCACTATAATGTTCAACCTGTTCTTGGTTAAAGAATAGTTCTCCACTTGTTGGGGTGTCTAATAAACCTAGTATATTTAAAAGTGTCGATTTTCCGCATCCCGATGGTCCCATAATAGCAACAAACTCACCTTCGTTTATTTCTAGGTTCACATTATTTAGAGCTGTCGTCTCTACGTCGTCAGTTCTAAACTTTTTCACTAAGTTATTTGTTTTTATCATGATATATTGAAGTTTTTCTAAGACTTACTCGTGTCTAATAGCCTTTATAGGTGTAATAGATGATATTTTATAACTCTGATAGAACACAGTAAAAAATGCAATAAGAGTTGAAAGAGCACCAGCTCCTATAAATTCTAGCCAAGAAATGTGAATTCTATATGCAAAGCCAGCTAGCCACCATTGCATTAGAAAATAAGAGATTGGCCAAGCAATTAAGTTGGCTAATAGAATCCATTTTAAAAAGCGAATAAGGAAAGATTTGAATAGATCTTGAAATTCAGCTCCAAAAACTTTTCGAATACCCATTTCCTTGTATTTCTTTTCTATAATGTAAGATGATAAGCCAAACAATCCTAGTGAAGATATAATTAGCGCAATTAGAGTGAAAGAAATAAATATAGAACTCATCCGCGATTCAGCTTTGTATAGATATGAAAAATCATCTCTTAAAAGGCGATATTTAAAAGGAATACTAGGATAATATGTTTTCCAGGTTTCGCCAATTTTATTGATGATTGGTTGTTCGTTTCCATCTGTTTTAATTGCAATATATTTAAATTCATCAGAACTAATAAGCATGATTAATGGTTTAACACCAACTTGTAAACTGTTAAAGTTAAAATCTTTAACGATGCCGATTACTTCTCCATCGTAATTCCATATTTTTACTTTTTCACCAATTGTATCACTCATTTTCATCGCTGCAGCAGCTGTTTCATTAATAATGAGTTTTAAACTGTCAACGCCTTGTTCTGATGAAAAACCTCTTCCATCAATCACTTCCATCTCGAAGGTTTCAATAAAATCATAGTCTACGAAGCTTAATTGGAATAAGACACTTTCGTCATCTTTGGGTTTATTTTTCCAACTGACATCAGATGTTGCATTTGAAAAGTTAATTGGCATTTGATTGGCAGCCGTTACTTTTACGACACCAGGTATTTTTATTAGGCTTTCTTTTAATTTGGAATACTGGTCCTGAAAATTGTCCATCATCTCAATGTAAATGATATTATCTTTTTGATAGCCAATATCTTTGTCTTGTAAGTAGTCTAGCTGTCTGTAAATAACACTTGTACAAATTATTAGGCCAACTGAAATTGTGAATTGAGTAATCACCATAAGTCTACGAAACAGGTTGGAATCGCTATATAATTTGCCCTTTAATATTCTAATCGGTTTGAAAGAAGATAAGAAAAGTGCTGGGTAACTACCTGATATAAATCCCGTAAACAATACAATACCTATAAAGGATAATAATAAATTAGGATCTGATAAGTTTAAAGATAAATCTCTCTGTGTTAATTCTTTGAAAAAGGGTAGAAGTAGTTCGACTAAAACAAGTGCCAAGCCGAAAGCTAATAAACTAATGAGTACCGATTCTGCCATGAAAAGAGCAAATAAACCTCTTTTTTGAGCACCTACAACTTTTCTTACAGCCACTTCTTTTCCTCTGCGTTCAGAACGAGCTGTTGATAAATTCATGTAATTGAAACAAGCAATTAAAAGAATAATAAAGGCTACTAATGCAAAAATATGTACATAAAGAATCGGACTTAGCTTTTTACCACTTATTGAATGCAGATGGTAGTCCGAAAATGGCTGAAGAGCTAAATCGGTGTTAGAATATTCAATATTTTGTTTAATGTAAGGTTTAACCTTAGTCTCCAGATTAGGAATGTATGAGTTGTTTTTAACTTGTATTATCGTTAGGAACGCATGGGAATCCCAATTGTTTAGATCGAACTCCCAGTTTTCTTTAATAAAATTAAAGGGCAATAAGTATTCGAAATAGAAGGATGAATTCTTAGGTGAATCTTTAAGAACAGCACTAATACGATATTCAAAATTTGAATTTATACTTATAATTTTTCCCAAAGGATTAGTCTCACCAAAGTATTTCTTCGACATTTTCTCACTTATAACAATTGATCTTTCATTTGGCATAAGTAAATTGGGGTCGCCAAGAAGAACGGGAAAACTGAACATTTTAAAGAAATCAGGATCTACACATAAACCAGAGCCATCCATATATGTTGCTCCGCCAGAGCTAAGCATTAATTTACCCCATGGTTTTGAAATCCTTGTTGCTTTGTCAATCTCAGTAATATCCTTTTTTAGTTTCTCTGCAAGTGGTGCAGGCGTAGAATAAACTGTAAATGTTTCTCCATCTGCATAGGATTGATTTTCGTAAACGGCATATAGCTTGTCCTTGTTTTCGTGAAATGAGTCAAAGCTTAGTTCGTACTGAACCCAAAGTAAAATAAGTATGCTGCAAGTTATTCCTGTAGCTAAACCCAAAATATTGATAAGTGAATATCCTTTTTGGAGATATAGCTTTCTGAAAATTGTATTTAAGAATATTTTGAGCATTAATTAATTCGTTTGGTATATTGGTTGTTGAAGATCGTTTCGTTTTTTTTAGATTTTAATTCCGCTATTTTTTTAACTTAAACAGCGGTTTTGGCGGCTTTAAAATAACATTAATTTTAGTTATAAATGTTGTTTGAGCATGTGTTTAATTGAAGTTGGGTTGCTTCTATTTTGATTTATTAATTTCAAAATTTAGGGATTGAATTCAAAATGAAAAATAATCCAGCTTACTATTGCGACTTAGCTCTGTACGAACTGCTATAATAGCTATTTTTATGCCAAAGCATCTTATTTGTTGTATATCAGAAGATAATGTCTTTGGCGGTACCCTTTAGTTGATTGATAATGAACGGTTTTGTAACAATAGTTGTACGAAATCGTACAATTAAGTTTCGATTTTGAATTTTTAGTTTTATCTTGATGTACGAATACGAACATATAAGTTGAAGATGTTAATTCAATGCTCTAATTTAAAGATTGTTGAGTTTTGTTGTAAACGATATATTTAATAGAAAAGCAATGAGTAAAATTGGGAGAATTTTAGCAATTGATGATAATGAGGATATCTTATTTTCCTTGAAGTTGCTTTTAAAACAGCATGTCGAGTTTATTCATACCGAATCGGATCCTGAGTTGATTCCTAAGTTGATGAAGCAGGAAAACTATGATGTAATTCTTTTGGATATGAATTTCACAAAGGATGCTATTAGTGGGCAAGAGGGTTATCATTGGCTGAATAGGATTATTGAAATTGATCCTAGAGCTGTTGTTTTATTTATTACTGCTTATGGAGATATTGAGAAATCTGTAAAAGCAATCAAAGCTGGAGCTACTGATTTTATTCTTAAACCTTGGCAAAATGAAAAGTTGATTGCAACAATTTCTTCGGCTATTAAGCTTAGACAATCAAAAGAGGAAGTTACTCAATTGAAAACCAAGCAGAAAGAACTAAATGCTGTTCTCGATCAGCCATTTAACGATTTTATTGGTGTGTCATCAGAAATGCAACAAGTTTTTGGTACGATTCAAAAAGTGGCGGTTACCGATGCAAATGTTCTAATTTTAGGTGAGAATGGTACAGGTAAGGAGTTAGTAGCTAGAGCACTTCATCGTAATTCCTCACGAAAAGATGAGGTGTTTGTAAGTGTCGATCTAGGTTCAATTAATGAGAATCTATTTGAGAGCGAACTGTTTGGTCATGTAAAAGGCGCTTTTACCGATGCTAGAACAGATCGTCCAGGGCGTTTTGAAATTGCATCTGGAGGAACACTTTTCCTTGATGAGATTGGTAACTTATCTTTACCAATGCAAGCCAAATTACTTACTGTTATAGAAAGGAGAGAAGTTATACGTGTTGGTTCAAATAAGCCAGTTCCTATTGATATTCGATTGATTTGTGCGACAAATATGCCTATTCTTCAAATGGTAGCAGAAGAAAATTACAGACAAGATTTATTGTATCGTATTAATACAGTAGAGATTAATTTACCAGCATTGAATGAAAGATATGAGGATATTCCATTACTTGCTGATCATTTTCTGCAAATTTATGCTAAAAAATATAAGAAGCATTTTGGACAGCTTTCTAAGGCATGTATCAATAAATTGTACGATTATTCGTGGCCAGGTAATGTGCGTGAACTTCAGCATTTAATGGAGCGTGCTGTTATTATGGCTGATGATAATAACTTGCAGCCAAACGATTTTCAAATTAATACAGGTTATTCGCAACAAACTGATATGGAGCTTGATAGTTATAACTTGGAAGAAGTAGAGAAAAATATTATTCAGAAAGTATTAAAAACCAATCAGGGAAATATATCGAAAGCAGCCGGAGAACTTGGTTTAACTAGAACATCCTTGTATCGAAGATTAGAAAAATATGGTTTATAAAAGTTTCAGGCTCAATTTTATTTTAAGAATAGTAGCCCTAACTGCGACTATTTTTTTGTTTGCTTTCATATTAACAAAGAATAATTATTATACGACCGCAAGCCTTATTTTTCTCGTCATTGTATATCAGATATACGATATGATTAAGTATGTCGAAAAGACAAATAGACTACTTAAGAACTTCTTGGAGTCTATTCGTTATTCTGATTTTACCCGAAATTTTAAGGTGCAAGGTTTGGGTAATTCTTTTGATAAATTACAAGAATCTTTCAATGCTGTTATTTCTGATTTTCAGAAAATAAGGGCAGAGAAGGAGGAACATTATTTCTATTTACAAACAGTCATTCAACACATTGGAATTTCTTTGATTGCTTTCCATAGAGATGGTTCCGTCGAGATGATAAATAATGCATCTAAGAAACTCTTTCAGGTAAGTAATCTTAATAATATAAAAGATCTAGAGAATTTTAGTCCCGAGTTTGTTGAGGCTCTCTTGAAACTTCGACATGGGGAGAATACGCTGATTAAGGTTAACGATAATGACGATATTCTTCAGTTGGCAATCTATGCAACAGAGTTTAAGATAAATGATAGACACGTTATCTTGGTTTCAATCAAGAATATTCAGTACGAACTTGAAGAACAGGAAATAGAATCTTGGCAGAAGCTAATTCGGGTTTTAACTCATGAAATCATGAATTCAATTACACCCATTTCTTCATTGTCGAATACTCTCACAACAATTCTCGATGATTTTGGTATGAGCAATGCGAGTAAGTTTGATGAAAATGATCAGGAAACAATTTCTGAAGTAAAAATGGCTCTCTTAACCATACAAAAACGAAGCTCAGGTTTATTACATTTTGTTGATACTTACAGAAATTTAACTAAGATCCCCAATCCAAATTTTAGTATTTTTCCCGTTAAACAACTTTTCGATAGTATTCATTTGTTGATGAAAGAAGAAATAAATAGTCGAAATATTAAGTGTGTTATTGAGGTTGAACCTGAGTCTATTGAACTTTCGGCTGATGAGTTACTCATTGAACAAGTTTTGATTAATCTCATAAAGAATTCAATTCATGCGTTAGAGTTTACAGAAAATCCTGAGATGAAATTACGAGCTTATCTAAACAAACGAGGTCGTATTTCCATTCAGTTAATCGATAATGGACAAGGTATTATTCAAGAGGTTTTAGATAAAGTTTTTATTCCCTTCTTTACAACTAAACCTAAAGGATCGGGAATTGGTTTGGCGCTTTCTAAACAAATTTTGCGTTTACATGGCGGAACTATTACTGCTAATTCAGTACCCAATGAGAAAACAACTTTTACTTTAACATTTTAAGCTATGTTAAGGTAAATCAGGATAATTTAATAATGAATAAGGGTAAGTGAAGTTAATTTCTCTTGCCCTTTTCTTTTTTTTTTAATGACCAACTTATCATCTAGAACTTTTATTTGGTGACTATACTTCATTGTGTATCAGAATAAAATGAATATATTTATTTAGAATTAGTATTAATAAATATAAATTGGTGATGGAAAAGAGGAATAAGATTATTTATTGGATTGCAACAGGCTTGCTATCTGCTTTAATGTTGATGTCTGCTTCAATGTATATCTTTAATTACGAAATGGTTAGTCAAACCTTTGTCAAGCTAGGCTTTCCTGTTTATATTATTTACCCGCTAGCAGCAGCTAAAATATTGGGGCTAATTGCTATTCTCACAAAAAAATCTAAGTTTCTAAAGGAATGGGCTTATGCAGGTTTCTTTTTTGATTTTGTACTAGCTCTGTCTGCTCATTTGCTTATTAATGATGGTGCGTTTTTACCTGCAATTGTTGCTATTGTACTTCTGATTATTTCATACAGGTATGATAAAAAGATTTTTGCTTAAATGACACAATAAATAAAGGTTGACAATTTTGTCAACCTTTATTTTAGATAATGATATAAATTTATTGTAGAATAAAATTAATAGCTGTTGAATAGGTTACCTGAACGGGTACACCTCTTTGTTTCCCTGGCGAAAAAGCTGGCAGATTTTTAATTACTCTAATAGCTTCTCTGTCAAGTGAAGGATCAATTCCTCTTAAAATTTTTATGTCTTTTATCTCGCCTTTTCGTCCAACAACAAAGCTAACGAAAACACGACCCGTAATTCCATTTTCTTGTGCTATAACAGGATACTTAATGTTATTATGTATATATTTATTAAGTTCGATATTGCCTTCTGTCATTGTCTTGCAAATATCAGGTCGGAAAATTGGCATTTCTTCAACGACAACAAAAACTTCTGTTTCGTCAATCTCTTCCTCTTCATAAGCTACTTCCGCTGTCTTAATTTCAATTTCAGAATCTTCAGAAATTTGATCATCTTTAATTTCTATATTAGGCGTATCTTCTGAATCATTTTCTACAATGGTAATTACATCCTGAAGTCTGACTTGTACTGGAGGTTTTATATCTGGTTTTTCAGGCTCTTGCCTAGTTATTGGAACAATCTCGTCCACATCGCTAAGTTCCTGATAATTTATAATTTCTTCAGTTTCTTCATACGGAACTTGCCATTTAAAGGCAATTAAAACTAATAATAGAGCTATGGCTAGTCCTATTTCGAAGAATAAGCTTTTTTTCTTTTCTAAATCTGCACTTTGTCCTTTTTTAGGTAACATGGCTAGGATCTTTTAAGTTTATAATATAATCTCAAATAAATCGCAATTCAGAGGTTAAGGTTGGTTCAATTCATAAAGAACCCTTTCGTTGTTATACGATACGATAAATTTTTAGTTACGTATTCGTACGGTCACTTAGCTTGATACTGTAAAGTACAAAAAAAAGAGCAATATTGAAAATTATTACTTTTCAATTATTATAAAAATGTCTTCGTCTTTCTTTTTCATGAGATATTGTTCGCGAGCAAATTTCTCTAAATTTCCACGATTCGTTTTTAGCTCATGTATTCTTTCTTTATCTTTTTTTATTTTCGTCAAATAGTAAGCTTTTTCTATACTAAGTGCTTCTATATTATGTTTGTATTCTTTTCGTTCCCAAATTGAATGTTGGTCGAAAAAGTACAGCCATACAAAGAAGACTAGTGAGGTAATCACAAATTTATTGCTAAAAAACTTAATTAGTTGTGATTTGATTTTCGATTTATCCATTTTAAGATTCTCTATTAGTTCTATTGCCTAAAATTAGCGAAAATATTTTTTTGTTATGATATTGATTTTCATTTTTGTCATATAAAGTGATGTGTCTAAGTTTTCTGACAAAAAAAGGCGTTGATAATTATTATCAACGCCCCTATGATATTAATTAAGAAAATGTTTAGACTTTATAGATAGAAAAATGTTTGTCTGGCTCACTTTCTCTTATTATATCGTAAATAATTTCAAAGACATCTTCTGCATTAGGATTCGAAAAATAATCTCCATCTGTGCCATAAGCCGGACGATGATCTTTAGCTGTTATTGTTATTGGCTCAGAGTCTAAATGAAAATAGGCTTTCTGTTCTTCTAGCACTTTTTGCATCATAAAAGCTGTTGCTCCACCAGGCACATCTTCATCGAAGAAAACAACTCGATTCGTTTTTTTAACCGATTCAACAATCATATGGTTTATATCGAAAGGGAGAAGGGTTTGTACATCAATAAGCTCAACTGATATATCAAATTCTTTAAGTTGTTTAACTGCGTCTTCTGCAATTTTAACACAAGCTCCATAGGTTACCAAAGTTAAATCTGTTCCTTCTTCTAAAATCTCAGGAATTCCAAGTGGCGTTTTAAATGCTGTAAGGTTATCAGGCATCTTCTCTTTAAGTCTGTAACCATTTAGAGGTTCAATAACCAAAGCAGGCTCGTCTGCTTCCATAAGGGTATTATATAAGCCTGCAGCTTTAGTCATGTTGCGTGGAACACAAACGTGAATACCTCGAATAGAATTAATTATCATACTTAGAGGAGAACCCGAATGCCAAATACCTTCAAGACGATGTCCTCGAGTACGAATAATAACAGGTGCTTTTTGTCCACCTTTAGTTCTGTATTGTAGTGTTGCCAAATCGTCACTCATTGTTTGTAAAGCATACAATAAGTAATCGAAATATTGAATTTCAGCAATTGGTCTCAAACCTCTCATGGCTAAGCCAATACCTTGTCCTAGAATTGTAGCTTCTCGAATACCCGTATCAGTAACTCTCAACGCACCATATTTGGCTTGCATACCTTCTAAACTCTGGTTAACACCGCCTATAAAGCCAGTATCTTCACCAAAAGTTAATAATAAAGGGTATTTGCTAAATAGCTGATCAAAATTTTCGCGAAGAATTTCTCGACCATTTACTATTTTAGACGTATCAGAATATATGGGTTTAACCTCAGGAATTTTTGAAACCTGTTTATCTGTTTCACTGTATAAGTGCGAACTGTAGCGTTCATTATTTTCTTCAAGAGTATCTTTTAACCACTGTTGTAGTTGAGATTTTAGGGGTTTGGATTTTGCACACGATTTGCAAATTTGGCGTAATATCTTTTTTGCAGAACTAAGATTGTCTTTTCTATTGGGATGAATAATTTTTTTTAAGTTGTCTACAATCGAATCGATGCGCTCTGTTTTATTACAATTACAAGCAGATGCTTTTATGAGTTCAACGAGTTTGTCTCGTTCCTCTTTAATCGGTGTGATATAGGTTTTCCAAGCTTTCTTTTTAGCTTCTTTTACGATATTGATACTATCTTCTTCAATAGAATTTAACTGCTCTTCGTTAGCAATTTCCATATCAAGAATCCACTCACGCATTTTTTTGATAGGATCATATTCAACTTCAAATTTAAGACGTTCTTCTGTTTTGTAACGTTCGTGCGATCCAGAAGTTGAGTGTCCTTGAGGTTGCGTCATTTCCACAACGTGGAATAATGTTGGAATATGGTTTTCACGACATTGGGGAATACCTTCGGCATACATTTTACAAAGTTCTGGATAATTCCACCCTTTAGCTTTATAAATATGGTAACCATCACCATTTTCATCAATTTCAAATCCCTTAAGAACTTCTGATATATTTGATTTGGTTGTTTGGTATTTGTTTGGAACTGAAATTCCCCAAGCATCATCCCATACACTTATTGCCATAGGCACTTTTAAAACCCCTGCGGCATTTATTGTTTCCCAAAAATGACCTTCAGATGTACTAGAGTCTCCAATTGTTCCAAAAGCAACTTCGTTACCTTTATTCGAAAATTCTGGATACTTGTGTAGATCTTTGTTTTGTCTGAAAAGTTTAGAAGCATAAGCTAAACCCAGAAGACGTGGCATTTGTCCTGCAGTAGGAGATATATCAGCAGATGAGTTTTTTTGTTCTGTTAAGTTTTTCCAAGTTCCATCAGCATTTAAACTTCTTGAAGCATAATGGTTATTCATTAAACGACCACCATTACCTGGATTTTTATCTAGCTGAGTTTCACCATAAAGTTGTGCGAAAAATTCTTCAGGCGTTAACATCCCAGCTGCAAGCATAAAAGTTTGATCACGATAGTAACCCGATCGCCAATCGCCATTTTTAAAGTTTTTGGCCATAGCTATTTGAGCTAACTCTTTGCCATCTCCAAAAATTCCAAATTTCGCTTTCCCAGTGAGAACTTCCTTTCGACCCAAAAGACTTAGTTGCCGACTTATATTTGCAATTCGGTAATCTTCTAAGACTTCGTTTTTAAAATCATCGAATGAAATTTCTTTTTTTGAATTTGTTTTATATATTTCTGACATATTCACTTTAGATAATGATTAATAGAAACATAAGTTGTACACGCTTGTATTCTATTAGATTTTTGTTGCGTATTTTGTTAAGTCTCACAAATTTAGTTAGATTTATTCTAAATGAGAAGGCTTTATATGAATATTTAAGACTTCTTTGTCTTTTATAGTTTGGAATGTATAAATGAAATGGTATTTTTGCATTAAATATTAATATAAGAAATCATGATTTTAAAGCTCATTATTATTAGTGTCGTTTTATTGGGAATAGGTTTTATTGGTTTTGCAATTTCGATTCTTGTCAAGAAAAACGGGCAATTTCCAGAAACACATATTGGAAATACGGAATTTTTAAAGAAAGAAGGTGTCAGTTGTGCTACTTCTCAAGATAAGTTAGAACAAGCTAAAGCCTTTAAAAAAGGAAGGTATAAGAAGGATACAATTCTAGAAAAAGTATTTAGCAATTTATAAAACACAAGGCTTTGTTTTTCTAATAATTGAAAGAAATTTGCTTATATAAATAAAAAATATTTCGGTTTAAATTAAGAAATCCCCACTCGTTAAAGTGGGGATTTGTTATTTGAATTTGATATTATTTTTACCTCTACTTCATAATCATTTCTTTTATCTTTTTGCTTGAGTAGGTTTGATAAACACCCTTTGCATCAGTGTAAATGAAATAAGCTTCTAAATTGGAATTGTTTTCTACAATTGTTTTACTCTTTTCTAATCCTAACACCATAAAAGCAGTAGCATAAGCATCGGCAGTCATACAATCTGGAGCTATAACTGAAGCTGAAAGTAAGCTGTGTTGCACAGGATAACCTGATTTAGGATCAATCGTGTGTGCATATTTCTTCCCATCTTTAATATAGAATTGTCTATAATTTCCGGAAGTTGCCATAGCACCATTGGGTAAGCTTAAGATATCTTGAATTTCCCTATTTTTAACTTGAGGATCATCAATTGGTCGGTCTATGCCTACTCGCCATAATCTATCTTTGTTGCTTAGGCCTTTAACTCTAATTTCGCCACCAATTTCAACCATATAATTAGATATTCCTTTGCTTTCAAGAAATTTAGCAACAATATCTACACCGTAACCTTTTGCAATGGCACTGGCGTCGAACATGATTCTATTATCATTTTTAACAATACAATTATTGATGAGTTTGACTTTATTATAGCCAACCATCTGTAGCAAGCTGTCAACAGGGATATCTTTAGGATCTAGTTTGTTCTTAAATCCAAATCCCCATGCATTTACCAAAGGAGCAATAGTCATATCAAAAGCACCATCGGTTGCCTCAGATATTTCTGAACCACGCTTGAAAACTGTTTTGAAATAATGATCGAGAACAACTGTTGAATCGTTGTTATTAACACGTGATATAATAGAGTTGGATTTGTATGTTGACAAAGAATGGTCGAATTCATTCATTACTATTTTAATCCCATCGTTTAAGTCTTTACCCGTAGGATTATCGTATATAATATGATAGATGGTGCCCCATATATATCCCTCATTAAACTGATATTCCTTTTTAGAGCTTTGACAGCTAACTAAAAATAGAGAGACTAATAGGAGTATTTGAATTTTTTTAAACATGACAATTGAAGTTCAAATTATATTTGAATAATAATAGAATATAAAGGTAAAAAAAACTTGCTTGCTATAGGACATAAAAAAGCCTCGAAAAAAATCGAGGCTTTATCATATTTATGCTCCAAAATCGTCATACTCAACCATCTCATCTGGTACACCCAATTCGTACAGCATGCTTGTAAGAGCTGAATTCATCATAGGAGGTCCACATAAGTAGTATTCGATATCTTCTGGTTCATCGTGATTTACCAAATAGTTATCGTAAATAACTTGGTGAATAAATCCAGTTAGCCCTTTCCAGTTATCTTCTGGCTGAGGCTCAGAAAGAGCTAAGTGCCATTCGAAATTTGGAAATTTAGCTGCAATATCATCAAATTGATCTGCATAGAATACTTCTTTTAAAGAACGTGCACCATACCAGAAAGTAGCCTTACGACCTGTTTTCACAGTATGAAACATGTGAAAGATGTGAGAACGCATTGGAGCCATACCAGCACCACCACCAATAAACATCATTTCATTATTCGTTTCTTTAATGAAGAATTCACCGTAAGGACCCGAAATAGTTACTTTATCACCTGGTTTACGCGAGAAGATGAAAGAAGAACAGATTCCTGGATTCACTTTCATCCAACCACCGTTTACACGATCGAATGGAGGTGTAGCAATACGAATGTTCAACATGACTATATTTCCTTCAGCAGGATGGTTAGCCATTGAATAAGCACGATAAGTAGGTTCTGGATTCGTCATTTTAAGATCAAACATCTTGAATTTCTTCCAATCTTCAAGATATTCTTCTTCGATATCCATGTCCTTAAAATCAACCTCGATTTTAGGGACATCAATTTGAATGTATCCTCCTGATTTGAAATCAATAATTTCACCTTCTGGAAGTTTAACCTTAAATTCTTTAATAAAGGTTGCCACATTACCATTTGAAACCACTTCACAATCCCATTTCTTAATTCCTAAAATTTCTTGAGGAATTATCATGCTCATGTCTTCTTTCACTTTTACCTGACAAGCTAAACGCCAATCGGACAATGCTTCTTTTCTGGTGAAAAATCCTGTCTCAGTAGGTAAAATACTACCTGCTCCTGAAGTAACCTGGCATCTACACATTCCGCATGTTCCGCCACCACCACATGCTGATGGTAAAAAGATTTTAGCAGCACCTAAAGTGTTTAGAAGGGTATTACCTGGTTCTACGACCAATTTTTGATCACCGTTATTGATATCAACTGTTACTTCACCTGATGGAGTTAGTTTCTGCTTTGCAAACAAAAGAATAGAAACTAAAATCAGGACTACCAATAAGAATACTAGTATGCTTATGGTAATAACAGTTGCCTGTGTAGTTAATAATATCATCTCTATTTTAATTTAGAATTATGAAAAAAGTTGAAAGTGACTAAAGTATTTATAAGTACTTAGATTAAGTATCATTCTAAAATTTTTAGACTTTTTTAAATTTCTAATTCGTAATTTATAATTCTTGATTAACTTGAACTTAAAGTTTAATACCCATGAAGCTCATAAAAGCAATTCCCATTAATCCTGTTACAATAAATGTAATTCCAAGACCTCTAAGAGGAGCAGGAACATTTGAGTAACGAATTTTTTCGCGAATTGCAGCGATACCTATAATGGCAAGAAACCAACCAATACCTGATCCAATACCAAATGTAGTTGCTTCAGCTAATGTACCATAGTCTCTTTCTTGCATAAAAAGAGATCCACCTAATATCGCACAGTTAACAGCAATTAAAGGAAGAAAGATACCTAAAGATGAATAAAGTGCCGGAGCAAATTTTTCAACTATCATTTCAACCAACTGAACGAGTGACGCAATTACTGCAATAAACATGATAAAGCTTAAAAAGCTTAAATCAACATCTTTAAATGAAGGATCTATCCAAGTAAGAGCTCCACTAACTAAAACGTATTTATTTAATAAGTAATTTAAAGGAACGGTAATTCCAAGAACAAAAATGACAGCGATACCTAAACCAACTGATGTTTTTACTGTTTTTGAAACTGCCAAGTAGGAACACATTCCTAAGAAGAATGCGAACACCATGTTGTCGATAAAAATCGACTTGATAAATATATTAATCAGATTTTCCATGTTTCGATTTTTCTTTAAGGTTAGGATTCAATAAGAGATTTGTTACGAGATCTCTGTACCCAAATAATAATTCCTACAGTGATTAATGCCATTGGAGGAAGAATCATTAGACCGTTGTTTTGATATCCCATATCATAAAATGCTTGAGGAATTATTTTGAAACCATAAAGTGTTCCAGATCCTAATAATTCTCTGAAGAAAGCAATGATAATTAAGATTAAACCATATCCTGCTGCATTACCAATACCGTCAAGAAAAGCTGGCCAAGGTTTATTTCCAAGGGCAAATGCTTCTAAACGTCCCATAATAATACAGTTGGTGATAATCAAACCAACAAATACAGATAATTGTTTACTTACTTCGTAAGCAAAAGCTTTTAATATTTGATCCACTACAATTACCAATGCTGCAACAATTACAAGTTGAACAATGATACGTATACGTGAAGGGATTGTGTTTCGAATTAACGAAATAATGACATTAGCAAGTGCCAATACGGCCATAACCGAGAGGCTCATCACTATTGCGGGTTCCAATTTTGCTGTTACCGCTAAAGCTGAACAAATTCCTAATACCTGAACGGTAATTGGGTTGTCGCTTCCCAAAGGGTTTTTCAGCAATTTCCTATTTTTAGCGGAGAATAAAGGTTCTTTATCGCTCATATCGTGCTTATTTAGAAGATTTTAAAAACTTTTCATAACTACTTAGGTTATCTTGAAGCATAGCTTCTAAACCTTTTGAGGTAACCGTACCACCAGAAACCGCATCAAATTGATGAGGGTGACCTTGTGCAGTACCTTTTACCAATTTCAAAGAGGTGAATTTTCCACTTTCGTCGAAAATCTGCTTACCTGTAAATGGTTTTTGAAATTCAGCTTTTGAAATTTCGGCACCCAAACCTGGTGTTTCACCTTTATTTCCGAAGGTAGCACCATAAATAGTTTTTCCATCTGGTTCCATAGAGATGTATCCCCAAATAGGTCCCCACATTCCTCTACCACGAATAGGAATAATTAATTTTTCACCTAAACCTTCTTTGTTAAATGTAAAAATAGGTAGTTTTCTTTCAGCTACATTTTTTTTGCTGTTCTCTATTTTTAGGTCAACATCAAAGGTTGCATTTTTATCTTCAGAAGTAATTCCACCATCAGAGTTTACTATAATAGCTTTTACAATGTATTGATTGTATAGCTCTTCAGCATTTTCTGGAGTAGAAGCAACATTTACTGCTTTTAAAATGTCTTGTTTCTTTTCAATTTCTTTATTCTTTGCCTGACGTGGTTTTAGTTGCAATGCTGTAAAAGAAAGAACCGCAGCAACTAGCACTACCAAAATGGAGGCATAGAGAAATGTATATGTATTGCTTTGAGTATTCATGTGATTAATAATTTATATTTTTAATTGCCACATGGAACTGACCATATTTTATCAGTGTTTTATCTGATATTTTTTCGTTTATGGCTCGTTTCATCTTCAATTTGATTATTTGATTAAGCACTTACCTTAACTCGTTTTAATCTTTTTTTGATATTGCTTTGAACCACATAATGATCGATAAGTGGAGCGAAAGTATTCATGAAAAGAATAGCTAGCATCATGGCTTCAGGGAAACCTGCATTTAATACTCGAATTAAAATAGCAAGGAAACCAATAAGGAAACCATAGATATATTTACCTGTATTTGTTTGAGCACCCGATACTGGATCGGTTGCCATAAATACAGCTCCAAAAGCAAAACCACCCATAACTAGGTGTTGCCATGGAAGAATCATTTCCATATAAGGATTACCTCCTACTAAATGGAAGATTGTTCCCATTACAAAACCACCTACAAATACAGAAGTCATGATTTTCCAGCTTGCAATGCCTGTAGCCAATAAAATAACTGCTCCAATTAAAATGGCAATTGTAGACGTTTCTCCAATTGATCCTGGAATTAAACCTACAAACATATCCCATGTATTTGAAAGATGTGTATTGTAAATAAGATCAGCAGCAGGTTTTGTTGCATCTACTAAACTAGCAGCATGTGCTAAAGGCGTTGCCCCTGAAAAGCTATCTGCTTTTTCAGCAATCCATACAGATTCTCCAGACATTTTTGATGGATAGGCAAAGAAGAAAAAGGCACGAGCTACAAGAGCTGGATTCCAAATGTTCATTCCTGTTCCACCAAATACCTCTTTACCAATAACTACTGCAAATGCAGTTGATACAGCTACCATCCAAAGAGGAGCTCCTACTGGCATAATTAGAGGAATAAGCATACCTGAAACCAGGAAGCCTTCGTTTACTTGGTGACCACGCATTTGAGCAAAGGCAAATTCAATACCCAAACCAACTACGTATGAAACAACGATAATAGGTAGTATTTGAATTAAACCATAAATACAAATATCTAAAAATTCAGTATTTGCAAGTTGTCCAAGTGAAAGAAAATGCTGGTAACCTGTGTTATAAATTCCGAACAATAAAGCTGGAATTAAAGCTAATACAACAACCGACATGGTACGCTTCAAATCGATAGCATCTTTTATGTGGGTACCACTATGTGACGTTATATTAGGGACGTATAGGAAAGTTTCAAAAGCCTCAAATGAGGACTGCAACTTTGCAAACTTCCCACCCTCTTGAAATAAGGGTTTCTTTTTATCAAGAAATTTTCTTAGTGCTTTCATTATAAATAGTTTTCCGTTTTATTCTTAGCTCATTTCTTTAATCATCAGATCAATTCCCTGACGAAGGATATCTTGTACATTAATTTTAGAAGTACAAACAAATTCGCACAAAGCAAGATCTTCAGGAGCTACTTCGTAGATTCCTAATTGCTCCATTTGATCGATATCTTCAATTATGATGGATTTAATCAGTTGTAACGGAAGAACGTCCATAGGTAACACTTTACCGTATTCTCCAGTCATAACGAAAGCACGGTGCTCGCCATGTAGGTTTGCATCTAAGCGATATTCTTTGTTTGGACTTAACCAAGAGAAGAATGTTTTAGACATAGAGAATTTCTTTAAGCCAGGAAGTGCCCAACCTAAGAACTCATAATTGTCACCTTCAGGAATAACTGTGATTTGAGAATCGTAGAACCCAAGAAAACCATCTTCAGGAATTTGAGTTCCTGTAAGAGCATTACCCGAAATAACACGAATCTTATCGTCATCTTTAAGTTGACCTTTAAGAATATTACGAACAGAACCACCTAAAAGGGTAGCGTAGTATGTTGGTTTTTTGATTTCGGAACCGGTAAGTGCAATTTTGCAACTCACATCGTAAATTCCTTTGTCGAATAAACGACCTATAAACAGAATTTCTTGTGGTCGAATAACCCAAACAACATCACCTTTGTTAATAGGATCAAGTTTGTGTATTTGTATACCTACATTACCAGCTGGATGAACACCTGTGAATTTGTTGATTTGAACATTTTTTGCTTCGGTGAAAACCTTAGATTGTGTTTTCTTCGCATCGATATTCAAATGAACTTTTCCATCGGTAAGTTTAGTTAAAGCATCAAGCCCTTTTTGGAAAGCTTCAGCTTCACCCTCAACTAAGTAATCGAAATCAGCAGCCAAAGGTGCTGAATCGAAAGCAGATATGAAAATTGCTTTTGGTGTATCAGTAGGGTTTGCAATAACGTCGTAAGGACGTTGACGAAGGAAAGCCCATAAACCTGATTTTAACAATTCCTCTTTAACTTCATCGCGAGATAAGTTAATAGGATTAGCTTTTTTGAATTCCTCGTATTGCAATTCGTCGTCAGATTGGACAATGACTTCAAGAATTTTTCTTCTTTCGCCACGATTCACGGCAACAACCTTACCACTAACTGGAGATGCAAAATTAATCTCAGGGCGATACTTGTCGAAAAATAAAGCAGAACCTGCTTTAACTCGAGTGTCAACCTTTACTTTTAATTTTGGAGTAAGTCCAGGGAAGTCAGTAGGTTTAATTGCAAATGTCTCAGAACGATCAGCCTTTTCAAGTCCTTTTTCAGCCTTTCCTACCAGCTTAATATCTAAGCCTTTTTTGATCTTTATAACTTCAGACATGTTAAACTATTTGATTTGGTTAATTTGTTTGAAAATTAATTTGATCCAAGTTTGTTTCTAATGCTGAATAAGCAACTTATAGAAACAAATAGATTGTCTTGGAAAATCGAAAACAAAGATATAAAGCAATTTCATATATTTGTAGTAATCTTACATATTTATAAACATCACATATAGATAAGCCAATGATCAAGTTTATTTCAAGGGTATTTTTAATTTTAGTCTTCTGTATCTCCTGTTGTTCAAGTCTTTTAGGTTCTGAAGTGGCAGGTGTGTACAAAAGTGAAATATTAAAAGAAAGCATTCATACTGTTCAGTGTTTTCCCGTGGGGTGGGAGTTGTCTCCTGCTATTATTGAATTGAATAGTCAAAATCAGCTTCAATTTTCATTTGATGAAATTGATAAAGATATTCAGGATTATTCATATCGAATAATTCATTGTGACTCCGATTGGAAATCTTCAGAATTAAGTGAATTTGATTTTTTGGATGGTTTTTCTGAAAATCAAATTCAAGATTATGAGTTCTCTTTTAATACGAATGTTGATTATGTGCATTATTCTTTAAAGTTACCAAACGAGGATGTAAAGCTCAAATTGTCAGGAAATTACATATTGGAGGTTTTTCAGGACTTTGATGCTGAAAATGTTGTTTTAAGACAGCGCTTTATGATTTTAGATTCCAAGGTTGAACTAATAGGGAAAGTGAAGGATCCTATTGATATGGCAAGAAGAAAAACCCATCAAGAGGTTCTATTTAGTATTTTTCATCCCAATTTTACGATTGATAATCCATACTCGGACTTAACTGTTATTTTACGTCAGAATGATAGGTGTGATGGAAGTCAGATGAAAGTAAAGCCTGTTTTTATTCGAAAAGATGAGTTGGTTTTCGATGATAATCAGGCATATGTTTTTCCTGGGAATAATGAATTTCATTATTTTGATTTGAAAAGTTTTAGGTATCAGTCTATTTATATTCGTTCTGTTGAAAATGTAAATGAAGAAACCTTTGTGACATTAAGTCCTGGTAAGATTCAGCAATTTGCACCTTATATTTATAGGAGAGATAATAATGGTATATCTACAATAGCTGTTGACGAGAGAAGAGATCCGAACACAGAAGCCGATTATGCACATGTAATTTTTACGCTTCCCTTCGAAAATGAATTGAAACATGGCGTGATGTATGTTTATGGCGCTTTTAATAATTGGGAATGTAACGATGGAAATAAAATGACTTACAATTACGATTTAGGAGTGTATCAGAAAAGTATTTATTTGAAACAGGGTTATTATAACTACATGTATGCTTTGCTTGAGAATGGAAAGGATCATCCTAATATAAATTATATAGAGGGCAGCCATTGGCAAACCGAAAATGATTACACAATTTATGTATATTACCATGATATTGGAAAAAACTATGACCGCTTGATTGGGTTTAAGACTTTGAATTCAACAAAAGATTTTTAAATAAGTGATATGTTTTATAGCTTCCTTGTATTCGTTCTAAATTTGTAAAAAACACAAATTTAAGAGGTATTGCTTATGAATTATTACTAAATTTGTGTTTATAGTAATGAATTGTAATTGGTAACGGGTATTGTTAGGCTTGTTTATAGCTATAAAAATTATAGAATGAAGTTTCAAATAGATGAGGTTGATCAGAAAATATTATCATACTTGATAAAGAATGCGCGTATTCCTTTTTTAGAAATTGCTAGGGAATGTGGAATTTCGGGTGCTGCTATTCATCAAAGAGTAAAAAAACTCGAAGATGCTGGTGTAATTGATGGATCCAGATTTATTGTGAAACCAAGAGCTTTGGGCTATGAGGTTTGTGCTTATGTTGGCATTTTTCTAGATCATGCTCATCAATACAAACAGGTTGTAGAACGAATTGAGGCTGTCCCTGAAATTATTGAATGTCATTTTACAACAGGCAATTTTACTTTCTTAGTGAAAATGCTTTGCCGAGATAATCAACATCTTATGGATGTTTTGATTAATACACTTCAAAATGTACCTGGCGTTTCTAAGACAGAAACTTTTATTTCTTTAGATCAGCTTATTGATAGAGAAGTGGAATTGTAAAAAAAACAGTTAAAAATATATTCAAAAGACTTTCTCAAAGAGAAGGTCTTTTTTTTGTTATAAGCTTTCTATTAAGCTTTATTAATAAGGAATATTCCAAGTAAATTTTTAACTTTCGTGTGTTTTCACAGAAAAGCATTTTGTGATTAATGAGATGTGGAACCTGTTGAGACTTTAATTATTATATCATAAAACAACATATTATGTTTTCAAAAGACGTTTACATTAACCGACGCGAAAAATTGCGTCATTCCATTAAAGATGGGATTGCTTTATTCCTTGGTAACCCAGATGCTCCAATGAATTGTCCTGATAATATTTATCATTATCGTCAGGATAGTAATTTCTTGTATTTTTTCGGTTTAGATCACCCTGGGTTTGCAGGTGTTTGCGATATTGATAATAATAAGGATTACATTTTTGGAAATGATGTTGATATCGATGACATTATTTGGATGGGACCACAAGAATCTGTAAAAGATCAATCAGCCGAGGTTGGTGTACAAGCAACGTCTCCTTTTTCTGACTTGAATAAATTTATTGCTGATGCCATGGCTGCAGGTCGTAAAATTCACTTTTTACCTGTGTATCGTGCCGAAAATAAAATATTATTAGAAGATTTAGTTGGAGTTAAACCAGCTGATATTAAAGCTCATGTTTCCGAAGAGTTGATTAAAGCAATTGTTGCGCTTCGTGAAATAAAAGAACCTTGTGAAATAAAAGAACTTGAACGAGCTGCTGAGGCTGGGTACAAAATTCATGTTAAAGCAATGAAAATGGCTCATGAAGGTGTTTATGAAAGAGAAATAGCTGGTGAATTAGAAGCTATAAGTCTTCGTGAAGGCGGTATGTTCTCTTTTCCTGCTATTATTTCGAAGCGTGGCGAAACGCTTCATAACCATGCACATGGAAACTTGCTTAAAAATGGAGATTTACTACTTGTAGACTGTGGTGCTGAGACCGATACACATTATGCATCTGATAATACGCGTACTATTCCAGTAGGAGGTCGATTTACTAAAAAGCAAAAGGATGTTTATGAGATTGTTTTAGCAGCTAATAATAAAGGAACAGCATTAACTCGCCCAGGTGTTGATTATCGTTCTATTCATCTTGAAGTGTGTAAAGTTATTGTCTCAGGATTAAAAGAACTTGGTTTAATGAAGGGTGATGTAAATGCAGCTGTAACAGCTGGAGCACATGCTTTATTTATGCCTCACGGTTTAGGACATATGATGGGCTTAGATGTGCATGATATGGAAGATTTGGGTGAGGATTACGTAGGCTACGATGATAAGATTCAACGTTCTATTCAATTTGGAACTGCCAATTTAAGATTGGGTAAGGAATTAAAACCAGGTTTTGTGATTACTAACGAACCAGGAATCTATTTTATTCCAGCTTTGATCGATAAATTCCACAAAGAGAATAAATTCTTAGATTTTGTCAATTACGATAAGGTAAATGAGTATCGTGATTTTGGTGGAATTCGTCTTGAAGACGATTTATTAGTTACAGAAACTGGTTGTCAGCTAATTGGAAAGAGAATTCCTATTACTGTTGAAGAGGTTGAAAATACTGTGCTTTCGTAAGAAATCATTATTTAAATACAAATTAAAGAGGTGTCCTAAAGTGGGATACCTCTTTTTTTATAGTTAATTAAGTTAAAAAATGTGTATATTTACCGATGAGTATTAGTGTATGGAAACGACTCTTTAGTCAGGTTTAGGATGTGCTTTGTGTAAGGAATTGGGTCGTTGTAGATTTTTTAAAATGCATTGGATTAACATAAGTTGATTGTTCGATAATTTATTGTTACAATCTCCTATTATAAATAATAATTATTTTAACCTCATCTTTACCTAGATATGGATAATTCTACCCTGAATAACAGGCGGACCGTATTATACCCTTCGCTATTAATAAAACTATTTACTATTCTAATATTTAGTTTGTTCGCTCCAAAAGCTTTTGCTCAGTTGGATCTAATTCATTATGTGCCGCCATTGTATGAAGGTACATATCATTCGAAGGAAGTTGGTAAACATTGGGTTGTTTTAACTACGCCATCTGAAGAAAAAATTACTGTCGAGATACGAAAAGGTAACGGCGTTTTGCTTGCTTCTGTAAGCGGTGTTTCTAAAACCACGCCTAAAAAATATGTATTTGGAAATGGATCACCAACCAATCCTCCTTTTGGTGTTATAAATTATAAGAAATTAAATACAATAATCTCCGATCAAGGTTTAATCTTCACTTCCACGCAAGCTTTTTATGTTAATATAAGGCATAAGTCAGAAATTCATGGTTTATCCCTTACTGCTAAAGGACAGGCTGCTCTTGGTAAAAATTTTAGGTCTGGACACCTTTATAGTAAGTGGTCAAATCAAAGTATGGGTTGGAGTGATGGTGGGTATAAATATGTTTATGACCATAGGAGCCATTTTATTTCTGTGATGGCAACGGAGGACAATACTCAAGTTACATTTTCTGATATTAAGGTTGCTAACTTAACTTCTAATACGAAAAATGCTTTGCCTGTTACAGGTCCTATTACGGTAAATTTAAATGCTGGACAAAGTTATGTTATTGGTGCTAATTTTAAACCTTTGAATACGTTTAAGGATGAAGCCAATGCTTTGAATGGAACGCATATTACTTCAGATAAACCTATTGCTGTTAATACAGGTTCTTGGTGTGGTGGTTCTGCAAAAGCTGCCTCGCAAGATATTGGTGTCGATCAAATTGTTCCAGAAAAATTAGTAGGTCAGGAATATATCCTATTAAAAGGAAAAGGAAATTCGGAGACCGAACGTCCCATAGTTGTGGCTACTAAGGATAATACTCAAATTCGAGTAAATAGCTCCTCTGCGGTAATTCATACTTTATCAAAGGCAGGTGATTATTATGCTATTCCATCAACATATTACAAAGCGAATGGTGTTATGTTGATAAAAACAACTGAAAATGCTTATTTGTATCAAACAACCTCTGCATCATCAGTATCGTCGACACAACAATATGCTACTGTAGGAATGAATTTTATTCCGCCATTAAGTGCATTAGGCTTTCGACAAGTTGATATTCCTTTTGTAAATGAGTTAGGAACAGGTGTTATCGCTATATATGCTCAAAAAGGGGCAAAAGTTTATGTGAATGGATCCGGCTCACCTTTAAATAATCCGTTAGATGTAAATGGTAATAATGAGTGGGTCGTTTATAGTTATAGTACTTCAGCTACTAATGTAACTGTTGAATCTGATAAGGCTATTTATGTGGCTATGTCTGTTGAAGATATTCCTGTTGGTGCAGCAGGATATTTTTCTGGTTTTACAAAATCTATTTCGCCTATTGATACCACCCTTGTTTTTAACTATGATTTGGGTTATATCTGTTCTAGTCAGGAAGGTAATCTTGATTTAGCAATTAATAGTAAGCCAATTCCCGATTGGTACGAATGGTATCATGATATTGTACATCCTGATTCCATAAAATTTAAGAATCAGAATTTAAATATCCCAATTCCAGATGCAGCGACTAAATATATTTTAAAGGCCTATTTCCGTGATCCTAATATGGATATTCTTTATAATGGAGATTTTGCTATTGGTTGGGGAAGTTCTGCTACCAGTTTAGATCCATTTAAACCTTCAAATCTCGAGGATCTGGGGAAAGTGACGCTAACAGCTAACCCAGAATCAATCAATTCAAAATTTGAGAATTTTACAGATCTAGATGGTGTTGGTAGAATGTTATTGGCTCATTCTAGAGGTGGACATAATGATGTTATATGGGAACAAACAATTAATAGTAGTACCGATATTCCTGATAATTTGTTTGTTTTAAAAGTTTATGGCCGTTTGGCTGAAGCAGGAACTAATCAGTATTTAAATATCTATGTAAATGATGAGCTGGTATATGAGAAATTCAATCTTGATGATGTTACTAAGTGGAAATCTATAAAAGCATATTGGAGAGCTGGTAGCTCAGAAAGTGCTAATTTAAAAATTGTAGATGCAAATGCTAGTGGGAGTGATGCTGTTTTTGCAATTGATAGTATCTCTTTTGTCCCTGCTATTGAGGCAACTAAAGAGTTTAACCCTGCGGTTGTTCCTAGTTATACTTATAATCCTTATGATAAAGGCTTACATTTGTGTAAAGGTGAAGCTCAAGGAATTGCAGATATTTCGTATGGTGATATGGGATGGTTTACTTTCTTGTGGGAAAAGCAGGAACTCGATGGTATTTATGAACCTATAACAGATCCAAATATTACTGGTCAAGATACTTATAAGTTAGTTTTTAATAATGTTGTTAATGGTTATGCTGGTACCTATAGATGTACCATCGGTTTTAGAACTGATTATGAAGAGTGTGGAATAGGAGCAGATCCAACATCTGTTTTAGTTGAAGTTACTGTTGACGACCCTGCGACTTTAGAGCCTCTTAAGGGAAAAACAAAGTTGTGTTATGGCGTTTCTAGTGAAATATCGACTGTTGTATCAGGAGATTTTAGTTTGATAAGGTGGACTGTGTATAAAGATGGTGAGACGACTCCATTTGGAACTTTAGAGAATAATTCAAGTTCTTACGACTTTAATAAGGACAGAAATTATGCCACAGGAAAATATAAAGTTCGTTGTGAAGTCGTTAATGGTTGTTCAACGGATTTATATGAAGATATTAATATAGAGATATTTGGAAGACCTAGTTTAACTAGTTTAGATGTTCCAACTAATTTATGTGATTCGAAACCTGTAGATTTAACTGCTAATGGTTCTGTACCTTCTGGAGCTATTATGGAATACTCATGGTATAGAGATAATACTTTAATTGAAACCACTAATTCAAATATTTACAATATCGAGCCAAATTTATCGGATACTAAGTATAAGGTGGGAGTAGCTGCTCGATACAAAATTGATGGAGCAGATGACCTTGTTTGTACTGGAAATGAAAAATCCAAAATTTTAGTTGCTGGAGATATTTATCCTGAATTAAAATTTAATTTGCCAGATGTTACTATATGTGAAGGATTAGATTTTGATTATAAGTCTGACTTAAAAGTTACGGGTGATGATTATACCTATTTATGGGAAACACCTGCATCTGTTGATGTAGACAAAACCAATGCTAGTCTTAGTTTAAAGGAAATTACGCCAGGCATGGCAGGTAATTATAAGCTAACGGTTACAGATCGATGCGAAACGACTTTTTCTGATACAGGTGAATTGACTATAACACCAAAATTGGATGTTACTGATATTACTATAGATAAGAAAGGTCCTTATTGCGATGGAGATGTTGTAACAATTACGATTGATGCCTTGAATGCTGATTATTATATGGCTGAAAATATTACAGAGGGGCAAAAACAAACAATCAATCCAATTTCAAGTCCTTTTGTGTTGACAGTTAATGCCGATAATGAGGGCGTTTGGAGAATTACCGCTGTTGGTAATTGTGGAGCTAAATATGAGAAATTAGTTACTGTAAATATATTGGATGCTTTTTCTGACCCATATATTACTGATACAGAAGCTTGTGTTGGTGAAAATAAGACATTAGAAACTGTTGTTACAACACCTCCTGTAGGTGTAAGTTTAAAATATCAGTGGAAAGATCAATTAGGAAATGAAATTGTTGGAGCTACCAGTTCAACACTAGAATTTAAACCTGTAAAATTGGCCGATGCTGGTGAATATACTTGCGTTGTACGTGATGGTGTTTGTACTAATAAAGAAGCCAAAGGGACTTTAAGTGTTGATGATATTACCAGTACATTGAAGCAAGGAACAGTAAATGTATGTGAAGGTACCGAAAATTATCGTTTTGATATTTCTTATGAAGGAACGCCAACATTTACCTGGTATTATAAAGGAGCAGATGATGTAGAGATTGATTTAGGTAGAACTGATTCGTTTTATGAAATTCCAACAGTTACTACTGATAAGGCTGGTTTATACTATTGTGTTATAAATTCAGCATGTGGTGATGAATTGTTTGAACAAACATTAAATGTTCTAAAACAAGTTACCGTAACTAATGATGCATCTGTTAAATTGGATATTTGTGAAGGTACGCAGACAGAACTCAAAATTAATGTTACTGGTACCCCAAATTCAATTAAGTGGTTTGATAATAGTAATGCAGAAGTTACAGCTTCTAGAGATCAGTTAAGATTATCGACAGGAAAATTAGCATCAGGAACTTATACATACCGATATGAATTAACTGGTGATTGTAATAATCCTACTGGTAGTTTCGTAGTGCATGTTCATAAAAAACCAAGTATTACTGTTAGTGATGTAACGGGTTGTGAAGGGGATATTCCTTTAATTATGACCGTGACTGGAACTGATTATAGTGATCCATTATGGTTGAATCCAGATAATTCTGATTTGGCTAGTGGTTTAACTGCTACAATTGTTGATGCGAAGTACTTAACTTCATCAGGTAATTATACAGCTAAAATTAGTACTGACTTTTGTGGTGAATTTTCAACAACAGCTAAAGTAAATGTACTTGAACCGGTATCTCTTGTTTCAAATTCAGAATTGAATCCACACGTGTGTTTGGGTAAATCTCTTAGTTTAAAAGTTGAGGGCAAAGGTGATGCTTTATCATACAAATGGTATAAGGGTGCAACATTGTTATCTTCAACAGAGAATACTTTAGATATTACTTCTGCCAAAATAAGTGACGAAGGAAATTACCGTTGTCAACTTGTTTCGACATGTGAAAATGTTGATGTTGATTTTGTAGTTGATGTACGTGAGAATGCAACTGTTTCATTATTAAATGATGTTACTGTTTGTGAAGACGATACATTTGCAGAATTTTCAGTAACAGGAACCGCCGAAGATTCACCATCATACCAATGGTATAATAGTGATAATACAGCGCTTAGCAATGCAGGTGATTTTTCAGGTGTAACGACATCAACACTAAAAATTGTTAATGTGTTAAATCATGAAAATAAATCTTTTTATTGTGTTGTTAGTGGTGATTATTGTACTTCGGCACAATCAAGATCTGCAAAACTGTCAGTAGGTAAGAATGTAGACATTACTCACCAACCTGGTAGTATTTCTATTCAAGAAAAAGGAACAGCTTCTTTTTCTGTTGATGCAACGGGTACACCTTCTGCATCTGAAACTGAATTAACATATCAATGGTTTGTAAATACTGGGTCAGGTTTCACTAGCATGGGAAATACGCCAACCTCAGCACAGTTAAAGACGCTTATTTTAACTGATGTGCCTTTATCTTCAGATGGTTACATCTATCATTGTGTTGTTACTGGATCTTGTGAACCAGCAACAAGTGATCCTGCAATACTTTCGGTATCAGTTGATAATAGAATTACGAGTACTGTTTCGAATGCAAAAGCCTGTGAAGGAAGTTCATTTATGTTTACAGTAGGATATAATAATACAACAGATGACTGTACTTGGGAATATGATGATGGATCGGGTTATGCTGATGCAAGTGGTTTAGGATCAGTTGTAAATGGTACAACATCTTCTACTTTGACAGTAACTACTGCTACAACAGCAATGGAGACAGATTCTTGGAAATTTAGAGCTCGTGTTTTAAGATCGGGTTATGATGATAATTTATCAAATGAAGCTACTGTAACAGTTTATGAACAAGTTGTTATTTCTGATATTTCGAACACGGTCTTGTGTCCTAATTTGGGTGGAAGTTTCAATGTTAATACAACTGCTGGAACAGAACCTTATACTTATGAGTGGACTAGAGTGTCGACGGGTGACGTTTTAGGTTCGTCGTCTAATTTATCTTTATCTGTTTCAGAAGCAGTAAGTGAAGAATATAATGTGAAAGTTTCGAATACAGTCTGTCCAGATGTAAACAAGAAATTTACTATTTCACGTTATCCAGATTTAGTATTAACTGATCTTGCACATACAAGTCCTCTTTGTATAGATGATGATATTAATTTAAGTGCAGTTTTAACTGAAGGACCTGCATCGGCAGCTACTTATGTATGGACCAAGGATGGTTCTGATTTATCAGAACCAAGTAATTCATATTCTAAGCTAAATGTGACGACAGGTGAAAAAGGTATTTATAAAGTTGTTGTAACTGATGAGTGTACATCAAAAACATCATCAGTTTCTATAGATGTTTTAGATGCTATTAGTTTGGTTGCTGTATCATCAGTAAGTCAAGATGTTTGTGAAGGTGAACCATTCGATTTACAAGTTAAAGGTACAGGTGATGCTTTGGTTTATAATTGGTATAAAATAGATGCCCTAGGTGGTTCAATTGTTGGTGCTAGTTTATCTACAGATAAAAATTACCATGTTACTGGTTTATCAACTACTGGAGCGAATTATTACCGTTGTGTTTTAAGTTCGATACCTGATTGTACACAACCTGAACTTGATTTTACTGTTAATGTTCAGGAAAAACTTGGACTAAATCCTCTTGCAGCTATTACGATTTGTGAAGATTTAGGATCTTCTGAATTTGCGGTAACTACAAGTAAGGGTACTCCATTATCTTACCAATGGTATGATAATGATACAGAGATATCAGGAGAAACAAATGCGAACTTATTTGTTGATAATGTATTAACAAATAACGGTCATAATTATCATGTTGTTGTTGTTGGAGCTTGTAATTCTGTTAAGTCTAATAAAGCCTTGTTTACAGTCAATGAAAATGTGACTATTACGACTCAACCGGTTGATGTAAGTGTAGTTGATTTAGGAACGACTTCATTTTCTGTTGTGGCTTACGGAACAGGATCTTTAACATATCAATGGTTTGAGAATACTGGTTCAGGTTTTGTTAATATGGGGAATACTCCAGCTTCAGCACAGACAAGTGAGTTAGTGTTAACTAATGTACCTTCAGCTTCTGATGGAAATCTTTATCGATGTGAAGTGAGTGGAACTTGTGATCCTGCTACTAGTGAACCTGCAAAATTAACAGTTAATACAAGTATTAAGATTACAGAAAATCCTAAAAATACTCAAATATGTGAGGGAAGTCCCTTCTCTTTTGAGGTGAAATTTAAGAACACTGTAACTTCTTGTGTATGGCAATATGACGATGGGGAGGGTTCTGGTTTTAAACCAGCTAGTTCCAATTCGAAAATGAAGACAAACCCTTTAGTATTTAGTAGTGGTGATGAATCAAGTGTTTTGACTATAGATCCATCTACTTTTGCTATGAATGGTTATCAGTTTAGAGCTTTTATCAATGGAGTTGAATATTCAAGTGTTGCTAAAGTAGCTGTTTATCAGAAAGTTGTTGTTTCTGATATTTCAGATGAGACTTTATGTCTAGGAACTGGAAAGAATTTTATAGTGAACGTTACGGCAGGTACAAGCCCTTATACTTACGAGTGGAAAAAAGGAGCAACCGGATTAGGCACAGCTTCAAATTTGAACTTAGATGCAGCTTCTGCAATTGATGGAACTTATTCTGTTAGTGTAACGAATGCTTTGTGTCCAACTGTAACAAAAAGCTTTGAAATTAAGCATCATCCAGATTTAGTATTTACCGATCTAACACATGCAAGTCCACTTTGTTTAGGTGACGAAATCAGTTTAGATGCAACAGCAACAAGTTCTGCACCAGATTTGACTTACGCTTGGACACAGGATGGAACTTCAATAGGTTCTGATCCAACATATGGTAAACTACCTGTGGAAATAGGTGATAGAGGAATCTATAAAGTTATCGTTAAAGATAAGTGTACATCAAAAACATCATCAGTTTCTATAGATGTTCTAGATGCAATTAGTTTGGCTCGTGTATCACCAGAAAGTCAAAATGTTTGTGAAGGCGAACCATTTGACTTGCAAGTTCAAGGTACAGGTGATGCTTTGGTTTATAATTGGTATAAACTTGATGGACCGAGTGGAACTTTAGGTGCTAGTTTATCTACAGATAAAAATTATCATGTTGCTGGTTTATCAACAACTGGAGCAAATTATTATCGATGTGTTTTAAGTACAACATATGGTTGTACTCCAGATGAACTTAATTTTACAGTTAATGTTCAAGAGAATGTATCAGTTAGTGATCCTGCTGCAATAAAGATATGTGAAGATGGATCGACATCTAGTTTTAGTGTGACTGCTTCGGGAGAAGAACCATTTACTTACCAATGGTATAATAATGCTGGCGAAATGTCAGGCGAAACTGGCTCAAGCGTATCTGTAAATAACGTATTGGCAAATAATGGTCAAAATTACTATTGTATTGTTGGTGGAACATGTAAGTCGGCAGAGTCTAATAAAGCCTTGTTTACAGTCAATGAGAATGTGACTATTACTAGCCAATCTGGTAATCAAACTATAAATGAAATGGGATCGGCTACTTTTACAGTCGATGCAACGGGTACTGGTTTATCTTATCAGTGGTATGAGAATGGTTCGAGTATGGGAAGTACTCCAGCTTCAGCTCAAACGAATACTTTAAGCTTGAGTTCTGTTCTATTTTCAAGTAATGGACACAAATATAAATGTGTTGTAACTGGAACATGTGTTAATGCAACAAGTACAGAAGCAATTCTTACGGTTATAAAAGAGAATAGAATTCTAGTACAAGCAGAAAATGCTGTCGTTTGTGAAGGAAATCCTTTCGAATTTGTGGTGCAGTATAAAAATACAACGACTAATTGTATTTGGAAATATAATGACGGATCTGGTTATGTAGATGCAAGTAGTATTGGAACAATTGATAATGATGCAACAACTTTAACTTCAACTTTGACAGTGACAAAAGCTACAAAAGAGATGGAGAAGGATTCTTGGAAGTTTAAAGCTTTTGTTGAAAGAACTGGTTACGACGATAATGTATCAAATGAAGTTGGAGTAAGAGTAGATATACCAGCTACTTTTGCAGATATTGACGATAAAGTGATTTGTAATGGTACTGGAGCTAGTTTTAGTATAAATGGTTTATCAGGTTCAACTCCTCATACCTATACTTGGACTGAAGGAGCAAGAGTTTTTGATCCTAATTCAAGTTTAAGTCTAACAGCAGCTGAAGCTACTGATGGAACTTATACAGTTGGTGTTACTGCTGGTGTTTGTCCAGCTGTTACTGATCCTTTTGTTATCTCTCATTATGATGATTTAGTATTAAAAGATTTGGTACATGATAATACGCTTTGTCCTGAAGGAAAAATTGATTTAACAGTTGAAACAGAAATAGGATCATCTGTTCCTGAAACTTATGCTTGGTCTAAAGATGGATCTGACATTTTAGGAGCATCGACAGCATCATATGAAAAATTAAATGTTACTGATGTTGATGCTGGCCTGTATAAGGTTACGGTTGAAGATCACTGTATGACTCAATCTAAATCGATACGTATTGATGTTTTAGATGTTGTTGCCAAAACGGATATTTGGACAGATAAAACACTTTGTGCTGGTGATGGTTTATTGTTCGAAGCTACAGTAAGTGGTGATAGTCCTGTATATACATGGAAAGTTCCAACTGGTGTTACTAATCCAGGAAATGTTTCTACATATAAAATTGATGCTGTAACAGAAGCCAATGAGGGATTATATGAATGTTCTGTTAAAGGAACTTGTGGCGAAGCTGTAGTTTATTCAGCTAAAGTTGTTGTAGACCATGCTCCAAATATTACAGCCGATCTTGCTCTAAATCCAATTTGTGTAGGAGATGATCTAGAACTTGGACCAATTGCTTATGATCTTACTACTAATACGACTATTGACGAGACTATTGTTTGGAAATTTAATGATGATGTGCTACCTGGGGAAAATGGTCTTAGTTTAGATTTAGGAAAAGCTGAGCTTGATCCTTCTGAGAAAGGTAACTACAGAGTAGAAGTTTCTAATGTTTGTGGTGCTGATTATAGTATAGGATATCAAGATATATATCCAAGACCTACACTTGAGCCTATTGACGATCAAACAGCATGTCAAGGTGAGAATGTTGTATTTAATGCCGTAACAACTGGAGAAGATTTAACTTACCGTTGGTTTGTTGACGATGAAGTTGTAGCTTATACTAAAGAATTCATTATTTCAGACATTCAACCTGAGGATGCATTTAATGCTAAGGTTTACAAAGTAGAATGTATCGTTAGTTCTTCTTGTAGTCCCGATATGAGTGAAACAGCTATGGTTACTGTTAATCCAACTACAATATTAAAATCATCTCTTAAAGGTGAAGTTGTATATGTTGGAAATGAACATGTTTTTGACTTTAATGTTACAGGAAGTGGATTGAAGTTTGAATGGCATCATAGTAAAGTTGATGGTACAGATGAAACTTTAACTGAGGCTACAAAAACATTAACTATAGGAAGTCTATCCTTAGAGGATGCAGGAGAATATTATTGTAAAATAAAAGGTGATTGTGGAACTAGATTTACATCGGGATATTTAAGTGTAAAAGATCCATTAAAGGTTATAACAAGTCTTAGTTCAGATGATATTGAAAGATGTGAAGGAGAGCCACTAAACTTAAACATTAGTGTAGAGGGAGAAGTTTTCGATATTCAGTGGTACTATGCAGCTATAGGCGAAGAAAAAACGCTAATAGTAGGTCAAAAAGAGTTGAATTATTCAATACCTGCTTTAAGTACTGAAAATGCTGGAACTTATTCTTGTGTAATTATAGGTGAAGGTTTAACAGTTACAGAAGAAGTAAATGTTATTGTTTATCCTAATACGGTTCTTAATTCAACTTTAAAAGATCAAACTCTTTGTGAAGGTGAAGATCTCTCTTGGAGCGCTGATGTTTCAGGTGCTGGTTTAACTTATACTTGGAAACATGAAGCGGAAGTAATTACTACGATTACCACTAGTAATTTACTTATTGAAGGTGTACAACAGCTCGATGATGCAGGTCTTTATACTGTAGATGTAGAAGGTAAATGTGGTGTTGTAAGCACTGACGCTAATTTAACTGTTAAAATGTTACCTCTATTGGTTAGCAATAGCGATGATTTAGATTTGTGTGAGAATTATCCTGAGGCCATATTTATGGCGACTTTTACAGGTGATGATTTACAATACCAATGGCAAAAAGATGGTGTTGATATTGAAGACGCCAATGGTACTGAGTTGAAAATTCTGGATGTACGAGTTGAAGATGCTGGTGATTACACTTGTATTGCAATTAGTCCTACCTGTGGAGACGCTACTAGTGGCATAATGAAACTTATTGTTACGCCACAACTGGAGATTTTAAGTGAAACGCCGGGTATGGATGTTTGTGCAGAAGAAGATGCTCAATTTGAGATCGAGGTTGATGGAAATGATGTTAAGTATCAGTGGTATAAGCTTGGTAAAGAGGGTGATCCTATTAAAGGTGCTACTGGTATAAATACTTCACAGTTGTCAATTGACTCTGTAAGTTTAAGTGAAGAAGGGTATTATTATTGTGGAGTAACCGATAAGTGTTCGACATCTGAACGCTATTCTAATCCTAAAAAACTAACGGTTAATCCACTACCAAACTCAAAAATTATTGGTCGTATGACGCTTTGTGTATTGGAAGATAGGGTAGCCTATAATACTGAAGTCACACCTTACAATAATTATGGTTGGTTAGTTGATGGAGGTGAGTTTACTATGCCTGCCCAAGGGGATAGAACTAAGATTACTTGGGGTGAAGTGGTAGAAGGCAGTAAAATTGGCTTAGAGATACTTAATGAAGAAACAGGTTGCTCTTTTAAACTAGACTCTGCAGTAACTCTTCGTCCTCTTCCTAAAGTAGATTTAGCTCCTTTTCAAACTTATGGGGTATGTAAAAAAGATGATATTCATTTAAATAAAGGAATTGTAAATGGAGAAGCAGAAGAAGGAGGGATTTACTGGATAAATGGTGTTGCCGAAAATGAATTTATACCAAGTGAAAGAGGCAATGGCCAATATAATGTGAGATATTCCTATACCGATAAATATGGTTGTTCAAATACGTCGAAAGAGTTTGTTTTGACAGTCGATTCCTTACCTATCGTTAAGATTATGGATGATGTTGTTGTTGGTACTTGTGAAACAAAACAGTTAAGTGCGACTACCGATGAGGATAATATTAGATGGTCTCCAAGTTTGTATTTAGATGATAAATATTCTAAGACGCCAACATTTACAGCAGGAGAATCAACACTTTATGTTGCTGAAGTGCAAGATGAGCATAAGTGTTGGGGGAATGATATTATAAATGTTACAGTGGCTCCATTACCTACCATTACAACGATTAATGATACGATTATTGGTGAGTGTAAGGAAATTGAGTTGAAAACAGTTATCTCGGGTGATATAGATGAGATTTCTTGGTCTAATCCTGGTGATTTAGATGAACCTGATAATTCAAACCCTAAGTTGATTAATCGACAAGTTGGTGTGACTGATTATCAAATTAATGTAACCGATAAGTACGGTTGTATTGCTTCAGGATCGGTAAAAGTAGAGGTGCTTCCTAATCCAGAAGTTGGAGAAAGTCAAAATCTATGTCAAGGTGAAAGTCTCGTTATAGATACTAGAGACCTTTCTAATCCAGTTTGGACTGATGGTTTTTCTGATTGGGAAAGAACAATTGATGAGCCAGGAGAGTATATGTTAAGTGTTGAGCAGAATGGTTGCAAGTTATCTCAGAAAATTGTGATGAATCCAACTCCTAAGTTTGAACTTGATCATACAGTACAGCCTGGTATCGTTATTTTCCAAGGGCAAACAGTGACGCTTGAACCAGATTTAAACCCTGATTTTAGTCCTTATGTATACGATTGGAATGATGGTAGTATACTATCTCAACTCGTTGTTAGTGAATCGGGTGTTTATAAACTTAAGGTTCAAGATAAGTTTGGTTGTGTTGCAACAGATACCGTAGAAGTACTTGTGAAACCAATTGGAATTGAATCACCTGATGCCTTCACACCATTATCGGATAATGAAAATGATCGTTTCTATTTAAAAGATATAAACGTGACTGATGATTTCAAGATGTATGTGTATGACCGTTGGGGAGAGCTTATATATGAAGCTTCAGAACCAGGATATGCCGGTGGTTGGGATGGTACTTATAGAGGTGAAGATTGTCCAGTTGGAACCTATGTATGGATTGTCTTTTTAGATGGAAAAGAAAAAGAAAAAGGGACTGTTACCTTACTTCGATAAAGGATCTAGTTCAACTAAAAAAAATGATTTTTGAGAGTTAAATTTAAAATTACAAGCCTAATTATATTCTGAATTAGGTTTGTAATTTTATTGTGTTTTTTTTAATTTTTTTGAAAGATGAAAATAGTTTCTTAAAATTAGTTTAACACATAAATTATGCTTTTTTTTATAGTCAATAGTAGTTTCTTTCAGAGAGTTAATTATAAAAGGTAATAATTACATGAATAAGCTTATATTTAGTTTAATATTTTTTGTTTTTGGGATAAGCTTAATTGGTCGTGCCCAAGATATCCGTTTCTCTCAGTTTTATGCCAATAAACTCTATTTAAATCCTGCATTAGCCGGATCTAGCGATCATGGAAATGTGAATTTGAATTATCGTAATCAGTGGCCCAATTTAGATTTACCTTTTGTTTCATACAGTTTTTCATACGATAATTTCTTTCCTTCGATCAATGGTGGTTTAGGTTTGTTAGTTATGCAGGATGATCAAGGTGATGGTGCTATAAAAACAACTACATTTTCGGGAGCTTACTCATTCTATTTACGTATAAGTGAGGATTTAGTATTCCGCCCTGCAATACAAGCAGCTATAATTCAAAAGAAGCTTGATTTAAGCAATTTAGTTTTTCCTGATCAGATTGATCCAATATATGGGAATGTATTTAGTCATAATGCAATTGGTGATCCGAATGATAGAAGTTGGAATGGAGCCGATTTTACTGTAGGTTTAATGGCTTATTATAAAAATTTCTACGCAGGAGCAGTAGCCAGCCACCTTAATCAACCGACTCTTAGTTTCGATGATTATGAAGATGGGAATCTACCTGCAAAGTATACTTTTCATGCTGGAGCCGAATTTAATCTGACGGGAGGCCTTCAAGCGAATGGTTTAATTTTGGCACCTGCTTTATTATTTCAAAAACAAGGTGAATTTACCCAAATGAATTATGGAATGTACCTGAGTAAAAGTTCGTTAGTTTTTGGTTTTTGGTTTAATCAAAATTTCCAGTTGAATTACGATGCTGTAATTTTAATGGCAGGTGTTGTTACTGAACGATTTAAATTAGCCTATAGCTATGATTATACAATAACTAAATTGGTAAACTATAATACAGGTGCTCACGAGTTGTCTTTTTCTTTCCCGCTTGAATTTGAAAAGCATAAGAGAAGGCGAAGACCTAATAGGGTAAGACATCCTCAATTTTAAGACAAAAAAAATAGCTTATTCATACGAATAAGCTATTTTTTATTAAATGATTAGTGGTTATTTAATACGTTCAATATATTTTGATCTAATTTGTTTAAGAGTTTCAAGATCTAAATTTTCAGCATAAACACGAATAATATCTACGGCTCTAAAATTAATGTAAATAAAGCCGATAGAAGCATCAAAATGCAACATGTCCATATTGTATCGTACCTGTTTGGTAAGTTCATCAAACTCTCTCCAAGGTATGTTTTTGGTAATAGTAAAGTAGCCATGATTAGCCTCTACACTGTCAAAATAGAAACCATCTTCAACTTCCTTCAAAGAGAAAAATTTGTTTAATCTAGTTATACCTCTATCATAATTGAAGTTAGCTGGCTTATGCATAAAGTTAATTCCCGAAGATATATAACTCGTTTGAAGTTCTTTTATATCAGTATAATGTTCTATACGTCTAACTCTTATGATGTTATAAACTGTGTTGAATATTGTTATTGTTCCTATAGCTGCATGATACTTTTTATTTGTATCATCCATAATTTTCTGAGTAACACGAGTGAAGGTTTCTAAGTTGTATTTTTTATCTGTTACCAAGTAAATGTAATGAGGAGTGACATCCTTTTGTAAGTTGTCGTAATATTCATAAAATCCAGGAAAAGGATTTTTAGATTCTAGAACAAAAGTATTGGGAAGTATAGCGCTTTCAATTAGTTCAAATTCTTCTTCTTTTATAAGGCTTCCATATTTTATTTGTGTATCTTTTTTCATATATAAGAGGGGTTTAGTGGTGCTTGTTTATTGAAAAATAAGTATTTTTTAATTTATATAAGCTATTTAAACTTAACAAAAAATGAAATATAAAACAAGAATTTAAAGCCTTTTTATTGATCTCTAGTGAAGACTAGTTCCTGATTATTTGAAAGATGAGGATTAAATATGTAGCCATCGGAATTGAATGCTTTTAGATGTTCATGATCTGTAATCTCATTTTGAATAATAAAACGAGTCATTAATCCTCTTGCTTTTTTGGCAAAGAAACTGACTACTTTGTATTTTCCATTTTTTAGATCCTTAAAAACAGGCGTAATAATTTCAGCTTCTAGTTTCTTTTTATTTACAGATTTAAAGTATTCGTTTGAAGCCAGATTTATAAGGTATTTATCGTTCTTTTCTTTTAAGGTTTTGTTTATTTCGTTGGTAATCTTATCTCCCCAAAACTCATACAGGTTTTTACCTTTTGTCGTTTGAAGCTTTTTCCCCATTTCTAACCGATAGGCTTGAATTAAATCAAAGGGTTTTAAAAGACCATATAAGCCCGATAGAATTCTTAAATTTGCTTGTGTTGTGTCAAGTTCGCTTTTCTTAAGTGTATTTACATCAAAACTAGTATAAACCTCACCCTTGAAAGCTAAAATAGCTTGTTTGGCATTATCCATATTGAATGGTAATTGCCAACTTAAGAAACGTTCGAAGTTGAGTTGAGCCAAGTTGGGACTAATGCTCATAAATTCAGCAATCTCATCAATAGACAACTTTCTAAGCTGTTTAATTAGAGACTGTGATTCTTTTAAGAAACAAGCTTCAGAGTTGTTTTGACTTTTACTTTGTGTTTCAAAATCTAAAGATTTAGCAGGGGATATGAGAATTAACATGTGTTTTAAATTTAATATTATTAATCTAAGATATAAGATTTGAGACAGATAAGCTAATTGAGTTTTTTGATGTCCTTATTGTTTGTATTTATGTTGCTAGTTTTAATCGACATAAAAAAAGCAGATGACTAGCATCTGCTTTTTAAAATTAGAATTGTCTATTTTTAAAGGTTTTCATCAGGGTATAATGAGTTCCACCATTCATCTTTATCTTTTAGTTGTTTTGCAAAATAGGCAAATATCGTATTGTTCCATAAAATACGTTGTGTGTAATTTACGATATGATGATTCTGGTTTTTAACTTCTACGAAATCAACTTCTTTGCCTAAAAGCTTAAGGGCTTGATACAATTGAATACTCTCTCCAATAGGAACATTCGTATCAACAGTACCATGAATAAGAAGCATTGGTGTTGTTATTTTATCAGCACTAAACAGCGGACTTTGGTCTACATATAGTTTTCTATGACTCCAAGGAAATGATAGTGCAGATGCGTTTACACTGTATGTATACCCCCAATAGCCTTCGCCCCAGTACGAAGTAATATCACTAATTCCTGCATGAGCAATAGCTGCAGCAAAAATGTTAGTTCTTGTCTGAAGCAACATGGTCATGAATCCGCCATATGAAGCGCCTATGCAACCTATCTTGTCAGCATTGATAAAGGAATGAGATGCCGTAAATTTCTTAGTACCTTCTATAATCTCATCGGCAGTCGTAATTCCCCAATTGTTTTGGTGCTCTGCCGAGAATTCTTGCCCAAATCCAGTTGCTCCACTTGGTTGTAATAGATAAACCACATATCCCATTGCAGCATATAAATTTAGAGGGTAACGACCACCAAAACTACGTTCTACAGGAACAGTTCCTGCGTAATAGTTTACAATCATTGGATATTTCTTGTTGGCATCAAAATTTGGAGGATAATAAACACGACCAATAATTGTTTTACCATCTTTTTTAGTGAAATTCCAATCTTCAGTTTTCCCCAATGTGACCTTATCGAAGGCTTCTTTTTCAGGATTACATACGGTTGTTGATTCTTGTTTATTTAAATCGTAAACATATAATCGATATGGACTTGAAATATTGCATGAAATATAGGATAGTGTAGAACCATTTGATGAGATATTAAAATTTTTAACGACATCATCCTTGATGTTTAATTCTGAGAAAGTTTTACTCGATAAATCATACTTAAACAGCTTGATGTAGTCTTTATCATTGGCTTTGAAATAGATGTGACCATCTTTTTTATTCCAAACCGAGTTTCCAATAGCAGGATCAAAATCATAAGAAATTGGATCCACTTTTTTCGTATTCAAATCTAGAATATATAGCTGACCATCGTAGTTGTTTGCTATTTTTTGTTTTCCAATATTTTCTCCCAATTTACCAAAACATGACGGTCCTCCTGCAACTAACAATTTTGAATTGTTTGGTGAATATTGAGCAGAACCCCCAAATAGTTTATCTTTCCAGATGGTATCTACCTCGAATGTTTCAATATCCATCTGATAAAGATTTTGCTTGCTATATGGATATTCATTATAATCTGGTCTCGACTGAGAGAAAAGAATGTGTTTACTATCTGAACTGATATCATTCAATTGAGTTGAAAGGCTTCCGTATGTTAAGCGTTGTTTTACACCACTTTTAATATCTAATTTATAAAGAAAACTACGATATCTAAAACCTGGCAAACGATCTTCCATGCCTTGAATTTTTCTAATTTTCCATTCTTTAGAGTGATCTTTGGCCTCAGAGTAAATAAGTGTTTTAGCATCAGGAGTCCAAGTGTAATTTTCAAAATTGGAAATGCCACTTGCAATCTCTTTTTCTTGACCTTTGTCTAAATCAAAAATGAATATTGAAGTTTTCCCATTATAATTCTTTGTGTAAGAAAGTCTGTTTCCTATTGGTAACCATTCTATTTGAGAAAGACTACTGCCACGAAAAGTATGAATAATTTTACCATTTTCGACAGATTGAACTTCTTTCCAAGATTCCGTTTCATCTGATGGAGGTAGGGTTTGTGAATAGGAGATTAATACAAGTTTCCCATTGGCCGAAAGAGCTGATGAATTTACTTTTTTACCATCAAGAACTTTATTTATAGTGATAAATTGATTTGCGTTTGTTGATATCTCGAAATTATCATTGTTCCAACCTGTCTCAGGTTTTAGTTCAGCTTTGAATTTGTTGTTTGTATTCAAACTTAGAACTTTTATAAGTAAACAATGTTTGCCTGGTTCTAAAGTGAGATTTGAGCTGAGTTCTTTGGCTTCTTCCTTTTTTTGTTCGTAATTCGAAGCAATCTTTTTCCCATCCAAGTATATTTCGAGCATGGGAAAAGTTTGTACAATTAGTTTAGCTTTGCACCAATTTTCAACATTAATATAGCTTACAAAGTAATTTAAATGCTTAGTAGAGCTGTTGGCATTCAGATAGCCTTTTTTAGATAAGCTTGCTATATTCCATTTTAAACTTTCGTTGTTCCATTCTAGAATGTCATTTTCTTCAGGTCTTAATTTTTCAAGATTAATATAGTTTTCACTAAGAAGGTTCTGCAATTGAAAACTTCTACTTTCAATATCTAAAGAATTATGAAAGGCTGGTAATGAAACTGAAGCAGCTTCTGATTGTAACCAATTAGTTAATTTAATTGATTCTTTGTCGGTTTTATTTTTAGCCATAGTACTCATATTGAATATGAGTATTAAGCCAAGAATGGATAGAATTCTTGTCATGTTTATATTTGTTATTTAAGCTGATTTGAAAAGTTAAAACTACGAATTTAACTGACCTTAAAAAAGGACTTTATGCAAGCTGATTATTTTTATGTTTTAGATGTTGTTTTACTTGAAAAAAGTTAATGCTTTTTGATAAAATGGATGATTTATAGAAGAACATATCTTAAGTAGAAAGTGTTTAATTTTTATTATATTGGGAAAATATGGTAATGTATATAGTATAAATTATGATAAAAGATTGTGATTTTCCAGAGTTTATTCTTACTAAGTGGCAAAAATTAATTGATCTGCTTAGTTCAACTTTTAGTTTACCTGCTACTCTAATTATGCAGGTTGATGAAGACTCTATGAAAATATTTGCTAAATGTTCAACTGAAGAAAATCCTTATTTACTTGGTGATACGGAGAAAATTGATGGTTTATATTGTGAGGCTGTAATTAAGTCTAAAGAAAAATTACTAGTCACGAATGCGCTTTCTGATAAGGATTGGGATAAGAATCCAGATCTCAAGTTTGGAATGGTTGCCTATTTAGGCTATCCCATAAAATACGCTTCTGGTGAAATTTTTGGAACAATTTGCGTGTTAGATAATAAAGAAAATCCCTTTGGTAAAACCATAGATAATTTTCTTTTGCAAGTTAGAGATATTATTGAGTTAGATATTTACACTTATCATTCATACGAAAAAGCGAGTAAAGAAATGGAGCAGAATATGCTTCGTCAGTTTAGTCAATTAGGTTTGGATGATAAGACGCAATCTGAAATTGAAAATTATAAACCTAATTATGATTCTTTGTGTCAAGGATTAAATTAATTTAAAAAAGAATTATTGGATCAAGAGAATAAATATAAAAATCTTTTTTCCTCAACAAGTACAGCATTAGTCGTTTTTGAACCTGTTTTTAATTCTGAAGGTAATGTTATTGATGCTAAATATATAGATATGAATGCCAATAATGAAGAGATTATTGGATATAAGAAAATGGATCTTATTGGTAGAACCATACTCGAGGTTTTTCCAAAGATAGAAGATTTTTTGTTTGAAAATTTTGATTCTGTTGTGAAGACTAGAAAAAGTATTCGTTTTAAATATTTTCACACAGAACTAGGTAAGTATTTGTTGCTTAAGGTATTTCCTCTTGATGATTATGCTTTTGCAATTTCGTATAATGATGTTTCTGATCAAGAAATTCTTAAACAAAAATTAGATGAAAGTGAGAGAAGATATAAAACTATTTTTCATGAAAGTAGTTCAATAATGTTAATTATTGATCCTGACAATGGAGCTATTATTGATGCTAACTCTACAGCTATAAAATTTTATGGTTTCTCTAAAACGAAACTTCTTAGGATGAATATGTCTGATATTAATACCATGTCATCAGAAGATGTACAAAGGGAGATTGATTTGGTAGCGCAGAAAAAGAAAAAACACCTTTTATTTAAGCATCGCATTGCATCAGGCGAAATTCGCGATGTTGAAGTCTATTCAGGAACTGTTAAGAGCAATGGACAAACTATGTTGTACTCTGTTCTTCACGATGTGACAAAGAGTAGAGAAGCCTTGGAAAAAGTTAATAGATTGTCGATGGCGGTTGAGCAAAGTCCTGTGGCAATTGTTATTACAGATCTAAATGGGGATATGCTTTATTGTAATCCAAAGCATTGTGAAATAACTGGTTATAAAGAAAAGGAGTTGATAGGACATAATTCAAGGCTATTAAAATCAGGTAAATTTTCGAAGGATGTTTATGTAGACTTATGGAAAACCATTACGACAGGCAATAAATGGCAAGGTGAATTTTTTAATAAAAAGAAAGATGGAAGTTTCTATTGGGAATTAGCTTTTATTGCTCCCATAAAGAATGATGAAGGTGAAATTGTAAATTATATTAAGATTGGGGAAGATATCTCTGAGCGTAAACGTTTAGAAAATAAATTAGAGCATTCTATTTTGAAGGCTGAAGAAAGTGATAAGTTAAAGTCTTCTTTCTTGGCAAATTTAAGTCATGAGGTAAGGACACCTTTAAATGGCATAATGGGATTTACAAATATGATGATTTCAGATGGAATCTCAGAAGAAGAGCGTAAGGAGTTCGGATCTTATGTGGAGTCATCAGGGCGGCAATTGATGGCTACGATGGATAATATTCTTAAGTTATCGATGATAGAGATCGGTGAGATGAGTGTTAAATATTCTAATTTTGATATTAATAGTTTATTCTCGGATATAGAAATATACTATTCAAGCGAAGTTCATGATAAAGGACTAGAATTTAAACTCGATTGTAGTTGTAAATCTATGATTAGAAATGATAAAAAAAGAATTCGTCAGGTTTTAGATTGTTTAATTCAAAATGCTATAAAATTTACTTCTCACGGACAAATTACAATAAAGGGAGAATGTAATCATAAAATGCTGTCTGTATTAGTTGAAGACACAGGTATGGGAATTGCAGCGCAAGATCATAACAAAGTGTTTGACCGTTTTATGCAGGGCGATAATTTTTCAACACGTCAATTTGATGGTTCCGGTTTGGGATTGGCAATCTCGAAAGAAATTGTTATTTTATTAGGTGGTGAAATATGGGTAGAATCAGAAATTGGGAAAGGATCTAAATTTATTTTTACAATACCTAATGTGCCTGAAGATGTAAGTTGAGCTTGAGTTAGATCCAAATATAATAAAAGCCGAAACTTAAATTGTTTCGGCTTTTATTCTTTTATTGGGTCGTGTTCTTTATCGTTTTTCCATTAGTACAATATTCTCCACATGATGTGTGTGTGGAAACATGTCGACGGCTTGAACTTTAGTGACTTTATAAGCATGATCCATCATCTCTAAATCGCGAGCTTGTGTTGCTGAATTACAACTCACATATACGATTCTATTAGGGTCTGCCTGTAGAATAGTTGCAATTACATCAGAATGTATACCTGCTCTTGGAGGATCTAAAATCAACATATCAGGATGACCATGTTCAGCAATGAATTCTGCATTTAAGACATCCTTCATATCACCAGCAAAGAAAGCTGTGTTGTCAATTCCGTTAATCTCAGAATTCAACTTAGCATCTTCAATTGCCTCTGGTACGTATTCTATACCAATTACCTTTTTAGCTTGTCGAGCTACAAAGTTGGCAATAGTTCCTGTTCCTGTATATAAATCGTAAACAACTTCGTCTTTTTGAATGTTAGCAAACTCACGCGTTTTGCTATATAGTTGGTAAGCTTGTTCCGAGTTGGTTTGATAGAATGATTTTGGTCCAATCTTAAACTTCAAATCTTCCATTTGTTCGAAAATATGATCCACACCTTTGTATAAAATCACATCCTGATCTCCAATCGTATCGTTACCTTTTTCGTTTATAACGTACATTAATGAAGAAATCTCTGGAAATTTTTCAGCCAAGTGCGCCATAAGACCTTCACGTTTTTCTACATCTTCGTAATAGAAAACAACAACAACCATAACATCGCCAGTTGTAGATGTTCTAATAATTAAAGTACGTAGAAACCCGACTTGAGCACGAATATCGAAAAAGCTCAAATCATTGGCTAAAGCATATTCTTTAATTGCTAAACGAACAGCATTTGAAGGCTCAGCTTGCAAGTGACATTTTTTGATATCTACAATTTTATCGTATAAACGAGGAACGTGAAAACCAAGTGCAGGTGTATGCCCAAAATCATCGTCACTGCCAATTTCTTCCAACGTTAGGTAACGCTTGTTCGAGAAAGTGAATTCAAGTTTGTTACGGTAAAATTTTGTTTTAGCTGAAGGCAAAATAGGATTTGATTCAGGTAAATCTATTTTTCCAATTCGACTTAAATTGTCAATCACTTCTTGTTGTTTGAATTTTAGTTGTTCCTCGTAAGGTAAGTTTTGCCACTTACAACCACCACAAACACCAAAATGCTCACAAAAAGGATCTACTCGTAAATCAGAATATTTATGAAATACAACAGGATGACCTTCCATATAACTTTTACGTTTTTTTGTCACCTGTACATCCACAACATCGCCTGGTATAACGTTGGTTACAAACACAACTTTATCATCTACCTTGGCAATGGCCTTTCCTTCGGCTGCTAACTTTATAATTTCAACGTTTTCCAGTAAGGGTTTTTTCTTTCTATTTCTTCCCACTTTGTATTTCTTTAAAGATTTGGCTGCAAATATAAGACAAATAGTACTTAGAGTTTGTAAGTTATAAGTACTTAAAGTTAAAAATCACTTTCAGGAGTTGTAATTTTAAGTATTCATAAGTACTCTAGGCACTTTAAATACTTTAGACACTATTTTACTATCTTTGCAGGCCTAACATATAAACAATTCGTTGTCCATGATATCAATTAATAACCTCATAGTAGAATTTGGTGGCTTTACATTATTTAAAGACGTTACTTTTATCGTTAATTCACGCGACCGTATTGGTTTAGTAGGAAAAAATGGTGCAGGAAAATCGACACTCTTGAAAATTTTTGCTGGTAAGCAAGAAGCGACTAAAGGAACCATAAATATTCCCAATGAGATTAAGATTGGTTATCTACCTCAGCAGATGACTCATGAAGATGGACGAACTGTTATAGATGAAGCTTTAACAGCCTTTAAAGAGGTTATTCAGTTGGAAGAAGAGATTGCTCGTATTAATACGGAGATTGCAGAACGTACCGACTACGAATCTGAATCTTATATGGAATTGATTAATCGTTTGACTGAAAAAAGCGATAGATTTCATATGATGGGAGGCGGTAATGTTCAAGCTGAAGCAGAAAGAACGCTTCTAGGTCTTGGTTTTATGCGCAGCGATTTTACACGTCAAACCAATGAGTTTAGTGGTGGGTGGCGTATGCGTATTGAGTTAGTGAAAATTCTTTTGCGACGGCCCAATGTTTTTCTTCTCGATGAACCAACTAACCACCTCGATATTGAATCGATTCAATGGTTAGAAGATTTCTTGAAAACCTACGCTGGAGCTGTTGTTTTAGTTTCTCACGATAGAGCATTCCTTGATAATATTACCAATAGAACTGTTGAAATTTCTGTTGGAAAAATATACGATTATAAAGTTTCATATACCGAATATGTGCAGTTGCATGCCGAACGACGTGAGCAACAAATGAAAGCCTACGTTAATCAGCAAAAAATGATTAAAGAAACAGAGGATTTTATTGAGCGTTTTAGATATAAAGCAACTAAATCTGTACAGGTTCAATCACGAGTAAAACAATTAGAAAAAGTTGATCGTATTGAGATTGATCAGGTTGATAATTCTAAACTAAGCCTAAAATTCCCACCAGCTCCTCGTTCTGGCGATTTAGTTTGTCAGGTAAAAGGTTTGAGTAAAGCCTATGGTGATCATTTGGTTTTAGAGAATCTTGAATTTATAATTGAACGTGGCGAAAAGCTAGCTTTTGTTGGTAAAAATGGTGAAGGAAAATCGACTCTAGTGAAAGTGTTGATGGGTGAGATCGATTATACTGGTGTATGTAAACTCGGTCATAATGTGAAAATTGGTTATTTTGCTCAAAATCAGGCCATGTTGCTCGATGAGGAAAAAACTGTTTTCGATACCATTGATGATGTTGCTGTAGGCGATGTAAGAACTAAAATTCGTGATATTCTTGGTGGATTCATGTTTGGTGGAGAGGATATTGACAAAAAGGTAAAAGTATTGTCAGGTGGAGAACGTTCACGTTTAGCCATGATTCGTCTGTTGCTTGAACCAGTTAACTTACTTGTTCTCGATGAGCCAACCAATCATCTCGACATGAAATCGAAGGATGTGTTGAAAGAGGCATTACTTAATTTCGATGGAACGGTTATTGTCGTTTCTCACGATAGAGAATTCCTTGATGGTTTATCGTCTAAGGTTTATGAATTTACCAATAAAGGTATCAAAGAGCATTTGGGTGGTATTTATGGCTTTCTTCAGAATAAGAAGATGGCTAATATGCGCGAGCTTGATAGAAAAAAACAAGTTGCAGATGAAACGAAAGAAGATGTCGTTTTATCTGAGAATAAGTTGAACTACCTTGAACGTAAGGAAATGAGTAAGCAAATCTCTAAGCTAGAAAGAGCTGTGTCTAAAAGTGAAGAGATGATTGCTAAATATGAAGAGAAAATTGAAGAAATCGAAGCTCTTTTAACAGATCCCAAAAATCAAGATCAGGATACTTTTAAAACCTATGATGAGGCGAAAAAGAATCTTGAAAATGAGATGACTAATTGGGAAAACAAGAATGAAGAGCTGGAAACTTTAATCCTTGAAAAAGGGGAGTAGTTTTTAGTTTAAGCACTATCATGCTCTGACTATAAAAAAGCTGTAAGTGTCAGGGTATGATTAATCCATGCAGGAATATTTATTGAGAGCCTAAAAAATAGTATTGGAGCAAGAGATAATATTCACAGAATTACAAAATTTCCATAATTCACATATTTATTTTAGAGGAAATGTCTTTAATGAGCTTTTAAAAATCCAAAATTCATAAAATATTGTTTCTGAAAATCCAGATAGTTATACGTGAATGTCATTATGGAGAATAGGTTAAGAAACGTTTCACAGTAGAAAAATGATTCACAGAATTACAAAATTTCCATAATTCACAAGTAATTTTAATCTGTTTATTCTGAAATCCCGATAACTAAATGGGAATGTCATTATGGGGAATAGGTAAAATCAATTCATAGAATTTAAAAAAATAAGATATAAAAAAAGCCCGATGTTAAATCGGGCTTTTCTGTATAATAGACTAGAGTTTAGTTCTAGTTTCTTTCTGGTTTTGGTAATAAAGCTTTTCTAGAAAGTTTTAATTTACCTGTTTTAGGATCGATACCAATTAATTTAACTTCAACGATATCTCCTTCTTTCAACACTTCGTCAACTGTATTTAGTCTACGGTGTTCAATTTCAGAAATGTGAAGTAAACCATCTTTTCCAGGAAGAACTTCAACGAAAGCACCAAAGGCAACAATCGATTTTACTTTTCCTTTGTAAATAGTTCCAACTTCAGGAACTGCAGTGATACCTTTGATACGACCTAATGCAATATCAATTGCTTCTTTATCACTAGCTGAAATATCAACGTGACCTTTTCCGTCAACTTCTTCGATAACGATAACCGCACCTGAAGTTTCTTGAATTTCTTGAATAATTTTTCCACCGGGTCCTATTACTGCACCAATCATTTCCTTAGGAATAACAAGAGATACAATTCTTGGAGCGTGATCTTTAAGATCAACACGAGGTTCAGCGATAGTTTCTGCAATTTTATCTAAAATATGAAGACGACCAGCATGAGCTTGCATTAAGGCTTGCTCTAATACTTCATAAGGAAGTCCGTCAACTTTAATATCCATTTGAGTAGCAGTAATACCATCTCTAGTACCTGTTACTTTAAAGTCCATATCACCCAAGTGATCTTCATCACCTAAAATATCCGAAAGAATCGCATATTTTTTAGCACCTTCAGTAGAAATTAATCCCATTGCGATACCTGATACTGGTTTCTTCATTTGAAGACCTGAATCCATAAGTGCTAATGTACCTGCACAAACAGTAGCCATAGAAGATGAACCGTTTGATTCTAAAATATCAGAAACAACACGAACAGTATATGGACATTCGTCAGGAAGCATATTTTTAAGTGCACGATGCGCTAGGTTACCATGACCAATCTCACGACGAGAAATTCCTCTAGAAGGACGAGCCTCACCAGTACAGAAAGGAGGAAAGTTATAGTGAAGAGAGAATTTTTCTTTTCCACGGAAAAGAACATCATCAACCATCTTCTCATCTAACTTAGTACCTAATGTTACTGTAGTTAAAGATTGAGTTTCACCACGAGTAAAAATGGCAGAACCGTGAGCTCCTGGAAGGTAATCAATCTCAGACCAGATAGGACGAATTTCGTCAGTCTTACGACCATCTAAACGAACTCTATCTTCAAGAACCATTTCGCGAACAGCATCTTTTTCCACATCGTGGTAGTAGCGTCCAATTAAGCTCATGTTAACTTCTGAAGCTTCTTTACCTTCTGAGTATTCAGCAACAAATTCGTCTTTTACAGCTGCAAATGAAGCTGAACGTTCGTGTTTGTTAGGGTTTTGAAGTCTTGCAACTGCTAATACTTTAGCATATGTTTTGTCAATGATTAACTGCTTAAGTTCTTCATCAGTTTCTTCGTGACAATATTCTCTTTTTTTAGTGCTGCCAACTGCTTCAGCTAATTCAACCTGAAGTTGACATTGTTTTTTAATTGCTTCGTGAGCCACTTTGATAGCTTCAAGCATTTCTGCTTCTGAAACTTCTTTCATCTCACCTTCTACCATCATGATATTATCCATGGTAGCAGCAACCATAATCTCCAAGTCGGCAGCATTTAATTGCTCACGATTTGGATTAATTACGAATTCACCTTCGACTCTAGCCACACGAACCTCAGAAATTGGTTCCAAGAATGGAATGTCAGATACTGCAATAGCTGCAGAAGCTGCAAGACCAGCAAGAGCATCAGGCATGTCGTTTGCATCAACAGATATCAAGCTAATTGATACGAAAGTATCAGCGTGATAATTTGATGGGAATAATGGACGTAGGGCACGATCCACAAGACGACAAACTAAAATTTCATAGTCAGAAGGACGACCTTCTCTTTTCATAAATCCACCAGGGAAACGACCTAGTGCTGCATATTTTTCTTTGTAGTCAACAGACAAAGGCAAGAAGTCTACATCACTTTTTGCATTTGGGGCTGATACTACAGTAGCTAACAACATGGTCTTACCCATTTTTACTACAACAGCTCCATCAGCTTGTTTTGCTAATTTACCTGTTTCAATTGTGATGGACCTTCCATCACCTAATTCAATTGTTTTTTCGATTACATTCATCATTTGTAGTTTTATTCAAACTTGTATTTGGATAAGGCGAAATGTTGCCGTACTAAAATAAAAAAAGCAATCCTAATTGCTTAGGATTGCTAATATTATAGATATTACTTACGCATGTTTAATGCCTTAATAATAGCACGGTATCTTTCAATATCTTTTGCTTTTAAGTAATCCAATAGGCTTCTTCTTTTACCTACTAGTAATTGCAGCGCACGTTGGGTACTGTAATCTTTTCTATTTCTTTTAAGGTGCTCTGTTAAGTGAGCAATACGGTAAGAAAATAAAGCGATCTGAGATTCTGCAGCCCCAGTGTCTTTATTAGACTTTCCGTATTGTTCGAAAAGCTCTTGTTTTTTTTCTGCTGATAAATACATAGTACTTAAAATTAAATTTGTTTTGTTTGAACTATTAATTTGGCAAAAGTAAGTATTTATTTTCATATATCAATAGGCTTACTTTGTTGTTTTCCTTGTGTTACTTGTAGACCGTAGTAAAGAGGAAAATTAAGTTCAATTTTAATAAAAAAGAAGCCCCGAAATTGTGTTTCGAGGCTTCTAATATTATAGGATTTGTTTTGTAATCGAAATTAGTCGATTTTAAAAGGTTTATAGAAATAGTTTTCAAGATGTGCATAAACACACATCGAGCTTCTATTACCAAGTAAAATTCAAAACTAGAATTCGATTGTTAATTCTACTCTTCTATTTTTTGCTCTACCAGCAGCAGTTGAGTTATCTGCAATTGGTCTTTCTTCTCCATACCCAGTTGATGATAATCTATTAGATTCTATCCCGCTATTTTCGAAGTAAGTTTTTACTGCTCTAGCACGTTTTTCTGATAATAGTAAGTTTAAGGTATCATCACCTTGTGAGTCACTATGACCTTCGATTCTTAACTTGTAAGCTTGATTTGCTTTAAGAATTGATACGACATTATTTAGTATTGGATATGAAGGACTTGTAATAATTGCTTGACTTGTTTTGAATTTTACACCTTCGATAGCCTTTTCTAAAGCTTTAATTTCTGAAACTTTAATTTCAGGACAGCCTTTATTTGCAGCAATTCCGGCTACATCAGGACATTTATCATCTTTGTCAGCTATACCATCACCGTCTGTGTCAGGACAACCATTAAGAGTTCCAGCTACATCAGGACATTGGTCATCTTTGTCAGCAACACCATCTCCATCTGTGTCAGGACAACCATTAAATTCTTTTAACCCTTTTACACTAGGACATTCATCATTTTTATCGGCAATACCGTCTCCATCAGTATCAGGACATCCGTTAAAAGCTGCAGTTCCTTTTACATTAGGGCATTCGTCATCTTTATCAGGAATACCATCAGTATCCGTATCAGGACAACCATTAAATATGGCTAACCCTTTTTCGTTAGGACATTCATCTTCTGAATCAGCAATGCCATCACCGTCAGTGTCGGGGCAACCACCGAAAAGTTCTAAACCAGCAATCTCTGGACATTTATCTTTTCTATTTGGAATACCATCGTTGTCTGAATCTTTCTTTTTACCTAAGTTGAATACGACACCGATAGTGTGTTGTGCTAACCAGTCGTTGTGATTTTTACGAACTTTAGTTGTGTTATCTAAGAAATCGGAATCACTATAAATAAATGTTTCTTGAAGAACAATGTTTACTGTAGGTGAAACTTTAAATGTTAGACCTAAACCAAAGTCTGGTAATTCCGTGTTGTTTATGTCGTTATCCGATTTTTTATCTGTAAAAATCATATGACCTATACCTGCAAAAACAAAAGGTCTCAATTTTGCTGTTTCATATTTAAAGAAACTATACTTTAAGTTCAAATTAAATTGAAACATATTGTATTTGAAATTATAATCAGCTCCACTATTGTCTCTGTGTGTTAATTCACCAAAAGTAGTTTGTAATGATAAATCCAAATGAGGTGTCAAGTATCTGGATACTGTTATACCTCCAAAGCCATTAAATGCCTGATCGAAATCATAGAGTCCATTTCCCAACTCTCCTTTATATTGTTCTGAACCAAAATTAAGCCCTAGGCCCCATTTTTTATCTTTGGTTTGTGCGCTACTGGTAAATGCTATACCTAGTATAACAGTTAGAAGTAAAATACATTTAATTTTCATAATTGTTTTTTTTAATTTTAATTAATTTTATTTTAGAAAAATAGTATTTATATATCATTGGTTGTAACTGTGTGGTTCCTATGATATTATTGTCTTATTAGTAATCGTATTATATATAAAATTAAATATACTTATTGATATAACCAAATTTATATTCTTAGTTTCTTTACCTGATTGAAATTACATAATATCCAAAATTGTATAGTTTTTTTTGACTTGCTACTGAATATAAGACTTGGAGGTCCTTTAATTTAATACTAAAAAAAAAAGATGCTCATTTGAGCATCTTTTTTTGCATTATTATATGTGAGATAAATTTATTTTACCTCAACATGTTCATCAATATATTCTTCAATAGGAGCACAGCTACACATCAAGTTTCTGTCTCCATGAGCATCGTCAACACGCGATACTGCTGGCCAAAATTTGTTTTCAGCAACCCAATCCAATGGATAAGCAGCTTTCTTACGAGAATATGAATGATTCCACTCATCAGCAGTTAATACCATATGCGTGTGAGGTGCGTGATTAAGAACGTTGTCTTGAGCATCAGCCACACCATCTTTAATTTTCTTGATTTCTTCTTTAATCTTAGCAAGTGCTTAAAAATAACTCAAAGTATCTTAATGGGAGGAAGAGTTTCTTGAGAACTCAACAAAAATTCTAAAACTTAAAGAAATAGGAGAGATGTAGATGTTATTAGCTGATAACTATTCTGCATTAAATGTTGCATCCAACCTAGGATTTATTTGTTATGATAAATACTGATAAGTATACATAGGTACATTATGGTTGGCACATTAATCATGCAATCAATGTTAGTTTATGTTTTATATATATGCCAGTTGTGAATGAGCGAGACGCTTGATGTAAAAGACCAATACAGTAAGTTCTTCTGGATGTTTAATGACTCGTTACTTTGGTAGATTAGATGCTTGATTTATTAAGTTGGTGGTTTAACTCCTTGGTTTGTATTGATAAAGAAACTGCTTAGAATGAGTCCAATTTATCTTAAGTGATGTTTTATGTATAGTTATTGTTCAATTTTTAATATATTTGCATGTTATTTTGGTAATTGGATTGGTGCAAGAACTACTTTGATATTGTAAAGTTTAATAACTTGTGTCCCTTTTTATGGGTAAATATATTTAAACTTATTAAAGGAAGCATAACATTACCTCATGTCGTAAATCTTATTCTATAAAATTTAATTATGAAACATTTATTACTTTTAATCCTGTTTTGTTTTTCTTTACAAGGACTTGTTCTTTCACAGGAGTATTATACTGTAGCTGATTTTGTGAAAAACCATAAAAAAGCATCTGATAAACTTATTTCAGTTAGAGGAGAAATAACTAAGCAGAATTTTAAAATAAAATCTTTAGAACAAAATGTTCACAAATTAAATGTTGAGAAAAACGAATTGGTCTTGCAATTATCTGGATTGGATAAATCTTATGAAGGAATTGTAGAAAAAAAGATTTCGGATTATAAAAAGAAAGATGAGTTTGAGACTCAGGCAGAGTATAGCGAACGAATTCTTAATATCGATTCAGTTATAGAGAAGTTTAAAAAACAAATTAGTAGTCAAATGAGTATTGATGATGATACTCAGAAAATAGACTCTCTCAATAGAAAAATTGAACAGTTGATGCAAGTCATGTTAAAGTTATCAGACGATTTATCTGATATGAAAGTGAAAGCCTCTAACTGTACTACAGATATGGCAAGATTTGCTCAAGATAAGATAATTGAAGTTCCTTACATTTATGTATTATCTCGATACGATGCTGATGGTGAGTTTTTTGTCCTTTCTAGGAAAGGAAGTGCAAGTTTACTTGCGAGTGTTCCTAGAAAAGAAGCTAGGTTGTTTAAAACAGCTTTTGATACGATAAAAATATATTCACACCCATACAATAGTGTCGCTATTGTTGGTGACAATCAATATATTCTTACAAAATTTGAATTAATTGATCCAAGAGATAATAAACAATATAGAATTGTAAAAGTTGAAAGTCAAATATGGATGGCTGAGAACCTAGCTTATGAAACAAAGAAAAAATCATATCCTTATGGTAAAGATGAATCTAATGTTGAAAAATATGGACGTTTATACTCTTGGGAAACTATTGAGGAGGCTTGCCCTGCGGGATGGCATGTTCCTTCTGATCTTGAATGGAAAATTCTTGAGAAAGCTATTGGTATGACAGATAGCGAATTAGATTTGACAGGTGAGAGAGGTACAGGCTCAGGAGCAGCATTGAAATCTGAAGATGGTTGGAAAAGTGGCGGTAATGGTCTAAATAAATATGGGTTGAATTTTTTACCTGCTGGAATAAGAGGTTCTAAAGGAAATTATGCCTCCCTTGAAATCGAAACAAGAGTTTGGTCGTCAACAGAATTAGATTCTAAAAATGCATATTCACGAGGTTTAATTTTCTTTAATGACAAGATAACTAGATCTGCTCAAAAGAAAGATATGGCAAGTTCAGTGCGATGTATTAAAAATTAATATTTTAAAATATAATTAAAGAGGCTGTCAATGTTTGTTGACAGCCTCTTTTGTATTTGAATATTGTCTAGTCTTGAATAAATGGTTTTAGCTAGGACTAGCTAATTGCATTGAGTCCGAATTTATTTTACCTCAACGTGTTCATCAATATATTCTTCAATAGGAGCACAACTACACATTAAGTTTCTGTCTCCATGAGCATCGTCAACACGCGATACTGCTGGCCAAAATTTGTTTTCAGCAACCCAATCTAATGGATAAGCAGCTTTCTTACGAGAATATGAATGATTCCACTCATCGGCAGTTAATACCATATGTGTGTGTGGTGCGTGCTTAAGAACGTTGTCTTGAGCATCAGCTACACCATCTTCAATCTCTTTCATCTCGCCATTGATTCTTGCCAATGCTTCAACAAAACGATCAAGTTCTTCTAGTGGCTCACTTTCAGTAGGTTCTACCATAAGTGTTCCATGAACTGGGAAAGAAAGCGTTGGTGCGTGAAATCCGTAATCCATTAAACGCTTAGCAATATCCCCATCGGTAATACCAACAGTTTTATTAAACTCTCTACAGTCAAAAATCATTTCGTGACCTACACGACCTTTATCTCCTTTGTAAAGAATTTTGAAACCAAGTTTTTCGAATGAAGAAGCAAGATAGTTGGCATTTAAGATAGCCATTTTAGTTACTTGTTCTAATCCATCAGTACCCAACATGGCGATGTAGCCGTAAGTAATAGGTAAAACAGAAGCCGATCCGTAAGGAGCAGCAGAAACAGCTGTAATTCCATTTTCACCACCCGTTTTCACAACTTTGTGTGTAGGTAAGAATTGAACCAAGTGTTTAGCTACACAAATAGGACCAACTCCAGGACCTCCTCCACCATGAGGAATAGCAAATGTTTTATGTAGGTTTAAGTGACAAACGTCAGCGCCAATTGTACCTGGATTTGTTAGGCCAACTTGAGCATTCATGTTTGCACCATCCATATAAACTTGTCCACCGTTTTCGTGAATCAAGTTCATCATTTCTTTAATACCTGTTTCAAATACACCATGTGTTGATGGGTAAGTGATCATGTAAGCACATAAATTATCCTTATATTTTTCAACTTTAGCTTTAAAGTCTTCGAAATCAACATTTCCTTTTTCGTTGCATTTTACAACAACAACTTGCATGCCTGCCATAGAAACTGAAGCAGGGTTTGTACCGTGAGCCGAAGCTGGAATCAATACAACATTTCGATGACTATCGCCACGTGAAATATGGTATTCACGAATAACTAATAAGCCTGTGTATTCACCAGCTGCACCTGAGTTTGGCTGAAGAGTACATCCTGAAAAACCTGTAATTGTAGATAACCATTGTTCAAGTTCAGTTATGATTTGAGTATAACCTTTAGCTTGATTAGTTGGAATAAAAGGGTGAAGACCACCAAATTCAGGCCAACTAAGAGGTAGCATTTCTGCAGCAGCATTCAATTTCATGGTGCAAGAACCTAAAGAGATCATCGAGGTGTTTAGTCCGATATCTTTTTTCTCAAGGTTTTTGATGTAACGCATCATTGCTGTTTCAGAATGATAACGGTTAAAGACATCTAATGTTAGGTATGCGCTTGTACGAGCCAATTTCTTATCGAAATATAACTTTTCTTCCATTGCTGTTTCAGCAACTTCAGCTTTGCCAGCGGCTTTTGCGAAAATATTTAGGATGCTATTTAATTCTGCATCGCTAATTTTTTCATCGGTAGAAATACCAATTGTTGTATCGTTAATATAACGGAAGTTGAACTCTTTTTCAAGGGCTGCAGTACGAATTGCTTCCATTGAAACACCAGTAGGAAGTACAATCTCTAAAGTATCGAAAAAATTCTCGATGTTTTGAGTGTAACCTAATGCTTTTAATCCTTCTGAAAGGAAACCAGCAGCAGAGTGAATATGTGTGGCAATACGTTTAATACCTTCTTGACCGTGATAAGTAGCATAAAAGCCAGCCATTGTAGCTAAAAGAGCCTGAGCTGTACAAATGTTTGAAGTTGCTTTTTCACGTTTAATATGTTGTTCGCGAGTTTGAAGAGCTAAACGAACTGCTCTGTTGCCTTGTGCATCCTTAGTTACACCAATAATACGTCCGGGAATTGAACGTTTGTAAGCTTCACGACAAGCCATGTAGGCTGCATGAGGTCCGCCGTATCCCATTGGAATACCAAATCGTTGTGTAGAACCAACTGCAATATCAGCACCCCACTCACCAGGAGCAGTTAGTAATGCTAAACTCATAAGGTCGGCAGCAACAGTAACTAATGCTTCAACGCCATGTGCTTTTTCTACAAATTCAGTGTAATCTTCAATACTACCATTAGCGGCAGGATATTGAATAATAGCTCCGAATACGGCATCAGTAAATTCAAACGTTTTGTAATCTCCAATAACTAATTCAATGCCTAGTGGTTTTGAACGAGTAACAAGTACATCAAGCGTTTGAGTGAAAATATTCTTGTCAACAAAAAGTGTATTGGCTTGAGCCTTTTTCTTTGCTCTTGAACGTAAACTATGCATCATATGCATAGACTCACCAGCAGCTGTTGCTTCATCAAGAAGAGAGCTATTGGTTAATTCCATTTTAGTTAGATCTAAAATAGCTGTCTGAAAGTTCAAAAGTGCTTCTAATCTACCTTGAGAAACTTCAGCTTGGTATGGTGTGTATGGTGTGTACCATCCTGGATTTTCGAGTACGTTTCGAAGAATAACAGCAGGCGTAATTGTGTCATAATAACCTTGACCAATAAATGTTCTGAATAATTTATTTTTAGCAGCAATACCTTTAATTTTCGATAAATACTCATTCTCAGTTAAAGCTTCAGGAAGACTTAAAGGCTGAGTTATACGAATGTTAGAAGGAATTGTTTCTTCGATTAGGGCATCTAATGATGATGTACCAACAGTTTCCAACATTGTTTTAATATCGCTGTTGCGAGGTCCAATGTGACGGGAAACAAACTTTTCAGTTGCCATATCCTTGTATGATTTTAGTGTTTGTGTAAAAAAATGTTTACCTTAATTTGCAAGCGTAAATGTAGCAAAAGATTTAGGATTACATCGATTGCATTTGGAGAAATAACTATTCTGTTTTTCGTTATTCTTTTTGTCTGAAAATAAGTGGTTTAATGTAATTTTGTTGCTGATTATTTGATGATTTCTAATGATTTTTTTATCTTCATGATATTTTTATTCTTACAGAATCAAAAGGGAATCAGATTAACTTGTATAAAAGAGTTGGTATTTTAGGTTTCTTGTTTTCAATTTGTAAAGACTAATCTATTTAAAGTGGTATATTTGTAATTCAAACTTTCAAAATGATAGAATTTAAAGAAGGTGATAAAGCGCCTGACTTTTCTGGTATAAATCAAGATGGTAAGATTTTGAAATTGTCTGATTTTAAAGGAAAACGATTGATACTTTATTTTTACCCTAAAGACAATACGCCAGGATGTACGGCTGAATCGTGTAATTTGAATGAAAATTACGATGAATTAACCAAACATGGTTTTGAGATTGTGGGGGTGAGTCCCGATGAGCCTGGAAAACATCAGAAATTTATTGCCAAATATAACTTGGCTTTTAATTTGATTGCGGATACTGAAAAGAAAATACTTCAGGCCTATGGCGCTTGGGGAGAGAAAAAACTCTATGGTAAAGTTTACGATGGGGTTTTGCGCTCAACATTTATAATCTCTGAGGAAGGTGTGATTGAAAAAGTCTTTAGGAAAGTAAAAACGAAAGATCATACCAATCAAATTTTGACAGAACTGAATATTCAATTTTAAAAATTAATAATATATATAAATATGGCAACGAAAGATATTGCAGATATTAATAAAGAAAAACTGAAAGCACTCCAGTTAACCATGGATAAAATTGATAAAACCTACGGAAAAGGTGCTATCATGAGAATGGGAGACGAGGTTGTTGTCGATTTGCCAGCTATTTCGTCAGGTTCACTTTCGTTGAATATAGCTTTGGGTGTAGGTGGTTATCCTAAGGGACGTGTTATTGAAATTTATGGTCCTGAATCGTCTGGTAAAACAACGCTTGCAATTCATGCTATGGCTGAAGTACAAAAAGCTGGTGGTATTGCTGCTTTTATCGATGCAGAACACGCTTTTGATCGTTTTTATGCTGAAAATTTAGGTGTAGATATTGAGAATCTATTAATTTCTCAACCAGATAATGGTGAGCAAGCCCTTGAGATTGCTGATCAATTAATTCGTTCATCTGCTGTTGACTTAGTTGTTATTGACTCGGTAGCTGCTTTGACTCCTAAAGCTGAGATTGAAGGTGAAATGGGTGAATCTAAAATGGGTTTACAAGCTCGTTTAATGTCTCAGGCTCTTCGTAAGCTTACTGGTAATATTAGTAAGACGAAAACAACTTGTATGTTTATTAACCAATTACGTGAAAAAATTGGTGTTATGTTCGGAAATCCTGAAACAACTACTGGTGGTAATGCACTTAAATTTTACGCTTCGGTTCGTTTAGATATTCGTCGTATTGGTCAAATTAAAGATGGTGATGAGGTTCTAGGTAATCATACACGTGTTAAAGTCGTGAAAAATAAGGTTGCACCTCCATTCCGTAAGGCTGAATTCGATATCATGTATGGTAAAGGCGTTTCTAAAACTGGCGAAATTGTTGATCTTGGTGTTGATTTCAATGTGATCAAGAAAAGTGGTTCATGGTTTTCTTATGGTGAAGTTAAGCTTGGTCAAGGTCGTGAGGCTGTTAAGCGTTTAATTGCCGATAATGTAGAGTTAGCTGAAGAGTTAGAAGCTAAAATTATTGAAGCGATGCATGCTCCTAAGGAAAAATAATAATAAGCAAGCATTTATAAAGCATTGTCTTTATTAAGATATAAAGGTTCTCAATTTAAATTGAGAACCTTTTTTTATTGATTTATGTTTTGATTTTAAATCAAAATAATGAGACAAATTAATTTAATCGTATTTTTTATTCTAATTTTACGAGGCAATTTACAATTCACTAACTAACAACATTAATAATGAAGAATAAACATTTATTAATTGGTTTGGCTTTAATCACAGGTATGTCCTCATGTCAGAATGCGACTACTACTGCTGATGATAAAAGCGAAGCAGATAATCAATCTTATCGTACACCTGAAACAAAATTGGCATCAGATCGTATGACTCCAGAAGTTTTGTGGTCGTTTGGACGTATGGGTGGAGAAAGTGTTTCACCTGATGGAAAGACTGTTCTTTATGGTGTGACTTATTTTAATAAGGAAGAAGATAAATCATATAGAGACCTTTACACACTTCCTGTAGCTGGTGGTGAGGCGAACCAAATTACCAATACTAAGGCTAAAGAATGGGGCGAGCGTTGGACAAAAGATGGTCATATAGCATTCCTTTATGCTGAAAGTGGATCGGTTCAAGTGTGGGAAATGAATGCGGATGGTACAGGTCGTAAGCAGTTGACTGATATTGATGGTGGAATTAATGATTTTAAATTTTCGCCAGACGAGACAAAAATTTTATTCTCGAAAGAGGTAAAACTTGAAAAAAATGTACAGGATAAACATCCTGATTTAGACAAGGCTAATGCTCGTGTTATTGGTGACGAATTTTATCGTCATTGGGATCATTGGGTAGAGGCTTATACTCATATTTTTGTTGCCGATTTCAACAAAGGAACTATGTTGAAAGCTGGTAAAGATATTATGGAAGGTGAAAAATGGGAAGCTCCTGTTCGACCTTGGGGTGGAATAGAACAAGTAAGCTGGACCGTTGATGGTGAGAATATTGCTTATTCTTCTCGTAAGAAATATGGTGTTGATTACGCTCTCTCAACGAATACTGATATCTATTTTTACAATTTAGAAAGTGGAGAAACTAAGAATGTAACCAAAGGTATGATGGGTTACGATAATAACTTGTCTTTTTCGCCTGATGGAAAATATATGGCTTGGGAAAGCATGGAGCGTGAAGGCTATGAGGCAGATCAAATTCGTTTATTTGTGATGGATTTGAAGACTGGTGATAAAAAATACATGACTAAAGGTTTCGATCAAAATGCGGAGCATTTAACATGGACTAAGGATAGTAAATCGATCTACTTTATTTCCGATTGGCATGCTACTGACGAAATATACCGTATGGATATGGCAGATGGCAAGATCAATAAAATTACTGAAGGGGTTCACAATTACCAATCGATACATCCTGTTGGCGATAAGTTGATTGCTAAGCGTGTGTCTATGAGTAAGCCTGCTGAATTATATAGCGTTGATGCTAAAACAGGTGATGCTAGTGAAATTTCATTCATAAATAAGCACATCCTCGATCAGTTGAGTATGGGTACAGTTGAAAAGAAATGGGTAGAAACGACTGATGGTAAGCAAATGTTGGTATGGATAATTAAACCTCCTCATTTTGATAAGAACAAGAAATATCCTGCTATACTTTATTGTCAAGGTGGACCTCAAGGAACTGTTTCTCAGTTTTGGAGTTACCGTTGGAATTTCCAAATGATGGCTTCAAACGACTATGTAATTGTAGCGCCTAACCGTAGAGGTTTACCAGGTTTTGGTAAAGAATGGTGTGAGCAAATTTCTGGCGATTATGGCGGGCAAAATATGAAAGATTACCTTTCTGCTATTGATAATGTAAAAGAAGAAAAATATGTGGATGAAGATCGTTTGGGTTGCGTAGGTGCATCTTATGGTGGTTTCTCCGTATACTGGTTGGCAGGACATCACCAAAAACGTTTTAAAGCATTTATTGCTCACGATGGTATGTTTAACTTAGAAGCTCAATATTTAGAAACTGAAGAAATGTGGTTTGTAAATTGGGATCTTGGTGGTTCATTCTGGGACAAGAATAATAAGATTGCTCAACGTTCTTATGCTAACTCTCCTCACAAATTTGTTGATAAGTGGGATACACCAATCATGGTTGTTCATGGCGAGAAAGATTATCGTATTGTTGCTTCACAAGGAATGCAAGCTTTTAATGCTGCGCGTTTGAGAGGTATTCCTGCTAAATATCTTTACTTTCCAGAAGAAAATCATTGGGTACTTGGTGTTCAAAATGGAATTTTATGGCAACGAGAATTTGCCAGTTGGTTAGATAAGTGGGTAAAAAAATAATATTGAAATAAAGCGAGATGTTAAATTAGCTTGTTGTAAGTTTTGTGATTCGACACAATCCTTATGACAAGCTTTTTTATGCTGTATGATCAGTATTTAAAAGGGATGTTGGGTAAATATCTTTTTACGCACGAAATTGGCAGTTTATCATCATAAGTATATTTATTTTTCTTTTAAAAATTATTGTTATCTTACGTGATAGTAATTTAGACCTTCTTATACCTAAATTTAGGAGGTATTTTATTGATTATAATATATTTAAGTAAATACTATGAATCGAGCTCGTATCTGTTTGTTGATTTTGACGATGTTTTTTTCATATTCAGTTCATTCGATATCAATTAGTAATGAATTTTATATCCAAAATTCTGAGCAAAATATGACTTCATTTGAAAATGAATATATTTTTGTTTCAGACACGTTAAGGCAATCACCTGCTCTTATTCGTCGTCATTCTCAAGAGAAGGATTCAACAGGAATACGTTACACTAATAAGTACACCTACAAAGATTTTCCTTTCTTCAATTTTAGAATTAACAAGAAAACAGTCTATCATAAGCTTTCTGAATTTAATTCAGAGCAAGCTAAGGAATTATTTGTTTTAGCTAAAAACGATCAATTTAATAGCGATAGTTTGACCCGTGAAATAAGTCTGTTGTATACCAAACAAGGCGTTTATGCTGAAATTGATAAAGATCTTTTTAAGCGTAGAGTTCATGATTTAGAGATACGATCAGAGGAGTTAAAAAATAATGCAGCCCAAAAAGCAAAACATGCCAAGGTGTTAGAGCAAACATCAGACAAAGCTCCTACACTTATTTTAGCCGCAACACAAGAAGAAGTCACTCCTGCTTACGAAGGAAGTCTGAATACGACTAAAAGTTATGAGGCAACTAGCGAAGAGAAGCAAGAGTTTGATGCAGCAGAAGAGCTTGTAGAGAAAAAAAATGAACCTAAGGCTCAGTTAGATATTAGTCCTCAGGAGGATGAGGGTGGCTATTTAGATTACGAATATGAATATTGTTATCAAGTTGCAGTTTTCGATAAAAGACCGACTAATGATTTTTATAAGGGAATGGGTTTTATAAAAGAAGAAATTGTTGATGGTGGTAAATCATTTAGATATTTGACCGGTTCATATCGAACTTACGCTAAGGCAGTTGTTTATAAAGATAGAATTAAGAAAGCTTTTCCAGCGTCTTTCATCGTTGTTTATAAAAATGGAATTAGAACAAACCTGAAAGATGCTATTGCTGTAACTGATAAAGCGACTTCAAATAAATCATCTAATTCCACACTTCAATTATCAACTGAGGTTTCAGGAGATATTACCTATCGTGTTCAAATTGGTGTTTTTGCAGGTGAAATTCCTGAGGAGTTAAATTCGACGATGGAAAAATATCAGGCTTTTGGTTCATTTTATGAAAAAAGATCGGATGGTAAGATTGTTTGTACAATTGGACGTTTTAAGTCTCTTCCTGAAGTGGCAAGTTTAAAAACGAAATTACAAGATGCTGGATATAAAGATGCATTTACTGTTGCTTATAGTGGCCAGCAAAGAGTGTCTCTCCAAGCTAGTATTAAAAAAACAGAACAGCCAAAAAATCAGCTTAAGCCAGAAGTAATTGTTGAGAAAAAAATAATGACTGAGGATGACTTAGTTGGTGATATTAATTTTCGAGTTCAAATTGGTGTATTTGCCAATGGTGTTCCTGATGAAGTTAATTCTTTAATGCTTAAATATAAGGCTTTTGGTACATCGGCTGTACAAAAATCTAATGGTAAAACGGTTTGTACAATTGGCCATTTTGATTCAATTGCTGATGCTGGAGTTTTAAAGAAAAAATTGTACAATTCTGGATTTAATGACATATTTACAGTAGCTTATACTGGAAATAAGAGGATTTCTATTCAAGATGCGATACGTTTGATAAAATAAAGAAACTATGAGTTCTGAACATGTACTTTGTTTGCACAATGATAGTATGCATAGCTTTGATTACGTTGTTGATGCACTAATGGAAGTTTGTAAACATACTTCAGATCAGGCTGAACAATGTGCTTATCTTACGCATTACAAAGGTAAATGTGAACTTAAGGTAGGAAGCATTGAGGTTTTATTGGATATGAGAGAAAAATTGGAAAACAAAGGCCTTATTGTTAGCGTTGAAATAAACAAAACAGCATATTAGTATGACGATCTTTATTATTGTTCTTCTATTAGTTTTAGGAATTGTTCTTATTTTACTTGAACTTTTTGTGCTTCCTGGAATTACGGTTGCAGGTATAGCAGGAGTAGCGATGATGCTCTGTGGCATTTATCTATCTTATAATCATTATGGGAATATGATAGGTCATCTAACTGTTTTGGGATCTGTGATATTCAGCTTGTTGGCACTTTGGTTAGCTCTAAAGTCTGGTACTTGGGAGCGACTCATGTTGAAAACTGAGATTGATTCAAAGGTTGATAAAATTGATGAAAATCTGATAGCAATAGGTGATGAAGGCGTTTGTTTATCACGACTTGCACCCATGGGTCAAGTTCGAATTAATAAACACATCGTCGAAGCTAAATCAACAGGAGTGTATGTTGATGAAAAAACAAAAGTTAAAGTCATTAAAATAGTAGATAAAGTTATTGTTGTAAAACCTTTAAAATAAATTAAATGGAAATTGGAGCATTAATATTTTTGATTGTTGCAATAGGGGTAGGTATTTATATCCTTTTTGTTTTTATTCCGGTTGGACTCTGGTTTTCCGCTTTGCTTTCAGGCGTGCGGATTTCATTAATTCAACTTGTCTTTATGCGTTGGCGTCGTGTGCCACCTAATGTTATCGTTCGTTCGATGATTGAGGCTCAAAAGGCAGGCTTGAGCATTACAAGAGATGATCTAGAGGCTCACCATTTAGCTGGTGGTCATGTAGAGCAAGTTACTCATGCTTTAGTTTCAGCTTCAAAAGCGAATATAGAATTACCATTTAAGATGGCTACAGCTATCGATCTTGCTGGTCGTGATGTTTACGAAGCTGTTCAGATGAGCGTTATTCCTAAAGTAATTAACACGCCTCCAGTAACAGCTGTATCTAAAGATGGTATTCAGTTAATTGCTAAGGCAAGGGTTACGCTTCGTGCAAACATTCGCCAATTAGTTGGTGGTGCAGGAGAGGAAACTGTATTGGCTCGTGTAGGTGAAGGTATCGTTTCGTCTATTGGTTCTTCTGAATCGCACAAAACAGTGCTTGAGAATCCAGATTTTATTTCTCGTGTTGTACTTGAAAAAGGATTGGATGCTGGAACAGCTTTTGAAATTTTATCAATTGATATAGCAGATATCGATATAGGAAAAAATATTGGTGCTGTATTACAAACTGATCAAGCTGATGCCGATTTAAAAATTGCACAAGCTAAGGCAGAGGAACGTCGTGCAATGGCTGTTGCAACTGAACAGGAAAATAAGGCGCTTGCACAGGCAATGCGTGCTAAGGTTATCGAAGCTGAAGTTGAAGTCCCATTGGCTATGGCTGAAGCTTTTCGTAATGGTCATTTAGGTGTGATGGATTATTATCGCATGAAGAATATTGAAGCGGATACATCAATGCGTGAAAATATTGCTAAACCTTCATCAAAGGGTAAAAAGAAATAATAAAAGTACTGATAGAATTAGGGTTGGGCGTGTTCTTTGAGCATGCCCAACTTTTTTTTTTCAAAAAAAATAAACTTTTTTTTTACACCAATCTCATTGATTCATAATTTACTATAATCATAGCTGGTGAAATATTTGAAAATGTGTGAATAGAAAATTTGCACAGATCAATATTTTACCTACTTTTGCTTCCGCAATCAGGAGAGGTGGGAGAGTGGCTTAATCCACCAGTTTGCTAAACTGACGTACTGTGTAACGGTACCGGGGGTTCGAATCCCCCTCTCTCCGCTTTCTTTTCTTAATTGAAAGGTAGAAGTGAAAAGCTAAAACTTTTCACTTTAATTTTCGGGGTGTAGCGTAGCCCGGTCATCGCGCCTCGTTTGGGACGAGGAGGTCGCAGGTTCGAATCCTGCCACCCCGACACCGAAAATTACAGAGAAGTTTAAGAACTTCTCTTTTTTTGTCACTTGTATTGAAATTAAATTCTCGGGGTGTAGCGTAGCCCGGTCATCGCGCCTCGTTTGGGACGAGGAGGTCGCAGGTTCGAATCCTGCCACCCCGACACCGAGAAATTACATGAAGTTGAAAAACTTCAATTTTTATTGAAAAGACCGAAATTTATTTCGGGGTGTAGCGTAGCCCGGTCATCGCGCCTCGTTTGGGACGAGGAGGTCGCAGGTTCGAATCCTGCCACCCCGACAAAGAAGAAAGAAGTTATTCGACTTTCTTTTTTTTATTCTTTCGAGAATAAATGTTAAATAGAGTACCGGAATTAAGTTTTCGGGGTGTAGCGTAGCCCGGTCATCGCGCCTCGTTTGGGACGAGGAGGTCGCAGGTTCGAATCCTGCCACCCCGACAAAGAAGAGAGAAGTAATTTACTTCTCTCTTTTTTTATACCCTCTACTAGCTTAAAATCTTGTTAAAATTTTAAAAGAAAACTTTTTCAACGAATAATCTTGTTATTTTGCATGTCAAATAAACCGACTAACTAATTGAATAATTAATAATCATGCGAAAACTAGCATCAGTAATAATATTGTTTATGGGAATTGTAATAAGTGGAATGGCTCAAGAAATTGACGATAGAGGATATAAAGTTAAAGTAGGTGACATCGCTCCTGATTTTGCAATGAGCTTGATGGATGGTACGAAAGTAAAGCTTTCTGATCTTAAGGGTAAGGTTGTAATGCTCCAGTTTACTGCAAGTTGGTGTGGTGTTTGTCGAAAAGAAATGCCTTTTATCGAAAAAGAAATTTGGCAGATCAATAAGAATAAAGATTTTGCTCTTTATGGACTTGATCGTGATGAACCAATTGAAAAAGCTCAGAAATTAATTGATGCAACTGGTATTACCTATCCAATAGCATTAGATGATGGAGGGGTTCTTTTTGAGAAATATGCCGAGAAAAATAGTGGTATAACTCGTAATGTAATATTAAATCGAGAAGGAAAAATTATTTTTTTAACTAGATTGTTTAATCACGAGGAGTTTGCAGCAATGAAAAAAGTGATTGAAGAAGAATTGAAGAAGTAGGTTAAAATATAGAAACATAAATCATTAAAGATATACTTGGATTTCAATTGTGCCTTTTTATTTGAAGCAAATGAGTTTTAGATTCAACAGTTTATTTTGAGACTAAATATTAGTTTGTTTTGATATTTCTTGATGAAAAAAGAAGTATTTTTAGAGTATTCTAAAGTTTTAAGAGTAGAATAGATTGTGAAGAGGTTAAACTGTAATTTAAATATTAACTTTTAAATTTTGTAGATTTATGGATAAGGCTTTTATTCTGATTATTGAGAAGGTGAGAAAGTTGCTTTTACAGGAAGGTAATGGGGATCTTTCTTTTGAAAAGCTTGAATCAATTGGTATTTTAAAGGAAGAGATTACGAAATTTGTCCATTCTAAAGAAGAATTTGTTGAGAAGATATTAGAATTTGAAAGAACAAGTTTTGCCGAAATATTTTTAGAATATAATTTCGAAGGACAGAATGCAATTGATATTCTTTTTATTGTTAGTCAGGAGATTAATGATAGATTTGAAGACTTATCTCCATCAGTAACCATGGAGTTCGAAACACAATTCCCTGAGATTTATAAGAAACATATGGATCAGAGGATGGAGTTTATCTTCGATAAGATTCAGATTAATGTTGAAAAAGGTATTGCTCAAGGTATGTATCGAGAAGACCTTAGTTCTGAGATTGTGGGTAGAATGTATTTATCTCGACTTGAGGATATGCATAACCCAGAACTTTATCCGCCTGAGCGTTTTAAATTTGGAACTATTTATGATACCATGATAGATAGCTTTGTGAAGAGCATTGCCACAGAGGATGGATTGGTTTATTATCGTCATCGTAAGCAACTACTTAGTGTATTAAGTTTCGGGCGTTAGGTTAAATTTTAGTATATCAATATGAAATTATCATTAGCACCTCTACAAGGTTTTACCGATTTGGTATTTCGTAGAGCATTTGCAAAATATATTGGGGGCATAGATCAATTCTATACCCCTTTTCTTGTCCTTCAGAATGGTGGTGACTTAAAGTCTTCACATCGAAGAGAAATTGATCCTCGAGTTGAAGAGAATCTTGTTCCTCAATTCATTGGAAATAGTCTAAAGGAATTTGTTTTTTTTCGCGATCATCTAATTGATTTGGGTTACACCAAAATGAATTGGAACTTAGGTTGTCCTTTTCCTATGCTTGTAAAAAAGAAAAAAGGCTCAGGCTTATTACCTTTCCCAAATTTAATTGAAGAAGTCCTTTCAGAAGGATTAGACGATAGAATCAATTTATCGGTTAAGATGCGTATTGGACATGATTCAATTGATGAATTAGAACCCGTATTGACAGTTCTTAATAAGTTTAAGATCTCTGAGATTATAGTTCATCCACGCCTAGGGATACAGCAATATAAAGGCGAAGTCGATCTTGACGCATTTGACAAAGTAGTCTCATTATCGAAACATCCTGTTGTTTACAATGGTGATATTTGTAGTTTAGAAGATTATCAACAATTATTGGAGCGATTTCCAAATTTGAAGCAAATGATGATTGGAAGAGGACTTTTAAAAGATCTTTTTTTAGCTAGAAGAATTAAGGGAGAAGATACGCTTACTGCCAGTGAACGTTACGATTTGTTGGAAAAAGTTCATGGTGAGATTTTTAATTCCTATAGTTCTTACTTAAGTGGTGATACGCAGATATTGTCGAAGCTTAAGCCTATCTGGGAATATTTTTCTTCCAATTTTAATAATGAAAAGAAGGTTTATAAAGGTATTAAGAAAGCTGGAAGTATTAATAAGTACAATGCAGCAGTTGCATTCGCTTTTCAACAGGGTGCAAAAGATATAGAGATTTTATGAATTTCAAGTTTGATATAAACGATGAATTCTTTCATTTGGAATTTGATGAACCTGTTAATTTGATAAGTTCGTCTGTTCTGAATGGTGGGTTTTGTAAGGCTTCACATTTCTTTAATACCAAAGTTGATGCTAATTTTTTAGGAAAAAAAACGGTGTTTGAAAAACCAGCTGTTACGCTTGCAAATATTGTTAAGGCTAATAAGTGGAAGGGTGTAGCTGTTGGAATGATGACAGCCGCTCTAATGGCATCTTTTAGACGTGTTAAGCTTGAAGAGCAAGGTATATGGATTGAAGTTTTTCTTACATCGGGAGTATCAAACGCTCGTAGGGCAGGAGACAAGGCCGATTATCAGTTTATGAACGAAGCTTGCGAGAAAATTGGAACCATCAATATGATCATTCTAACCAATGCTAGTCTTTCTCAGAATAGCATGATAGAGTGCATTATGATGGCAACTGAAGCGAAGGCTGCTTGTTTGCAAGATTTGAATGTAAACAGTTCTGTTAGTGGAGAAATAGCTACAGGAACAGGAACAGATTCATGTGCTGTAGCTTCAGGCTCAGGTCCTGAAGTTGAATACTGTGGTAAACATGTTTTGTTTGGAGAATTACTTGCTAAAGCTGTTTATCAAGCTTTGAAAGATTCTTTGGAGATCTAAAGTGGTATCTAAAAAAAACATATCCCACAGATTCCGCAGAACCACGCTGATTTTTTAATTTAACAGTCTAACAACCTTAATTTCTTCCAGGACAATGCGTCCTTAAGTTTTCACTCAAAAGCAACGTTTACGAATATTTCCCGCAGATTTCGCTGATCCACGCTGATTTTTTAATTTAGCAATCTAGCAATCACGTGGTTCAAGACAACACATCCTCAAATTTTTAAAATATTCTCAATAAAAGTAACTCTTTCCTCAATAGAGACTTTTGGTAATTCAATAATATTAAATCCCAATTCAGAATAAGTTGTCCTTAGAAACTTGTTGATTTCAACTGCATCTTTAAAAGACTCAGGTCTTTCGTTGTCGTTTACGAATATATCTTCCCAAGCTGGTGCTAAGAAAACTGTTTTATTGTAAGCTTTAGCTTTTTCGAAGTACTTTTCAGGAACTTCCAATCCACCTTTTCGAACATAGGCAATAATATCTGGAAGTCCACGATCGTAAAAACAAATACAATCCAAATCGCATTGGTTCAATTGAGTATTCATTCTTTCATAACACAAGTCTGCAAAAGCAGCTAAATTTTGCCAAGGCACCATATCACCACCTTTTTCATGTTGTTCACGAATGATAACACGAGATATTTCTTCGAACCCTTGATAGTTTTGCTCGACAAGAGCCGAAAGTAAGCTCGATTTTCCCGAACCTGGACCACCAGTTATGATATAGCGATTAGAATGAGTTGGCATTGTATTGATTATCTTGTATTTAAACTTGCGAAATATAGTTCTCTTTTTTTATGCGTTCAAGTGCTGATAAACCAAATCCATATTAACATGTTCTCTTATGGCATCGGCTAATTTATCGTATTGTTCTTCCTTAAACTGATTGTAATTAAAGTTGATGTCTTCTGTTTCAAATCCTTCAAGTAAATCTTGAATAACGACTGGATTATCTAGTATGCCATGTATGTATGATCCCCAACAATTTTCATTCAAGGAATAACCATCTTCCTTATCATTACTTAATTTGTTAAGATGATTTTCAGGATGTTTTAATGTTGTTTGCCCCATATGAATTTCGTACCCAGTACAAACATCTGCGTAATCCTTGAATTTAAATTGACATTGCTCGGTTACCTTGTTGTCTTCAATAATTGTATTGACAGGTAGTAAGCCAAGTCCAGAGATTAAAGGTAAGTCGCCTTCAATGCCATTGGGGTCGCTAATACTTTCACCCATCATTTGGTAACCACCACAAATGCCTATTACTTTTTTGCCTTCTTTTTGTGCTTTCACTATTGAACTGGCAATGCCAATTTGACGAAGGTGAGCCAAGTCCGAAATGGTATTCTTGCTTCCAGGGATAATAATAATATCTGCTTTTTCAATTTCCGTTGGACGATTGGTATAATAAAGGTGAACACGAGGATCGTGTTCTAGAACGCTAAAGTCAGTGAAGTTTGCCATGCGTGGCAAACGAACAACAGCAATATTGATTGTATTTGATTGGGATTCTTTAAACTTATCTTCCAAGCTAACAGAATCTTCTTCTTCAATATGAATATCTTTAAAGTAAGGCAATACGCCAATTACGGGAACACCAGTAAGGTCTTCAAGTATGGTTCTGCCTTCTTCAAAGAGTTTAGCGTCGCCTCTAAACTTGTTAATTAGAATTCCTTTTATTTGTTTTCTTTCTACATCATCAAGCAAATGAATACTCCCAAACACACTTGCAAATACACCACCTCTATCAATATCCGATACCAAATAGGTTACGGCATCTGTTTCAACAGCCATGCGCATATTGGTAATATCTCTCGACTTTAAATTAAGTTCTGAAATACTTCCTGCACCTTCCAATACGATAGGATTGTATTTTTTTTCTAAACGATTAAATGCTTTAATGGCTTCAGAAAAAAGAGCAGCCTTATTGTTGCCCATGAAATATTCTTGAGCTGTTTGAGTGCCTACAGGTTTCCCATTTAAAACAACTTGTGAGCTCTTATCATTAGTTGGCTTAAGTAAAATCGGATTCATATCTGTATGGCAAGGCAGCTTGCAGGCTTCGGCTTGTACTGCTTGAGCTCGTCCTATTTCTAAACCTTCAGGCGTTGCGAAGCTATTTAAAGACATGTTTTGTGCTTTAAAAGGTGCTGGCGTGTAACCATCTTGTTTGAAAATACGACAGAAACCAGTGTTCACCATGCTTTTTCCAACATCGGAACCTGTTCCAACAAACATGATTGATTTTAACTTTTTCATAGCTCTCAGATATAATAAAATAAGCGAAGGACAGTTTAGCCAAAGGCTTATGTGTTTAGTTGGCAAAAATAGTAATATCTGCGTTCAAAAAATAACAAATAGTGAATTGAGTCGTCATTGAAGCCTGCTTTACAACCTATCTGCTATTAAGAGCTGGGAAAAACATTTAGAAATGAATATCTTTGGCAGGCTCAAAAGAGCAGGAAGTGATGAGGATAGATTCGGGCATTATATGTTGTGAATCTAGCCTAAATCAGAGTTTTAATCTAAATTAATTGTAAGCATGTTTACTGATAACCAAAGAGGTCGTCATCGGGAACTACAAGTTTTTAGACATTGGAGCAGACAGTCGTATGCAGCATTTGCAAGTATGAATCAGGAGCTTAAGATCTCTTGTTTATCTGCAAGCTATAATATGATGGTTCCAAGTCAAGAAGCAGGTGTTTCTGGTTTTGTGTACGAGCCACAGAATGGTAGAGATAAATGTGACGAAGATGATCCTGATGGAGAAGCTTTTATGCTGTTGCAGAATATAATCTGTAGCACTGTAAGTCAATCTGTAGGTGAACGAAAGAAATATCAGCAACAAGCTGTTCAGTTCTTTTATTCGTCTGTGAATCCTACCCAAAAATTAATAATTAACCGAAAAAAGAATTGAATCATGACTGATATTAGAAACAATTGGGCCCACGATGAGGTCAAAGAAATTTATAATCTACCCTTGTTAGATTTGGTCAACCGTGCCTCTAACATCCACCGCAAGTACCACGATTCTACTAAAATGAATATGAACACGCTGATTTCTGTTCGTACAGGAGCCTGTTCTCAGGACTGTAAGTATTGTGCACAATCGGCTCGTTATGATACCCACGTAAAACCTGAAAAATTAAGTTTAGAGCAAGTTCTTGAGGATGCTAAGGTGGCTAAGGAGAATGGTGTTAAACGTGTTTGTTTAAGCTCATCGGGACGTGATGGTAATAGTGATGATCGTTTCAATGAAATGGCTGAAATGATAACTGAGGTAAAGAAACTTGGTTTGGAAGTATGTTGTACCATGGGAATGGTTAACAAAGAGAAAGCAAAAAAACTTGCTGGTTTAGGTGTCACTGCTGTTAATCACAACCTAGATACTTCGGAACGTTATTACCCATCTATTGTAACGACTAGAACCTATGCTGATCGATTGGAAACTTTAGCTAATCTTCAAGAAGCTGGTATATCTTATTGTTCTGGCGGTATCCTTGGAATGGGAGAAGAGGATGAAGATCGTATTGAAATGTTACGAATTCTAGCTAATCAAGCAAAACATCCTTATAATGTTCCATTGAATTCGTTGGTACCTGTTGAGGGAACGCCATTTTATGGAAAAGAGATTATCGATATTTTTGAGATGGTTCGTGCCATTGCAACAGCTCGAATTCTAATGCCAAAAGCCGTTATTGCATTTGCAGCAGGGCGTAGAAGCTATAGTAAGGAAGGACAAGCTCTTTGTTTTCTTGCCGGAGCAAACTCAATTTTCTTCGGAGATAAGCTTCTTACTGTGAAGAATATGACTATAAATGAAGATCAACATTTATTGAATACGATTGGAATGATTCCAACTCGTTTTCATGAATTGACGACGATTGAAGGATAAAGGATAAAGGATAAAGGATAAAGGATAAAGGATAAAGGATAAAGGATAAAGGCTGCGAATATGAGATTCGCAGCCTTTTGTATTTTAATCAAGCAGTGTTTTATCTGAAAAACCCACCTGATTGTGTATCTGGAGCATTCCTTCTTTTACTTGCTTTTTCGATAACTTCTTTTTTCTGTTCGTTTGTATATAGCGACCAATCTCCTATTTCTTCATTTGTTCTTCTACATCCAAAACAAACGCCATTAGAGTCGGCACGACATATTTGTATACAAGGTGATTTTACGTCTTCCATATTGTTATTTACTAAATTGATTTTTAACTAAAACGAAATTAATTAAAACAACTAACATCTCAAATTCGTCAGCGATTAAACTTGTTTGTTTTTATCTATAGCCTCATAGAATTTATCACGGTAAGAGCTTGCAATAGGAATGAACTTGGAAGAAATATTAACTTGATTGCCTTCGATATATTTAATTTTGTTGATATTAATAACAAAAGATCGGTGTACCTTCAAAAAACTATCCGTTGGAAGTTTCTCTATAAAACGCTTTAGGGTTTCATGAATGATAATATGATCCGTGTCTCGATATAATTTTAGATAATCACCATCAGATTCAATATAACAAAGTTCAGATAGTTTTATGGGATAAGTCTTTTTATTCGATTTAACTAAGAGTGTTTTATCCTTATCAGCAGGTAGGTCTTGTTTTTCGTTCTTTCTTATCGATGTAAATTTATTGATGGCCTTTAAAAAGCGATCGAAAGAAAAGGGTTTTAGAAGGTAGTCGAGTATATTTAAATCAAAGCCTTCAACTGCATGTTCTGGGTAAGCCGTTGTGAAAATAACTTGTGGTGCTTTATCTAATGTTTTTAACCAGTCGAGACCATTTATTATTGGCATATTAATATCAAGAAATATGAGGTCTATTCTTTTCTGATGCAGTAAGGTGTTACCTTCCATAGCATTCTTGCAAGTGCCCATCAATTTAAGCTCAGGGCAATTACCAATATACGATTCAAGAATCTCCTGAGACAAAGGTTCATCTTCAACGATAAGGCAATGGATATATTCTTGGGGATTAGGAGTCATGTTTGAGATTTAGTTTAAGTTCAACAATGAATTCACCATGATCAGAGCTTAGATTCAATTTATATTGATCACCGTAGAGTGAGTTAAGACGTTTCTTCACATTTTCAATTCCGAAACCACCTACTTTATTTGTTTGTTCATTTGCTTGAATGCTATTTTTCAACTTCATATTGATATGATCGGATTCAATTTGAATGTTTAAATCAATAAAATTTGAATCAGACTGATTCATTCCTCCATGTTTAAAACAGTTTTCTATAAAGGGAATAAGTAAAAAAGGTGCAATTCGCTGTGAATTAATTTCCCCGTTTATAGAATAATGAATGGATGTATCAGATTGACATCTGAGTTTCTGTAGATCAAGATAGTTTGTAATGTAGTTGATCTCTTTTTCTAGGAGAACGAATTTGTCTTTTGTTTCGTAAATCATATAACGCATCAGTTCTGATAACTTGAGAATATAGTCTGGTGTTTCCTTGGCATTCTTTAGGGATAGTGCATAAAGTGAGTTTAGATTATTGAATAGAAAGTGAGGATTGATATTCGATTTTAAAGCAATCAACTCGCTTTCCACTTGCTCTCGTTTTACGATTTCTAACTCTTTTTGAGTTTCAAGAACTGTAAACCACGACTTGGATAATTTTAAAAGTGTGGTGATAGCGAGATATACAAAACTAAATTTCAATAAATCCTCGATATCATAAGCAGATATAAACAAATAATCGGGAACAATTAAATCGCTAAGCGTCTCGAAGGTAAATTGATTGAATAGAGCAACAACATACCATAAAATCGCAAATCCCAATAAATAAAACAGATACTTCTCTTTTTTTAGAAAAAATGGAATTAAAACTAGCGTATTAATATATACCCCAAACAACAGACTCAAATGAAATAACGAAGTATAAACCTCATCTATTTTCGAAATTTCATTTTCTAAAGTAAAAAATTGTACTAAAACATAAAAAGAAGCCATCCAAAACAGAAGGTGTTGTAATATTCTGTTCTGGATTAACTTATTTAGAATATTTTTAATTCTATCGATCATTTATTTCTTTTTCATTAAGAATGCAATATTAAACTGCGATCTTACTTCTTAACTCGATTTAAAATTAATGCTTCTTTGGGATCATTAAACATTTTTTCATTGGCAAATTTGATCAGAAATTTCTGAATATCTTTAGTTTTAGCAGTAATAATAATTTCACCATCTCTTTCGATATGTTCAATTCTAATTTTTTTATTTTTAATTAAATCATCAAAGTCATCATACTCGATAGTGTTAATTATTAATTCATCGCCACTTAAATCTATCTTAAAAAAACCATGGGCACGAATAGTTAATCCTCCCATAAAAACTTTCAAACGTTTTTCTAGTGCTTCCTCGTTAGGAATTACATCTAAAAAATAGCAACCTTCCAGTTTTGATAATCTCCCATCTAAAGTGAAGGTGTCCCTCTCGGTAATCATTTTAATCTGATAATGTTTTTTTAATTGAGGATTAAAGAAGTAACGCTCTTCTTTGCTTAATTGTTTCTTGTCCTGACTACTACTCTTATCGTTTTCTTCAAAAAAAGCTTCTTCTTTTAATTTCGAGTTATGCTTAATTGCATATTTAATTTCTTCTAAATCGATTTTATCTGCTCCAAATTTATCGTTTGAGTTAATCACTAATTTTTCATCCTCTAATGAATCAACAATAGTGGTAATCTCATATTTGGTTTTGTTATCTTCCATCCACATGCCGTCCAATTCATTCAAATGGACTCTATCACTATCGGTATATAAAGGATGTAATGAGCTCACAACACAAGATTGTGCTGTGATCAGTACAAAAAGAAACAGACAGCTTAATTTGAATATCTTAATTGGTTTCATGATAATTAGTTTTAGTGAAAATAGATTTTGAAATCTGCAGAGATCATCTTTATTTGTTTTCAAAATAAGGGAATTCTCCTTTTATTATAAAATTCTTTCGATGGAAAGAAGCTGTTTTTCGATGGAAATCATGTAAGTATAGATTTCGATAAAATAATATTATGATTGTAACTTAAGTATCAAATTTAACGATTTATAAGTTGATATTGTAAAGTAATCATAAAATGAAGTTTTGCTAGAGGTTTTTCACTTTAAAAATATTTCTTGCTTTCATGAAAAAAAATTAACTTCAAGAGCGAAATCGAGAAGGCTTATTATTTTTTTAAATTATTAGATCTATGGTTTGATCTCTAAGTTATATTTTAGGTCTTAGGTTTATCGAACAAAAATATTTCATGACATAACTCATATTAATCGAAGGTCAATTTTTTTATATTTGTTTAGACAGAAAAAAAACACAAAATAACCCTAAAAATAAATTACTATGCCCAAAGGTATATACAACGTTCCGGCTGTTACTAACGAGCCAATTTTATCCTATGCTCCAGGATCTCCAGAAAGAGCAGAATTACAAACAATGATCAAAAAAATGCGTTCCGAAGAAATCGATGTACCTATGTATATCGGCGGCAAAGAGGTTCGTACAGGTAAGTTATTTACAATGACACCTCCTCACGATCATAAGCATGTATTGGGGCATTATCACCTAGGTGAGAAAAAGCATATCCAAATGGCAATTGATGCTGCTTTGGCTGCTAAACCTGCTTGGGAAGCTATGGCTTGGGAGCATCGTGCTTCTATTTTCTTGAAAGCTGCTGAGTTAATTTCAGGACCATATCGTCAGAAATTAAATGCTGCTACTATGTTGGGACAGTCGAAAAATGCATTCCAAGCTGAGATTGATTCTGCTTGTGAGATTGCTGATTTCTTGCGTTTCAACGTACAATATATGTCTGATATTTACAAGCAACAGCCTGTATCTTCAAAAGGAATTTGGAATCGTGTTGAGCAACGTCCATTAGAAGGATTTGTATTTGCATTAACGCCTTTCAACTTTACTGCAATTGCTGGTAATTTACCTACGGCGCCTGCTATGATGGGTAACTGTGTTGTTTGGAAACCATCTAAAACAGCTGTTTATTCAGCTCGAGTTCTTATGGAAATATTCCAGAAAGCTGGTGTTCCTGATGGTGTTATTAACTTGGTATATGTATCGGGTCCTGATGCTGCTGAGGTATTGTTCAGTTCTCCTGATTTTGCAGGTATTCACTTTACAGGTTCAACTGCAGTTTTCCAGAACATTTGGAAAAATATTGGTGAAAATATTCATAAATTCAAATCGTATCCTCGTATCGTAGGTGAAACAGGTGGTAAGGATTATATCTTTATGCACCCATCTGCTCCTACTAAAGATGTAGCTACAGCAATTACACGTGGCTCTTTCGAATACCAAGGCCAAAAATGTTCTGCTGCTTCTCGTGCTTTTATTCCAGCAAGTAAGTACGATGAGGTAATGGCATTTGTTAAGGAAGATTTGAAGACAATTAAGATGGGTGGAACTGAAGATTTCACCAATTTCGTGAATGCAGTAATCGACGAAACTTCTTTCGATAAGTTAGCCGCTGCTATCGATGCGGCTAAAGCGTCACCAGATGCTGAGATTGTAGCTGGTGGTACTTACGACAAATCTGTAGGTTACTTTATTGCTCCAACTATTATTAGAGCTCTTAAGTCTGATTACGTTAGTATGAGAGAAGAGCTATTCGGTCCTGTTATGACCATTTTTGTATATGATGACGATAAGGTAGATGAGACACTTGATATTTTGGATAAAGGTTCAATGTATGCTTTAACAGGTGCTATTTTTGCTGACGATCGTTATGCTATAGAAAAATTAGTTAAGCGTTTAACGCATACAGCAGGTAACTTCTATATTAACGATAAGCCAACTGGTGCAGTAGTTGGACAGCAACCATTTGGTGGCGGTAGAGGTTCTGGAACCAACGATAAAGCAGGTTCTATGATTAACTTATTGCGTTGGGTTTCTCCACGTACAATTAAGGAAACTTTTATACCCGCTCAAGACTATATGTATCCAAACTTCTTAGAAGATTAGGATTAAAATAATTATTAAATTAAAAACGATCGGAGCTTCTGCTTCGATCGTTTTTTGTTTTATTGAATTGATGACGCGCTTTCATTTTTCTCCTCCTTGATTTTAAGGAGGAGTGGCTGCGGTACGAAGACGAGGTGGTTTTTTCCCTATTCCATTCCGAGAGTTTTGGAAATCTTAAACGACTTTTGATTTGTCATATCGAAGTTCCCTTCAGTGGTTCCGAAAGCTCTCGGAATAGGGGAAGCTAATTCGATGAATTTCATTTAGCTGACCCTCTTCATCTAAGGGCAAAACAATTCAATGAATGGAGATGTTTTAGAACTAAACACCGATGCTTATTTTATGCAACTATTTATAATTATTATGGAAAACATTCTACCGTATTTACACCTAATATTTAGCCTGAATTATTAAATTTAGGAGTCCTAATAATCAAGTTCTTGTAAAGTAGAAAACTGTTGTTATTACAAAAAATTACATTGATAATGATGTTGTAACGATAAAAGAACTGTTGATAATTAATTCAATAAACTTTAATGTCTTAATTGGAAGCATTTTTTGTGAAGAAAAGTGCTTATTTTAAAAGTATAACATGTATGTAAGCATCTTATCTAAATTTGACCATGGTAAATGCGCTTGGTTGTTGCTATTCTAATAATTAGCTACTTTTACAATAAATTGGAGAAAATCATTACAGTAAGTATTTGATAATATTGATGAAAGATTAAATAAACATCTAGAAATATGAATAAGTTGTTTTTGAAGTATAATTACAGCCTTTATTTGACCTACTTAATAAGCTTACTACTAATAATTTTAGGGGTAACTGTAATATTCGGCTGGTTTACTCACGAACTCACCTTAATTCAGGTAAATGAATCTTTTGTTCCTATGGTGTTTAATACAGCTATAGGCTTTTTAATCAGTGGAATGGGCTTGTTGTTTATTCTGATGAATAAAAAGAATTGGTCTATATTATTTGCTGCAATTTTAATAATACTAGGCGTATTAACACTGGTACAATATATATATCCAATAAATCTGGGAATTGATGAGGTGTTTATTGACAATTATATTACCAGAGGAGCTGCATATAAAGGACAAATGGCTCCCAACACTGCTTTTTGTTTTTTGCTTACAGGCATAGTCTACATCGTTTATTCATTAGGTCTATTTAAAAATCATATTAACAAGCTGCTAATTCCACTGGGTTTATTGATATTTATAATTGGCTTAATATCAACCGCGAGTTATTCTCTAGGTTTAGCATCTTCTTTTGATTGGTCTAAATGTAACGAAATGGCCATTCATACTTCCATTGGATTTATGTTATTAGGATTTGGAATTTTAAGTTGGCTTTGGTTTAATAAAATCAACAAATATCTTTTTTCATCTTCAATTCAATCCCGATTGATTATTTCAATCATTATACCAGTAGTCTTGATTTTTATTTCTGCATCATATTTTAATATGATGAATTTAAAAAACATAACAGTTGCCAAAACAGATGCGGAATTGAGTATGTTAAATTACCAGTCTGCCAATATAATTGACCAAGAACTGTTTAAGGTAGAAGGCGTTCTCAATGAATTAAAAATGAGGCTTATCAATGAAAACGATATTGATGAAAAAATACTTTATGAGATACTTGAAGAGAATGTTCGTTCAAATAACCTCATTTATGGTTCTGCGATTGCATTTGGTCAATATAAATACAAAGAGAATAGACGCCTTTTTGCACCCTATGTTTATAAAACAGATACGGGTTTGTGTCATAAAAACGTCGCAGATGCATATGATTATGCTGAAAAGGAATGGTTTACTAAACCCCAAGCAGATCGAAAATCAGTATGGACTGAACCTTTTTACGATGATGGTGCCGGAGATGCATTAATGTGTACTTATTGTGTTCCTATATTCAAAGACAAAGAATTATGGGCTGTTATTACTGTAGATGTCCTTTTACGCGATTTGGCAAAAGAAATAGGTTTGATTGTCTCAAACGACTTTGATTATTATATCGTTTCAACTTCGGGTTACTATATTTATAATTCATATGATAAAGATCAAACAGGGAAGCATTTTCATTCAACGTATTATAAGAAAAACTATACTTCTGAGAATATTGAAGATTTGTATAGCGTTTTCACCAATAATTTAACGGGTAAATTTAATTCTACAAATGTCTACTACAATTCTAATTATTGGTATTATTATGTACCTATCGCTAATGCGCCTTGGAAAGTATACTTAGGAATTCCCGAATCAAAAGCGTTTGAAGGTCTCATTAGTGAATTAATAAATAGATTCATTATGATGTTGCTAATGATAATGCTGTTAATGGTTATCATATACTTCATATCAAGAAAGTTAACTGTACCCATTCTTCAACTTAGTAAAGCAGCCGAAAAAATAGCTTTGGGATCGCCTGAAGATATTATCGATATTAAAACAAATGACGAAATTGGCCAATTGGCTCATGCATTTAATTTGATGAGCCTTAATTTGAAGGAAAGGGAACAATCTTTAGCTCAAAGCGACGAGAAATTTAGCTCTTTTGTGGAGCAGACTTCAGAAGGTGTTTACTTTCTTAAAATGAGAAAACCAATACCTGTTAGCATGCCTGTTGAAGAGCAAATTAAACATATTTATGAAGGATTTATTGTTGAAGCAAACGATTCACAAGCAAAAATGTCTGGGTATTTAAAGGCAGATGATATAAAGGGAATTACACTTGCCGAATTTCGTAGAGGTAAGAATGAATTAGAGGATATTAAAATTCTTAAATCATGGATTAAATCAGGGTATCGCATTACTGGAAGAGAATCTTCGGATCTTGACAAAAATGGAAATAAAGTATGGTTTTCGAATAATGTGATTGGCTATGTCGAAAATAGTTATTTATTGCATTTATGGGGATCACAAACTGATATTACTGAGCGAAAAAAACTAGAAAACACGAAAGATATTCTAGTTAATATATCCAATGCTGTACTTACAACGGATAATTTTGAGTCCTTTTCTCAATTCATTTTTAAGGAGTTTAAAAAAATCATCGACACCAGTAACTTTTTTATTGCTTTGTACGATGAAGAGACTCAGTTGATTTCATCTCCTTTTATTGCAGATAAATTAGATGAAGAAATTATAAGTTTCCCAGCTGAAAAGACACTTACCGGTTATGTTATTCAAACCAAAAAATCATTATTAATAAATGAAGATGAATTTTCAAAACATATTAAAGAAGGTCATTTCGAATTAGTAGGCCCACTTTGCCAAGTATGGATAGGAGTTCCTTTATTAATTAAAGGTAAGGTGATTGGAGCTATTGTTATTCAAAATTATGAAGGTGAAAAAATGCTTGATAATGAAGATTTAAAAGTGTTGGAATATATAGCACCACAAATTAGTTTGGCTATTGAAAGGAAAACAACCCTTGAAGATTTAAAAATTGCATTGGAAAAAGCACAAGAATCGGACCGATTAAAAACAGCATTCTTGGCTTCTATGAGTCATGAAATAAGAACGCCGTTAAATGCAATTGTTGGATTCTCTACGCTTATTGCTGAGGAATCTGAGGATCTAAAATTATTAGACTTATCAGATACTATTCACAATCAAAATGATTTACTCTTACAATTAATTGACGATTTAATAGATTTTTCGAAAGTTGAAGCAGGTATTTTAGATTTCGACAATAAGCTCTTCGATATAAATAAAATTATTATTGAGCTATCCTTAATTTTTAATACAAAATGCCACAAAGATGTTGAGTTAATTGCTAAAAGTTCTTTTGATTCATTTATTGTTTCATCTGATGAATTACGAGTAAGGCAAATCTTCTCCAACCTTATTTCCAATGCCATTAAGTTTACTCGTAAAGGGAATATTTCTTTTGGTTATGAAGTCGTTGATAATTCTGAAATACGATGTTTTGTTAGAGACACAGGAATAGGCGTGCCAATTGATAAACAAAATGAAATTTTCGAAAGATTTACCAAGCTTGATGCATTTTCTCAAGGAACAGGCTTAGGCTTATCGATTGTGAAAAATATTGTTGAGTTAATGAATGGAGAAATTTGGTTAGAGTCTGAGCCAGGAAAAGGCTCCTGCTTTTATTTTAAAATACCATCTTTAATTCAAAAACAAGGCGAGCTTAAAGTAAAGGATAAACCGAGTATGATTGAAAAAAATATTAAGAAAACCGATATTACCATTTTAATAGCAGAAGATAATGAATCCAGTTCCTTTCTTTTGGAAAGAATATTAGAAGCCTATAATATGAATATTCTTCGTGCTAAAAATGGACAAGATGCCGTTGAACTATGTAAGTCGAGAAGTGATATTGATATGGTGCTGATGGATATTAAAATGCCAATTCTTGATGGTTATGACGCAACTAGACAAATAAAACAAATAAGACCCCATTTACCTATTATTGCACAAACAGCTTATGCAATGGAGGTCGATAAAAATGATGCAAAAGAATCTGGTTGTGATGACTATATTTCGAAACCAATAATTAAGGAGAAATTAATAAGTCTACTAAAAAAATATATTCCAGAAATTGGGTTATAAATATTGATTTATTTTTTGAATAAATAAAGACCAGTACACAACAATATATACAAATAATAGCCGATATATCTCACAATATGTTGGAATGTAGTCCGAAGGAATATTAATCCAATTAATTATAATCATGTTTTGTAATGATGACTTATAATTGTGCGTTTTAAGTGAAAATGGGAGTATTTTTTATTCACAAATATCTGATGCCTACTTATTACAGCGATTTATAGTAATTACGAATAATATTTTGCAGGATTTATATTATATGTTTAGTTTGAATTGGTAAATTCAGTATTCCAATTAATCTGGTTTCTGTAAAATATATAAAAAGAAATCCATATTTAAAAGTGCACAATACTAACTTGTGTGGTATGTATTTGGCTACTTTAAATCTTGATATATTAAAAACATGCATTATTTAATTAAACACATAAAATTCAAAAATATACTATGCTTTACACTTGCATTGATATGTTCTATTTCTTTATCTCTAGCACAAGAACAAGGTGCAATCCATGTTGTTAATTACAGTTATAAAGATTATCATGCAAACGAACAAAACTGGGCTACGATTGAAGGTGATAATGGAATTTTATATTGTGCCAATAGTGATGGTGTTTTGGAATATGATGGATTTACCTGGAGACTTATAGAACTCTCTAATAAGTCGGTTGTACGTTCATTTGCAAAAGACAGTAGCGGAAGGATTTATGTGGGAGGGAACAATGAATTCGGTTATCTTTCCGCAAATAATAAAGGTGAATTGACTTATGTTTCCTTATTGGATAAGATTTCAAAAGCTCCCAGCATATTTAGTAATATTTGGAATATTAAAGTACTTGATGATCATGTTTATTTCAGTTCTTATAATTATATATTTATTTTAGAAAATAATTATATTAAGATAATTAAGGCTGTAGATTTTTTTGCGGGATGTTTTTCATATAATCATCAAATGTATGTTCATTCTGGGCATGAGGGATTGAAAAAAATTCAGAACGATTCTCTTGTTGATATTCCATTTGGAGATTTTTTTAAGGATAAAGATATCTGGAGTTTTAAAGAAACGAAGGACCATAAAATACTTGGATTTGATAGTAAAAATAAGTTTTATACAATCGATCTCTCTATTAAAAATGTATCATCTGCGTCAGATTTTATATATCAGTCCCATTTTGAAATAAGTAAGCAACTGGAAAATTTAGAAGTATATACTTTTACGATATTTAATGATGGGTCATTCGGCTTTGCAACCTTTTCGGGATTCTATCACTTTAGTGAAAGTGGAAAACTTATTCAAAATATAAATTCTAAATCTGGGTTATTAAGTGAGATTATTTGGAATATTTATCAAGATAGCCTAGATGTTTTATGGCTTAGTACGGATAATGGAATTAGTAAAATAGATATTAATTCGCAACTTTATTATTGGGGTAAATCACAGGGTGTTAGTAGTTATCCAACTGATGTATTACGTATAAATAAAACCTTATTTGTTGCGTCTTTAAGTGGCTTGCAATATGTGAGAAATAATCAAGTTGTTAATTCCGAACTGGTTACTGATCAATGTGTGGCTTTTCTCAAGTTTAAGAATCCCGAAAATATACTTCGCCCTAAATATCTTATTAGTTTATATGATGAGGGTATTATTGAGCTTAACAAAAATAAAAGTACTAATCTGTTGCATATCAATGCATGGAAAATGCTGCAGTCTAAAAGAAAACCTTCTCTAGTGTATGTTGGAGCAGAGGATGGCTTACACATCTTGGAATTTAAGGATTCGAAATGGCATTCAGTTGGAAAAATTCCAGGGATTAATGCAGACATTCGAAACATTTTTGAGGATGATAATGGCGTTATTTGGTTGGGAAGTCTATTAAAAGGGATCTTTAAAATAGAACTTTCGAAAAATCTACTGAAGCCTTATAAAATAACACATCTCGGATTGAATAATAATTTGCCATCCCTTAAAGAAAACATTCCATTCGATTTAAATGGGCAATTAGTTTTTGGAACGAGTAAAGGTTTATACCGTTTTTCTGAAAAACAAGACCGGTTTATCCCTGATTCACTATTAGGAATAGCGTATTGCAACGGGAGTAGAACAATAAACTCGTTAGGAGTCGATTCTGTAAGCCGTGTGTGGATAGGAGGGAAGGAAAATGGAAACGCATTTTTAAGTGTTGCTACACCCAATACTGAAGGTTTCTATACTGTTGTTAATGTCCCTTTTGCTGGGATTAATGATGCCGCAGTAAACTTGCTTTATGTTGAACCAGATAGTACAGTTTGGTTTGGGAGTCCTGAAGGATTGTACAAATTTAAGGGGGAAATTCCTCAAGGACCGGAATCATATCCTTGTTATATAAGAAAGGTTCAACTTAAGAAAGATAGTGTAATTTATTTTGGCGAGAAGTCATTTACAGATGGTGATTTTAGACAAAACAAACCAATTATTGATTATAACCTAAATCTTATCTCATTTCAATTTGCATCACCATTTTTCTTTAGCGAAGATTTGACTCAATATCAAACTTGGCTCGAAGGATTTGAAAACGAGTGGTCAGTTTGGTCTAGGGATACAAAAATTGACTATTTAAATTTAACAGAAGGAGATTACAAATTTCATGTTCGCTCTAAAAATATTTATGGAAGAATTAGTGATGAGGATGTTTTTCAATTTACGATTCGTCCGCCATGGCAGCGAACAGGTTTTGCTTATACATTATATGGAATTTTAGCCATAGTTTTTGTATGGCTAATAATACGAATAAACTCAGCACGACTAAAAAGACTTAATAGGCGACTAAAAGAAACTGTAGAAGATCGAACAGCTGATATATTACAACAAAAGACAGAAATTCAAGAGCAAAAGGAGAAACTACAAGTCACGAATGATAAACTTGTAGAAACAAATGCAACTAAGGATAAGTTTTTTAGTATTATATCTCACGATCTCAGAAGTCCATTTAATAGTATCTTGGGCTTTTCTGACTTATTAAATAATGAATATGATTCGTTTGACGATGCAGAGAAAATAGATATGATAAGAGAACTAAATAAATCATCCAAACATGCTTATAATTTGTTGCTTAACTTGCTTACATGGGCTCGAGCACAAAGGGGCCGAATAGAAATTAATAAAGAACTGCTTAACTTAAAGGATCTGGTTGAAACTAGTATTGCTCCCTATGTGATTAATGCTTATGGAAAAGATATTAAAATAGCAATTCATATTTCTTCAGAAACCATGATTTCGATTGATAAAAATACCTCTATCACAATTATTGGCAATCTGGTAAATAATGCCATTAAGTTTACTCCTGAGGGGGGAACTATTACTATTAACTATTGCGAACAGGGAGATAATATTGAACTGCACATTATTGACACTGGTGTTGGTATGAGTTCAGAAGTTATTGGGAAATTATTCAAGATAGATGAGAATATATCAACCCGAGGAACTAATAATGAAAAAGGTACAGGATTAGGACTTATACTTTGTAAAGAATTTATTAACAAAAATGGCGGGGAAATTTCAGTTAAAAGTGAAGTAGGAAAAGGGAGCCAATTTATCATCACTTTTCCTAAGTAAAATAATATAAAATTAGCCTAATATTGAATTTAGATGGATATCAAAATGATATAATGTATGTGGACTATAGTTTTGATATTGTTGGATGTGTTTAATGATAGCCATGACGATTAATTCAAATTTTAGAGCGTTAAAATACCATAGACCACAGAAATAACAATTTACCAATGGAAATCATGTTTTTGTTATAAGGGTATATAATTAGTGCTAAGCATCTCAAGCGAAAGCTAGTGATGTTTTTTTATTTACAAACGCCCACGTTTAGCTTCTGCAGTTAGTTATATACTTGGAAGTCATGGTCAAGGTTCTGATAAGATAACGGTACCCGCTCATTATGGAATTTGTATATTATGAGTAACAGGCACGGCTATTAATTATTTTGTTTCGTATCATCAAGAAAGCAATAATCCATAACAATAGTTTCTTAAATAGAAAAGCAAGACCGTTATTTCGCATTAGAAATCTGAATATTTGTAAAAATAATTAATAACACTTGGAATAATCATTCCATTATTTATATATTTGTAGTGTGAATAAAAAAGACACCATATTATTATCAGCCCTTAAACTACTTACAGAAAAAGGAGTACATAATACACCTATGTCTGCTATTGCAAAAGCTGCAGGTACAGGAATGGGGACTATCTATAACTATTTTCCTAACAAAGAAATATTGATCAATGAGATTTATATAAATATAAAAGAAAATGAGAGATCTGTATTTCAAGCCTTTGATTCTACTCAACCTATAAAAACACAGTTTGAGGTTTATTATACTGAAATTATTGATTTCTACATCAATAATCCAATGTCTTTTAGTTTTATGGAGCAACTTCAAGCTTCTCCAATTATAACGGAAGATAGTAAAATGGAGGGACTAAAGGCTGTAGATTCAGTGTTAAAACTTTTAGAGAAAGGTCAACAAGATAGAATCATTAAGGGGGTTGAAATAGACGAATTACTCTTATTCATTGGTGGTGCAGTACTATCGTATTTGAGATGGTATTTTAATCAGACAGAAGTAAATAAGAAGTCCCTTTATAATCAAAAGCAAATGGTTTGGGACGCAATTAAAGAATAAAAAATTTACATCAATTATGGAATGAACGTTCGCTCCATTATTAATTTGTAATTATGACTAAAAACGTATTAATTACCGGAACTTCAACAGGTGTAGGATTTGAAAGTGCAGTTCTATTTGCACAAAATGGTTACAAGGTTTATGCTACGATGCGAAATTTAAATAAAGCCGATGAACTGAAAAAGAGAATTGAAGAGGAAAATTTAAACATTGAATTGCTTCCTCTTGATGTAACGGATATTAAATCCATTCAAGCAGCAGTTAATTCGGTCGTTGAAAAAGATGGAAAGATAGATGTATTGATAAACAATGCAGGAGCTGGTTTTGCAAAAACAACTGAGCAGTCAACAGTAGAAGAGATTAAATGGGTAACCGAGGTCAATTATCATGGTGTGGTATATTGTACACAAGTGGTTTTACCATTTATGAGAAAGCAAAAATCCGGTCAGATTATTAACGTTACTTCTGTGGGTGGTTTAGTGGGCCAACCTTTTAATGAACTGTATTGCGGCGCTAAATTTGCTGTTGAAGGCTATATGGAAGCACTGGCAACTTATGTAAGTGATGCTTTCAATATAAAAATTTCGAATGTAGAGCCTGGTGGTATTATCACAGAATTTATGAATTCGGCAGTTGAAAAAACTATTACTGATGGACAATTAGCTAAAGGAGAATATCTTCCAATATTCAATAAATACTTAAGCAAGATTCAAAAACGTACAGATGAAAGTCGTGTGCCACTTCACCAAACCGGACTACAAGTAGCAGAGGTAATTCTTACTGTAGCACAAAACGACAATCCTCCTTTGCGAGTGCGGACCTCAGATTGGGCTGAAAATTTGTGCAATTTAAAAACACAGGCAGATCCTGATGGGAAAAAAATAGTGAATCAAGTAAAGGAATATTTTTTATAACAACAAGTAGCACTATAAGTAATATGGAAAATATATTAAATGAATTTTTAAAGAGTGAAAAATCATTGTATCTATTTGCTGGAATTATCGGTGTCGTTTCTATGGTAGTTGGTTTGCTTTTTCTTCTGTTTTCAAATCATAAGAGTTTTGCGCTAACCATGTTAATTATTGGTGTTTTGGAAATGGTGGTTATGTTTCCAAGCTATCATAACTATCAGAATAAAATTGATTCTAAAATTTCATTCTATGAAAATAACATAAATGATTTTGAGGAACTCGAATCTGCAAATATCAAAAAGGAGCTAAATTCCTTCTTCTTGCTCATGCTCGTTTATAGTGTTTTGATAGTTGTCCTGACAGTAATATTGTCAAGATTATCATACAACTCAATTCTTTTTGGAATATTTACAGCCTTAATTTTGCACCTTGCTTTTGCCATCACTATTGACAATTTTGGTGCAAGGTATACTAAGAAGTATCTTACAGAATTAACAAAACTGGAATAATAACGTGGCATAACAACATAGATACTTGTTTAATAAAAATAAATCGTAATGGGAAATCAAAAAATCACTCAACTTCGAGGCGTATTTTAAAATAAACTAGGCAAATGTATTTGTCCATTTTAATATCTTTGCAGACGAATAAAAAAATATGGTGTTCCAAAAATGAACAAATCTAAATTAATCCGTTACCTATTTGGCTTAATCCTGATTGGCTTAATGGTAGGCGTTTCGGAATGGCTCGGTGAGAAAGAAATTATATTTCCAGAAGTTGCAGCACTGATACTTGGCTTGTGGGTTATCGATAAGAAAGTTTGGACCATAAGCAGACCTCTGATTGTGATATTGATGACAGTGAGTGCTCTTTTTGGTGTTTTCCTTGTGGGCTATTCACCTTTCCCAATGCTAGCAAACATTGCTCTTTCATTTATCTTTACCTCTCTTTGTCTCTTTGTTACCCGTACTAGCTTAATTCCGATCATCTCGGCTTCCATGTTGCCGGTACTGTTGAGTACACATTCGTGGGTTTATCCTCTCTCTGTTTTCTCAATGAGCCTTATATTGGTTTGTGTACAGTGGGTTTTTGAGAAAAAAGGATTGCGTCAGTTTGTGAATATTAATTCAAACAAAAGTCCTTATCGGCATGGTTTAGGGCATTGGATAAAATTGCTTGTGGGCATCCTATTCATAGCGGTAATTCCTGTGTACACAGGTAATATGTATTTTATTGTACCGCCACTTGTAGTTACTTTTGTAGAATTCAGTTCTTCGTCGGCAGGTTTTCGTAATCGTCCTGTTCAGATTTTCTTTGTACTAGTCGTTTCTGCAATCCTTGGGGCATTCTGTCAATGTATTTTGCATGAGGTGCTTGGCTTTTCGGAATTAAGTACGGTGTTGTTACTTTTTGCCTGTCTTTTTCTGTTTATCGAAGTCGTTGGTGAACCTTTTGCACCAGCATGTGCTATTGCCCTTGTTCCAATGATTATTCCACAACAGAATGTCCTTTTGTATCCTCTTCAGGTAGCTGGAGGTGCTGCGCTTTTCCTGTTTATGGCAATGGTGTTTTTCCTGAAATGTTACCGTTGGAAACGTGCACAGCTTTTGGTCTGTTTTGTGCCTAAATTTATGAGAAGTCGGATATCAAAACCTTCTAAACGAGTAGTCAGATTAAAAGCATAAGGCACGAACCACTTGCGAAGCCTAAGTCGATAAATTATTAACTAGGTATAGGACATAGGATTTAATCCTCGACTTTTCTTCCAAAAAAATGCACAATGGTATAAAGACTGATAATGCCTACTGGGAATATAATCTAAGAATTTAAAACTCCATAGGCCGCTGGAATAAGACCAAAAATCGTTTTAATTGACGGAGAAAGTTTTAAAGTTTAAAAATATTCAGAACAATTATTTTAACTTGTCAAAACAACTGCAGAAAAGCATTTAAAGAAGATGAATCTGCAAATATCAAAAAGGAGTTAAATTCCTTCTTCTTGCTCGTTTATAGTGTTTTGATAGTTGTCCTGACAGTAATATTGTCAAGATTATCATACAACTCAATTCTTTTTGGAATATTTAAAGCCTTAATTTTACACCTTGCTTTTGCCATCACCATTTACAATTTTGGTGTAAAGTATACTAAGAAGTATCTTACAGAATTAACAAAACTGGAATAATAACGGGGCATAACAACATATATACATGTTCAGTAAAATAAATCGTAATAGAAACACAAAAAATCACTCAACTTCAAGGTGTATTTTAAATTAAACTAAGCAAATGTATCTGTCCATTTTAATATCTTTGCGTGATAACTAAATATAGATTAATAAAGAAAAAATGAAAAACACCTTACCAAAACTAGCTTACGAGATTTTAAAGATTGCTAATCGTGAGTTACCTAGATCAGTTTTTTTGAAAGAGGTGTCGAATTTACTCATTGATACATTGATATTTTCAGAGCTGAAAATATTACAAAAAATTCCAAAGTCAGAATCGCAATATGAGTTAGTAAATTGCACAACCAATCTTTTTGATTATAATATTATAAATGGAGTTGAATTATCGCAGCATTTAGGAAATGAGGGCTGTGCAAGTTTATGGAAATCAATATTAGAAGATAAATTTGACTCTTCATCAACTTATTTTTCAGAGAATGGATCTTTTTGGACAATCAATTTTAACAATATTTCCATTCCTTATCAGGTGCAACTAGATACAACAGCATCTCAAAATGAGGACGGGGAACAAAGTAATTATTCGTTATTAATCATACCCTTTATTTATAATTCTCAGAGAGTTGGATTAATACAAATTAAAAATTTGGATCCCAAACTATTTTCAAATTTAGGAACTAATCAGTTTGAAGATTTTGCGCAAACTCTTAGTGTTATATTGACTAATCAATACACCCAGGCTCTTTTACAAGAACGTGTAAAAGAACTTGCTCTAATGTATAAGATGTCAAATATTACAAAGCAAAAATCGATTTCATTTGAGAATATTATCCAAGACATTATTAAATTGATACCTCCAGCTTGGCAATACCCTGAGTTAACTAGAGCCAGAGTTTCTGTAAATGGTGTAAATTACTCAGATGGTCCCATAAACGAATGCGAACATAAATTAGTGTCCGATATTATTGTGAATAATAAAAAGTGTGGTTTCATAGAAGTTATATATACTGAAAAATGTCCTAATCTAGATGAAGGGCCTTTCTTTAACGAAGAAAGAAGGCTTTTGGATAATATTTCGGAGGAACTATCGACCATAATTAGTGCTCAAAATAATATATTGATTTAATATTTCGATAAGGCCAATATGTAGCTCTGCTCAGGATAATGTATTACCTAATCCTCAACCTTTTTCCCAAAGAAATGAACAACGGAATAAAGACTAATCATACCTGTTGGGAATATAATCCAATTTGAAACACCATAAGCCGCTGGAATAAGACCAACAAGAATGGATACAGCACCAACAGAGAGTGCATAAGGCATTTGAGTACGAACATGTTCTATGTGATTACACGAGCTTGCTAGAGAGCTTAAAATCGTTGTGTCTGATATGGGTGAGCAATGATCGCCAAGAACAGAGCCTGCAAGAATAGCTGAGACAGTAATATAGAAGATGTCCATTGATTCTTGGTCGCTTAATCCGACACTATGACTTAAATACCACGAGGCTGGCAAAATAAGTGGGTAAAGTATAGCCATTGTTCCCCAAGAGGATCCGGTTGAGAAAGCAATGATTGCCGATAGAATAAAAGTTAATGCAGGTAAGAGTTGTGGTGCCACATTCACCGAAATCAAGATATTCGAAATAAAATCAGCCGTGTGTAAGTCTTTAGTGATATCGGCCAACGCCCAAGCAAGAATCAAAATAAGAATTGCCGTAAGCATGGTTTTAAATCCCTTAAGGAGGCTATCACTCACTTCGTGTATAGTCAGAATTTTTTGACTCATTGTAAGCCCTGCAGCTACAAGTACGGCTGTTAGCGACGACCAAAGTAGTGCCAAGTAAGAATCGGAAGCACCTATAATATGTGATAATTTTTTACTGAAAGCTATTGTCGTATCATTCCAAACAGTGCTGTCCCAACCCGTATAAAATAAACCTGCCATTGTGCCAAATATCACAATGAAAATTGGAATTCCGGCGTTATACCATCTAGGACTGATATGCTTTGCCATTTCTAGTTCATTCTCTGCTTTATCTTCTGAGTCAAGCTCAATATCTTGTTCTTGCTGTTGATTTCTCGCATCCTTTTCAGCTTTATACATGGGTCCAAAATCTTTACCTTTATAGATAATGAAAAGCATAAAGATTAGCATAAAGAAAGGATAGAATCGGCTAGGTAATGAGTTTAGGAAAATGCTGTAAGGATTTTCAGTAACACCAATCTGAACTGTTGCCGATTGAATGTAACTCAATTCGATACCAATCCAAGTTGTTATCATGGCAACAGAAGCAACGGGGGCAGCTGTAGAATCGACAATATAGGCTAATTTCTCACGAGAAATTTTAAGTCTATCAGTAACGGGACGCATGGTATTACCAACCACAAGTGTATTGGCGTAATCGTCGAAGAAGATTAAAACTCCCAATAGCCAAGTAATAAATTGACCCGATTTTGCCGTATTGGCATATCTGGATAGAATATTCACTATACCTTGCATGCCACCATTACGGGAAATTAGCGTAACCATGCCACCTATAAGCATGGAGAATACAATAATGGAAATATGTCCTGTACTGTGAACTGAATTGATAATATAAGTATCTGCAATGGCAAATATAGCTTTAAAAAAGGCTATAAATATGGATGTGCCTTTGTAAGAGTAGATGATAAATGTTCCCGTAAATATGCCGATAAAAAGAGCAGAAAATACTTCTTTAAAAAGTAATGCCATAATGATGGCAACGAGTGGTGGTATTATCGATAGCCATAATGGGATAGGAGTGATTAATTCTGATTGAGTTTTGTTACCTATTCGGACTTCAACTATTTCCTTTTTATTGAATTGATGTTTAAAGGCTAAATAGGAATCCTCAAATTCGTACTTCGTTTCAATATTGCTGATATAGAGCTTAAGTGAATCCGTTTTTATTTGTTGGAGTAAACTAAGGCTTGGTTTTATTTTTATAGACGAGTTTATATTTGTGACGATTATAGATGGATATTCAACTGAGAAATGATCTGTATCATCAGCATAAGTATTCAAATTGAAACTTAATATTAGAATGATGAGGGGAAGAAAAGTTTTTTTAAGAATCGAATTCATAGGGTAATTTAGGATTTATATTTGCGCTTTAAATATATGAATTATTATTAGCAACAATTTAGGACCCATGAAATTTTATATTTTTTGGTTGTAAATCTTTTTTGATTCCTTGATGAATTTGATTATTTTAATTCTTTAAAACTTGATAGTTGTGGACGAATCATATGACATATTTCGCATTGAAGCGAATGATATAAAGCCTGAAAAGGGTAGGGTATTGATAGCTGAACCATTTTTAGAAGGGCAACAGTTTAATCGATCAGTTATTTTATTGACTGAATTTTCGGATAAGGGTGCAGTCGGTTTTGTTTTAAATAAGCCTTCTCGTTTAAATTTAAACGACGTTTTAACTGATTTGGAAACTTTCAATAGTAAGGTCTTTATAGGTGGACCTGTGCAAAATAACCAAATTTACTATTTGCATACAGTTCCTGAATTAATACCAAACTCATTTCAAATTTTAGATAATCTTTTTTGGGGAGGTGATTTCGAAATACTGAAAGAGTTAATCCGCTTAAAGAAGATTAATAATGATCAAATCCGTTTTTTTGCTGGTTATTCAGGATGGAGCGCAGGACAACTTGAAGCAGAAATTAAGGAGAACTCATGGTTGGTAAGCACCCTTGACTCCAATGATTTAATGTCCGTTGATAATGGTGATATATGGGGAAAGTCTTTAATTCAACTTGGCGGAAATTTTAAACATTGGGCTAACTTCCCTAAAGATCAGAATCTGAATTAGTTTTCAGGGAAAGTCCTTTTGTTTAATTCTTCCATTAGAATTTTAGCCTTTTTGTTAAAATATCGTCTTTCTCCGTAGGCAACTACCCAGCGAATTCCAACAATAGCATTAGTCAAAAAAATTTCATCTGCTTCGTTCAATTCCTCTGGTTTCATAATGCAATCATCATAAACTGTCATCCCTAAGTCTAGTGCAATTTGAATTATTTGTTCTCTCATTATGCCATTTACAGCACCACTTTCTACCGATGGGGTAAATAAAATGCCATCTTTCACTACAAATAAATTCGAACTAACACTTTCTACAAGGTTTTGCCTTTCGTTTATAAGAAGACAATCATCCCACTTCATTTCCTCTTTGTATAAACCAGCCAAAATAAAAGGTAATGAATTGCCTGTTTTAAAAGCTGATAGTGAATTTGCGTTTTTCCTATAGCTATCGAAAAGGCCAATTTTTATTCCTTTTTTGTTTAAGAAATACTTTGGTTCGTCTAGCTTGGAACTTTCAATTAAATAGGAAATACTATTGTCTGTGGGGGTATATAAGCCACCTGAATTTCTGAATACAGACAAACGTATTCTTGTTCCTAGAAAGGATTTATTCTTGGTTATTAATTTCTTAATATTTTTCTCAATTGTATTATGGAAGTTAATTGGTATTTCCATTTTCAATTTCTCCATTCCTATCGTTAAGCGCTCAATATGTTCTTGGAAGAATTGAATTTGAGTTCCATTTGTATGAATAGTTTCGAATAATGAGTCTCCATAACGAAAAGCTCTATTTTTAGCAGAAAATAAAACTGTATCGTCTGAGTAAAATTCGCCCTTGTAAAAAAGTTGATGTGAGTTCATAACTAAATTTCTCCTTTTAAAATTTGATCACAATAGATAGAAATATCTTCGTTTGCTTCAATTTTTATTCCTTTTATCCCAGCAGCATTAGCAGCTTCAATATCACGTTTACTATCACCAATCATATACGATTTATGAATATCTATATCATATTTTTCAACAGCTTGGTTGATCATGTAGGGGCTTGGCTTTCGACATTTACAAGCCGCCACACTATCGTGGTGTGGGCAGTAATATATCTCTTGTAAAAAAACATGGTTCTCTTTCAATTTAGCTTCTAGATATGCGTGAACTTTATCAACATCTTCGCAGGAATAAACACCCTTAGCCACACCTCCTTGATTGCTGATAATGAAAAGTTTATATTCTGATTCTTGAAATCGTTTAAGTGAATGAATTATTCCCTTGTTAATGATGAAATCTTCTACTCTGTAAATATAGTAATGCCCTATATCGGAGTTTATAACACCATCGCGATCAAGAAAAATTGCTTTTTGCATATTGAGAGTTTAAAATAACTTTTGCAAAAATATGGAGAATAATTCAGGTTTTATAAGAATAGGAAATAGAAATCCAAAAAGGGCACCATAAAAATGACTGCTGTGTCCAATATTATCTGCTTGTTTTTTGTTCATATAGTAAGAATAAGCCAGATATAGAACACCAAAAACAATTCCTGGAATTGGAATAACAAAGAAGAAATACAGCATTTGCCATGGATTAAAAAAAATTGTTGCAAATACAACAGCAGAAGTTGCTCCCGAAGCACCTAGTGCATTATAATTGAAGTCATTTGCATATTTCTTTAAATCGTAAAGACTTGAGAAAACAATGCTACAAAGGTAAAGTGCGATAAAATAAAATGTACTTGATCCCAAATAATGTTGGAAATAATTCTCGAGTGCTTCACCAAAGAAAAATAGAACAATCATGTTTACAATCAAGTGGTTCCAGTTGGCATGAAGAAAGGCATGCGTTATGATTCGGTACCACTGATTACGTTTTATTATTTGGTAAGCATTAAATTGATAGCGATAAAGTAACTCTGTTTTGTTGAAGGCAGTCATCGAAATAATTACTGTGATGACTATTATTATTGTGGTCATAATATTCTTTAATGTGTATAATGTCTTATTCTTAGAATGTTTCAACTAATTTAACTACAATTGAAGTCCTTTTCGTATTGAACCCTATAGATTCTATTTTGATACGATTTGAAGAAATTCCTTTTGAAATCATGTAGTTCATTGCTTCTGTAGCTCTTTTCAAGCACAAAGCGTCGTTATCTTTTGTTCCCTTATTTGTGTTTGTGCTTGCTGTAACTTCGATTAGAATATCTGGATTATTAGTCAAAATTTCAATAACATTATTTAGTTCACCTTTGGTGATCTCAGATAAACGCCAACCATGATTAGGAAAAGTTGATGTTTGTAATTCAACCGTTTGATTTTCTTTTGTCTCTATCATATCGATAGATTGAATCTCATCATACGTATAATTCGTTAAAACTGTTGTAAAATAACCTGGTTTAGAAATGATTAGATCATAAAAGTTACCCTTGTCAACACCTAAAGAAAAATTACCATTAATATCTGTTTCACAGTAATTTGAAAGATTGTAGGTTTTATTTACGACTTCAATTTTAGCACCTTCAATTGGGTTAGAAGAGAATTGATTTTTAACAAAGGCTTTAACTTCGGCCCAAGGAAAATCTTCAAGTCTAATCTTAATATTTATTTCTTTTTCTGAGTTTTGTGGAAAATATAAAATGCGTTTCATCTTATAGTCTTCCTTTTTAATAATTAAGCTATATTTCTTATTCTTAAAAATATTAAAACTGAAATTACCCGAAGAATTTGTGTAGGTTTTATCTAAAACAATATTGTTGTCAACAAGAAAAACCGCTACGCTATCAATAGGTTTATTGGGGCTAAGTTTAGCGATTCTTCCTTTTAGAGTTTCCTGTTGTTTTGGATTGCTTTGAAATTCAAAAATATCGTCGCTCAGATCTCTATTTGATGAAAAATAACCTATTTTTTTCTTTTCATTATATAGGTATGCAAAGTCATCCTTGTCTGAATTGAAAGGGTATCCTATGTTTACAGGATACGACCAATGGTTTTTTACAAATATTGATTTGAAAATATCTAAACCGCCAAAACCAACATGTCCACTTGATGCAAAATATAGCGTGTTGTTCTTGTCGATATATGGAAACATTTCGTTTCCTAAAGTGTTAATACTTGGACCTAAGTTAATCGGTGGTCCCCAAGAGAAACCACGTTTTTTACAATAATAAATATCAGTTCCTCCATAACCTCCTGGCATATTCGAAATAAAATAAAGTGTTTTCCCATCTTTCGAAATGGAAGGATGACCAGTGGAGTACTTATCGCTTGCATATTGGAATAGTTCAGGTTTATCCCATTCGTTGTTATTATGCCTTGACATGTAGATTTGCAACTGAGCTTGACCATTTAAATCTACAATACCTCTATTACGAGAGAAATATATAAATTTTTCGTTGGATGAAAAGGACGCAGAACCTTCGTGGTATTTAGAATTTAAATCACTAGATAAGGGTTGTGGAATGGTATACTTAGTCCCTGCTTTTTTTGAAAAATAGAGGTTGAAATAATGATCTTTAGTTTTTCGATTAATTTGTTTCGAGTATTTATTCGAACGTCCCGAAACTAATATGATACCATCTTTATATAAGGACGTTGCATAATCAGTTTGAGGCGTATTAATATTAATTGATTTAGTGATATATAAACTATCATTATTTATTTCTTTAATAAGCTTGCAGGCTTTAATATGTTCAAATACAATTTTGTTAGATGGTCTAAGCTTACTATATTGAATATACCATTTTTCGGCTTCCTCGTATTTATGGAGTCCTTTTAACAAGTCTGCATAGTTGAGAATATCTATAGGATCTGCGTCAGTATTTTCAGCCATTCTTTTTCCAATAGCAAGAGCATCTTTATTCTGTTTTGTCTCAATATAACATTTGAATAGAATTCTTTTGGCTTCTTTGTCTTTATGGCTTAGTGTGTATTCCTTAAGTATAGGAATAGCAAGATTATATTCGTTTTTGGCAAAGTGTTTGAGACCTTTTTCGAGGTCTTTATTCTGTGCAAAAACGGATGCTTGTGTTAATATGAATATGGAGGCAACAAAAATTGTTGTTAGCAATTTTTTATACATAGTTTAAATATCTAGTCAATATAATTGACGGTTTAAATTATAATCTTAATTGTGAAAAGTTCCTTAAATATACAAGATAGATAACTTTAGAAAAATCTAGGTGATGTATAGCTACTTTTCTTTAAAGATACCTTATAATTTAGAAAGATTTCATGGCTAGTATGATCACCACGTTTTAGTTTATCAAAACTGTTTTCGTAGGCGTATGATATGCCTAGTTTGGAATTAAATTCGTAACCAGTATTTATTGACCAATATTTCCCCGAACGGAAACTTGTTCCAACCGATACACCTTTTGTGTGAGTAAAGTTAATATTGAAATTATAGTTGGTTGTTGAATTTAACGAAGAAAAGAGAAGAATAGAAGGCGTAGCTTGTATTGTTGAGTTAATATTTAGGATAACACCAGAGTTTATATAGAAATAGATTTCTTTGAATTCAAAATTGATACTTTTACTAAAATCTTTTTCATTTGGGTAAGCATTTTGTAATAAACGAGGAGCTGAAAAGCCTAAATGAAATTTAGGTGTTGTATAATAAGCTCCTAAACCAAAGTTTGGCGAAATGTTACTTATGTCCATATTTGGAATGCTCGGATCATCTCCTGTGAAATTTGGATCATAGGTTACAACTTCAGACCATCGGACTTCTTTGCTAACAACTCCTGCTTGCAAACCTAAAGAGAGTACTCTCCTTTTAGACATTTTTATTTTGTAGGCGTAGTTTGCAAAAAAACCTGTTTCGTTTAAAATACCAATCTCGTTGCTGTAAATCATAGTACCTATGCCTATAGGTCTATTGTTTAATGGGGTGTGTGCTGATAGTATTGCAGACTTTGGAGCTCCATCAACACCTGTCCATTGTTTATGGTAACCCATAGCCACCTCCATATAAGGCGTGCTCCCTGAGAATGCAGGGTTAATAAAAACTTTATTGTTGTTGTAATTGGTAAATAGAATATTTTCTTGAGCAGAAAGTTTTGAATAAGTCAAGGAAAGACACATTATACTTGTTAAAACAAAATAAATGATAGTGTGTCGTTGTTTATTCATCCAAGAGTAATTTTATTTAAATTATTTATTGAGAAGATTTTAGAGGGATTAGGGCTATTGCATTTATAAAAGAATACCATTCCTAAGAAACGGAATAATCTATTTTTTTATGACGATATAGCCACTTTTAAGGTATTTTTTATCCTTAATTATGAGTTTAAAGAAGTATGTCCCAGCAGGTAATTTATCTCCAGGTCCTAATTTAACACCCGTTTTACTATAACTACCGTCCCAAACATCATCTTCGTTATTGGTGTAGTTATTTTTGTCATACACTTTAGAACCCCATCTAGAGAATACAATAAATTGATTAACAGGGTAGTTTTCAATACCCTTAATGTAGAATTTATCGTTTATATTATCTCCATTAGGTGAAAAAGCGGTTGGAATTGTTAAATTTACTTCGTTAGGATTCTTAACATCTACTAGAATTTTAGCTTGGCTACATCTACTTTTATTATCACAAATTTGATAGACTATTGTATCAACACCAAAACTATCTTCGTATGGGTAGTAAATTATTATTGAATTATCTTCGATAAGATATGCTTTACCTACTTGATCGTTTTGGCTAAGCATTTTGGTTTGAGAAAAATCTAGTGTGGAAGATGAATAGACATCATTTTCTAGAAAAATAATTTCGATAGAATTAATCTCGTCAGCTACGGTTATATTATTCATTGTGACGTAATCATCCTTCGCAACTGGAGCTACATCTTCCTGACCAAAACTTACATTTGGGCCAAGTAACAAAACTAATATAAAAGAAAGAGTAAAAATTGATTTCATAGTTAAATACAAGTTCTTTGATGATGGGTGAATGATTTTCATACACCAAACCGTAATGTTATGTTTTGCAGATAGCAACTTCATTTCATAAAATAAACAAAATATTATTTTAAAGATAATAGTTTTGTAGGGAAATTACTAATGAAGGGTTTTGAATATTAACTCTTTTAGAAGATCACCATTCTTCGAACTAACGTTTCCAATGCCTTTTGATTTTAAATCGTATTCTCTTAAAAGCTTAATTATTGATACAACCTTTCTAGGATTATATAGTCTTGCGGCTGATTTGTAGTCTTTTACGAAATATGGGTTTACGCCAAGAGCAGAGGCTATTAGTTTATCATTCGTTTTATTTTTCAAAAAATGGAATTTTAAAATTTTTGAAAAATATGAATAAAGTAAAGCTATGGTAACGAAAATAGGCTTGTTTTTTTCGTTAGTTGAGAAATAATTTATGATTTGATTTGCTTTAACAACGTCTTTTTTACCTAGTGCATTTTGCAATTCAAAATTGTTAAAGTCTTTTGATATGCCAATATTCTTTTCGATTTCTTCAGCAGTAATTGTACTCCCTTTAGGAATATTAATACTTAACTTATCAAGTTCGTTTGAAATTTTGCTTAAATCGTTACCTAGAAATTCTGAAAGTAGGATACCTGCTTTAGTGTCAATTTTGAGTTTTAAATTGCTTGCGTATTTGGCAATCCAATCAGGTAATTGGTTTTCATATATTTTTTTTGATTCAAATAAAATACCATATTTAGCTATATTCTTAGTAAATACTTTTCTTTTGTCCAGAGATTTATATTTGTAATTAATAACAAGAATAGTCGACTTTAAAGGGTTTTTGATATAGGAATCTAGAAACTCAATATCTTTTAATAGTTGAGCCTCTTTTACAACAACAAGTTGCCTAGTAGCCATCATTGGGAAACGACGAGCTGTATCTAGAATGTTAGCTATATTTGCATCTTTTCCATAAAAGATTGTCTGATTAAAATCTCGTTCTGCTTCGGGAAGTGCATTTGCCAATATATAATCTGTAATCTTGTCGATATAGAAACTTTCTTCTCCCATTAAAAAATAGATGGGAGCATATTTTTGTTTCTTAATATTACTATATATTTCTTCGAATGTCATATGAATGTTTTGAATAGGTTCTTCTAGAATCTTAGGTGTTTTATTGATTCCTTATTGTTCATTACTTCATGTAGGGCGTCAATACCTGTTTGAACATGACGAGTTACAAAATTTGTAGTCACAATAGCATCGCTATCATCTGTTTTAACACCTGTCGAAATCATAGGTTGATCAGATACTAAGAGAACTGCGCCTGAAGGAATTTCGTTTATGAAACCGACTGTGAAAATAGTTGCTGTTTCCATATCAATGGCCATTGCTCTTGTTTTAGCTAAGTATTTTTTAAAACGTTCGTCGTATTCCCAAACACGTTTATTGGTTGTAAAAACAGTTCCCGTCCAGTATTCTATTTCTTTGTCTGCTATAACTTGAGAAACCGCTCTTTGTAAACCAAAAGCGGGTAGGGCTGGAACTTCTGGTGGTAAGTAGTCATTCGATGTTCCTTCGCTTCGGATGGCAGCTATTGGTAATATAAGGTCACCAAGTTTATTTTTCTTTTTAAGTCCGCCACATTTTCCTAAAAACAGAACGCCTTTGGGTTTTATAGCGCTAAGCAGATCCATAATTGTAGCCGCATTAGGACTTCCCATTCCAAAATTAATCATTGTAATACCACCTGCAGATACGTTGGGCATTGCTCTATCTTCTCCAATAATTTTTACGTGATTTATTTCAGCAAAAATTTCAAGGTAGTTGTTAAAGTTGGTCAGAAGTATATACTGATCAAAATCTTTTAGTTCTCTTCCTGTATATCTAGTTAACCAATTTTTTACAATTTCGTCTTTAGTCTTCATGGGTCAATTAATTTGCTTTTTAGCTAGAGTGTTCTGCTAATTAAATCTGTTTATCTTTGCCTTATCAATATAACTAAAATATGGAAAAGCTAAATCTACCTAGCTATAATTTTAATATAAAATTAGAAGAGCAAAGGAAGCTAATTTTTGACAGTATAAGAAAGAAGTACGTTGTATTAACACCAGAAGAGTGGGTAAGACAAAATTTTATTTCTTATTTGGTTGAAAATAAGAATTATCCCAAAGGTCTTATTGCTGTAGAAAAGAAAGTTGATGTGAATAGAATGCCCCAGCGTAGCGATATTGTTTTGTATAATAACAAGGCTATTCCTGTTATGATTGTTGAGTGTAAAGCTTCTTGTGTGAAAATATCACAAGATACGTTTAATCAAATTGCTCGTTATAATATGAAACTTCAAGTTCCATATCTCGTTGTTACTAATGGTTTGAAACATTATTGCTGTGAAATCAATTATGAAACCAATAGTTTTCATTTTATTCCCGAAATTCCAGATTATAAAAAGATATTATAGTTAGGTGGCATCTTGTAAATGATTAAAAAGTTGCATTTGCAACCTGATTGCAGGTTGTATTTATTTTAGAACCGATTTTTATATGAAAAACCACAAAATCGTCGGAATTAATATTCCAGCAAGAGCTAATTTCCAACCTCTCTTTGTAAATCCGTATTTGCCTTTAGCTATTAGTAAACCTGTAATGCATATGAGTAGCACGCTAATTGCAAAAATATCGGAATACCATAGCCATATATTTTTGTTTGATCTGTGTAAATCAATCATTTGACCTAAAATAGGTCTTGTTATAAACTGTTCAATTTCTCCTTCCCCTGTTGAAGGATTTATATAAGCATAGGCACCGTCAAAATAAAGATTATAGCCACCTCTTCGCCACGAAGAACCTCTCAGTTCTAAGTCAATATTTTTTTCTTTAAGGCTTTGTTTAAAGAAGTTGTCAGTAATAGCATTTCTATTTTCTGGCATATCAAATTTTAGCTCAATTGTATTGTACACATAATCGTGAGGATCCCACGATGCACGGTGATTTAAAGCGATACCTGATATTGCAAAAGCCATTAACAAACCTGCGTAGAAATAAGAAAAATCTCTATGCCAATTTCTAAAGCGTTGATTGAGTTTCATTTTATGCGAATAAGTTGTTAATCAATGGCAAGTTTGATAAAAAAACTTAGAAAAACGAGGAGGTAAGTCATATTATAAAAAAAAACTGTCTATAGGACAGTTTTTTTATTTCTTTATTACAAAGTATTTAGCACAATAGTTTTGAATTATTGTTCGGAAAGTTCTAAGCTTTTTTCGCTTTCTTTTCTCTTTTTTCAGCTTTTTTTTCTTTAGCTGTTTTAGTTGGTTCTTTTTTTACATTTTTTTTTGAATCTTGCGACTTAGCCATAACTGTATATTTTAAATTTAATTGCTATTTTTTAGATAAGGACGTTTGATTCGTCTCTTTGGTATAAAATTACATTATTCTATTAAATTACATGAATTTTTTAGAATAATTGTTTCGCTTATATTATTGTTTCTAATTATGGCAAGTGTTTATATAAACTTGTTTTGTCTTTTAAATGAAGATGGTTTACTATTGTGTTGAAATCTGAAACCAAATCTTTATTGATCAAAAATCAATATCTTAAGTTGATATAAAATACGAAAGGCTGCCCATATGGACAGCCTTTCTATATATTGAGAAGTTAAATTCTCTTAGTTTTGCTTCAAGTTTGCTTGAGCAGCAGCTAAACGTGCAATAGGCACACGGAAAGGAGAACATGAAACGTAATCCATACCAACTGAGTTACAGAACTCAACTGAAGATGGCTCACCACCGTGCTCACCACAGATACCTAATTTGATATCTTTACGTGTTGATCTACCTTTTTCACAACCCATACGAACTAATTGTCCGATACCTTCTTGATCTAATACTTGGAAAGGATCGTTTTTCAAGATACCTTTTTCAATATAGATAGGTAAGAATTTACCAGCATCATCACGAGAATAACCGAATCCCATTTGAGTCAAGTCATTTGTTCCGAATGAGAAGAATTCAGCATATTCAGCAATTTTATCAGCAGTCAATGCAGCACGAGGAATCTCGATCATTGTACCTACTAAGAAATCAACTTTAACACCTTTTTCAGCGAAAACAGCAGCTGCAGTTTCTCTGATGATAGTTTCCTGAAGTTGGAATTCTTTTAAAGTTCCGATCAATGGAACCATAATCTCTGGTTTAGGATCTTTTCCTTTAGCTTTCAAATCACAAGCAGCTTCGATAATAGCACGAGCTTGCATTTCTGTGATTTCAGGATATGTATTTCCTAAACGACAACCACGGTGACCCAACATTGGGTTAAATTCGTGAAGAGAATCAACTTTAGCTTTAACAACAGATACATCAAGACCTAATTTTTCAGCCATTTCAATTTGAGAAGCTTCATCATTAGGAGTAAACTCGTGCAATGGTGGATCCAGTAGACGGATAGTTACACCAAAACCGTCCATAGCTTCAAGAATTCCAGAGAAATCTTGTCTTTGAACAGGAAGTAATTTAGCAAGAGCTGCTTTACGACCTTCAACATCTTCAGCAAGAATCATTTCACGCATCTTCCAGATTTTATCACCTTCGAAGAACATGTGTTCTGTACGACATAGACCAATACCTTTAGCACCAAAATCACGAGCAGTTTGAGCATCAGCTGGCGTATCAGCATTGGTACGAACGTACATGCGAGTATTTTTCTCTGCAATGTCCATCAATTTACCAAAATCACCATCCAAAGAAGGAGTGATAGTAGCAACTGTACCTTCGTATACTTTACCAGTAGTACCGTTCAATGAGATGAAATCACCTTCTTTGAAATCAACACCGTTGATAGTCATTGATTTTCCTGTTACTCTAACACCAGCAGCAGAAGAAATACAACATTTACCCATACCACGAGCAACTACAGCAGCGTGAGAAGTCATACCACCACGCTCAGTAAGAATACCTTCAGCAGCGTACATACCTTTCAAATCTTCTGGAGAAGTTTCGCGACGTACTAAAACAACTTTTTTACCTTCAGCAGCCCATGCTTCAGCAGCATCAGCAGAAAATACGATTTGACCAGCGGCAGCACCTGGAGAAGCTGGAAGACCTTTTGAAAGTTCTTTAGCAGCATCAATAGCAGATTGCTCAAATACTGGGTGAAGTAATTCATCCAATTTGTTAGGCTCTTGACGTAAGATTGCTGTTTTTTCATCAATCATACCTTGAGCCAACATATCAACAGCCATTTTTACCATAGCTGCACCAGTACGTTTACCAACACGAGTTTGCAACATCCAAAGTTTACCATCTTGAACGGTGAACTCCATATCTTGCATATCTGAGTAGTGGTCTTCTAGTTTTTGTTGAATTGTATTCAACTCATTATATAATTTTGGCATAGCTTCTTCCATAGAAAGGAATTCAGCTTTACGAGCTTCTTCAGAAGTACCGTTACGTTCAGCCCAACGATGTGAACCAATAGTAGTAATTTCAAGAGGCGTACGAACACCAGACACAACATCTTCACCCTGTGCATTAATCAAATACTCACCGTTGAATTGGTCTTCACCAGTAGCAGCATCACGAGAGAAACAAACTCCTGTAGCAGAAGTATCACCCATGTTACCATAAACCATAGCTTGAATGTTTACAGCAGTACCCCATTCACCTGGAATGTTTTCCATACGACGGTAAAGGATAGCTCTTTCAGTATTCCAAGAATCGAATACAGCACAAACAGAACCCCAAAGTTGATCCCAAGGATTTGTTGGAAAATCAACACCAGCATGCTTACGAATAACTCCTTTATAACCTTCAACAAGAACTTTAAGATCTGCTACAGTTAATTCAGTATCAACTTTGTAACCTTTAGCTGCTTTTAATTCATCAAGAACAACTTCGAATGGATTGTGTTGACCTTCTTCAGCTTCAACACCCATAACTACATCACCGTACATGTGAATGAAACGACGATATGAATCGTAAGCAAATTTTTCGTTTCCTGATTTTTCAGCAACAACTTTTACTGTTTCATCATTCATACCTAGGTTAAGAACTGTGTCCATCATACCTGGCATAGAAGCACGAGCTCCTGAACGAACTGAAACTAATAATGGGAAAGAACCATCTTTAGCATCAAATTTAGCGCCCATTGCAACTTCTGTATCTTTAACAGCAGCTTCAACTTGATCTTTGATCATTGCTACAACAGCCTCTCTACCAAGTTTGTTGTAATCAGTACAAACGTCAGTGGTGATAGTGAAACCAGCAGGAACTGGAACACCAATTAGGTTCATTTCAGCAAGGTTAGCACCCTTACCTCCAAGCAAATTCTTCATCTCTGCTTTACCTTCAGCTTTACCGTCACCAAAAGTATAAACGTACTTAGTACTCATAATTATCGCTTTTTAGTTTTAAATGTTATTCGTTGCTATAAAATTAGCCATTCAATAACAATTATATATTAACTTATAATCTTTCAAAAATTTAAATTTACAAGGTGTAATCTTTAAATACGCCCTGAAAATTGTACACAAAAGTAGTGTTCTTTTTTCTAAAAAGGAAGGAAAGAACTCACAATCTAACTGTCTTCTTTAAAATGAATTAGACTTTTATTTTTCAAACGTTTGCGTGTCGTTATCATAAATTTTAACTGCAAGATATTCAATAAAAATAGCCAATCTTTTGATTGGCTACTTTATCAACTTTCCTATTATTTATCTCATTGGGTACTTGTTGATTATTTCTTCAGGATGAAGAATAAAATCCAAATATTGTGCTCTATAATAAACATCAGAAGCTTTTAAAGCATTATCTGATAATTTACCTTTGAACTCATCAATGTTTTTGTAGCCTTTATCATCCATCCATTTTTCTAGTTCAGAAAGAACTTGAGCAATGTACGAAGGCTTGTTTTTATATAATGTACTCACCATTTGAACTATATCGGCTCCACTCAGTAACATTTGTAAAACATCTTCGTAGGTATAAATGCCATTTGATCCACATAAACTAGCTTTAATCTTCTTATGCAATAAACCAACATAGCGTAATCCTAAATTAAAGTCTCCTTGATGACTTAGATTAAATTTAGTCACATGACTTTCGGTATTAATATCAATTGTTGGTTGAAATAATCGATTAAATAGAACAAATGCAGAAGCACCAGCTTGATCTAAACGATTTACAAAATTTAGTGTATTTGTATAATAGGGACTCAATTTAATGCAAAAAGGAATTGATAATCTCTCTTTAAGAGTTTTTACAATTTCCACTTTTTCATCTTCCATTTGCTCCGCTGTTTTATCTACGCTTGCAGGCATTTGATAGAAATTTAACTCCAAAGCATCAACGCCAACTTCTTCCAATTTCTTAGCGTAATCGAACCAGGTTACATCGTAAACGCAATTCAAACTAGCAATTACAGGAATATTAACAGCTTTTTTCACTTCAGACAGTCTCATAAGATGAGCCCTAGGTCCGGCATGTTTAATTGTAGGGAAAATAGAAGTCATTTCTGCATTTCGATCTGCATATTCGTCAAGTTCGTCGGTAAGTTGTGCTTGTTCCATCTGAATTTGTTCCTCGAATAGAGATTTATAAACAATTGCCGCAGCACCTGCGCGTTCTAATTCTTTGGCTCCTTCTGCTGTGGCCGAAAGGGTACAAGCTCCTACTACAATGGGATTTTTAAGACTTAACCCCATGAATTCTACATTTAAATTTGCCATGTTATTTTGGTTTTAATTTCTTTTTCTCATTAAATTTAATAAATGAACTTGATATATTCAACCAAAAAACAAAATTTAAATATCTGAAAATCAATACAAATCCCCAATGGCTGACGAATAAAGGACTTTTGTGTCTTATTTATCTTTTAAAACTGTTAAATTAATATATCCACTATTATTTAATCTGTCAGCACGATTGTTAACTATTTGAGTAGCTAGATTGTATTTGTAAAACTAATTTTAGAAAGCAATTTTCTTTAGAAAAAATACGAAATTCAAATGTTTTTAATTTCATAATGCAGATAATTGGGCATAAAAAAAAGGGTTCCAATTTGGAACCCCTTTAGTGTAATAATATAGAAGATTAATTCTTAAACTTCAGTATAATCTAAAGCAGCTTGACGCTTGTAAGTTTTATATCTCCATTTTGCATTCTCTTCAGCAGCTACAAATAATTCAGCAGCTTCCTCAGGGAATGATTTTTGTAATGAAGTGTAACGAACTTCACCCATTAAGAAATCTTGGAAATTTTCCCACTTAGGATCTTTTGAATCAAGTGTAAATGGATTTTTTCCTTCGTTTTCTAGTTGAGGATTGTTACGATACAAGTGCCAGTATCCAGCTTCAACAGCTTTTTTCTCTTCAGTTTGAGATTTTCCCATAGATGCTTTCAGTCCGTGAGAAATACATGGAGCATAAGCGATAATCAAAGATGGTCCTGGATAAGCTTCAGCTTCTTTAACAGCTTTTAAGTATTGAGCTTGACTTGCGCCCATAGCTACTTGAGCTACATATACATATCCGTAAGACATTGCAATCATTCCAAGGTCTTTCTTTCTGATACGTTTACCAGTAGCAGCAAATTTAGCTACAGCTCCAATTGGAGTTGCTTTAGAAGCTTGTCCACCAGTGTTAGAGTAAATCTCAGTATCCATTACTAAAATATTTACATCTTCACCAGAAGCCAATACGTGATCTACGCCACCGAATCCTATATCGTAAGCCCAACCGTCACCACCAAAGATCCATTGAGATTTTTTGATTAGATATTGTTTGATATCTAAAATCTCTTTGGCTACTTCGTGAGTTTCGTTAGCAAGAGCTTTTTCAACTTTAGCAGAAGCAATAACTGAAGCTTCACCATTGTTTTTATTCTCTAACCACTCAGTAAATGCAGCTTTTGTTTCAGCATTTACAGCATCGATAGCAGCAGTCATACGAAGTTCGATACGGTTACGCATTTTACGTACACCTTCGTTCATTCCAAAACCAAACTCAGCATTGTCTTCGAATAATGAGTTAGCCCAAGCTGGACCTTTACCGCTCTTATCGTTTTTACAATATGGAGTTGATGGAGCTGATCCACCATAGATAGAAGAACAACCAGTTGCATTAGCAACCATCATTCTCTCACCAAATAATTGAGTGATTAATTTGATATATGGCGTTTCACCACAACCTGCACAAGCTCCAGAGAACTCGAATAATGGTTGAGCAAATTGTGAATTTTTCACATTGTTTTTAGGTAACAATTCTTTGTAACCTACTTTTTCGTCCATATAATGCCATCTTTCTCTCTCAGCACTTTGAGTTTCAAGGTGTTTCATTACTAAAGCTTTAGCTTTAGGAGCAGGACAAACATCAGCACAGTTACCACAACCTGTACAATCTTCAACAGCAACTTGAATACGGAAGTTAAGACCTTTAAGATCTTTACCTGTAGCAGGCTTAACAGCAGTTCCTTCAGGAGCAGCAGCTAATTCTTCGTCAGTTAATAAGAAAGGACGAATTGCAGCGTGAGGACAAACGTAAGCACATTGGTTACACTGAATACAAGTTTCGTCATTCCATTCAGGAACACTTACAGCAACACCACGTTTTTCGAATTTAGTCGTTCCATTTTGGAAAGTACCATCTTCACGACCATTAAATGTAGAAACAGGAAGATCATCCCCTTTTTGAGCATTTATTGGATCACATATGTCAGTAATAAATTCTGGACGGTCATTAGAAACAGCAGTTTGTTCTTGAACATCAGAAAGATTTTTCCAGTCAGCAGAAACTTTAACTTCAACAACATTTTTTCCACCAGCATCAACAGCAGCGAAGTTCATGTTTACAACTTTCTCACCTTTTTTACCATACGATTTAACAATCGCTTTCTTCATTTCTTCAGCAGCTTGTTCGAATGGAATTACACCAGTGATTTTAAAGAAAGCAGCTTGCATAATTGCATTAGTACGACTACCAAGACCAAGTTCTTCACCTAATTTAGTACCGTTAATAATGTAGAATTTAATCTCATTATCAGCCATATATTTTTTCATATGATCAGGAAGATTCTTGACAGTATCTTCAGCATCATAGATAGAGTTCAATAAGAAAGAACCACCTTTTTTCAATCCTTTTAATACGTCATATAAATAAACGTAAGCAGGAACGTGACATGCAACGAAGTCAGGAGTAGTTACTAAATATGTTGAACGAATTGGTTCGTCACCAAAACGTAGGTGAGAAGCAGTAAATCCACCTGATTTTTTAGAATCGTAAGCAAAATAAGCTTGACAATATTTATCAGTTGAACCACCAATAATTTTAATTGAGTTTTTGTTAGCACCTACAGTACCATCAGAACCCAAACCATAAAATTTAGCTTCGTAAAGAGACTTAGAATTCATTTTTACTTCTGGTAATAGAGGAAGTGAAGTAAAAGTCACATCATCAACAATACCCATTGTGAATTGATTCTTAGGCTCATTCATTGCTAAGTTATTGTAAACAGCAACAATTTGAGATGGAGTTACATCTTTAGAACCTAAACCGTAACGACCACCAACAATAATAGGCGCGTTTTCTTCACCGTAGAAAATGTCTCTTACGTCAAGATACAATGGATCTCCGTTAGCACCTGGTTCTTTTGTACGATCAAGAACACAAATACGCTTAACAGTTGTAGGAATTACAGCTTTGAAGTGTTTAGCAGAGAATGGACGATACAAGTGAACAGAAACAAGTCCTACTTTTTCGCCATTTGCTATTTTGTAATCAATTGTTTCTTTAATAGTTTCGTTAATAGAACCCATTGCGATGATGATGTTTTCAGCATCTTCAGAACCATAATACATGAAAGGTTTGTAGTCTCTTCCTGTAATTTTGGTCATTTCTTTCATGTAATCAGCAACGATATCTGGAACCGCATTGTAAAATGGGTTTGCAGCTTCGCGAGATTGGAAATAAATATCAGGGTTTTGAGCAGTACCTCTAGTTACAGGAGTTTCTGGATTCAAAGCACGATTACGGAATGCTTGAAGAGCTTCTTGGTCAACAAGACCTCTTAGGTCTTCCATATCCATAGCTTCAATCTTTTGAATTTCGTGAGAAGTACGGAAACCATCGAAGAAGTTCATGAAAGGAACTCTTGATTTAATTGCTGTTAAGTGAGATACAGCAGAAAGATCCATAACCTCTTGAACTGAATCAGATGCTAACATAGCAAATCCAGTCATACGAGTTGAATAAATATCAGAGTGATCTCCAAAGATATTTAATGCTTGAGCAGCAAGAGCACGAGCAGTTACATGGAAAACACAAGGTAATAATTCACCTGCAATTTTATACATGTTAGGAATCATCAATAATAATCCCTGAGATGCAGTGTAAGTTGTACCTAAAGTACCAGCTTGCATTGCTCCGTGAAGAGCACCAGCAGCACCAGCTTCTGATTGAAGCTCTACTAACTGTACTGTTTCGCCAAATAGATTTTTACGTCCTTGAGCAGCCCATTCGTCAACATTTTCAGCCATAGGTGAAGATGGTGTGATAGGGTAGATGCACGATACTTCGCTAAACATATATGCAATATGTGCAGCAGCAGCATTACCATCGCAGGTAATGAATTTTTTCTCTTTTGCCATTTTTCTTCTCCGATTAAAATTTATTTATGCTAGATTTTATATATTCTTTTTAATAAATCTCAATTTATTGGGACACTTTGTCGTGTCGGTTTTTAATATAAGAATCCAAATAACCACAGTGGAATTGTGTTGCCTTTTCCACGTTCAATCATGTCTGCAGCAACAAAATAATCTTCTGTTCTATATTTTGGTTCTATCTCGATAGAGCTTCCTTGAATTTCAAAATTGAATTTGTCATCAACCTTAAAATGGCCTCTATCTGTACTAGTTAATGAACTTCCTACGCTAACTTGATTATAAAAAAAAGTTTCGTATAAGCTTTCTTTAGAAACGTTATCAGGAGAAATTGCATAAAGTAAATTGGGGTTATGCAGATAAATCTTGTTTGGTTTCTTAATTTTTTTTGTTTTGTCCTTATCGCTATTTAATAGGTGTATTAATTGAGCGTTTTTTAAATATTTCAGATAATTCATAATAGTTGCTCTTGATGTTTCAACATCGTTAGCAAGTTTGCTCACATTGGGTTGAAGTGGTACTGTGCAAGCGATTATATAGAGTAATTTTTTTAGTTTGGTTAGATATTTCAACTCAATTTGATTCAAATATGTAATATCAAACTCAAGCATTAAATTTATAATTTTAAGAATATTATCTATGAAACTTCTTTCTTCTAAGTAGCATGGATAGTATCCAAATTGAAGGTAATCATTGAAAAATGCAAGAGGACGAACTTTTGAAAGTATTTTTTCAACTATTTCCTCATGATTATCAATAACTTCTTGTAATGTATAACTCTTAAAATGACAACCCGTTTCATGGTTTAAAAATTCACGAAAAGAAAGACCGTTTAAATAATAAGTTGAAACACATTCTTTAATATGTTCGTTTGTTTTTACTCTAAGTATAGATGAAGCTGTAAAAACAATTTGAAGATCAGGATAGCTATCGTGACATGTACGAAGATCTTCGGCCCAATTAGGGTATTTATGTATTTGATCTAAAAGTAAGGTTTTGCCACCTTTTTTGTAGAATTCATCTACAAATGGTACTAAGCCTTGTGCTGTGAAAAATAAGTTATTTAAGTTAATATACAAACAAGTCTTGTCGTCCTCGCGATCGTTTTCGGTAACGTAGTCCAATAAGAACGTTGTTTTACCTACGCCTCTCGAACCTTTAATTGCAATTAAGCGTTGGCTCCAGTCAATCTTGTTGCTGAGTTCGCGTTTAATTGTACTTTTTTTATTTTTGAGTAAACTACAATGAGTTTGTAATAACGTGTTCATCTTTCTTAAATTTGCTGCACAAACTTAAAAAAATAAAGTTTTAAATTGCTATGTTGAGATTGCAATTTTGACTTTGTATTGGAATTTATATTTGATAAAAATAAAAAAGGAACAATGCTAGTTAGCATTGTTCCTTTTTTTATGTATAAGCTAATGCCTCATTATTAAGCATTGACAGCTGTAAAAGCTTATTTTAATTTTCAGAAACCTCTTTAAAAGTTAAAGAAAATAGATTTTTATTTAGCCATCGTTCATCGAAACTAAGAATTCTTCATTAGAACGAGTTTTACGTATTCTGTCACTAATAAACTGCATAGCCTCCACAGAGTTCATGTCTGTTAAGAAGTTTCTTAGTACCCAAATACGGTTCAGTTGAGCTTCGTCAAGCAATAAATCTTCACGACGTGTACTCGAAGCTGTAAGATCGACTGCAGGGTAGATACGTTTATTAGATAATTTACGATCCAATTGAAGTTCCATATTACCAGTTCCTTTGAATTCTTCAAAGATAACTTCATCCATTTTGGATCCCGTATCAATTAATGCTGTTGCTAAAATTGTAAGCGATCCGCCATTCTCGATATTACGAGCAGCACCAAAGAAACGTTTAGGTTTGTGAAGAGCATTGGCATCAACACCACCAGAAAGAACTTTTCCTGAAGCAGGTGAAACTGTATTGTAAGCACGAGCAAGACGTGTAATAGAATCCAATAGGATTACAACATCGTGTCCACACTCAACCATACGTTTCGCTTTTTCTAAAACGATGTTAGCTACACGAACGTGACGTTCTGCAGGCTCATCAAATGTAGAAGAAACAACTTCTGCATTTACTGATCGTGCCATATCTGTAACTTCTTCAGGACGTTCATCGATTAATAAGATAATCATGTAAGCTTCAGGATTATTTGCAGCAATAGCATTTGCTATTTCTTTTAATAATACTGTTTTACCTGTTTTTGGTTGTGCTACAATTAAGCCACGCTGACCTTTTCCGATAGGAGCAAACATATCAACAATACGTGTTGAGATACTGCTTTTTCCTTTTCCGGTTAGGTTAAATTTTTCATCTGGAAATAAAGGAGTCAAGTGATCGAATGGTACACGGTCACGAATGACTTCTGGTAAACGACCATTAATTTTTTCAACCTTTATAAGAGGAAAATATTTTTCGCCTTCTTTTGGAGGACGGATAGTTCCTTGAACTGTATCACCAGTCTTTAAACCAAATAATTTGATTTGAGATTGAGATACATAAATATCGTCAGGAGAATTTAAGTAGTTGAAATCTGAAGAACGAAGAAAACCATAACCATCTTGCATGATTTCAAGAACACCAGAGTTACTGATTATTCCATCAAATTCAAATGGTCTTTCTTTTTCACGACGTTCAAAGCGTTTTTTGCCTTGGGTCGGTCTGTCTTGGTGTTTATCGTTATTTTCTTCTCTAGGAGCTCTTTCTTGAGATGCTTTTTCTTGAGATGAATTTTCGTCAATAGTAACTTCTTTAGCAGTAGCCTCTTTTGCTGTTTCATTTTTAACAGGAGCAACAACTTCTTTTTTTGTTCGCTCCGAAACAGGTTCCGATTTTATTTGCTCTTTTGCTACAGCTTCTTTTTTTGCAAGTGGTTTCTCTGCAGGACGATTGTCTTCACGCCTTCTGCGAGGATTTGGTTTGCGAATTTCTCTAGCTTCTTTTTTTTCGGTAGGCGCTGGTGCTTCTGAAACTTTGGCTGTTTCTTCTACTTTTTCAGGTTCTACTTTCTCTATTGGTTTTCTTTTTTTACGCAATATTGATTTTCTAGGCGCTTCTTTAGTTGCCTGGTCATCATCTTTTTTATTACTGCGTTTGTGTGTAGCTTTTTTATCAGAACTTTTTATTTCTGAAGCTACAATAGCTTGTTGGTCAAGAATTTTGTAGATTAAGTCTTGCTTTTTAAAGGACTCGATTTTTTTAATATTAAGTTCTTTTGCAATCTCTTTCAATTCAGGCACAAGCTTCTTGTTTAATTCAAGAATGTCGTACATAAACAATTGTTAAATATTTTGGATTTTATTATTTGATAGAAATATTATCTTTCAGGAATTTGAGTATTTGATCTCAGCAAATGGAGATACATTGGAATTCAATTGCAATATTACACAATAACTTATTAAAACACAAAAAAAAGTCGCTCATAATGTTATTATTGAGTAATCTACATTGATTATGCTTTAGTAATTTTGCCCAATTATACCATTGGGCTTTAAAGTGTTGTTGTATTTACTTGTCGTTTAGATTTTTATTGTTGTTCGTTGTAAAAGTAGTTCATTACATAAGAAATTATGACGAAATTTATTTTTATTTAAGTCTAAATTGCGTAAAAAGTTGAAAATTATAGGTTTATGATTTTGATATTCGCAATAAAATTTATTTCTTTAAGTTGTTTAGTTAATATTATTAGCTAATTTTAAAGATGATCTAAATTCCCTAACCTAATATGAGACAATTAAAAATTACAAAGCAAGTTACTAACCGAGAAACACCATCTTTGGATCGTTATTTGCAAGAAATTGGCAAGGTCGATCTTGTTACTGCAGAAGAGGAGGTAATACTCGCTCGCCAAATAAAAAAAGGAAGTCAAACTGCATTGGATAGATTGATTAAGGCAAATTTGAGGTTTGTTGTTTCTGTATCGAAACAATACCAAAATCAGGGATTAAGCCTTTCAGATTTAATTAATGAAGGTAACTTAGGTTTAATTAAAGCAGCACAACGTTTTGATGAGACTCGAGGATTTAAATTTATTTCTTACGCCGTTTGGTGGATTCGTCAATCTTTATTGCAAGCATTGGCAGAACAATCGCGGATTGTAAGGCTGCCTTTAAATAAAATTGGATCGATAAATAAAATCAGTAAAACATTAGCTCAGTTGGAGCAGGAGTATCAACGCGAACCATCGCCTGATGAAATTGCTAATGTGCTTGATATAAGTCCGAAGGATGTAAAGGAAGCTATTAAAGTTTCTGGGCGTCAGGTTTCTATGGATGCGCCAATCAATTCGGAAGAGGACAATACCTTGTACGATATTTTGTTGAGTTCAGATGAAATAAATCCTGATCAAAGATTATTACGTGATTCTTTAGTTGTTGAAATAGAGCGTTCTTTATCAACCTTATCGAATAGAGAAGCAACCATAATTCGGATGTACTTTGGTTTAAAAGGAAACCCTCCTTGTTCTTTAGAAGAAATAGGAACTGAATTCGATTTAACAAGAGAAAGAGTGCGTCAAATTAAGGAAAAAGCGATAAAAAAGATGAAATCTACATTTAGGTCTAAGATTCTAAAAACATATTTAGGTTGATTTGTTAAGAGCTTAAGTTCTAAAATACATAAAGGTACACTGCAGTAAAATCTGAAGTGTACCTTTTTTCGTTTTAATATTCATCGGGTTTAAAATTCATTTTGAAAGATAAGTTGTGGAAATCTTTTATCTTTGCCGAATACTTAAATAAAAGCCCCTTAAACAGATGCAAACATTAATATCACCTTCATTACTTGCGGCAGATTTTATGAATTTAAAAGCCGATATTGATATGGTAAACAATAGTGATGCCGATTGGTTTCACCTAGACATTATGGATGGCGTATTCGTACCAAATATATCTTATGGACCTCCAGTTGTTGAACAAATAAATAAAATTGCTAAAAAGCCATTGGATGTTCATCTAATGATTATTGATCCAGATCGCTATATTGAAGTTTTTAAAAAAGTAGGTGCAGATATCCTTACAGTTCACTATGAAGCTTGTACTCATCTTCATCGTACCATTCAAAATATTCATAGTCATGGTATGAAAGCTGGTGTATCGTTAAATCCTCACACGCCTGTTTCAGTTTTAGAAGATATAATTTCTGATATCGATTTAGTTCTTTTAATGAGTGTTAATCCAGGTTTTGGAGGACAAAGTTTTATTGAAAACACATATACTAAGGTTGAGAAACTTAAAGCATTAATTACTGATAAAAATGCCAATGTGATTATAGAAATTGATGGAGGAGTTAATCTTGAAACAGGGAAAAAACTAATAGAAGCAGGAGCAGATGCTCTTGTTGCAGGTAGTTTTGTTTTTAATGCAGAGAATCCAACAAATACAATTGCTGATCTAAAAAAGTTGTAAGAACAACATTTATCAATGATATTGAAATGCCCAGTCTGTAAAGATTGGGCATTTTTTCTTAATCTGAGCTTAATAAAATTAATTATTGGTAATTAATTACGTTCATTATCACCAGTTTAGCGATGATTGATAAGTTTTCGATGAGAGAATAAGCTTATTCCAGTTGAATTTTTTTAACTTTGTACCAATTCTGGGGCTGACGTGGCTTTTGACAGCATGAAGAATTTGTATGTAAGCATGTCGAGCATTGTGTATCTGGCTCGTAAATATCAGGTCTCAAACTTTGTAATTGGCGAAAATAACTACGCTCTTGCTGCTTAATCGAATTATAGTAGATTAATGCTTCATCACTACTCTAGGAGTAGAGACGAGACATCCAGCTTATGGTTCCACCTTGTTCCGGTAAGTAATTGGATGCTATCAATTCAGGGTTAGTTGGCTTCACGCTTTGGGGAGTTGGCGAAATAAAAAAGATAAGGTTTAGCATCGGGTGTCCTTTCTCTAGCTAGATTCGAAAATTAATGAAGGAATAAACATGTAGAAAGCTTATTAATCGCATGTTTGGACCAGGGTTCGATCCCCTGCAGCTCCACGAAATGATTATCAAATTTTATTAAATCCGCTCAAACCTATTGGTTTAAGCGGATTTTTTTTACCTTCGTATTCAGATTCTGTCAGATTTAATCAAATAAGTGGATACCTAACAGATACCATTTTTGATTTTCTAAAAATAGGTATCCGAAATATAATCAATCTTTGAATATGAATTCAAGAAATACGCTTGGCATTTTATTACATATCCGAAAAGACAAACTTAATAAGAAAAAGGAAGCTCCTATATTCTTAAGAGTAACTGTTAATGGAAAACGAGCTGAAATTTCAACGAAGCAATATGTTGATCCAGATAAATGGAATAGTGATGCTGGCGAAATAAAGGGGAATAAGGAAGAGATTAAAGTTAAAAATCAATTTTTACTTAGACTTAAAAGTAAAGCTCATAAAATCTATCAAGACCTGATTTTAGAGAATGATGCTGTTACTTCTGCAAAAATCAAAGAAGTTTTTTTTGATATGCAAAAGCCTAGTAGGTCATTGTTGGATGTGTTTAAAATTCATAATCAGACAGTCAAAGAACGAGTAGGAATTGATTATTCTTCTTCAACTTATCGTAGATATGAAACAACTCTGGATCACGTTAAGAATTTCATTAAATATAAGTATGCCAAAGATGACATTTATCTAAGTGATCTAAATTATCAGTTTATTGAAGATCTATCTCATTATTTTAAAACGGTTCGAAAATGCAATCACAATACTTCGGTTAAATACATTAAGAACTTAAAGAAGGTTATTTTCTTGGCCATTAAGCGAGAATGGTTAGGTAAGGATCCTTTTATCCAATTCAGTGTGAAACTAGAAGAAACGAAAAGAGTTTACCTATCTAGAGAAGAATTAGAAAGAGTAGAGAGTAAGGTGTTTAAAATTGCTAGACTTGAGCAGATTAGAGATTTTTTTATTTTTTCGTGCTATACGGGTTATCCATATAGTGAGATCGAAAAATTAATTCCTAGGGATGTTCAAACTCATTTTGATGGGAGTAAATGGATAATTACTTCGAGAACAAAAAATGATATTCAATCTAATGTTCCCTTGTTAGCTAAGGCTGAAGAAATAATTGAAAAATATAAGAATCATCCTGATTCAATAATGAGAGGAAAGTTGTTTCCAATACCCTCTAACGTAAAATATAATGCTTACCTCAAGGAAATAGCAGACGTGTGCGAAATAGACAAGAATTTAACAACACATGTAGCTCGTCATACTTTCGCTACAACTATAACCTTGAGTAATGATGTTTCAATTGAAACGGTTTCTGCCATGCTAGGTCATAAATCTATTCGAACAACTCAAATTTATGCTAAGGTTGTTGAAGAAAAAGTATCTAAGGAGATGAATAAACTTAAAGAAAAATTAAATAAATAAACTTGCAATGGAATCAGCAAAACCATTAAACAGGATTGGGATAATCGCCTTTTCACCAAAACAGAATATCATCATCTTATATGATTTTTTATTCTTTTACACTCAAAGCTTAGCCTCATTAATATCAAAGGGAAATAAGATCTTCAGTTTCAATGAGAAAGTCTACTATTCATGCACAAAGCAAGAAATCCTCGAGAACAGAATCAGTTTTGTCGACCGAAAGATGGATCGAATTGAGAAGCTTAGTAGACTTAGGAGAAGATCAATTATTTGGTTTAAAGTTTTCGTCGCTTCAACAGCACTTTATTTTATAGGGAAGGAATACCTTTATTTTAGTTTTCTTATGCTTTTAGGATGTCTTGTTAGCTTAATATTCTCCATCCCATTAGTAAGGCTACACAGTTTCTTTGAAGATGATGTACGAAAGAGACTTACCAAATATAGAATGCATTTAAGTTCTGAAATAGAGAAGATTTCAAAAGCGAAAAAGAAAGAAGATATTGCTCTTAAAGTGCCTATATCAGCAGATTCAAAAACATTAGGTGCCTTATATAATATTCTTAATGAAAAGAATCTCATAGAGAAAATTTCGCCAAAAAACTTCGAGAGTTTCGCCTTAGATACTTTTATATCTTCAAAAAAAGGAACTAAATTTAAAGAAAGAACTCTGATACATTTCTTTTCAGACAGAAATGAAGAGGCTATGAAATTATATAAGGACATAGTTGAAACTATCCAAGAAAGTATTAAAATAAAACCAATAGAAGAAGCTGTACCAGACGAGAATGCAAATCGTTTATTCTATCACCTAAAAAATAGCTCCTTAGAATTTCAGATACCATTCGAACAATTAGAGGTTCTTGTTAAAGTGTTTTGTCATAAAGTTTTTAGTGGGGATTGTGATCTTGTTAGATTAAACAATTCAGAACTAACTCATTTAAGAAATTTACATAAATTGAATTTTAGTAAGAAGATTCTCCTATCAATCCCGGAATGATTTTAATCCTCTGTAACGGCATCCAGTAATTCAATTATATTGGCATCACTTAAAACAAAAACATAACAATAATCAATCAACAATAAAGTCCTGTGTCAAGTCTGAGTAGCATTATAAAGACTTCTTCTAATCCTTCTGTATTATTTAATAATTCAGATGGTTTAATATTGCCTAAGCGAATACATTCTTCATCTAACCATTTCGTATATTTTTTGGTTGATCCAAATACTAAGAGTCCTTTTTCATTGACTATTTTCAAACTAATTCCAGTATTCATAAAACGATAAGTATTTGGACATTCATAAAATCCTTTCTTATCTATTCCTAAAAATACGGAATAAAACAGGTGACTAATTATAGATTGTTTTAAATCAAAGCGATGAAAAGGTTTTATCGTTCTCCTGCTAGCGTTCACTCTTTCGGCACTAAATACAGCACCTTTTATAGAATAATGAATACATTGAATTCTTGTTATTTTCCCTACCTGAAGTTCCAAAACAGCTCCTTTCAAACTATTGTGGAAGAACAAGAAGAATTGCCCCACTGAAAAATTCATCAGAATATTGTCGATATGTTTTTTGTGTATATCTAAAATATCCCATTTCAGCCTCAGTCTTTTAAAATTAAATTTGACGTATTCAACGCATTCTTCGGTAGCTATCCTTTTCCACAAATCTCTCAATTCTACTTCTTCTGCATTACTAAGATTAGGATAAAATAACTGATTATAAATTTCATCGTCAGTTTGTCCATCAATTTGCAAATTCAGCTGATAACACAATTTATTTAATTCAGTAGATTCTGCAAACTGTTCTTCATTTTGGGACTGTGATTTTGGAACATCTATACCACAAATTCTGATATAAGATTTCTTTAAAAGTGAAGAGATTATTTCATGATCAAAACTTTTAGTAGGAGATAATTTCTGATTCAACTTTCTACAATCAAGTGTTTTTGAATCATCCTCATTTGCATATCGTAAAAATGCAGAAAGGTAAAGCTTATCGTATAAAGGAAGATCCTGAACGACTACAGTTTGTTTATTTGTATCGACATTATAATGGTTGTTTAAGATCTCCACTGATTTTTCTATTATAATTCTTTGTTGATTCTGCCTCTCCAACTCACATGATGAACAACAGCATCTATCTGAATTATCATGTCCACAAATGGGACAATATGCTTTGTTTACAGAACTTGTTCTTCTTGGTCTATTTTGCAACATTTGCACATTGCAATAGGGACATAATTCATCCTCTGATAGGATAGGTGGTAGTAAATTATAAAAGCCACTTGCATGAATATCAATATTATAATCTCGTATTAGAATTTTTATCTTTTCTCCATCATTATATTTCTGACAAAGTTCTTCGATTTGCTCAGATGATAGATGGGCTAGTTTTTCTGAAATGGGAGGTAATTGTTGTTCCATGGAATTTTGTTTTAGGATCACGAAAGTTCCAAAACAATAAGAGGCATGCCCCTTACTCCATTATACCACAGAAAGGTACGACCAAGCACCCCGAACTAGCACAACGAAGCAAGGGAACACACCAATTTAAGGTGCGTTCACTCGTCCGTTTCTCTAGTTCTATAAATTTGGTCGTTTTATCTATAGAGAAACTTCAGTAACGCAATATTTTTCTTTAATATTTTCTAATCATAAAGATAGATAAATCCCTCAATTCAACAAGATGATATTTCTTATATTTAATGGTTCTATGATGCCATACATACCAGCATTACCATATATGCCAGAATAGCCATACTTACTTGCTATCCCATACGTACCAGTTTTTCTAGCTTAATTCCAAAAACAATTGATTTTTTATTTTTCAATAAGAAAAAAAGTCTGCAATCGACTACAAATACACCCTAAACAACTAATAGTAAATTTAATAACTGGTAAATTTAGAATCTGCAATCGTGTCGGCAATCGTTTTGCAACAAAAGGGAGTGACTAGACAAAAAAAAGCATACAAACAATAATCATGTTGCTTGGATGCTATTTTTCATCTTAACTGATACTATTTACCACTTGGTTTTGGAGAATTATTCCCTCTTCCGCCACCCGAAGGTTTTTCTGTTGTACTTGGGCCATTGTTTGGTCTTGGGGCTGAAGGTTTCGATGCTCAGTGTGTTTCAACGGTTTACCTTGACAAGCCAATTAAAGGTCATACTTTAATGCAGACCATTGCTCGTGCAAATCGGGTATACGATGATGAAAAAGAAAATGGACTTATCGTTGATTATGGAAATGTGTACAAACAATTGGAAAAAGCTTATTCTGTATATGGAGAAGGTGGTAGAGGGAATGGTGGTTCTGGTGGAAAGACGAAACCAGGAAAACCTGTAGAGAAACTAATTGAACTGGAGTTAGAGCTAAAAAAGGCGATACAAGAAACAAAGCAGTATTTAAAATCACTTAAATTTGATCTTACCGAATTAATTGAAGCTAAACCAATGGCTAAAATTGGTAAGCTTAAAGATGCTGCAGATTGTGTTTGTTTAAATGACAAAACCAGAGCTACTTTTGAAATCATGGCTCGTAATGTTTTTAGAAAGTATAAAGCCTTATTTCCAGAAGCAGAGGTAAGAGCTTACATAAAACGACATAATGCGATAGAGGCCATTTACAGCTTAATTAATCAAAAAGTTAAAACTGCCGATGTTACCGAAATAATGATGGAATTACAATCTATCGTAAGTGATAGTGTTTCCCTAAAAAAAATTGAAGCATCAGAAAAAGAAGAAGTTTATATAGACTTAGGCTCTTTAGATTTTGACAAGTTAAAAGCAGCCTTTTCCAAAATCGCTCGAAAGAATACTGTGGTCTACGATTTAAAACAAGCAATTAATCAAAAGTTGCAACAAATGCTAAAAGAGAATCCTCTTAGGATAGATTTTTACGAACGATATAAAAAAATCATTGAAGAATACAATCGTGGAAAAAGCCTTGAAGATACCCTTAAAGCATTCGATAAACTAAATGAGTTCATACAAGATTTAAGTATTGAAGAACAAAGAGCAGTTCGAGAAAATTTAAATGGTCAAGAAGCTTTAGCCATTTTCGATTTATTAAAAGAAGGTAAAAAGTTAGAACCTAAAGAACTAAAAGCGGTTAAAAAAATCGCTATCGAAACATTGGAAAAACTCCAAACTGAAAAGCTGAAAATTGACAAATGGAGAGAAAAAAGAGAGATTAAAGCGCAAGTGAAAAACATTATTCACGATACTCTTTTGTACTTACCCATGACTAGCTATTCCGATGAAGAAGTCGAATCAAAAAGCACGAGTATATATCAGCATATCTATTCAAATTATTATGGTGGAGGGAAGAGTGTTTATCAGAGACAAAACATACTAATCTAAAAAAAATAAACGCACCAAATTTAGAAGTTTGGTGCGTTTATTTTGATTTCTATTTTACTCAAAAACACTAGATTCTTGTGCTCACTATCACCTTACTTTTTTTCTATATTAATAGGTATTCCTAATTTTTTAATAAATATTCTATCTGCAAGCTAAAAGCGAGTAGATATCTCTTTTCTTGGTAAAGAAGAGCAAGAGTTAATGAGCTTGCGAATGCTTGTGGGTGAAACGGAGTTTCTAAGACCCACAAAACACATCTTGCTTTTTCAATATTCGTAATAAATTGGCTCTTGTAAATGACCCTTTAAACACTAATATAGGGCGGAAAACTAACTTTGAGCACAGATTAAGCACAGATTAAGCACAAATTAAGCACAGATTAAGCACAAACTAAGCACTAAGTAAGCACCATTTTTATCCCAATAGTTATGAAATTCGACCTGTTTTTATGGTTTATGTATCACTCCTAGCATAAAATCTTCAGTTTAGTACACTAAATGTGCACTAAACTTACACCAACTGTACAATAATTGTATGCCATTTTCAGAAATAGACAATTATCAATTTTACTTATTTTTAGAGTTGTCTTTTGCCATATTTCATTAAAAAGTGATATGGAAAATGAAAACAAAATCTATAAATTTGGCTGCATTGATAGTCTGGTTTTTATATCCTAGATAGCTACTTAAACAGCTTTAGAGCTTCATCCATGTTTTTATATTTGGACGCATATTTTTTGAGAGCTTCATTGATTACAGAGCCAATTGTTTTTCGTTCATAAAACGCAATTGCTTTTATCTGATTTAATAATTGAATATTGAGATAATAAGTAGCCTTTATTGATCCTAAGTCCAATGCTTTAGTCTCTTTATTAGGTTCTTTTTTTTCAGAAATACTCGATTGCAATAAGCCATCGATTCCCTTTTTAAAATCTTTCTTTGCCATACCTTATGGTTTTAGAGTTACTTATGTTTGTTATGGTGTATATTAGAAAAAATCTAATGTTGTTTACTTAAAAATTCTTCACAGAGGTTAAAATAATCTTCAGCACCATTACTCTTTGGAGCATATCTAAAAATGTCTATGCCTGCTGAAGGAGCTTCCGCAAGAGCAATATTTTCCCGAATGCAAGTCTCATACAGCTTGCCATTAAAATGCCCTCTAATCACCTCTGAGATATCTTTATGCATAACCTTTCGATGACTAAACTGAGTTAAGAGTACACCTTCTAACTCTAGCTTTGGATTTATTCTAGCTTTGATCTTTTGAGTTACTTCTAATAGTTTACTTAAACCTTGAATACTCAAATGATGGGGGAGTAAGGGGACTAAATAGGAATCGGAAGCTGTAAGAGCATTTAAAGCAACCAATCCTAATGATGGTGAACAGTCTATAATAATATAGTCGTAATCATTTTTAACTTGATATAGAAGTTCTCTAAGGAGATATTCTCTGCCAGGTTCACCCGACATTTCTAACTCAAATGCATTCAAATCAATTGTTGAAGGCACAATATCCAAATTCACCATGATCTGCATTGGAGAAAATTCACTTTCCTCCTTTAAGCATTGATAAATGTTATTCTCACAAGCACCAACACCTAATGATTGAGATAAATTGCACTGAGGATCTAAATCAATAAGTAAAATTCTTTTACTTTTTAAGCTCAATGCTGATGCTAGTGAGCATGCGGTAGTCGTTTTTCCCACACTACCTTTTGGGTTTTATTATCAATATTGTTTTTATCATTTTTTTTTAATTTAATAGGATTATTAGTCAGCAATGATATAATTGTCCTCATTACAGATTGAATGTGTGATCGTTACCAATGAATTTAGTATTCTGCAAACGAGTCGGCAATCGTTTTTATGTTTTTACTTTTATGGAGCGATTGCCGACCCGTTTGCAGACAAGCTTAAAATGCTATAACTAATTGACTCAGTCTGAATTATAGCTAGATTGTAAAGGGGTGCTGACTGCATCATCTAGTATAAAAATAAAAATTGCTCTACTACCTTTTGGGGTTTATTATCAATATTGTTTTGTCATTTTTTTTTTAGTTTATAAAGATTTTTAGTCAGCAATCAATAAATAATCATCATTACGGACTGATTAGGTGTTTGTTATGGGCTTTTTTAATACTCAGCAATCCAGTCAGCAAACGTGCTTACCCGTTCATTTTATGAAGCTGTTTGCTGACTGGATTGCTGACTAATTTTAAACGCGATAACTAATTGATTCAATCGAAGTTATAATTGGGTTCCATAGGGTTGCTGACTGATTTATTTAATATAAAAATAAAAGTTGCTCTAGATCCTTTTGGTGTTTATTATCAATATTGTTTTTATCATTTTTTTTAATTTTAATAGGATTATTAGTCAGCAATGATATAATTGTCCTCATTACGGATTGAATATGAAATCGTTACCAATGAATTTAGTATTCTGATAACGAGTCGGCAATCGTTTTTATGTTTTTACTTTTATGGAGCGATTGCCGACCCGTTTGCAGACAAGCTTAAAATGCTATAACTAATTGATTCAGTCTGAATTATAGCTAGATTGTAAAGGGGTGCTGACTGCATCATCTAGTATAAAAATAAAAGTTGCTCTACTACCTTTTGGGGTTTATTATCAATATTGTTTTTATCATTTTTTTTTAATTTAATAGGATTATTAGTCAGCAATGATATAATTGTCCTCATTACAGATTGAATGTGTGATCATTACCAATGAATTTAGTATTCTGCAAACGAGTCGGCAATCGTTTTTATGTTTTTACTTTTATGGAGCGATTGCCGACCCGTTTGCAGACAAGCTTAAAATGCTATAACTAATTGACTCAATCGAAATTATAGTTCAATTCTCTTGGATTGCTGACTGCATCATCTAGTACAAAAATAAAAGTTGCTCTACCACCTCCTTCTGGGTAATGCTCGTTCATAATTCCAAGTTCACGATTAACCATTTCTTCAAATAAAGATTTGGCTTGTTTCGTATTTTTACATCCAGCAACCTTATGAGTATAGATCTCTCTTAAACTTGCATTACCACCATTTCGGTTAATCCATCTCTCCGCTAACTCAACTTTTCGATCAACTTTGCTGGCATTAAGTCGTGCGTAAACTTTCTTTGCATTTTCCATGAAATACTCAGTTATTTCAATGGCCTTATTTAAACTATCCAAATCTATTTTCTCAAGTGTTTTTTTATTTTCGCCATAATTCATTCCTTGAATAATTAGGGCAAACCGAGCTATATAACCAGGAAACTTAGCCCATGCTCCTCTTAAATAATAGGGCATTTGATAGGATACCATTTCTTTGTAGAGCGTATTATTAACGTAATCTTTAAATTTCTGGTAAGCTTCAGAGGAAAACCTTGTTATCTCTGGTTGATCAGATTTTACTCCTTCTTTAAAATGGGCATTAAATAACCTATTAAAAATAGATGTTAATTTCTCATCTAAAATCTCAGATACTTCTATATCTGTGATCATGGGGGCAATTTCATCAGGATAAGCAAAAAGAATCCGATCAATTAAACCATTGTCTTTTCCTGAAAAAATATCCAATACTTCTGGTTGAATTCCACCCAATACATTTACAAATGGATTATCTGAAAAAATAGGTTCTTTGCCTTTTCTATTAATAATTTGGAATATTGCACTCCACAATTTCAACCACATTTCCAGTTCATTTCCTCCACCAGATTTGTACTGATTCATTCCTTTAATCCAACCTGCCAATTCATCCATATAACACAATACCCCAGAGTTATTATTGATCATTAACTCTGTAATAGCTTCCATAGTAGCATCAGAAGTAATGAGCTGTTTTACGGTTGGAGTGTCTGGTTTTATAGGTGTTTCAGAATTTAAGCGTTCTGATTTACTTAATGATTTCCATCTCTGAAACTCACTTTCAAATGCTTCACATTTCTTTTGATATTTCTCTTTATCTTTTAGGTATGATGCTGAAAATTTATTCTGAAGTTGCTTTAAAGGCAGGATTGCTTTATTTAATGCCGGAGATTTTTTTGTTCCTGGTCTTGAAACAATAGCAGCATATAAAATAGCAAACTCCCTCCAATCCTTTTTTAACTCGACAACACGCTTATTTGACATTGCCATGGCAAAACATGATAGCATAGGAACTGCAATAAATTCTTCAGGACAATTAATGGCTTCTGCTGATTTACTTACAAATTCAGCAATTGTATTGGGAAATGCATCCACAGGAAATGGTTTTGATTTGAGTTTACCTGGTACAGCTTTTTTAATCTTTGACTGAATTTGTTTATCGATTACACTATTAATCACAATACCGTGTTCTTTCGCTAACCAAAACAATGAGTTTATAGTAATTCCAGAACCATTTGACTTCAATAAGCCATCAAAAAACTCATTACAGTTATAACTATCATACTTACTGTAAAATTGGCTTATTCTATGAAAATTAGATCGACCACTTTCTCCAAATAAATCTATTATAGCGAAGCCAATCTTCATCCAATTTTCATAACCTTGAGTAATATCTATTCTTGTAGTTTCAATTACATTAATCAATTTGTCAACATCTTCTTCTAAACAATCAAATTTTAAGCTTGCCATTATGTTTTTTTGTTCATTTTGCCATATGTGCGGATTAAATTCCTTCTGAGATTCAGATGCATTAGAATTAATAAATACATCTTTATCGTGAGGTAAGAAACAAGCTCTAGCTACGTCTTTTCCACTATCATCTATATCAATTCCATAAGTAAACTTTAGGTAATTTTTAATTCCAATGAAATAATCATGATGATTGGCCTTGCTTAAATCAATTTTAACAACCCATTTTAAACCATCTCCTGATGGGGAAATAAAGAGTAATTCAGTCTCCAGATGAATATCATTAATTAATTTTGTTTTAATATGCTCTAAGTCTGTTAGATGATCAAAATCTAATACCATTAATTCTGAATGTTTGATTAATGATTTGTTGGATCTCTTAGTAAATTCTCCTGAAAAGCAGGCGTAATCAAAATGATCTGCTTTATACTGTCTAGCTTCATTTTTATCACTTATGGATCTTAATCTTTGCGTTATGTCTTGATATTTTAACCCTTTAATGAGATTATAAATGTCTAATGTATTAGTGGTTGAAAAGGGGATGGTGTTTAGTATTGGTCTTTTGAATAAACTGAATTTAGTGAGGTTTTGATTCTCTTGTTCTTGAGAGGTGTTTCCCATTTTGTTTGAAACGAAATTTTCTTTAAATTTGTCCATGTAATTATGTTTTTTTTAGCATTATTGAAAATGAGGTGGAAGGGTAATTCCACCTTTTTTTTATGTCTTTATATTACCTTCTTCTTTTAGGTAGATCCAAACCGATATCCTATTATTGATAGCCAGTTACACTTCACTTTGATAGATTATTGTCAATTAGATCTGCTAAGTGATTATACTTGTGTTTGTTTAAGAAGCTAAGGAGATCCTTAGCATCATATCTATACTCACCACTACTAATTCTAATAAAGGATAAACCTTCTGTTCTGAACCTCTTAATCGTATTTGGACTACTTTGTAAAAGTCGCTCAAGATCTTTACCAGTATAAATACGAACATCACTTCTTCCAGTTTGTTCAATTTTGTCTTCAATCTTTCTGAGAATGCGATTTTCAAATGCACTCCAATCATCTTTTGTTGGAATAAATACTTCAGCCATATTCTTAATTTTTAAATGATAATTATTACATGATTCGTATTGCAAAACGTTCATTGTAAGATTAGATGATTTTTGAGTAAGCTAAAAATGAAAACTTCAAAATGAAAATAGCCGTGTAAGAAAAACACTATGATAATTAGGTTGTTACGTGATTATTATTTAGAGGTAAATGATTTTCCCTTTATTGTAAATGATGGATTATAGGTAGTAAAATGATAAGATATCTTTTCCAAATGATAGTAGTTTCAAACAGGAAATGATGCTAAAACGTCATATTTGGCGCTCATGCTTAAAAAATAGGATTATATCCAGCTGATATAACAACAGGAAGAAGGAAGCAAACTGGTTAAATACTATCTTGTTTTAAGGTAAATTAGTTTTGACAAAAAGATGTGTATTCGTAAAAACTATTTGTTGTTATGGGGCGGAACAAAATAATATTACTACCAAAAGCAAAAAGAATTTTAAGTGAGTTGGGAGATAAGATATCTGCAGGAGCAAGGGCCTTTATTTTGTGTGTATTTTAATTTTCTACCATATTCATGAACGAGGGGATTATAAATCCCCAACTCCTTACCTGCAGATAAGATATCTGCAGGAGCAAGGGCTCACTTCGTTTCGGTTTTATCCTTGTGGTTTATAAAGCTGAAAATCGTTGATTAAAAACATGCTTTATGAACGAGGGAATTATAAATTCCCAACTCTGTACCTGCAGATAAGATATCTGCAGGAGCAAGGGTTTATAAAATTGAAAATCGTTGATTAATAAGATGTTTTATGAACGAGGGGATTATAAATCCCCAACTCTGTACCTGCAGATAAGATATCTGCAGGAGCTACGGTATCTTTAATAGTTCCGTAGGAACGTCAGTATGGTAGAAAGGTAGGTTTGTTATATTTTAAGCTCCGTAGGAGCGATACGCTTGCTTCTGGACAGTGAGTTGAGAGTGATGAGTAATCAGGACTGTATAGTTTATATAAACGGAAAGCCACGACTCAATTGTCATGGCTTTCTGTTTCTTATTATTAGAATTTAATGTCTGATTTTAGAGGAAATATTCAAGGTCTTTCTTTTAGGACTCTAAAGCTATTGCTGCTCTCTTAATCTTTAAGGGTTTACCATTTTTAAAAAGAACGATAAAAGCGCCTTTAATGTGACATGAATCTCTGAATGCTGCAGCTTCCCTGTAGGTTTTGAATGTTCCAATTGCATACTTATTAAAGCCTTCGCTAAATTGATGAGCAATAGGCTCTTGCCCCTGGTATGTTTTATTTAATTCCTTATTATTCGCTTCGTTTTTACAGGCAAGAATCTGAACTCTATAAATCAATTCTGGAATCACTTCTATTATAGATTTTTGTTCAAGCTCCTTGTTTATGGTTGGGTTTTCCTGGGTTGCAGAAAGGTTTTCAGCTTTTTGCTTTTCAATGGCAGTCAGTTCAGGTTCAATAACTGTCTCTATTTTATAGATGTCGTAACCGCCAAATCCGCCATTCCGATCCGAACTAAAGAATTCCTTTCCGTCGGCAGATTTAAAAAACTGAATATCATTATAGGGGCTGTTTATAGGTGTTCCCATATTCACAGGTGTATCCCATTTTCCATTTTCCAAACGATCACATCTGAAAATATCATAACCTCCCATTGTGTTATGTCCATTTGAGGTAAAGTACAATTCTTTTCCATCAGGGGTAACGAATACATCAGCTTCATCATAATGGGTGTTTATATCCAGACCAATATTTTTAGGATTCGACCATTCCCCACCTTTATTTTTGGTGCTATAGTAAATGTCACATTCTCCGTAACTTCCGCTTCTATCACTTACAAAGTAAAGTTCATTGCCTGCAATACAAGCCGATGCTTCTCTTGATGAAGGTGTATTTATAAGATAGATACTTTCATTTAAAATCCATTTGCCTTGTTTTAGTTTGGCAAGAAAAATGTCACCTCCGCCATCAATGCCAGAATAAAATGCAAGCTCATTATCTCCGTTGTAAGAGACCATTGCCACATTCAAATCTTTGTTAAAAGAGACATCCTCTTTTTTGAAATTCTTAAAGCTTTCTTTGTCCACCGATGCAGAATACACTTTTTCTAGCAGTTTGCCTTTGGTAGTGGTTACCCGTTGAGAACTAAAATAGAAGGTCTTATCTTTTAGTATGGGGTTCAAATCATTGTATGTTGAATTAATAATATGATCCAATAGCTTGACTTCTTTGTTGGTTTGTGAATTCTGTAGTTTCAGTCCACTTTTGCATTCGTTAATATGTTTCTCGCACAGCTCAATTAAAGTCTTATTTTGATCGACTCTTTCTTTGATTGCCAATTCAATGTTTTTATTAAACATCTTAATTGCGTTCAAAAATTCGTAACGATATTGGAGTGTTAGTCCCATAAAATAATAAAGATCGTTGCTTACATCAGGATTTAATTGACCTGCCTTTTTCAGATAATCCAAAGCTTTACCCTTTGAATTGCTTTGAAGATGGCAAATCCCAATATTGTAGTTCAATTCTGGGTTTGAATTGTTATACTTGTAAGCCTCCATAAATAATGCAATACACTTATCAGCATAATTCGGTACTGTTTGATATAAGGCAAGTGCTTCTTTAATTTTGGAATAGGCAACAACTGATTCCGTACTATTATTTACAAAATCACTTTTTTTCACTGATAGTACATTCTGCCCACTTGTCTCCAAAAAAGAAAATAGGATGAAAATCAATAAAATTATGATGTTTTTAGAATTCATAGAAGCTAGAGTTAGTACAATTTAATAATTGTAAAATAATAAAAATAATATTTATTAAACCATAATATTCATTAAATACTGCAAAAATATTTTTTTTAAGATAAATATTCTACGCCAAAGATAATTTGATGGGAGTATTGTAAGTGTTTAAAAGTAATATATTAGGGAGAAACTTGTTTGCTGATTTTATCAATGTGGTTATTTATGAACCTCTTGGCATTCTTCGGGATGATTGAGCAGATGATCAAAATTTGAAATACTAAAAATGAGCTTCGTTTTTCAAATTGTTTAACTCTACTTGTTCATTTAAGCACAATTATTTTTTTCAACTTCTAAATTGTCATTAACTAATATACTTACTAGTAAAGTTATTGATGCTAAGCATAGTTGTGCTGCCATTTGTCTTTCACTTTTTATTTGCATCCCAATTAAGTATTCAATGTTACTTTAACATCCTGTATAAATGCTGATATCCGTTTTTTAATCTGTTTATAGATGTAGAATAAAGGACGAACAATATGGCTATTCCTTTTATTTTTACTGTCAGAAACCGTAATGTGACATTGGTTTGTTTTATTATTTAAGTGAGTTGCAGGCTAGACAAACAAATTGCGCATTGGATGGATTGAAGGTGAAATTTGTCACATTATAAGCTAATAGACTAAGTTGAATAGACCCCACGGGGTTTTGGTAAACGCAAAAAGTAGATGGAGCTAGCTTGTTAAGTAAGACAAGCGTTTCTAATGACATATAACTTTCCATTTTTGGGGAAATAACTCAATTCTTTCATTTCCTAACCTTTAAAGTGCTATTAAATAGTATGAAAGGTAAATGTTTCATTTTTTGATTGTTGAATTTTATGAATATGTAAAGGTGAATTTCTTTTGTTGTTTAGAGTCACTTATCGTTATCATCTTATTCTTTCTGATTTATTTGGCGTAGATTGCCTTGTATTTAATTCTGAAATTATGAATGATGGAAGACCTTCTATTTGTTTCAAACGTAATGGAAACACTATTTTTAGATCATTTATAAATGAGGGTTTGCATAATTTCCAGGTGTTTTGGTCATCATTTTATGCTCGTTGATCAATAGTTCTTGGTCGTTTATGAATTATGTATTGGTTCTGATATCTTTGCATGTTCAATTAAGACTCATTTATAAGCACACAAATTTAGCTTTTGAGTGGAGAATCTTGTGAGTGTGTATTTGGAATGAATTGAAGATAAATGAGACTGAAGTTGGAGATCTGAATCTATATCATAAATTTTATTGGGCGTGAGATATTTCTCATTAGAGAATAAGGTATAATTCTTACTGTTATAAATTTTAGAAATCATTATTTGGAAAGGTGAATGAATTAATAACTCGTAAGCAACAATTTAAAGTCTATTCAACTTGCATTCTGTTTTTTTTTAACGATGAATAAAATTTCAGTTCACTTACCGAATGCGTTGAAATGTAAACCAAGAAATAATTAGTATCCGTATTTAAAATTAGATTAATAATAACCTTTTATCCGCATTATGAATTTAAAATCTTTTAAATTTTTACTTGTAGCTTTTTTAATGACTGCAAGTGTCAGCTTACATGCTGAAGACATCAAAACAGAGACTGAAACTCCTCAAACTGTTCTCACAAGCAAGTATATTTTAAATCAATATGATTTGAATAGGTACGTTCTATCTGGAGCCATAACGACAGGTTATAAATACAAACACCTTTTTGGTGGTATGGTCGCTCTAGATTATCGATTATCGAAACGATTTTCTGTTGGAGGTCAAGCGGATATCTATGTCATGAATTCTGATTTGAATGGGGAGCATAAATATTCACTTGCCTTGCGATCGAATTATCATATTCTGAAGTTTGAAAAATTCAGAAAAAATCCATTGGATATTTATTTTGGTGTATCTGTTGGAGCTAAAGCTCACCCGGCAGATGTGAAATTATACGATGCCTTTGTAGGTGTACATGTTGGCGCTCGCTACGACTTAGATGAAAAATGGATGGTGTTTGCCGAAGTGGGAACAAGAAATTCTGCACTAGGTTTAGCTGTTTCATTTTAGACTTTTATCGAGGCATCAATAAAAAAAATAGAACAAATAGATAAGGCATAATCGCAGCTTAGCTTATTGGTTCAAGCAGGTTTGTTTTTGCAAAAAAAATGACTGACAAATATATGAGTCGACAAAGACAGTCGCTTGTAAATTTCAAAATAGAAAATATGAAGAAGTACCTTTTTCTGCTCTTGTTGCTCATTTCCTTTAATGGGATGGCGCAACAAGATACCTTTAAACGACATATTTATTCGGTAGGGGTTAACACTTACGGCGAAGGACCCCATGGTACCGATATGGGACTTGAGGTGTTTTACGATGTTCGTATTTGTGAGTGTTTGTCTTTGGGGGGAATTGGAGAATTGGACATTAATCCTAATGTTATAGACGATAAAATCGATCTCATTTTAGGAGGACGACTTAATTTTCATTTGTTTAATCATCTAAAAGAAAATGCGACGCATTGGGATCCCTACCTTGGTCTTACTGGCGGTTTGCATGTTAATCCTTGGGTTGAAGATTATAATGTTGTTTACGATTGCTATGCAGGTGTTCGTTACTTCATTAAAAGACATTGGGCTATTTTTGCTGAAGTAGGGAGTAGTGATGCTATTGGAGTCAGTTTTGCTATCTAATTGTTCTGTAATTTTCTTGATTTGTTAATCTCTAATTTCAATCAAAATGTTGAAAGGATTCGCTAGACAAAAACAGTATGTAATTGTATGTTTTTTTGTCGTGATAAGTTTAAATTGCTTTGCTGATAAAAAACAGAATGAAAATAATAAATCTCAGTCTTCTTATCTAGTTGTGCCCGAAAAATGGATGGATGCCATCGATTCTCGCCATCATTATTCGATGGGTGTCGATCGCGAAAGCCAATGGGGTGGTATGCTGGGATTCGAAGGTATGTACGATGTGCGCATACATCCTAAATTTACGCTTGGTGTTTATGGAGGCGTGGCCTTTAAAGATGCTGATTGGAACAAAACCACACAAATTCTCACCGGATTTAGAATGAGTTATTTTCCTTGGGGATTGGGTCTAATTAGGATGAGCCGACTTGAGCCTTATGTTTGCTTGGCTGGTGGCTTGAATATTGAAGAAAAACGTGATGACTTTTATAAGCTAGAATATGCTGCTCATGTTGGGGCTCGTTACCGAATTGCGACTAATTGGGCCGTATATGCTGAACTGGGAAGTGGTGCTGCCTTTGGCTTGACATTTATGATGAGATAGGTTTGAAAAGTAAATCCCGAAAGGGTTCGGGAGTGAAAAAGTATGATTTGTGGCTTGCTCATAGACCCGATTAAAATAATGATTTTAAAATCCCTGTGCTTTGTCGCGGGGATTTTTTTATTCCCCAAACCAAATATCAAATTTCATAAGTTTCTAAGTAATTCTTCATTTTCCCATCAAGTTTTTTCGTTGCTGTTTTATGTTTAATTGTTTGTTCTGATGTTAGTTACTGGTCGTTTTACTTAATAAAAGGAATTGGTGAGTTGATAATTTCAATGTTGTGATATGTGCGATTCAATTTAGAAAAACAATAGCAGACAAAAAGATGACAATATCTTGTTTTTGAAATGTCATTAGTCGTTAATTTAGGTGTGTTAATCATTAGCTTTTGTGTTTTAGTCAAGTTTAATTGTACGTTTGTAACTTGACAGGTTTGACAAGTCCCAATCGTTTTTATTCCCTTATTTTTGCAAACCTGTAATTGTCTATTGATGACAGATTTGTAATACATAAATAATGTAATTTAATTGACTGGTATACAGCGTGTTATTTAAATAGTTAATTATGTATTTAGTGAAAATGATTGTAGGATCTCAAAACTTATATGGGACTGAAGGGGCGAAGCTGTATCTAGTCGACACTAAAATAGACAATTTTACCGAAGATTAAACGTTAAAAAAAACGAAAGTATTGCAGACAATTAAACGCCATTATAAGTGGCATGCCATATATACCCGTTCACGTTCGGAAAGGAAATTGTTAGAGGAGCTCGTAGAAAATGGTGTGGACTGTTATTTGCCCATGCAAAAACAACTTCGAGTATGGAGCGATCGAAAAAAATGGGTCGAAACACCTCTTTTTACCTCTTATGTGTTTGTTCGTGTAAGCGAGCTCGAGTACCATCAAGCTATTCAGTCTACATGGGCTGTGCGTTACGTCTCTTTTGGTGGAAAAGCGGTGATTATTCCTGAATCGCAAATTGAGGGACTTAAGACTTTCTTAGCCGATAAGGAACGAGAAGTAGAGGTAACTACTCGCCATTTTAAAAAAGGCGATCAGCTCGAAGTGACTTCGGGGCCTTTACAAGGTGTGCTTGGCGAACTCATTCAAATTCGTGGACAACAACGCTTGGTTCTCCGTTTCGAAAGTCTAGGCTGCTGTGTGCATGCCGAAATCTCAGCAGACGAGGTGGAGCATACGAAAGATCTTTAAAATAATTATGAATTATGAATTATGAATTACGAATTGTTTTTGCCTGAAGGACAAACATATTATAGTCTAGGGCAAATGAGCGAAGCGAATGTCACCCTGGGATTGGGAGTAAAAAAGTCAAATTTTGCCTGAAGGGCAAATTAATTATCAATTACTAATTATGAATTAATAATTAGTAAAGTCACCCTGGGTTAATAATTAAGCGTCTCGGAAATCGTCGCACGAGCAAATGTTATTTAAAGCTGAATAGATTCTATGCGACGGAAGTAGAGTGAAATCTAAAAATAAGAATCTGCCTTTACGCATCAAAAAAAAACACAAAAACATAAAATTCAAACAATGCCCTTAGCTTACTAAAGGCATACATTAAATAAAACATGAGAAAAGTAGCATTAATTACAGGTATCACGGGACAGGATGGCGCTTATCTAGCTGAGTTATTGTTGAAGAAAGACTATATCGTTCACGGTATTAAGCGTCGTTCGTCGTCATTTAACACAAGCCGAATTGATCATCTTTATCAAGACCCACAGGTTGAGAATCGTAATTTTATACTTCATTATGGTGACATGACTGACTCGATGAATATCACAAGGATTATTCAAGAAGTACAGCCCGACGAAATTTACAATTTGGCGGCCATGAGTCATGTTCAAGTGAGTTTTGAAACGCCTGAGTATGTCGCTAATGCTGACGGATTGGGAACACTAAGAATATTAGAAGCTGTACGCTTTCTTAAATTAACAGAAAAGACGAAGGTGTATCAAGCATCTACTTCCGAATTATTCGGAAAAGTGCAGGAAATACCTCAAAAAGAAAGCACACCATTTTATCCACGCTCGCCCTATGCAGTAGCTAAGATGTATGCCTACTGGATAACCATAAATTACCGTGAGGCTTACAATATGTATGCTTGTAATGGTATCCTTTTTAACCATGAATCACCCAATAGAGGTGAAACATTTGTGACACGAAAAATTACCCGTGCTGTTGCTAAAATTGCCATGGGCTTACAGGATAAATTATTCCTTGGGAATATGGACTCGAAACGCGACTGGGGACATGCCAAAGACTACGTGCGTGCCATGTGGATGATTCTGCAACAAGAAAAGCCAGAGGATTTTGTGATTGCAACAGGTATTACAACAACAGTGCGTGATTTTGTAAAAATGGCTTTTGCTGAAGTTGGCATAGAGCTTTCATTTACTGGAGAAGGTAAAGATGAAAAAGCGACTGTGACAGCTTGTACCAATCCTAAATATCAAGTTGAAATAGGCAAAGAAGTTTTAGGTGTTGATGCTCGTTACTTCCGACCTACCGAAGTCGAACTATTGATTGGTGATGCCACAAAATGCAACAAACTATTGGGCTGGACACCAGAATACTATTTGCCTGCCCTTTTAAAAGACATGGTTACATCCGATTTAGAGTTAATGCGTAAAGAGATCGTGCTAGAAAAGGCAGGTTTTCCTGTCCTTAACGAATTCGAATAAACGAATAGGCTGCCCGCTGATTAGATTGATTTTCGCAGATTAAAATAAAAGAGTGATGAATAAATGTCCCCACAAGGCTGTCATTACGAGGAGGAACGACGAAGTAATCTGTTTAGAAATTGACAATGACAGAATACCGCACATACCAAGTATACATTCTTACCAATAAGAACCATACGGTTTTGTATACGGGAATTACTTCCAATTTAAGACGGGTTCAAGACAGAAAAAACAAAAATTAATTGATGCATTTAATCCTGAGTGGCTAGATTTATTTGTGGACTTTTAATTATTCAAGTAGTGCTATTAACATAGAATAAAGGTATATGGGCAGATTGTTTTGTCTTTGTACCCATTAATATTGAGGATTATTAGGTATGCGGACAGATTGCTTCGTCCTGGTACCTCGTCCTCGCAATGACATAAAATGAAGAAAGATTCTAAGATATTTATAGCGGGACACCGCGGACTAGTTGGTTCTGCCATTATGCGCAACCTACAAGCCAAGGGTTATAACAATATTATTACACGAACTCATGCTGAGCTCGATTTGCTCAACCAACAAGCAGTAATCAATTTCTTTGCTGATGAAAATCCCGATTATGTGGTACTTGCAGCAGCGAAAGTGGGTGGTATTATTGCCAACTCGATATACCGAGGACAGTTTATTTACGAGAACCTGCAAATACAAAACAATGTGATTCACCAAGCCTATGTGCAAGGGGTGAAGAAACTCTTGTTTTTAGGTAGCTCGTGCATTTACCCAAAGAATGCGCCACAGCCAATGACCGAAGATTGTTTGTTGTCATCTGCTTTGGAGCCAACCAACGAACCCTATGCCATCTCAAAAATTGCAGGCTTGAAGATGTGTGAGGCTTACAACCAACAATACGGTACCGACTATATTGCGGTGATGCCAACCAACTTGTATGGTGAAAATGACAATTACGACTTGGAGAAATCTCACGTTTTACCAGCTCTTATTCGTAAAATGCACCTAGGCAAATGCCTACAAAATAATGATTGGGATGCTCTTCGCAGCGATCTTAATAAATTACCCATAGAAGGAATTTCAGGCGAAGCTACCGAAGAAGAAATTTTAGCCAAGCTAAATAAATACGGCATTTCTTTAACTGATAACCAACAACCGACAACTGAAAACAGCGTAGCTGTTACTCTTTGGGGAACAGGCTCACCTTTTCGCGAATTTCTCCATGCCGACGATATGGCCGATGCCTGCACTTACCTACTCGAAAATATATCCGCTAAAGAAATCGCAAAAGTAAACGCCGCAGGCGTAACAAGCACCGTAGGTGCAAAATCAATTTGTGAAAATTCGTGGACTTCTTTTTTAAACGTAGGCACAGGAAAAGACCTCACCATTAAAGCCCTTGCCGAAAAAGTGAAAGAGATTATAGGTTTTCAAGGTGAACTCGTTTGGGATGATACAAAACCCGATGGTACTTTTAAAAAGTTACTTGATGTAAGTAAATTGAATGAACTAGGCTGGAAAGAGACTATCGCTCTTGAAGAAGGAATTGAAAAGGTGTATGAGAATTACAAATTGTCATGACCTGCGGAGATCTCGCAAAAGCTCTGTACTGAGGGAAGTGCAGCCAGTTCACAAGGACAAAGAAATAATTGTCTTTGGAAAGCATCCGAGTCATCATATAGCATTATAACTAGCGTAAAAACGCATTGAAATGAAAATATTAGTAACTGGTACTGCCGGATTTATAGGATTCCATTTGGCGGAACGCTTGGCAAAAGAAGGACACGAAGTCGTTGGAATTGATAATATCAACGATTACTACGATGTGAATTTGAAATATGCACGATTGGCAGAGTCAGGGATTAAACGTGAACTGATAACAGATAACGGACAACTTATTGCAAGCGAGAAGCACAGTAATTATCGTTTTGCGAAAATTGATCTTACCGATTTGCCAAAATTAGAACAACTTTTCCAACAAGAGCATTTTACTCACGTTATGAACCTAGCTGCACAGCCTGGTGTTCGTTATTCCATAGAAAACCCGCATGCTTACGTTCAATCGAATATCGTTGGTTTTGTAAATATTTTAGAATGTTGCCGACACAACAAAATTGAGCACTTGGTATATGCTTCAAGTTCTTCTGTGTATGGAGGGAATTCTAAAATACCTTTCTCCGAAGAAGATCGTGTAGATTATCCTGTTTCTTTGTATGCTGCGACCAAAAAGAGTAACGAGTTGATGGCTTACACTTATAGCCATCTCTATAATTTGCCAACAACTGGTTTGCGATTCTTTACTGTTTACGGACCTTGGGGAAGACCCGATATGGCTCCAATGCTTTTTGCCAATGCCATTACAAAAGGAGAAGCCATTAAGGTTTTCAATAATGGCGATATGGAACGGGATTTTACCTATGTAGATGATATTGTGGAAGGGGTTTACAGATGTCTTAAGGTTTTACCTACAAAAACGCCACTAGCTGATGTTTGTAATATTGGAAACTCACAACCAATAAAGCTTATGGATTTTATTGCTTGTCTAGAGGAACAATTGGGAGAGAAAGCAGAAAAGATATTTTTGCCAATGCAAGATGGTGATGTGAAAAGAACTTGGGCTGATACCAGTGCTTTGGAAACTAAAGTGAATTATAAACCCAGTACTACTTTAAATGAAGGAGTAGATGAATTTGTAAGTTGGTACAAAGAGTTTAGTTTTTGTAATGCACTGTAGATAGTTGTTTTTACACCAATAATAGAATCACTTATCCGATAAGTTTATAATGCAAGAAGCAAAACAAGCCGAAAACCAAATATCCAAAAACAACAAGAAAATAGCAAAAAATACAGGTCTATTGTATTTGCGTATGTTGTTCACAATGGGTGTTAGTTTATATACTTCTCGTATAGTACTTGAAGAATTAGGTGAGATTAATTATGGTATATATAATGTTATCGGTGGCGTTGTAGTAATGTTTGCATTTGTCAATTATGCAATGAGTTGCGCTACGAATAGGTTTATGGCTTTTAATTTGGGTGGTGGAAAAAAATCTAAATTAAGTGTCGTTTTTAGTGCAAGTATTTTGATTCATTTTTGTATTGCGATATTTATATTTGTTTTTGCAGAAACTATAGGATTATGGTTTTTAAATAATAAAATGACAATACCAAATGATAGAATTATAGCTGCAGGTTGGGTTTTTCATTTATCGGTTGTTTCAACTATTATAATGGTTTTAAGCGTCCCGTATAATGCACTTATAATTGCTCATGAGAAAATGAATATTTATGCATATGTATCAATTATAGAATCAGTTTTGAAATTAGTTTTAATCCTTATGTTAGGTCGGTATTCGGGTGATAAACTTATTTTATATGCTTTTCTTATGTTGGTTACCAATCTGACAATTAGAGTAATATATCAAATTTATTGTAATAGAATTTTTACTGAAATAAAGTTTAGTTTTAAAATAGAGAGAGAACTCCTTGTCGATATGTCTACTTACGCCTTTTGGAGTTTAAGTGGTAGTATTGCAAATTTATTTACACAAGAGGGGCTAAATATTCTTTTAAATTTTTTCTTTAATCCTGCAGTTAATGCTGCGAGGGGAATTGCTGTACAAATTCGAATGGCTATTCAAAAATTTTCTTCTAGTTTTCAACAAGCCATGAGTCCTCAGATAAATATATCTTACGCTTCTGGGGATATAAAGTACATGCACCAATTAGTTCTTTCTAGTTCAAAGTATTCATTTTATCTTTTGTTTTTTTTATCACTTCCAGTTCTTCTAGAAACTGAATTTATTCTGTCTATATGGCTAAAACAAGTGCCAGATCATACTGTGAGATTTGTACAATTGATGATTATTATAGGAATGTTAACTGCTTTAGCTAATCCTATTTCAACAGCAGCTGGTGCTCATGGTAAAATTCGTAATTTTCAATTAATTGTAGGTGGAATAAATATAATGGTAGTGCCAATTTCTTATTTTGTTTTAAAACAATTTGCTATACCTGAATATGTATTTATAGTACAAATTATTATTTCAATAATAGCTCAAATTGCTAGGTTATTATTAATTAAAAATATGATTGAATTTTCATTGTATAATTATTTTAAAGAGGTTGTATTAAAAGGTGCCGAAGTAACTCTTGTTGGCATTATTTTGCCAATAATATTGGTATTAAACTTACCTAATGAGTTGTTTTCTTTTATTATTGTAGGTTTTAGCTGTGTGTTTTCGGTAGGAACTGCTATTTATTTTATTGGTTTGTCTAAAAGTGAAAAAGAATTTATTGATACAAAAGTAATTCAAATCTTTAGAAAATAAATGATAGACATTAAGGATAAGGTTGATTGTTGTGGTTGTGGTGCATGTGTCTCAAAATGCCCTATGCAATGTATTACTTTAAATGAAGACGAGGAAGGGTTTCTTTATCCATCCGTTTCTATTGAAGAATGTATAGATTGTTCCATTTGTAACAATGTATGTCCTATGATATCACCAAAAGAAAAAATAAAACCCACTAATATTTTTGCAATAAAGAACAGTAATGAATCAATACGTCTAAATAGTTCTTCTGGTGGCTTTTTTACTTATATGGCTGAAAAAACTATAAAAGATAATGGAATTGTCTTTGGTGCAAAGTTTGATGAAAATTGGGATGTTATTCACAGTTATACCGACTGTTTAGAAGGATTAGATGAGTTTAGAAGGAGCAAATATGTACAAAGTAAAATATGTGAAACTTATTTACAAGCTGAGATATTTTTAAAACAGGGCAGAAAAGTTTTATTTACAGGAACACCATGCCAAATAGCCGGATTGAAATTCGCTCTTAAAAAGAACTATGATAATTTATTGACGATTGACTTTATTTGTCATGGAGTACCAAGTCCAAAGGTTTGGCGAAAATATTTGAATGAAGTTATTGCAGGCAATAAAGAGCAAAAAACAGTTTCACAAACCAAACATAGAATAAGAAGCACAATACAACGCATTAATTTCAGATCTAAACAAACTGGCTGGAAAAAATATAGTCTTTCCTTAACCCTTCAGCCAAACAGTGAAGGCAAGGTTATTCATATTTGTTCCAATTTTAAACAAAATACTTTCATGAAAGGTTTTTTGTCAAATATATATTTACGTCCAGCTTGTTATGATTGTAAGTTCAAATCATTTACAAGTGGTAGCAATATTACAATGGCTGATTTTTGGGGGGTAGAAAATTATTACCCCGATTTTGATGATGATAAAGGAACAAGTTTGATTTTTTTAAACAACATTAAACCTGAATTAGTATTCCATAACGATAATATAAAGAAAATTTCAGTAAGTATGGAGCATGCTTTAAATGGTAATAAAGCAATTATATCTAGTCCTTCTAGTCCGCAGTATAGAAAATTATTTTTTAAAAAAATAAATAAGAGTCATAAACCATTATCCAACTTATTAGTAGCAACTTTTCGTGATCGTGTTGAAATGAAAATTGAAAGAGTTATTAATAGAATTATAGGAGAAAAATGAAAATAGGAATTGTGACATTTTATGCTTCAGCAAATTTTGGAGCTGTATTACAGTGTTATGCACTGCAACAGGTTCTTATAAAGCAAGGGCATGATGTAAGTATAATTAATCGGAAATATGGAAATTATGATTTTCCTAAATATCGTTTTTCTCGAATTAAGAAAATATTGTTCCCAAATTACTTTAATAAATTTCGGTTAAAATATTTACACTTAACTAAACATATAGCTTGCAAAGAAGATTTAGATGCAGTAGAAGAGAGATATGATGTAATTCTTGCAGGTAGCGATCAAGTATGGAATTGTGATTGTATAAATATAATGGGTTACTACTTTTATTTAGACTGGGTTAGTGAAAAAACTAAAAAAATTAGTTATGCGGCAAGCTTTGGTAAAGATAAATTTGATGTTTCTGAGGAGAAGATAAAAAGGGTAAAAGAGCTATTGAGTTTATTTTCATATGTTTCTGTACGAGAAAACTCAGGAGTAAATATTTGTAATGAGTTGTTTTCTGTTAATGCACAACAAGACTTAGATCCAACTTTATTGCTTGAAGCAAAAGAATATGGGTTAATCACAAAATTAAAACAAAAGCATAAACCATATTTATGTAAATTTTTTCTTGACTCAAGTTTAGAAAAGGAAGATTTTGTTAATAATATATCGCTTAATAAGCAATTAAAAATAGTAAATATTTACCCTCATGTACTCAATAAATGGAAAGGCATTTTCCACTCTAAATATAGATTACCTTCTATTGGGGAATGGTTAAAGGGAATACATAATGCCGATTTGATAATAACAGATTCATTTCATGGAGTAGTGTTTTCAATTTTATTTAATAAGGAATTTATTTGCATTAATAATAAAGAAAGAGGGAGTGCCAGATTCGAAAGTTTGCTGTCTTTATTAAATATAAAAGATAGATTAGTTAATATTGAAGACCCTATACAACTTTCAAAAGCAATCGACTATAGAGAAGTTAATAAGCTACTTAAAAATGCTAGAGTAAAATCTATCAATAATTTAATAAATGCACTATAAATACTTCTCAATTGGTCATGAATAAATCTTCAAAAGTCATATTACTATTTTTATTAGTAACGTATTTTTTTGGTTATATTGGATTTAAAGGATTGCCGTTACTGAATACTTTTCATCTTTCAATTCTACTTTGGGGTACTTTCTTGGGATTTAGTAAGGAACGCAAATTTAGATCGACCTTATTAATGATAATTATTTCATTAGTATTCTGTGCTGTTTCTTCATATTATTATAGAGGTCAGACATATTTCCAGTCATTACAAGCTTCATTCGTCATACTAGATTTATTTTTTTATTATTTTTTGGTTCATTATAATCTTTCCGTACGAAAGATGGAACGTATTATAGTTGTTCTTATTATTGGGGCTTGTGCATGTTATGTATTTCAGCAAATAACTTTCCCATCAGTTTATTTTATAGGAGCATCATATGAATGGGTTCATAAAAGTTTAACACCACATAGATTTATTCAAATACATGGTCAATCATTAATATCGTTGGGTTTGTTTTTTGGGTTAAATCGTTTGTTAGAAACTCGGAAGACAGAATATATTTTATTAATAATTTTATGTTTTAGTTGTTTATTGATACGAGGGTTTCGTATTATGTTGCTAGCATCTATAATTTCAAGTTGTTGGTTGATATTTCGATATAAAAAAAGAGTATTTAGTGCAAAATATGCAATGTATTTTGTATTGATAATAGGTTTGGTATTTGTTTCTCTTCTGATACCAGTTGTAAATGATGCGATAACCAATATGATTAGCAGGCAAAGTTCTGGTCAAACTCTCGATAATGATGATTATGCGCGCACAATTCAATTTGTTTATTATACCACAGAACATTTCCATAGTTTTGTTGAATATTTTTTCGGTTCAGGCCTGCCTGGAAATAGTGCTTATGGAGAATATATAAGTACAGAGTTACCTCAAAGAGCAATTAATTGGGTTGATTGGGGTTTGCTTGGTTTAAGTTGGTTAGGCGGTATTCCTTTAGTGTTTTTTATTATCAGGTATATGGTGAAATGTATAAAAACGAAGTTGCCAAGAAAGTATCATTATATCAATGCTTGGTTTTGTTTTCTACTTATCATCTCATTAACTCACCCAGAGGTATATCAGCACAATAGTATGGTTGTACAAGCATTTGTGTTATATTTATTTTATAAAATTAGGAATGAAAAAAATAGGCTTTCATTTAGACAATAATGGTATTGAGAATGTTAATTGTTTAAATATTGAAAATGGTAACCCTGGTATTGGTGGCTCAGAATATGCCATAATATCTATGGCTTATTTGTTAGCAAAAAGAAAGAATAATCTAGATATTACTTTATTTGCTGAAAAGAAGGGGGTTTTACCTAAAGAAATCAATTGTAAGTTTGTCGAGTCAATAGATGAAACAATTTCTTGTGCAAATAAATGCGAGATAGAATATCTGGTTGTTGATTATAAAAGATTGCCTCATCTTTTAATTACTAAAAATCCAAATCTAAAATTTATTATCTGGGCACATAACTTTATTAAAGAAGAAGATTTTGATTTTTATTCAGAGTCAAAAAATGTGGTTCGAATAGTTAATGTAGGTCGGGAACAAAGAGATTTATACCGAGATCACAAGATTTTTAATAAGTTGGATTATATATATAATGGCCTATCATTATTCCCAATTGACAAATACGATATCTCTTTATATCCATTCAAAAAACGCAATAATAATGTAGTGTACATTGGTAGTATAGTACCCTCAAAGGGATTCGATATATTAGCAAGAACTTGGCCTAAGGTATTGAAAAAAGTGCCAGATGCCCAATTATATGTTATCGGATCAGGGAAATTATATGATAGGGGTTTAGAACTTGGAAAATGGGGAATAGCAGAATCCAATTATGAAGCAAAATTCATGAAGTATTTAACTAAGGAGGGTGAAATACTATCATCAGTTCATTTTATGGGGGTTATGGGAGAAGAGAAGAATGACTTGCTCTTAAAGTGTAAGGTCGGTGTTCCTAATCCTTCTGGAAAATCAGAAACTTTTGGGTTTACAGCGATTGAAATTCAATCAATGGGGTGTAATATTACCACGATAAAATGTCCTGGATATTTAGATACTGTTTATAACAAAAAGTATTTATATAAACGGGTCGATTCGTTAGCTTCAAATATTATAAAATTATTAAATCATCAATCAGATGATTTTAGTGATGTATATAAATTTATTAAATCAAATTTTTCTTTTGATGTTATTGTTTTAAAATGGGAAAAATTATTGAGCACTTCTATTGCTGATGATACACTTTTGCACCCATTGAATGAAAAAAGCAATACGACTTTTAGACTTAAATTTCTAAAAGATTTTATGCAAAGAATAAAAAAACATATCTTTTTATTAAGAAACACTCCACCAGTTGAATACTTTCTTATTCGAACTTTTGATAAGATAGTAAATAGACTAAATACTAAAAATTAATATGTTATTAAGTATTATCATTCCGGTTTATAACGTGGAAAAGTATATTTACAAATGCCTTGATAGCATTGTAAAGCAAAAAAATAATTTAGAAGAAATTGAAGTAATTATCGTTAATGATGGAACTCCTGATGGTAGTATGTCTATTGTTTCGCAATTTGAAAAGAGTTATAACAATATTAGAGTTATAAATCAATCAAATGAAGGGTTAAGCGGAGCACGTAACAAGGGAATTGAAAATGCAAGTGGAGACTACTTGTGGTTTGTAGATAGTGATGATTTTTTAACTGAAAATAGCCTAGCAATTGTTTTCGAAGAAATAAAGAGAAGTAAGGTTGATGTATTAGTAACATTATTAAATCGAATTAAAGAAAATACAGGGAATATATTATCTGAAAATTTTAAAACTTTTGATGGTGTAATTAGTGGGAAAGACTATCTTTTTCAAGGAGGAGAGTCTGGAGCATCTCAAAGATTTATTATTAGGAGGAATTTCATAATGAATCATAACTTGAGGTTTATGCCAAAAGTACTTCATGAGGATGCCGAATTTGGACCTAGAATGTTGTATTTAGCAAAGAGCTTGGTAATGTTAAAAACACCTGTCTATAATTATCTATTAAGAGAGAATGGTTCTATCATGTCAAATATATCGGTTCGGAATTGTGAACATTTAATTCAAATTTATCATTCATTAAATTCATTTCAGCTTACGGATGTATTAAAGGAAGATAAAAAGCAATTCAATTATAAAAAATTTAATATTTTATTATTGTCAATATATTATGCTAAAAATATATGGGAAACATCTAACTACAGGGATTTTTATGACATGAATGTGATTCTCTATAGAAAGCAAGCATTTTGCTACGTTATTCCCAAACAAAATAGGATTAAAAATTTTGTAAAAGCCGTGCTGTTTTTTATTTCACCAATAGAATTGTTTAAGAAAACAGTGAAATAATATATGTCTTTAGTTCTCCAAAGAAACATGAGAAATCCATTGTTACTGGGTGTTCATTTCTATAAAAAAACTTTAACTGGGAGTCTTACTGATTGAAATAGAGAATAATGAATGTTTCGTTGCAGATGCAATTTTTGTACATACATATGCTAGTATGTGTCTTTAAAACAAACTATTGAGAAGTTGAAAGGTATTGTTTATCTAGAAATTAGATACATGTTGTTGTTGTATTGGGTAATCCTTGTAAAGTAATAAGTGAAAAGTATTAACCCGGATTTAGCAAAAAATAATCTTTAATTTTGAATTATCACCAATGAAGATATTTATATTTAATAATGGATCCTATCCTTATGGTTATGCATTAACAAAAAGGTTTCATTTATATGCAAAGGGTATAATTAATAATGGCCATGAAGTCAAGATAATAATACCTAAACCAACAGAACAAAATAAGGAAACTAAAAATGTGCAAACCTCGGGTATATTTGATAGTGTTCCTTTTTTATATACATCTAGGAAAACCTTAAGAAGCACAAAATTTGTCAATAGGCGGATTGACGATTTTTATGGGTATGTCAATTCTTGTTTCCTTATATTGAAGAATCCTCCTGATATTATTATTACTAGTTCTTTTCCTTTTGTTCTTCTAGTTTTTTTAAAAATTTGTTGTTTGATAATTAATTGTAAACTAGTTCGAGAAAAAAATGAAATAGATAGTTTTGTTAAAGATGATTTAGGATTTTTCGATAGAGTTTTGATAAAGCTTACTAATAACTTGGTTTCAGGCTTTATAGTGATAAATAAATATTTAGAAGATTATATAAAGAATGATTTAAAACTTAAGAAAGATTGTTTAGTTGTACCCATTTTGGTTCAACCATTTAATGAAGAGTTTACCGGTAAATTAAATGATACTATCATGTATACTGGAACATATTTGGAGAGGAAGGATGGAATCTTAAGCATATTGCATGCATTTAATATTTTAATAAAAAAGCATCCAACTTTTCGGCTAATTTTGACTGGAAATCCTAGTTCGTCAAAAGATTATAAAGAAATTGAGAAAATTATTAATTTATATGAACTTAGGGATAATATTGATTTTGTTGGCTATTTATCTCAAAGAGATTTAGAAAAGGAGTTAATTCATGCTAGAGTTCTTGTTTTGGCAAAACCTCAAAATAGACAAAATAGGTATAATTACCCCACAAAAATGGGTGAATATTTAATATCAGGTAGGCCTGTATTGACAACTAAAGTTGGTATTATTGGAGAATTGTTGACACATAAAAAAAATGTTTTCTTTACCCCATTTTCAGTAAAAGACATTGCTTCCAATTTAGAATATATATTAAACGATTCTGTATTGGCAGATAAAGTTGGGGGTAATGGTAAAGTTTTTGCCAAAGAGAATTATGATTTCAATAGGCATGGAGAGAATTTAATTAAATTTTTTTCTAAAATTAGTGATAAATGAGATTAGCTATACATAAAGAAGAAGGCAGTTTTAGTGACCATTGGGTTGACTATTGTGAAAACAAACATATTTCATATAAAATTGTTAATTGTTACGATTCTGATATTATTTCGCAGCTTAATGATTGTGAAGGTTTGTTGTGGCATTGGAATCACAACGATTATAGAGCTGCTTTATGTGCGCGTCAATTAACACTTTCACTTGAGAAAAGTGGTGTTAAAGTATTTCCTGATGTTAATACGGCTTGGCATTTTGATGATAAAGTGGGACAGAAGTATTTGTTAGAGGCTGTAAATGCACCCTTAGTAAAATCTCATGTCTTTTATACAAAGCTAGATGCGCTAAAATGGTTGAATCAGGTTACTTTTCCAAAGGTATTTAAGCTAAGAGGAGGTGCAGGTGCTGTTAATGTTAGTCTTGTTAAAAATAAAGCTAAAGGAAGACAATTAATAAATAAAGCTTTTGGTAAAGGTTTTTCTCATATTAATCGACTTAATCGCCTTAAAGATAGGGTTTGGGAGCTGAAACGAGATAAGGATTTTGCTGCTTTTAAAAAAGTATTGACAGGACTCGCTCGCATTTTTATACCTACTGAGGTTGAAAGATATTCTCATAACGAAAAGGGGTACATCTATTTTCAGGATTTTATTCCTGATAACGACTCGGATATTCGCTTAGTTGTCGTTGGTGAACGTTGTTTTGGTATGCGTCGCTATTGTAGAGATGGTGATTTTAAGGCGTCAGGGAGTGGACTCAAGTCTTTCGATCCAAGTATAATCGGAACTGAATGTGTAAAAATAGCTTTTGAGGTAGCACAAAAGCTCAATTTACAATCTGTCGCTTTTGACTTTATTAAGAATGGTAATAACTATCAAATTATAGAAATAAGCTATTGTTTTGTGTCAACTCAATTTCCTGGTTTTTGGGATAAGACTTATAAGTGGCATTCAGTAGTGGTGAGTCCTCAATTTTCTATGGTTGAAGATTTTATGGAAAACCTGAAAATTAAGCAATGAAAATTACATTTGTACTAGACACATTTGGGGGTGGGGGTAAAGAGCGCAGATGTCTTCAACTTATACAGGGTTTAAATAGGAGGGGTTATAAAGATATTCAGATCATTATTGTTAATAATAATGTCGCTTATAGAGAGCTTTATGAAGCTGATATAAGCCTTCATATTATTGATAGGAAAAATAAAGGTTTGAATGTCTTACAAACATATCTATCGATTTACCGTTTGTTGAAAAATTTCAATCCAGATATTGTTCAAGGATGGGGATTTTTATCAGTTTTTCATCTGAACATAATTCGTTGTTTTATTGGGTTTAAATATATTGGAGCTTATGTTGCTGATTGCAACAAGCCTGCATTTTTTTCAATAAATAGACTTGTTGTATTCTTAAATACCTTATTGGCCGATTGTATAATTGGGAATTCTAATGCTGGTATTGAAGCTTATGGCATACCTAAGCAAAAGTCAAAGGTTATCTATAATGGATTCAATGAAGAACGATATAAAAATAGTTGTAAGAATAAAGAAGCATTTAAAAATGAACTTAAGGTTAATAATGATTTTATAGTTTCTATGATTGCAAGGCTGGATAATGATAAAGATTATAATACATTTATTCAAACTGCGAAAAGAATTCTGACTGAAAAGAGAAACATAGTGTTTTTAGTTGTAGGGGACGGACCTAATTTATTGTCATTGCAAAAGATGGTAACTGAAAAGGAGAGTAAGTTTATTCGTTTTTTAGGTTTCCGTTCAGATATTGAAGAGATTTTAAGGATAACTAATGTGACCGTTTTATGTACGAATCCAAAATTACATAAAGAAGGTGTATCTAATTCAATTTTAGAATCTATGGCTTTTGGAGTTCCTGTTGTCGCGACTAATGATGGTGGTACTCCAGAGATAATTGAATCTGGATATAATGGCTTTACTATTGATGCATTTAGTAGTAAGCAATTAACTCTAAAAATATTGCAAATTATTAATGATGTTTCTCTTCAAAACAAATTATCGCAAGGAGCAATAGTAACTGTTAAAAACAAATTTTCTCTAAATGCGATGACTGAGGAGTATATAGAATTGTATAAATCAATTTTGTAAAAATTGGACTATAAAGGTTTCAGTGTTTAGAACAATTCAAAGAGTTTATATCTAACTAAAATGAACATATTAATAACCGCACCAAGTTTAAATCCTTCTCTAAACGTAAGTGGTGTTGCATCTGTTGTAAAGACAATTATTCAAGAAAATAAAAACCATTGTTATTACCATTATTTATTAGGGAGACCAGATAAAGCAATGAATAAGGTTTTTTGGCTAGTGCAATTGGTAAAACAGTTGGTGTTTTTTCCTTTTTTGCTTAAGTTGAATAAGATTGATATGGTACATCAAAACTTACCTTTCGATCCTAAAGGTGTGTTGCGTGAATCAATTATCAATTTTTGGTGTCGTTTGTTAGATATTCCGGTTGTTTTGCATGTACATGGTGGAGTATTTATGACGCAAGGAACTAAAAGTACTTTTTTTCAAAAGTTGTCCCGAACATTGTTTCAAAAGGCTAGCTGTGTAATTGTTTTGAGTGAAATTGAACGGGAGGTGTTAAAGGAAAAGTTTTCTTATTTAAATGCAACAGTTCTTCCCAATAGTATAGATAGTTCAGTTTATAAATCAGATCGATCAATACAAAAAAAAGACAAACCAAATCTTTTATATTTAGGGCGCATTGAAAAAAATAAAGGGATTAATGAATTAATTGAGGCTTTAAAAAAACTGAAACAAGCTTTTGTTTTTCGTTTTGTTTTATGTGGAACTGGTCCATTAGTAGAACATGTAACAAGAGAATGTAGTTCTTTTCTAGGCCATGATTTTGAATACAAGGGGATTGTTTCAGGAGAGGCAAAAATTAACATCATTAAAGAGTCGAATATATTTCTATTACCATCTTATTTTGAAGGTTTGCCAATGGCGCTTCTTGAAACAATGGCAGCAGGAGTGGTTCCGATTGTAACAAATGTTGGATCAATGCAATATATCATTGAGCATGGAACTAATGGATTACATGTTGAGAAGCAAAATTCAGATGATTTGTATGAAAAATTAATATCTGTTTTGCAAGCCCCAAAGTTATGCGAGACACTTTCATTTAATGCTGCAAAAACGGTCGCCGAACATTATGATGTTTCAAATTACGTAATCAAGCTTAATGAAATTTACGATTCTGTATTTGCATGAAAAGATATAAAGTTTTTATAGCCTTTTCATCTTCAATATATAAATGATTTAGTGAAGCTGTCTATCAAAAATTACAAGCAAATTATACCCCAAAACAATACTCTCACAATCTGCAAGATCTTTATCGGCAGGTACTATCAAACTAAGAAAAAAAACCAATTATTCTAATCAATTTAACTCATGAATACCTCAAAGGCAGAAGTCTTGGGTTATCAGGTCTTTGGATCTGAACTGTCCAAAATCGAAATGGGAAATCATTTGGTCATCAATACTTTAAATGGTCATTCCTACAATGTTGCCAAAGCTGATCCTGATTTTCAGGAAGCTTTGCGCCAGTCGGATGTTTTGTTGCCAGATGGGGTGTCAGTGGTTTTTGGAGCCCGGGTATTGAGTGGTAAAAAAATTCAGAAGATCGCCGGTTACGATATTTTTACGCATTTATTGGTAAAGCTGAACAAGGAAAATGGTTCTTGTTTCTTTTTGGGTGCGAGCATGCAAACTTTGCAATTGATTGGTGAACGCTTACAAAAAGATTATCCGAATGTAACCTTTGGCTCTTTTTCGCCTCCTTACCGGGCACAATTTTCTGAGCAAGAAAATAAAATGATGTGTGAGCAGGTCAATGATTTTCTACCCGATGTTTTGTTTGTAGGCATGACTGCGCCTAAGCAGGAAAAATGGGTACACGATAATAAAGAGCGTTTAAATGCAGGAGTGATTTGCTCCATTGGTGCAGTCTTCGATTTTTACGCTGGCACAACCCAGCGTCCTGCCAATTGGGTGATCAAACTAAAACTGGAATGGTTGGGCCGCCTGCTAAAAGAACCCAAGCGCATGTGGAGAAGGTACTTGTTATCTACGCCAGTTTTTTTTATTGATGTGTTTAAGGAAAAGGTTAAAAAAAGTACAAAAGTGAAAAAGTTTTAAAAGTCTAAGAGTTTAAAGGTCAAAGGATAAAGTATAAAGAAAGGTATTAGAGTTAAAAAGTGAAAGAGTCGAAGAGTCTTGATTAGTTTTTTTCTATATCATTTTAAAAATCATATTTAATCAGCGTCTAATTATTTTTCAATCGGGACACCTTAGGCGTGATCGAAAGGTCGAAAAGTCTGCAAAAGTCAAAGAGTCAAAGAGTCTTGATTAGTTTTTTTCTATATCATTTTAAAAATCATATTTAATCAGCGTCTAATTATTTTTCAATCGGGACACCTTAGGCGTGATCGAAAGGTCTGCAAAAGTGAAAGAGTGAACAGATTGCGTCAGTCGCTTAGGCTCTTTCGCTACCGAGCTTTTGCGAGATCTCCGGAGGTCATGTCAGCATTGGATTGTCTTTATCAGTTTTTTCCTATATCATTTTAAAAATCATATTTCATCAGCGTCTAATTTCTTTATCTTTTTTAATCGGCATGGGATGGATGTGGAAAACTGACAACTGTTTTTTTGATAACAGACAACTAAAATATATTTCGTTCGGCTCTGAGTAGAGCAGCAAACAATAAAATTTTACTCGCCTATTCGTGAAATTCGTTTGAATTAGCGCAATCTATTACATCTAACCTACAAACCTAACAATATGCTTAAACAAAGAGAGAGTGCCCTTGAAAAAGGCAGTGAACTCTTACAAGTTATGATTACCCTTGCTTGTTTTATCTTGGCTTGGCAGTTCACTCATCATTTTATTAAACCCCTTGATGCAAATCTAAAGGAATACAAGGTTGTTTTTATTTTAATTGTGCCTATTTGGTTCATTTTGCTCGGTTATTTTGGTCTCGGCCGATTGGCTCGTGTTAAGATGTATTCTGCCATATTGCTCGAGTATATGAGCGTGGTGGGTATCGGTATTGCCTTACTTATGGCCTGTATTATGGCTCTTGATTTTAATTCCATTTCTCGTCTAAATTTAGCCCTTTTTGCAGGTGTTAACTTTATTGTGTTGGCCGTATATAAACTAGTTGTTTACCGGATTATGAAATTGTTCAGGGGTAAAGGTTACAATACGCGTACTGTCTTGATTATTGCCGATAAGGATTCCTACTATTTGATCGATCGCTTGATTGAAACAGCAGATTGGGGTTATAAAATTTGGGCTATCATGTCGGATAGCGACGAGATTAGGTCCAAATATGGGCATAAATATACGGTGATTCCAGAATCCTCTGATATGGAAGATATTATAGATGGAAAATCCTTAGATGAAGTGATGTATTGCAAGGGGGTTTTGATTCAAGAAGAAATCAAAAAAATGATTTATACCTGTGCCGAAGTAGGCGTGGTTTTTCGTATGCAATCGGCATTTTTGTCTGTGCTAAGTTTGCGGTCGAAGCTTTCGTATTTTAATCAGATTCCTTTTCTTACGGTACAGAACACGCCTGGCAATTATTTGGCTTTAAAAATCAAATCGTTTATCGATTATTTGACGGCCTCTCTCATTTTGTTGGCCATTTCTCCCGTAATGCTGATTATTGCTTTGCTGATAAAATTAGGTGATGGGGGACCTGTCTTTTTTGCACAGAAACGAGTAGGCCAAAATGGAAGACGTTTTCCCTGCTTAAAGTTCAGAACCATGGTAATTAATGCTGAAGCCTTAAAAGCCAGTCTAATGGATCAGAACGAGCAGGAGGGACCTGTATTTAAAATAAAGAAGGATCCACGTGTTACTAAGATTGGTAATTTTCTGAGAAAAACATCTTTGGATGAATTGCCACAATTCCTCAATGTGCTTCGTGGCGAAATGTCTATTGTAGGTCCCCGTCCGCCAGTACCTCAAGAGGTGAAAGAATATGAACGCTGGCAACGTCGCCGTTTGAGCATGAAACCTGGTATTACTTGCATTTGGCAAGTCTCAGGTCGTAACAATATTCCTTTCGATCAATGGATGAAAATGGATATGCAGTATATCGATTCTTGGTCATTAAAACTCGATTTAATCCTTTTCATAAAAACCTTTAAGGTGATGCTAACTGGAGATGGACAGTAAAATTCAAGATCAAAGAGTCTAAAGGTCTAAAATATCATCTTTTTTTTAAGTCCCCCATTGAGGGGGGGAAACAGGGGGTGTCTTTTAAATAGAGTCTCAAAAAATTGAAGCTTTGGAAGTAAAGCAAAATAAGGATGTGATAATTAATGATATTATAAGTTGGATTGAACAACATCATGATTCAATTTGAAAAAACACTCCCCTTAGTCCCCTCTCGAGAGGGGAATTTTAAAATTCGACTGTTCGACTGTTAAGACTGTCTTCACTTTATTCACGCCTGAGGCGTTCCGATAGCTATCGGAAATGTTACACTCAGCCTTATTCACTTTATTCACGCCTAAGGCGGACTTCGTTTCACTCAGCCTTATTCACTTTATCCTTTCCCTTACCAGGAGTAGCAAGTGTTAATTTTTTAATTATTAATTCGTAATTTATAATTCGTAATTATATTGTCTCTTTTCCCTATCTTTGCACACATTATTTTTTAAAATTATAGTATCACAAATGCAAAAACAATTACTACTCATTATAGTCTGCCTAACAGCTGTCTTTTTTACTTCCTGTAAAACCAGTAAGGATATGGTATATCTTAATAATACGGCCGATAATGAGATTTTAGAGGGCATTCCTGCTAAAACATCAGAATATATTATAAAAACCAACGACAATTTGTATGTTGATATTCAATCTATGAGTCCTGAGGTGAATGCCATGTTTAATCCGACTAAGGGAATGAATTCTACAGGAGGAACTTCTCAAAACTATGGACAGCCATCTTCTCAGTATTTGAATGGCTTTCAGGTTGATCTTTCTGGAAATGTTAGCTTACCCATTATAGGAAAAGTGGCTCTTGCTGGTCAAAGTTTAAAGCAGGCCCAAGAAACTATTCAGCTTAAAGCAGACGAATATATAAAGGATGCAACGGTAAAAGTGAAATTGTTAAGTTTTAAGATTACTGTATTGGGAGAAGTGAAAAATGCTGGAGTGTATTATAATTACAACAGCAACATGACCGTATTGGATGGCATCAGCATGGCAAGTGGTGTGACTGATTATGGTCGCATTCAAAAGGTTTTGGTTCTTCGACCAACCGACACGGGCAGCAAAACGTATCGCTTAGACTTGAGTAACAAAAAATTCTTATCATCAGAAGCCTTCTTTCTACAGCCCAACGATGTGGTTTATGTTGAACCTGATAAATACAAAAACTTTAAACTGAATTCTCCGATTTATTCTTTGTTTTTATCGACGTTATCGACGTTGATACTTGTTCTTAATATATTATAAAGAGCCTGCGGCAGTCGAAGTGTTAATGCAGACGAGAGAGTAATTAATTTCTCCTCCTTGATTAAGGAGGAGTACCCGTCCCGATTTATCGGGAGAAAGGGGGAGGTGGTTTGTTTGTTTGTAATTAATACCACCCCGTCTTATCTTTTTCGTTCCTCAAAAATAATCCACCCTTTCTCCTCTTTTTTTAAGGAGGAGTGCCCGAAGGGTGAGGTGGTTAAGATCTGGAGGGGAAACAACAAGAAAAAATAGTCAAACTTCAATGGGTTTGTGGCTAATTAGAAATATAAAATTATCGTCAGGCAACTGACAAAAAAAAAGACGCGACGATCATGCAAAATATGAATGAAATGATGGACTATTTCGAGATGGAAGAAGGAACTAACGTAAAAGAGTTCATCTTTCGTTTGCTTTCGAAATGGTACTGGTTTGTCCTTTTTGGAATTTTTGGGTTTTCGGGAGGTTACCTGATGAGTAAGTTTTCTCAACCGACCTACAAGATGACGAGTACTGTTATTGTGAATGAGGAATCACAAAGTATGGGTTTAGATCAGATGTTTGATGGTTTAGATTTGGGTGGAAAGACCAATATCGAGAATCATCTTCTAATGTTAAAGTCTTATACCTTGAATCGTCAGGCATTGGAAAATCTTGATCGTCAAGTTAACTGGTTTCGAAAAGGTGTTTTTGTGGATGCGAGTTTGTATAAGCAGTCGCCTTATATTATAGAAGCGAAAAGTCCGGATTGTAATTTAACAGGTATCGCCTTGCATGTTACGCCACTTAAGGGTGATACGTATCAAATTCAGGTGGAAGGTGAATTGGTAAAAGATGGTGTGGAATTGGATCTTGATTTTTCTCAGAAAGGACATTATGATGTGCCTTTTGAAAATGAATATTTTGCCTTTACCCTTCGTAAGAAAGCTGATTTTAAAGCTGCAGAAGATGCCGAATACTATTTTGAATTCAATTGTTTAAGTGATTTGACACAATCTTATTTGGAACGATTGGATGTTAGCTTAGCAAGTAAGAAGGCCGATGGAATTACCTTAAGTTTGGAGGGAAGCAATCCGGCTCGCGAGGTAGATTATATGAACGAATTGGTTCGTGTGTACATGAATTATGGCTTGTTGGAAAAGAACAGAACATCTGAAAATACAGTTCGCTTTATTGATATACAGTTGGGCCAAATTGTGGATTCCTTGAGTTTGGCTGGTCAAAATTTCACAGATTTTCGATCAAAAAATGGCATTATTGATTTAGGTCAGGAATCTGGCCTTGTTGTAGAAAAATTAGAAAAATTAGAATCGGAAAAAGCCTTGGCAGAACGTCGCTTGGAATATTTCCGTAATCTGAAAGCTTATATGGGCAATTCGGATCAAATGAAGTTGATGGTTTCTCCTTCGGTAATCGGAATTATAGATGCAGGCTTAAATGCTCAGGTCGTTAAACTGGCCGAATTGTATTCTCGAAAATCATCGCTTTCTTTCATTGCCAAAGAGAAAAACCCAAGTCTGCTGATGGTAAACAATGAGATTACCAATACACTGGCTTCTTTGGATGAAAATCTTAAAAATTTACTCAGTAATGCTGAAGTTGAATTAAGAAGTTTGTCCAGCCGTATGGATAAGATCAACCTGGAATTGGCTGGTCTGCCAAAAACAGAACAGAAGCTGATCAACATTAAGCGTAGTTTCGACCTGAACAACGAACTGTACACCTTTATGTTGCAGAAACGTGCCGAGGCAGCCATTACCACCGCCTCCAATGTGTCTGATGCTCAAGTGTTGGATCCTGCTCGTGTAGATACGGCCATAAAAACAGGGCCTAAAACAGCGATTAATTTATTGGTTGGTTTAATTTTAGGCTTGGCGCTGCCCTTTTTAGTTATTGTAATAGGCGATTATTTTGACGATACCATTAAATCGAAAGAGGATATTGAAAAGGAGTGTAAATTGCCGATATTTGGTGAAATAGCTCACAACGCCTACAAAAAAGAGATGCCTATACTTGAGCATCCCCGTTCGGGAATAGCCGAATCTTTTAGGGGGCTGCGAACAAATTTGCAGTACTTATTCACCGAAAAAGGTTCCAAGCTTGTGTGTGTGCATTCTATGATACCTGGAGAAGGTAAAACCTTTACGGCTTTAAATTTGGGTACCATTATTGCCATGGATAATAAAAAGGTTTTGTTGGTCGGTTGTGACCTTCGTAAACCCCGTTTGCATGAGATTTTTGGTATTGGTAATACAAAAGGTTTATCGACCTTCCTGATAAAAAATCACAGCCTAAAGGAAATTGTGACGTCTACTAAAGTTCAAAATATGAGTATCGTGAATTCAGGTCCTATTCCTCCTAATCCTGCTGAATTGTTGGGAAATGGCGAGTTTGAACGTTTTATTGACGAAGCTAAAAAAGAATTCGATTACATTATTCTCGATAATGCGCCTGTTACCCTTGTAACGGATGGTATTCTGACATCGAAGTATGCTGATGCCAATCTGTTTGTCTTACGTCAAGGGTATTCTCATAAAGATCAGGTGAAATTCATTAATCAGTTGTCTGAGAAAGAAAGTATCAAGCATATTGGTTTGATTCTGAATGATGCCAAACAAAGCAATACGGGTAATTATGGTAGCTATGGCTACGGTAATGGTTACTACGAAGAAGACAATGGAAGTAAAGGATGGAAAAAGAAGCTAATGGGGCGCTTTTTTAAAAATTAGGGAATTCACCCCGTCAGAGGTTTTCACCCTGACGGTGCTTGTTAATTATGAATTAGGAATTATGAATTACGATTGATTTGGGGCGTTTTTACTTTATCCTTTTTGACTTTCGATTTTTAAGACTTTTCTATAAGAGATCCTTCGTCGCTTCGCTTCCCTCAGTACCGTCCCGATAGCCATCGGGATTGCGAGATCTCCGAAGGTCATGACATGCGACAATGAAATACTACGCTGTCATTGCGAGGAGGTACGACGTGGCAATCTGTTCACTCTTTCACTTTTTTGACCTTTCAAGACTTTAATATATGATTATAGCAGTAGATTTCGACGGAACCTTAGTTGAGCAAAAATATCCTAAAGTGGGCAAGGAGATTCCTTTTGCCATTGAAACACTTAAGATGTTACAGGCAAAACAACATCGACTAATCCTATGGACATACCGAGCGGGAGATAAGCTTGATGAAGCTGTTGAATTTTGTAAATCTCGTGGGGTGGAGTTTTATGCCATCAACAAAAACTATCCCGAAGAAATCTTCGATGAAAGTATCAGCCGCAAGATTAAAGCCGACATGTACATTGACGATATGAACTATGGTGGTTTACCCGATTGGGGTGAAATTTATGCTGATATTGTTGGTCTTGATTCCAATGGTGTTCAAGTCAGTCAAATAAAGAGAAAGAATGGCTTTGCCAGGCTTTTTAGTAAAGATTAGACATACCGTTGTATAATTTGTATAATAAAATAAATTGAAGCAGTGAGGCATGGTCTTATTGCTTTTTTTGTGCCTAAGTTTATTTATTTTATATTTTCTTAAAGCTCCATAGGAGCATTAGTATGGTAGGTTTGATTATTTTATATTTTTTTTAGTTCCGTTAGGAACGACAGTATTAGCTAGAAAATTAAATCTGACCTATACATTGATGATCTAAATTACGGTGGCTTTTTTGATTGGGGTGAAATATATGCTGATATTGTTGGTCTTGATTCCAATGGAGGACAAGGTGATCAGCCTAAGATAAAGAATGGCTTTGCCAGGCTTTTTAGTAAAGCCTAGACATACAAGTAGAGATTCATATGATAAAATAAATTGAAGCAGTGAGGCGTGGTCTTACTGCTTTTTTTGTGCCTAAGAAATAATCTACAATAAGTGATTCGTAATTTATGGATAAAAAAGAAATAAGACTGATATCAGATGCTGATTAAATACGATCTTCAATCTATTTCAGTTTGAATTGAAAAGGCTTTTTGGTTAATTTAGCAAAGTGAATTTGAATAATTCCTTAGAAATGATTTCGAATTAATTAGTTTTCTATTTTTAATTGTGGATACCTGTGCGGATACCAACAGTGTGTAATGTGTTGATAATAAGTGACTATAATGCTATTCTCGATCCCCTGCAGCTCCACTCAAATGAACTCAATGTTCATGAAATAGCAGCAAACCCGCTTAGACCTTTTGGTTTAAGCGGGTTTTGTTTTTACAATTTCACCAAACAAATCTAATTTTGATCGTATGACCAATAGCAAACCCCTTATTTAGAGGTTTTATTTTCGTTTATTCATTTTAAATAATAAGCTTTGGGTAAGAGAAATGTTAGGCTTTAATTTGATTGTTCTAACTATAAGATTAAATCTTATTGATTTTAATACATATTTTTAATGTGTTGTTAGTCAGTGTTTTTAGTCTGTTGCAACTAATTTTTTGATACTTCGTCAGTATTGGTGTTTATAGGCAAGTTTTAAAGGTCTTATTGAAAAAGGGAATAAGGCAGATAGAAAAAATATTTGCAGAATCATATTATGTTAATAGGTAATTGTTTGAAACCTAATATATAATATTAACTTTAGAGGTAGCGTTGTAAAAAAATATTCAACACGATAAGTTTTTATATATCATCCCTATGGCAAAAAGAATTGTTTATATTATTTTCCTGTTATTCTTTTCTGTCAATGTGTATTGTCAAACCCCAGATTGGCAATGGGTAGAAGCAATAAAAGCAAACGACAAACAAATTGTCAAGGACATTGTTTCAGATCCTTCTAATGGTGATTTTTACGTTGTTGGAAAATGGAAAGGCAATCTTTCAAGCATCTTCACGGGAACTGGGTTTAGTACTAACTTTACAAATACTCGAGGTAATTATGATGGCTTTGTTGCTAAATATAATTCAGATAATACTCTCGATTGGGCTTTTAAAGTAGGAGGTGATTCTGAGGATGAAATCAATGCCATTAGTATTGATTCTGATGGTAATATTTATATCGCAGGATTCATAGGAGAAGGTACATCCTATTTTGTGGGGACAGGTGAAAATGGAGTTGATAAACAATTTGATAATCCAACAAGTACAAATGCTTTTATTGTCAAGTATAATTCTGATGGTGAGTTCGTATGGCTGCAGAGTTCTATGGGATTAACAGATGCAAAAGGAATGGTCGTTCATGCGGGGACTGATGGAATCTATTTTGCAGGAACGACTAAAGGCGAAACTTCTTTTTCTGGGGAATCTAGCGCATTTGGAAAGGGAGATGAAGATATATTCATTGTTAAATATGACGAGTTAGGTACGAAGCAATGGCTTTTGGATTGGGGTAGTGATGAAATTGATATACCTACAGCCATTTACGAAAAAGATTCTAAACTTTTTATTGCAGGTAACTTTAAAGGTGAATATTTTTATATTTATGATAAATATAAAGACTTTAAATCGTATTTAACAAACGAAAATGATGGATCTCTAGATATTTTTCTTGCAAGTTTTAATACAAATGGAACTTATGGATTTTATGATTGGAGTGAATCAATATCAAGTGAAGAAGATGATTTAGTGACTGGGATGGTTGTTGACGATGCTAATATATACCTTACTGGCGGTATTAATTCTGAAGCTAGCTTTCCTGGACATTATACAAATGGGTCTACAAAAAAAATGGATCCTTTTGTATCATCTATTCAAATATCAGGTGGTACAACCAATTGGGTGAAAACCTTTGATTGCACTAATGATGGAGATCAATTAGCACAGGGAATATCATTCGATGCACTAGAAAATTTGATTATTGTAGGAACATTTAAGAAAACCCTTACTTTCGAAGAAACAGTTCCTGTTTCTTCAGGATCTGAAACTTGGTCAGACCATGAAGCTATTTTTGTTGCCTCTTTTGATACAAGCAGCAATTATGTTTGGTCTACACTTGGAGGTAGTGGTGATAATGTATCTGCAGTTGCTGTAGATGCAAATTCGACTGGGAACATTTATGTTGCAGGAACAATGGATGATGACCTCATTTTTAATGATATTACTTATACACACGTTGGTAGTACTGATTCCTATATTGGTTTATTAAATGTTAATTGTGGTGTAGTTGCTGGCTCAATCAGTGCCAGTGATCCGACGATTTGCTTGGGTAATTCATCACTTATCACATTAACGGGTTCCACGGGAGTGATTGCATGGGAATCCTCAATATCTGGTGACAATGTTTGGACCGTTATTAGTGGCGAGACCAGCTCTACGCTTTCCGTTTCTCCACTAGTTGATATGGATTACCGAGCATCTGTAAGTACCGATATATGTACACTAAAATCGGATAAACTTGAGATCATAGTTTCATTGCAACCTACAACAGCTATCGTTGGAAGCGATCAAGACCAATGCGGAACATTAATCAGTTCTAGTTTGAACGGAAATGAAGCAACGGTAGGAGAAGGTACTTGGACACAATTTTCAGGACCAGGTACAACAACATTTAGTGCTGTTAATTCTGGAAGTTCTACCGCTACAGCAAGTGCTTATGGAACTTACGTTTATCGATGGACCATTGCCAATGGGACATGTGCGTCAACAAACGCAGAGCTGACCGTTAATTATTATGAGACACCTACAACAGCTATCGTTGGAAGCGATCAAAACCAATGCGGAACATTAATCAGTTCTAGTTTGGGCGGCAATACAGCAGCAGTTGGAGAAGGTACTTGGAC
>NZ_SADB01000011.1 GCF_009669305.1 Ancylomarina sp. 16SWW S1-10-2
TCAACCTGATTACTATAATAACTGTAACATTTGGAGCAATTATGCCCAATTTGAAGATACAACATATCCCCATCTGATTTTTTATATGATAATGTATCTTTTAAATACTCAAAATCATAAACGCACTTCAAAAAAGACTCATCCAATTTTTTCTGTGCATTACAAAATATCGACACTGCTAATATGCTGATCGACAATAATATTTTTTTATGCATATAAAAATTAATTTATAATATTGTGAAACCCGTATGTGTGGAGTCCCCCCCTTTAATAATCCCGCTCAATTAAATCGTARCGCATCATTTTTTGTAAAGAATTACTTCCTAAATCAATTCCGGTTTCCATTTCTATATAGCCACCCATATTCATTAKGTAGGCTTTTTTTGCTTTTAGGAATTCAAGTCGWTTYGTTTTTCCAAACTTCTTGCTCCCCACGTATGTCTTACTAAACACAWTCGGTTCTTCTTTTTTTTCTATGCCTATTATTACAAAATTGTATTGCTTACCAATGTCATGAACCTCWAGAATCAAACCAGGTAARCCACCAAATTTCCATGGTCCATCGCTTATGGGAATTTCARGAGCAAACCATGCCAACCATTGTCTGCCACGAAAAGTGCATTTGGCCAGTTGACAGGAATTACCTAGAACCACTTTGGTACTATCCAAAACTTCCCAGTTTTGTACATTTAACTCATCCTCATAAATGTAACCCTGCAAGGAAATTCCATCGGTAATGGTCATCTTGCCCCTTGGGTAATTTTTATACACAAATGTTTTTGATCTTTTATAAGGAAAACCATTAGTTGGAACACCTCCATTGGCCTCTTTTATTGCTTTTTTAAACAACATGCTCCACATTTCTTTACTATTAGAGGTCTTACTCAAAGAATCTGCTTGAAAAGTATAATAGCTATAGTTTTTAGAGATATCCTGCCCTATTTGTAGAATAATTAAATCATCCCTTATAATATTGTTTAAAGTATCAAATTTCCATTTCATGCTATATTGACATACCAAATTCGTCTGTTCAAACTTATCATACACCTGGCATTTGGTATGTAATCCAAGCCCTAACAGACAACTCAACAATATTAATTTAACATACATAACTGAAATTATCTAAAAAAAACAAAGAGAGCGATTTGCTCCCCTTCTTTACTGTTTAACAATATTTTAAAAACTTTTATTTTTCTCTGAAAATAGATGCGAGTGAAAACACTTGCACCCATATTGGCTATTTCATTTAGTCGTTTTAGGTTCAGAAATGTTCCGTTTAGGTCTGTTACCATTTCGTATAGGTTCGAAACTTATAATTTGTGGTTCTTTAAGTTTCCGTTTGGGTTCTGTAAGCCAAAATCGGAGGTCTTCTACCCATCTGTTTAGGTTCGGAACCGTAAATTTAGGGTTACAGAACCTAAACACTTTTTGAATACTTCCATACTATTTTTCTTTTTCATAATTTTAAATTTTGAAGTAATTAAAATGGTGGTCTTTCTTCTTTAAATTTAGAATACAAATTCTAAATAAACGATTAGCTTTCTAATCGTACTCGGTGAGGTACCTAATCAAAATCAGCTGGGTTTTCTAATTGAAATACAAGCATTTTAATGAACAAATAAAAAAAATTACAGTGCAGATAGAGAAAATATCAGCTTTATCAAACATTTAATAAATTCATTTAATTCTCATCAAGTAATGAGAATTAAATGATGATTTTGATGAGAAAAGAGAGGCATTTTTTTGAAGATCTTTTATAATTTAGAATAATTCTTTTAAAAAATATTTCATATTCTTAAAAAGAAAGATAATTTTACTTTATGAAAAGTAAATTATTTCAAAGGCTATTTGCAATAATGGTATTGGTACTTACAATGCTTATTTTTTCCCAGCTTATTTGGCTACATCAACAAATGGAACAGGACAAACAAGCTTTTAAAGTAAAACTGGAAAACAGTTTGCAAAGCATATTAAACTTTCATACCCTGCAAGGATATAGTACTTCCGATCCTAAAAAACCACACACAACCACAATTACTATTGAAGAAACCGAAGAAGAATCACAACCAAATTCTCCCAAACAATTGGGTAGTACAGAAATCAATACAAACAAGTACATTCCAAACTTCTCACTTCATAAAGCACTTGAAGCTGCATTCACCGATATAAGTTTAGAGCGAAAAAAAATACATTTACATATTATTGATTCTTTGTTCCTGAAAAGTTTTGCAAAACGAAACTTTATAGAAAGTTACAACATGCAACTTTTAGAAAATGGAAAAACGATTGATAAGATATACTCTAATGAAAATATCACATTAAAACCGTCGCAAAGTAATATCCACATAGCAATTGCTTTGGGCACAAAAGAAATTTATGTTTTTACGGCCAATTTCAAACTAAGTACATTACCCTTCTTGCGCATAATGTTAATCTCTATCAGCATTTCAGGTATAGCCGTTATTCTTGTGGTTATTTTTATGATTTACATACTGCTTAAATTAAAACAAAAAGCAAATCAGTTGCAATGGCGCGAGCAAGCCGTAAGTGGTATTGTACACGATTTAAAATCTCCCATATCATTCACCTATACTTTTTTGGACTACCTGGCTGGTAAAGAGCAATCGGCACCAATGCAAAAACAATTGAGTAATGCCAGCACCAACATTGCTAAATTAAGCAACAAAATAGAACTAATTTTAACCTTGTTTCGTGGTAAAAAGAGAGCAATAGCTATGGAGTACAAAGCTTATCCTCTTGCTGAAAAATGTGGCGAAATATTGTCAGAATTGAATCTTATCTATCAAGAAAAACAGGCTATATGCACAATAAATATTCCTAAAAATCTAAACATAAAAGTAGATCCTTTGTATTTTGAAATGGCATTACATAACCTACTCGACAATGCATTTAAATATTCTGATGCTCCTGCTAAAATAAACATTATAACTAAAAGTGATAAAAAAGAATTATACATTTACATTAAAGATTCGGGAAAAGGCATTCCACAAAAAGAACAGAAGAAAATTTTTCAGGAATTCTATCGTTCCAGCAATAATACAAAAGGACATGGCATTGGTTTATCGTTTAGTCGGCAAATTGTAGAAGCCCACAAGGGAAAAATTAAATTAGAAAGTAAAATTGACGAAGGCAGTAGTTTTTGGATTATTTTACCCTTAAAACAGTAAACAAAATTACAAAAGCGCAACTGATAACCAACAACAAATTTAAAATGAAAATAATATTTGTAGATGACGATATTAATTTAGGCAATTTCATAAGTAATGTATTGGAAACAGATTACAATTATAGTGTGCATTTCCAGAATACAACACTTGGAATCATACATGTTATTGAAGATTTCGTTCCTAATATTGTTATTTTAGATGTAGAAATTGGAGAAAAGAATGGCATTGATACAGCAAAGAATATCATTGCTAATTATCCACAAATACCCATACTGTTTGTATCCTCACATACCGAAGAAGAAATGATTACAAAAGGTATAAATGTAGGAGGTAATGCTTATATCCCTAAACCCATTTCCATACCAATTCTGGTCTCTTATATCAAACGTTTTACTTCTCAAAAGCAATCTAAAGCATTTGTATTTACCTCTGACTATAAACTAAATTTAAATACTAACGAATTGTTTTATAAGAATATACTAGTTAAAAGATTAAGCCCTTTCGAAAAAAAGACTTTGGAATTATTGATGAAAAATCCCAATCAGATAATGAGACAAAATCAAATTGCAGAAAAACTTTGGGGTTCCACTCAAAAACAAAATATTTCTAGCTTACAGAATACTTTATCTAGTTTACGGGAATTATTTAAAGAAAATAATTCAATTGAAATTGATACGATAAGAGGTGTTGGTTATATGCTTAATGTTTAGATAAGCCTTTTAATAGAACACAAATCACACTGATCAGAACAATTTTCACATTTTTTTTTATCCGCTTGGCGTTACGTTTTTGTAAAGCACTAATCAAACAGATTTTCCTCCATATTTATTCAAAAAGCGCAAAGAATAAATAATTCTTTGCGCTTTTATATGTTTTTTTAGTCATCCCCTGACATTTACAACTTTCAAATAGTCAGAGCATGACAAAGTCAATCTTTTAAGCTTGCCCTGTTGGTCCAAAACTCATTGGTATAATTGGTCCTTGAGAACCTTGACCGCCATCAACATTTTTAATAGGTCCATTCATCGATTCGTATTTTTTAATATTGTCCTGTAAGGCTAACATTAAACGCTTTGCATGTTCTGGAGTTAAAATAACTCTTGATTTGACATCTGCTTTTGGTACACCTGGCATTATACGTACAAAATCAACAACAAACTCTGAATTAGAGTGTGTAATAACTGCTAAATTAGAATAGGTACCTTGAGCCACTTCTTCACTAAGTTGAATATCAATTTTATTCCCTTTTTTATTGTCTTCCATTGTAAATATTTTCAGTTACGTAACAATAATTTTATTTTATCTTAAATTAGTAAATTAAGATGAGCTAAAATAATAAAATATACTCGTAATAAGATAAAAAAAAAGCTGTTTCAATAAATGAAACAGCTTTTATATTTATTAAGAGTTTACTTACTCTTTTGTAGGCGTTTTAGCAAGAAGTTTTTCGTAATCTTCTTTTGCACCAACTACGATGTCTCTGTAAGCACGAAGACCAGTACCTGCTGGAATCAATTTTCCACAAATAACGTTCTCTTTCAAGCCTTCTAAATTATCAACCTTACCACGAATTGCAGCCTCGTTCAATACTTTAGTTGTTTCCTGGAAAGAAGCCGCTGACATGAAACTCTTAGTTTGAAGAGATGCACGGGTAATACCCTGAAGAATTTGAGTAGAAGTAGCCGCAATAACATCACGTGCAACAACCAATTTCATATCCTTACGCTTCAATACTGAATTCACATCACGTAATTCTCTAGCAGTAACAATCTGACCTTGCTTTAATTCGTTAGAATCACCAGCTTCAACAACAACCTTTTTACCGAAAATCTCATCGTTCTCAAGCATAAATACTTGCTTATCAACAATTTGTTTTTCAAGGAATGTCGTATCTCCTGGATCAGCAATAACAACCTTACGCATCATCTGACGCACAATAATTTCAAAGTGCTTATCATTAATCTTAACACCCTGCATACGGTAAACATCCTGTACTTCGTTCACGATATACTCCTGAACTTTTGTAGGACCTTTAATAGCAAGAATATCAGCAGGTGTTGTAGCTCCATCAGAAAGTGGCGTACCAGCTCTTATATAATCACTCTCTTGAACAAGCATTTGTCTTGATAGAGGAACAAGATATTTCTTCTCTTGACCAGTTCGTGAAGTAACAATAACTTCACGATTACCACGCTTGATCTTACCGAAAGTAATTTCACCATCAATTTCAGTAACAACTGCTGGATTAGATGGATTACGAGCTTCAAACAACTCAGTAACACGAGGTAGCCCCCCAGTAATATCACCTGTTTTACCAACGTTTCTTGGAATCTTAACAACTGATTCACCAATTTTAATCATATCACCTTCGCTTACCGAGACGTGTGCCCCAACTGGTAAGTTATAAGACTTAAGAATTTCACCGGTAGAACTTAATATTCTAACACTGGCATTCGTAGCTTTATCCTTAGATTCAATAATTACTTTCTCAGCAAAACCTGTTGCTTCATCAGACTCTTCAGTAAAGGTTATACCTTCAATTAAGTTTTCGAATGAAATTTTTCCAGAGAATTCAGAAATGATCATGGCATTATAAGGATCCCACTCACAAATCAAATCACCTTTTGAAACATTAGCAGCATCCTTAGTATACAGTTTAGAACCGTAAGGAATAGCATGTGTTGATACAGCAATATTTGTATTTTTATCGACGATACGTAATTCACCAGTACGACCAATTACAACATCGAATTTTTCACCTTCTTCAGTCGTGTGTTCAACAGTTCTAAGTTCATCGAACTCAGCAAAACCATCGTATTTAGATACAACAGAATTCTCAGCTGAAGTATTACCAGCAGTACCCCCTACGTGGAAAGTACGAAGTGTTAACTGTGTACCTGGCTCTCCAATTGACTGTGCAGCAATAACACCAACAGCTTCACCTCTTTGAACTAATTCACCACTTGCAAGGTTACGTCCATAACATTTGGCACAAACTCCTTGACGAGCTTCACAAGTTAATACAGAACGAATCTCTACAGTTTCAATTGGAGAAGCTTCAATAGCTTCTGCGATTTCTTCTGTAATTTCTTCTCCTGATGCAACAAGTAAGTCACCAGTTAAAGGATGGAAAACATCATAAACAGCTGTACGACCTAAAATTCTTTCGAATAGAGAAGCGACAACATCTTCTTGATTCTTAATTGCTGAAACAGAAAGACCTCTTAAAGTACCACAATCTGATTCGTGGATAATAACATCTTGTGCAACATCAACTAAACGTCGAGTTAAATAACCCGCATCAGCCGTTTTAAGGGCCGTATCCGCAAGACCTTTACGAGCACCGTGAGTAGAAATAAAGTACTCAAGTACAGAAAGACCTTCCTTAAAGTTAGAAAGAATTGGATTTTCAATAATCTGACCACCTTTAGCTCCAGATTTCTGAGGCTTGGCCATCAAACCACGCATACCACCCAACTGACGAATCTGTTCTCGTGATCCACGAGCACCAGAGTCAAGCATCATATATACAGAGTTGAAACCTTGATTATCATTTTCCAACTGAGTCATCAATGTTTGAGTCAAATTAGCATTTACATGCGTCCAAATATCAATAATCTGGTTATAACGTTCGTTGTTAGTAATGAATCCCATATTATAGTTATTCTTTACTTCGTCAACTTGTTCATAACCTTCAGCAACCATTGCTTCCTTCTCGTCAGGAACCTTAACATCAGAAAGGTTAAACGATAGTCCACCTTCAAAAGCTTGACGGTAACCTAAGTTTTTAATATCATCAAGAAATTTAGCAGTCAAATGAACACCACATTTCTTATAAATATATCCAATGATATCACGAAGAGCTCTCTTCGTAATCAACTGATTTAAAAAACCAGCTTTTTCAGGTGTATGTTGATTCATAATGATACGCCCCATAGTTGTCTCTATAATAGTGTCAACTAGTTCGTCATTTTCATTAAGATCTTTTACTTTCACTTTAATCTTAGCATGAAGATCTACTGCTTTTTCGTTAAAAGCAATCATTGCCTCTTCTGCAGAGTAGAAAGTAATACCTTCACCTTTACAACCTGTACGTTCTTTAGTAATATAATAAAGACCCAATACCATATCCTGAGAAGGAACTGTAATTGGAGTACCATTAGCAGGATTCAGAATATTGTGAGAACACAACATTAACATCTGAGCCTCAAGTACAGCTTCATTACCTAAAGGTAAATGGACAGCCATTTGGTCACCATCAAAATCGGCATTGAAACCAGTACATGCTAGTGGATGTAGTTGAATCGCTTTACCTTCAATTAATTTTGGTTGGAAAGACTGAATACCCAAACGGTGAAGTGTTGGAGCACGGTTAAGCATCACAGGATGTCCTTTTAATACATTCTCAAGAATATCCCAAACCACAGGATCTTTACGATCTACAATTTTTTTAGCAGACTTAACAGTCTTTACAATTCCACGCTCAATAAGCTTACGAATAACGAAAGGCTTATAAAGTTCAGCTGCCATATCCTTAGGAATACCACACTCGTGCATTTCCAAATTTGGACCTACAACAATTACCGAACGAGCAGAATAGTCAACACGCTTACCCAATAGATTCTGACGGAAACGACCTTGCTTACCTTTCAATGAATCTGAAAGAGATTTTAAAGGACGGTTGTTTTCTGTCTTAACCGCATTAGATTTACGTGAATTATCAAATAGTGAATCAACAGCCTCTTGAAGCATACGTTTCTCATTACGTAAGATTACTTCTGGAGCTTTGATTTCGATTAATCTCTTAAGTCGATTGTTACGAATAATCACACGACGATACAGATCATTTAAATCTGAAGTTGCAAAACGACCACCATCTAAAGGTACCAAAGGTCGTAATTCTGGTGGAATTACAGGAACAACTTTGACAACCATCCATTCTGGTTTGTTTACACCTTTAGACTCACGAAAAGCACCAACTACTTGAAGACGTTTCAAAGCTTCGTTTTTACGTTGCTGTGAAGTCTCAGTATTAGCCTTGTGACGTAACTCATATGATAATGTATCAAGATCTAAACGAGAAAGCAAACTGTATAGTGCTTCAGCACCCATTTTTGCAATAAACTTATTTGGATCTTCATCATCAAGATGTTGATTTTCTGCAGGAAGAGTATCTAGAATATCTAAGTATTCTTCTTCAGTTAGAAAATCTAAATAATTAAGAGCTTGACCCTCTTTATCTACAGCTGTACCAGCATTAATTACAACGTAACGCTCGTAATAGATAATGGTATCAAGTTTCTTAGTTGGTAAACCCAAAAGGTAACCAATTTTATTTGGCAAAGATTTAAAATACCAAATATGCGCTACAGGCACAACCAATTGGATGTGTCCCATACGCTCACGGCGTACTTTTTTCTCGGTAACCTCAACACCACATCGGTCACAAACAATTCCGCGATAACGGATACGCTTGTATTTACCACAGTGACACTCATAATCCTTTACTGGACCGAAAATTCTTTCACAGAATAAACCGTCACGTTCTGGTTTATAAGTACGATAATTGATGGTTTCAGGCTTTAAAACTTCCCCGCTAGATCTTTCTAAGATCTCTTCAGGAGAAGCAAGACTGATAGAGATTTTTGTAAAATTACTCTTTACTTTGTTATCTCTTCTGAATGCCATATATTGAAAATTAGGATATTAACAAATTGAATCATGAAAAGTGAATGCCAGAATAAACCAACATTCACTTTCTATATAAGGCTTATACTAATTTGACGCTCAAGGCAAGACCTCTAAGTTCGTGTAATAACACGTTAAGAGATTCTGGAATACCTGGAGCTGGCATAGGTTCACCTTTAACGATAGCTTCATAAGCTTTCGCTCTACCTATTACATCATCAGATTTAATAGTCAAGATTTCTTGTAGAACATGAGCAGCACCAAAGGCCTCAAGAGCCCATACTTCCATCTCTCCAAAACGCTGACCACCAAACTGAGCCTTACCACCAAGTGGTTGCTGAGTAATCAGAGAATAAGGTCCGATAGAACGCGCATGCATCTTATCATCTACCATGTGACCTAGTTTCAGCATGTAGATAATACCAACCGTAGCAGGCTGATCAAATCGTACACCAGTACCTCCATCATGAAGGTAAGCTTTACCAAAAGCAGGAACACCAGCTTTGTCAGTATATGCAGTAATTTCGTCTAGACTTGCACCATCAAAAATTGGCGTTGCAAATTTTAAACCTAACTCAATACCAGCCCATCCAAGAACCGTTTCAAAAACCTGTCCAAGGTTCATACGAGATGGTACACCAAGTGGATTCAAGCAAATATCTACAGTAGTTCCATCCTCAAGGAATGGCATATCTTCTTTACGAACAACACGTGAAACAATACCTTTATTACCGTGACGTCCAGCCATTTTATCACCAATCTGAAGCTTACGTTTCTTAGCAACATAAATCTTCGCCATTTGGATAATACCTACTGGCATTTCATCTCCGATAGTAAGGTTGTATTTCTTACGTTTACTAGCACTATCAAGTTCTTTGTACTTAATAACAAAATTATGCAGTAAGGTTTTAATAGTTTGATTCTTTTCCTTATCAGTTGTCCACTTGTTAGGGTCAACTTGTAAGTAGTTAATCTCCATTAATAATTTCTGAGTAAATTTAACACCCTTAGGAATTAAATCAACACTTAAATAATCCTTAACTCCTTGAGAAGTTTTACCATTACAAATTGTAAACAATCTCTCTATAAGAAGGTTGTTTAAATCGCCAATAGTTTTTTCAAACTCTTCATCAAGTTTCTGCAATAATGGTTTATCGCTTTGCTTAGACTTACGGTCACGAACAGCTCGAGAAAATAACTTTTTCTCGATAACAACACCATGAAGTGAAGGAGAAGCTTTAAGAGATGCATCTTTTACATCACCTGCTTTATCACCAAAAATTGCACGAAGCAATTTCTCTTCTGGAGAAGGATCAGATTCTCCTTTTGGAGTAATCTTACCAATAAGAATATCGCCTGGCTCAACATTTGCACCAATACGAATTAAACCATTTTCATCAAGATTACGAGTTGCTTCTTCACTTACGTTAGGAATATCAGAAGTTAATTCTTCCATTCCACGTTTTGTGTCACGTACTTCAAGAGAATACTCACTTACATGAATAGAAGTAAATACATCATCCTTAACAATACGCTCAGAAATAACAATCGCATCCTCATAGTTATAACCTTTCCAAGGCATAAATGCCACCTTAAGGTTACGACCAAGTGCTAACTCACCAGTTTGAGTACCATATCCATCAGTTAAGATTTGACCCTTAACTAACTTATCTCCTTTAGCTACAATAGGCTTAAGGTCAATAGTAGTTCCCTGATTCGTTTTTTGATATTTTGGTAAATTGTAAGTTACAACATTTGATTCAAAACTAACAAATGCTTCACTTTCGCTTCTTTCGTAAGCGATTACAATTTTAGTTGCATCAACAAATTCAACAACACCAGCTCTTTTAGCTATAATCTGAGTACGAGAATCTCTCGCAACAGTTGCTTCAAGTCCAGTACCTACAATTGGTGATTCAGGTTTGATAATTGGAACGGCCTGACGCATCATATTCGATCCCATCAAAGCACGATTGGCATCATCATGCTCAAGGAACGGAATCAATGAAGCCGCCATAGAAGCAATCTGATTTGGAGCAACGTCCATCAAATCTAAATTCTCAATCTCTTCAAATGGGAAGTCACCATCTTTACGTGATTTTGCTTTATCATTAATAAATGAACCATCATCATTCAATGGCGCATTAGCTTGGGCAATAATCAATCCTTCCTCTTCCTCAGCTGAATAATAACTTATACCGTCATTACTTAAATCAACTTTTCTATCAACTACCTTACGGTATGGTGTTTCAATAAATCCAAGATCATTAATCTTAGCGAATACACATAAAGAAGAAATCAAACCAATATTTGGTCCCTCTGGTGTTTCAATAGGACATAAACGACCATAGTGAGTATAGTGAACATCACGAACCTCGAAACCTGCTCTCTCACGAGACAGACCACCTGGTCCAAGAGCTGACATTCTTCTCTTATGAGTTACCTCGGCAAGTGGATTGGTTTGATCCATAAACTGAGACAAAGCATTTGTTCCGAAGAATGAATTGATAACTGAAGATAAAGTCTTCGAGTTAATCAAATCAATTGGGGTAAACACCTCATTGTCACGAACATTCATTCTTTCACGAATAGTACGCGCCATACGAGCTAAACCAACACCAAATTGACTATATAGTTGTTCCCCTACAGTACGAACACGACGGTTACTCAAGTGGTCAATATCATCCACATCAGTACGTGCATTCAATAACTTAATAAGGTACTTAATAATTTCAATAATATCTTCTTTGGTCAATACCTTAGTATCCCTATCGGTATTTAAACCTAATTTCTTATTGATTCTATAACGACCAACATCACCTAAATCGTAACGTTTGTCAGAAAAGAACAATTTATCAATTACATCACGAGCTGTAGCCTCATCTGGTGGCTCAGAGTTTCTTAATTGACGATAAATATGAAGAACAGCTTCTTTTTCAGAGTTACAAGGATCTTTCTGCAAAGTATTGTAAATAATTGCATAATCAGCAAGATTCTGCTGTTCCTTGTGTAATAAGATAGTCTTAGCACCTGACTCAAGAATTTCTTCAATATGTTCTGGTTCAACTATAGTTTCTCTATCGATAATAACTTCGTTACGTTCGATAGAAACTACCTCTCCTGTATCCTCATCTGCAAAGTCTTCAATCCAAGATTTAAGAACACGAGCGGCAAGTTTACGACCGACAACTTTCTTAAGTCCGGTTTTTGAAACTTTTATTTCGTCAGCAAGATCAAATATTTCTAGAATATCTTTATCACTTTCGAAACCTATCGATCTTAATAGAGTTGTAACAGGAAGTTTTTTCTTTCGGTCAATATAAGCATACATAACATTATTAATGTCAGTTGCAAATTCGATCCATGATCCTTTAAAAGGAATAATACGTGCGGAATATAACTTAGTTCCGTTGGTATGTAAACTTTGTCCAAAGAATACACCCGGAGAACGGTGAAGTTGAGATACGACAACACGCTCAGCACCATTGATTACGAAAGTACCTTTTTCAGTCATATAAGGCACAGTTCCAAGATATACATCTTGAATAACTGTATCAAAATCCTCATGCTCTGGGTCGGTACAATATAGCTTTAGTTTAGCCTTAAGGGGCACACAATAACTAAGGCCTCGTTCGATACATTCTTCAATGGAGTAACGTGGTGGATCAACAAAATAGTCAAGAAATTCCAACACAAAATTGTTACGGGTATCCGTAATTGGGAAATTCTCACTAAATACCTTAAATAATCCTTCGCTCTTTCTGTTTTCAGAAATTGTTTCCAACTGAAAAAAGTCTTGAAAAGATTTTAGTTGTATTTCCAAAAAATCAGGATATAGAAACTGATTTTTATTTGAAGCAAAACTAATTCTTTGACTAATAGTATTTGAAGACATTTACTTAAAATTAATTGAACCTAAACAATAATAAACAACAAAAAGGCTTAGAGTTCCAAATTAATGAAACTCTAAACCATAATAACCTTACTTGAAGGTCTTAGTGATTCTATTTAAGTTCAACTTCAGCTCCAGCTTCTTCTAATTGTGCTTTTAATGCTTCTGCTTCTTCTTTAGAAACTTTTTCTTTCAATGGTGCTGGTGCAGCATCTACTGCAGCTTTAGCATCCTTAAGTCCAAGACCAGTTAATTCTTTAACTAGTTTTACTACAGCTAGTTTAGAACCACCTGCAGCTACTAGAATTACATCGAATTCAGTTTGCTCAGCAGCAGCACCTTCAGCGTCTCCACCTGCAACTACTACAGCAGCAGCAGCTGGCTCGATTCCGTACTCATCTTTTAAGATTTGAGCTAATTCACTTACTTCCTTAACAGTCAAATTAACTAATTCTTCTGCAAACTTTTTTAAATCTGCCATGTTGTTTTATTTTTTAAATAATAAATACTCTAAATATATTACTCTGATACTACTTCTTCAGCAACTTCTTCACCTTTACCGTTTTCTAAGGCAGAAATAACTTTTTGAATTGGCGATTGCAATGCTGCAATAATATCCCCAATAAGTTCTTCCTTAGACTTAATAGACGCTAGAAGGTCTAACTCACCAGCTCCAAGATAAACAGCTCCCTCTACGAAAGCTCCTTTTAGTGTTGGTTTGTCATTATTTTTACTGAATTCTTTGATTAGCTTTGCAGGAGCATTTCCCACATCTGAAAGCATAAGAGATGTTGCACCCTTAAGGATTCCAGCCAAATCATCACACTCAACTTCTGCTTTTTCTAAAGCATTACGAAGTAAAGTATTTTTCACAACAACCATCTTTATTTGCTTCCCAAAACAAGCTCTACGTAAAGCAGAAGTTGCAACAGCATCCATTCCTGAAGTGTCTGTTAGGTAAAAGTGATTTGATGCGTTGATTTGTTCTGTCAAGCTATCAATAATCTGAATTTTGTCTTCCTTTTTCATGATTACCAAGGTCTCGATTAAAAAATAATTTGATTAGTCAATAAGTGATTTTGGATCAATTTGAATCCCAGCACTCATTGTACTTGACAGGTATATACTCTTGATGTAAGTCCCTTTCGATGCAGATGGTTTCAATTTATTGATAATACCAACAAATTCTTTAGCATTATCTTTGATTTTATCTGCTTCAAAAGATACCTTAGCAACTGATGAATGAATAATACCATATTTGTCGACCTTGAAATCAATCTTACCAGCCTTAACTTCGTTAACAGCTTTAGCAATGTCCATAGTTACAGTACCGCTCTTAGGGTTTGGCATTAAACCACGTGGGCCTAATACACGTCCAAGTGCACCTACTTTAGCCATAACAGTTGGCATTGTAATGATAACATCAATATCAGTCCATCCTGCTTTGATCTTAGTAATAAATTCGTCAAGGCCAACAAAGTCAGCACCTGCAGCTTTAGCTTCTTCTTCCTTATCAGGAGTACAAAGTACTAAAACACGAACATTTTTACCAGTACCGTGAGGTAGGGTTACCACTCCACGAACCATTTGATTCGCTTTTCTAGGGTCAACTCCTAAGCGAACATCCATATCCACTGAAGCGTCAAATTTAGTAGTAGTAATCTCCTTAACCAATGCTGCTGCTTCGTCGATAGTATAGATCTTATCTCCTACGACTTTTTCTAAAGCTAACTTTCTATTCTTTGTTATACTCATTTTAAATGCAGTATTAAAAATTATTGATTAAGCGGACTATCACCAGAAATAGTGACACCCATACTTCTTGCTGTTCCAGCAACCATACTCATGGCGCTCTCTACTTCAAAAGCATTCAAATCTTGCATCTTTCCTTCTGCGATAGAACGAACTTGTTCCCAAGTAATTGATCCAACCTTAATACGGTTAGATTCCGCAGAACCTGATTTTAATTTTGCAGCTTCTAAAATTTGAACAGCAACGGGAGGAGTTTTTGTAATGAATTCGAAAGAACTATCACTGTAAACAGTGATAACAACTGGAATAACTTTTCCAGCCATGTCTTGAGTTCTTGCATTGAATTGTTTACAAAAATCCATAATATTTACTCCCTTAGCACCTAATGCAGGTCCTACTGGAGGTGAAGGATTTGCAGCACCACCTTTGATCTGCAATTTTATTAATCCTGCTACTTCTTTAGCCATAGTTTTACTTTTCTAAAGGTTTTTTATTCTTTTTCTACTTGCATGAAACTTAACTCAAGAGGTGTCTTACGTCCAAAGATTTTAACCATTACTTTTAGTTTCCTCTTCTCAGCATTAACCTCTTCTATCACACCAGTAAAACCATTAAATGGTCCATCATTCACATTTACCGATTCACCAACAAAATAAGGAATACTCATTTCCTCATCTTTATTAGCCAATTCGTCAACCTTACCCAAAATGCGATTCACTTCTGATTGTCGCAATGGAGACGGGTCGCCGCCTTTAGTATCCCCCAGGAAGCCAATCACATTCGTAACACTACGAAGGATGTGAGGGATTTCGCCTGTCAATGCAGCTTCGATTAAAACATAGCCTGGTAAGAAAATTCTTTCCTTGCTAATTTTTTTACCGTTGCGCACCACAAACACTTTTTCAGTTGGAATGAGAACCTGCGATACGTAATCCTGAAGTCCAAGATTAGAAATCTCACTTAAAATATATTCTTGGACTTTCTTTTCTTTTCCTCCTACAGCCCGTAGAACATACCATTTTTTGTCAATTTCAGCCATCTTAAAGTTTCAATGATTAGTAAAACATACCATATACAGTGTCCATCAACGTTTTAAACGAAAAGTCCATCGCAAAAATTACACCTGCAATAATTGCTGAAGCTACCATTACGACGATAGCACTGCTTTGAAGTTCAGGCCATGTTGGCCATGAAACTTTCTGTGTCATTTCGTTATAAACGTCTTTAATATAATTTACTAATTTCATGTGCTTATAATTAAAGTTTTATTAATTCACATGGAAGTTGTCTCACAGTCTAAATAAATCCAGTTTGTGAGACTTATTTCATAAGACAAAGTATCCTTTGGCACGGGTGGAGAGACTCGAACTCCCGACACCTGGTTTTGGAGACCAGTGCTCTGCCAACTGAGCTACACCCGTAGAAGAGTAATCCGTAAACGAATTACTCTTTATATGTAAATTACTCTATAATTTCAGTAATTTGACCTGCACCTACAGTTCTACCACCTTCACGGATAGCGAAACGTAGACCAAGAGAACAAGCAACTGGAGTAATCAATTCTACATTGATAGTAACGTTATCACCTGGCATTACCATTTCAACACCTTCTGGAAGAGTAATCTCACCAGTTACATCAAGAGTTCTAATATAGAACTGAGGACGGTATCTGTTATGGAATGGAGTGTGACGTCCACCTTCTTCTTTTTTCAATACATAAATCTCAGCCTTAATCTTAGTATGAGGTTTAATAGTACCTGGGTGAGATATAACCATACCACGTTTGATAGCAGCTTTGTCAATACCTCTAAGTAATAAACCTACGTTATCACCAGCGCGACCTTCATCCAAAATCTTACGGAACATTTCAACACCAGTACAAACAGTTTTTACACCTTCAGCACCAAGACCGATAATTTGAAGTTCTTCACCAGTTTTAACAATACCAGTTTCAATACGACCAGTAGCAACAGTACCACGACCAGTAATAGAGAATACATCTTCAACTGGCATTAGGAAAGGCTTATCAGTATCACGTGGAGGAAGTGGAATCCAAGTATCAACAGCATCCATAAGCTCCATGATCTTATCTTCCCATTCTTTTTCACCGTTCAATGCACCTAAAGCAGATCCAGCAATGATTGGTGTGTTATCACCATCAAATTCGTAAAAATCTAAAAGTTCACGAACTTCCATTTCTACTAACTCTAGCATCTCTTCATCGTCAACCATGTCAACTTTGTTCAAGAAAACTACCATTCTAGGTACGTTTACCTGACGAGCCAATAGGATGTGCTCGCGAGTCTGAGGCATAGGACCATCAGTAGCAGCACAAACCAAAATTGCACCATCCATTTGAGCAGCACCAGTAACCATGTTTTTCACATAATCGGCGTGACCTGGACAGTCAACGTGAGCATAGTGACGATTAGCAGTTGAATACTCAACGTGAGCAGTATTAATAGTAATACCTCTTTCTTTTTCCTCTGGAGCATTATCGATAGAATCGAAAGATGCTACATCACAAAAACCTCTTTTTGACAACACAGTTGTAATAGCAGCAGTCAAAGTAGTTTTACCGTGATCAACGTGACCGATAGTACCGATATTTACGTGTGGTTTTGACCTATCAAAATGTTCTTTAGCCATAACTCGAAAAGTTAATTAATAATTAGACAACAATTAAAATAATATTTTATATTTTCCTGAGCCATTGATGAGATTTGAACTCATGACCTCTTCCTTACCAAGGAAACGCTCTACCCCTGAGCTACAACGGCAAAATAATATGAGCGGGAAACGAGACTCAAACTCGCGACCCTCAGCTTGGAAGGCTGATGCTCTATCAACTGAGCTATTCCCGCATATCACAACCCTATATAAATAGGTTTATGAAATTTCACTGTGGGGAGAGCAGGATTCGAACCTACGAAGACGAAGTCAGCAGAGTTACAGTCTGCCCCGGTTGGCCACTTTGGTATCTCCCCAATAAAATTCAAAAAAAGAGCCGGTGGCCGGAGTCGAACCGACGACCTGCTGATTACAAATCAGCTGCTCTGACCAACTGAGCTACACTGGCAATTAACAGACCATTCACACTGGGACATACAATTCCCTCGCAAATGGTCTGCAAATGTAAATACATTTTATCTATATAACAAAACTATTAAATAATTTTTACAATTATTTTCCACGAAGTTTCTCTTTACGCTTTGTGATTTGACGTTTCAATGCATCTACCGCTAAATCAACTGCTTCTTCGAACGTTTTGCTTTGCTTTTTGGCAAATATATCACCTCCCGGGATATTAAATTTTATCTCTACTTCTTTATTTTCTACAACCGATGGTTTTTCAGCCCTTAAAAAGACCTCTACGTTGGTAACATCATCGTCAAGCTTAAGTAATTTAGATACTCTTCCTTCAACAAATTCTTCCAACCGTGCATCAGCATTAAAACCTACTGCTTGAATGTTTACTTTCATACTCTATCCTCCAAGTTTTAAGCTCTGGGGTGAGCCTGTTTATAAATAACGTTTAGCCTCTCAAAGCCTGTGTGAGTGTATATTTGAGTAGCAGACAAACTTGAATGTCCCAACAACTCTTTTATAGCATTCAAATCAGCTCCATTATTAAGTAAATGTGTCGCAAAAGTATGTCGCAACACATGAGGACTTTTCTTAGAAAGGGTTGTTATTTTAGACAAGTGTTTTACCACAATCCTATACAACAACTTTTCGTAAGCTGGCTTTGCATGATCTGTTAAGATTAAAAAACCATCCTCTTCTGAACAAAGCAAAAATCTTTGTTCTAAATACTCATCAAGAAGTGTTTCGAGAACATTACTAACAGGAATGATTCTCTCCCGATTTCTTTTACCTAAAACTCGAACAACTGAGGCTGATCGATCAAAACTAGACACCTTTAGGTTCATCAATTCAGATAAACGCATGCCAGTCTGATAAAACATTTCAACTACCAGTCTGTCTCGAACCCCTTCAAACCCTTCACCAAAATCTACTTCTTGCAACAATAGCATACTATGCTCGGCAACAAAACTCGGAAGCTTCTTACCTTGCCTAGGACCTACAACTTTATCCATAGGATTCTGTTGTATTAACGATTCTCGCAATAAATATTTAAAAAAGGATTTCAAAGAAGATAATTTCCTATTTACAGTTCTGGCTGTGCAGCCATCATTCATTAAAGAGACGATCCACTTTCTGATATCTTTGAAATTCAATTCAACTAATTCTTCTTCTTTAATACCATAGGATGTTAAAAAAGAAAAGAACTGATTTAAATCACAATCGTAAGATACCAAAGTATGCTTAGAATAGCGTTTCTCATACTGCAAATAAGACAGAAAAGATTCCTTATATCTCATACACTTTTAATTCATAATCTAGTTAAACCAAGTTACAAAAAAATAAGACATGAAACCTTTTCAAAAGAAATTAATCTTCGTTCAATTGCATTTGTTGAACATAAACTGCGTGAATCTTTTCTTTTCTTTTTCTTACAGAAGGCTTAATATAAACCTGTCTTCCACGTAATTCTTTGATTACACCAGTTTTTTCAAATTTTCTTTTGAATTTTTTTAAGGCTCTTTCAATGTTTTCGCCTTCCTTCATAGGAATAATAATCATAGTTTCTTCTTTTATTTAATCATTTCTAAATGAGCCGCAAACTTATTAATTCATTTACGATATTTCAAACAAATCTATAAAAATCTGACCAATTACTTAAATTTTAATTGAATCGCATATAAATGTCAGATAATTAGACTATTCTTTTCATCGAAAAATAGCCGTTTTATGCTTTTATTCTAAAATCAAATAGGGTTTTACTCTTGAAAAGTTCGATTTTGAAAAAATTTTCTTCTTTTGCAAAATTACTAAATCATCAATTAAACCTTTTCTCTTTCTTAAACGAACGATATCCAATGCTTCTTTATAACTTATATATGGATGAGCATTTAATTCATCAACTGTCGCTTTATTAATATTAATTAAGTGCAAATCAATTGTATCTACAAATACATATGAACGAATACTATCAATTCGACTCAGCCTTAAACCATATACATCGTTCAATTGATCTACATTATAAAAACCACCCAACTTTTTTCGATAGTTCATAATTTGCTTAGAAAAATACGAACCAATTCCTGGTAAAGATTGCAAGCCAATAGAATCTGCATGATTTAAATCAACTAAAATTTTATTAACAAACACTTTCTTGGGTATATCTATATAAGGTCCAAGCTCAATATACTTTAAAGAATCAAAACCATAAATTCTTTTCAAGTCTTGAGCCTTATAAAACTGTCCTCCCTTTGATAAAAACTTATTTATTCTATTAATGACAGCTAATTTAACTCCTAGACTATCCCAAGCACTTTTACTAGTATGGTTAGGATCGAAAGAAAACAAATAAGTTTTGGTCTCCAATTTATTTGATCCTATCTGAATAAATTTCTCATACTTCTCGAAATCAGAGGAACTAATTCCATAAATATCTTTCAACTCCTCTTTTTTACTAAACTGTCCAAGCTTACTTCTATATCGAATAAAATTGCGGGTTTGAAATTCAGAAAAACCTAAACTTAGTAAATCCATTGAATCGACTTGATTAAGATCAAAAGGCTTTAATTTAGCTTTAAATTTAGAAGTAGATAAGACCTTTATAGAAGCAATATGAATAAATGGTTCTAATCTAAGATACAAATCATCAGTCATGCCATAGATTTTCTTCAAATCACCTTTACGTGCAATACGACCACCCGACTTTCTATAAGCCAATAGATTTTTAGTCAAGAAATTTGAGAAACCCAACGATAACATTCCTGAGCTATCAATACGATTAGGATCAAAGGAAAATAACTTATAAGAAACACCCCTATTATCTTTCTCTTTTGAATTGACAGACATGGAAATCAACAAACTATCCAATGTCTTTTGCTTCGCAGTATTGTTTTCCCATACTGGAACTTTATTATTAAAAAAGAATAAAGGGTACATAAAAACAGCAAGCACAAGAGCTAAAAGAATAATTAGACTCTTTCTTTCAGAAGATGAAAACGAGAAATAAGTTTTTAAATGCTTTTTAAAAGACATATTAAATAAGTTGAGGTCATAATGTTTCTTTGTAAGACTAAGATAATTAGACTACTGAAGTTATATTATTTTTTTCACAATACAAATATATCTATCTGATACCACACAAAAAAAAACAAAAATTTCGAAGGTATATTTATCATTAAAATCAAAAACTTAGCCTTGATACTCTTTTAAAATATCAGCAACATCACCAACAGCAACACGTCCATAAGTACGCTCTCCAATTGTAACTACTGGAGCCAAACCGCAGGCGCCTACACAACGTAGACATGAGATGGAAAACTTACCATCTTCAGTTAACTGACCAACAGGTACTTTAAGTTGCTTTATAAATTCTTCTAGGACTTTATCAGACCCACGAACATAACAAGCTGTTCCCATACAAACAGAAATAGGGAACTCACCCTTAGGTACCATCGTAAAAAATGAATAGAAGGTAACTACGCCATAAACGTGAGCAACTGACACATTCAATTCACGAGCAATAACCTCCTGAACTTCAGCGGGAATGTAACCAAAGTTTTTTTGAGTTTGATGGAGAACATTAATCAGCTCGCTGCTTTCGTTATTAAATGATTTACAGATTTCAATAAGTTTGTCGAGCTTATCTTTTCCTAATTTTATTTTTGCCATAATACTTATATTTAAGATGTGAGATAAAAATCAGATGCAAAGATCTAAAAACTCACATCTAAATTCTCATATTTACGATCTCATATTTACTTAAACTATTCGATTACATCCTTTCTGTCGAAATAGTGAGTATGTAGTAGTTTATGCGACAATTCACCACAAGGCTTACCTAAGAACTCTTCGTACAATTTAATGATATACGGATTTTCATGCGATTTACGAATTGCCTTACCAGCATCTTCGCGATAAAGAGCTGCAGCACGTTTAGCTATAATAGAGGCATCACCGTGGTGCAACGGTTGGCCTCCCCCTCCAATACAGCCGCCAGGACAAGCCATAATTTCAATAGCATGATATTGAGATTTACCATCTCTGATTTCTTCAAGAAGCTTACGAGCATTACCCAAACCATGAGCAATACCAATGTTTAACTCGAGTCCATTAAAATCGACTTTAGCACTACGAACACCTTCCATACCACGAAAAGAAACAAAGTCTACCTTCTCTAGTGTTTTTCCTGTATAAATCTCATAAGCTGTACGAATTGCAGCCTCAATAACGCCACCTGTAATACCAAAAATGACACCAGCACCTGTTGACTCTCCCAAGGGGTTATCAAAATCCTCATCAGGAAGCGTAACAAAGTCCATATTGGCTTGTTTAATCAAGTTAGCTAATTCCCGTGTTGTGATAGAATAGTTTACGTCTGGATCACCATCAACTTTAAATTCATCACGCTGACATTCATATTTTTTAGCCAAACAAGGCATAACAGAAACAACAGTCATATCCTCACGCTTGATACCCATTTTATTTGCCAGATAAGTTTTAGCAATAGAACCAAATATTTGCTGAGGTGAACGAGCTGTTGAAGGAATATCTTTCATATCCGGAAAGTGATGTTCAAAGAAATTAACCCAAGCTGGACAACATGAGGTTAAAATAGGAAGTTTCACCTTTTTATCGCCTTTTAAAAACGCATCAAGCCGTTGGAGCAACTCAGTACCTTCCTCCATAATAGTAAGATCGGCAGCAAAGTCAGTATCAAATACTCTATCGAAACCTAAGTTACGAAGTGCAGCAACCATTTTGCCCGTTACCAATATTCCCGGTACCATTCCAAATTCTTCGCCAAGAGCTGCCCTTACAGCAGGAGCCGTTTGAACGATAACAGTTTTATTAGGATCTGCAAGATCTCCAATCAAATGATTGGTATGATCCTTCTCGGTAAGAGCTCCAGTGGGACATACAGCAACACATTGTCCGCAATAAGTACAAGGCGATTTCTCAAGATTCATCTCGAAAGCAGGTGACACAACTGTTTCAAAGCCACGATTAATTGCAGAAAGCGCACCTACTGTTTGCACCACATTACACATTGTTTCGCAACGACGACACATGATACACTTATCCATATCACGAATAATAGATGGAGAATAATCTACCCTATAAGTTGACTGTTCACCTTTATAATGAATCTCACGAACACCTAAATTATTAGCCATAGTCTGCAAATCACAGTTTCCTGATTTTGCACAAACCAAACAATCGGCTGGATGATCAGAAAGTATTAATTCCATGACTGTTTTACGGGCATTTAAAACTCTCATGGAGTGCGTTTTGATATTCATTCCAGCCACACATTTTGTATTACACGAAGATGCTAGATTTTTTCTTCCCTCAACTTCGACAACACAAATACGACATCCACCTGGGTTATGCTCAATATCCAAATCCTCAAGGTGCATATAACAAAGCGTTGGTATATCAACACCAATTATTTTAGCCGCCTCAAGAATAGTAGTTCCTTGGACAACCTCTATATCTTTATTATCAATGGTTAACTTTATCATTTGTTCCATTTCTAAGCCTCCTTATTGTATACTAATGGCATTAAATTTACAGGCATCCATACAAGCACCACACTTAATACATTTTTCAAAATCGATAACATGAGCTTTTTTTCGTTCTCCAGAAATACAATTCACCGGACAATTCTTGGCACAAAGCGTACAACCAACACAAAGTTCAGGATTTATAGCATATTGCAATAAAGCCTTAAATCGTCCTGCAGGACATTTATGATCTACAATATGAGCGATATACTCATCGTAGAAATTATCAAGAGTAGACAAAACTGGATTTGGAGACGTTTGTCCCAATCCGCAAAGAGAAGTATCTTTAATTACACCACTTAAATTACGCAATAAATCTAAATCGTTTAGAGTTCCTTCGCCTTTAGTAATCTTATCTAATATTTCATAAAGACGCTTATTACCAATACGACAAGGTGTACATTTGCCACAGGATTCCTCAACTGAAAATTCGATATAGAATTTCGCCATAGAAACCATACAATCATCCTCATCCATAACAATCATACCACCCGATCCCATCATAGAGCCAGCTGCCAGAAGGTTATCAAAATCGATTGGTGTATCGAGATGCTTCTCTGTTAAACAACCACCAGAAGGGCCACCAGTTTGAACAGCTTTGAATTTTTTTCCATCTTTAATACCACCACCAATTTCGTAAATTACTTCTCGAAGTGTTGTCCCCATAGGAACTTCAATAAGTCCAACATTATTAATATTTCCTGCCAAAGCAAAAACCTTAGTTCCTTTTGATTTTTCAGTTCCGATAGAACTAAACCATTTAGCACCTTTGTTGATAATAACAGGAATATTAGCAAAAGTCTCCACATTATTTACATTCGTTGGCTTACCCTTATATCCTGATTCCGTTGGGAAAGGAGGTTTTATTGTTGGTTCACCACGAAGTCCTTCCATGGAATAAATCAAAGCCGTTTCTTCACCACAAACAAAAGCTCCAGCACCATAACGCATCTCAACGTCGAAATTGAAACCCGAACCTAAAATATCATTCCCCAACAAACCATACTGCCGAGCTTGATTAATTGCTACTTTCAAACGTTCAATAGCAAGTGGATATTCAGCTCGTACATATATAATACCTTGGTCAGCACCTATTGAGTATGCACAAATAGCCATTGCCTCAAGTACCGAATGCGGATCTCCTTCGAGTATAGAACGATCCATAAATGCGCCTGGATCTCCCTCATCAGCATTACAAACCACATATTTTTGATCAGCTTTGTATTTAGAAGCAATCTCCCACTTCAAGCCAGTTGGAAACCCTCCTCCTCCACGTCCGCGTAAACCAGATTCTTTAATCACATCAACAACAGTCTGTGGTAACATTTCGAAACACTTCCCTAATGCGCTATAACCATCACGAGCAATATATTCCTCAATATTTTCGGGATCAATAAATCCACAATTTCTAAGAGCAACACGAATCTGTTTCTTATGGAGACCACTATTTTGGGCATTACTTACAACTTCTTTATTAATAGTAGCGGCGTAAAGTAAACGTGATACCTGTCGACCTTTAATAATATGCTCCTCAATAATTTCTTCAGCATCTTCAGGCTTCACTTCAATATAAAAGGTGTTATCGGGAAGAATTTTTACGATTGGCCCTTTTTCACAAAAGCCAAAGCAAGCTGTAGTCACTACCTGAACTTCATTCTCAAGACCTTTAGCTTTAAGTACAAGTTCAAACTTATTTTGAATAAGCTCACTTGCAGATGCTCTACAACCTGCTCCACTACAAATAAGAATATGCATTTTATACTTTCCCATAACAGCGATTAGGTTTAAATATTAGTCAATAGTATTATAGTTTACAGGAATAATTCCATCAACCAATTCACCATTCTTAATATACTTCTCAATAATTTCATTAGCTCTTTTTAAATCAACATCTCCAAAAACGATAGGTTCTTCACCCGGCAAAGTCACTTCGATGGTTGGTTCTGCATAACAATAGCCCATACATCCTGTTTGAGTAACAAGGGCTAAAATTCCTCTCTTGGAACATTCTTCAATAAAGTAATTCATCACCTCTTTTGCACCAGAAGCAATACCACAAGTAGCCATAGCAATTTTAACTTGGAACATACTATCTGGAGCATCACACTTTGCTATAAGATCCATTTTCATCTGAAAATTTTCTTTTATTTTCTTTAGATCTGTAAGAGATTTTACTTTTGCCATAATCTCAAATGTTTAAGGTTCGAATTATATTATCGTGATCATATTCTCGTTTATTATAACTTTTAGAGAAACATGCCATTCATTTTATAGAGATATTCCATAGTAGGTTAATTTGTGCACTCTGCCTTGTAACTAAAGATACAAAAAAGCCAAAAGCTTTCCATATTTACACACTACATTTCCCTTCTCTAAGAGCACTAGTTACTAATATATAACACCTGAATTGGAGTTTGAAATTCATAAAAGCTGAATAATCCTTCAATTTAAAAAAAATATTAAGTATCAATTATTATCTTAATTCGTAACTTTCAATCATTAAAAATATAGTCACCCATATCAATACGCTTTCTTCTTATTAAACTCTTTTTTCTTTAGTAGATGTATAAAAAAAATCAAAATATATTACTTCTAATTCAAGAATTAGAACCAAACAAAAAAGCTTTAAATCATGCTCTAAAAATCGCCAACATATTTAAATCTAAAGTCTTAATCTCGACTTCTCCTTTCTCAAAAAACAAAATAGAACAGACCGATATTGAGGCTTATATATCAAAATTAGAGCATGTTAATACAATTACACTAGACAACACGAAAGAAGAACCAAACAAAAGCATTGAAAAACTCAACATTATTTTCCTAATCATAGAAATTAACAATAAAACGGATTTCAAGTTGTTTTTGAAGAACAACATATTCTCCTGGATACTAAAAGCAAAAATTCCATCATTACTAATTAGTAGAAACACTTCGAGCAATACCGATTATTCAAATATTATCCTACCTATAGATCATAAAAAGGAATCGAAAGAGAAAATGATTTGGGCAAGTTATTTTGGTCGATTCAACAATTCAGTCGTTCAACTTATTCTAGCCAATGAGAAGGAAGATGTATCCATGAAAACAATTAGAAACACGTTAGCATTCACAAAAAAGATGTTCTCACAATTTATTTTTGAATATAAAATTCACAAATCTAAATTACCTAGCAAAAGTATTAACGAGGAAGCCTTTAAAACATCAACAACTCAAGAGTCTGACCTTGTGATTTTAATGACTGATAAAACAGAAGGCATTCTTTTTCCAAGGTATAATTCATCAAAAATTAAACACTATATGAATACATATTCTAATCCCATACTTTTAATAAATCCTATGAAAGATTACTACCTCCCCTGCGATAGTTAACAAACTACGTTATGAATTCAGCTGTAAATAATAAAATAAGGACAAACATTACAATTTGGCTCGACTGTGATTTTGATTGATAAACGAACTGTTATAATAAATCACTCTAAAATAGAGGTTTGTAAAAAAGACTAATTCAAAGTATTTAAATATTCTTTTTCCTCATTTTAATAAAAAAATTACCATTAATTTCGGGGTACAAATAGAACAAACTCAGAATACATCTATTACTATAAAACATGGATATTTTCAATCTCATTTTTCACACTTGGTACGGTGGGTTAACCTTAATGATAATCTGCTCTCTTATAATTGCAAAATCGTGCAATATATTTGAGGTGGCAACAGACTATCTAGGTCGAAATATGAGCGAAGGCGTTAAAGGAGCTTCCTTAAATGCCATTGGATCATCAATTCCAGAACTATTAACAACTGTCTTTTTCTTAATCTTTGCTACTCATGCCAATTTAGCTCGTGACTTAGCTGCTAGTATTGGTGGTAATACCGGTTCGGCCATATTCAATAGTATTGCCATACCCATGCTAGTAATAGGAACAGTTATTGCAACAGTTCCTGGCGTAGTTGGTCTAAAAATCAGCAAAAAAGTTGTTATTCGAGATGGCTTATTTCTTATTACTGCAGAACTTCTACTTATCGTACTCCTTTCTAGTAAATACATTACACATTGGCACGGTTGGGCTTTCACTTTATTCTACCTCATATACCTAGCTTACACCTTCTTATCAATGAAAAAAGGTAAAAACCCAGAACCACAGTCAAGTGATCATAATGACGATAGTGAACAAGGAAAATATTTAAAATATGTATTAAAAACAGGAACAGGAAGGAAGCGTAGAAGTTGGTTACTCTTAGTAGGATCCACTCTTATTATTGCAGTAGCTTGTTCTGGATTAGTGGAAGGCTGTAAAGGTATTTCAAACTCACTAGGAATTAACCCTCTTTTTGTAGCATTAATATTAATTGCAGCCGCTAGCAGTGTACCAGACACTATCATTTCTATTCGAGATGCAAAAAAAGGGAACTACGACGACTCTTTATCAAACATCTTAGGATCTAATATTTTTGACATCTCAATTAGCTTAGGACTTCCACTAGCTTTATTTTTATTATTCACCGGACAAAAGATCGAATTCTCTGAAGCTGGTTCAACCTTAGTTGATATCCGAATCGTTTTATTAATTGTAACACTTATAACAATTGCCATTTTTTACTTTAGTACCATTCTAAAAAAGCGTCATGTCGTCTTTTTAGGTCTTCTTTACACTATATTTATTTTATACGCAATTGGTGCTGCCGAGTATTATTCTGGTAGTAATTCATTACTATCACAAGCCTCAGGCTCTTTTATTCAATATCTCAGACAACCTAATGGTCTTGGAGAACATCTTCAGAGACTAGCAGATTATATTACTTCTGGTTGGTAAAATTTTGTACTTGATAATTACCGCCATAACTTTAAATTCAAATCACTAATTCTATCAATCATGTTTAGTTCATTCGAAATCATCTATAAATTCTCATTACAATTAATATTGAGCTTTTGGATTATAGTCTGGTCTATATTGTCGTGGTACGGAGTCGAATTAGTTTTCGGAATAAGCCTATGGCAAATTCCGTCAACAATATTAGGTACACTTCTAGCTGTTATAACTGGAGTCTATTTTTACTCTATTCTTTCTATTCCCTATAAACTATCAAGAAAATTTGATATCATAAAAGATAAGGTTGCCTTAGAATCCTATCAGAACTGTGACGATTTTCAAAAAGAAGTTGCTGATTTCATTATTGATTTTTTTAATTACCCAGGTACCAATGTCATCGGCGGAAACTTCCATTTTAAAGGATGCAAAAAATACATTTGTAATTCTGGAGAACAAATCGATAATTTCAAATCTGACTCAATTACAAAATATAAACTGAAGTCAGGCAAAAGAGCCGTCTATATTCCAATTAAAATTGCTGAGCATGACTTAGGAGATATGTTGTTAATAATGGAAGGTTGGACATTACCACTTTTTAAAAGTATTATGGCTGACTTTGAAAATTATTTTCTTGATGATCAACTTTTCCATGTCCTAAATTATGTGACTAGAAAACAAGTTGAAAAGAAAAATTAAGCTACAACAAAAATATTTCAGGATATCTTATCAGCTATTACTTCTAATACTAAGCACCTTAGGATTTATTAACATTTCACATCATAATAATTCATCCTAAAGCCTTTCTTTATTGAAATATTTTAGCTAATTTCATGACAGAAAGATTAATCAAAACGGCATTTACAAGCCACACGTGCACATTTTACAACTGATCAGTTACTATTTAACGAAATATTAACTCATGCTCTTAGGGGCACTAAAATATAGGAGGACCTGTGATGAATATGAAAATACAATCCGTAGGCTTTAAAGCCGATAAAAAACTTGAGGATTTCATCAATCAAAAGTTAACTAAACTAAATAAGTTTGATAGTAATATTAGTGATTATAACGTCACATTAAATATTGAAAATTCAGATCCTAAAGCCAATAAGGTTGTTGATGTAAAAATTAACGTTCCTGGGAATGAACTTTTTGCTTCAAAACAATCTAATTCTTTCGAAGCAGCTGTAGAACTTGTTACAGATGCTTTAAAAACTCAGATCTTAAAAAATAAAGAAAAATAATCTTCTAGTATAGTAAGAAAGCCCTGATACACTTATCAGGGCTTTTTTTTAGTCTTCAAAATCAATTTTTCTATGTGTTCCATCACAAAATGGCTTATTCTTTGATTTACCACAACGACAGAAAAATGTATCACCTAGTTTAATTTCTCTTTGCCCATTTGTATTGATCAAAGTTATTGGACCTTCAATCATCAATGGACCTTTTGGTATAACCTTTACTTTTAATCCAGATTCAATTGCCACAGGCTCCTCACTCTTTTCTTTCTCTGGTATATTAATATAAAATGATAAGGCCTTTGTTGGACATTTCTGTACTTGTTTAATGATCTCCTCATTAGTAGCAGCATTAATTTTTATCCAAGGTTGTTCTCCTGGTTTAAAAACCGAAGCTAAACCCTTTGCACACACTCCAGAATGAATACATAAATCACTTTGATACACAACAGTAATTTCACCATTACTGTACTCTTTTTTTTTATTTTTCATATCAGTAATTATTTAGATATTATTAGCTATTCGACCTAATTCATAATTTAACACTTAAAAATGAAAAATTCATTAGATATTTATAAAAAAAAATCTTCAAACTAAAAACCTCATCCTTAAAACACTAGCAAAACTAGGGACTACCGAACATCAAATTCTTTCTATTTCTTTAACAAAAGCACTTGCAGATATCAGTATTTATCCTACTTTTGTCGCAGACAAGACAAAAAAATGACTTGTTTACAGACGGGTGTAGCTCAGTTGGCAGAGCACTGGTCTCCAAAACCAGGTGTCGGGAGTTCGAGTCTCTCCACCCGTGCAAAAAGAAAGCCTTTTGAAGATATCTTCAAAAGGCTTTTTTCTGTTTAATTTTTTACTGTATTTTATTCGGTCATCATATTGTGAAAAGCTTCAGCGCAACGCTCACCATCCATAGCTGCAGAAACAATTCCACCCGCATAACCAGCTCCTTCACCACATGGGAATAATCCAGCAACTTGAACATGCTGCAAACTTTTATTATCACGAGGTATTCTTATAGGAGATGACGTTCTCGACTCCACTCCCAATATAACAGCCTCATTAGTGAGGAAGCCTTTAGATTTCTTTCCGAAGGCTTTAAAACCTTCTTGTAAACGATATCGAATATTCTCTGGCAGCCACTCATGCAAATCAGAACTCTTTAAACCTGGCTGGTAAGACGAATCAGGAAGATATGAACTGTGAATTCCGTTAACAAAATCTGCCATTCGTTGAGCAGGTGCTGTTAAATCAGCTCCTCCTTTTTCGAATGAAAGTTTCTCTACCTTCTCTTGAAATTTTAAACCAGCTAATGCACCAAACTCTTTAAACTCATTTATATCATCTTCCATAATTTCTACAGCCATTCCTGCATTCGCAAAAGCTGTATTTCTTCGTGATGATGACATGCCATTAACAACCTGTTGATTTTCACCCGTTGAAGCAGGTACAATTACTCCACCAGGACACATACAGAATGAATACACACCTCTACCGTCAACTTGCTGCACAAAACTATAGCTTGCTGCTGGTAAATATTCACCACGACCTTCTGGGTTATGATATTGAATTTGATCGATTAAATTTTGAGAATGTTCTATTCGAACTCCCATTGCAAAAGTTTTAGCTTCAATCTCAATTTTTTGTGAGTCTAGAAGATAATAAATATCTCGAGCAGAATGACCAGTTGCAAGAATTACTGATTCGGCCTTAATTTCTTCGCCACTTTCAATTCTTACGCCTAATATTTTATTTTCTTTTACCAATAAATGATCAACCTTTGTCGAAAATCGAACTTCTCCTCCAGCCTGAATAATACTTTCTCTTATTTTTACAATCACCTTAGGCAATACATCAGTTCCTATATGTGGATGAGCATCAATCAAAATATCTTCTTGAGCACCATGAAAATGAAGAACTTCTAGGATTTTCTTCAAGTTACCACGTTTTTTGGATCTAGTATATAGCTTTCCATCTGAAAATGTACCCGCTCCACCTTCTCCAAAACTGTAATTTGAATCTGGATTAATAACTCTATCTTTATGAATAGCAGCCAAATCCTTCTTACGATCTTCAACACATTTCCCTCTTTCCAATACAATTGGGCAATAGCCTAATTCGATAAGTCTAAGAGCTGCAAACAAACCTCCTGGCCCAGCGCCAACAACAATTACTTTCTTTTTATCTGAAACATCTTGATAAGTAAAATCAGACAATTTTATATCAGGAAATACCTCATCATATGCAACACGAAAACGCATGTTCATCTTGATATTCCTTTGTCGTGCATCAACAGATCGTTTTAAAAGCTGGATTCCTGTGATTCTCGAGGCATAAATTTTCAAACTATTAGCCACTAAAGGTTTATAGAAACGTTCTTCCGAAGCTTCGCGCGGACTTAAAACCAAATTAATATCGGTAAGCATAGTATAATATATAAAGGGTAAGTGTATTTATTCGAAATGAAATGAAAGGGTAACAACATTCGAACTCATTCTGCTCATAGAATAAGTGTAAAAATCTGCATCTGGATTCTCAGAATCAAGTTTATGATTGAGAATATCTTGCAAACCTAGAGATAATTTAAGTTCAGTTGCAAACTTAAAATAGGGTAAATAGAAATCAATACCAGCTCCTAATTCCAAGCTAAAGTAGTTTGGTTCTAAACGAACCATTACGCCATCATCAATATCTAGCTTAGTAGGAGCTTGAACATCCATTTTATAACTAAATCCTCCAACTAAATAGGGACGATAATTATTAATTCTTTTCGCTCTATATTTCAGCAATAAAGGCAAGTTAATAACAACACTCTCTATAGTCGTTTCTGCAGGATAAGTAGACAGATCATAATCGTTTGAATATAGGATTGTTCGTTCACCAAACTCTAAACCTGGTTGAAAACGCAAAGAAAAATCCTCATGCAATTTTAGATCAGAAACAATGCCCACTGAAAAACCAGAAGAAAAAGTCACTTGCTCTGCTTTCCAATTATCCTTAGCTGAATTTCGAATAGCATAATCCATAATATTCAAGCCCAAAGTAAAACCAAAATGCAATCGTTTCTGATCAACCTCTTGACTATTTAGTATACGTCCAGGGCTATACACTTTTTGTGAAAAAAGATAGCTAGACAAAAACAGGAGCAATAATATAATAAATGCTTTCTTCAAACTTTAGAGTGTTGTTTCAATAAATAACTTTATTATCAAAATAATATTGTTCTATTTAGTTCCAATATATATCGAAGCAATACCAAAAGTTAGTCGTTGCTCTGAAACTGATTCGAAACCACAAGTTTTACATATTTCCAAAAATTTATCACCATCAGGAAAATTTTCCACTGATTCTGGCAAATACGTATATGCTGATATGTCCTTAGATACAAGACGTCCCCAAAAAGGTAAAATCTTAAAAAAGTAGAAGTTGTAAATCTGTTTAATAGGAAATTTTCTTGGTTTCGAAAACTCAAGTACAACAAGCTTGCCTCCCTTATTCAACACACGATGCATTTCTCTAATTCCCTTTTCAAGGTGTTCGAAGTTACGTACTCCAAAGGCTACTGTAATTGCATCAAATGAATCGTTTTCGAATTGAATATTCTCAGAATCACCTTCAAAGAGCTGAATTTTATGCTCTAGTCCTTTTTTAGCAATTTTCTCTCTTCCCACAGCTAACATTTCTGTTGAAATATCTATTCCAACAACGGAATCGGGATTAAGCTTTAAGGCAGCAATGGCAAAATCGCCAGTACCAGTAGCAATGTCAAGCATACGTTTAGGTTGATGAGATCGAAGTAGTTTTATAGCTTTCTTACGCCACAACTTATCGATACCAAGAGAAAGAAAATGATTTAAAAAATCATATTTCCTAGCAATATTATTAAACATTAAAGCAACTTGAGCTTTCTTGCTCTTATCTAAATCTTTATATGGATTGACCACTAAAATATATTTTCTGAGGTTAATAAATCGGATAACAAGGTTCTCCTTAATGCGAAAATTAAGAAACCAAACGCAAATATATTAATTGTAGAGACAAGCCGAATACAAATCTCGCTTTATTTACATGATTATTAATCAATCAAAAGGAGAACTTAACTGAAAATCGGTTTTATAATCATCAATAAAGCCAAAAGGAATATCGTCGATTCTCAACTCGCCCTTAGTCACATGACCTAAAGTTGAGAATGGCAAACCAGACTCCATCATGGCATCAATAAAATCATCTTCATTCTCCATTGATACGGACACAACAATTCTTGATTGCGATTCTCCAAATAAGAAAGCATCTTTTCTCACTTCGGCAGGCGAGGTAATATCAAAACCAAATCCCAATGCCATTCCGGATGCAACTAAATTAAAGAACAAACCACCTTCATCTACACTATGTGCCGAAACAACCAATTTCTCCTTAATTAATTTTTGAACACATTCGTTTACTTTTCTCTCTTCGTAAAGTGAAAAATGAGGGATTCCCAATGGAACTTCCTTTTTAATGCACTGTAGATATTGAGATCCTGCAATATCATTATGAGATTCCCCAAGAAGAAATATCATATCTCCTTTTTGTCTAAAAATATATGACGTATGATCTTTAGGAGAGTCTAAAATCCCCATCATTCCTATGACAGGAGTTGGTTGAATAGAGATTCTATTACCTTCAACTGTACTTTCGTTATAAAAGCTAACATTTCCTCCTAAGACGGGAATATCATAAAACTTACAAGCTTCGGTTAAACCTTCTACAGTTTCAACTAACTGACCATAAACCTTCCCCTTGAGCAAACTACCAAAATTTAAACAATCGTTAATTGCAATAGCTTTTCCGCCAGAACATGAAATACGACGAACAGCCATCGCCATATTTATTTGAGTACCTATATAGCTATTAGAATTGCAATAGTTTGAATTACCTGAAACAGTAAAACAAAGAGGCTTTGATTCTTTATTATACAACACAATTGCATCAGAAGGAGAACGATTTTCTTCTACTTGATTATGTAATTGAATATGTAATTTAACACCGATATTCTTATCTTTTAAAAGATGTTTAATCAATTTCCAATAATCATCGGGTTCAGGAATAGTCTCCAAAAAATCGCAATAATTACTTTCATTTGATGGAACATATTCTTTATTTTCTTGAGGAGCGGCATACCCCATAACCAAATCTTCAGGAGAAAATTCTGCAAGCACATCTTTGTTATCAAAAAATGTTAATATTTTATTTTCAACAATCGTTCCTATTTGAGTACAAAGAACTTCCGATCTGTTAAACGTGTTTTTTACATCTTCTACTTTAGATTGGTCAACCACAATCATCAATCTTTCTTGTGTTCTGGACAACAAAATTTGATCCACAGTCAAATTTTCTTCTGCTAAAGGAATCTTATTCAACTCAATATCAATTCCAAAGTCATTTTTAGCTCCAATTGCCGAACAAGCAGTCACCAAGCCAGCAATATCCATATTTTCAACATGCAATAAAGCATTCTCTTGAGTTAATTCTAAAACTGTTTTTACTATGGCACTCGCTAAATCTGGATTACTTTTTGCCACAGAACCCGTATTTTCATCTACTGTGACACCATCATTACCTGTTAAACTACCAACAATAAACACAGCACTACCAATAGGAATATCTCGTTTCGAAATAAGATGATCCTTATGAACAAGACCCGCAACCATAATATTTACCAGAGGATTAGAATTGAAACAAGAATTAAAGCGAATTTCACTACTAATATTCTTCACGTATTGTAAAGAAGAATAATCGTAAACACCTTTCTTTACCTCCTCCATCAACCATTGCGTACTATCAAGATTTTGATTACCAAAATGCAATGAATTTAGGGAAATAATTGGCTTTGCACCAAGAGATACAACATCACGAATTACATCACCAACACATGTCGCAGCACCTTCATATGGATCAATTCCCGAAGGATGATTGTGACTACCCATTTTGAAAACACAAACCATATCGTTACCAACATCGACAGCACCCGAATTTGCAGTAATAGCTTCCACAATAACACGATTACCTGTTGTTGGTAAATATTTCACACATTGATAAGAAGTCTTATAAGAGACTCTTTCGGTCCACATGGCAGCATAAATAAGCAACTCTAATTCATTAAGTTCTCGACCAAATTTCATTGAAATTGAATCTAAAAAATCTTTATAAGATTCTAATTCTTCTGCAACCTTCAGTGTATTCGCTTTATTTTTCATGTGTTTCTAATTTAATATTAATAGCACATCGCAGTCACCATATTAATTCTAAATTAACCATGGTTCATTTCATCTGTTTCCAAATGTATTGTGTCAATAATTACACCTTTATAAAATATGTATACTCAAAAAAAAATCAACCGAAATCCTTACACATATTCGTAAAATACTACAACACAAGTATTATCTCATGCTTGATGATTAACTAAATTTATAAAAAAATAATGAACCCTTATAGTAATTAGATACTTTGTTTCTAAATTTAGGGCTGAAAACAATTCGTTTTAACTTAATTGTTCTCCGATAAGACAAATTCAAGATAACATATTAAAATACACTAAATGAACAAAATAGCATTAATAACAGGTGCTTCAGCAGGAATAGGTGAAGCTTGTGCAATTAAATTGGCAGAAAATGGATTTGACTTAATAATTGCCGGAAGACGTGAGAAAAATCTTGAAAAACTTACACAAAAAATAAAAGACATATCTAAAAGTGAAGTTTTAAGTGTTTGTCTTGATGTACGAAACTTTACTGAAGTTGAAAAAACAATAAATTCTTTACCTGAAAAATGGAAAAATATCGATGTTTTAGTCAACAATGCGGGTTTAGCTGTTGGCGTATCTCCAATTGAACAAGGTATAGTTGATGATTGGGATCGCATGATTGACACTAACGTAAAAGGTCTTCTTTATGTAACACGATGTGTAAGTCCACTTATGACAAAACGTAAAAAAGGATTAATTGTGAACATTACTTCAGTAGCAGGAAAAGAAGTTTACCCTGGTGGCAATGTATATTGTGGAACAAAACATGCTGTTGATGCTATTACTAGAGGTATGAGAATTGATTTACTACCTCACAACATTAGAGTTAGCTCAATTGCTCCGGGTATGGTTGAAACCGAATTTTCTCTTGTTAGATTTAAAGGTGATGAAAATAAAGCTGATCAAGTTTATGAGGGATTTAAACCGTTAAAAGCTGAAGACATTGCTGATACATTGTTATTTATTGCAACCCGACCAGATCATGTCTCAATCAACGATATTCTTATTATGCCATCAGCGCAAGCATCGGCAAGAGATGTAAACCGTAATTAATAAAAACATCAATCTTTTAAGTATCTTTCGTTATCAACAAAATTGCAATATGGAAAAAATAAGCAATTGTAATATTAAGCGTAATAAAAAACTACTCGTTTCAGATATTATTAAATACTACGAAACAAGAGGATATACTTTAATTGATGCGGATGCATACGGAATGACATTAAAAAAGGGATCAAGGTGGGGCTCCATAAGCTCACCTAATCCCTTAAATTGGAGGACAACTGTTAAACTTGATATCGTTAAAGTTGAAAGAATGGACTACAACCTTTTTGCTCGATATAAATTCAGTTCTTTGGGCCAATTTTTGTCTACCAATACAAAAATTTACTTTCAAAAAGAAACCGAAGCGTTTAATGAAGCCATGCTTCATTTCAAAGTAAATACTGATGAGATAGAAAAAATCGGAAATGAGGCTAGTACCGAAAATATCCAAAATATGTTTTCTGCTCTCGCTGTGGGGGTTCTTGTTGCTATCCTGCTCATATTTGGCTTAAAAATTTACTTGACTCACGATTTATCAGTTATGACATGCTCTGCACTTACTTTACTGAGTATTATCTTTTGCTATTATATCATTAATCAAGTAAGACATAAAACAAACACAATTTAAAATAAGGATTAATGTTTTTGACTACCCAAACAATACAAAAATGAAACTCATTAAACATTTAGCCCTTTTAAGCTGCCTCATAGGGCTAGCTTATGGTTCTTCTTTTGCTTGTACTATAGCCGTTATTTTAGGTAAATAAACTAAGGTGTAAAACGGGGATCACAGATCCCCAACTCTAAACCTGCATATTACAAATATGCAGGAGCAGGTTATTTGTATTTAGGCGTATAGACAAAGTCCTCCATGTATAACAATCAAAAAGCAACACATTAAACATATAGCACTTTTAAGCTGCCTTATAGGATTAGCTCGTGCTTCTTATTTGGCTTGTACTACAGCCGATATTTTAGGTGAATCAACTAAAGTGTAAACGGGGATCACAGATCCCAAACTCGAAACCTGCATATTACAAATATGCAAGAGCGGGTTAGGTGGGGCTTGCACAATACTCTTTATTTTCGGGAATCGTCTAAGATTTAAAACTTAGCAATAAAGCCAAAGTGAATTTTTGCAAATTTTAAATTGGCAGTTTCTCCATCTTGTTTACCTAGAGCATAGTTAAGCGTAAACAAGCCTGTTCCGGCAGAAAAATTAAATCCAAAGCCATATCCCATCGGTTTATCAGATGTTTTAGTTTCTTGTACTTCTTTTTCGTACCATGCCATATCGTAAAAGAGATAAATGCTTGTATTGCGACTTGGGATAAACTGAAATTCTTGTCTCCCAATCACATATTTTGAAGCTCTAAAGGAATCTTCATTAAAACCTCTGATACTCTTCAAACCTCCCAAACGATACAAATCATTTTCGAAATAATTGACACGACTCATCAAAGCAGCCATAATTTGCCAGTGATATACGAATTTTGACGCCAGTGGAATATAATTTTTAAGATCTAAGGAACCTTCAAATACTTTTGTTTTTAAATCTACGCCATCATACAATTCGTCTGGAATATTAATGTTTTTTTTAATCTTATTTTCACCTCCAGCTGCATTAAGATTCCAATACCATCCCTTATGAGAATTATATTTTCTATCCAAATTCTCGTATTCATATTGAAATCCCAATAAGTTAGATTTAGAATCTGCAAAATCGGGCAATACATTTGAACCTACGTACTGTTTAGAAGAAATTAAACTAGATGACTTTAACTGATAAAACAACTTAACACCACCATCACTACTTCCCTTAAAATCTAAACCAAGTCTTAAATTTGTGTTCACATAAGTTGAATCTTGTTTTAAGAGTTGAAAGGAAAAATCAGTTCCTAACTTGGAATTAAAGATGTAAGGATATTGAAACACGATGTTCAAATTTTGACTACTTTCCTCCAACTTTTCCCAATTAAATTGAATTAATTCCCCCCTATGAAAAGAGTTGAGTAAAGAAAGATTAATCTCTCCTATAAATTCCAGTTTATCTGTTTCACTATTATTCTGGAAACCTATAATTCCATCAAATCGATTAGCTGATTGTTTTTTCAAGTAATTGTGAACCTTGGCTAAGCCATCGAAAAACTCAAGCTCTGATGGTTTAATTTCTGACACAAAATCAAGTTTGGATATTAACTGGGAAATACTTTCAAATTTGTGTTCACTATAATCTTCCCCTACCTTTATATCTAAATAATTCTCAATAAACTTCGAATTTACGGTTGCATTACCTCTTGTAAACATCGTATCCCAAACAACTTTTTGATTTGGACGAAGTAAACAAGTTCCACTAATTTTACCATTATCAATTTCAATATCAGAAACTTTGATTGTTGCAAAAGGATGCGCATGATTTATATAATACTCCAAAATTGATACTTGCTCACTTTCACCATCTAATAAAGAAAATCCATCAAAAGAATTGACATCTAAATGATAATCCGGAACTTTTGAATCTAAAAGAAAACTCACTTTTTCCCATTGATATGGTTTTCCAATATGAAAAATTGCAAAAATTGTATCAGCAGTTTGATATGTACTATCTACACTTGTTTCTAAAAACCCTTTCTCAATAAAGAATGATTTTAAATGCTCTAGTTTATCCATCAATATCGTTTCACTATCAAAACGATATCGCTGTACATCTCTAGCTTGCTTTTTAAAAATGGGTAATTCACTTCCTTTCAGTTTTAAACGATAAGCCTTAGGTTGAGAGAGTAAACCAATAGGTTTTAACATGAATATAACCAAAAACAAACTGATTTTTAGCAGAATAAAAAAATTTAATTTGAAAGTGGTCATATGGGCTAAAACAAAAAATTAACTAAAATCTAAATAACTAAATAATCTTCAAAAATGAATGATAATTTCTATAGTTACAAGAATATCATTATCTTTTGCCAATTATTGAACAAAATTATTTTATTTTTTCTTATAATACCTATGAGTATAAGCTATAAATATTAAATTTGAAATCTGATTCGAAAATAAATAAGACTATGAAAAAACTAATTTATGCATTATGCCTACTCCTTTTTGTAGGAACCATTTTAAGTTCTTGTTCTGTTGACAAAAAATGTCCTGCATACTCAAAAGTTGAAATGCAAAAAACATCAAAGACAGTATAAAAGATTAAAATCCCTATTGAAAGGGATTTTTTTTTGCATTTTTACATCCAATTGCAATCGTTGGAAATTTGAGTAACATCCTGAATGACAACAGGAAGACTCATCCCCAAAATTAAGATGCTCGTGTATTTTTTTCATGTTTACCACTCATTTTCACAATAATTTCTCTATTTTTGCCATTCAAGAAACAAAGGGTTTATAAATTAAAACTTTATACACAATGTCAAAGATTAAAATTGGTATCAACGGATTTGGACGTATCGGACGTTTCGTATTCCGTCAAGCTGTTGCTCAAGAAAATATGGAAGTAGTAGCTATTAACGACCTTATTGATGTGGATTATATGGCTTACATGCTTAAATATGATTCAACTCATGGTAAATTCAACGGTGATGTTGAAGTTAAAAATGGTCAGTTAATCGTAAACGGAAATGTTATACGTGTTACTGCTGAAAGAAATCCAGCTGACATTAATTGGGGTGCTGTAAATGCAGAATATGTAGTTGAGTCTACAGGTCTTTTCTTAACAAAAGAACGTGCTCAAGGTCATATCGATGCTGGTGCTAAAAAAGTTGTTATGTCTGCTCCTCCTAAGGATGACACACCAATGTTCGTAATGGGTGTAAACAACAAAGAATACACTAGTGATGTAACTTTCGTTTCTAACGCTTCTTGTACTACTAACTGTTTAGCTCCTGTAGCTAAAGTGTTGAATGACAAGTTTGGTATTATTGAAGGTTTAATGACAACTGTTCACGCAACAACTTCTACTCAAAAAACTGTTGACAGCCCTTCGAACAAGGACTGGAGAGGTGGACGTGGAGCTGGTCAAAATATTATTCCTTCTTCTACTGGTGCTGCTAAAGCTGTAGGTAAAGTAATTCCTGCTCTTAACGGTAAATTAACTGGTATGTCTTTCCGTGTTCCTACACCTGATGTATCTGTAGTAGATTTAACTGTTCGTTTAGAAACAGAAACTACTTACGAAGCTATTTGTGCAGCAATGAAAGAAGCTTCTGAAAACGAATTAAAAGGTATTCTAGGATATACTGAAGATATGGTTGTATCTAACGACTTTACTGGAGATACTCGTACTTCTATCTTCGATGCTAAAGCTGGTATCCAATTGTCTCCAACATTCGTGAAAGTAGTTTCATGGTATGATAACGAAATGGGATATTCTACTAAAGTATGTGAATTAATTCAATATATGGATTCAGTAAAATAATTTACTGATCACAATATTTCAAAAAAGATTGTCTTAATTGACAATCTTTTTTTTGCTCTAATTTATACCAATAGTTCGTAAGATATGATCACCAAGAATTTTGGCATGATAATTTTACTCTATCCAATCAGCAAAGGGAAGCGCTTGTATTAATAATTTTCAACCATTCTAGCCTTTAAATAGCCACGATGAGACTTTGTGCTATTTACTTCAACATTTTCATCTATTGTCCCTAAGGGACTTTTTTTTTATGTGTATTATAATATTGTTACCATACTGTCAGCTCTCTGAGCTTTTCTTAAATTATTTAGACTTCTCTCTCTTTTAGATCCGTTAGAAATGTTAGTATGGAATTCGTTTAGTTCTTGTTTTTAGATCTCCTTAGGTGCAATACTCCTAACTCATAAAAAAATGGCTTGATTTCATTATCTCTCACCAAGCTTACAATTTTTTTTCAATATTTGTATTATAATTCTATTGCCATACTTTCAGCTCTCCGAGCTTTCCTTTAAAATATTAAAACTTATCTCACTTTTTAATTTAGTTAGGGATGTTAGTATGGATAAACTTATAGCTTTTTCAGTTACACCTAGCGAACATCTTTATAGCTTGCAAATAAGCTTTTCGTAAAAGTTTTCATTTCAAAACAAATAAAAAAAGCTTGCAGAAATAATTCCACAAGCTTAATATCTTTATATAATAGAAATCTATTTAACCTCTAAATCTGTAAGATGTTCCATTTTCTTCGTTTCAAGAAATTCTGAAATACCACACAAATGCTCTTTCACTTTCTTGTTACCAAATTCGTACACCTTACTTACCAATCCATTTAGAAAATCTCTATCGTGAGATACAAGTATCAACGTGCCATCAAAGGCTAATAAAGCTTCTTTAAGGATATCCTTGGTTTTTAAATCTAGATGATTAGTTGGCTCATCGAGAATTAAAAGATTAACTGGTTCAAGCAAAAGCTTAATCATAGCTAAACGTGTACGCTCTCCACCAGAAAGAACTTTTACTTTCTTAGTTGAGTTTTCACCTCCAAACATAAAGGCGCCCAACATATCCCTAATCTTAGTTCTGATATCACCTACGGCAACATCATCTATCGTTTGGAAAACAGTTAGGTTTTCATCCAATAGGGAAGCTTGATTTTGAGCAAAATAACCAATCATGGTATTATGTCCCAATGTTAGATCTCCTGTATAATCAATCTCATCCATTATGGCTTTTACCAAAGTCGATTTCCCCTCTCCATTTCGACCAACAAAAGCTATTTTTTCGCCACGCTCAATCGTAAATTTAGCATCTGCAAAAACAACGTTTTCACCGTATGTTTTACCTAAACCATCAGCAATAACAGGATAGTTACCTGAACGAGGTGATGGTGGAAATTTCAAGCGTAAAGAAGAAGTGTCTTCCTCATCAATCTCAACAATTTCCATTTTTTCGAGCATCTTCTCTCGAGACGACACTTGATTCGTTTTAGAGTATGTTCCCTTAAAGCGATCGATAAAAGCCTGGTTATCGGCAATAATTCGTTGCTGCTCTTCATAAGCTTTTTGCTGATGAAGATGTCTGTCTTTTCTCAACTCCAAATACTCCGAATAATTAACTTTATAATCGTAAATACGCCCCATAGTCACCTCAATGGTACGAGTCGTTATATTATCAACAAAAGCACGGTCGTGAGATATTACAATCACGGCTTTCCCCGAATTCATCAAAAAATTCTCAAGCCATTGAATCGATTCAATATCCAAGTGATTGGTTGGCTCATCGAGAAGTATAAGATCGGGTTGACGCAAAAGAATTTTTGCTAACTCGATACGCATTCTCCATCCACCACTGAACTCAGAAGTTGGACGCGTAAAGTCCTCACGCTTGAACCCAAGCCCCAAAAGTGTTTTCTCAACCTCTGCATCGTAATTAATCTCCTCAATAGAATAAAAAACTTCACTTAATGCTGAAACGCGTTCAATTAACTGATAATATTCTTCCGATTCGTAATCAGTTCGAGAGCCCATTTGTAAGTTAATATCCTCTATCTCTTTCTCCATCTCAAAGATCTTCGCAAAAGCTTGAGAAGCTTCCTCAAATACGGTTCGAGTATTGTCAGTCATTAAATGTTGAGGCAAATAGGCAATTACAGCATCTTTAGGCGCTCCAATTCGACCACGAGTAGGTTTGTCTGCTCCTGCTATAATCTTTAGCAGAGTCGACTTACCAGCACCATTTTTCCCCATAAGTGCAATTCTGTCCTTCTCGTTTATAACAAAGGAAATATCTTTAAATAAGGTAGTGCCACCAAACTCTACCGCCAAACCATCAACTGAAACCATTCTTCTTAATTTTCAACTAACTAAAATAGATTAAATCATATTTTGCTAGTCCTATTTATTTTAAAGCTGCAAAGATATAAGAGATAGTCAATATCCTTGTTAAAGAACACCTTTTTTACATAGAAGATACTTCAATAACGATAAAACTGGTATATCCACCTATTCTTTATCAGTTTTCTATCCATTATAGTTTTTTAAAGCCAATTATTCTTCTACTTTTGTTGTCTGAACAATTGGAGGGATGACAGAGTGGCCGATTGTGCATGCTTGGAAAGCATGTGTACCGCAAGGTACCGGGGGTTCGAATCCCTCTCTCTCCGCCAGTGTTTACAAGCAAAGCAGCATTTTTAAATGCTGCTTTTTTTATTCTATTTGCCCTCAGGTGTAACATAGGTGTAACAATTTTCTCGCTTTATAACACCAAAAACAAAAAGCTGCTACGTAAAACGTAGCAGCTTAAAGAATTTTAATTAAGAAAAATTCTAAGAAAGAATAATTTCTGAGTGAGAATCTGCAGAAAATTGACTCCCTTCAGCTGTTCCAAAAAACACATACAAATGAATACTACCAGCTGCAACTGGCAAAGTAATTTCAGCCGACTGATCAGAACGAACTGAAGTTGTATTCAAAATATGAACCTTTTCGTCAGTAATCACCAAAAGATGCAGTTTGTCATCGGCATTACCGATACCCGTATCACTTTCATCTTTCCAAGACATTTCTATACCAGATGCAACATCTGCATCATCCTGAATAGATAAATTCACAGGAAGTGCTAAACTTCCCACCGATGCATGAAAATCAGAATAATTTACCAAAGTGCCACTTTCATCAAAAGCAGGCATATTGGTTTTCACAAACAAATTGTAACCAGTCATTTTGCCACTGACTAAATTCCAAACTGGACGGATCAGACTTGATAGCAATGATGAGGCTAAACTGACAACCGATTTAAACCGGCTTCTCTGTTTTTGCTGAGCTTCGGTATTCGAAGCATTTGGACCAGGAAGCGATTTGATATAATTCACGCCTTTCCATGAGCTGCCCACTATGGAGCCAACTTTTCCTGTGAATGGGCCCAGGATCCCTTGATTGTATTTTCCCATGACATTTAAAATTTGGGTTAGTAAATAATTAGTTAACATAGAATTGAGACAGATACAGAGCAGGTACCTACTTGACCTTACTCCTTTTTGTCTTTATGTTCACGCTTTTTGCGATCACGATTTCTATCTTTTTTCGCCCATAGTCGCTTTAATATAGCAATGACTATTGTCGAGATGGTACCACCAACAACTGAAACTACAGCTTCAGTGCTGTCAAGTGGAATACTTTGTGCCGCATCAAGAACGTCGGGCTGAATTCCAATGGATTCTGCTATGCCCATAGTTGATGCCGTGCCAATCAAAAAAGAAGGTATATTTTTCATTTTCAATGATTTTAAGGGTTAAACATAGATTTAAAATACATATATTAAAGTCAAAAAACACCACGACAATATTGATTTACAGCGCATTACACTCAACTACATCAAATTGTATAATTATCTAATTATGAAAGAACATGATATTTTATATCTGAGGATTATTCGGGAAGAATTCACTAGTCAAACCACAATAGGGAAAATGTATATCGATGGTCACTTTTTTGGCTACACTTTGGAAGATACCGTTCGAGCTTTTGGTATCAAGGTGAAAGGTCATACTGCATTACCTGCCTATCAATATCAAGTCAAACTAAATTTCAGTCCGAAGCATAAAAGAGTAATGACATTGATTTTTAATCAAAGTGATGGAAGTGTGAATGCTTTGGGTATCCAATTTAATGGCATTCGTTTTCATGGAGGGAATAGACATTTCGATACAGAAGGATGCATTTTAATCGCCAAACATCGAATAAGCAATCAGGTTATTCAAGGTAGCCTGGAAAAAGAGCTTAATTTTAAAATTGCTGAGGCTGAAAAACAAGGAAAACAAATTATTCTGGAAATCATCAATGCTCCGACTCCACACATCAACACGATTTAATTTATTGCCTCATCAAAGAGAATAATCTTCAACTACAGATCTTTTGCTTCTTCCTGTTAAACATCTTAATATTTTCCGATGTGCGGGCTACCCTGTCAAGGTTTTTATCGGATTATTTTGATTTAGATGTGAGCTATTAGATGTGATTTTTAGAAAAAAATCGGATAAAACCGGAGGCTTGACCTTGACTTGCTGATAGCGATAAAAAGCTTGTGCGTAAGAAAAAAAGATTCCACCTGCTACTGATAAGGAAATACCTTGTTTATCAGGTAGAAGGAAAATATGGATATATCTAAAAAGTAAGGTTAAAGAGGATAAGGATAAAGGTTAAAGTCAAAAAGTCTTAAAGATCAAATAACAAACTCTACTTTAAACATTACTGCTAATTTTCCATTTCTTTTTGTTTTTAATGCCTGCATTAAAAATGGGTGGTGGTGGGGTTTGTTGGTGGTTTTTGAGTCGGAGTTTGATAATAGGTGCGAGCCGCCTGCGAGTGGGAGGCCGTGACTGGCAAGAAAAACAAGGAACTTGTGATTGCCAGCCAGCGGTTTTTGGCGGTTTTTTTGAGGCAGGGTGGTTGGAAATGGGTGGAGGGCAAGTCGAGGCATGTTTTATCCCCTATTAAATCAAATTATAATCATAAAACATATTGGGAAAGTAATTGCCCTTGGCCCATGCGCGTAGGTAAAGAGCTTACGATGGAGTTAAAATATGCGGTGATATTACTTTGAAGAGAGTCTAAAAATCTATAGTTCAACATTCACAATATTTAATCATTAATGGTGGAGGTAGCTCTATTTTACGAATCGTAAGTTCTGTCCGTGGCCTCTCAAAAAAGATGACAAAAACCGATAGCGGCCGACCTAGCAGGCGAGCCCAAAGTGAGCAATGGAGGAACTTTTGACTGGTGTATTTTGGTTGGGGTAAAAAAAACTGATTTACGAACCACTACCCTATTCTTAAAAACACATTAACATAGATAACCAAGCACGAGACAAAAGGGCTGAGAATTGCTGTAAACGATGAAGGACGGAGTGAAAAAAGTATGACAGGGTTGCGATAATATAAAAATACTGGATAAAAATTATTCGGAGCCTCAACAAAAAAGTGAGACCCCGAAATATCATATTAACATAGCAACTTTAGGTGACAAATGCCTGTTGACTGAGAAACCTCTTTAGATTAAAAGTAGATAAAATGCGGTTTAGAAACAGTGGAGCAGCCATCTCGATAGTGATCAGGAGGATTTTGGAAACCCCTGGCGGACTTTTTGCAGAAGACCGAAGAGAGAACGCCATATTTCCTAGCTTTTCAAGAGTTTCTTTGTAATTAGGAATTTTATCTAATATTTGAGGAGAACAACAATGATAGTTGGTCATTAATAATCCTTTGGGGGATATAATAACACCAGAACAACTTCCATTAAAATATACAACAGATCTACTCAAACAGTCAGAATCTTTGATATTTAGCAATAGATTGGGGTCAATTTCTAACCCCAATTCGGTTAGTTTTTGATATATCGATTAATTGATCTGAGCTAACCACATTCCTTCGTCTGCAAAACATATTATTATTTGGAGAAGAAATAGTAAGATTATAATCTTTATTATAACACTTTATTTAGTCACATTCATTATACCTGCATCATTATCGGCGTTATTCAAACGTTTATTTTCTCTCGAATAATTTCTTCCAAAATTAAAATTCCATGTAAATTTCATTACAACCATTTTTGAAGATTCATTTAAATAAGCTTCTCGCTTATTCGAAGCATATTGGTTTCTGTTCTCGTTTGTTCGTTTATAATTATCTACAAAGGGATTAATGATGCCCAGTCCGATAGAATATCTCTTATGGTTTTTCATCACCATCATCATATGCATATTCTCACCACCAATTACGCTTTCTCCCCAAAAATGATTATAGCTATTATTGGCGTTAAAAAGTAATAACCAACTTTTATATGCAAGCATCATTTCAGCACGGTAATAAAAATTATTATAAGTATGTAAATAACTTTTACCTTCACTAATGTATCTATTCAATCCTCCTGTAGCCGAAAGTTGTAATACTTTCCATAACATCCCAACTCTTGCAGTCAGCTCATTATTATACTTTGTCCATTTTTTTTGATTGTCATAAGTACGAACAAACATATTTTCCTCTCTTAGGGTCGTTTCCATTATTGGATCGTTTGCCAAAATGTATTGCGATTTAGCAATCCCTGTAATTAAACCTTTGTGATATTCAAAATATAAATCAGCCTGATATTGCTGATAAGGATCAAGGTTTGGATTACCTCTTTCTATTTGTAATAAATCGATTGCCTGTTCGACATCGCTTAATTTTGATAAATCCGGAGAATGGTTATCCATTTTCCCTGTTATTCTTCCAGAAAAGTGATCCGTAAATTTATAATTCACATTAAATCTTGGTCGAATATTATAAGTTTCATAACCTTCATCATTATTTTGCCTTAACCATGATCTATTAACACCAAACCCCAAAGAATAATTTAATTTATTTTTATTGCCCGAAAATTCTGTATAAAAATAGGTATCAGCACGATCTAGATCTGTAGTAAACAAATATGATCCAGAATAAGTATTTTCCGTGATTGATTGACTATGTTTAATCCCCATTGTCAAAATCTATTTCGTACAAACCTTCCCCAATCAACGAATATTTTTCACCTTCAACATTCCTTTCAATCATATTAGACGATTCATATGATCCTTCATTATAGACACCAGTTAAGTCAGTACCAATATAGGCCCCAACCATGTTAAACATTAATCGTTCTTTACTATTTAAATGACGCAGGTAATATAAATCAACTGATGGGAAATAACTTCTGGTGTCTGTATAATCCTCAATATTTACTTTATAAGAATCATCATCTGATCTTAATAATTGACTGTTATAATCGTTATGAGGTTCTAAATTACCAACATATTTTAGATTTATATTAAAGAAATATTTTTCAGGCTCTTGATAATTATAGGTAAAAGATAAATTATGGATTTCATTAGTATAACGTCCAGATTTACCAACCTCTATTCTTTCCAACAGATCGCCATTCTCAAATAAAAATTTCTCGTTGTTCTTTCTCCAAAATTCATAGAATTCTCTCAAGCTTAAGGAATAATTAAACTTGAATTCCGATTTATTTACATTCAAACGAACTGAAATTTGATCTTCAGAAAACATTACGTGTGGAGATTGCATTAAATCGATGCTTACACCACCACCAGTCTGATACCTTTTTGTTTTGTAATTTATTACAGCTCTAGAATCTCCATAACGCAAACCAGGATTATCAATATACTCGATATGCTGAATATCATCCGGCAATAATGCAATTACTTCTTTTTCGCTTACTTGGACACCATTTATCCGCAACTGAATTTCTCCATCATCTATCAAATAAATACTATTCATTAAAGGATTCACTTTTACACCTGGTAGCATTACACTTTGTAATAAATTTAATCCATTGCTCGAAGATTCTTTTTGCTTTGGATTCGGAAATACAATTTTACGATTAGGTTTATCAATAATATTTGCAGCTGTTACTGTTACTGTTACATTATCTAAGGCTACTCGCTGATCTTTCAAAACAATTTCACCCAGATTAATATTGGACGAAACACAATCAAATTCAGTTTTAAAAGTTTCGAAACCGATGCAAGAAACTAAAAGAATGTAGTTGTTACTTTTAACTTTTGAAATTCTAAAATTCCCTTTAGTATCTGTACTTACACCACATATAGAAGTTGAATCTTGTAGCTTTAATGTGACATTTGCAAAAGGTACTGCTTCATTTATATCAGAAATAATTTTCCCTTTAATTTGATAATTCTGAGCGCAAAGTTGTACAGAAAACAAACTAAATATTAAAATTTGTAATGCTTTATATTTCATAATTTTCTTATTTATATTAGTGGGAATTCATCATTCATTACTGATTCTTAATTTAACCACATGCTAAATATTAAGAATAGTAATTTCTTGAAAAGAGGGTTTATGAGGAGTTGATTAGTTTACAGTTGGTCCGTAACCTATCATTTTTAAGAATTTCTTAACAAAACTTGAGTAAAATTTTGTTTTGCCCTTGCTTACTTTTCGATTTACATGTTCAATAATGAAATCGTCCTTTCTTACTGTTTTTTTCAACCAAAGAGCATTATAATTATTCTTACAACCGGAAATGGCAGTTACTCCTTTAGCATTTGTAGCGTGAGTAAACTCAGACAAATAGAAATATTCGTAAGTAAAGACGGTTGTATTTTTTTCATTCCCTGAACGAATTATCAATTCATCTCTTATTAAATCACCCCAAGAATTATAGGTATAATAATGAACATTTTGATTCTTCATGAATCTCTGCATAGTTACAAACCCTTGCGCATCACGCTGAATATAACTTTTATGCTCATCAATATTTGACAAAGAATTATATTGATCAATATAAGTATCAAGTTTTGTAATTATTCCATTCACATTTTTTTGTCCTGATATAAATTTACCATCTTCAAAACTGTATGATCTTCTTTCTTTGATAGAACTATTATCAATTTCCCCTTTGGTACTTATTTGATAATATTCTTCAACTAGATTGTAACTTTTTTGCGCATATACATTTATAGTATTGCTGAAAATTACTACGAATAAAAAACTAATAATTTGTTTCATCATGATATAATCTTTGTTCGAATTACATAGGTAAAAGTACGTGCAAAACGCCCTTCGATTGATTTATATCATGAAGTTTTTAGAGTGCAGGCCATTTCATAGACCTCTGTAATACAAAATATTAACTATGGAGTTTTGGGGAAAAGTTTATATCTGGCATTTTTAGATTTATATCCTTTAGAAATACAATTATAAATTCATCAAGAATTCTACAATATCACCTTTTTCGTTGATTAAAAGTTTCTTCCTTATATTTGTTTTTCTCTGATAAATTGTTCGAACACTTTGTTGTGTAACTACACTAATCTCTTTAGTTGAAAACTCTGCACAAAGCAAACAGCATAATTGAATTTCTTTCTCTAGTAATATATTGCTGTATTTTTTTGAGATATTTGTGAAGAATCCGTTATATATAGAATCAATGATCGGATATAAATCGGACCATAACAGCAAAGATTCAACATTTACATCCTCATTGGAAATTCGTGTCATTTGTTGTAAAAGGTCCTGGTTTTGTGAAGTTGGATTGGTCGCAATCAACTTTATTATACCTAGTTGTTGAAGTAAAATCTTTTTAAAAAAATTATCATCAATTTCATTTGATTGCTCTTTTAAAGCTTTATCAAATAATCTTTGTAGCGTTTCTGTTTTTTCTTCAATTTCGACTAGCCGTCTAACTTTTTTTCTATTATAACTAATAAACACAAATAATATCAATGCAAATAAAACTGTTATAATAGTTACAGTTAAATATAATCTTTGTCTATTTAACTTCAGTTTAAGAATATTAGTCTCCAACCTATTTTTATCTCCTAGCTGTTTTCTTATAATTTGTTGTGTCTTATAATTTTCACTTACAATAGAATCGTTAAAATTACCTATTCCAAACAAACTGATATGATTATTTTTCTTAGAATTAATAACAGCTTCAAGTGCCATCAATATATTCTTACGTGAAATATAATTTGCATCGTCTCTATTAGCATTTGAATTAAACGATATTTTAGCTTTTTCAAAGAAGATGTTAGCGGAATCATTTTTTTCTACAGCCAAATAAGCTAAAGAAAGGCTAGCATACAGATTAGGAAGCCCTGAATTATTAGAATATTTTTCAGCCTGTTTCAACTGCTCAATTGACTCTATATATCTTCTTTTTCCATATAATATATCGGCATAATTTCTGATCCTATTGACACGTAAATCCGTAGAAATATTATCACTACCTTTAAAACTCTTATTCATATATTTCCTGACAGAATCTAACTTTCCTTCATAAGCATAGTTTAACGCTATATCATAGTAAATATCTGCTATCGCATCTTTATTAACTTTCAACCTTTTCTTAAAATACAAAATTGCGGCACTATACATCTTTTGCTCCATATGAAGGCCACCTAATAATTCACAGAAACGATCAAGCATTTTGGAATTATTATTCTTTGTTGCAAGTTGATTTCCAAGACTTAAATATTTGAAAGATTTCTCATAGTTTTTCTGTTGAAGCCAATAAGTACCCCCAAGCATATAAACTTCATATTGTCTTTCTAAATCATTAGTAGACCTATAATATTTCAAAGGTATCTGAAATATCTTTTCATTAATTTGAGGTGTTGCGCTATTAAATTGTGTATAAGCATAGAGCCTGTAATAATCTGCTAAATTATTTTCTGAAAGTTGATTAGGTTCTTCTATTTGAAACAGATACTTCGCAACACTATCAGGGTTATTCTTATATTTCTCTGCATCAAGTAGTTTCTGATGATCATTACTCTGATTAACACAAGAAAATAAACAGATAGACAATAAGATTAACAGTATAATTTTTTTCATAAATTTTTCAAATTTATATTTTAAAATTAAAGTGCTTGAGATTAATAAAATATTACTCATCCAACTCGATTTTTTGTATTAAGTTTTAATCCTATCAAATGAATTTTTTTTGGGGATTGTTCTTTGATTAGGTTAGTTATGCGATGGCTGACTTTAGTTCTATTGACTGGTTAAACATATTCGAGATCAATATGATGCAGAATGTTACAAAAGTCTTTATCCAAATTAAAGTTGCAAGAAATTTTAGTTTATGAAAATCAGGTCCAGCCTTTAATTTTATTTTGGAATAGAAATTTCACACCTCTCATATTACGGAATTATATGGCAAAACGAGGGTCAATTCAAAACTAACAAAATAAATTAAGAAGCTTTAATTATTTCAAAGCAATTATTTACAATATATTCATATTGAATATGATTTAAAGAATCTCTTTTCTTGCATTGTTCTGCAATAATATTTGTAATACGATGACGTTTTTTAGTTAGATTAGTTGAATAGGCTTGTTCATAAACGATCTTATGCAGGATGTTACAAAAACCCCCTTTCCTATTTTTCTGCACTTAAAAGGATGTAAATTTCTCTTTGCAGCAGCCCGAAGAGAGAACGTCCTATTTCCTTTTCAATTTTTATTTAAGCGATTAAATGTCTTTTCAATTTCGGAAGTTAATTGTTTTGAGATACCACAATCTTGAGCTAAATGTCTCCATTGAGAAATCGCTTCTTTTACTTGCTCCAAAATTGATTCAGGCTTCTTCAGTCCAAAATGATTCGCTAATTTTAATAGATGTGTTTCTCCTGGGTTTTTACTTTCACCTGCAATCATGGTATTGTGCAAACCATAAGCTGAAGTTGAATAAGTCAGGTCGTAAGCTGGTGCCATTTTCCAATTTCCTTGAGCATTCATTAAAAAAGAAAAGTTTTTAGAGTGATCATCTCTATTATGTGCATAGACATTAAAGGCTGCTAAGCGAAATATTTTTTCATAAGCATTCACATGTCTTTCCAAACGAAAAGCACAATCCATCAGGTGTCCATAATCCATTGTGCTCATTCTAAAATTATCGTGCATTAAACCACTTGCTGTATGTACATGAAGTTTACCCTTTTCTGTTCTGTCGAAACGCTTGGTACCAAAATAAGTTTGGTTAGATTTACCTTGAAACAATTGACATTCGCTCATTTCAATTCCTGCTTTTAAAGCCATTTGATAATAGGCGTATTCAATTTTAGCAATCTCTTGGTTATCTTGGGATGATGGAAATTTAATTAACCATTCTTCAAAATCATCAGGAATTTGATTGTACCCATGAATCAATTCATTGGTTTGCTTCTTAAATCCCACCAAAATCTTAGGACGTGCTCCACCAGAAGAACCTCCTAAGGTAAAAAGTTCTTCTATCATTTCTGTACTCTCCCCTTTGAGAACATGTGTCATCTCTCTAGCAATGACGTCTAATTCCAGTTGCTTCTCAAAATCACGAAGTCCATCCTGTTGCGGCAGATAAGACAACGCTCCCATACCATTCTCTCCAACATAAGCCAATCTATCTAAAGGTGTCATGCTGAGAATGTCAATTCCTTTTGAACTTAGGCTACGATCCAACAATAATCTTCCCCAACCATCGGGTAAAGAATCATTAAAAATGCCATAAAGACCCTCAAATGGGTCTTTTTCTGCATTCGTAATTTCGCCTACAAAGGGTAATTTTATGGGGGAAATATTCAGGCCTGTTTTCAAGAAATCGGAATGGTATCGAAAATAGATCTTCCGATTATTCAAAACCAACTCCCCCACTTCGTATGATTGACCTTCCAAATTAAAATTTACTAGTACATTTTCTATCCCAGTCATTTCTTAAGGTTTTGTGGTGAATAGTTTTTCAATATTGGACAGATCTTCCTTTGTTTGAAATATAGACTCGAAATCACCTAAACGATTCATCAAGTGAGCCAATTTGAGAAGTGATTCTAAAGAGATTTGACCTGTTCTTTCAAAACGTTTTAAACTGCCCAATGAAACGCCCGATCGCTCGGCCATTTCAGCTTGTGAAAGTTTTAAGTGTTTACGTAAAGCTTTATGGCGTTCTGCCAAAGCTTTACTCATATCTATTGGTGTTGATGACAGTGAATACATATAGCTTAAATATTAGCTAAATATACGTATTACTACCCAAAATAGCTAATATATTAATCAATTGATACGTTCAAAACTAGTGGTTATGATACTTATTAAGGTCATAGAGCTTGAAAAGTTCAAAGGTTAAAGGAGAAAGATTAAAAAAGTCTGAAAGCATCAAGCTTTCAATTTTAACTCTGTCAGAATCAGAAAAAGAATTCTGACAGTTACTATGAAATTATTCGGAGCCTCAACAAAAAAGTGAGACACCGAAATATCATATTAACATATCAACTTGTGGTGAAAAATGCCTGTTTGCTGAGAACCCTCTTTAGATTAAAAGTAGATAAAATGCAGATTAGAAATTGGTGGCATTGGGGCGATTGATTTGGTTAATCATACAGCTATTCATTTGGAAGCTGTTCAAACGGTTGGCAAATTAGACAATATGAGTTTTCTAGATCATTATGCTCAGGTATAGATAGAAAAGATGACTTGTTTTGCATTTCCAGTCATTGAATTGCTGATGCTTACTTCTAAAAGAACCTTTTGTAACAAATATGTGCGTGACAGGTTTTGAAGTAATAAGTAGATTACGTAACGATGCTGATTTAAGATATCTCTTTAAAGGTAAGCAACAAGCAGGAAAAGGTAGACCAAAACAATACGGAGAAAAATTATTTACATAAAAAGAAATCCCTGAGAATTTAAATTCCCAAGGATTTCTATATATCTAAAATGTATTTATAAATTCAATCTATTCAACAACAATTCCATTTGAATTAGAAATATGAACTTTCCCTCCATTCAGGTTATTTCCCTTAACAGTTACAACATTATTTTCCTGTCCTGATTCAGCATTTACATTAATGAAAGAAATTGGTTTATAAGCAACTTCAATTTCGTTATCTCTAATAAGTACATCATCGACATTTCCCGAGGCTATACTAATACCGTAGCAGTACGCATCTCTCGTAGTTGTTATTATATTATCATAAATTTCAGCATCTTTAAGATTCCTCACTGTTATTGATGTTATGCACTCCTTAATTTCATTTCCAAATACTTTCACATCAGAATTACGTACACTAATACCAGTAGTATAACCATTAATTATATTACCAGAAATTTCGTTTCCAAATACTGATTCATTATCTTCAAGTCTTCCACCTACAATTCCTGTAGATCCATTACCATCGCTAGAAGTAATTTTATTTCCTCTAATCGTTATTCTAGTTCCAACACCCAACCCTATAGCAGATTCTGTTGTGTTATTTTCAATGGTTACATCCTCACCTATAGCGACATAAAATGAAGCATTAAGACTCCCTTTTTCAATATTATTTCGTATAATAATATTACTGGCTCTTTCATAATAAATCAACGTTCCATCTGAACTACGACCTCTACCAGCTTCAATATCAATCCCCATTCTAGGAGCCGTTCCTTCTGAATATGGCGTATCTATTCCTGCATTCAAAAATGTGTTATTCTCAACAATCATATCATCACCATCAGTAATAGATAGATTATTTCGTCTATTACTATCAAAAGTGCAGTTAGACACTAGAATATTACTAGAAGCAACATAATACGAACTAAAAGTATGACCAATACTACCTATTTCCAATCCATCACCAGCTGCATCCATTAATTTCATATTCTTTACCGTTACATTTACACCACTCTTAATCTGTATTAAATTACCCCACTCATGAGTTTTATAAGTTAACCCATTAGTAACTATAGGATCATAAGTATGAAAATCTCTATCACCATACAAATTTCCACCTATAAGATTAACATTCTCTACAGAACGAAGCTCAAATAAGGCATACCTAAAATATTTATTGGGTTGAACTCTTAAGTATGTATTATCAGTCATTTCTAGTGTAAAATTAGAAGGAAGACTAATCGCCTCATCTTTTGACCAAATTAAATTTCTCTCACTTGTAACTTGAAAATAAGCATCTAAATCATCAATTTGAAAAACTTCAGCTCCATATGAGGTTACATCATCAATAACTTTTTGAATCGTTTCTTTATTAACTAAGGCGATATCGTCAGAAACTTCACCTTCGGTTATTTCCCATTTCGATTTTTCAAATTCAAATGTAGTACTAGTAAGCGTTGGAGTTCCTTCAATTATTAAATTCTTATTTAATAATTCCCCTGCAATTTTTCCATTTGTAAATACGAAGGTTCCATTTACAATCTCACCTTCGTTATAATTAATAACTACATCAGCAGGAATTTCAATTGATTTCCCACCTAAATCGTGAGAAAAGGCAATATTCAAAGTATCCTTCGCTTGTATTGTTGTAAAATCAAAACTACTAGGTGTACTAGTAGGATCAGGATCAGCAGGTGGAATAACCTCCTCAGGTGGACTTATAATTTCTTCGTCAATACTAATCACTTCATCACATGAAGCAAAGAAAAGGGCTGAAATAAAATAAAGATAAAATAGATTTTTCATGATAATTCTAATAAAATTTTAAACAATAAATTCAAGACTGACAATCAGTCTCTATTGCAATATGAAATCTTCATTAAAATCGGTGTCAAAATCTACCATTCGGAATAAATACATAATTAATTTATCCAAACCCAAAACCTTATTAAAGCAAGATAAATTCTTAACTTCATACAAGTTTCTCTTCTTTCTTCACAAAACTAAAAACTATTCAACCACACACCTTATATTGTTACATTTAATAGAAACAATACACATTCACCAAAACAGCCTAATCGTCATGAACAACTATTTTACTTACACTAAACACGAATAAGTGTTGATGAATTTAATTTATGATTCTTTTCAAAGTTTTTAATTAATAGACACTGATCTCAATTTTCATATGCAATAACGATCATTGTCTATTTCAATTTCCATTCCACTTTAGACCAATATTTTCAAAACACAAGCACCCCCACATAACTAACTGATTTAATGTTAATTGTATGTATCATTAATCTTTATCATTAAAAACCAATACCAAAACTAAAAATCATATTTGTGGAATTAAGTATCAAATTTTGTGGACATATTCTACACATTAAATACAAATATAATCAGATGACTTTCAGTTAAAGCATTATTAATCAAACATAAAACAAGAAGAAACGCCCCTTTGAATTAAATTCAAAGGGGCGTTTTGACCTTTCACATCTTATTAAAGATGAAAATAGCTCAATAAAAAAGCAAACTTATTTAGAGGTTAGTAATTAGCAACAAATAAATTCGAATTGATCTTTTTTGTTAAAAGTCATCACTCTCTCTACAATAATATTAAATATTGCTACCATACTGCCAGCTCTCCGAGCTTTTTCAAATATGTGTTTCTGATTTATATCTTCCTTAGTTCCATAGGAAGGATAGTATAGTAGCAGATGAATTAGGTGTTTATTTTAAAAGCTCCATAGGAGCGAAAGAGTTAAATGAATTTGAAATAATTTTTCTGTCATCCCTCTGGGATTCTTATTGGGATTATATGGTAATTCTACCATACTGTCAGCTCTCTGAGCTTTTCTTTAAAATTGTTTAGTCTTATCTTATTACTACCACACTTATCAAATGTGCTTATTCAAATTTAACCACTTTGTAGTTTATAATAGCTCCCCATTTTAGTTGATATAAAGCCCAAATTTGGTTATCGCTCATAAACTATAGCCAATACCAACCTCACTTCCACGTCATTCTCTGTTTATCTGATAAACAAATACTCAATACAACTTGAATGAATATTTTCTACTTCCTTGAATTAAGCACTTCCTTTTAATTCAACTTTCCATTGATCCCATTTTTAGCCAAAAATTCAAGATTAGCTTTTTTTATTCCCGTTATCTTTTTGTTAACTGGAATCTTTGATTTCTCTTTATTTCTTAATTGAGGATTGTCAAACATCAATAATTCTTGCTCATTCATATTACCCTTATCATCGAGTAATTCATAAATAGAATTCTTAGATATAAATTCAGGTACAAGCTCTTTCATTCTAGCAACAAGCATATTATCATCTTCAACATTGAGATAATACAAAATTTGTGAAATAGAAGTGTTTACCTCTTCATAATCGTGAAGACGAACTTGACCTATCATGATTTTATCATTGTGAGTTGGCAAGGTATTTTCACTTCTTGCTAATAACTCTTCATAAAGTTTTTCTCCAGGTCTAAGTCCTGTAAAAATGATATTGATATCAACATTTAATTTTAAGCCAGCCAATTGAACCATTTTCTTGGCTAAGTCGAGGATCTTAACAGGTTTACCCATGTCAAAAACAAATATTTCACCACCTTGCCCCATACAACCGGCTTCCAAAACTAACTGACATGCTTCTGGTATGGTCATGAAATAACGCGTAATATCGGGATGTGTAACCTTTATAGGACCTCCTTGCTCAATTTGCTTCTTAAATAGTGGCACAACAGAACCATTTGAACCTAAAACATTTCCAAACCGAGTTGTTATAAATGCCGTTTTAGTATTTTCTTTTTGCGACAATGCCTGAATATAAATTTCACACATACGCTTTGAAGCTCCCATAATATTAGTGGGATTTACCGCCTTATCAGTCGAAATCATGACAAATTTTTCGACGTTAAATTCAACAGATAAATCAGCTAGATTTCGTGTCCCCCTTACATTAACATTTATTGCTTCGTAAGGGTTATCCTCCATCAAAGGCACATGCTTATATGCCGCAGCATTAAAAACAAAGTCAGGATTAAACTTTTCAAAAACGTGACGCATTCGTAGCTCATTTGAAATATTACCAACTATTATCTCAAATGATGCCTTTTTATACTTGAACTTTATTTCTTGTTGTAAATCATACAAAGCTGATTCTGCCTGATCTAAAAGAACTATTTTTTTTATTGGAAATCTCAATAGTTGACGAACAATTTCAGAACCTATTGACCCCGCAGCTCCAGTCACTAATATTGTTTTTCCAGATAAACTTTGGCGAATTCGTTGTAGATTCAGATGGATTTCATCACGTCCCAAAAGATCTTCAATTTTTACATCTCTAACACTTTTAGCAGACATTTTACCATCTATCCAATCATCAATTGTAGGTAAAACTTTTACTTCCCAATTATTTTCCAAACAAATTTCAGTAATCTCACTTATTTTCTCCTTGCGCATTCTAGATGCGGCCAAAACAAGCATCCCAACACCTTTTTTCATACCCGAAGACAGAGCTTTAGGAAAGCCACTAACTTGAATATCTCTTAAATTTGTTGTCCATTTGTTTTTATCATCATCTACAAAACCCACAACTTGATAATTTTCTTTTCGCTCCTTATTTAATATCTCCAAAGCTAAAAGACCTAAATCACCTGCCCCATAGATTAAAGTCTTCTTCGTTTTCTCACATCTCGACAAATAAGTATATACACCTCTAACAAGCAATCTAAATCCTGTTAAGAAAAATAAAGTAAATGTAAATTGAAGAACTAATACTAAATAAGGAATATGAATAACACCTAAGTTAAAAGTTTGATTAATAAAATCTAAAGCAAATAGACTTACAACAGAACTGAAATTAGTGTAAACTAAACGTATCAACTCATTAAGTTCTGTATGACGAATAACCCCTTTATACGAAGAAAAAAGTAAAAAAAACAGAGCATATACACCAATACATATTCCTCCTGCTATAAGAAAATCTGATACACTAATAGTCGGTAATTTAAAATTCAAACGAACAATATATGCAATAATAAATGCAAAAGCGACTAATGCCAAGTCTATCAAGAAAATCCACCAAGGGGATAGAATACGCTTATTTAATAGGTTAAATAATATCTTTTTCATATCGGCAAGTTTATCTAAGTCGAAGTAATACGTGTAGCTAACTAGAAATTAAAATTAACCACAGAGATAACATTAATGTATATTGAGATATCCATTAAAATAAACTAGAGTATAATACCAGACTTAAATTAGGTTCTAATTTTTTAAAACTAAAACTTCAATATCTGTTTCAAAGTTCTTTTTATACGTTCCATATCATTTTCACTCATATTACTTCCCGATGGAAGACACAAGCCTTTTTCAAATAGTGATTCTGAAACACCAGTACTATAAAAAGGATATTTGGAAAAAATAGGTTGCAAATGCATCGGTTTCCATAAAAGTCGGGATTCAATATTCTCTTTCTCTAAAGCCAAGCGGATATCATTATGAGTAATTCCTCCTGTTTCCTTTGGATCAACAATAATTGAAGTCAACCAATAATTAGAATAGTAATCCTTTGTGGGTGCATTATGAAAATGAATTCCTTTTTGCTCAGCTAGTAATATTTTATACCAAGCATTTACTTTTCTACGTTGTTTAACTCTATCACTAAGCACTTCCATTTGTCCTCGCCCAATACCAGCTACAATATTACTCATACGATAATTGTAACCAATTTCACTATGCTGATAATAGGGTGCATCGTCTCGAGATTGAGATGCTAAAAAACGAGATTTTTCAATTAATGTTTCATCATCAGAAACTAAGGCTCCTCCACCTGAAGTTGTTATTATTTTATTCCCATTAAAAGATAAAACACCTAATTTTCCCCAAGCTCCCATTTTTATTCCGTCAAGCGTAGAACCCAATGCTTCAGCAGCATCTTCAACAATAGGAATAGAATAAAAATTCGCTATCTCTTTTATTTCCTTCATTTTAGCAGGCATCCCATATAAATGAACAGGAATAATCGCTTTAGGTTTCTTACCTTTTGAAATTCTATCATCAATAGCTTCTTTAAGAGCTATAGGACTCATATTCCAAGTATCTTCCTCTGAATCAACAAAAATTGGTGTTGCTCCTAAATATAATACGGGGTTAACAGAAGCCGAAAAAGTAAAACTTTGTACAATAACTTCGTCTCCAGCTTGAACTCCAAGCATAATAAGAGCCAAGTGCAAAGCAGCTGTGCCTGCACTTAAGGCAGAAGCCTGCTTCACATCAATATAATCTGCTAAGGATCTTTCAAATTCATTTACATTATGACCTAGGGGAGCAACCCAGTTTGTATCGTACGCTTCTTGCACATAAGTCATTTCATTACCTCCCATATGAGGAGACGAAAGCCATATTTTATCTTGCATGATCAACAATTTTTAAACTAATTGAATATATTTTAAATCTTAAAAAACTTCATAATTATAAAAAAGAGACGGTAATTTATCTAGGAATACATTCGGAATAAAAGGAAAAGGTCAATTCACGATATAAAACATCAAAATGCGTCAACAATTCCTTTTCTTAAAATCAACGAATAGACAATACAACTTGGAGTTGTGAATATTATACCCCACATAAAAGGGAATAATTTCCTCTGGGGAAAGATTTTTTATGGGAAACTATCTATGGAATTGTAAAAAAGATCAAGAATAGATAAGCTTAATTTCTTCGAAACAACTTAGCCAGACATGAGGTTGAAATGTAATGTCTAAAGGTATATCTTGAGAATGAATATTATCTCCTTTATCTTTGATACCTATTGTATACCATCCCATACTATTAGGAGTTATAAAATCTTTTTGTGGATTATCTCCAATGTAAATAAAGTTTGAACCAATATATTTTTGAGAGATAGTTCTATAATTTTTAAAATTGGGCTTTTCTGAACCTAACTCCTCAGAAATTACAATCTCATTAATCCAATCATTCAATCCTAGAGCTTTAATTTTATGACGTTGGCTTAAGGAACGTCCATCAGTAATAAGCCCCATCACGATAGAATAATTATATAATTCTTCAATAAATAATTTTGCTCCAGAGTTTAGTTTTATGTTAGGGAAATGCTTTCTATACTGCTCTATCAGTTGTAATTTATTTTTTCTTAGATCATAATTTTCATAAAGATTCTGAAAAACATCCTTTCCCTCTCGAAACCAAGACATCATCTGCATATACATAATACGAGAACTAACATAAGGATCAACAATCTCTTTATAAGCTGATTTTAAATAATCAACTTCCTGATAAAGCGTATCATCCAAATCAAAAATAATTACCGATTTTTTATTTATATGTAGATCCATGAACTAATATTTCATCATCATAACGAAGCATAACCAAACCATCTTCCCAGTCATCAAATTCTTCAATTGATTTACCTAAAAGATACTCTTCTATAATCCATTTAGGATAGTTGGCACCAGCATGATAACTTAGGGGATATCCTCCTCCAAAACGAGGGTTAATTTCTATTCCACACACAAAATTAGTTTTAGCATTATAAAAGAGTTGTAAAGTAATACATCCATGAAAACCTTTTTCTTGAGAAAAATGATTTTTCACATAGTCAACTAATTTATTTTTGGATGTTATCCCCTTGGTAATTTCCCCACTACGAACCTCTATACGTTCTCTTGGAACCACACATTTAAGATCGCCATGCCTATCGTAATATAAATCAAGCGTATATTCTTTATGTTTTTTAGGATTAATATATTCTAAAAACATTAATTTTTTATTTTCAATTAAATCCAATGTTAACTGAGATTCATCTTCGATAAAATACAAACCCTTACTTGAACTACCATCAATTGGTTTTATGAACATAGGAAACTGTGGTGAATCATGAGAAAATTCCTTTGCAAAAGGAACATGATATTTTTTAAAAAGCTTATGGGTTAAGCGTTTGTTTCTGCAAGCTCCTACAAGCTTTTCATCAGCCACCAAACAATGCACACCTATATCGGCAAATCTGCCTTTATTACATACTAACGGAATCAGTTCCGTATCAATTGTAGGTATAATTATTTTGATACGATTATCAATACACAAACGTATTAAATAGTCAATATATCTGTCATCTGTTACTTTATTTACTTTAAAGGAACCGTCAGCCACTTGACAGGCAGAAGACAGTGTTGGATTCACATCTGTAGTATAAACCTTACCATCAGGAAAATATTGTTTTAACTCTTTTTGAAAAGCACGTACCAATGATACTCGTCTTCCTGCTGAAGTAATTAATATATTCATAAAATGAATAATAAAATTAAGATTTGAAAAACTTTATTTAATAATTTTTAAGCAGCTATTTAATTTCATAAAAAAGAACAATAATGTTTTATGATTAAAAATCGTTGTTAATATTTTAAGTTTTATTGAATTATAATCAAGACCAATAAAGTTATTTAAAGGATATACATTAATGGAATCCATTTCTAGAATAAATTGTTTAATCTCTTTAAAAGACACATTGTCTTTAAGTAACCTAATGAAGAGAAAAAACACATAAGATTCCTGCCTAGCCCTCAATCTTTTAATAGCATTACTATCAGCACCTTTGCGATCAGCCAACTTTATGAGATTTGTAAATTTATGCACTATAAATTTGAAATCCTCGCTTATCTTTGCCAGGTGAGATTTCGACTTATTATGCATAATAGAATCTTCATTAATAAAATATCTATAAATATTTAAATCTAAATACGAAGCCCGCTTGCAATTAAGAAGCAATTCTGTAGTAAAAATTCCATCCTCAATAATCTTTCCTTCCTCAAATAACAGGTTTGTAATAACAAGTATATCTCTTCTAAACAAATACCACCATACTGTATTATAATAATTAAAGTTTGATATATATGAAAGCCCATCATATACCTGGATATCATCTGGATTAAATTTTGAAAAATCTACAATTGACTTGTAATTCGAACTAGACGTGTTAGTCATAGAAAAACCTAAGAAATCTAATTGTGAAATAACTGCAATATTTATAAGATTTTTTAAAACAAGTGGAGCGATATAATCATCTGAGTCAACAAAAAATAGATATTCACCTTTAGCTTCCCTTATGCCAATATTTCGTGCGGCACTTTGGCCTTGATTCTCCTGACTTATAATTTTAAGATTTTCATATTTACTCTTATAAATATTAACTATATCTAAGCTTGAATCTGAAGATCCATCATTCACAACAATAACTTCATAATCTCGATGATCTAAATCTTGATTAAATAAACTATCAAAACATCTAGCTAGATATTTTTCTCCATTATAAACTGGAATAATAATACTTAACAACATAATTAATAGTTTTATTTAAATTTCTCTATTGCAACATGATTACAAACTCTAATAACCTCAGTAATCTAAACTTTTTTCACACTCATAATCAATTGATGGGAATCTAATTTCAAGACAAATTATAAAAAATATGTTAATAAAATCACATATTGCATTAATAATATTCTAACGAGATTTAAAAGTTAACTCTTTTCGTTTTTCTATATTAATTTGTAAATCGTGCATTGTATAAAAAGTACTTCTTTATTTTTAGGTAAAACGATATGTCTTTAAATCCATTTTCAATAATTTCATTGCAAATATTTATGTAGTTACAATACAAAGCAGTAACAGAACTCTAGCTTCATAACTCAAATTGGAAAAAGACTCTTGAAAAAAATAAGTGAAAATATTCTAGAATTAAAAAAAACGTATATCTTTTTTTAAAGAGAAACTCTAATTCATTTAAGACTGCATCCGGTATAGAGGAAAAAACTCGGAATCTCGATTCAGGACATCGAAATTCTCCAACAATTTTTTTTCCTTAAGTTCAACCAACTGACAATACAACTTAGGGTTATAGATTTTTTTCCCTACATAAAAGGGAACAACACCCTCTGGAGCAAAGGCTTTTTTATAGGAAAATAACGAATCTAACAACTTATGACCTCCTCCTAAAACGTAATAACTTTTATTATTATCTATTCCCCATTGAATAATGTTATATTTAACAAAATCATTTGGCCTGTATTGAAAAGAATCTCTATCTGTAGCCGAAAGAAATGAGTAAATTTTATGATCTGATATTAAAACTAAATCAACAGATAGAATTTGATTACCCTTTTTTGCATAGAAATAAACAAAATGACCTTTCAATTTATCATGAATTCGTTCAAAAAATTCACGCTTAAAATAATATTTTTCATTTGCCATTAGTCTATCCATTGTACCATAATAAATATCCAAAAAAGCTTCAATCTGTTTTCCATCAAGATCTAAGACTAAACTCAAATCATTTTTAACAGCTTTTCTTACATTATTTCTCACCTTAGGTTTAAATTCCTTCCAAAGCTGATCTTTACCTTTCCGTAAATCGCATACAATATTCTCATTATTATGACTTACTTCACCATTAAATTTTTCACGACTTTTGCTGTATAAATCAAAACGAATAAACTCACTAATCACGTTTTGCGATATGGCCCATTTTTCAAATTTTGAGTAAAATTCATCCAAAATCGAGTTGAAATCACCCTCACCAATAAGGTACAAACCTCCATATCCATAAGGAGAGATAATATCTTTGCATTTTTTATAATCATGGTTTTCGTTAAATTCAACAGATAAACTTCTTAAACAAAAGGGATAAATAACCATTAGATCACCCCTGCTCAACACAGCACATAATGCTTCTGAATAGTCATCAAAAAGATTTAAATAATCAGGATGTGCAAAAATTTCTTTTCCATTCCATCCTTTCCAAATATTTAACCAAGCTTGATAATCTGCTTCTTTTTTGACATAAAGTATTTTCATATGACAATATTTTCAATATAAAAGACGATCTTCTTTAATAGAAATTTGAAATCTAACTTCAAACATTATTTAATTAAAAAATTAAAGACTAGAACTCAAATTCGATTTATTTTTTAGAGAATCACCCAAAGACCATAATTTTTGTTGAGGTTCATAATACCTTATAATACGACCTGGGTTACCAACCACAATCGCATAATCTGGCACATCTCTAATAATCACTGCACCAGCTCCAATAATGCCCCAACTACCAATTTTTATTCCAGGTATAACAGTTGCTCCAGCTCCAATTTGAGTACCCTCTCCTACCTTAACATTACCACACAAGGTTGCCTGAGGCGATATATGTACAAAATCGGACAAAGTACATTCGTGACCAACGGAAGATCCCGTATTAAGAATTACATGCCTACCAATTTTACAATCAACCTGTAAAATGGCATTTCGTATAATGACTGTTCCTTCTCCAATTTGAGCCGTTGGAGAAATGCTAGCAGAAGGATGTTGAATTGAGCCAAATAAAGCTCTAACCTGTTCAACAATTCTTTTTCGAATTCGATTATCGCCAATAGCCACAATCAAAGGATGTGTGTGATTTTCGCTTCGATATGCACCTAAAAAAGGAACATCCTTAAAGCCTGTCAATTCGGGGTTATCATCAAAAAAACCCATAACATTCCCATGATTAGCCTTAATACATTCTACAACAACCTTGGCATGCCCGCTACCTCCATAAAGTAAATAGTTTCTATCTTTCATTTCCTAAAAACTCCTCCATTATTTCAGCATTAATAGGCGTTTCATCTTTCCCCATCAACACATTAAAAATTGTTTTAAATAATATCTTTAAATCCAAACCAAAACGAATATGGTCCACATAGTAAATATCTAAACCAAATTTCCTACTCAAAAAAAAATTCCAACAAGATTCAATCATAAAAAGCCATAAGCACAAAGCCCTTTATAATGCACAATCCTCTTTCTTATTCTTCCCAGAGAAACTGGTAACCATAATCTCAAAGATCACTAGACTATTTAAGCAATATAAACAGTCTATTACACGTTTTTTTATCTATAACCACTATATTTTTTCTTTCCGTTCATAATCTAACCTATCGCCATTAACATTAGATATCACGACAATATCTTTACAAATAATTACATTTTTAATGGTCAGTAGAAAAATAGAAACATCTTGTTTAAGTGACATATTATGGACGTATTCAACGTCTAATTGTAACTTGTTCTCCCATGATAAATTATTACGACCTAAAACCTGAGCCAAACCTGTAATGCCTGGACGAACAGTATGTCTTAAAGTTTCTTCTTTGGTGTAATAGGGTAAATATTCTGGAAGTAATGGTCTTGGTCCTATCATACTCATTTCTCCTTTTAGAACATTAAATAATTGAGGCAATTCGTCCAAAGAGGTTTTTCGAATAAAGTTTCCAATTTTAGTTAAACGTTGGGCGTCAGAAAGTAATTCTCCATCAACACCCAGCTCATCTGTCATGCTTTTAAATTTAATAAGCTTAAAGATTTTTTCATTTTTACCAGGTCGATACTGAGTAAAAAAAGGATTACTATTATTAACAATAAAAAGTGCAATCGTAATAATAAAAAAAAAAGGTGAAAAAACTATCAAACCTAAAAAAGCTAGAATCCTATCCAAAATCCATTTAACACGTAAATACATATTCAATTCGTTTTATTAGAAATAACTCACTTCAAGTTATTCTTTGATCTCATTCAATAGACTTTCATATTCCTTAAGTAACTCATCCCATACAAATTGCCTTTCATATCTATCAATAATATTTTGACGAGCTGTAAGAGTCAACATTTTTCGTTTCTCTTTATTCACAAACAAATCCTTCATTGCAGCATAGAGAGCTTCAACATCTTTAGGTGGAATGATAATCCCATTATGACCATCTTCAATAATTTCATTAGACCCATTTATATTGGTTACAATACAAGGTAAATCCATAGCTCCAGCCTGCATAACAGCATTAGGAAAACCTTCTCTATAGGACGGTAAAATGAAAACATCAGATATAGCAAAAAAAGGACGCACATCCTCTTGATAACCTACCCAAATAATTCCAGGATGATTTATTATTTTTTCTTCTGTTAATGGTAATAATGGATCTAATTCTTTTTCGAAAGGACCAACTAAAAGTAATCGAGCAAGGTCATCAAATTCATAAAGTCTACTAAATGCTGCAACCAATTCATTAATTCCCTTATCACCAACAATTCGACCAACAAAAATATAAACAATATGATTCTTATTAACATCCAATTTAGAACATAAAGCCAACTGTTTATCTTCAGATATCTCACACTTAGAAAAGTATTTCGTATCTATACCATTAACATTACCGTTGCCTATCACTTCTAGAGGTTTTCTAGTTATCCAATTATTTATCAAATCATTTTTAACCCCTTGTCCTTCAGGAATAATCTTTGTCGCAAATAAGCATGTTAAACAATCCATGGTTTTCAATAAAAAACACATAAAACCATATTCGCTAGGAAAAATTAACCCAGTAAAAGTGTGAATTCGTATAGGTACTCTTGCAAAAAAGCCAGCAGTCATGCTTAACAAACCAGCCTTAGGAGTCATAGAATGAATTATATCTGGTTTTTCCCTTCTGAATAAATGATATAACTTGAACAATGATATTAAATCCTTACGCATATTTATTCTACGCTCAATATTTATTTCAAAACTACCAACACCTTCGCCTTTATGAATATCAGAATGGGCACTCCCTGGCGATGCAACAGCATAAATATCAAAATATTTATTCAGGAAGCGAAGTTGCCCTTTCAGAAAACCAGATAGCGTTACTGGAACCGCAGCAATACGAAATATTTTTCTTTTACTCATTGATACAAAGTCAACCATTTTTCAACTACAACATCCATCAAATATTCTTCTCGGATTTTCTCAATAGAATACGCTCCCATTTGTTTTCTATCACCTTCTGAAAGATTCATCATTTTTTGCATTGAAATTGCAAGCTTTTCAGAATTTCTAGGAGAAACTAAAAAACCATTTTTATCATTCTCGATAATTTCAGAACAGCCTCCAACATTTGTAACCACAACTGGTAATCCATGACTTGCAGCTTCTAAAATCGATATGGGTAATCCTTCCCAAGCTGAGGACATTACAAATGAATCAGCTTGACAGATTAAATCTGCAATATCATTTCGTCTTCCTAATAGCTTAAAGTACGAAGCCAAGCCTTCAATCTCAATTAATCTTTGTATTGATTCCTGCCCTTCTCCATCACCAGCAATTAATACCTGAAATTTCCGACTATTTTTATCAGCTAAAAATTTAACAGCATTCACGAGATTAGGATAATCTTTTTGAATATTATAACGTCCAATAGCTAAAAAAATAAAAGGTTTATCATTCTTTAAACTAGGCTGTATTGTAAATAATTTATTTTTCTTTTTTGGTAATTCAATACCATTAGGAACAAAGGTTGTTTTATCTTTTGAAAACAAACCTTTTTCTATATATAAATCTGTACCTACTTGACTTACATTAGTATTATAGGATGACAAAAAATCTGTATATCGATAAAAATAATCTCTAATTCCACCACCTTCATCAATATTATGGGCAGTGGATATTAAACGAGGAAACTTCTTAGAAAATATCTTACTAATTCGGGCTAAAAAAACTGCATGTATCATGTGTGCATGCAGAACATGTGGCTTTAACTTTTTAATTATCCTTAACAACCTAGATATAGCTCTCACATCAGGATATCCCTTTTTCATTCCAAGACTAAGAACATCAATACTCAACTTGTTTGAAAGATTTAAAAACTCATCATCAGGTTTAATCATTGAAATTACAGTAACTCGATGCCCCAATTTAAGCATTTTTTCTGCTAAGTGCATTACTTGAAACTCAGCACCACCATAACTCCAAGAAGTAATTAAATAAATGATATTAAACTTTCTATTTTTTATTACATTCATGATATAATTTGAATAATGGACCTACGAAATAATCTGTAAAATATATTTTACTCATATATTAAATTATACATCAGAAATTCTTTATTATAATTTGTACTTGGGATCTTTTAGAAACATGAAAAATCCAGGAACAATAGAGATTAATGTATTCAAAACACCAATCTGTCGTATTTTGTCCTTAATTGATTTTTTAGAATAGGGTGCAAATCTCCAAAAATTGATACCTGCCCTCAATTTATACCACAAGGGAATTTTGTATTTACTCAATTCTGAGTAATGCAATAGATAGGCATCTGGTGTACTTTGTCTGTTTTGAACAATTGTGCTAGACATACTACCCGGCTCGTATTCGCAGAAATAAAGTTTCTCATTAAAAAAACGCAGCATCTTCTTATGGGACATTCTATTCCACAAAAGAGCATTTGGGGCATATTTACCCTCAAATATTGGAAATAAATGTTCCTTGATCAATTTAGTTTTAAAACATTCATACTTATCACCAGTATACTTGTATTTATACCTATAATCAATATTCGTACAATCAAGCGTATCATAATCGACCTCACCTCCGACACAGCTTCCATCAAAATATGCTTTTAGGCCTGCAACACCCGCGAATTCATCATTACTTTTAATTTTTTCGAAAAAATAAATTAAACGCTCAATAGCATTGTCTGCCAAATAATCATCACTATCTAAAAATGCAAAAAGTTCACTATTCGCATTAGTAATTGCTGTGTTAGTTGCAAAATATTGTCCTCTGTTTTCTTGATAGATATAGACAATATCAATTTCATTTTCTAAAATATAACTTTCAATTAAAGCTCGCGTTTCATCCTGACTTCCATCATCAATAATTAGCCATTCGAAATTTTTGCATGTTTGCCTTTTTAAACTATCGTAAGCTCTAGGTAATAATGCAACGCGATTGTAGGTAGGAGTGAAAATTGTAATCTTTTTCATATAGAATTTGATTGCTTAATTACTAATCCTTTAAATAAATTCAATTAATATTCCCTAAAAGCCAGACACCAATAGGGCTATTTCATTGCCCCCTCCAAGAGGTTCACGCATACCGAGATAATAAAACATGAAATATGTAAAAGAGAAATACAGCAGAATCACAAGCCCTATTAAGGCGTATTGATACTTCAACATTTTTTCCTTTAGAAGAGGGTATATAATAACGATAGCCATTAAAAACCAGGATAAATAGGCAAAACGATTGGAAAAACTGGCACGGATAACTAAAATCCAAAAGGCATTACTCAGTAAATAGGTATTATAAATTTGATGATATAACTTATCCTTAAAATGATATTTATATATATATACTGCTCCTGCTGCTACAGCTGTTGAACTATACAATAAGAAATCCCATCGAAAACCAGTATGTGAAAATTGATCAGCATTCCCTGTACTTGTTAAATAACCAGCAAACCTATCATCAGCAAAACCCAAGCTTGCAAAGAAATGCTCCCAAAAGCCACCCATTGTTACAGAAAGAACAATAGAACATATCCAAGCATATAGGTACAGTTTTGAACTGTTATTTATAAATGTTAAGCCAAAAGCTAATAAAGGCAAAAGCATCGACTTGTGAAAAAGAACCGAAATCAGAAATAATATCGACATGATGCCTATCGATTTTCTGTAGGATAATGCACAAATAAAAAAAGAACTTGCTATACCTGCCCGAATACCATTTGTTCCATAAGACCAAAAAGAAAAACTACCAATAAAAATTAAAAGAGCGAAAAAAGTGTAATTGGAATACCAACGAGTAAATGCCAAATAAACAGGTAAAATATACAAGAGACTACACAATACAAAAAATGCATGCACATTCATTACAGATGCACTCTTACTCATGAAAAATTGAAAAACAATATCCTTTTGAACTTGTTTGTTACCACCACTTGCAAGGTATTCAAATTGCTTAGCATAAGTTGCCATATCCCCAAAATACTTACCACTAATAGGTCGAACCCCCATATATAAAACTACAAATAGAAGCGTTAAAAGTGCAGCTGTTTTATTAAACACAAGACAACTAGATTCATATCCAACAAAAGAATTGGTATGAATAATAATAATCAGAACAAGCAGTAAGATTACATTGTAATATACCTCAGTATAATACTCTAAGGGAATTTCAAACATTTATTAAACTTCTAGTTATTAAACCCGATGAATTATCTAGAATTAACGCCCTCCAGTAATTTTGGTGTAAAAGAGAGGATGTCTTTTTAATAATTTTTTACCAACAAAAACACTCAATAATATCACTACTAGTGGTACTAAAAAATAAAACAGCAACTCCACATAAGAATTATCACCCAAAATTCCAGAAAAAAACTTTTTGAAAATCACAATAGGAATACCATGAAATGCGTATATGATAAAAGTAAAAGAATAGATATTACTTTTGATTTTCTTAAATGACTTAGGTAATAAATCATAACCGAACCACAATGTTAGAACACCAATCATTATTTCTATTTTGCCTAAAAAATCTATAGCAAAATCAGAAAATCCATTAGATATATTTGAAATACGACAAATAATTAAAATTATCCAAACTACTGATATAAGTAGCCACTGATACAATTTCAGTTTTAAGATTAATGAATACTTACGAAGCCCTGCTATGGAACCTGCAACGAAAAACAGAAATGAAAAAAAATGAATAAACGGAACTTTCCAAATAATTACAAGAGACGTTTGAATCAACGATACACCAAATATCACTAGCAAAAATAATATCTGTGCTTTTCTAGGGACAAAATATAATGGTGGAATTAAAAATATATAAACTATCAATTCACGAATAAACCAAAATGGATAATTAATCGGTTCATAAAATGCATTCCAAATATTATCGGCAAAGGACATTTGATACAAAGGATGACTAAAATAAACTTTGCTTATTGGTAATATCTGCAGAATAAAAATAAAACAAAACCAAAAAGCACACCAGTAAAAATAAGGTAAGATTAAAGTATTAATCCTCCTTTTAAATTTTCTCTTAATATCTTGAAAAGTTTCTGTAAAGTTCCGAAAAAAAAGGAATCCCGAGATAAAAAAAAATGTAGGAACTGCAATTTTAACAATTCCATTTGAAATGAAATTTTGTATAAAAAAATTAAATGATGATTCCGAAACATTCATAACTTCATAACTATATGCATGCAGAATGACTACCATGATAATAGAAAGAAATGAAATCTGTCTAATTTTAATACTCGTATGTATATCCATACTGATATGATATCAATGAATATTCCTAATCAAACGCTGCAATTAATCCACTTTTAGTCAATAAAATAACACTCTTATAGATATTGATTTTAAATTGAACAAAGGTGCTTCACAACTCTATTTACTTTACATATTGCAAAAAATAATTTTGAATTAACAATTGTAGTAAAAAGCGATCTTTTACAAGTTAATCCACTCCTAGAAACAGGATAAATACCCTGACTTTTCATCTCTCTAATAATTCGTTTTATAAATTCTAAATCATATTCAAATCGATATAAACTGAAAAACAAACCAAACCAGAAATTATTGAGCCACTTTTGGAATTGAATCTTCTTATAATCATTATTATTATTTTGAATAAATCTTTCCAAATCAGACCCTACAGACAAACTATCTATTGCAATATTTTCTAAATGTTTATGTCCTCTCTTATTACTAATAGATATAGGGTTATATAACCAATTGTAAGCATAAAAATCAGTCATAATTATCTCCTGTGCATAAAACATAACACGAAAACTCATATGAAAATCATCCGCCATTAAAGTATCATCTTTAAACAACAAACTATTTCGTTTCATTAATTTAGAACTAATAAGCTTATTCCACAATTGATTAGGAAATATACCTCTTTTCATCAAAGAAGTTCCATCGGTTATTCCATTTTTATATTTAGTATGAGATTTTATTTCACCATCACTGGTTACATGTTTCCATCCCATCAAAACAACATCAGGTGAATGAGCATTTAAAATTTTATAAATTTTACTTAAAACAAGACTATCTATGAAGTCATCCTGATCAATAAACCATAAATACTCACCCTTAGCATATTTTAAGGCTGTATTTCGAGCTGCTGCAGATCCAGAATTTTTTTGTTGAACAAGAACAACATTAGAATATTCTAACTGGTACGCTCTAATTATCTCAACACTTTTATCCGTGGAACCATCATCAACCAAAACAATCTCATATTCAAATCCAATATCTTGATTCAAGATACTTTTTAAACACTTATGTAAAAGGTCTCCAGCATTATATACTGGTATAAGTAAACTTATTTTCATACTCATTTTGTTAATGGCAACATAACAATCACTACAACACTAAACATAAATTAGGTTTAATGCTATATCAATTAAAATATTGTCAATAGAACTTTTTTTAATTATCACACACAAGTAAAAGAACTTAGTCTTGACATATAACTTTTGCTGGATTGCCAACCACAGTTGCTCCACTAGGTACATCCTTAACAACAACTGCTCCAGCCCCTATAGTAGCATTATCGCCAATGGTAACACCTCCTATAATTATAGCATTTGCACGGATACTAACATTCGCCCCAATAGTAGGTGTCTCACCATTTTTCGCTCCAATAGTAACTAAATGATTAATAAAAAGATTAGGCCCAATTTCCTTTGCATTAATTATTGTAGAGAATGGGTGTCCTAAGAATATTCCTCCAGCTAAATTTGTATGAGGAGAAATTAGAAAACTAGGATCTTTGGGATAGAAAATTCGTAGAATCTTAGAGAAAAATCCAGGTGTTCTGAAATAAAATAAGGTTCTAAAATATCTATTGGTTAACAATTCAAGAGTTAAATAGTACCACAAGCACCCTTCCTTCTCTGCTCTTTGTGCAAATAAATCCACAATAATTACTTTCTTATTCTTTGAAAAAGAAAATAAAATAAAATGAGGTAAAAAAAATAATTGACCAAAAAAAAATAATAATTTCATAATCATTAATAAATTAAAATTTAATAATCCTCTACATTATAGTATCAGCTAAGATTCAATTTTAAGAGCTTTTAAAAAAAAAGCCTATAATTATACTCTTTTGATATTAATATCAAAACACAAATTATCAAAAACATCAAGAAACCTATATTATTATCTAATACACCAATGTCATTAGTATAAATAATATTAAATTTCCTATCGAACAATCGAATTAAATAAGTGGAAATTCAAATGGACAAGCTTCTAAAAAAGTATTCAAAACAACCCAAATACTAATTTACAAAAGCTTCATACAATATTATAGATCTTGTTTACTTCAATCTCATTTCCATAGTCTGTAGAATGTAAGTTTGTAATTAAACGTATTTGCATATCTTTATTTTTAATAAAACTTTTCAATTCTCTCGCCACACTATCATTATCTATAGGAACTATAATTCCATCAACTCCATCAGTCAACTGACTTTTTGCTGTTGGAAAATTTGTAATAACAACAGGTTTATAAAGCATCTGTGCTTCCCGAACTGTTACAGCTTTCCCTTCATATCTTGATGGTTGAACATAAATATCACAAGCTTTCATAAAAGGGTAAGGGTTATTTTTTTTCCCTAATAAAATAACATGTTCTTGCATTCCTTCTTTTACAATATTCTGTTTAATAAGATTTAAGTCACCACCAAACCCGATGATATACCACCTAACATTTAAGCCAGCTCTAATAATTTTATTACAAATACTTGGAACATTATCAAAGTTTTTTGCTCTAGTAAATCTGCCAACAGAACATAACTTTATCACCCCTTCCTCATTAGGCATTTCTGATTCTACATTTTCAGATTCTGCTTGTTCTCGAACAAAATTGGGAGAAAGGATATTCTCTATCAAGACAATTTTATCTTCTAGAGATGGAAAGACTTTCAAGAATGTTTTTGAAACACTTTCTGAAATTGATATAATATTATCATAGGAATTCCAAACCGGTAATTCAAGTTTTTTATTTATCTGTACATTGGAATAATCTGTATGTATCCAAGCAATCTTCTTTTTTGCCAATACCTTATCACGTATAATATTATGTGGCGTAACAAAACTAATAGCTAAATCATATTCTCCTAATTTATTAAGGGATGGAAGGAGAGGCGTAGTTGCATTAGCTATAAATTGGAAACTTGATGAATGATCAATTAACTTATTCTTTGAAATATATCGTTGATACTTATACTTCGCAATTAATCTAGCAATGACAATATCAACAAAACCCTCTTTTAAAACATCAATCATAGGACGTTCAATTGTGGAATATTTTTTTATCTCAGGAAGTAAATTTATATTTTTTGGAATTAATGACATAAACTCACCTGTATGCTGATACACAAATAAATCAACATCAAATCTACTCAAATCGAAAGCGTTTAATAAACCCAATAAGCTTCGCTCCGCTCCACCAATTTCCATATAATGAATACAAATAAATACACGCTTCTTTTTAAACATAAGACAAAACAATTAAATATTCATCAAAAAACATTCTACATATAAATGTTTAGATTATCCAAAAGGCAAAAGTTTATCCATAAAAAGAAAAGAGAACGACATATTTGGAAAATTTTATGAGTGAAAAGTTCCATGTCAAGAATAAATATACATAGTATTTAATTACGATTTATTCTCAAGTAAAAAGAGTTTAAACCCTTGTCTAGTATATAAATTAAAGGTTATATTGATTGTCTATGCTAGTAATTGTAATTTCACAATTAAAATTTACAACCCAATAATTAATTTTTGTTGCTGACTTTTTCATAAAACCTATATATTCTGTGGATTAGCTGAACAGTATTACGATTCTCTTTACACTCAAGTTGTTAAATAACGGAATAAATTATCCCATTGATTCACTACTTTAGCAGGACTGTATCTAAGAACATTTTTCCTCGCAAGTTTTCCCATATCAGATCTTTTGTTAGAATCTTTTATTAACAATTTGATACGATCAGCAAACAGATCAATATCCCCATTTGAAACGAGAAAACCATCGACTCCATCTAGTATAATATCAGAGGGGCCATACGGACAATCAAATGAGATACATGGTACTCCATAGCTCATTGCTTCTATTAGAACCATACCAAAACCTTCGAAGCGTGAAGTCATTAAATAAATAGAGGCACATTTATATTTATCTCCAATGTCCTTCACTGGAGGATAAAAATTTACTGATGGACCTATATTAAAATCTTTCACCAATTCCTCCAAGCCCGAATTAGGATCTAATACTCCATAAATATCAAGCTTCCAATCTGGATAGTCTTGATGAACTTTTCTCCAAATTTCTAGTAATCGATCATAGCCTTTTTGATACGATTGTTTTCCCACCACAAGAATATTTTTACTATTAAGTTCTGAAAATTCCGAATCATAAAATGGTAAGGGATTGGGTATAACCATTAAATTATTTAGATTCCACTCCTTTAAATTTCCTTTAGTTAAAACAATAAATTTATGAAATTTAGATCCTCCATAATTCATTAATAGGGCTTTAATTCGTAGCCACAACTTATCATGTACTGAAATCTTATCACTTCTGAATTCGATTTGTCGAGAAACATGACGTTCAAATATAACAGGTATCTTTTTTCCAAAAATAACGGGAAACAACATTCCTTTTAAACCGTCATCACACACAGATATTACATCAGGCTGAATCTTATTAATAATTCTTTTGATACCTTTTATATAATCAAATATGTATAAGAAAGAATTGTTTTGTCTGACACTGATATCATGATAATTAAGAGACTCACTAAAGTTATAAAAAAGAGATTTATCTCGCTGATTTAGCGTTATAATATGAATTTCATAGCCTAAAATATCAGCTAAATAATTTGCTTTAACAGAAAGAACACGTTCTAAACCACCCGAACCATAAATTTGATTTGTTATATATAATAATCTCATTTTGAAATTTCTCTTTTGGTTAAAACACTATTCAAATATTTTTTTGATTTCTGAACTAAATTATCAATTTGAATATTTACTTGAGAATAGTTAATTGCTTGTAATGGTTGATAAGTTGTTATTAGTCGTTCTTGAATATTTAAATTCTTTAAAAGGTCAATCATTCTAGCATTGATTCCTTCCGAGCGTTCTACGACAACAAATTCTTTTTCAAAAATCAAGGCAAACGCTGTTCCATGAAAAGAATTGGAAACAACATATTTGGAATATTTTATTAATGAAAGAAAAGTTTCTGGTCCTGAATAAGAGAACTTCTTATCGATATATGAACTTGTACAATTAATTGAAAAAATTTTCAATTTATGTTCTTTGGCAATTTTCAAACAAATCTTTTTTATTTGCTCACTGCCTTCAAAATCATAAACAAACAAGTATTCATCGTTATAATATTCTGTAGCCAAAGCATTCCAGTAGGTCTTATCGAGAAGAAAAACGGGATCTAGAACTTGTTTTGCATTATTGATTCCAATTTGTTTAAGAATTTCGAGACCACTTGATTCCCGTACGGAAACGTAGTTTAAAAACGATACCCTTTCTTTTACCATATTATGGTATTCTTTATCTAATGTTGACCCAGCAAAACTAGCTGCATAAGAAGCTCTTACCTTTTCTTTAGGTACAAAATCAAGATAAAAAGCAGGATCTCTACCATTTGGAAATAAACAATTCCATATTTGATCACTACCTGCAATAAACACATCTCCCTCAGGACAATTAGCTTTTAACTCCTCATTAGATTTATATCTATGAGTTGAAATCTTTAAATATTTCTTTGCAAATACATCAAAAGAACGCTTCCTTTTTAAAGAGATAAGTCGATTGGGTAATTTTAGTAATACATATATAATTCTAAGTATTATATATTTATAATAAAAAGGATTCCCCACTAACCATAAATCATAGTGTTTACTTAAATAAGGAGGCTTATAATCGATGATTTCCACATCATGACCTAAACTCTCCAAATATGTTTGTAAAGCATAAGTTTGCAAACTTGCTCCATGATTATACACTTCGTGACAGGTAATTGTCTTTATTTTCATTTCCTTTAGTGAAAAATTTTAATTACGTTTTTTATTATAATCAATATACTCAACAAGGCAACCCTTCATTGATTTTAAAAAGCTGTCATACCAATCTGAATCAAATTCATAATATTTATCCCGTTGAATCATATGTGTTATCTTCACTCTTCCAAAAGTTGTTAGAGGAAATGGCAACGACATTTCTTTCTATAATATGATATTCTTTTGTTAATTTAGGTCTTAATATATCTTTATCTCTATGAGCAATTATTAAAAATAAATACTTAACAAATAGGAATAAATCGTATATCTTATTTAAAATATCCAAATTGAATTTGGGAAAAAAAAACATAAAAGTTAGCTGTTATTCTTTCAATCATATTGTTATTTTTTAAGTATCGAATTAAAAAACGACTCCCATTTAGGAACAATATTTTTATATGTGAATAATTTACTCTTTTCAACAGCCGCAGCACCCATTTTACGTCTTAAATCTATATTTTCTATAAGCTGCTCCAACTTAATTATAAATTCATTTTTATCATTTTCTGCTATCAAAAAACCATTCAATCCATCTTCTATAATGTCAGAAGGTCCTGTGGGACAATCATAAGAAATACAAGGCAAACCAAATGACTGTGCCTCAAGCAATACCATAGGCAATCCTTCTGCAGACGATGTGAACATAAATATAGACGAGGAAAGATAATTATCAGGCATTTTATCAGAACTACCATGTAATATAACTTGTCCATTCAAATCCAAATTATCAACCAATTGAGTATAATAACTACGCCTAGCTCCATCGCCAAATAAATGTAAAATCCATTCAGGATGTTTCTTAGCAATATCTTTCCAAATAATTATTTGTTTTTTGAAACCTTTACGCTCATCTGACATACTCCCAACACTTATAACACTTTTAGCTTTTAAGTCAGAAACTCTATTTTCTCCTTCAAACTCAACAATATTGGGAATAACGACAGTATTCGTTTTATAATTTCCTTCTTGTTGATCTTTATTGGTAAGTAAGATTAAATAATCATATTTATTAAATTGACGAAACAATAGAAAATATAAAAATCGATAATGTAAACTTGCTATTAATGGTTTAATAATTTTACTATTGTTTTTTACTGCTCCTTTTGCAAAATGGAATTCACGAACCTTAGGTACAGATTTACATATATATGGCAAAATAAAATCATCAAAACCTCTCTCACATACAATTATTACGTCAGGATTTATTTTGTTTATTCTAGCTTTATACACCTTTCTAAGTTTCCTAATAATTACAAAAAAAGAGATACCTTTTATAACTAATTTAGGAGCGTATTGACTTGTAGCCATATCATGAAACTTGATATTTTTAGAAAATTCATAACAAAACGGAAGTCCTTTCTGATCACTAATAAAAATATGAATTTCATAACCCAATTTATCAGCAAAGTAATTTGCCTTATTAGCTAAGACTCTTTCTGTACCACCTTTTTTTGCTAACGAACCAATACAGTATACAATTTTCATGTTATCAATTTTATAATTAAACTTAATAAAAACTCACCTTAAATACTTTGAAGTAAATTCTTCTGCACTTAACTCAAAATCCTGTATTCTATCTTTTATATCATCCAATCTCCAGTTCCACCATTTAATCGTGTTAAGCCTTTCAATTATAGAATCGCTATATTTAAAACGTATAATTTTTGCAGGAACACCTGCTACAATTGCATAATGAGGTATATCTTTTGTTACTACAGAATTAGCTGCTATTACAACTCCATTACCAACTATAACACCTGGCATTACATATGCTCCCATTCCAATCCAAACATCATTCCCAATAATAATACCTTGTTTTTGAATATGTTTATCTTTAAAATCATCACACGTCATTCTTGTATTCATATTTAATATTTCATTATTATCAAATAGATTATTAAATATTGGGAAAGATGTAATTGAAGACGAATTATGAAATGCTTCATCAACTATAAAATTAACGCCATTAGCAATACTGCAAAATTTACCTATTATAACTTTTGCTTTTGTCCATCGCCATATCTTTGCTCCATTTTCATATGTATGTTCACCAATTTCAGTATATGGATCACTTGATAAATATACAGTATCATTATTACGAAGAACATTTTCATAACTAAACCCTAGAAAACGCCAAAATAGTTTTCTGATTTTAAATACAATAGATCTCATATAGACGTTTACATAGTTGATTTCATTGTGATTAAAATCACCCTTTAGAAGAAAAAAAGAATGATAATGCAGGTTTGAATATTTGAGAAAACAAATCTTTTTCAGATTGAATCATTCCAATTTTATACATGAAAACTGCATATATTACAGTATATATAGCGGCAACAAAAACAAATGATAACCACGTAGTTATATCCATTATACTGAGGAAGTATGCAGGTACAAGTATTAAACATAGTGCCATAATTATTTTATGACTCAATTGTTTATAGAATCTATAAATATTTAATCCAATAACCCGGTGGTAATATACATTCATGATCAATTGAAAAGTGAAAAGCGAAAATGAAATACCTAAAATCATTCCTGTAGCACCATAAACTTTAACCAAAGCGATGCCTATAGCAGTCCCAATTACAATCATAGATAAATTAATATAGGCTTTAAAAGCGAGCTTATTCTTGGCTTCCAAAATAGAGCTACCAAAACCTTGAATTAAAGGTAAAGTCATCGCACACATAATGCAAAGAGCTATTTGCCAAGATTCAAGATATTCTGGTCCTACCCAAAGTAGAATAAACTGCCTCCCAAATAAAATGAAAGCAATTAAAATATATAACAGAATAATAAATGATATTCTTCCAATACGAATCATCATATCGGTAAGTGTCTCTCCAGTATTATCACTTACAACCATTTGCGTCGCTCTTGGTAAAAATACACCTGATATTGCACCTGAAAATGCTCCGTAATAAGTTCCTAACATGACTCCTATTGCATAAATTGCGACAAGAGTCGTATCAGTAATTATACCTAAAACTACCTGACCAACTCTCCATTGAAATTGCTGAACAATAGCAAAAACAAAAATAAAACTAGAGTATCCTAACATCTCTTTCAATAAAAAACTATCAAATCGATGTAGTTTTATGCGAACCTTCAGTTTTCCAAATACAATCGTAGCATTAACACCTATTATTAGAATATTCATTACTGTATCAAGAATAACAATTGAAATCGCTTTTCCTCCAAAGAATAAAATAGCTACAAGGACTCCACTCCGAAGTAAATAACGAAATATATTGACAGTACGAGGCAATATGAATTCTTCATATCCTGTACAGATACCTCTTAATGATCCTCCAGGTAGAGTAATTGCTAGATTAAAAATTAGAATTATGAACATTACTTTTGCCTTTTGAATTTCATCAAAAGTTAAAGATGATCCAAAAATCTCATCAATATTTAAGTAACATACAAATCCAATTATTATAACTAAAACAGAAATACAAGCATAAGTAACCATACTTAAAGCAAGAAAGTTTTCTTCCCCTTTTCTATCACCTTCAGCTCGATATTTTGCGACAAAACGAACAATTGTATTATTTAAGCCCAAATCTAATACTGACATATAACCAACAAATGCACCAATCAAAATATATAAACCATATTCAGCAGTTCCTAACATCTTTAATATATAAGGTGTTAGAAACAATCCAATAATATTGGTCAAAAATATAGTTATATAAGAAAGAGCGGCCCCTCCTTTAAGCTGATTTATTGCCATAGTCTTAAACTCTTATATAATAAAAAAAACATTGAAATCTCTTTCTTTACTATTCAACATATTCATTTGATCTATTGGTGACAAAATATTAGTTTTTAAAATTAGAATATTAGATTACTTATCTTCCTCTTTTCTGTAATCGGGCTCATATATAAACCATTATAATAGTTTATATATATTAAGAGTCTTCTTATTCATTTCATGAATTTATTTTTGTTTCAATTCTTCTAATATATTTTTAATATGAGAGCTTTTTAACAAACCTCCATATGCGATATCACTCGCTGGTAAATCGGGCTGCCAATTAGCTTCAACTATTATAGGGCCATTAGGTGTAATCGCAACATCCCAACCTATAAATCGATCTGGAATAACCTTAACGCCCTTAAGAACTTCGTCACAAGCTTCTTTAAAATAAGGCACTTTAAACCCTTCAAATTTAAAATGGCTATCTGGATGTTCATAAACTACTTTTCCGCCATTATTAAGATCATTGTACCCCTCTTTTTTTAATGTGCCATTATTCATATTTACTCCAACAAAAAAACCACCTGAAGTAACATTATCAACAACGGAATTACCAACTCCAAATCTCATAAACGCACAAATAATTTTAGGTTGATTTTCAGAAGTAATCAAAGATATTATTCTTAATGTGCTTACTGATTTATCGTGAATCTTATTAATTTCGCTATGCTGTTTTATGATTTCAGTATGCACATAATACCCACTTATAATCGCGTCAAATATATCATCTAATTCTTTTTTTAAACAGGCTCTGTTTATTTTAAAACAGCCCTTACCTCCATATTCCGATGGTGGTCTAAAAAAAAGACCATCTAGCTTATCTTCCGTAAAAACATGTTCAAAAAAGCTAAGCAGTTCACTTTTGTTAAAAATTTGTGTGGTTGTATTGTTGTGATAGAAGATATTCCCCAAATTATAACTGATTAACTTTGGTATGTTAAGAGAAGATTTTTCACATAACAGCGCAAAAAATAATTTATTTTCTAATAAAGACCGGTAAGCAGGATTATGCAATATAAAACTACTCCCAATAACATTAACTTCTCCAGTGCTTAAGTAATCCAAATAATTTTCAACCTCTTTTCTAAAAAAATATTTAAAATAATAGAATGGAATTTCTCTTTTTATAAAGAACAGTACAAATACCTCTTTAATTATTTTTAAAAAACTCTTTTTATTTGAGTCTTTAATAAAAACCATAATTTGTCCTATATTCTCAAAATGACGCATCCTCTTTATTGTTTAATGATCATGAAATCTAACATGTTGCTTTCTTTTCTTATTGCTAATCACAAATATTTTTCAAGCTCTTTTCTGATTCCTCTTTTAAGTGCTTTTTCAATAAGAAATATCCCCCAATCATGATTTCCTTCAATAAAATCAACTCCATCGGCTGTGATTGCCAAATCCCAACCAATGGTTCTTACCTGTGGAAAAACTTTAGCAGCTTTTTTCACAGTATTAATAAGAAGTTCCCAATGTGGAAGAGAATAAGCATCTAAAACAACCTGTGTAATAGGATGTTTAAAAAAAGTTGAAGGTTCAGATTGAGCCAACTTAAATCCCTCCCCAGTAAGACATCCTGTATTAATATCAATATTTACTGCTATTCCACCTGCTGACAGATTATCAACATCATTTTCCACTCCTAATCTCAGTACTGCTCCAATAATATTTACATTATTATTTTTATCAATTACAGTAACGATTCGTACAGTATTTAAACAACTCGGATTTAGTCTATTTATTTGTTCATGCTGAACAACAAACTCTTCCAGAATATCATGTTTTTTTATACTTATAAAAGCATCTTTTAATTCTTTATTATTAAAATATATAACACCCTTATCTTTATGAATATCTATTTTTTTAATTCCCAAACCACCAAGACCATTGGCTTTTTTAAGCATCAGAGAATTTCCCTCTATATTATCAATCCATTCTCTTAATTCCTCAAGTGTGATATTCTTAAGGTTCAAGAATTTGTGACACATGTATGACTTAAAATATTTATTAAAGAGTCTCTTATCCGAAAAATATTTTATGAAAGCCTTATTATTTAGTCTTTTTTGAAAATTATACGTAAAAAGCGAATTTGCATGTTCATTAGGATCAAACTCCTTATCCCCATATGCATCAGTATAAAAATAATATAAAGGATGCATACTGTACTTTAATGCGTATATATAAGCCATAAAAAGAAAATAGCCTGACGATCGCTTATATTTTTGCTTATAAAAACGACTATACGAAATAAGTTTGTTTCGATGCTTTACATATGTTAAAACCACAAAAATGAAATAGAGTAACTTTTCCATAAAATGCATTTCTAACTAATTATCTATTAAGCTTTATAAATCTATCAACTAATTATTCTTTCTTATAAGAGAAGACTCTTTTATATGTCACATTTTATGACTCATCATAAATATGCCTCAAGCTCTTTTCGTATACCTCTTTTAAATGCTTTTTCCATAATAAGCTTGTTCCAATCATGATTTCCTTCAATTAAGGTAGGCTCATTGGCTGTGATTGCCACGTCCCATCCAATAGTTCTAGCTTGTGGAAAAATACTAGAAGCTTTTTTCACAGTACTTATAAGAAGATCCCAATGTGGAAGAGAATAACCATCCAAAACAACTTGTGTAGTAGGATGTTTAGTGAAAAACTCCGGTTCAGATGGAGCCAACTTAAATCCGTCTCCACTAAGACAGCCAGTATCTACATCAATATTTACAGCAATTCCTCCAGAATGGAAATTGTCTTTATCATTATTTACACCTAATCTTAAAACTGCTCCTAGAATATTTACCTTATTATATTTGTCAATTATAGTAACAACTCTTATCGTATTTAAACAACTAGGATTTAGTCTATTAAATTTTTCATGCTGAACAACAAACTCTTCCAAAAGATCATATTTTTTCAAACTATGAAAAGCATCTTTCAGTTCTTTGCCATTTACATATATAAGACCTTTCTCTCTTTTAATATCTAATTTTCTGACTCCAAAGCCTCCAACACTATTGGCTTTTTTAATCATCAAATGCTCTCCCTTTATATTTTCAATCCATTCTTCTAATTCCTTAAGCGTAATATTTTTAAGATTAAGGTTTTGGTGTCCCATATATGCCTTAAAATATTTATTAAAGAGTCTCTTATCAGAAAAATATTTTACAAAGGCCCTATTATTAAGCTTTTTATGAAATTTGTACATAAAAAACGTGTTGGCATGTTCGCGGGGATCAAATTCCTTATTTCCATAAACATCAGCATAAAAATAATCTAAAGGATGCATACCGAACTTTAGATAATGCAACCAAGCCATATAAAAGAAATAGTATACTGATCGCTTATATTTTTGTTTATAAAAACGACTATAAGAAATAAGTTTCTTCCAATGTTTTAGGGACGATAAAACCACATAAATAAAAAAACGAATCTTCTCCATAAATATATTTTTATTTAATAAGCTGATGATCGTTATAAATATGAAATAGAATTGAACTTAAAAATATTATAACATTGTGCTGATAGAATAAGTTTCAAGCTCAAATTCTACACATCCATTTACAAGACATATTTATAAGAAATATCATTCTCCAATTGTTTCAAATAGTCACCATACACATTATTTCCGTAGTGTTGAATCGCTTCATCTAGTTTAGTTACACTAATCCAATGTTTTTTAAAAGCAATTTCTTCTAAACAGGCTACTTTTAATCCTTGTCGTTTTTCTATAGTTTGAATAAAACTACCTGCCTCCATAAGCGATTCATGCGTTCCTGTATCTAACCAGGCAAATCCCCTTCCCATTTTTTGTAATATCAATCTTTTCTCATCAAGGTAAAGTTGATTTAAACTTGTAATTTCCAATTCACCACGTACAGAAGATGTTATATTTCCAACTTTTTGAACAGCATCGTTCGGATAAAAATAAAGTCCAACAACAGCATATTTAGATTTAGGATTTTGAGGCTTTTCTTCAATACTTATAACGTCTCCTTCCTGATTAAACTGAGCCACACCGTAACGCTCAGGATCATTTACGTAATAACCAAAAATACAAGCTTTTCTATTTTCTGTAACTTCAAAAACGGCATTTTTTAACAAAGGAATCAATCCTGTTCCATAAAAAACATTATCGCCCAAAACCAAACAGACATCATCACGTCCAACAAAAATTTTACCCAAAATAAGGGCATGAGCAATTCCTTCTGGTTTTAACTGCACAATGTAAGACAGCTTTATACCCCATTGTGAGCCGTCTCCTAAAAGTCTAATAAACGCTTGTTGATCTTCAGGTGTTGTTATTATTAAAATTTCACGAATATCAGCTAACATTAATACAGATAAAGGATAATAAATCATCGGTTTATCATAAATAGGAAGCAATTGTTTTGAAACTCCCTGCGTAATAGGATGTAAGCGAGAGCCTACTCCACCTGCTAGTATAATTCCTTTCATGCTGATTTATATATTAATAAACGATAAATTCCTTACAACTAGATACTAGATTAAATTCTCCCAAAACCATTCAACAACTACTTTCAGTCTATCCTCACCAAAACATTGAGTTTTTTGCAAAAGAAGCTTGGATTTCTCACTTAAACCTAAAAAATGAGGCATATAGATGAATTTATCAGAACTAAACAAAAACATCAGCGATCGACAACAAAAAAGAATTGCTGTATTTCCATTGAGCAATAAAAACTCACACCGCTATAAATTTAGTTATGTTCCTCACTAAATTCTCCATACTCATCACCATAGCCTTGTCCGTAGGTGTATCCATAACCATATTTTTGAGATTTAATACCATTCATAACAAGACCCATATTTTTAATATTAGCCTCTCTCAACATTTTCAAATTTTCCTCTAAGAATTGTTTATGCGTAAATTGGTGTCTTACCACAAAAATATTTGTATTGGCATATGGAGTTAACAATAAAGCATCCGTAACAATACCTACCGGACTGGTATCTATAACAATACAATCGTATCGCTTTTGTAATTCCATAAATAGGGTCTGAGTTTCTTTAGAATCTACTAATTCAGCAGGATTAGGAGGAATAGGTCCCGATACAATACAATCTAAATTTTTATATTTTGTAGAATTAATCACCTCATCAAGCGTATTATTACCTATTAAATAGCTCGTTATGCCTTTTTCTTCGGATAAACCGATATACTGTCCTAATTTTGGTTTTCTAAGATCAAAACCTAGAACGATAGTTTTACGACCAGCTAGGGCAAATATTCCAGCCATATTAACTGCACAAAAAGTTTTCCCTTCTCCTCCAGTTGAAGAAGTTACAAGAATGACTTGTTTATCACTACCATTTTTAAAGTAATCTAAACGTGTTCTAAGTGATCTAAAAGCCTCAGTAATTGGAGCCCTCGGGTATTTTTGTGTCAAAACATCTCCTTCTTTTTTACTTAAAGCAATATTTCCAACTATTGGAATAGAAGTAATCTCCTCTAAATCTTCTTTAGATTGTACTTTATTATTAAAAAACTCTTTCAGAAAAAGGAATAATGCAGGTAGAATTAAACCTAGCAACATAGCCATTTGAAATATCTGATTTGTTTTAGGTGCAATTATATCTTCAAAATAGGCTTGTTCTATAATTTCATTGTCAGGAAGATTAGATGCTTTCTGAATTTGAGCTTCAACCCGTTTCTCCAATAACATGGTGTAAAGGTTATTATTCAAATCGAAATTCCTTTTTATATTCATAAACTGCTGTTCCTTACCAGGAAGCAAATTCTGTTGTCTCGAGATCTGAATTTTCTGATTTGATAAAACAGTTTGTTGATGAATAATATATTCTTGTTGTGAATTTATGTTTTCGTATAGGTTTGCTAAAATAGTAGCCTCTTCCCTTTCCAGTTTCTCTAAAATAGGATTATTCAATTTTTCTTTTCCTTTGTATTGAAAAAGAGCCGATCGAACTTTAGCTAACTGTGTAATATATTCATTTAAAACACTATATTCCAAACCGACTGAGGCAGGAGAAATCAAATTATTATAATCTTCTCTTTTATTTAAATAGCCTTTTAAACGGTCAAAAAATGAAGCCTGCATCTGAAGTTTTAAAGCTTGTGCATCTATTTCTTGCAATCGGGTATAACCAGCCTCGACCTGTACTGTAGGCATAACCACTTTATTCGACGTTCTAAACCGTTGTAGTTTTGCTCCCATACGTCCTAAAGTATCTCCTAAACCATAAAGTTGTTGATCAATAAAAGAGATAGTATTATTGGCAATCAAATTTTTCTGATCCAAGCCATTTTGAATCCACACCTCCATCAATTTATCTAAAAAGGCTTTCGACTTTTCAAAACAAGTTCCGGTGGTAGACATTGTTGCGATGGAAGCGCCTTTAGCGGCATAAGAAACTTTAATGTCTTTAAAATCCTTAACCATCCTCTTATTATTGCGAATAATAAAGAAGAAATCATTTTCATATAATAATTCTTCGAAATCTGGATTTATACTTTCGATTGTAAAACCAAAATTCTGACCAACTATAACCTTACCCAATTCAATCTTTTCATCCAAATTAATACTAGGTATCAAATCAACATCTTCATTTTTAGCGAAATTATGTGCTATAAGCTCCTCACCTTCGGCTATTAATCTCAGTTCTCCAAGTTCATTTCTTCTAATATGGAATTCAACATCTACAAGCTGAGCTTGAGTCGGGTCCAAAATGACCTTAAAGGGATTATTCAAATATAATTCTTGAGCACCATTTTGACTATGAGGAAATAAAAATGAGTTTATCGATTTTAAAATATTATGAGTATTATATCCTTTGATATCTTCCCTCATAAAATAACTCACATTAAAATCAAGTTGATCTAAAGTTTGTAATATTTGAGATTCTGTTTTTAACAAAACAACTTGATTCTCGAAATTTTGCATATCGGGAGTAGAGAATCCACCCATCATAGACATTTCGTCAGGTAATTGACCTGCAGATTCACTTTTTATTAACACTGTAGAATTAACTCGATAAACAGGTGTTGTGTTTATATTAATAAAAAATGCAACTACTAGTCCAATTAAAACGCAAATCACAAACCAATGCCACTTTCTCAAAAAAAGGTAAATCCATTTCTTAATATTTGGCTTTTCACGCTTAGACGTGTTCTCATGGTTAAATACATCACTGTTCATTGAATTATTTTGATTATTTGAGTGATACATGACTTAGTGTATTTGATGAGATAAAATAGTGAGACTATTAAAATCTATTATTTAATAGAATCAGCCAATAAGAAGAAAGTTATTAAGCTAGTAATTAAGCTTAATGAGAATGTTTCTCCGAAACCAAACATCTTAGCTTTTATAGGTTCTACATAGATAAGATCGTTAGGTTGGATATAATAATTTTTGCTATCAACAAGATTTACATCTGTTAAATCAATATTTATGGTCTTAGTCCCATCAGTAGATGGACGAACAATTCTCACTTTCTTTCTTTTCCCATATATAGTCAAATCCCCTGCTAAAGAAATCGCTTCAAATATCGTTAGTTGATCCCTACTCATGTTATATTGCCCAGGATCGTTCACTTCACCTAAAATTGTAAACTGAGTGTTAGTCAACTGAACCTGAAGCGTAAACGTATCGATATGCTTTTTCAAGATAGCTTGCATTTTTGATTTAACTTCTTTTATAGTTAAATCAATAACATTGACCTGACCAACATATGGGAAATCAATCTCTCCTTCATCACTTACTTGGTAACTCTGGAACTTAACACTACCCTCTTGCCCCATATTTGTTGTAGCCTGTGCACCTCCTAAATTATATAGACTAGCCACTGCTTCATCTGGAGTAAGAACTCGAATATAAATATAATCTCTAGGTTGAATTGTATAAGCTTCAGTTACCTCAACAGCCTTTGTATAAAGATTTATATAATTTTTCTTTCCACTCACATCTCTCATATAAATGGTCTTTTTCTGAGGGATACAGGAAACAATAAAAAATAAGAGTAGCAGTAATAATAGTTTATGGGATTTCATGATTTATCGTATAAGTTTAACCATTAAATTAATTCTTTATTTTCATACCTTTTAAACTGAAATTTAAATTCTTTTTAACACGTCTAGGCTTGAATATTTTATTTGGCAAAATTCAAGTAGTTAAGCCTAGGAACTCATATGCAAGATAATATGCTATTGAAAAACACACTGCTCAAAAACCTTAACGTATTGTAGCTTTTTGTTACCAAAATTAAAAAGCAGACCTAATGGTGGATCAACATCTGTTAAGCTATTCTTAAATACATTTTCTTGATCTTCCGACAAGAATAAATGCGTATTTAACTCAACGAGTATTTTATCAAAACACACAAACGACTCGCTCTTCTCTTGAGTATTGGAGTCTAATTTTTTATTTCTTGAATAAGGAATATTCCTCAACTCCAACTCAAGTTCTAGAACTTCTTTGTAAACATCCTCTTGGCAACCTTGTCCAAGTTGTTTATAAATATAATTTCCAACTTCTATGAGTTTATCAACTTCTGCTTGATATATATTATTTTCCATGGCAGGTATCAGTTTTAGAATTAATATTATTTACTTTCTAAGACTTCACTATTGTTATTTCTAGTTTTACGTGCAATCTATCCACTCATTATTTGAAGCTAATTGTAATTGAGGATTCCAAAAGAAACAGAATAAATAAACAAATGTATTCTCCCTTAAATCTAGCGTATATGCTTCGTGCTTTCTAAGTGCATCGCAAGGGAATTCTTTTACTTTTAAATCCAAGTTCATCCCAAATAATTTGAACTGATTTTCTTCACTTGTTTTTTTATCTCTAGAATTATTATTCCATTTAAATCGAATAATATTATCACCAGCCTTCTCTACTCTTAAACCATTAACCTCACCTAAATCTCCTGTAGTTAGTTTTAATCTTGTGATATCTGGGAAACCATTAGAATTAAAAGCATGCGTATTAAGTTTACAAAATAAGTTTTGACCACTCATTGCGTTGCGTCTTCCTTCTGGATTCCAATAGGGTCTGATTAATTCATCTAGATTCCGACTTACAAATTGACTAGCAGATTTAAATTTACTCCTTTGTATAACTTGCCCTGGAGTTCGAGGGTTTTTAACCTTAATTGGCTTGCTCCTGATATAAGATTTACCGTAACGATGTGAAATAATCACAGGTCCGACTAATCCGCTTATTAATTTATCTTTAATACTTGCCATGGTTATTGATATGTATATATACAGAAGAGGAAGTCTAATCTATATTTCTGTAATATTGCAAATTCTAAAAGAGCATACAGTATAATTATTCAGGTAAGAATAATTATCTTCACGGGCTTTATAAACGAAACAAATCGCTTTCTACAATGGATAATAGTCATACAATAGACCATCAATAGGAAAGAATAGCCTTAGGGAGTACAATAAGCCCCTATCTAGACTATAACATAAACGGCTATATCCAAGCTTGTTCCAAAGAGCATCCAGTCTTGATCCAGCTTTGTTTGAAAGACAAAACAAAAAAATAAATTAATCTAAAGCATAATTTATCTCTACAGGTATTTTCAATCTTTTCACTTCGTCCATCGAGATATCAGCATGAACACAGCAGCCTAGACTTAAGAAACGAAGAACAATTCTATGTTGTCCTCTCAATTCAAGAAGTTCCCCACGAACGCCTTTTAATGGACCAATAGTTACTTCAAGATGATCTCCTTTTTTCAAAGTATTTTGGGTAAGCTCAACATGACGATTCGTATCTTCTAGAAGCAACTTTAATGATTCAATCTGAGAATCTGGAATTGAAACCGCACGATTTTCAAAACAAACGTAGCGAACAGCCCAACAAGATTTAATAGCATCATAATATTCACTATTACTAACCTTAACGAACACGTAGGATGTAAACAAAGGTGTTTCTACCCATTTTTTTCGATCACTCCAAACTCGGAGTTCCTTTTTCAATGGCAAATAAGCTTCAATACCTTTTTCTTCAAGCTCTCTATACAACTTCTTCTCCGACCGAGATCGTGTATATAAAGCATACCATTTGTATGTTCTTTTTAGTATTTCCAATGGTTTTTTTTTAGTGTGAAAATGATCAAATAAACTAAGTAGAATCAACGATTTACACAATAACTTAGCAAAGCTCCGCTCATTCGGCCCCAATTCATATTTTAGAATTGCACCTACTATTATGAACATTTTCAGTTAGTACTTATTAAAAACTGAAGAGTCGTTAAGTAAAACTATTATACTTTTAAATAAATTTCAATACCCTAAAAAAATGTTTAGGCCAAAATTTCCCTAGAAATACTATTTTATAAAGTCCTATTATTCACGTTTCTTTTAAAACTTAAGATCCTTAATAGTTCCTTATTTTGGAGTGAGAGAGTTTAGGGTCGTATAGTAATTACTCAAGTCTATATTTGATATATCCTTTTTCTACTATCACATATTCAATTACAATAGTTTCGATTCATCAAAATTATGAACTTTTATTTAGATATGAAGAATATATCTTTAATCCATTTGATGAATGCAACATCAATATAGACAAACTGTCAAAATACAATGATCTAATAGATAAATATATTGTTAACACATACTAATCTAAATTATTAAATATTACAATATAAATAGACAAATCCCAAGTAATAAAAACACATATATATTGATAAATTAAATACATAAAAAACCTATTATCCATACTCTCACAAACCTCCCAAAACTCCTATTTACAAATACATACAAAACATCAACAATTAAACAAAACATTCAAAAAATGAAAAATAAACGACACTCCATATCAATAGGCTTTTTGATAATTAAACCTGAATAAGTTATCTTTTTTAAGTAATATAGTGTACTTGTTAATTTATTCTTATTTGACCATAATTTCCGTCAAATAGAGATTATTATACCACTCAAAAGTGTAGATGAAAAATTTAATTAAATATTTCTATTGTACATTATTTAAGAGAGGTATCAGAGGACTAATCGAAATAAACAAGACTAAAAAAAGCCCTATATAGATTCTATTGATTAAAAGGAGAAACACATTTATTCCCTTCAATCATATAGTCAACTTTCTTTCTCTGATCTTGTAAAAATTTCATGATATATTAGGGCAAATCGAACTCTTATAATTTTCCTTTCAATCAACAATAATGAAGGACAAAACCTTAAAAGACATCTTTCCAATATTCATTAGCATTCCTTCTATATTTTAATCTGTATGTCTTGATTAATATAGTTGATTCTAAATTTTATTCTTCTGAAAGAATAAGATGTACAAAATCAAATCGGGAATATCGCTTATTTTAGTGCAAATTCAGATTGAATCTGTCTTATTATTTGTGGAGATCCCAATATGGGAACTAGGAACAATCAAGTTTGTAACTAATTTTTATTGAAGGCAAACAAAAATTCTCAAGATCAAGAATGATATTTTTTACATTCAATAAAACTTCTTAAAAATACATATTCAACTTATTAAGAAAATGCTTTTTCGATTTATCTTTCATTTAGCAATATTGTTTCTAACATCAAAATCACTTGAATTACAGAATTAATTTTGAAAATGAATTTGTCTCACATACTTATGAGCTTGAAAAAAAATAGAATAAGTTCCATTATAAATAATATTATACTTACAAGTAAATAGTCGAACTGATACTATCAGATGTAAGGTTGATGTTCTATAATTGTAACAAATCAAACTTAAAGACACATTTTATTCTTAAAGGAAGAAAACCCAAAGCAATATTAAAACCCGAAACTTACAAGCACTGCAGAAAAAAATAAAGCAATCGCAAACAACAACACCAACAACAACCTTCATGCCTGAAAAGCATGAGTGGTGCAAGGCACCATTGGCCAATTTTTCTGTTTCCACAACAAAAAAAAGCATCAAGGTTTACAAACCTTGATGCTTTTTTCTTAAGATTCAACAAATTCTTATTCAACAACAATTCCGTTTGAGTTAGAAACACTCACTTTTCCACCTGATAATTCATTTCCTGATACGCTTACGGTATTACTTAACTGACCAACCTCAAGATTAACATTTATAAAAGCAATTGACTGATAAGAAACGTCAATATCATTGTTTTTAATTTCAACATTATTTACGCTAGCTACATGAACAAAAATACCATAACAGTTAGCTTTTCTACTTGTAATTGTATTATTATAAATCTCAGCATCAGTCATGTCCTTAATACTTATACCTGTAGAACAATCACTAATTATATTATCAAATACCTTAACACCTTTGTTATAAACAATAATTCCTTGTCTTGATGAAGAAACAATATTACCAGAGATTTCGTTACCATATGTAGTAAGTGATTCCTTAGCAACTCCTCCCGAAATAGCAGCTGATAAATCTTTTCCAGTAACCGTGTTATTTCTAATCTTAACTCCATTGGCTAAAGAAAATCCTAAATTCTTTTCAACTGTATTATTTTCTATAATAATATCCTGTCCAATAGCTACTAGAAAAGAACTAACCACACTACCTTTTGAAATATTATTTCTAATTGTAATGTCTTTTGCGACTTGATAAAGAACTAAATCACCGCTAGAATTTCTTTGTCTATATGCTTCAATATCAATTGCACATTTAGGAGCTGTTCCTTTTGAATATTGCGTATCAACTCCCGCATTTAAAAATAAATTATTTTCCACCAACATATTATATCCATCTGTAATAGACAAGTTATTACGTCTGTTACTATCAAAAGTACAACCTGTAATTGTAATATTATTAGATGGTTTGTAATCATTATTATAAGTAAATCCAATACTTTGAATAAATATTCCATCACCTGTTGCATCAGATAGCTTCACATTTTCTACCTTAATATTTATTCCTGTAACAATATCTATTAAATATCCCCATTCATGAGTATACTGAATACTTCCATCTGGATTTACTACTGGCGAATAATCATGATTATCACGATCACCATATAAATTTCCACCATTGATTGTCACATTCGAAACATCTCTTAAGCCAAAAAGTGAATATGCTTTGTATTTATTTCCTTGTACACGTAGGTGAGTTTTCTCAGACATTTGAATCGTTATATCACTTGGAATTGAAATTGCAGCATCTTTCGAAGGGATAAAATTCTTATCCATACTAACTAAGAAATAAGCATCAATTTCATCAATTTCAAAAATGGCTGCTTCATACATTTTAGCCTCAGCTATTGCATTTTCAAGTACTTGCTTATTAACCAGAGCAGTAGCATCATTAATTTCACCTTCAGTAATATTCCAATTCTCCGTAATAAACTTGTAGGTGTTTTCTTGCAATGTTGGCTTGCCTTCAATTTTCAAATCCTTATTGAATAACTCACTAGCTATTTCACCTTGTGTAAAAACAAGAGTTCCATGTATTAATTTCCCTTGATTGTAATTAATGACTACACCAGCAGGAATAGCAATAGATTCTCCTCCAAGATCGTGAGTATAAGTAATATTCAAAGTGTCGCCTGCTTGTAATGTTGAAAAGTCATAATCGCTCGGAGTATTCTTGTCATCCGACTCGGCAGTTGGTATAACTTCCTCTTCAGGTGTTATAATTTCCTCATCAATACTAATGAGCTCATCACAAGAAGTGAATAAAAGAGCTGAAATAAAATAAAGACAAATTAGATTTTTCATGATAATATTAATAAAATTTAAACAATAAACTCAAGACTGTTATTCAGTCTATTATTGCAAAGCGAAATCATCATAAAAATTAATGTCATAATCTCCAAATCTGGATAAATAATCACTTTTTTATCCAATCAAAAACGTTATTTAAAGCAACACAAATATCCAACTTCACAAACGTTTCTCTTCTTCCTTCAAAAAAACTTAACCTAATTTACTTCGTAAATTATATTGTTAACATGTGTAAAAAACAATACTTATTCCTGAAAACTATTCAAACACTATGAATAACTACTTTACTTACACTAAACACAAATAAATACTGACTAACTTAAATTAAGGCTTATTAAAGTTTTTAATTAATCGACATTAATTCTTATTTTGATACGCAATAACAATTATCGTCTATTTCAATTTTTGTTCCAGTTTATGCCAATATTAATGAAGCACAAACACAATAACACAACTATCTAACATACAGACAACTTAATAATTAATTTATTTTTATCATCTAAATTCACTCTTCTAACAAAAATTCATTTTGGGGAATTAAGTCTCAAAATTTGGGGAAATAATCTACACATTAAATACAAGTATCCTTAGATCAATTCTAGATAACAATCTAATAATCAAACATAAAAACAAATGCCCCTTTGGAAATAATTCCAAAGGGGCATTAAAAATAGTCGTCTATATAAATGACATGAAAGATATCTTATCTAGAGTAAATTCTTATCTGTAATATAAATTTTAGATATTAAAGATTTACAAATTTTGATTATTAGATATAACTAGAATCAATCAATTTTTGCTTTCTTAAACTGAGTATACTTTTCTTTTTCAACTTAGGATTCATCTCTTTTATTTTAGATAAATCAATAACAGATTTGTTACTAACATCTAATTCAGCCTTGATAGAAATTGATTCCTTTTCTTTAGATTCTATTGAATCATTATCAAACATTAATAATTCTGTATCTGTTTTCTTACCACGCTCATCAAGTAATTCATAAACAGAATTCTTAGAAATAAATTCTGGTACGAGATCCTTCATTCTAGCTACAAGCTTATCATTATCTTCTATATTCAGATAATCCAAAATTTGTGATATAGCAGTGTTTACATCTTCATAATCATGATGACGAACTTGACCAATCATTATTTTTTTATTGTGTGTTGGCAAGGTGTCTTCACTCCTAGCTAATAATTCTTCATACAGCTTCTCTCCAGGTCTTAATCCAGTAAAAGTTATATTAATATCAACATTTAGCTTTAAACCAGCCAATTGAACCATTTTCTTAGCTAAGTCGAGAATCTTGATAGGTTTTCCCATATCAAAAACAAATATTTCTCCCCCCTGTCCCATACAGCCAGCTTCCAAAACTAATTGACAAGCTTCCGGAATAGTCATAAAATATCGGGTAATATCAGGGTGTGTAACCTTAACTGGGCCACCTTGTTCAATTTGCTTTTTGAACAAAGGAACTACCGAGCCATTGGACCCTAGAACATTTCCAAATCGAGTTGTTATAAATGCCGTATTTATATTTCCTCGTTGGGATAATGCCTGAATATAAATTTCACACATACGCTTCGAAGCTCCCATAACATTTGTAGGATTCACTGCCTTATCAGTTGAGATCATGACAAATTTTTCGATATTAAACTCAACTGATAAATCAGCCAAATTTCGTGTCCCTCTTACGTTTACATTTATTGCTTCGTACGGGTTACCCTCCATTAATGGAACATGTTTATATGCTGCAGCATTAAATACAATTTGAGGCTTATATTGTTCGAATACTTTTCGCATTCTATCTTGGTTAGAAATATCTCCAACTATCGATTCGAATGATGCCTTATCATACTTCGAAACTATTTCTTGCTGCAAATCGTACAAAGCAGATTCTGCCTGATCTAAAAGAATTAATTTTCCAATTGGAAATCTCAATAATTGACGTACAATTTCAGAGCCTATTGATCCTGCAGCTCCAGAAACCAAAATTGTTTTTCCAACTAAACTTTGACTAATTATTTCTAGATTCAATTTAATTTCATCTCGTCCTAGGAGGTCCTCAATTTTCACATCTCTTACACTTTTAGTAGGCATCTTACCATCTATCCAATCATCAAAATCTGGAAGAACTTTTACTTCCCAATTATTTTCTAAACAGATCTCTGTGATCTCACTAATCTTTTCTTTACGCATCTTGGAGATAGCGAGGACGACCATAGTAACACCTTTTTTCATTCCCGACGACATCGCTTTCGGGAATCCACTTACTTGAATATCTCTTAAATGTGTTGACCATTTATTCTTATCATCATCAACAAAACCAACTACTTCATAATTCTCTTTTCGCTCCTTATTCAATATCTCTAAAGCTAAAAGACCTAAATCGCCTGCTCCATATATTAGCGTTTTCTTAGTTCTCTCAAATCTAGATAGATAAGCATATAATTCCCTTACCAGCATTCGAAAACCTGTCAAGAAAAATAAAGTAAATACAAATTGGAGTACCAAAACTAAATAAGGTATATGTATAACTCCAAGATTAAAACTTTGATTTAATAAATCTAATGCGAATAGGATTACAACTGAACTAAAGTTGGTGTAAATTAAACGTATCAACTCCCTTAATTCTGTATGACGAATAACGCCTTTATACGAATTAAAAAACAAGAATGACATAGCATATACACCAACGCTTATTCCTCCAGTTATTAAAAAATCTAGTAGGCTAATTGTAGGTATCTTGAAGTTCAAACGAACAACATAGGCAACAACAAATGCTAAGGATGCTAATAACCAATCTATTGAAAAAATCCACCAAGGGGATAAAACACGCCTATTGAATAGGTTAAATAATTTCTTTTTCATAACGGAGAGCTTATATAGGTCGAAAAATTGCTGTAGTAATTAAAAAATAGGTTGTTGAAATCAAATAACGAATATTGAGATATTCATTAGAATAAGGTAATATATTATACGCTACTTAGAGTCTGAATAATATCATTTAGAACTTTAATATCTGTTTCAAAGTTGTTTTTATGCGTTGCATATCATTTTCGGACATATTACTTCCAGATGGAAAACATAAGCCCTTTTCAAATAGCATTTTTGAAACGCCAGTACTATAAAAAGGATATTTTGAGAATATGGGTTGTAAATGCATCGGTTTCCATAAAGGTCGAGATTCGATATTCTCTTTCTCTAAGGCCAATATAATATCGCTATTAGTAACACCTCCAGTTTCTTTTGGATTTACAATAATTGAAGTCAACCAATAATTAGAATAATAATTCTTTGTAGGCTCATTGTGAAAGGTAATCCCTTCCTGTTCAGATAGCAAAGCCTTATACCAAGTATTTACTTTTCTTCTCTGTTCAACTCTTTCATCTATAACTTCCATTTGTCCTCGTCCAATTCCTGCTACAATATTGCTCATGCGGTAATTATAACCTATTTCACTATGTTGATAATGTGGTGCATCATCTCGAGATTGTGATGCTAAAAAACGAGATCTTTCTATTAGAGTTTCATCATCAGAAATTAAGGCTCCTCCTCCTGAGGTTGTTATTATCTTATTCCCATTAAAAGATAAAACACCTAATTTTCCCCATGTTCCCATTTTTTTATCGTTAAGCTTAGAACCGAGAGCTTCGGCAGCATCTTCCACAATAGGAATAGAATAGAAGTCAGCAATTTTTTTTATCTCATTCATTTTAGCAGGCATTCCATATAAATGAACAGGAATAATAGCTTTGGGTTTTTTACCCTTTGAAATTCTATCATCTATTGCACGCCTAAGTGCTAATGGACTCATATTCCAAGTATCTTCTTCTGAATCGATCAAAATAGGTGTTGCTCCCAAATAGAGTATTGGGTTTACCGTTGCCGAAAAAGTAAAGCTTTGAGCAATCACCTCATCCCCAGCCTTAACACCTAATAAAATTAAGGCTAAATGAATTGAGGCAGTACCTGCAATTAACGCAGATGCTTGATTGAGATCTAGATATTTTGCTATTGATTTTTCAAATTCGCTTACATTTTTACCAAGGGGTGCAACCCAATTTGTATCGTACGCCTCTTGCACATAGGTCATCTCATTACCTCCCATATGAGGGGGAGAAAGCCATATCTTATCTTGCATATTCAACAATTTTTAAAGTGATTGATAAGGTCTCACAACTAAAACAACATAAAACCTGTGTTTTATAGAGACATCCAGTTTATTTAACTATTCATTCTATATAAAGGGAAAAAATCAGAATCTCGATCCAAAACATCAGAATTCTCTAGTAATTCATTCTCCTTAAACTCAACCAACTGATTATACAACTCGGCATTATAAATCTTTTTACCCACATAGAAAGGAATAATACCTTCTGGAGCAAAAGATTTTTTATAAGAAAATAAACTATCTAACATCTTATATCCCCCTCCAATAACGTAATCTGTTTTATGCTCATCTACGCCCCAATTGATAATGTTGTATTTAACAAAATCGTTAGGTCTATATTGAAAAGCATCCCGATCTGTCCCCGATAAGAATGAATAAATTTTTGTATCTGATATTAGAACCAAATCGGCTGAGATTACTTCCCCATTTTTTTCTGCAAAGAAATACACAAAATTTCCTTTAAGTTTTTCATGGATTCGTAAAAAGAATTCTCGATTAAAATAATAAGTTGCTTGAGCTAACCTTCGATCCATTGTTCCATAATAAACCTTAAGGAAATCGTCAATTCTATCTCCATTAAAGTCTAATTTTAGACTGATATTATTAGAGGTCGCTTTTCTAACATTATTTCTAACTTTTGCCTTAAATTCTTTCCAAAGAAGCTCTTTCCCTTTTGTTAAATCACAAACAATATTATCATTGTTATGAATAATATCACCATTATACTTATCACGACTTTCATTAAATAAATCGAAACGAATAAATTCACTAATGATATTTTTCGATACTGCCCACTCACTAAATTTAAGATAGAACGCTTCAATAATAGCATTGAAATCGCCATCACCAATTAAATAAAGACCACCATAACCATATGGAGAAATAATATCGTTGCTTTGCTGAGCTAATGAAAAATCGGTAGATAAATCTCTCAAGCAAAATGGATAAAGTACTATTTTGTCATCGTGTTTAAAAACTGCACACATGGCATCTGAATAATCATCATATAGGTTAAGATAATCGGGATGTGCAAATATTTCTTTTCCATTCCACTCTCTCCAAATATTCAACCATGTAAGATATTCACTCTCTATCTTAGTAGATAGTATTTTCATAGTAATTGATTTTATGAAAAATTATATTTCTTATTATAACAAGTAAAAGGATCAATCCATTTTACAATAAACTCTTTAGAGGATTTTTGATTAAATACCATCAAAAATTAGTTATTGTAATCTTCTTATATTCAAGTATCATTGCCAAACCATTCGGCCATTGTTTCTGATGCTTCAGGACTCTCGTCCTTGCCAGATAAAACATTGATAACTGTTTTAAAGAGGATTCTTACGTCAAGAAGGAAACTCTGATTTTCAACGTAATATAAATCCAACTTGAACTTTTCATTCCAAGAAATAGCATCTCGCCCATTAACTTGAGCCCAACCAGTAATTCCAGGTTTTACATTATGTCTTCGAGCTTGATCAGCATTATACAAAGGGAGATAACTCATAATCAATGGTCTTGGTCCTACTAAGCTAATGTCTCCTTTCAAAACATTGATTAACTGCGGTAATTCATCTAGTGATGTTTTTCGAATGATTCGACCTATTAATGTCAAACGATCTTCATCGGGTAACAATTTTCCATCAATATTCTTTTCATCAGTCATTGTCTTAAACTTATATATTTTAAAAGGTTTCCCTTTATATCCAGGCCGCATTTGTATAAAAACCGGATTCATTTTAGACCCAATCAATAGAATAAAATATGTACAAACTAATACTGGTGAGAATAGGATTAACAGAATTAATGCTAAAAAAAAATCTATCACAGGTTTTAAAAAATTCATATACATATTATTAATTTACATTCATCATTAAACATTTTAAATAGAAAAGCAACTAGAAACTTCTATTGCACTATCTATAACAAACTGATTTACTGAATAATCTTGATTTATTCTTTTTACGACACCTATAATTCTTATATCGTATGTTAGAGTACTCACTTCAATATATTTATTCGAAATAGATACTATCGTTCCAGGTTTATTTTGTGAATCACAATTTAAAATTTCAACTTCCAACACTCTATAACAATTTCCTTTGTATTCCAAGCAAGCCCCAGGACTTGGATTTAAACCTCTTACTAATCTTGAAATTTTAAGTGCATCATATTCCCGCCATTTAATAATTGTTTCATCGTATGTCGGATAAGAGTAATAACTACCCTTAGATCGTTTTTCAATAAATGGGAAGTATCCTTCTTCTTGGAAAAACTGGATTGTATCTGCAAGCAATTTGGCACTCGTTAATGATACCTTACTAAAGAGAGTTTTTGAAGTGTCTGTTTCTGATATTAATATTTCTCTTTGTGCTATTATCTCACCATCATCAAGCTTATCAGTTAAATAATGAATGGTTACTCCTGCCTTACTTTCACCATTAATAATACACCACTTAGAAGCATTAGGTCCTCTGTAATCTGGCAGTAATGAATCATGAATATTAACAGCAGCTATCTTCGCTAACTTTATAATCTTATGCGGAATTTTTAAATGAAATCCAGCAACAACAATTAAGTCAAAGTCTAACTGTTTAAAAGTATTTATAACATATTCACAATTAAGAGATTTAGCTTGAAACCATAATAAATTATGCTTTTGTGCTAATTCAATAACCGAATCACTTTGATATACAGAATCGTGCTTTGTAATCACAGCAATGACTTCAACAGTAGGTAATAAAAGTAACTCCTCCAAGGTTTTTATTCCTATTTCATAAATTCCAAAAAATAATATTTTCATAAAATTATTGAGTTTATTTCTATCAAGATTACTTGCTACTTTACCTCTTAACTATTACTAAAAACACTGTCTTTTCTTTCTTTACTTAAGTCTTTAATATTTGCCATAGGATCGATATGCCCACTCTTAAAAGATAAAATGATAGCCACAGATTTTAATACAATCCAAATATCATTTTTAAAAGAAAGCGTCTTAACATACTCAACATCATAAGCCAACCTTTCATTCCAACCCAAAGTGTTTCGTCCATTAATTTGAGCTAATCCTGAAATTCCAGGTTTCACATCGTGTCTTAATTGTTCCTCTTTTGTATAAAAAGGTAAATACTCTGGGATTAAAGGTCTTGGACCGATAAAACTCATCTCACCTTTTAGAATGTTTACGAGCTGAGGAAGTTCATCTGCAGATGTTTTTCTTACAATTCTCCCTAGAAGTGTTAATCTTTGATGATCGGGTAATAAGCTTCCATCTTTATCCCTCTCATCAGTCATGGTTTTGAATTTAATAATCTTGAATATTTCACCATGGAAACCTGGACGTTCTTGAATAAAAAAAGGCATACCCCTGTTTGTAATCCATAAAAAAATGGATATAACTAGTAGTATCGGAAAAAGAAACAGAAGTAAGACCAAGGAGAATATTCTATCCCCAAATGGCTTTAAATATTTTCTATACATCAAAATAAATATGGTATTTATATTAGCTCACTAATCATTCCTTTTCTATATAAAGGAAAAAAATTAGCATCATCTAAAATCTCGACTCCAGATGATACAACTAGTTTATCGTGAACATCGTGGTTATAAATTTTCTTTCCTACATAGTATGGTAAAATGCCAGTTGGAGAAAAATCCTTTTTAAAAGAGAATAACCCATCATTTTTGCCATAACCGCCACCGATCACATAATTCTTCTTCCCTTTACTTATGCCCCATTTTATTATCTCATTCTTAAGCAATTCATTGGGATGTAAATGAAAAGAAGCTTCATCAGAAGCGACTAAAAATGAATAAATATTTTCATCAGAAATTAAAATTAACTCAACAGAAACATCTATACCATTATGAGTTGCATAGAAATAAATGAAATGGCCTTTTAATTTCTTATGAATCATTTCAAAAAATTCTTTCTTAAAATAATACTTATCAAGAGCATTTCTTCTTTTCATGGTACCATAGTACAATTGTAAAAAAGAATCTAAACGCTCACCTTTAGAATCGAATTCAATAGAAACTTCAGCCTTCAATGCCTTTCTAGCATTCTGCCTTATTTTGGGTTTAAATTCTTTCCATATTTGTTCCTCTCCTTTAGTCAAATCACAAACAATATTATCGCTATTATGGATTATTTCACCATGATAATCGTCGACACTTTTACTAAAAAGATTAAATCGAACAAACTCACTCACAATACCATAAGATGAAGCCCATTCTTTAAAATTTAAATGAAATTCTGTTTTCACTGTTACTGAATCACCTTCACCTATAACATATACATCGCCATAACCATATGGTGTAATAATATCGTAGAACTTCTTTTCATCGCTATCTTGATAAACGTCTAGTTCAATTTCTCTTATCGAAAAAGGAAATAAAACGGTAAGATTATTCTGAACCAATATAGCACACATCGCCTCTGAACAATCGCCATAAAGTGACAAATAATCAGGATGAGCATAAATTTCCTTTCCTTTCCAATTACTCCAAATAGATACCCATTCGTTATAATCATTTTTATTTTTAGCTTGTAGTATTTGCATATCCAATATTTTATCGAAATAGTAAACTGTATTTATATTTTTAATAACTCTGCGTTAATCACTTGACTCATCCAGTACATATCCATTTCAGAATATCTAAAGTCTATGGGTAGTGTCAACATTCTTTTTGAGAAATCAACAACTTTATTATTAGCCTGTAGGTTTTCAATCTCCCAAAGTACAATTGGGTATATATTACGTTTAATTAATTCCTGACGAATCAAATTACGTTTCGCATTATTCTCAAATAAAAGAACAAATGAAAAAGGCGTATGTGTTTCTTTACAATGCACAACTTTACATGTTCTAGTCTCAATCAACCTAAGTAATATCTCATAATTGTCTTTTTTCTTTTGATTGAGATAGGATGGTATTTGTCTAAGAATTTCCTCGGAAAAAGAAGAAAGTCTCGAAATCTCTTCATTACCAATAACTGCTTCTGTCTCATTAAATAAATTCAAATAGTCACTTTTTGAAATAGATTTTTTTGAATCTAGATACAAACGTTTCATCATCATTGCTCTATAACGATCATCTGACAATTTGGTGTGATTTTGATTAATAGTTGGCTTTTCAATATTTGAAATTTCATGTTTAGGAGACCATAACATACCTCCATCTGGAATAGGTAGACTTTTTCTTAACGAAGCAATACACCAATCAGCATTACTATTTAAAGCCCACTCTGAAAACAAATCGTGCGTATGGTCTTCAATTACAGGTACATTTAAGTTAGAATTATCTCTAGGACTTCTTAAACCAAAATAGTTCATCCTTAAAAGAACATCTCCCTTTATAAAATCGATGTTATCAATTATAGTCTCATCATCTTCTAACGGTGAATCAGCGTAAAAAACAAGTTCTATTCCTGTTGTTCTTATTGCACCAATAACTTTATAACAGAAGTATTCTGGGACATATAATCGTTTCCATTCACCAATTTTGATATGATGAATGATAAGAGCATTTATCGCATATCGCCCACATCCATAATACAATGCTTCGTCTGGGAAAGAAAGATATTGGGTAGCTGGTGGAAATTGACAGGTATGAAAAACCGATCCTATTTCTTTTATTTCCATAATAGATTTATAAAATATTAGATAACAATGTTGATTTAAACTAAGCTTTTATAAAACTTCAACCATTCTTTTGATAGGTATGCTCCAGAAAAATTATCGTGAATATTAACTTCACCATTTTCACCTAATCTCTCTCGCAAATCTATGTCATCAGTGATTTTCTTCATTTGAACAAATAATGAATTGCTATTCCCGACCTCATGCCTTAATCCAGTAACATCATTAATCATTGCATCCATTAAACCATAGGTATCACTGCAAATAACAGGTATTCTTAAACAAGACGCTTCAAGCACACTTGTTCCAAAACCTTCTCTATAACTTGGTAAACAAAATACGTCGGCTGCTTGAAGAACTTTTTCTGGAGTAAGAGTAGGTCCAAAAAACGTGAAATTTTCGTTTTGTTTGATGTTTGGATATTCAGATAAAGAATCAATCATATTCGCTTCATCCCAACCAATTATTAATAAATGGACACTATCATTCTCTTCACATAAGGTATTAAAAGCCTCAAATAGGTTTAATATCCCTTTGTCTACATTTAATCTTCCTAGAAAACTAAACACCACTTTATTCTTAAGATTTAGATCTCGCCTAAACTCATCTCTTATTGATTTTGATGGTGTAAACCTTGAAACATTAACACCTGAGATTGAACCTTTACCTAATACGCTTGAATTTTGGGTCTTAATTACCTTGTGCTGAATCAAAAATTGTCTTTGAGATTCACCATCTACCAAAATATGTGTATTAAGTTTCGCTATTAACTTATCAAAAGTGATCAACAAAAGCTTCATTAGGCCTTTATGAGTATGCCAAACCTGCCCCGTAAAAATATGTACTCGATTCTCTATGTTAGCCAATCGTCCAGCCAAAGAATTTATTAAACCAGCTTTAGGAGTAACTGAATGTACAACCGAAAACATCTTTTGCTTAAAGTATTTTCTTAACTCAAAAACACTTTTCAAATCGTAATACAAATTGATGTTACGACAAATTGGTATCGACTTACACTCGACTATAGCAAGCTGTTTAGCATCTATCATTTCTTGATCGTCGAAATGACCAACCAAATAAACATCAACTTCTGAAGACAATATCAAAATATGATCTCGAAGAAATCCTCTAGCCGTTCCAAACTGTGAGACAACTATACAAATACGTTTCTTTTCTACTTGCATCCTATTTATATTAAAGTTTCAGATTTCTTAAACGACAAAGGAAAAAGTAAGCGGGTTTGATATTTACTAATACTCTGAAAATATCTTTTGAAGTATTATTTGTCTTATAATGAATTGGGTAAAGCTGAATTTCATTCAACTTTTGTAAAATTTCTTTTTGAATATTTAAACTTTGAGCTTCTCTAAATGATCGGTACAACAAACTCGTAGTTAAAAAACTCAATCTTTTATTGAGATTTAGAAATGCACAAGATTCCATCGATACATTTTTATGAATATATTTTTTCATAATACCAATCACCTCAAGCATATCGTTCATCATTTTCAATTGCTTCTTGTACTCTGCTGAACGTGTTATGGATCCTTCTGTTAAAACAAATTGACCAATTATATTAGGTATAGCTTGAACCCTCTTCGCACAAAATACGGCTCTGGTATTAAATTCTATATCCTCAATGTATACCCTCTCTAAAAACTTCAGATTATTATCTTCCAATAGACTTCTTTTATAAAGTTTATTACAAGCAGAATCCATATAAAGAATCTTTGAAAGATATTCCTCGCCTGTTAGAATATCACTTTCCATATTGATGGTCGAAGTATACTTTACCACTCCAGCAAGACTCACTCCCTGAGCTCCAAATTCGAGGATATCTAAGTTTCCATTTTCAGCTTTATTAAAAAGTTGATTCAAGCTTTTATCACAGATATAATCATCAGCATCAACAAAAAGAATATACTTCCCTTTAGAATTATCGATTCCTGTATTTCTAGCACCGCCTAAACCTTTATTCTTTTGCGTAACCACACGAACATTTTCATATCGTTTCTTGTAAGAATCCAATACAGATAAACTGTTATCTGTAGAACCATCATTTACACAAACAATTTCGTACTCTAAAGAGTCAATATCTTGTTTACCAAGTAGACTCTCAAGGGGTGTCTGAACAAATTTTTCAGCATTATAAACAGGAACAACTATGGAAATTTTAATCATTTATGAAATCTCTTAAGAACATCAAATAGCTAAATAAAAAATGGAAGAATATGACTACACCAATCTTTGCATATTGCCTATGCCAAATTGTTTTCTTCAACAATGGATAGATCAAAATTATTGGAATCATAAACCACGATAAGTATGCAAAACGATTAGAGAAAGAGGCTCTAATTATCAGAATCCAAAAAGCATTACTAATTAGGTAGGTATTAAACAATTGGATATACAGTTTATCTCTGTAACCTCGTTCAAAAATATAATGATACCCCATATAGACGGGTATACCACTATACAAAAGAAAATCCCATCTAAATCCAGAACTTGCAAAGCTTGAATTCGAATTTTCATTAAGTATATAACCAGTAAGTCGATCATCGAATCCTAGGTTGGCAAAAAGGATCTCAAAATAAATTCCAGCTACCAAGGAGAGAGGTATAGCAACTAGCCATCCAATCAAAATATTTTTTGTATTATGATACAGATAACCCAAACAAAAAGCGACAATAGGCAATAAGGTACTTTTATGTATCCCTACAGAAATAAAAAACAGAGAGAACATAAACCATTTTCGATCGTAGAACGAAAATGCGAGCATTAATAAAGAGGTTGATAAACCATTACGAATTCCATTCACTCCGTATCCCCAAAAAGAGAAAGCTCCAAGGCAAATTACAAATGCATAAAAGTAGTAGCCTTTAAATAAACGTTTACAAGCCAACCATAATGCACCCGTGTAGATAACTGCACACAGAAGAAAAAATGTTTCTTTTTCAACATATTGAGCTAAAGTCCAATTAAACCAAGAAAACAACCATTCTACATTTCCGTCCAACTCATATGGCATCCCCTTAACCACCTCAAACATATGCCCATAAGTAGACATATCAACAAAATACCGCCCACTAAATGGACGCAAGCCCATATATAAAATTGTCGCAATGCATAAAATGCCCGCTCCCAATTGTGTACCAGGAATACTTATGATTTCTCTACCAGTATTAGCTTGTGTAAAATACAATGTGTACAATACCAATATAAAACCTACCTGGTAATAAAAAAAGGTGTAATATTCTAGTGGAATTAAAGCCATATGATTATTGCAGTTGATTAAATAACTTCTCCCATTCCTTCATAATAATAGATCCCTCGAAACGTAAGATATTTTGTCGAGCACTTTTACTCATTCCACATCTATACTCCTCATCTTTAATTAGTACCGAAACTGCTTCCGACAACACATTTACATCTCCATTCTTTACAAGAAGACCGTCTTCTCCTTCTGTAACAATATTTCTGGGACCGCAAGGACAGTCGAAACTAACAACAGGTAAACCACAAGACATAGCCTCAAGAAGAACCATCGGAAAACATTCAGTATGCGAACTCATTACATACAATGATGCCTCTTTCATTTTCGCCTCTAAATTATTGGTTGCTCCACGTAGTTCAATAAAATGAACCAAATTGTATTGTTCTATAAGAGATGTCAAAAATTTAATATACTCAAGCTCTCCATCGCCATAAATGTGTAATTTCCAATCTGGAAATTTAAGCCCAATATCTCTCCAAGATTTTATTAACATCTCAAAACCCTTAACGGGAGCAATTCGACCTGCAGCAATTACAATCTTTTCTTTTAACTGCTCATCTTTAGAATAAAAAGAAAGCCCATTGGGAATCACAAACACATTGTTAGAGAAAAAAAATTTTGCCTCATCTTTATTCAAAGCTACAAGTCCATCAAACTTTGATTCAATCCAGTGATTTAAATAATCTCGAAACGATCTCCCGTTCTCTTTAATACGTTTATCATCAAAATATCTGGAAGAATGAAACTCTTTAATCTTAGGTGTTTTGGGAGAAATAAATGGCATAAAATAGAAATCCCAAGCATAATTACACTGTATTATTATATCAGGCTTAATATCTTTTATTGCTCGTTTAAGTCTTTTTACATGCTTTGGTAAGCGAATCAAATTCTTGTAATGAAAATAACTAAGCTTGCGATCATAATTAATACTAAGATCAACATGCCTCAGCTTCGAGCTTACTTCGTAACAAAAATCATTATCCTTCTGCTCAGTTGTAATTAGATAGACTTCATGCTCTGGCTGAGAACACAAATAGTTAATTTTATTAGCTAAAACACGTTCTATTCCTCCATGTATATAAACCTGATCGGTATAGTATAAAATCTTCATTAGCTTTAAATAATTATCTATTTATTGAGTCTTATCTTCTTGAATTAATTGAGTGAATAAGGTATCCCACATTGGCACAATAACCTCAGGAAGATATCTCTTAACATTCTCTCGAGCCTTTTCCCCCATTTGTTTACGAATACCTTCATTCTTGATTAAATATTTTAATCGATCTGCCAAACGATCTACATCTTTAGCTTCGACTAAATAGCCATCTTCATTATCAATAATGATATCAGCAGGTCCACAAGGACAATCAAATGAAACGCAAGGAACACCACACGCCATTGCTTCTATAAGAACCATTCCAAACCCTTCAAATAAGGATGACAATAAATAAATTGATGAATTCTGATATTTCTCAAGAATATTTGGAGTTGGTTTATGAATAAGAATATATTGATCTAAACCTTTATCTTTAATTAATTGTCGAATTAATTCTTCATCAGGACCAGCACCATATATATTCAAATGCCAATCAGGAAATTGCTTGGCTATTTTCTCCCACGTTTCTATCATTAAAGGATATCCTTTCTGATAAAATAAACGGCCTACAGCTATTACTTCTTTATTCTCTAGTTTTGAAACTTCGTCAGGATAAAATGATAGAGGATTAGAAATAACTTTAATATTATTTAAATTCCATTCTTTAGTATTGTCTTTTGTCAAGGATATAAAAGAATCATATAAGCTACCACCTACATCCATCAATCTAAATTTCAATCTATTAATCCATTTCACCCATAAAGAATTGGAAGTATTAAGCAAAACTTGTTTTGACACATGACGTTCATAAACCATCGGACAGAATTTTCCTAATAACCAAGGAGCAAACAATCCTTTTAAACCATCATCACAAACAGAAATTATATCTGGTTCTACCTTCTTAATTATATCTCTTATTTTTTTTCGATAATTCCATATGTATTCCAATGGATTACCTTTTAAACTAACATCATGATAATTAAGATTTTCACTAAAATTATAGAATAAGGCTTCATCACCTTGATTTAGAGTTAAAATATGCACTTCATACCCCATCAAATCAGCTAAATAACTAGCCTTAATAGATAAGACTCTTTCTAAACCTCCTGGTCCACAAATTTGATTTGTTATATACAGAATTTTTCTTCCCATTTTATCCTTTCTTTAAAGCTAAATTCACCCAATAGTTTTAAGCAAATTGTAAACTAACCAGCTTCACGAGTCTTTAATTCTTCTATAAATGAAGTACATGTCTCTTTTAGATCCTTAACTATTGGAAGATGGTTTGATAAATTTGTCACCATTGTATCAGCTGTAATTAAACCGTTTAGGTTAAAATTATTTGTACATCGGCCATTATCATCAACATCAATGCGGTTAAATAGGTTGATAATACCATCGAAGCGGCATGTATCGACCTCAGAATTAAACCCGTTAATAAAAATAACAGGTATTCCCATTGCTAAACATGGCAGTGCACAATGAATACGAGATGTGATTACTAATTTTGCTTTCGCATAATCTTTAAGATAATTCTCAGCTAACGTAAATTTTTCAGCTTCAGTCAATGTCCCTTTGGGAAGAACTTGTGTCTTATATTTAGCTTTCTTAAAAAGATCAGGATGAATTATCTTTTTCAAATCCCGATTCTTTCTAAATATTTTAAATACATCACCATTTATTATACTTCTTGCAAATTGTCTTAAGCTAGAAGTCACCGACGTAGAAGTTGGATAATTATAGAACGGATCAACGATATAAATATCGTCTCCCCTCAAACTATCGTCAACTTTGTAATTATCAAGAGTTAATGTCATACATCCTGAAAAATAAGCCTCAACTCCTTTTTCTTTTAATAGCTTGACTGTAAACCTATCACGACATCCGATTGGTTCATGCTTTTTTAAATAAGCAACACTCTCGTCATTAAGTAAAAATGGAGCTGCACTAGAATTCAAATGAAATGAAACAAACAATGGATGAATAGTTTTAGACGGAACCCAATTAAACAAATTGTGAGTAAACCATCCATTCATTATAAGCTTTACTTCGTCTCCGGCATAATGATAAAGTCGTTCTCTATCAATAAGGATAGGATCTTTCTTTAAAAACTGACGTGCAGCTAAGCTTTGTACATTATCTCCAAGATTGAATGTTCTTTCGCCTTCTTGATAGCTTAATAAAGCATGTTTCATTTGATGAGTTTTAGTCTAAATTTCATATAAAAATTAAATAGGACGGGGTATTTATTAATGAGGGCAAATTTCCATTTTTCCCATGAACTAACTCTTTTTATCAGCTCTGGTTCTTTTATGTGAAAATTGCAAAAAGCTTCTAACTTCAACTTTTCAACTTGCCCATCATCAAAAACGAAAAAATGCTTTTGCTTTATTGCTGTAGCCTGGAGAATTTTCCAATGATTATATATTCCAAGAGTGTTTATCTTAGATTTTAATAAACTATCAACCTTCGAATAAAATGAAGCATCAACTATAAATCCAAAATGATTCGGATTACTTCCTTCCAAAATGATTCCCATTATTGTTCTTAAACATTTCTCACAAGAACTACAGTTCAGAGTTTCTCTTCTTTCAGAATAACAGACTCGTAATCCAATAGATTTTTTCGTGCTTTTTGAGAAGTCTAGAATTGATTTAATCTTCTCCTGTCTTGATAAATCATAACATTCATGAGTTATGTCTACATCTCCCCATTTTAATAACTCATCTGTAATTGGAGTTGAGCCCCAACTTATTTGAGTCTTCTTTGTATGTGTGGATCCTATGTAAAGGCTATCAATTTTAAGCAAATGTGTAAGTGGTGCTGTAACACCTAATAAAGCTAGCCCATGTTGAACTTGCCCCCACCATTTAAGATTCACTTCGTTTTCAAACTTGTAAGTATAAAATGTTCTTAAGTTTGATGAAATTGTATACTTCAGATTTGAGCTTAAATATTTCTGAGTGTTATTATAATCTAATAAATCATTCCAACGTTCGTCATCATCTAGTTCTATATCTGCTCCTCTGATTGAAAATAGTGATAAATCGTTAGTACAATGTCTTATATATGCCGATATGGCATCGACACCACCACTAAATAACATGGCCTTTTTATCACTTTTAGCCTTAGAATTAGTAATTATATTATTGACTATCAGATCCCCTTTTAGTTCATGGTTAGGATACATCTTTTGGAATTCAGATTTAAGCTCATTCACACATGTCACAAAACTGGAGTCTAGCTCTTCAATCTGAATTTTAAAATCTAAGAACCAAGAAATAGGAAGTAAATTAGCTAATAAAGGAATCCCCAATATACTCTTAGGCACCGATGTGATATCAACTTCATAAGAAGCGAAAAACTTATTCTTTTTATCAAAGTACTTCGAGAACATAGTGCTAACCGAATAATCATAGATTATCGTTTTTCCATTCTCAACTACCGAAATATCTTTTATAACAATCATATCAATCTATATCTCAATGGTTTTAAACTCGTGACTCAGATATTCTAGTTGAATTCTTTTTTCTTTTCAATAAGTTCCAAATCAATTCTTTCTCAGAATACCTCATCCCGAATTGAAACATGACACCAGCGTACACACCAGTATATAAAACAGCTTTTATCAGAAAATTAATCCAGTTATTCCCAGGAATAAGGTTTATAAGCCATCCTAAGCTTAGAATTCCAATCATACATATAAGAAAGCGTATTGCTAGCTCCTTAAAAAAACGAAGGATGTTTAGCTTAATAACACGTGTATAATAGATATTCATGATGTTTTGAGAAACTAACCAACCAGAAACACTACCGATAATCATACCTGTGGCACCATATTTTGGTGCGAATAATGCGCCAATTACCGTTCCTATAATCACAAAGGATAAGTATAAAACAGCTTTAAAAGCCAATTTCCCTTTTGCTTCAAGTATTGAGTTTCCAAAGCCTTGTACTAGTGGAACTGTATATGCAAACATAATTAGCATTGCTATTTGCCATGATTCAATAAACTCTGTACCAACCCATAAAATAATAAACTGCTCACCGTACAAAAAGAAGGCTCCCAATACATATAATAGAACCAAAAATGAAATTCGACCTACACGAATCATCATATCGGTTAGTTCCTTTCCGGTAGCTTCTTCTACTGCCATTTTAGTTGCCCTAGGCAAAAACACGCTAGTAATTGCACTTGAAAATGCACCGTAATAAGAGCCTAACATGATACCAATAGCAAAAATTGCAACAGTGCTTGTGTTAGTCAAAACACCCAAAACCATTTGTCCACTCTTCCATTGAAATTGACCTACAATAGCAAATACAAAAATCCAAACGGAGTATTTAAAAACTTCTTTTAATAATGGTTTATTAAACCCACTAAATGAGACTTTTACTTTTAATACTTTAAATATATAATAGGCATTTGCACTTATTAATAGCAGATTCATGATCGTATCCAATACAATCATTCCAACAGCTTTTGCTCCGAAAAAAAGGATCACAACTAATAAAATGGAACGAAGAATGTATTTTATAATATTGACCGACTTAGGGTAAATAAATTTTTCGTATCCTGAAGCTACTGCTGAAAAGGAATTACCGACCAAAGTAAAAGCTAAATTGAAGATCAAAATTGCAAACATCAACTTGGCCTTTTCAATCTCCACAGCTGTCATTGAACTTTCAAATATGCCTTCAAGATTCATATAGAAGATGCCTCCTATAAGAACTAATACCAGAGAAATCATCCCATAGATAAAAATACTCATCCCTAGAAATGAAGCTTCACCTATGCTATCTTTCTCAGCTCTATATTTGGCAACAAAGCGAACTATTGTATTATTTAAACCAAAATCAAGTAAAGTCATATACCCTACAAAAGCACCCATTAACGTATACAGACCGTATTCAGCAACACCTAATTTGGTTAAAATATAAGGTGTTAAAAGTAGACCAACAATATTGGTAACAACTATGGTTACATAGGAAAGTATTGCTCCTGCTTTTAATTGATTGACAGCCATTAATAAATTTGATTTTTCATATTTAATTGAATAGATACTACTCTAATTTTTTGTTACTCAAATATTAATCGTTAGAAACGTAGCCATAACCATAGCCATATTTCTGAGTTTTTAAACCATTCATCACAAGTCCAACATTTTGAATATTTGCATCACTAAGCATTCTCATGTTCTGCTTAAGGTATTGCTTATTCGTATATTGATTTCTTACCACAAAAATATTTGTAGTTGAGTATGGTGTTAATAAGAAAGCATCAGTAACAATACCCATCGGACTAGTATCAATAATGATACAATCATATCGTTTTTCTAACTCCTCAAATAAGTCATGAGTTGCTTTAGAATCAACTAACTCGGCAGGGTTTGGTGGTATAGGTCCCGATACAATACAATCTAAATTTTTATATTGTGTAGATTGAATCACCTCATCGATGGTATTATTACCAATTAAATAGGTCGTTAAACCTAATTTCTCAGACAGACCCATATATTTTCCTAATTGTGGCTTTCTAAGATCAAAACCTAAAACAATAGTTTTTCTGCCAGCCAAAGCTAATATTCCAGCCATATTAACTGCACAAAAAGTTTTCCCTTCTCCTGACATTGAAGAGGTTACAAGAATTATTTGTTTCTCACCTGCTTTTTTAAAATAATCGAGACGTGTTCTTAATGATCTAAAAGCCTCAGTTATTGGTGATCTTGGAAATTTCTGTGTTAATACATCCCCTTCTTTTTTACTTAAGGCAATATGACCAACAATTGGGACGGAGGTAATTTCCTCAACATCTTCATCTGTTTGAATTTTATTATTAAAAAACTCTTTCAAAAGGATCAATAAAGCGGGTAAAATCAAACCTAATAAAACTCCTATTTGGAATATTCTATTTGTTTTAGGCTCAATTATATCTTCAAAATAAGCTTGTTCAATAATTTCATTGTCAGGAAGATTAGATGCTTTCTGGATTTGAGCCTCAACTCGTTTCTCCAATAGCATTGTATAAAGGTTATTAGTCAAGTCAAAATTTCTCTTAATATTCATAAACTGCTGTTCCTTACCAGGAAGCAGATTTTGTTCTCGAGAAATTCTAGCCTTTTGTTTCGCTATGACAGATTGCTGATGACCAATATACTCTTGCTGAGAATTAATATTTTCATAAAGGGTAGCCAATATTGTTGCCTCTTGCCTTTCCAATTTCTCTAGAATGGGATTATTTAATTTTTCTTTTCCTTTATATTGAAAAAGTGACGATCGAACCTTAGCTAACTGAGTAATATATTCATTTAAAACACTATGTTCTAAACCTACTGAAGCAGGAGAAATTAAATTATTATAATCTTCTCTTTTATTCAAATATCCTTTTAACCGCTCAAAAAATGAAGCTTGCATTTGTAGCTTTAATGCTTGAGAATCGATTTCTTGCAATCGAGAATAACCGGCCTCAACCTGTACTGTAGGCATAACCACTTTATTAGACGTTCTAAACCTTTGTAGCTTAGCTCCCATTCTCCCTAGAGTGTCACCTAAACCATAAAGTTGCTGGTCAATAAAAGAGATTGTATTATTAGCTATCGAATTTTTATGATCTAATCCATTTTGAATCCACACGTCCATCAACTTATCTAAAAAAACTTTCGATTTTTCGAAACAAGTCCCAGTGGTAGACATATATGCAATGGAAGCTCCTTTTGCGGCATAGGATACTTGAATATTTTTAAAATCATTAATCATCCTTTTATTATCACGGATAATAAAGAAAAAATCGTTGTCATCTAATAATTCTTCAAAATCAGGACTCAAACTTTCAATGGTAAAACCAAAATTTTGACCAACTATAACCTTATCCAATTCTAAACTTTCATCTAAGTTTATATTAGGAACAAAGTCTACATCTTCACCCTTAAAAAAATTATGAGCAATAAGATTCTCACCTTTTGCTGTTAACCTCAATTCTCCAAATTCGTTCTTTCTAATATGAAACTCAACACCTATTAACTGCGCTTGAGTAGGATCTAAAATAACATTAAATGGTTTATCAGAATAAAATTCTTGTATTCCATTTTGCCCTGTAGAAAATAGAAATCTCTTTACTACTTTAAAAATATTATCAGTATCATATCCATGAATATCAATAGAATTCCTAGAGAAATAACTTACATTAAAATCAAGTTGATTAAGAGTTTGTAGTATCTGAGATTCTGTTTTCAGTAATACAACTTGATTTTCAAAATTTTGCATATCAGGAGTAGAAAACCCGCTCATCATAGACATTTCTTCTGCCAGATAACCTTTAGACTCACTCTTAATCAACACTGTAGAATTAACTAAATACACAGGTGTTGTATTTTTATTAATAAAAAATGCGACGATTAGCCCAATAAAAACACAAATCACAAACCAGTACCACTTCTTTAAAAAAAGATAAATCCATTTTTTAATATTCGGCTTTTCTGGCTTAGTCATATTTCCAAGACTAAAAACATCATTATTTACTGGATTATCCTTATTAGTAGACTGATACATATAACTAGTATATAGGTGTGAAGTAAAATGGTGAGACTAACCAGAACTATTATCTTAGTGAATTAGCTAACAATATGAAAGTTATTAGACTGGTAACTATACCTAAAGAGAATGTTTCTCCAAAACCAAACATCTTAGCTTTTATAGGTTCCACATAAATAAGATCATTAGGTTGAATGTAGTAATTTTGACTATCTACGAGATTTATATCTGTTAAGTCAATAGTTATAGTTTTTGTTCCTTCTGAAGATGGTCGAACAATTTTCACTTTCTTTCTTTTCCCATATATCGTCAAATCTCCTGCTAATGAGATCGCTTCAAATATAGTTAGTTGATCCTTATTCATATTATACTGTCCAGGGGTATTCACTTCACCTAAAATAGTAAACTGTGTATTAGTTAACTGAACCTGAAGAGTGAAAGTGTCAATATGGTTTTTCAATATATCTTTCATTTTCGCTTTAACTTCTTTTAGAGTTAAGTCAACCACCTCTATCTGCCCAACATATGGAAAATCAATATTCCCCTCATCGCTAATCAAATAACTCTGAAATCTCATACTACTAGGATCACTCATTGTATTCATATTCATTTGTCCACCGTCAAGATTATAAAGACTTGCAACAGCTTCATCTGGAGTGAGAACTCGAATATATATATAATCTCGAGGTTGAATAGTATAAGCTTCAGTTACTTCAAAAGCCTTAGTATAAAGGTTGATATAACTTTTTTCACCACTGACATCCCTCATGTAAATAGTTTTTTTCTGAGGTATACAGGAAACGAAAATAAATAACGATAAAATGATAAGAGTATTTTTGAATTTCATATAGTTAATTTTTATTACTCACAGCAAATAACACTTAAGAGAGTATCTAGATTATAATATCCTGACAAACTATTTTTAAATTTCACTGCAGTATACAGTGCCCACCTACTTTAACGTATTGCAGATTTTTATAGCCAAAATTAAAAAGTAAAGCAACTGGTAAATCACCACCTTTTAAACTATCCATAAATGTATTTTCTTGCTCTTCTGATAAAAATGAATGTGTGTCTAATTCTACAACTATCTTATCATAACATACAAACTCCTCACTATTATCCAGTCTATTAGCATTTGATTTTGTTTTCCTTAAATAAGGAATATTTCTCAACTCCAACTCAAGTTCCATAACCTCTTTATAAACTTTATCTAAGCAACCATGTCCTAGTTGTTTATAAATATAATTTCCAACTTCAATAAGTTTATTAACTTCTACTTGATATGTGTTATTTTCCATGGTGGTATCATTTTTAGAATTAATATTCATTATTTTTTATGGTTACACTATTGTTATTTCTGGTTTTACGTACAATCAATCCATTCGCTATTTGACGCTAACTGTAATTGAGGATTCCAAAAAAAACAGAATAAATAGGAAAATGTATTTTTCTTTAAATCCAGTACAAACGACTCATGCTTTCTAATCGCATTGCAGGGTAATTCTTTTACTACTAAATCTAAATTCATCCCAAACAGTTTGAATTCATTTTCATCATTTGTCTTTTTATCCCGTGAGTTGTTAATCCAAATAAATCGGATGATCATATCATTAATCATCTCCAATCTTAAATTATTAACCTCGCCTAAATTACCAGTGGTAAGCTTCAGCCTAGTGATATCAGAATAACCCTCGGAATCGAAAGCATGTGTATTGAGTTTGCAAAACAAATTCTGACCACTCATCGCATTCCTTCTTGCTTCAGGATTCCAATAAGGTCTAATCAACTCATTGAGATTCCGACTTACAAACTGAGTAGCAGCTTTAAATTTACCTCGCTGATTAACTTGTCCTGGAGTCCTTGGGTTTTTAACCCTATTGGGTTTACTCCTGATATAAGTCTTACCATAGCGATGAGAAATAATCACAGGTCCTACGAGTCCAGTTAATAATTTATCTTTTATACTTGCCATAATTTATGGGATATAAACAGAGGCAGTATCATTTCTACATCTGTTGCATTACTAATTCTAAAAGGGAGTAAAGTGTAATTATTTAGGTGAGAATCTGTTTTATTTCAAGGTTTCTGTAACATTAAACAGGTGACTTTTCAGAACGAATATCAGTCTTAATCAACACAATAAAACCTCATCCGCTTTATAACATCTACGGCTCCATCCAAGCTTGCTCCAAACATACCCCAGCCTTGTTCCAGCTTTGTGTTAAGAAAAAAGCAAAAAAAACTGAATTAATTTCAGACATATTCTACCTCAATAGGAATTTTTAAGTGCTTAACTTCGTCCATCGAAATATCAGCATGAATACAGCATCCTAAACTTATAAAACGAAGAACAATTCTATGCCGTCCTCTTAATTGTAGAAGTTCTCCACGAACACCTTTTAACGGACCAAACGTTACTTCAAGATGATCTCCTTTCTTCAGACTGTTTTCAGTAATCTCAATATTACACCTTGTATCTTCGAGAAATATTTTTAACGATTCAATCTGAAAATCTGGTATTGGAACGGCACGACCTTCAAAACAGACGTAACGAACGGCCCAATATGAGTTAACTGCATCAAAATACTCTCGATCACTTACTCTGACAAACACATAAGAATTAAACAAAGGTGTTTCTACCCATTTCTTTCGATCACTCCAAACACGAAGTTCTTTTTTTAATGGCAAATAAGCTTCAATACCTTTTCCCTCAAGCTCACTATATAACTTTTTCTCCGATCGAGAGCGTGTATATAAGGCATACCATCTATATGTTCTTTTTAATACTTTCAATGGTTAGTTTTTTAAAGGTGTATAAAATCAGAAAAGTCTGATAAAATCAAATCTTTATAGGAGTAGCTTAGCACAGCTTCGCTCTTTCAGTCCCATTTATAAATTTTAAATGGAGCTTACTATAGAATCTATTCTTAGTAATAACTTTAGATTATTAAAATTAGAACCATTTATTTAATAATAAAAGATATGCAGGTCTGATTTGATAGATACGGTATCCAAGTGGGTAAACTAACAAAATATCCTGACCGAACTATATTTGATATTGTTAATACTACTAATCTAGATCACTAGATATAACAATACGTTTAGGCGTTTCAACAGTAATTTAACTGTCATATATTGATAACTAAAAGAATCACCAATACTCTTTAGAAAGATTATAAACAACCTATTATCACTACACATACAGCTTCATATGAACAAAGTATCATCATCAAAAAACAAAAGTAAATAGCACCTTGTTTAATGAATATTCTGATGATTTAACATGAATAAGTCCTCTTTTTTAAGTAATATAGTATGATCTTCTTTTTTTCTTGTTTAACTGCAATTCCTATCAAACAAAGATTATTGTAGAACTTGAGAGTATAGATGACATAATTAGTGTCATTATCGTAGAGTTTACAATTTAAGGGAGGTATAAGAAGACTAATCCTAACAAAACCAAAATTAGATACACATGAAAGAACTCCTAGAAAAAGGCATTGAAATCTTTGGAAGCAAAGCTGATTTCATAAATTGGATTGAAACTGAGAATGCAGACTTAGGAAATATTACTCCTGATTCTCTTCTTGATTCAACTCAAGGCTCTTCAATTATTTATGACTTATTAATGAAAATAGAACAGAGCAGAAAAGCATAGACACGAGGAATTAAACATTGGGAACGGGGCCTTTAAAAATCCCAACTCCTACCTATACAGTATATACAAAAAACTCCAATCTACTATAATTGTAAATTGGAGTTTAATAATTTAGGACCTAATTGTTCTACCTCACTTATAATTTTATTCAACTACAAATTTTAAAACCCCAAATGAAGAAGGAATATGAAAATCGGGTTTATCAACTTTCGGATTTATCCAAGATATCCATTTAAATTTCCCATTAGGATTAGGAAGCCTCAGGCAATATCCTCGATAAAGTCCAGCTTGTAGGATATTATCATTTAATAAGCCCAGTTCCTTTAAAGATGACAAGGTGATTTTCCCTTCAACAACATAGCCTTCATTTGTTTCCGATGATTTCACTTCCATATTATTATAACCAGGCCAGTTCCAGTTATATTCAAAATCACGATAATATCGAGTTTTATAATCTAAAACACGTCCTTTTGCATCCATCTCTAAGCAATAATAAGGATCTAGCTTTTCATTTTTTCGAAAAAAAATCTCTACTCGATCTGAATGAACGACTTCCATTTTGTGATTATTCTTTACAAAAGTCAGAACATTCTCATCTTCTACATCGAATCTAAAATAAAAATATGTTGCATCGAATAAAGCTCTAAAAATAGTTTTAGGAGCTTTGCTATCTTCCCATGGAAATGAAAATTCACCCAGAACATTTGCATGTTTCCAGATTGGATTCATACACTCTCCTTCGAACGAGTGCGTATTTACAACTATTTGTTTTACACTATATATCTTCATATTAGTTCGTTCTATATTCAAAATATTAATTTATCTATCAAACAATAAAGCCCTTTGCCTGCGTATAAAAATAAATGTTAGGTATAATATATACTGAAAGTATTTTAAAAATACTAGAAAGCCTAATCGAAATATTATCCTGTAGGAAACTGTGTGTAAGTATAGTAATCAGTCTGATAATTCACGCACCACTTTGAAAGCTATGATATTTTCCTATATTTGCTGCGAACCAAATAAAAAACCAGATGAGATATACCCTATTAATTTTAGTAATTGCCCTTTTTACATCATGCGATTCAGACACAAAAGAGACAACAATTAAAGATTACACAGTAGAAAATGAAGCCGAAATAAAGCAATATATAGAAGACAATCAACTTGAGGCACAAAAAACTGATTCCGGTTTATATTATATAATTGAAGAACAAGGAACTGGCGAGCAACCAACAGCTTACTCTAATGTTACTGTTGCTTACAAAGGTTATTACACAAATAAAGAAGTGTTTGATGAAAGTGACGATGATGGAATTTCTTTTCCTTTAAATGGCGTGATATCCGGCTGGACCGAAGGTATTCCCTATTTTAACGAAGGAGGGAAAGGTAAATTATTAATCCCATCACATTTAGCTTATGGATCGAGCTATTATAAAGGTATTCCTGGTGGTTCTGTTCTTATTTTCGACATTCACCTTATAACAGTAAATTAAGCTTTAACGAATTTAATCTGAAATTAAAAAAGGCTTGACTTAAAGTTTCCACTTTAAAGCAAGCCTTTTTCATATCATTATACTGAGCTTTTAAAACACAAGAACTTAAACACCATATTTTTCGTGCAAAGGCTGATTAATTATCTCGTGCAATTTAGTTTGTAATACTTCAGTATCTGCCTTTGTAAGTCCTTCTGTAGAAATTGGAGGGTGAATGACAACCTCTGCAACTCCAGGACAAGCATTACCCTTAAATAAACTGGCACGCTGCAGTCTTCTCCAGTTGGTCGTTTGAGTAACGGGCAAAATTGGAATTCCCATTTTAATGGCAATAGATACAGCTCCAGATTTGAACTCTCCAAGTTGGGGTGCGTTAGGAGGAATAGTCCCCTCAGGTAAAATGACTAAAGGAAAACCTTCGTTAACGACATCTATCATTGCTTTAAAGCTCTTTAAAGCTCCTACTCTACTGTGTCTATCAACCAAAATATTCATACCTGATGTATAAAAAATATGGAATAAAGGCCACTTCTCGATTTCCTTCTTACCTGTAAAAACAAAATGCTGGTCGAAAATAGCATATAAAGGTGCTGGATCGAGAAACGAGCTATGGTTAGAACAAATTAAGAAAGCTTGGTCTCTCAAAATATTCTCCCGCCCTTTTACTCTTAAATAGATTCCTGATCCCCATAACCAAATCTTAGAATAAACTCTAATAATTTTAAATGCTGTTGGAAACCTCTCTTTCTTAGAAAGAAAATATTTGAATATAGGATAGAATAGAACTAGGGTTAATACAAAGTAGATCAAAAAATAAATTTTGTATAAGAATTTAAAAGGGAATATAATATATTTCATTTGTAATACTTCTTTTATAGATAAGTGAAATATTGACTTTATAGATAAAGTGTTTTGAAAAGTCAATTCATAATTCTAACAAAATTATAATATCCTCAATAATTTCCATCATAATTCTTAAAAAGATCATTTTTACCTCACAGTAAATTCGTATTTAATTGATGAAACAAAATTTTAAAACATTGTATTTCACTTTTGATGCAAGCACTTTTTTTTAATCAATAGCATGCCATCTTGAAAAATAAAGATATCTTAGTCTTGAATTTATAAAAAAAGAAAATGCTTAGTCAACAACTCATACAATCGCCTGTTTTTAGAGGTATAGAAGCTGAAGAAATGGAGCTTATTCTCAAAAAAATTCAACACCGTATACGAAAATACAAAAAAGGAGATATGATAGCTTTTCGCGAAGATCGTTGCGAAAACTTAATGATTGTTCTTAGGGGAAGCGTTAAAGGTGAAATGCTAGATGTTTCTGGAAAAACGATTAAGATTGAAGATATTATGGCTCCTTACCCTATTGCTTCAGCTTTTCTTTTTGGACAAAAAAATCAGTTTCCTGTTAATGTCACTGCCAATGATGATGTTGAAATATTTTATCTTGAAAAACAAGCTGTGATAGAACTTTTTCAGGATAACAAGACATTCCTAATCAATTACTTAAATTCCATTTCGAACCGTTCTCAATTTCTAGCTCAAAAGCTTCTATTTTTAAGTTTTAAAACTATAAAAGGGAAACTAGCTAATTTCATATTAAAACAAGCAGCGCCAGATAAAGAAAAAATCAAACTGCCTAAATCTCAAGCTGAGATGGCTCAATTCTTTGGTGTTACTCGACCATCCTTCGCTCGTAGCCTTAAAGAAATGGAACAAGAAGGCATGATAGAAATTAATCGTCGTGAAATTAAAATCATAAATAAACCAGCCCTAATGCGATTGATGCAGCAATAATTTATTTATTAAATTTATAAATAAGCTGAATATTTCAACCACACACAGAGTATAACTATATAACAAGTACTTATAAAGCTTTCATAACTTCTTTATAACAGACATTTTAATCCTTTTCAGAAAAAAAATAATATTACTTTTATGCTCGAAAAAGGAAATATGATTTGACATGTCTTATAATGACATCATTCACGCCCTTTTTCGATTTATAAACGATAACAATATTCAAAATATATAAATACTTAAGTATGCACAACAAAATTAACATTAGCGATAAAATTTATTGGGTAGGGTGTAACGACAGAAGAACTCATCTTTTCGAGAATTATTGGCCTCTTCCTAAAGGAGTCGCATACAATTCGTATGTTATTGTTGACGAGAAAATAGCTATTGTAGATACCGTTGAGAAGGGTACAATGGATGAGTACCTTGATAATATTGAATTGGTATTAGATGGTCGTCAGGCTGATTACTTGATTGTAAACCACATGGAACCTGATCATTCAGGATCGATTCGTTCATTAACTGAGCGTTACCCTAATATGCAGATTGTTGGGAACAAAAAGACATTCCCAATGTTGAAAAATTTTTATGATATATCAGAAAACTTACTTGAAGTAAAAGAAGGTGATTCGCTTGATTTGGGTGAGCACAAGCTAAACTTTGCTATGGTGCCTATGGTGCACTGGCCAGAAACAATGGTCACTTTTGAATCTACAGAAGGCATTCTTTTCTCTGGTGATGCTTTTGGTGCCTTTGGTACTTTAGATGGTAGTATTTTCGATGATGAATTGGATCTAGAATATCTTGAGGAAGAAATTAGCCGTTACTATTCAAATATTGTTGGTAAATATGGTAGCCCAACTCAACAAGCACTTAAAAAAATAGCTCTTTTAGATGTTAAAATGATTTGCTCTACTCACGGTCCTATTTGGAGATCTCATGTTGATGAAATTATTGCGAAATACGACAAATGGAGTAAGTTTGATACAGACGAAGGAGTTGTGATTGTTTTCTCATCGATGTATGGTAATACTGAAAAGATGGCTGACAATATTGCTAGACAATTGGTTAAGCGTGGCATTAAAAAAATTAGAATTCACGATGCTTCCAAAACACACCCTTCTTATATCATTAACGATATTTTCCGTTTTCGTGGTGTAATTTTAGGATCTTGTGCATACAATGGTGGACTTTTTCCAGCTATGGAAACTCTAATTCACGAATTGCAAAGTATGTCTGTTAAGAACCACGTATTAGCCCTTTTCGGTTCTAAAGCTTGGGGAGGCGGAGGTGTTCGTACTCTAAGCAAATTTGCTGAAACAATTAAATGGGAAGTTGTTGCCGATCCTGCTGAAGCACTTTGTGCGCCTGCCGGAAAAGATTACGACCAATGCGAAATTATTGCTGAAAGCATGGCGAATCGTTTGAAAGAATTGTATAGCGAAAGTAAAGAGTAATTTAAGATATAAGACAAATTACAATTTATATAAGAACACGAAACGCCTTCGAGAAATCGGAGGCGTTTTTTTATAGATATATTTTCAATATTGTCCTAATAAACTGGCGCTTCGCCCAACCGAGCTTGCGAGCTCATGAGCTTTGTGAATAAACCAGACTTTGTTGTTGGTTTGATCCAAGAAACGAAGCAAAAAAAATCCCAACAGCACATGACATACTATTGGGATCAAATTCTCTAAAAATTGCCGAATCGCAACCTTTAACTTTTATTTCACTTCAATCAAACTGATCGCGGCACCTCCACCTGCTGCCAAATGCAAGTCAAGTGTTGATTTGGTATCTACAATTTGTTTTTCAATCTTGTAATCAGTTGGGTTTTTATCCCAATGAGCTTTGTCACCATCTAAATAAAGAGTTGCTTGGTATTTCTTCCCTTCTGGAAGAAAGTCGAGTTTAATGCTCATATCTCTTGCATTCTCATTGGTAATAGCACCCACAAACCAATTGTTTGATGCTCTATCCTGACGTGCAATAGTTACAAATTCACCAATTTCCCCATTTAGAACTTTAGATTGTTCCCAATTAACCACAACATCGCGGATAAATTGAAAAGCAGGATGCCCTTTATAATTCTCGATTAAATCGGGAACCATCTGAATTGGAGAATTTATAACCACATATAATGCTAACTGTTGTGCCAAAGTTGTGTTTACCTGATTGTTGGCCTTATAGGGTTTTAATTTAATATTGAAAATACCTGGCGTATAATCAATAGGACCTGCGAGCATACGCGTAAAAGCCACAATTGGAAGATGTTCTGCTGGGTTTCCACCATCGCTTGACCAAGCATTAAATTCTTGTCCACGTAATCCTTCACGAGATATTGCATTAGGGTAAGTTCGACGTAAACCCGTTGCCTTAATTGGTTCGTGCGCATTAACAGCCACCTTATATTTGGCGCCCATTTTCAAAGCACGACGGTAATTATTCACCATCCATTGTCCGTGATGATACTCTCCTTTTGGAATTAGTTTACCTACATATCCCGTTTTCACAGAATGAATACCCAATTTATTCATTAAGTGATAAGCCGTATCTAATTGTTGATTGTAAGTGCGAGGAGCTCCCGATGTTTCGTGATGCATAATCAGTTCAACACCTTTTTCTTTACCATAACGAACCACCTCAGGTAAATCGTAATCATCGTAGGCAGTTACAAAATCGAATACACCTTCACGGTCTTCGAAACCAATCCAGTGCTCCCAACCCGTGTTCCATCCTTCAACCAAGATGCCACCAATATTATTTTCCGATGCAAAGTCGATCAATTCTTTTGCATACTCAGTAGTCGCACCATGATTACCACTTGCCTTATCCCAAGTTTTGGTTCCCAAGTGCATATCCCACCAAATACCAACATATTTCATTGGTTTAAAGTAAGAAACATCACCAATTTTATTGGGTTCATTCAGGTTTACAATTAAATCTGACTCGATTAAATCGCCAGCTTTCTCAGCAATTTGAATAGTTCTCCAGGGTGTGTGAAATGGTAAGCTACGTTTTACTTTATAGTCCGTTCTATCAGATCCAACTAAAGTCGAAACCATCTTCATATTTGCCGTATCAACCTTAAGAGTCATTCCTGCATAATCAGTCAGATTTGCTTCATGAAAGCTTAAATAAACACCATCAGCCGTTTTCATACTTACTGGCGTATTCACCGCATTATTAGGAATTGAAGTTTGAGCCAAACTTGCATGATCACGTAATTTCGTTGCGTCAATCTCAGAAAACTGTGTTGTATGATAAAGATGTTCGTAAATATCCCAATCGCCAGGAATCCACCAAACTTTATGATCTCCAGTTAGATTAAACTCTGTATTCTCTTCGGCAATCAAAAGCTCTTTCACAGCTTCTTGCTCAGGAAAATCATATCTAAAACCTATACCATCGTTATAGGCTTTAAACTCCAAATTCATTTTTCGGTTAGGTGAGACCATTTCAACCAAAGCCACTACAAGTTGGTTAAAATGATCTTCGACCACGCGCTTTTCGCCCCAGGGCATTTCCCATGTCGAATTGCTGCTTGTTTGTTTTGCTGATACAATTTCCCATCCCGATTTAATAGCAGGCATATTGGTAAAATCGAAACCTAATGTCGAAGGGGCAATTACTGATTTACCATTGAAATTAACTTGATAAGTTGGCTGTCCACTTTCAAGATTAATAATTATTGCAATATGACCATCTGGTGATTTAAGTTCTTGTTCTTGTTTTTGCATATTGCTATTACAAGAAACCATAGCTATTGTCAGAATGACCAAGCCAAATAAAAGTCTTTTAATGTTCATGAGTTTATAATTAGATATGAATTGTCTTTCGATTATCAAAATAAAGGGATTGAAGTTCTAATAACTAAAATACAAACCAATATATAGATATATATTGACAATTAAAACATTAATAAGCTCAAAACGTGATAATTACATAAAACAAAAACACCTTAAGATATAGACGATATAAAAATGAATTTATACCGATTTTATCGCCATCACCTTTAAATCAAACTCATCGTTGGGATAGATAGAACGATTCCTAATTTTGGTTTTGTAGGTGTAAATGGTATTAACTGAGAGATTGAGTATGCTAGCTATTTTCTCGCTATCGGCAACGCCGATTCTAATCAGTGCAAAGATACGAAGATCGGTATTAAGGGATAAATCGTCCTTTAAATGTATGCCGTCCTTTTTATCGAAAAGTTGGTTAAAAGCTTGGACAAAATCAGGAAACAGCTTTAAGAAAATTCGATCGAAATCTTCGAAGAGACGTTTTCGTTCATTCTTAGAGTTATATTTCTTCAGCTCTTGTTCAATATTATCATAGGATTTGGTGATTAACTGTCGGGAGATGCTCTTCTTAAAATCTTCAAGCTTATCGATGTATTGCGAGCTAAAATTGAAATAATAGCCAATATACTCTTCCTTAATTTGACTGGCTTCTCGAAGCATTTCGTTCACATGAGTCAAATTCTGGTTACTACTTTCGATTTCTTTTCGCGCTTGTCTCAATTTCTGCAACTGACGCAGAATAATCAAGGAAAAAGCCAGAACTAACAAGCCGATAAGGCCAACTAACCTTTTCTGTTTATTCTCCTTCTGGAAACGAGCTGACTCGATTAAGGGTAATGTGTATGAAATTTCGAATTTACGCTGCTCTGAACCATAAAAATCAGCATCAGCTTTAGCTAAGAGAATGTATTGGTAAGCTTTATCAATATCTCCATCACGATAAAAAAGTTCAGCTAAAGAACGACAAGCAGTCGTTTCCTTTGTGGCTGATTTTATATCAGCAATACTAGCCTGCATCAGATAATCCTTTGCTTTTTTCGTTTCTCCACGGGCAGAATAAATAGAACCTAAGCCAGATGTAACAATGGCTTTCTCATGATCATTCAAATCAAATTGATTCAAAAGATTTAAATAATGTTTTTCGGCTTTTGATAAGTCTCCACTAACCATTTCTTGAAGAGCCATACCCAAAACTTTCTCAAAACATGGTTCTGGAAATTCATCAATCAATTTTCGACTGAAGTAATGCCCCTGTTCTTTATACTTATCACTATAATATTTATCTCTTGAATAAGCCGACAAATCATAATAAGCTCTATAAGCCGTACTATAAAATTCCTTTCTCTTTTGCTTAGATAAAAATTGATAATTAACTGTTTTTATCGTGTCAATAGAAGAAGTATAAAGTCCTTTTAATAGCATGATTAAACTTAGTTTCGACTTAGATTCTGCAATCTTAGCCTCATCCTTTAAACCATAAGCTAATCGGTTTGCCGTTTGTACATATTTGAATGCCGAATCGTAAACAAAATACTCATAAGCCTTAACCATTTGCATTAAAGCTGCAAACTCCTTATCTGTATTCTTCTCTTCCTTAACAGATTGCAAATTCTTCAGAAGTGTGCTAATTGTTTCTTTTTTGGCGGCATCAAGCTTATCTCGTTGTGAAATATTTTTATCCAATTGCTCCTGCCAATTTGATTGAGCAAAGCTAACCTGACAGAAAATAAATGAAGAAAATACTAGTAGAAAAAATACTCTTAGCATATTGAGACAATATAAGGATGAATTAAGAATTCAAAAGAAAGTATAAAAATAGAATAATTAAGGCAGATGCCAATCTGTTCGCCTAAATACTAAAGCATAATGAGTAAAAACAAAAAATGCTCAGAGACTAATCTCTGAGCATTTCCATCCTAATTGTTTAAGACTAACTACAATCTCAAACCCACACTAACTGTAAACTATATATTTTTCACAAAATTAGCTAACCAATCACCAACTTCAGAAGTAGAATATGCTTTTTTACCATCGGCAATATCTTCTGTTACAACACCAGCTTCAAGCGACATATCGACTGCTTTACGAATTAAGGCTCCCTCTTTCATCATACCAAATGCATATTCAAACATCATAGCTGCTGAAAGAACAGTGGCACATGGGTTGGCAATATTCTTACCTGTAGCCTGAGGATATGAACCGTGAATTGGCTCAAAAACAGAAGTATGAACGCCAATTGATGCAGATGGTAACATACCCATTGAGCCTGCAATAACACTAGCCTCATCGGTTAATATATCGCCAAACATATTCTCAGTAACCATGACATCAAAACGTTTAGGACAAGTAATAATTTGCATCGCTGCATTATCAACAAACATGTATTCCACTTCAATTTCTGGAAATTCAGGCTCAATTCGCTGAGACACTTCTCTCCACAATCTTGATGTAGCCAATACGTTTGCTTTATCAACAATCGTTAACTTTTTGCGACGTTTTCCCGCATATTCAAAACCCAAACGAACAATTCTTTCAATCTCCTCTACAGTATAAACACAAGTATCATAGGCTGTTTGTCCATCTTCCGAACGACCTTGAGGACGACCAAAATACATACCACTTGTTAACTCTCGAATACACATAAAATCTGCTCCATCAACCAATTCTAACTTTAAAGGCGATTTATGAATTAAAGATTTAAATGTATTTACGGGGCGAAGATTCGCATACAAACCTAATTTTTTACGCATGGCTAACAAGCCTTGTTCAGGACGTACTTTTGCCGATGGATCGTTATCAAACTTTGGATGTCCAATCGATCCGAACAAGACAGCATCCGAATTCATACACAATTCATGTGTTTCATCGGGATAAGGATTACCTACTTTATCAATTGCAACAGCTCCTACAAGCGCTTCGGTATATTCAAAATCATGTCCAAACTTTTCAACAACTGCATCAATTACTTTTCTTGCTTGAGTTACGATTTCTGGACCGATTCCGTCTCCTGCTAATACTGCTATTTTGTATGTCATTATTTTAAGATATTTAGGTATGAAACTTCAGATTTAAGATAGATGAATAAACAATTTTAAAATTTATCAAAATCTGGTTACCTATTTTTAGTTCTATTTATTATTAATTGGAAATTGCTCATTGACTATATTATCATGTTGCTCTACCAAATTTAACATTCGAAGAGTCGCTTTTATTGCTGCTTCAATCTGATCAGGATCCAAACCTTTTGTTTTATATTCTTTTCCCTTATAATTCCAAGTAATTAAAGCTTCTACAAGAGCGTCTGTTTTTCCTCCCGGAGGTATTTGCACTAGGTAATCTATAAGTACAGGTTTATCTTTCCCCAACTCTTCATAAATACTCCAAATGGCATTCATAAAAGCATCGTATTGACCATCTCCCGAAGATGTTCCTTCGTACATTTCCCCATTGACTTCCAAATTAATAGACACAAATGGACGCATTCCTTTCGAAAGTGATAATGAGTAATGCTTGATCTGAATTGGCATTTCTTCCATTGCATGATTGAGAACATCAGAAACAATGTATGGCAAATCGTCAATGGTAACCGTTTCTTTTTTATCGCCTAATTCAATAACTCTTTGGGTAATTAGTTTCATTGTTTCCTCTTCCAAAACAATACCCAATTCCTCCAAATTTTTCTTGATGTTCGCTTTGCCCGAAGTTTTTCCTAAGGCATACTTGCGTTCACGTCCAAATCGTTCTGGCAATAATCGATTAAAATACAAATCATCTTTAGAATCGCCATCGGCATGAACACCACAGGTTTGAGTAAAAACATTTTCTCCAACTAGAGGCTTGTTGGTAGGAATTCTAATTCCTGAGAAAGTCTCAACAATTCGACTTACCGTATTAATTTTATTCTCATCAACATTAATCTTTCTATCTAAATGATCATTAATAACACCTACAACGGATGCCAAAGGCGCATTACCCGCTCTTTCTCCAAGACCATTAACGGTTGTATGGATACCATTCATTCCTGCTAAAACTGCAGAATAAACGTTGGCAAGTGCTAAATCATAATCATTATGAGCATGAAAATCAAAATGAAGTTTGGGATATCTTTCACGACAAGCAAAACAAAAATCGAAAGTTTGAACCTGATTCATAACGCCCAACGTATCAGGCAACATGAAACGTTCAATATTTTCATTTTGCAATTCATCCAAAAGGTACAAAACGTATTCTCTTGATGCAATCATTCCATTCGACCAATCTTCTAAATACAAGTTGACCTTAATCCCCAAACTTGAAGCATATGCAATGGCATCTTTCACATCCTGAACATGTTGTTCTGGCGTTTTTTTAAGTTGACCTTGCAAATGTTTTAACGAACCTTTTGCCAATAAATTAACAACTCTTGCGCCGCTTGCATGAATCCAATCTAAAGAAGCCGTACCATCAACAAAACCCAACACCTCAATTTTATCCAAGTAGCCATTTTCATCCGCCCACTTTGTAATTCGTTGTACAGCTTGAAATTCTCCTTCTGATACTCTAGCTGAGGCCACTTCAATTCGATCAACTTTTAAAGATTGAAGCAAGAGCTTCGCCATCCCTAGTTTTTCCTTCGAATTAAAACTAACCCCAGAAGTTTGTTCGCCATCCCTAAGGGTGGTATCCATTATTTCTAGGCTACGCAGTTCTGTCATCTTACACTTCCTCTATTAATTTTTAGCTTCAAAAGCTTCTATTTTTTCTTTTCTATTGAGAAGGAAATCGATATCATCAAAACCATTCAATAGGCAATTTTTCTTATAAGGGTTAATAACAAATTCCTCACTTTTCCCATTTAAGCTGATGGTTTGTTTTTCTAAATCAACAACAAGCTTTTGACTTTTATCAGCCTCTACCGACTTAAACATATCATTCAAAAACTCTGGAGATACCGTAACTGGAAGTACACCATTATTCAAAGCATTATTTTGAAAGATATCGGCAAAGAAACTACTTACAACGACTTTAAACCCATAATCGTGAATTGCCCAAGCGGCATGTTCTCTTGATGAACCACTACCAAAGTTTTTTCCTCCAACTAAAATTTGTCCCGAATATTCTGATTTATTCAAAACAAAATCAGCATTTTCTGATCCATCTGGCGCATATCTCCAATCGCGAAAAAGATTTTCGCCAAAACCTTCACGACTCGTCGCCTTTAAAAATCGTGCTGGAATAATTTGGTCTGTATCCACATTTTCTACTGGAAGAGGCACATAGCTCGATTCCAATGTGATAAATTTATCTACTGACATAATATTTTCTTTAAGCAATTAGCTTTTGACTATCGGAATAACCATTTGCTAAAAATGTTAATGGTATTTTGATTAAAACAATTCACGTGGATCAGAAATGACTCCAGTTATAGCAGCAGCAGCGGCAGTTAATGGACTAGCCAATAATGTTCTTGCTCCTGGTCCTTGTCTTCCTTCAAAGTTTCTGTTCGAAGTAGAAACGCTGTATTTCCCTGCTGGAACTTTATCGTCGTTCATGGCCAAACATGCCGAACATCCTGGCTGACGCATTTTAAATCCTGCTTCTTCTAAAATCTCTACCAATCCTTCTTTTATCGCTTGCTTTTCAACTTGTTTCGATCCAGGAACAATCCATGCAGTAACTGAGTCTGCTTTTTGCTTTCCTTTTACAGCTGCTGCAAAAACACGAAGATCTTCTATACGTCCGTTAGTACAAGAACCTACAAAAACATAATCAATTTTTTTTCCGAGCATTTTATCTCCCAAATCAAAACCCATATAATCCAATGACTTTTTGAAAGACATCAATTCTGTAGGCTCAATATCTTTCTCATTGGGGATGCTACCTGAAATACCAATACCCATTCCTGGATTGGTTCCATACGTTAACATCGGTTCAATATCTGAAGCTTTGAAAGTATATTCTTTATCAAATTTTGCTCCTTCATCCGTTTTTAACTCTTTCCATTTAGCAACTGCCTTCGTCCACTCATCTCCTTTTGGAGCAAACTCACGACCTTCTACATAATCAAAAGTGGTTTGGTCAGGAGCAATCATACCACCACGAGCACCCATTTCGATACTCATATTACAAACGGTCATACGACCTTCCATACTTAAACTGCTAACAGCCGAACCTGCATACTCTACAAAGTAACCCGTTGCTCCACCTGTTCCCAGTTGAGAAATCACATAAAGAGTAAGGTCTTTTGCCGAAACTCCTTTTTGCAATTCACCATCAATAGTAATTAGCATTTTTTTAGGTTTAGGCTGCAGAATACACTGAGTAGCTAAAACCATTTCGACTTCAGAAGTACCAATTCCAAAAGCAACAGCTCCAAAAGCGCCGTGAGTAGACGTATGACTATCACCACAAACCAAAGTCATTCCTGGTTGTGTATGTCCTAGTTCAGGTCCAACAACATGAACTATACCATTGTGAGGTGTATTTAATCCATAAAGGGTAATATTATTTTTCTCACAGTTTGCTGTCAATGTTTCCACTTGTTTTCTCGACAACTCATCCTTAATGGTTAGATGTTGATTTTCTGTGGGAATGTTATGATCAGGTGTTGCGATGGTATTTTCAGGTCGTAAAACCTTTAATCCTCTCGCTTCCAGTCCAGAGAATGCCTGTGGACTAGTTACCTCATGAACTAAGTGCTTATCGATATAAAACACACTAGGACCACCATCAATTTTCTCAACAACGTGCGCATCCCATACTTTATCAAATAATGTTTTTGGTTCCATAATACTCTCTATAATGCTATTCTGTATATAATTTTTTCCTTTTAACTATCTTAAACGACCTTGGCTAAGGCATCGACCAATGCTTCAACCGAGGCAGTAACAATGTCGATATTGGCTCCAAATCCGTAATACATTTTCCCTTTGTGATTCAACTGAACATGTACTTTACCTAGATCATCACTACCTCGAGTCAAAGTCTGAACAAGAAACTCTTCCAAAGAAAACTCCTTTTTAATAATTTTTTTGACTGCACTAAAACAAGCATCGATAGGTCCATTGCCTTCAGCAGTTGCTGCGCAAGATTCGCCTCTAATTTTAAGATGAACCGTTGCCATAGGAATAGTCGATTTACCAGCTACAACTTGCAATAATTCCAATTCTACTGATTTCGTCTCCGAATTTTGATCGCCCATTAACTCAGACAAATCGTGTTCGTTAATATTCTTTCTCTCATCAGCCATCACCAAGAATCGAGCATAAGCGTCATCTAATTCGCCCTTAGACAAGGTGTAACCCATATCAGTTAAGTGATGATTCAATGCTGCCCGTCCACTTCGTGCAGACAAGATGATTGCAGATTCTTTAATTCCAACATCAACAGGATCGATAATTTCATAATTTTCACGGTTTTTCAACACGCCATCTTGATGAATTCCTGAAGAATGAGCAAAAGCATTACGACCAACAATAGCTTTATTAGCTTGTATTGGCATATTCATCAAAGAGGAAACCAATCGACTTGCCTCAAAAATACCTTTGGAGTTAATCTTAGTATGAAATGGCAAACCATGATGTGTTTTTATCGCCATCACAACCTCTTCGAGTGCCGTATTTCCAGCACGTTCACCAATACCATTCATAGTCACCTCAATTTGACGTGCACCATTAAGTGCACCACTTAAAGAGTTGGCTGTAGCCATTCCTAAATCATTATGACAATGAGTAGACAAGATTGCCTTGTGTACATTGGGAACATTCTCCATCAAAAATTTGATTTTTGCTCCATACTCACCTGGTAGGCAATAACCTGTTGTGTCAGGAATATTGATAACAGTTGCTCCTGCTTTAATCACCGCTTCAACAACTCTTGCCAAGTACTCGTTATCCGAACGACCAGCATCCTCAGCGTAAAATTCAACATCCTCAACGTAACGTTTCGCATATTTTACTGCTCTAACAGCACGATCAAGAATCTCATCGGGATTCGAATTTAGTTTGGATACGATATGATATGGAGATGTTCCAATTCCTGTATGAATACGCCCCCTTTTAGCAAATTTAAGTGACTGAGCTGCAACATCTATATCTTTTTCTACTGCACGAGTCAATGCACATACAATAGGATTACTTACAGCCTTGGCTATTTCGACCACCGATTGAAAATCGCCTGGACTTGAAACAGGGAAACCAGCTTCAATCACATCAACTCCCAAAACTTCAAGAGTTCTAGCAACTTCAATCTTCTCAATAGTATTCAACTGGCAACCGGGGACTTGCTCCCCATCTCGCAAAGTTGTGTCAAAAATATATATTCTATCACTCATCTTTTTGTAATATTTGTGGTTAAGTCATTTCGATTAAGAGCAAAAAAAAATCCTTCCTTATGGGAAGAACTTCGTATAATTATCAGATATCCTGATTTAAATTATACCACAGTCTTCCCTATCGATTTTTCTATTAAGAGATCGAGAGTGAGAATTAAATAAATAAGAATAATATTCATTTTATTTTTCATTACTGTGATACTTTGGAATGGAGACATCTTCTCGATTGCTAAACAAATCTAAAAATTTAACTAGCCTAGTGAAAACAAATAATACCATCAGATTACGATCTTCAAATCAATATAACACGACTAGATTTCAACTACACACAAGTACAAATACATAACAATCAGAGGGTTAACAAAACACACCTTATTCTAAAAGCATGGGTTACCCAAGCATGTTTTACAACAATCAAGCCTCATATTTCTTTTTAAAATTTACATATAAAAAAAACAGGAATCAGTTATAAAGCGATCTCCTGTTTTCACAATTCATTGTTTTTGGTCAATATTTAAACGATTAACTGAAATAAATCAGCCTTGTCATTAAGGTATTCAAAAATAAAATTTCGCTCTCTCATTCTTTCCTGTAAACGTTTCAATCCCCCAGATTCATGAACCTCAATTCCAATTACAGCAGGACCTTTTTCACGACTACTTTTCTTGTAATATTCAAAATGTGTTATATCATCACCCGTATCAAGAACGTCATTCACAAATTCTTTAAGAGCTCCAGACCTTTGTGGAAAACGAACAATAAAATAATGTTTCAAACCTTCATACAAAAGGCTACGTTCTTTTATTTCTTCCATTCTAGTTATGTCGTTATTGCTACCACTTAAGACACAAACAACATTTTTACCTTTTATTTTATCAGCCATCAAATCTAAAACAGCAATAGACATAACTCCTGCTGGTTCTGCAACTATGGCATCCTCATTATACAAACGCAATATGGTGGAACAAATTAAACCTTCTGGAACAATTAAAACATCATCCAAAACCTTATCACAAATTTTCCATGTGTAATCACCAACCTTTTGGACGGCAGCACCGTCAACAAAACGATCAATATTTTCAAGGGCGAGATTGCATTTATTGTCTAAAGCCAATTTCATAGATGGAGCACCTGCTGGCTCAACGCCAATAATCTTAGTATTAGGACTAAACTCTTTAATCCAAGCACCTACACCTGAAGCCAATCCACCACCACCAATAGGCAAAATTACATAGTCAATTGGCTCACTACATTGTTGCAATATTTCTAAGCCAATAGTTCCCTGTCCCTCAATTGTTTTAGGATCATCGAAAGGATGAATAAAGGTCTTTCCAGATTCCTTAGCATCAGATATTGCTTTAGATGAAGCATCATCGAAAGTATCTCCTATGAGAAATATTTCAACAAACTCACCACCAAACATTTTTACTTGATTAATTTTCTGACGAGGTGTTGTTTCAGGCATATAAATGCTTCCAAAACATTTTAGTTTCTGGCAAGAGTAAGCAACACCTTGTGCATGATTTCCAGCACTAGCGCATACAATTCCCTTATTTAAATTTTCTTTAGAGAGACTTGATATTTTATTATAAGCACCTCGAATCTTGTAAGAACGAACCAACTGCAAATCTTCTCTTTTTAGATAAATATTTGCCTGATGTCGTTTAGATAAGTTAAGATTCTTAAGTAATGGAGTTTCCACAGCGACATCCTGAACCTTCTTATTCGCTTTGACTATCTCCGACATTTGTGGATAGTATTCTTTCATATTTTCTGACAAAATTTTTCTTTTAAAGTTCAAAGAATTCTGAACCACTTATCCTATGTTATCCTATATAAACTACAGTTTATATAAATAAACTATTAGTACCCCAAATGGATTTGGAGCACTAATAGTTTATTGCAAATTAATAATTGAGTAAATTTTCATTCACACATCATAACTAACTTCTAATTATTTTCTGGACGAAGCTTACGAACGGCTTTTCCTGTTTCCCACATTTCGCTTTCACGCATTTCTTTCAATTCAGCATTCAATTTCGCACGATAGTCAGCCTGAGAGTTAGAATCGATAGAACGTTGAGCTTCCTTACCAGCTTTAACATCTTTATATAACTTTTCGAACACAGGTTTAGTTGCATCACGGAAAGGCTTCCACCAATCTAATGCTCCACGTTGTGCCGTAGTTGAAGTATTGGCATACATCCAATCCATTCCATTTTCAGCAATTAAAGGCATTAAACTCTGAGTTAATTCCTCAACAGTTTCATTAAAAGCCTCAGATGGCGAGTGACCATTAGCACGCAATACATCAAATTGAGCTGCAAAAATACCTTGGATACATCCCATCAAAGTTCCACGCTCACCTGTTAGGTCAGAATATACTTCACGCTTAAAAGTTGTTTCGAAAAGGTAACCCGATCCTACACCAATTCCCAAAGCAACAACACGATCGAAAGCACGACCCGTTGCATCTTGGAAGATTGCATATGAAGAATTCAACCCACGACCTTCAAGGAACATACGACGCAAACTCGTTCCTGAACCTTTAGGCGCAATAAGAATTACATCAACATCTGCTGGAGGTACAATACCTGTTCTTTCCTTGTAAGTGATACCAAAACCGTGTGAAAAATAAAGAGCCTTACCTGGCTTCAAATATTTTTGAACAGTTGGCCAAACTTCAATCTGACCTGCATCTGACAATAGATATTGGATTACAGTACCTTTATCTAAAGCTTCTTCAATCTCGAAAAGATCTTTACCAGGAACCCAACCGTCAGCAATGGCTTTATCCCAAGTTTTAGAATCCTTACGCTGGCCAACAATTACGTTAAAACCATTGTCTTTAAGATTTAGTGACTGACCTGGACCTTGTACACCATAACCGATTACTGCAATGGTTTCATCCTTCAATACTTCACGTGCTTTCTCCAATGAGAATTCTTCACGTGTTACAACTTGTTCTTCTGTTCCTCCAAAATTTATTGTTGCCATCTTTTTTGATTTTTTTGATTTGGAACGTTAGATCGATTTTTATCAACACTAGCTCCTAAATCTTTATTGTTATTGATTTATTTCTTGTTCGAGCCTTTCAGCCTTATTTTTATATACTTATGCTTTTCCCCAAGTTTTACTTGGGTTTCACTCCAGTTTATTCGAATTATATCCCTTCAAGATATTTTCAATCATAATTCTGTATTAGCTTGCCTCAGCCAATCCTTTTAAATAGGATGTGAAATCTTTCTGAGAAGTTGAAATGGCTACTCGACCCGATCGAGCAAATTGCAAAACGCCATACGGCTCAAGTTCTTGAAATAACTCTTGATTTCCAGCCTTATAACCAACTCTCTCAATGACCAAAAAATCAGGACCTACCGTTAAGATCCTTGCGTTATGATTTCTCACCAAAGCTTCCAAATTACCATTCAATTTGTTTGAAATTGCAATTTTGATCAAAGCCACTTCCTGATGAACAATTTCTTCTGCCTCAAAATAGATAGCTTTAAAAACGCCAATAATCTTTTCAATTTGTAAGACGATATTTTCAACCTTACCCTCATCCATAAAAGCTACAATTGTATATCTTGAAACGCCTTTTACTTCCGATTCCGAAACTGTTAAGCTCTCTATATTAATTTTACGCCTTGAAAAAACAATGGTTATTTCATTCAGTAGACCTATATTATTTTCTGAAAAAACTGTTATTGTATACTCTTGCATTATTCTTAGTATTTAATAGTTAATAGCTAGTATCAAGTAATGAGATGATTTACAGCTGCAAATTTTATCTTTAGATTTTACACTTACAGGTTTTGTAGACATCAACAAAAAAGACCACCTCGCCTTCATTCTTCAGGCACTCCTCCTAAAAAAAGGAGGAGAAACTTTTACTTTTTGACCTTTAAACTTTAACCTTGGAGTCTTATTCCAATCTCATTTCCGAAACAGATGTTCCTGGAACAATCATCGGTAATACATTACTCTCAGTTTCTACAACAACTTCAAGGAAGTAAGCATTTGGCGAATCCAACATTTCTTTAATTGCTGCATCCAAATTCTCACGTTTACTTACTCTTTTTGCTTCTATGCCATACCCATCAACAATCTTTACAAAATCAGGATTATCTAATTTAGTACATGAAAAACGCTGGTCGAAAAATAAATCTTGCCACTGTCTTACCATACCCAAAAATGAGTTATTCACAACAATAATCTTAACTGGCAAATTGTATTGTCTAATCATAGCCAGTTCTTGCAAAGTCATTTGAAAACCACCATCACCCGATATGGATACAACCTTAGCATTTTTATCACCAATTTGAGCACCAATTGCAGCTGGTAAACCGAATCCCATAGTACCCAATCCTCCAGAAGTTATCTGTGTATTTGGTCTTTTGAATTCATAATATCGAGCTGATGCCATTTGATTCTGTCCTACATCTGAGCATAAAATAGCTTCACCATTCGTTTGCTCAGAAACAGTTCGAACAACCTCTGCCATATTAATATTCTCTTTCTTGGAATAGGCTTGTTTCTTTATTACTTTATCAAATTCTAATTGATAAAAATCTTTGAACGATTTCATCCACTGAGGCTTCTCAGCACCACGAACCACCTTATTTAATAAACTCAAAGCTTGCTTAGCATCTGCCAACAAAGCCACATCAACCTTAATATTTTTGTTATGCTCCGATGGATCAATATCAATATGAACAATCTTCGCTTGCTTAGCGTATTTGGCTGTATCGCCTGTTACTCTATCGTCAAAACGCATACCAACTGCAATCAAAACATCACATTCGTTGGTATTAATATTCGGTCCATAATTACCATGCATACCCAACATGCCTACATAAAGAGGATGATCAGTTGGAAAACACGATAAACCTAAAAGTGTACATGCAACTGGAATCTTAGTCTTCTCTACAAATTCCATTAACTCTTTTTCTGCACCAGACAATAAAATTCCCTGACCAGCAAGCAATAACGGTTTCTTCGCTCCATTAATCAATTCAGCTGCAGCTTCAAGCTGACTCATGTCTAGCTCTGGCATTGGCTGATAAGAACGAATAAAATCACATTTTTTGTATTTATAATCTGCAGTAGCAATCTGGGCATCTTTTGTAATATCAATCAATACTGGTCCCGGACGACCTGAACGAGCGATATAAAAAGCCTTAGCCATAACTTCTGCGATTTCTTCAACTTTGGTTATTTGAAAATTCCACTTTGTAACTGGCATTGACAAACCTATCATGTTTGTTTCCTGAAAAGCATCCGATCCTAAAAAGCCACTGGCAACCTGTCCTGTTATAATAACAAGTGGAGTAGAATCTAAATAAGCATCTGCCAAACCCGTTAATACGTTTGTTGCTCCAGGTCCCGAAGTTGTAAAACAAACACCAGGTTTCTTACTAATTCGAGCATAAGCTTGAGCTGCATGAACTGCACCTTGCTCATGACGTGCTTGGTAATGTTGCAATTCATCCTGATGATCGTATAAAGCATCATAAACTGGCATAATTGCACCACCAATATATCCGAATATACTATCTACTTTTTCCTCTACCAGACTTCGAACTAATATTTCTGCTCCCGACAAATGATTTGTATTCTTACTCATGGTGTCTGTATTTTGAGTTTTTGTTGCTACTTCCATCTTCTTATTTTTCTGTTCCCCCAGGCGTTGCCTAGGGCTGAATTGATTACAGCCTTTTAGGCTTTTTCGTTAATTCATAACTACCAATTCTTAATTTATAATTGCCTAACGGCTCCCTTATCTGCTGAAGAAACCAATTTTGAATAAGCTTGTAAGGCTTTTGAGACAACTCTTCCACGTCCTCTTGGAGTGAAGGCTTTGTCGCCATAGGCTTCTTCTTCTTTTCTTCGTTTTTCCAATTCTTCATCCGATATACATATATTCAGACTTCGGTTTGGTATGCTGATTTCTATTTTATCTCCTTCTTTTATCAAAGCAATTGCTCCTCCTGCTGATGCTTCTGGTGATACATGACCAATCGATAATCCTGAAGTTCCTCCAGAAAATCGACCATCGGTAATTAAAGCACACTTAGCTCCCAATCCAATAGCTTTAAGATAAGAAGTTGGGTAAAGCATCTCCTGCATTCCCGGTCCTCCTGCTGGACCTTCAAACTTAATCACCACCACATCACCAGCACTTACTTGTTTCGTTAAAATTGCTTCGCAAGCATCGTGCTGTGAATGATAAACCTTAGCTGTTCCTTTAAAATTAAATACCTCTTTGGCGACACCAGCTGTTTTTACAACACAACCATCAGGTGCAATATTTCCAAAGAGTACGGCTAAACCACCATCTTGAGTATACGCATTAGCTATATTTCTAATACATCCATTTTCTCTATCAACATCCACTTCTTTGAACTGTGAATTTTGAGATGCGAAAGTTAAATTTCGACCGCTGCGTCCTGGTGCAGCAGAAAATATTTCCTTTGCTTTTTCTGTTAAACTATCTGCAGTCAAGTCATATTCTTTGAGTGCCTGCTTCAAACTTTTTTGATCTACACGACCAACTTCAGTATGTAACAAACCACCTCTATCTAACTCAGCCAATATGCTCATAATACCACCTGCACGATTTACATCCTCAATATAATAGTCAGGTGAATTAGGTGCTACCTTACAAACATTAGGTGTTTTACGAGATAACTCATCCATATCTTTCATCGTAAAATCTAACTCAGCCTCGTGTGCTATAGCTAAAAGATGAAGTACCGTATTGGTTGATCCTCCCATTGCAATATCCAATGTCATTGCATTCTTGAAAGCATCAAGTGTAGCCACTGATCTTGGTAAAACTGAAGCATCGCCGTCCTTATAGTAAGCATCGGTAATCTTCACAATACAATCGGCAGCATCCATAAACAAATCCTTACGCAACTTGTGAGTTGCAAGCAAAGTTCCGTTTCCTGGTAAAGCTAATCCAAGAGCTTCGTTCAAACAATTCATCGAATTTGCAGTAAACATTCCTGAACATGAGCCACAAGTTGGACAAGCCGACTCTTCAACCTCCTGAAGACGTTCATCGCTTATACTATCGTCACCTGCCTTAACCATCGCATCAACTAAATCAAGCTTTTCACCTTTCGATTCACCCGCTTCCATTGGTCCACCCGATACAAAAACAGTTGGAATATTCAATCGCATAGCTGCCATCATCATACCTGGCGTAATCTTATCGCAATTCGATATACAAATCATCGCATCAACCTTATGCGCGTTACACACATATTCTACACTATCAGCAATTACGTCTCTCGATGGTAGTGAATAAAGCATTCCATCGTGTCCCATTGCAATACCATCATCAATAGCAATTGTATTAAACTCTGCTGCAAAATAACCAGCCTTCTCTATCTCTTTTTTCACCATTTGGCCAACGTTCTGTAAGTGTACATGACCTGGAACAAACTGTGAAAATGAATTTACAATAGCGATAACTGGCTTACCAAACATATCTTCTTTCATGCCATTAGCACGCCACAAGCTTCTAGCTCCTGCCATGCGTCTGCCTTCTGTTGTTTGACTGCTGCGTAATTTATTTTTATACATTTTGATTAATGTTTTATAATTGTTTGTACTAAACTGCTGTCAATTATCAATATCTCAGCAAATTCGAGGCAAAAAAAAGCTCTTCCATTTCGGGAAGAGCGCTCATAAATTTCGTTATTTCGAATTATTATGTGTACGTTACTTCCCCCATCGTCATTCTAATAATGACGATGCTAATAATGACGATAATGACTAGCTTAACTGATACCATACAATAATCTGACCTAAAAAAAAAACCTCTTCGTTTCGGAAGAGGTTTTGAATATTTTGTAAAACTTGTTTCGTTTATTTAAATATGCTCAACCTCGAATCGTGTCCAATAAGGACGCGAATAATGACGTTAATAATAATGACAAATGTCAATTGCATATTGTTTTTTTTATTTTTGAATTTCTAGTTGAAATCCTATTGTTTTAATCGTGTCAACGAACCTTTACAATCATTCTCTCAATCTGATTACACTGACAAATCTATACGACAAATATATGTTATAAAATCTATTATTTCCAAATCCTACGATTTCCAAACGTATTTTTAAGCGAACTAATTATCATAAATAAAGCTTACACCCCAATATTTATAGGCTTTACAACTTTAAAAACATTGCAAGACTTATAAGATACTCACACTAATTTTATTGTTGAAAATAATTTGAATTACACTTGCTTTATCTTGTTTAAAGATAAGACTAAATGAACCAATCTTCTACTGGCACACTATATTTCTTCAAAAAAACTCACTTCAGCCATATTACACTATCTTTACAATTAATTTAATTTCAGCCCCTTATAGTGCTTTATACATTTCAATATGAGGAATGCCATCTTCTAAATACCCTTCTCCTTTTTGGATAAAACCGTGAGCCTCATAGAATTTCTTCAAATATTTTTGTGCTGATATTTTTATAATATCCTCACCGTAATATTCTTTTATAGCTTTTATACTTTCGCTCATAAGGTTATGTCCATAAGCATATCGACGTTCATCTTCAGCAACAATTACACGACCAATGCTACAGGCATCGAAATATTCACCCTTATCGAATAAACGAGCATAGGCACAAATCTTATTTCCTTTAAAACCTAAAACGTGCAATGCCTTTCTGTCTTTCCCATCCATATCGAGATAAACACAATCTTGTTCCACAACAAAAATTTGTGATCGCAGTTGCAATAAATTATACAATTGATCAAGTGTCAATTGGTCAAACTTAAGAACTTTCCACTCTAGATTTACGAACTTATTTTCATCTTGCTTTTTCATTCATTCTCAATTAGAAAAGTAAAGTACCAAAACACAAGTTAGATTCATAAAATATCCAACGTGAATTTGTGTTTATATTAATTCAAGCTTTATTATAAATTCTTATTTTGCATTTGAAGGCAAATCAAGACCATAACCTGAAACCTTATCTTCACGTTTTAATAATATCGCAAATATCAATCCTAAAATTCCCAATGAGGCAAACATGATCATTGTATAAGTATAATTAAGGCTTTCTGCTCCCGGAGCATTGGTTTTGTCCAATACAAGTCCTGCTAATATTGGAAAAATCCATAAGCCAATATTCTGTACCGAGAACATGAAACCATATGCCGTACCAATTCGTTTCTCATCAACAATTTTAGCAACTGATGGCCACATTGAAGCTGGCACCAAAGAGAATGCAATTCCTAAAACAACCATCAAAACATAGGGGTTAATTGTGGTGAATGCGAAACAAGTATGTACAAAAACTAAGATGAGTGATCCATATATCATTAGAGTAGCAGCTCTACCATACTTATCAACAATAAAACCAAATAGAGGTGTAAAAATCATGGTCCCAACAGGCAACATAGATGATATGTCGCTTGAATCGGAAATAGATAAATTGAACTTATTTAAGAAGAAATCAGCTGAAAATGAAAAGAAAGGGAAAACGGCTGAATAAAAAGTCAAGCATAATAAAGTCACATACATAAAAGAACGATTGAATATCAATTCTTTTAAATCAGAAAATTTGAATGGATCACTTTTCTCAGCGATTCCATCTTGTTGGCTTTGTCTATCCAATTTTAGATCGAACATCATATAAATCATGAAAACTAATAAAGAAATAGTTACAAAAAGAGCCGCAAACCAAATAGCTGTTGTCCAGCCTGATGGGGACTTAATTAAATAAGGTGACAGTTGAAATGCCAAGAAAGACCCTGTTCGTGCCAATCCTAATTTCACCCCAAAAGCTAAAGCTAACTCTTTACCTTTAAACCATTTTACAATAATTTTAGAAATAACCACAATACTGGTTTCAGCACCTAATCCGAAAAGGAAACGTCCTAAAAGCATCATCTTAAGCTGAGGCGAATAGTTTGGCAAAAAGGATGACATAAAACCATATCCCCATCCACCATTACTGTAAATATCGCTGGCTCCGTAAGCAGTTACTAAAGCACCAAAGGCCATAAAGGAAACGAACATGAATCCTGTTCGACGAATGCCTAATTTATCAAGAACAATACCGCCAACAACGGCCATACACAAGAAAACATTCGATAAAGAGTATACCGAAACAAACAAGCCATAATGAGTGGAAGTAAAACCAAATTCCTTCTCAAATATCGTTTTTAAAGGTGAGAGTGCATCGTAGAAATAATAGTTGGCTGCTAAAACAAAACCCACCATAAGTAGCATTACCCATCGCATCCAAACATTATCACGTAGGGTCCTTTTTAAGTTTTTCATATTCGTTTTTTGTCGTTTCAATTTTAGGCCGGATTGTAATCAGCTTCGAAAATACGAATTAAATTTTGACTTGTTAATTTTAATCAAAATGAGGGTCTTTATTTTTCACACTATAAATAGCTTTCAAATAAGTAAAAATATTATAAGTCAATTAAACGTATTTATTACCTTTAGTACATTATACATTTATGAAATTCAATTTCGACTAAATATGAAAAATCGTTTATTCTGTTTACTTCTCGCTCTTATCATTCCTTTAGTTTCATTCTCGCAAAAAACTAACGATAGTTTGGACGTATTAAAAGTAAAGGTTTATAAGTTTGATATAAAACAAGAAATAGGACCTCCTGTTTGGCGACAAACTAAAGATGCATTTGCTGAAGCTAAAGCATGGAATGCGGATATATTCCTAATTCACATGAATACCTATGGAGGAGCTGTGGTTGATGCAGATTCCATTAGGACTGCTATTCTTAATAGTGAAAAACCAGTTTATGTCTATATCGATAATAATGCCGCATCAGCAGGAGCACTTATTTCAATTGCATGCGATGGTATTTATATGCGAACAGGAGCTAATATTGGAGCTGCTACCGTTGTAAACCAAACAGGCGAAGCTATGCCCGATAAGTATCAATCTTACATGAGATCGACTATGCGAGCTACAGCAGAATCGCATGGAAAGGATACTTTGATTCAGAATGGAGATACGATCGTGAAATGGAAAAGAGATCCACTTATAGCTGAAGCTATGGTTGATCCCCGCACTTATATTAAAAACGTAATTGATACGGGTAAAGTTTTAACCTTTACCCCAAACGAAGCCATTAAAAATGGATATTGTGAAGGTATTGCCAACTCTGTTGAAGAAGTTTTAAAGCAATTGAAAGTAGAAGACTATGTGATTAAAAAATATGAGCCTTCAGGTATCGAAAAACTTGTGGATTTTATGTTGAATCCTATGTTTCAAGGCCTGTTTATCATGCTTATCATCGGGGGAATTTATTTTGAGTTACAATCTCCAGGAATAGGATTTCCTTTGATTATAGCGATAATTGGAGCATTCCTATACTTTTCACCTTTATACCTAGAAGGTTTGGCTGCTAATTGGGAAATCATTCTTTTCATCGTAGGAGTCGCCCTCATTGGGGTCGAAGTATTTGTGATTCCAGGTTTTGGTGTTGCAGGTGTTTCTGGTATTGTTCTTATTATATCAGGACTAAGCTTAAGTTTGATTGACAATGTGAATCTTGAATTTGAACCTCGTCATATTAAAGCACTTTTAGGTGCAATTCTTCTGGTCACCTTCTCAATGCTCTCCTCTATTATCATATCCATAAACCTGAGTAAAAGACTCTTTGCCGGGAAAGGATATCTTGGAAGATTGGCACTTAAGACCGAAGGTAAAATTGAAGAAGGCTATATTGGTGTAGATATGAGTCCAAAATCACTTGTAGGTCAAAAGGGAATTTGTGGAACCGATCTTCGTCCATCGGGTAAAATTATTATTAATGAAGAAATTTACGATGCAAAATCGGAAGACGGCTTTATAAATAAGGGAACTGAAATTATTGTTCTTCGTTACGAAACAGGGCAAGTTTATGTCATGAAAGCTAATAATGAATAATCAATGAGTGAAAAGATATCAGGAGAATGGTGTTTTGGCAGGCTTCACTAATTTTTTTCACTTTAACCTTTAAATTTATTACTTGACACTTTAGCCTTAATCTCTATCTTTGCGAACCAAATAATACAATATGTCATTATTCGAAGAAATAATAAATGAGAAAACAATCACAACCGGAACAGTAGCTTTTCGAATGCTACTCAGTTTGGCTGTGAGTGTTATTGTAGGTATTGAACGAGAATATCATAAACAACCAGCTGGTTTACGTACCCATGTTCTTATTAGTTTGGGTGCAACTCTTATTATGCTGCTTTCTATCTACATTCCACAAACTTTTACTCAATATAGCCCTGCCGATCCTGCTCGACTTGCCGCACAAGTTGTTTCAGGTATTGGTTTTCTAGGAGCAGGTGCAATTATGAAGTTTGGATTCAACGTAAAAGGTCTTACAACCGCTGCTTCAATCTGGGTAATTGCGGCTATTGGCTTAGCCATAGGTGCAGGTATGTATTTGGCAACCGCTATTGCTGCAGGCATACTCCTTTTCGCTCTTTCCTTTCTTAATATCTTCGAAAAATGGATGTTTCCAGCTAAATCCATCAAACATTTACATGTTTATTCAGCAGTTGGTTTTGAACTTAAAACGGATCCTATTTTAACTCTTCTAAAAAAGAACCAGGTGAATGTCCAAACCATAGATATTGAACAATCATTTGATGAAAAACGTACCAATCTTTACTTTGTTATTCAAATTAAAGAAAAGGTAAAAATCAATAAGCTTTCTGAAGAAATTGGTGCTATTGAAGGCGTTCAGAAAGTTAAACTACAACAAATCGTTTAAGAAATAAAACAATACTTACTCAAACTCTATATGAACCTAATAAATAATGGGAAACTTGATTTTTCCCAACTGGAAAGTATTACAAAAAAACCAAAGCTTTTCACTAAAGATAAAGTCAACTTTTGGCAAGATCCATACATTTCGGAACATATTCTTTACGCTCATTTAGATGATGAAAGTGATGAAGGTTCAAGAAAATACGAAACTGTGATTAAATCGGTCTTATGGCTATCGGAGTATATGAGTATGCCCAATGGATCTCGATTACTCGATTTGGGTTGCGGACCAGGTTTATATAGCGAGCATTTCCATGGTCAAGGTTTCAAGGTAACAGGTATCGATTTCTCACAAAATTCTATTGACTATGCCAAAGAAGAAGCGAAAGCCTCACAATACGATATTGAATACATCTGTCAAAATTACCTAGAGATAGACTACACCAATGAATTCGATGTGATTACGCTTATTTACGGTGATTTATGTGTGCTTTCTCATCAAGACAGAGATTTGCTTTTAACTAAGGTTCGAAAGGCTCTTAAACCTGGAGGCTACCTTATTTTCGATTTATTTACCAGAGAATACTTTAAAAAAGGACACGAAAATCAAAGCTGGTATGTCAGTCAGGAAGAAGGCTTTTGGAAAGAGGAAGAACATCTGCTTCTACATGAACATATCAAGTACAAGAAAGAGAAAGTTCGATTAGAAAAATACACCTTGATCATGAATGATGGACGAATGCAGAATTATCATATCTGGAAGCATTACTTCTCTCTTAAGCGTGCCCAAGAAATGATGAAACAACATCAATTTGATCTTAAGGATTTTTGGAGCGACCTGTGTGGAAAACCTTATGACGTTAAAAGTTCATGGATTGCTATGATCGCTCAAAAGCCTTTATAGGAATTCTTAATAAGAATAATAACTTTTTTATCCTAATAAATATTTCAATTATTGTTTTAACTTCGAAATTGATAAAATGTTAAGTTTAAAAAAATAATTAATAATGAAACGTTTAAATACGATACTTACCTACACAGCCATATTTATTAGTTTTTGTGCCTTTTTTGTTTCAATTTACCAGACCCAAGTCTTAAAGAAACAAACCGAAATCATGCAAGAACAGCAACAGGCTGCTGTCTGGCCAAGACTATTTATTGCTCGAAGTACGAGCTCCAATATATACCAGTATCAGTTAAAAAATGATGGCGTGGGACCAGCTATTATTAAATATGTCGAAATATCTATAGATGGGAAAGCATACAAAACCTGGGATGATATTATAAGCTCTATTAGCGGTCAAAAAGGCAATAGTTTAAGCAGAAGCATGATTAACAATAGGGTTATTAGATCTTGTGAAAACGTTATCATGTTTAGTATCAATGATGTTGAGCTAATAAAAAAAATATATAAACAGAAATCCAAAATAACTATCGATATTTATTATACGTCAGTTTATGGAAAATGCTGGCGATTGAAACAAGAATCAGGTCAGCCTTTTGCAGTTCCCGAGATTGTTGATGACTACCCTAGAACAAAAGATTCTGAATTTATGAATTAAAGGTGTAATAGACAAAATGGTTGCACTTTTTAAGTAAAACATTTCAAGTGGACAAAATGGTTGCTGTATTTTTGCTCTTCATTTTCGTTTGTAAATTCAAGTTAATTACATTTGATTTATCAAGTTAAACAAAAGCAGGCTATGCTGGAGAGCAACCTGTCAGGGATATACTTGATGACTGACGAAAAAGTCAAATATAAGGAGTTCAAAAATGGAATTCCTTATATTTTTTCCGAAGTCTTTATGCCTTTAAAAACTCATCAATAAACTTCATTTTTCTTTTTAAAGTAAGACCATTATGATTTCTGAGTTTGTTCTTTAAATCTGCAAAATGTCCCTCTATTGCACTTGTGGTATTCGGCATTTTTAACTCCATGTTATTATACCATGTAAAAAGCCATTCAGTGTTAGTTTTAAGACTTCTGTAGGCACTTCTTAATCGTTTGTGAGTGTAATGACTTTTTCCTGTTTCAGGATTACTTGTTCGCTCATTTAGAAATGATTCCCATTTGGTATGCCATAATTTTAATCCACCTTCAAATGATTCTTTATCTGTCATTTTCATCATTGCAACAAATTCTTTCAGTTCAATAGCTGCGGGTAGTTTGGTTTTTTTAGTTATGTATCTACGAATGATGGCTACTTGATGAAATTGACACATTTGAACAGGAATTTTACCAAAAGACTGCAATAATCCTCTACGACCATCACAAATAATAGCTGCAACTCTAAATCCCTTGGATTGCAATTCATTTACCCCTTGGATGTACAAAGAATTAGTTTCTGATTTCACATAGTATTTTAGTAGGTTTTCTTTGGTATAAAAATCTTTAAAAAGCATTACGCCAAAGTTCTTTCCCCAATATGTTGTATCCATCAAAACGACAACCACTCTAGATTCTTTTCCAGGAATAATAACTTGATATGAATCTATTTTTCGTTGGATGGTTCGTATAGAACAATTGTACTTTTTTGACAACTGTAGATAAGTCTGTTTCCCTTTAGTATAATCCTCCCAAATATCTTTAGAATTGAATTTTTCACCACCAATAAAATATCTATTACAAGCTAAACATTTATAGCGTTGTCTGTTATTACGAACACCATGTTTTCTCGTAATTGAACTATTGCAAAAAAAGCATTTTTTTATTCATAACCTTTGATTTGCTTTAAAGCTAATAAAACCTAAGCTTAGCGGAAGATTTACCAACCATTTTGTCTATTACGCCGAATTAAAGTATTTAAATCACAGGCTATGCAATAGGTCTGAATGAATAAACTGGTAATTCAATCTTCTTTTAAGCTTCTCATTTGTGATGAGTTTAAAAGAAGAATTGACACCCTCCTCTTCATCGAAAATTGGACGTTCAACTCCAATCACATCGGCAGCTTTCGTATAAAACACCCTCTTTGATGGATGTGTATCAGCTGTACAATTAAAAACCTCATTCCACATATCCTGCTCAATAATTTCATTGATAATTTGTATACAATCATCACGATGAATAAGATTCACAGGCACATCTGCATTTTTCACTTTCCTTCCAGACAAGAAATTACCTGGTTTTCTGTCTCCGCCAAACAAACCCGAAAATCTTAGAATAGTCGTTTGATAATTCGTATTTCCCTTCATTAAGTTCTCAATAGCAACCCAGGGAGATTCACTCAATTCAGAATTTTCATCAACTGGCTTCTCAGAATTCTTATAAACACCTGTTGAACTAATCAAGATCAACTTCTTAATAGGTGATTGTTCTAATACAGGTAAGAATTGTTTGTAGAGCTCAATATCTTTTATGGTCAGGTTTAAAACTAGAATATCTGAATTAAGAAAAGCTATCATCTCATCATTCAAGTCTTCAAACCTCAACTGAAAAGCTTCGATTCCTTTTTCTGATAAGCGTTCTTTTTTAGCTAAGCTGGTAGTAGATCCTTTTACTTGAAAACCCTTTTCTAGCAGATTTACGGCTAAAGATTCCCCTAACCAACCGCATGACAAAACACTTATAAATTTCAAATTAGATTTATACATGAATAGACTATTTTAAATATGATAGCTTTAAACAAAGATTTATAAAATTCTTGAATTCATCATCTTTATTAAAATAAAAAAGCCGAAGAATAAATCTTCGGCTTTGATTGGGTTCAAGTTTTGAGCTTGTCCATATCAGAACTCAATTATCAATTAGTGATTTACAATTATTAATTACAAATCAATAATCACAAATTACTTACAGATCACGACGTTGATATAGAGAATCCTCCAAATCTATTTTATCGAACTGCATATATTTATATATCTCCTCTTTGTGAGCAGCAATTTTATCATTGTAAACTTCCATATACTCAGCAGGAGTTGGTAATTTTCCTAAAACTGAAACAAGAGCACCAAGTTCTGCAGATCCCAAATAAACTTGAGCTCCAGTACCCATACGGTTATTGAAGTTACGAGTTGATGTTGAATAGACATTTGACTTATCTGGCACACGTAGTTGGTTACCCATACATAGTGAACATCCAGGCGTCTCGATACGAACACCTAGCTGAGAAAAAGTTGAGAAAGTTGCTTCTGCTTTCAATACAGACTGATCCATACGAGTTGGAGGTGCGATATAAGTCCTTACTTTATTTGATGGCGTTAAACCACTCCAAATTTTCTCACAAGCACGAAAGTGACCAATATTTGTCATACAAGAACCAATGAATACATCCTGAATCTCAGTATTCTGAACTTCAGAAAGAAGTTTTACATCATCAGGATCGTTAGGACAACAAAGAATAGGTTCATGAATGTCAGAAAGATCAATCTCTATCGTTGCAGCATATTCAGCATTTTCATCTCTTGAAATTAATACTGGATTAGCCAACCACTCATTACAAGCATCTATACGGTTCTGAATCGTTTGAGCATCATCATAACCCATCTTGATCATTGATTCCATCAAGGCAACGTTAGATTTCACATACTCAACAACACGCTCTTCCGATAACTTAATACAACCAGCAGCAGCAGAACGCTCAGCAGTTGCATCGGTTAATTCGAAAGCTTGTTCAACAGTAATATCATCAAGACCTTCCATCTCAATAATCTTTCCATTGAAAATATTGATTTTATTCTTTTTAGGAACAGTTAACTGTCCGTTTTGAATCGCAAAATAAGGAATTGAGTTGACCACATCACGCAAAGTGATACCTGGGTTAAGCTTACCTTTGAATTTGATTAATACCGATTCTGGCATATCCAAAGGCATAAAACCTAAAGCACCAGCAAAAGCAACTAAACCAGAACCAGCAGGGAATGAAATACCCAATGGGAAACGAGTATGTGAGTCTCCACCTGTACCAACAGTATCAGGAACTAATAAACGATTCAACCAAGAGTGAATTACACCATCACCTTGCTTCAAAGGTACACCTTTACGTTCTGACACAAACTTAGGTAAGCTTTTGTGCATTGCTATATCGGTAGCTTTTGGATAAGCAGCAGTATGACAAAAAGATTGCATAAACATTGGCGCTTCGAACTTCAAACATGCCAACTCTTTAAGTTCATCACGAGTCATAGGACCTGTTGTATCCTGAGATCCAACAGTAGTCATCTTAGGAGCACATGATGTTCCTGGCAATACGCCTTCAACACCACAAGCTTTACCAATCAATTTTTGAGCCATTGAATATCCCTGATTTGCTTTAGGCTGTGGGTTATTCGCAACGGTAAAGATATTAGCAGCAGGCATTCCTAATGCGGCACGAGATTTCTCAGTTAAAGCTTTTCCAATTATCAATGGAATACGACCACCAGCTCGATACTCATCAGTTAAAGTATCTGGACTTAAAGAATAAGTACAAACCACTTCGCCATTACGCGTAATTTCACCTTTTACATTATTGATGATAATTTCATCACCCGTATTTAAAGCAGAAACATCAGTTATGATTGGTAACCCACCTGAATCTTGGGTTGTATTATAGAAAATTGGAGCAATAGCACCACCAATTACCACACCAGCAGTACGCTTGTTGGGTACACATGGAATATCCTCACCAATGTGCCATAGCAATGAGTTAGCAGCTGACTTACGAGAAGAACCAGTACCTACAACGTCACCTACGAAAGCAACTTTGTGACCTTCTTTTCTCCATCCGGCAATCGTTTCAATACCATCTTCGAAACGACCAGCCCCCATAGCTAAAGCGTGCAATGGAATATCCGGACGGGTAAATGCCTGAGATGCAGGAGAAAAATCATCAGTATTGATTTCACCTTCTACTTTATAAACTTTAAGCTTGATTTCTTCAGGCAATTCTTCGCGAGTCGTAAACCACTCAGCGTTTGCCCACGATTCAATTACACTTTTAGCAGCAGCATTATTCTTAGCGAGTTCTACTATTTTTTCGAAAGAATCATAAACTAGGATAATTCCTTTAAGAGCTTGTGCAGCCTCCTCAGCCAAAACTTTATCTTGTAAAGCTTCAACTAAAACGCTTACATTATATCCCCCCATCATAGTTCCTAAAACTTGAATTGCTTCAGATTTTGAGATAATTGGGGAACTCAATTCTCCTTTTAAAAGTTTTCCTAAGAATTCAGCTTTTACTTTCGTTGAATCATCAACTCCAGGAGCGATTCTTTCTTTGAATAAATGCAATAAAAAATCCTCTGTTCCTTGAGTAGGATTTTGCAATAGTTCGCAAAGATCTGCAGTCTGTTCTGCATTCAATGGTAAAGCCGGGATACCCTTGGTAGCACGGGCTTTTTCGTGTTTTAAGTATGCGTCAATCATGTGTCTGTTGATACGGTTATGTTAGTTTCGTAACCTTCGTATTTAGAATAAAAAATTATGTCTTTATCCACAACAAACATAGAGTTTTTCCATTTACACGATTAAGAAAAAGTCGTGTTTCGTAATATGTTTAAAAACATAAAACAACCCTACAATCCCAACCGAAACTCAATAAAATGGGAAGTCGAGTCGAATCATAAGAAATAGTCAAGTCTAAAAACACAAAGTAATATAAACACGATCAATTTTAGATTTCATGAAGATACAAACTGAACAATATATACATCAACAACAGGGAATAAAACAACAATATTATTTACAAACAAGAAGTTCGATTTTAAAAAAAGCCTAAACCATTTAAGAATACAATTGCAATGGCAGCTGGTGCAATAAATTTAAGAACAAAGATTAGAGTAGAAATTAATGCATGAGTAAGTTTTGCGCCTTTTGCCAACTCCTCTTCAACCTTTTTACGTCCCCAAAACCAACCAATAAATAAGGATATAAACAGACCTCCTAATGGTAATAGCATATTAGCTGAAATCCAATCTAAAAGATCAAACAAATTCAGACCAAATAAAGTATACTCTTTTAATAAACCCATTGAAAGGGAACAAAACACGCCAACTATTGCAATCATTACAGTTGCTAGAATGGTTGCAGGTTTACGTTTAATCTTTAACTCTTCGCCAAAATAAGCTACAACGACTTCGAGAATAGAGATTGATGATGTTAGAGCAGCAACGGTCAGTAGGATAAAAAATAGGATTGAAAAGAAAAAGCCACCCGGCATTTGTTGAAAAACATTAGGCAGGGTTATAAATACGAGTCCAGGACCACTACTAGGTTCAATGCCGAAGGCAAAAACAGCCGGAAAAATAGCAATACCAGCAAGAATCGCAATTAGCGTATCTGCTATAGTCACCTGCAAAGCCGTTTTGGCAAGATTATTATTATTCCCAATATAAGAACCATATGTAATTAGAGTTCCCATTCCCAAACTCAATGAAAAAAAAGCATGACCTAATGCGCTTAATACACCATCCGCAGTCAATTTTGAGAAATCAGGACGAAAAAGAAAATTTAAGCCTTCACTTGCTCCCTCCAAAGTAACAGATCTAATATCTAAAACAATAATAATTAAAACCAGAATAGGCATCAATATTTTTGCATACTTCTCTATACCATCTTTTACCCCAATAATAACAATTGCCATAGTCATGACCATAAACAAAAGTTGGTAGAAAATAGGGAGCCATGGATTTTCTATAAAGTGTGTAAACATAGAACCCAATTCATCAGGGCTCTTAGTTGCAAAACTATCAGTAACAGATTTCACAATATAATCGATGCTCCAACCCGCTACAACCCCATAAAAGGAGAATATCATAATAGCTGCAGCAACACCTAAAATACCTACTAATCTCCAAGGTGAATTAGGAGCTAAATTCTTAAATGCGCCAAATACATTCGATCGAGATTTTCGACCAATCATAAACTCCGAAAGCATAATAGGTAATCCGATAAGTGCAATAAAACCAAGATAAACGAAGAGAAAAGCGGCTCCACCATAAACGCCAGTTATGTATGGGAACTTCCATATATTTCCTAAACCTACAGCCGAACCTGCTGCAGCGGCAATAACGCCCATTTTACTCGAAAACACATCTCTTACTTGGGGTGATTTATCAGACTTCATATAATATTGAGGGAGTTAATTCATCTAGGTTTGACTAATTAGCTTATAAAGGAAACAAATTCTCAAAATCTGACAAGTTATTTAATAACGAATATTTTTAGGCACAAAAAAAACCCAGATAAAATCTGGGTTTTTAAAATCTATATTTGAATCGTATTAGTTACGTCCAACGGCGTTTAAGTCGTTAAAAGCAATAACCAAACGATCTTTTATTGAAACCTCTGCTTCACGTAACCATTTACGTGGGTCATAATATTTCTTGTTAGGTTTTTCTGCACCATCCGGGTTACCAATCTGTCCTTGTAGGTAATCATGGTTTTTAGCTTCATACTTACGTACGCCATCCCAACATGCCCACTGAGTATCAGTATCGATATTCATTTTAATAACACCGTAAGAAATAGCTTCACGAATTTCTTCTAAAGATGAACCTGATCCACCATGGAATACTAAATCAACAGTATTTTTAGCAACACCATATTTCTCAGAAATAAATGACTGAGAATTTAAAAGAATCTTAGGAGTTAAAACAACATTACCTGGCTTGTACACACCATGTACGTTACCAAAAGAAGCTGCAATAGTAAAACGTGGAGATACTTTTAATAAAGTCTCATAAGCCAAAGCAACATCAGCAGGCTGAGTATATAATAAAGAATTATCCATGTCTGTATTATCAACACCATCTTCTTCTCCACCTGTGCAACCAAGCTCAATTTCAAGAGTCATACCAATTTTGCTCATACGTTCTAAATATTTAGCACAAGTACTAATATTTTCTTCTAAAGTTTCTTCAGAAAGATCTAACATATGTGAGCTAAAAAGAGGTTTTCCTGTTTGTGCAAAAAATTCCTCACCCGCAGTCAAAAGACCGTCAATCCAAGGTAATAATTTTTTAGCAGCATGATCAGTATGCAAAATAACTGGAACACCATAATGTTCAGCTACAGTATGAACATACTTAGCACCAGCAATAGCACCTATAATAGCAGGTTCTTGTCCAGTACCTGCAATTCCTTTTCCAGAAAAGAAAGAAGCTCCACCATTTGAAAACTGAATAATAATAGGAGAGTTAACTTCACGTGCAGCTTCTAATGCCGCATTAATTGAATTCGTGTTTACAACATTTACTGCTGGAAGAGCGAATCCTTCTTGTTTAGCAATTTGAAATACTTTTTGTACATCGTCACCCGTGATTACACCTGGCTTAACTACTTCTAAAACTTTTTTCATATGTGATAATTTTTTATAAGATTAACCCAATAAAACTTTGAGCGGAATATTAACAATCTTAACGAATGAAAAAAACCAATAATCTATATTAATTAAATAGTTATATAAACATGAAAATCTAGTCGTAATCACTAGATAACATCCTAATTTAAGTACGAAGTTAAGAATAAATTATAAATTTAGCCTCCTTTTTTTTCATGAAGAAAATCCGCAAACGAATGCAATTTAAAATGGATAACCAATACCTATATTATAAGTTAACTGAGAGAACTTAAATGCACGATTTCCTATAATCCATCTCTTGTCAGTAGCTAAAGATGGATCTCTTAATTTAAGTCCTAAATCTAATCTAAAGAGAATAAAATTAAGATCGACACGAGTACCAATTCCCGTTCCAATAGCAATCTCCTTATAAAAATCTTTCATCGTTAATTTTGCACCTACACGATTATCTTTAGGCGAAATTGCCCAAATATTACCAGCATCTAAAAACATGGCACCTTCAAACTTCCAAATCAACTTAAACCGGTATTCTAAATTTCCTTCTAACTTAAAATCGGCAGTGTTATTAGGATATACAGCTTCATCATTTGAATAAGAACCTGGTCCTAAAGATCGAACTTGCCAAGCTCGTATACCATTTGCTCCACCAGAAAAATAACTTTTTTCAAAGGGCAAAACCTCAAGATTATCATATGCATATCCTAAACCCATAAAAAAACGTCCTACCAATGAATTCGCCCTATTAAAATACTTGTTGTACCGATAATCAATGTCAACTTTTAAGTACTGAGCATACCTAATTCCCAAGAGGTCATAATAAGTTCCTTCAAGCTCTCCATTGTCATCGTAGTCATAGTTCTTTTTAGAACCCAAAAGCTGATCGATAGCTTTAAGCGTATTTCCTGCAGTCTCAAAATTGAAACGCAAATAACTATAACTACCTAATTTATTTAAATTCTGATTATTATAAACCAAGGAATAACGTGTTGTTGATATAATATGATCGGTAAATGAATTTGCAATATACAAGTTAGTGATATCGTCGATGAAATCTTGACTCAGATTGTTTACCTCAACAAAACTCAATTCAATTAAATTTAGTTTATGAGTAAGATATTTAGATGATTTCCAATTATAACCAAAACTCGCATCAGCCTGTGTTCTAACATAATCCGGACGCTTTTGATAGCTATATGATAATGATAATTTTGAGGTAGGATTGTATTTTTTTCTAAACCCATTTGCATTAAAAAATGGCAATATAAACTTAGGGGTACTTAGGCTAATTTCCCCACCATACTCTCTAGAAAAGAAGTTTTTATTATCATTCGATCTCACACTTTCAGTAGCACTTGAAAAACGAACATCAAGGACCTCAGCACCACGCAACAAATTTTTGTGCTGATAATTCAGTTTCCCAGCAAATCCTATATTGCCAGATGAATTTGTACCTTCTACCTCAATTACATATGATTGCTTTTTAAATGGTGATAACTGAACAAAGCAATTCAGATTTCCTTCTTTAGCGTTTTCAGAATCTGTATCAACTTCAAATCGAATATTAACAAACTTATACTGATTTAAGGCTTGTAACATTTTATACGAATATTCAACATCAGACAGATTATATAAACTACCAGGTTGAAAGCCCAATGAATTTATAATAACGTCAGGTTTAATATTCAATTTCTTAGTATAGATGAATTTACAATTCTCATAGACCAATGTATCCAGTTTATTCAAATAAACTGAGTCATTCCTTAAAATAGGTTTGGGATCGTAATCCGAATTTACAATAATACTTCTAATACGATATTTACGTTCAACACTAGAAGATTTTGGTTTTTTAATTCCTACAAAAACATCCATCTGATGGTCCTTATCTAGGCTATCCATCATAAAATGAATATACTCCTTTGAGAAGTTGAAATAGCCCTTATTCTTCATCAAAATTGCAATACGATCTCGTTCTTTACTCAAAACATCAGCGTCAACATTAGCACCAACTCTAATATTACTATTTACTGAATCAAGCACCAAATATTGTCTAATTAAAGAGCTATCACTAATTTCTTTATCAGATTGATAATAAGACATAAAATTATGAGGCAAGTCAGATTTCTCATCGTAAATATTTCTATATCGATAAGGTTCACCTGCTGTAATCTTGAACTTTAATTTAGCCTTCTTTTTGCGAAAAATAACGGTATCCTCAATTATGGCATTGTAGTATCCTCTTTTTCTTAAATATATACCAAGCTGCAATTTAGATCTATTGGTTTGATAATCTTCGTAAATAACCGGTTCTTCACCAATACGACTTAACCATTTATTAATTCCTTTATCCTTATTCTTCCCCGAAAGGTTATACAAACCCAAATGGAATTTCCAGAATCCAAGTATCTTAATATTAGGTTTTTGTTTAATATTACTACTAAGTCCACTAGAGGAAATATTCTTATTATCAATTTTAATACTTGCCTTACTTAAAAGATATTCATTCTCTCCCACATATTTAGTAGTGGAACAAGAAACAACCCCACTAACTATAAACAGAGCTAAGACTATAGATAGAAAAAAATAACTATTTTTGTATTTATGATTAGGTTTCAAGTAGCGTATTGTATTATTTAGTTATGAATTTTACAAAGGTACTTATCTTATGGAACAATTTACCTAATTAATATTCTCAAAGATAAAAATTCAATCTAAATATTGTGCTTTCAAAAAATCAAATCAAACTCATTAGTAGTTTACAGAAAAAGAAATTTAGAGATCAACATCAGCTTTTTGTTGCTGAAGGTTATAAACTAGTCTCCGACTTGTTAGAATCAGAACTAGAGTCGAAATATATCATTCACACTAAACAGGCTAACACAAATCAATTACCTAAGCACAAAACAGAATTAGAGCTAATTGAATGTGAACCTTCTGATCTTAAGAAAATCAGCAGTCTAAAAACACCCTCAGATTTAATTGGCGTATTTAAAATACCAAACTCAAACATCAATAATACTGAAATTAGTCATTCACTTTCTATTTTACTTGATGATGTTCAAGATCCAGGTAATTTAGGAACAATTATAAGAATAGCAGATTGGTTTGGTATCCAATATATTTTCTGTTCAAAAAACACGGTCGATTTATATAACCCCAAAGTGATTCAGGCAACCATGGGAGCTTTATCACGTGTTAAGGTTATTTATACCGATTTGCCTCAACTTATAGGAGAATTTGTTTCTAAAGATTTTCCTGTTTATGGTACTTTCCTAGAAGGTGAAACAATTTACACGAGTACACTTAGCACTCAAGGTTTTATCATTATGGGGAATGAAGGAAAAGGTATTTCTTCAGAATTAAAACCTATGGTAAGCAAAAAGCTTTTTATTCCTAATTTTCCAAGTGATCAGGCCACTTCGGAATCTTTGAATGTTTCTGTTGCTTGTTCTATCGTTTGTTCAGAATTTCGGAGGGGGCAATTTCAAAAATAAAAAAAAAAGGATTGAAGGCTATTAAAACCTCCAATCCCTGTCCATTTTAGAGTGTGGATCTAAAATGGATTTTATTCAACTCATTAATTATCAAGTTAAATGCTTAGGATAAACTTCCTATTTAGTTCTAATTTTATGCCCTTTAAAACCATAGTATAAAATATAAAGGAAACATGGAACACAGATCCAATAGGCAGCTTGAGCACCCACAGCATCTTTCATAAAACCATAAACGGTTGGAATTAAGGCACCACCTACAATAGCAATAACCATTAAAGATGAACCTGCCTTAGTAAATTTACCCAAATCGGTCATTGCTAAGGGCCACAAAGCTGGCCACATTAATGAACAACCTAAGGCTATAAATGCAATAAAATAAATAGATAAATCTTGAGGTGAGAATACGACCATTAGCGAACCAAACAAAGCTGTAAACCCACAAATTTTTAAGGCTGTAGCCTGACTTAAATATTTAGGAATTAAAACAACGCCACATATATAACCAATAACCATAGCTATTGGAGCAATCCAAGCATAATACTCAGGATTAGGTAACCCCAAACTAGTTGCATAATCAACCAAGGTTCCCAAAGATACGGTTTCAACGCCTACGTATAAGAAAAGAGCAATTACCCCTAATAAAAGGTGTGGAAATTGCCATATAGAAGTTTTATTCTCAGCATATAAACAAACATCATCAGAATTTTCGTCCTCACCAGCTGCTTTGACTTCTGGTAGTTTAGCCAATAATGCTAATACGCCCAAAAGAACAAAAACGCCAATTATAATATAGAATGGAATATTTATATCGGTAAGTGATACGTTCTCTACATTTTTTCCAATAATAAGTGCTAGAAATAACGGAGCAATAGGCCAAGCCAATTTATTAGCAATTCCCATATAACTCATTCGTTTTGCAGCACTTTCCATTGGTCCTAATATAGTAATATATGGATTTACAGAAGCTTGAAGAAAAGTATTACCCATTCCACTTATAAAAGAAGCTACCAAAAAGAGAGGTAAACTCTCCATTTGAGCCGAAGGAATAAATAGATAAAAACCAAGAGCAAACATCAAAAACGATAAAGCCATTGTTCGTTTATATCCTATTTTACCAATGACTAAAGAAGCTGGATAGCCAAAAATTAAAAAGGCTGAAAAAGTTGCTGCAATAACTAAATATGATTCAGCTGAAGAAATATCCAACGACTTTTTTAAAAGAGGTATAATATAAGAATTGATTCCTAATGCAAACCCAATTGCAAAGAACATCACTCCTACAATAATCAATGGGACTACAAAATTCTTTGATTGTGAATTGACATCTTGTTTGTTAGTCATAACTGCAGGCTTATTGGGTTAATAATTTAAGAAAATGAACTATTATGAATTAATAAAATATAAATAGTTTGTGAATTTTAAGAAATATTTTTTCGATTCAATCCGAATATTAAATCGAATAACTTTAGACTCCAATAATTCGTTATCATAAGTTATCTCTTTAGTTTCTGACACAATATTAGGGTTTTTTTCAAAGTCACCAATACTTATAAAGTTTTATTTAAAAGTAACACTTAGGTGTTAAATTATTTGTGGCTTCAAAAACACTTATAAATAATATAGTTAATTACACCAATAGTAAAACGCAACAAAACACAAACCAACATATTCAATACATTGCAACTAAGAGAAGGTGAACAACTAGATAATAGCAGACACAAAAAATGCAACCTTATAAAGCTGCATTTTTTTTATATCTTAAAGTAATTTCAAACTATTCTTTCCAAAAAGATGGTGAAAACAATACCAAAACAGTAAAAAGTTCAAGTCGCCCCAGAAGCATTAAAAATGAAAGAAACCATTTTGCAAAGTCTGGTAATGCTGAAAAGTTTTCCATTGGTCCTATCTCACTAAATCCTGGTCCAATATTTCCCAATGTTGTTGCTACAGCACTTAATGCTGAGAAAACATCACGACTCCAAAAAGACATTACCACAGTTGAAAACATGACGATAATGATATAAAAAACAAAAAAGGCAAGAATATTAGTTACCGTTCTTTCACTAACCACACGCTGATTATAACGCGTAGGAATTACAGCATTGGGATGAATCAACCTTTTTAATTCATAAAAGCTATTCTTAAATAGGAGTAAAATTCTCACAACTTTCACACCTCCACCAGTTGAACCAGCAGAACCTCCAACAAACATCAGCACAAAAACGAGCATGCCTAGGAATGGTATCCACAACAAGTAATCTGCGGTAGCATATCCTGTGGTTGTAATAATAGAAACAACTGTAAATAAAGAATCACGAAAAGCTTGTTCGTAGCCCATATTTGAAGTCAAGATAATACCAATCGTAATTACAGCAGTAAACAATAAAACGATGTAGGAATAAAATCGAAACTCTTCATCTTTAAATATTTTACGAAATCGGCCTGAAACTAATCCATAAGAAAGCGTAAAGTTCGTTCCTGCAATAAACATGAAGGCAATAATAACATATTGCAAATATGCAGAATCAAAATAACCTACACTAGCTTGCTTTGTTGAATAACCACCTGTAGCCATTGTTGTTAAAGAGTGATTTATGGCATCGAAAAATGACATACCACCTAGTTTCAGTAAAACACACTCGACAAATGTAAAAAGAGCATACAAGCCCCAAAGATGTCTAGCCGTTTCTCGTATTCTAGGTGTTAATTTATCGGGAGCAGGTCCTGGAACTTCAGCAATAAAAAGCTCACGACCTCCAATTCCCAGGGTTGGCAGTATAGCTAGGAACATCACAATAATTCCCATTCCACCCAACCATTGGGTAAGTGAACGCCAAAAAAGGATCCCATGAGGTAATTCTTCAATATTATTCAGAATGGATGATCCTGTAGTTGTAAAGCCCGACATGGTTTCGAAAAAAGCGTCGGTAACAGATGAAATAGATCCACTAAACAGATAAGGTAAACATCCGAAAATAGAAAAAACAACCCACACGAGACTTACAATAATGTAGCCTTCACGTTTTCCCATTTCTTTCTTAACTCCTTTTGAAGCCAAATAACTAACTGAACCAACAGTAAAAGTTATTAAACTTGAATAAAGAAAAGACAGAGAATCTGATTCCTGGTAGATAAGAGAAACTAATAGAGAAATAAAAAGAAAAAAACTTTCTCCGACCAACAGTTTTCCAAGAATATTAAATATTATTTTTTTCCTAATCACAGCTTAAGCTCAAGTATTAAACTATTTAAAAATCTTTTCTACCTTCTTAATAGCTGAAGGTAGAGTGAAAACAACAACTTTGTCACCTTCTTGAATTTGAGTATCACCCATCGCAATAAGACCCTCATCACCACGAATAATACCACCAATATTGGCGTCATCAGGAAAGTCAATATCTTTCAACTTATCCAACGTAATTTTAGAATTAGCTTGTGCTACGAGTTCAACAACCTCAGCATCTAAAACAGTTAACCATTTACAATGCTGAACATCAGCATCCATTGTAAATCGATAAATATAACTAGCAGCTAAAAGCTTTTTATTAATCATGGCACCAACACCAATACTGTCAGCCAATTCGATATAATCAATATTTTCAACCTCAGCAATCGTACGTTTCACACCCATTTTACTTGCTAACAAACAAGCAAGAATATTGGTTTCAGAGTTACCCGTTACGGCAACAAAAGCATCCATTTTTTGAATTCCCTCTTCACGAAGAAGATCTAAATCACGCCCATCACCATTGATGACTAATGCTCTTTCTAGAGAATCTGCAAGTTTGATGCTCTTATTCTTATCAATCTCGATAAGTTTAAGATTTAAAGTATGTTCTAATTCACTAGCCGTTTTATAACCGATACGACTACCACCAAGAATCATAGCCTTTTTAATCTTGTATTTTCGTTTACCTGCAAGGTCCATAACTTTTTCAATGCTCTCAGGCTTACTGATAACAAATATCAAATCACCACGCATAAAACGGTTATGCCCACGAGGGATTATGGTTTCGCCATCACGTTTAATCGCTACAGCTCTATAATCATTATCACCTGTTAATTGTGAAACCTCCGATAAGGTCTTGTCCATAATCACAGATTTACTGCTTATTTTAATACCATAAAGCACTAATTTTCCACCTGAAAATTCGTACATCTGACGCGTACCAGAACGAGATAAGTAGTTAATAACTTCTTTAGCCGCCAATCGTTCAGGATATACAAATTCATCAATACCTAAACTCTTAAGAAATTCTTTGTTTTCTGGAATTAAATATTCTTGATTATTAATACGAGCAATTGTTCTCTTTGAGCCAAGTTTTTTAGCAAGTAAACTCGAAGTAATATTCGTCTCCTCAGATTCCGTAACAGCAATAAATAAATCGGCATTCTTCGCGTTGGCTTTTTTAAGATCTTTAATAGAAGAACACGATCCCTCAATAGTCAACAGATCCAAATGAGAATCGATTAATTTCAATTTCTCTTCATCACTATCAATCAAGACAATATCATGATCCTGATGACTAAACATTTTTGCCAGGTGCGTTCCTACTGCGCCTGCTCCAGCAATTACAATCTTCATAGCGGTATTTAAATTGAACTTTTTTGATAGAAATATAACTTCTTCTATCAATCAAATACGAAACGGCAAAATAAAACAATATCATTTAAATATACATCATATATGCAAAAAATTATATCTTTCTATACGCTTTAGATTTTTAGGATTATCATTTTGCTAAGAGAAAGCCCTATTCCACTACAGGTTTGGAACTTTCAAAACATTATTTATATCATAATTTCACCAAAAAATTATAATGGTAGATGAAAAGCTCCTTTTATACGTGTATCCCAAATATTAGTAGCCAAAAGAGATGTGTCTGCTCTATAGTTTCTAGAATAATTACTAGCATCTTTAACAACGACACAACCTTTAAATTCTGTCAATATTTGTCCCCGTACATTGGCATTATTCCTCAAGACCAAGTAATCTACGTCTAAATTCTGAATATCATCTTTCAAGGTTGAGTTGCCTAATATGGCTATTCTCTTATCATTTATCTCTCGAATCTCATTTGCTTTTAATATATCATAAATATAATGCTTCACTCCTTTTGCCATAGCATAAGGATAAACCAAACGAATTTTCTGTTTCTCGTTCAATATGGTGTCACTCAGTACAAGCATATTTTGTCTATCTCTAATGCAAATTACAGTTTGTTTATTCGCATTCAATACAATTAGCTCACTCTCTCGAGATTGATAGAAAACTGAAATATTAACGAGTTGAAAAACAGTTAAAATCAACAGACTTACAAAAAGAGCCATCTTTCTTTTCCACCAAAAACTTAGAGTTAAACTAATAATCAAACTATAAAGTAAGATAACTTGAAATGATGAAAATGTGATTCTTTCGATTAAAGCTCCAGGCAAAGCTTGAATCTGATAAATCATCGAATGAATAAATTCAACAAAATGCTGCAAGCAATATGCAAGCCACTTAGATATAAAATCGATTTCAGAAAAAATTAGTAATAAAGCAGATCCATAAATTAATAGGCCTGCCACCGGAATGATAACAAAGTTAGATAGGAAAAAGTAAGAAGGAAACTGATGAAAGTAATAAACAGACAAAGGAAAAGTTCCCACTTGAGCAGCCAATGAAACAGTAAACAATTTCCAAGCCCATCGCAAAATAAAAGAATTTACCTCTAACAATTTTTCAAACTTGGGTTGAAAGAAAACGATGCTAATAACTGCCAAATATGAAAATTGAAAGCCCACATCGAACAATACAAATGGATCGTACAAAAGTAGCGCACAAGCTGAAATCATCAAAGAATTATAAATCGTTCCCTTCCTATTTATCATGAGTCCTATAGCGAGAATAGAAAACATACTTGCTGCTCGCATTACCGATGGCGACAAACCCGTAAGCAAGGCATACGACCACAAACAAAGAATGAGTATAATAGCTCGAATATAGCGACCGAGTTTAGAACGAGAAAGAAAGCTAAGAAGGAATTGCATCACTCCAAATATAATTCCAACATGTAGCCCCGAAACAGCTAAAACATGTGTAGCTCCTGCTGCTGTCCAAACCGATTTCACATCTTCCGAAACCTCATCGCGAGCACCAAGAGTAAGAGCCGATAAGATTTCGTAAGATTCATTTCTCAATCCTGCCTCTTTGTAAATATCTAATAGCTTTTGTCGCCAAGCAACAGCTTCTTGCTTTATAGAATAGGTTTGATTTTTCTCAACCAATTCCCAATCTGCCCCTCTTACATAGGTCGAATATAATATATACCGATGTTGTAAATATTTTGCGTAATCGAATTCGTTGGGATTACCATTATTCCGAACCCTTTCTAAGTTTGACGAAACTAAAATCTCATCGCCTATACACAATGATTTTGAAAGTGAATCCTTAGCCAAATACAGTAAAACTTGAGCATTATCCTTTTCCCAAATCTTATTTTTGAAAACCTTCTCTACATCCAAAACACAGGCTATTGATTTATTTTTTTCGTCGGGACTGCGTTTTATAAGCCCTTTAAAAGCAGTTATTGAATCGAAGGAAGACAAAAACATGCTCTCATTTGAAGAATTAACACGCATTGCCCCTGTACTTAGACATAGAACAAATATAAAAATGCCAAATATAAAAGTATAAACATACGATTTTCTAAGAGCTGGAATTAATTGATAAACAAGAAGAGCAACAAATGAAAACGTAATTGATATGTAAAGCATCCAATTATCAAGAGAATAGAATTCAGCCAAAACTATTCCCATTATAAAAGGGAATAACAATCGAATAAAAGGCGCCGTGTGTAAAAATTCTCTGAAATACATCCATATCTTTTTAGCAAACAATAAGTTAATACAGAAATATGGTTTAATCAAAAAAAAATCCTCAAACTCAGAAGAGTAAGAGGATTTTGAAATTATGATATAGGTATTCGCTTCGTGTATAAGCTATACTTTATTTTGCTAGAGTAAATCGGTATTTAACATCAAATTTACCTTTAGAAATAGCTGTTAACTTCGATTTTAAAAGACGCTTACGAAGTGGCGAACAATGATCGGTAAACAAGATACCTTCTAAATGATCGTACTCATGTTGAATAACTCGAGCTGCAAAGCCAGAATATTCTTCATCATGAAACTCCCAATTCTCATCGTAGTATTCAATACGAATTGTTTCTGGTCGCATAACATCTTCGTTAAGTTTAGGAATACTTAAACACCCTTCAGACATGCTCCACTCTTCACCATTACGATCTGTAATGTGTGCATTGATAAACATTTTTTTGAAGTCTTTCAACTCTGGCTCTTCCTCCTCAAAACTTGAGCAATCGAGCACAAACATACGAATTGAACGCCCTACCTGTGGAGCTGCTAAACCAACACCATCAGAAAAATACATGCTTTGCCACATGTCAGCCATAAACTTCTCCAAATCTGGATAATCCTTATCTATATCCTTTGCTACTTTTCGTAAAACTGGATGTCCGTAAATTGTAATAGGTAAAATCATTATTTTGTGCTTAAGTCAACTGAACAGTGCCTGTTGATCATTTATTAAAACATATTTCTTTGAGCTTCCATATACGATTGTAGTATAATGGTTGCGCTAATTTTATCGATAACCTCCTTATTGCGTCTTTGCTTCTTGGTCATACCACCATCAATCATCGTTTGAAAAGCAATTACAGATGTAAAACGCTCATCAACCATTTCGATAGGCGTATCTGGAAATCGCTTCTTCAATTGTCCAAGAAAAGGCTTCAGATATTTCATCGATTCGCTATCCTCATTATTCAACTGCTTTGGATGTCCAACCACAATACACTCAACCTCTTCGGTCTCCATATATTTCTGAATGTAATCCAAAACATCTTTAGCATGAACCGTATCCAAACCATTTGCAATAATCTGCATTGGATCACTAACTGCTAATCCTACTCGTTTTCTACCGTAATCTATAGCTAAAAGTCGTGCCAAAGTTCGTATCGTTTTTTTATTTGATGTACAAAGATAGAAAAACTTAATGGAAGCATAAACTATAAAGCTTTTAGTAATAACAATTTTAAACCATATTCTTTAGAATTACAGCCAATAAAAGACAAATAGATCTTTTATTTCAAATTTTAAAAATTCATAAAAACTTAAGTTCTTCTCGATTTTATTTTGAAACACTAGTCTTAAAGTCATAATAAAATCAGGCCAAGCCAAATTTCTGAAGAGCATATTCCTATCGGGATAATCTCCATTTTTTATATAATATGACACAAGTTTAAACCATCATTATTATTTTTAACAGATCAATAACAAACATCACTATTCATTATCATCGAATTAGCGTACTTTTAAGACTTCAACATCTTTATATATATGTCATGAAATTGAAATTGATATTCATCTTGTTTGCTATCCTTTTTATTACGAGCAAATCTTCATCTGCACAAGAAGTTAAAACATTTAACTTTAATGAACTTGAGCCTATCTTTCATTATCAAAATGATACCACTTACGTGATTAATTTTTGGGCTATGTGGTGCAAACCATGTGTAGAAGAACTCCCCCATTTCGAAGCTATTCGTAAAAACTATGCCGATAAAAAAGTGAAAGTAATTTTGGTTAGTCTCGATTTTGGTAAAAATGTACAAGAACGTTTAGCCAAATTTAAAATCAAGAGAAATGTAAATTCGCATATCGTAATACTTGACGATCCGGATGCAGATACTTGGATAAGTAAAGTATCCGAAAAATGGGATGGTGCACTTCCTGCTACTGTTATCTATAATAAAAACAATAGAGACGTTTTTACTCGACAAGTTTCATACGAAGAGCTGGTAGAATCGATTGATAATATTCATGAAGACTAAAACATATTTAGACACTGATTAAATATGATTCTAAATCATCAAAAAAATTAAGCCATGCTCATAAATCATATGAGATTATGAAGATCGGCGTCAAAAAATAAAACTCACTTAGATGCTGATTATATATGATTCTAAATAATCAAAAAAATTAAGCCATGCTCATAAATCATATAAGATCATGAAGACCTGCGTCAGAAAATAAAAAACACTTAGACGCAGATTAAATATGATTCTAAATGATCAAAAAATAAATTTCAAATCATGCACATAAATCATAAGAATCTGCGTCAAAAAATAAAAAGCACTTAGACGCTGATCAAATATGATTCTAAATGATCAAAAAATATTTCACTAGTAATAAACACGTTTAAACAAATTAAAATTTACAATCATGAAGAAAATAATCATTTTAGGCCTGTTTATATTGGCCACAATAGGAGTCAATGCACAATCATATCAAATTGGTGACAAAGTCGCAGATTTTAAACTTAAAAATGTAGATGGAAAGTACGTTTCTCTTTCCGATTATAAGGATACCAAAGGTATTATTGTGATATTCACATGTAACCATTGTCCTTTTTCGGTGGCTTACGAGGATAGAATTATAAAGCTCGATAAAAAATACAAGACTAAAGGCTTTCCTGTTATTGCCATTAACCCCAATGATCCTGAATTATACGCAAGCGATTCTTTCGAAAATATGATTAAAAGAGCAGATGAGAAAGGCTTCACTTTCCCATACTTGATAGACGAAAAACAAGACGTATATAAAAGATTTGGTGCAACTAAAACGCCTCATGTATTTATTCTAAGTACAAAAAAAGGTGTAAATAAACTAGAATACATTGGAGCAATTGACAACAATTACAAAAACGCAGAGCAAGCAGACAAGCATTATGTTGATGATGCCGTTAATGCCCTACTTCAAAACAAAAAAATTGCTGTAACTACAACAAAAGCAATTGGCTGCAGTATTAAATCGAAGTAAGAATAAATATAAAGCATTCATTTTTTCGAATGAGAAAACCCAAGCTTGAGCGCTTGGGTTTTGTGTTTCATGAAAATTTAGTTATTATTGTTTAGCCTCATCAACAATTCCTTCAGTTTTATTGTAATACTCATCTAATTCGCCAATCATTTTTAAAATTTCTTTTTTCTCCGAAACAATATTTGGAAGGAAATCTACATTTTTTCTTATCCCTTTAAATGTAGATCTAGATTTTTTGTAGCTTTTTATAAAAACATCTTTCGACTTAATAGCAATCTCTAAGGCAAACTTCAACTTGTTATATGATATTGACACTCCATCCTCCATACTTGCATGTGTATATTCTTTTATACATATAGACCACCAAGTTATTCGCTCTGCTATATCGTCAGGTTTACCACCAACAGAATTTGCAAACAATCGTGCATTTTCAGCTCTCATAAAAGCTAAATCTTTATCCAATGCAACAAGTGTTTCGGCTTTTATCTTCGGTTTTTCTTCTTCAATAATTCCTTCAAATTCTCTTCTAAACAATTTTTTTGCAACATCAATATTGAACCATGCAAAACCAACAACAAGTAGAGTTACTATAACACCAATCATTACAAGAATATTATCAAAGTTATTGTCTTGGGCAGTAATAAGCTTATCGTAAACTGTAATCAAATCAGGCTGAATTGTATCATAAACATGAGTTACAATGGTATCGTAAACATGTACATGCGTAACCGTAGTATCAATTATTTGTACTTGGGTATGTAAACTATCAATTTGGGTTGTGATAATGTGGGGATTGGCTGTTTGAAGCATTAGTATAATCTAGAGAATGAATAATCAATTTACTGATAACAATATTACGACAATAGCTAGCTAAACGCAAACATAATATGCCTTAACAGTTATCTTAGGATAAAGGATTTCAGCCGCTGCCGCACGAATTTTTCGTGTGGTTTCATTTCACCCACTTTATCGCAAATAACAGACTTGCTGTACTAGAGACTAAACAGTTATCTTACAAGAAGAAATTTCAACCGCAGAACCAAGCTTGCGAGATAAACAGCATTAATAATTTATGCATTAATTTATGAGATCCTGAAACGTCCCAGATAATTATCGGGATCAGGATGACGTTAACTTATAGAATTTCACCTTTGCGCCCTTTGCGAAAAAACTTAGCGATCTTTGCGTGAAATGTTGTAACAGGATTTAATTACAAATCCCTAACACCCCTCTTAATCTCCCCTGAAGGGGAGAATACAGCACGCAAAGCTCGTGAATATATATTTGATTTATGAGATCCCAATCAATATAGGGACAGGATGACTTATAATTCTGAACTTTCCTCGCTGCCACAAGTCACATACTTGCAAAAGGAGCAAAAAACTGACATTTATTTTTTGGTAACTAAAAAAACTTATTAAATTTGTTCGTATAATTACGAACAGGAATGGATATTAAATCAGTTACAACCGACAAGCAAATTAGAATGGCCAGATACGCCAAGGCTCTGGGGCATCCCATACGAATGTATGTCATGGAATTGTTATCGAAGCAAAGCTGTTGCTATAGTGGTAATTTAAGCGACGAATTACCCATTGCAAAGTCGACCTTATCGCAACATCTGAAAGAATTAAAAGATGCAGGATTAATTCAGGGTGAAATAGAAGCCCCACGTATTAAATACTGTATTCAAAAAGAAAATTGGAAAGAAGCACAACAACTTTTCAAACAATTTTTTAAACTCTAAAAAATTTTGAATACCATGTTCGTTGTTTTGCGAATGACGAATCATATAAATAAAATAAATTTAAATAATTAAGAACCCACAATCATGGATATTAAAGTACTAGGCACAGGATGTGCAAAATGCAAATCGCTTGAAAAAGCAACCCAAGAAGCTGTTGCAAAAACAGGTGTAAATGCTACTGTTACTAAAGTAGAAGACATCGTTGAAATTATGAATTATAATGTAATGACAACACCAGCTTTAGTGATTGACGGTAAGGTTGTCGTGAAAGGAAAAGTTCCTTCAGTAGATGAAATCGCAAAACTTTTAACCAAATAAACATTACAACAATGAAAAAATTAATCAGCACACTTAGCCTTTTCCTTTTAGTTGGAATAGTTGCCGTATCAGCTCAATGTTGTAACGAATCATCAACTTGTAACACAGCATCAAAAACAACTTCTTGCTGCTCTGCCACTCCAAAATCGAACGACGTAACTGCCTACTATTTTCATGCCACCCGCCGATGCGCAACATGTCAAGCCGTAGAAGCCGTTTCAAAAGAGGCTATCAAAGAATATTATGGCGACAAAGTTGTTTTTAAATCAATCAACCGAGACGAAGCACAAAACAAATCATTAGTTGCACAATATAAAATTAGCGGAACTGCACTTTTAATTATCAAGGGTGATAAAATGGTGAATTTAACCAACGATGCATTTTTAAACGCACGTAACAATCCTGACAAATTGAAAAACAAACTGAAATCAACCATTGATTCAATGATGTAAGCATGGAAATATTACAAAGTTTCCTCGAAACATCACAGTTTCCAATATTCACGGCATTTATTTTGGGACTTATGACAGCCATAAGTCCCTGCCCTTTGGCAACTAACATTACAGCAATTGGCTTTATTAGTAAGGATATTGAAAGTCAACGTAAAGTATTTATAAATGGCTTAATTTATACTTTAGGTCGAGCAATTTCATATACCGCAATTGGTTTTCTTTTCTTTTTTGGTGCAAGCCAATTCGAATTCTCCGGCTACCTTCAGGAATGGGGTGAGAAATTATTGGGCCCTCTGCTTATTATTATTGGTTTGTTTATGTTAGGCGTTTTAAAACTCAAAATACCTGGTATTGGTTCGTTAACCGAAAAAATGGAGAACAAATCGAATAGCGGTTTTTGGGGTGTTCTTTTATTGGGTATCGTTTTTGCTTTGGCATTTTGCCCTTACAGCGGTGTCCTTTATTTTGGAATGCTAATGCCTATGACAATCAGCAGTGCAAGTGGTTTATATTTGCCCCTGTTTTTTGCCTTTGCCACAGGAATTCCAGTTATAATATTTGCTTGGCTTATTGCATTCAGTGTCGGTTCAATCGGTTCTATTTACAATAAACTGAAAAGTTTTGAAGTCTGGTTCCGACGCGTAGTTGCAGTCGTATTTATTTTGGTTGGACTGTATTATATTATTATGCTTTATTTTTAAAAAATTTATATTCTTAGTTCGTGTTTTAACGAACAAAGACAACATCAGAATCATGAATAAGTCGAATTCTATATTAAAGGACAAAGCTGAAACTACTGTCCTAACTATTGAAAAACCTGATGAAACAAATCAGTTAAGCAAAAAGAAAATTCGTTTGATAGCTTCGGTTGCAATTATATTACCACTTATAATTGCTCTGTATCATTATTTGCCAAACTTGGTAGATGTCTTCACTTTTGATTTATTAAAACTAAATCCGGAATCACATTTGGGTGAAGCAATCAATTTTTTCTTTTACGATACCATAAAAATCTTTATTCTACTTTTCCTAATCAGTAGTTTAATGGGCGTTATCAATGCTTATTTTCCAGTGGACAGGTTACGGGTTTATTTGACCACTAAAAAGATGTATGGTCTACAATATCTATTTGCTTCATTCTTTGGTGCTGTGACTCCCTTTTGTTCTTGTTCATCTATTCCATTATTCATTGGCTTTGTAAAAGGAGGTATTCCTTTGGGCGTAACCTTTGCCTATTTAATAACCTCTCCTTTGGTTAATGAAGTTGCAGTAGCTATGTTTTTAGGCTTATTTGGATTTAAAGCCACAATTATTTATGCTGGAACTGGTGTTTTAATGGGTATGATTGGTGGCTTTTTCTTGGGTAAACTTAAGCTTGACAAATACCTAAGCGATTGGGTACGTGAAATACAGGATAATGCCATACAAGAACATGAAGAATGGGATGGCGAAAATTTATCCTTTTTAGACCGCCTACCAACAATTATTAAAGATGGATGGGGTATTGTTCGAAAAGTACTTTTGTACGTGATTATTGGAATTGCAATTGGAGCGGCCATGCATGGCTATGTTCCTGAAAATTTCTTTACAGAATATCTATCTGCCGATAAATGGTATGCCGTACCTCTTGCAGTAATTTTTGCAGTACCAATGTATGCAAATGCCGCAGGTATCGTCCCTGTCATCCAAGTATTTGTAGCTAAAGGTGTACCACTAGGAACAGCCATTGCTTTTATGATGGCAGTAGTAGGCCTATCATTGCCTGAGGCAACTCTACTTAAGAAAGTAATGAAGTGGAAAATGATCGGTATTTTCTTTGGTACCATCACCGTGTTCATTATTATGCTTGGCTATTTATTCAACCTCATACTTTGAGACTGAGAAAATGGATATCCTACTCATGGTACTTGTTATTATGACACTTGTTTTTTCATGACTATGATGGAGCTGTACTAAAAAAGGATTTTTTATAGAAAGCCCCAATTGCCGCACAAACAATTCGTGAGGTAATTGGGGTTCTTTACTGTATTTTATTAAAGCTTTAACTCTAGGCTTTGTTGGTCGTAATCACAAAGATAATGAGTGGTTCGTCTGTCGTATTTTGTACCGAATGAAAACCATCTTTACTAACTGCTGTGATGTTTCCTTTGGTTATTTTCTGGGTTCTTATTTCTCCATCAACACCAGCTTTATCAGAATACTCACCTTCGCCATGCATTACCACATATACTTCCTCTTCGTTTCTTGGTCCGTGATCGTGAAATCCAGCCTGATCGTTCTTATTCAAAAAGACCATAAAGCAACCAATACGGTTATTAATGAGCTCATCGACATCGAACATTTGCAATAGGTAAACAACACCTTCTCCACCATACATGGGCTGACGGGTATCAACGCGAACTACCGAGCGCTTATCTTTTCCAAAAGGAATAACACTTAAATCGATGTACTGAGACACCTTCTCAATAACTTGATTGGCTTCAAGAATTTCCATACTTCTTTATTTATTTTATATCGTTTATTACTTCTTTACAGATATTAAGTGGATATCGAAAACTAAGACAGAACCACCTGGAATTCCATTTGTATTATAACCTCCATAACCTAAATGAGCAGGAACCAACAAAGTGCCTTTTCCACCCTCTTTAAAATAGGTGATACCTTCGGTCCAACCTTTAATAACTCTTTTCAATGGAAATGAGATACCGTTCTCACTACTCTCGTCGAAAACTTCTCCACTTAAATAATGACCTATGTAAGCTACTTGAACAGTCGATGCACTTGTGGGTTTCACGCCTTCTCCTGCCTCATCGATTGTATAATACAAGCCAGATTCACACTTTACTGCTTCCAGTTTATTTGTTTTTATATAATCGGTAATTTGCTTCTCGTTTATAAGCGAATAATCTTTCTCTGGCACACTTGAACAAGAAACTAAAAAGGCAAATACGATGGCTAATAAGCTATACTTCATTTTTATCAATTTGATTGAAAAACAAATATAATAAAATGTAGAGATCTTGGCTATTATTCTTGTGATTGCCGCTCACCCGATTCAACACGAAACAAAAACGGAATTTTGTGTGACAGTAGAGTGGTATATAAAGTTTAAGATGAATTAAATACACGAAACTCATTGGCAACAAATTACAAATCAGCGAAAGTTGGGTAAAAACTTTTATCAGTTTACATTTCAATATATTTAATATTTTACGCTATTATATTACCTTTAACGTCCAGTTAATTAGGTCTAAAAATAAATATATAATCATGAACAAACTACAATTATTTGCCGCTATTGCCACTATGGGAATCTGTACTTACGGATGCAATACAAAACCAAGTAAAGTGAGTGGGGCAAATGACATAAATACAGAAAAGACAACACCTACTTCTGTTAAAACATTTGATAATGATCTAATTATGCAATCGGCTTTGGATGGTAAAATTGAGGTTGTGAAAGATGCTTTGAGTAAGGGTTTTAATGCAAACACCACAGATCCTAATAAACGTACACCACTGATGCTAGCTGCTTATAATGGACACAACGAAATTGTAAAACTATTAATTGACAACGGGGCTGATGTTAATTTAACAGATAACGTAAATAGAACGGCATTAATGTTTGCATCTACAGGTTTGTTTGCTCCCACAGTAACTACCTTATTAGAAGCAGGATCTAAACCGAACATGATAGATAGTGAACAAAATTGGACTGCTGCAATGATGGCTGCTTCCGAAGGTCAACTTGAAGTGCTTAAAGTTTTAGTAGCGCACGGAGCAGATCTAAAAATGCTAGATATTGATGGAGAATCATCACTTGATTTTGCCAATTCGAATGGACATCCTGCTGTTGCTCAGTATATAAAAACACAACTTAAATAGGAAAACATTAAAGAGAGATCTACATTTTGAGAATGTATTTCTAAATTTTAGAAGGAAAAGCCCAATACTAATAATATTAGTATTGGGTTTTATTTTTTATTGAAGCCACAAGTCATATACTTAAGGCATTAGTGATAATTCTATAAAACTAAGATCAACAAAAAAGTGCTGTTATTCCTTTTAAAAGAAGTAACAGCACTTATATTTTTAGCAAGAGCATGCAACTATGCCTGAATTAACCTATCCAATTTTTCTCTCAATTCAATTTCTGGAATTACTCCCATCGACTTCTCAAGAATTTCCGTTTTTTTGATAAAAAGCAAGGTCGGAATACTACCAATTCCATACTTTGTTCTCAAGTCTGGGAATTTATGAACATCAACTTTTTGAATATCTACTGTACCTTCGTACTCGCCAGCCAATTTTTCTACTGTTGGCATTAACGCCTGGCAAGGTGGACAAGTGTCAGCATAAAAATCTAACATGATTGCTTTGTTTTCTTTCAATAAGTTCTCTAATTCTGTAGCACTTTTAATTGTTCTCATATTTCAAGTTTTTAATTTTATTCTTTCTTTATCTAACAATACAAAGGTGAGGAGAATCTAAAGCTTAGTAGTTGGCTAAAGTTCCCGAAAATTTGACAATTATTCCTTTCTATTTCAGAACAGCTAATTTTAAACGAATGAGTTGATAATTTATCAAATTCCTCTATAAAAAAAGAACACCTCATATTAAACATATTCGACTGCAAGTATGCGACTTATGCCACGAAACCCTATTTTAACAAATTACAATCTTGTTGCATATAAAGTTTCTTTCATGATTTATAACCCAACACTTACAATTCTGGTTTAGTCTTCATTATTTCACCCCAAATCACAGACATGCGGAAGACATAAAAACGAATTTTAAAATCATTTTAAGAAGATTAAAATGTAACTATCTTTAAAATCCCCTACTAATAAGTGTAATCAAAATTGAAACATTGAAAAAAGAAGATCAATTTAATCAGATACTATCGGAAAATAGTGAACGCATACAAAGGATATGCCGCTACTATAATTCGAATACCGAAGATCAGAAAGATATGTACCAAGAGGTTTTGGTAAATATTTGGAAGAGCCTGGATAATTTCAGAGGCAATTCGGCTATCAGCACTTGGGTGTACAGGGTTGCGGTAAACACATCGTTAAGCTTTACGGGTAAAACCTACAAGCAAATGAAACTTATAGTGAGCACCGATACGCAAAACCTCTCCTCCATTCTCGACGACGAAGGCTTGAAAAACAAGCAAAAAGAGGAAAGTCAGTTTAACCTACTGCAAAACGAGCTGAATATGCTCTCGGTTATCGACAAAGCACTTATATCGCTAATGCTCGAAGGACTAAGTATGAAAGAAATTGCTGACGTTATCGGTATAAACGAACCAAACGTTAAGGTGAAAATACACAGAATAAAAGCACAACTTAAAACAAAACTGACAGGAGGTAATCATGAACTTTAAAAAAACAAACGGTAATAACAATCTCACACAATTGGTAGGGGAACTTCAAAAAGAAGATATTAGATACGCCAAATTAAGTAAGAGATTTCAGATTTTTTATTGGGCTCTAATACCACTATATTCAATATTATCAATAATAGACTATACCGAATCCAATAATATTTATGACCTAATGGGGAGTCTTTGTTTTGTGATCACTTTAGCCCTATTTGCTATCTTCTTCGGAAAATTTCATAAAGAATATAAGTATGTCGATTACGCCTTGCCAACACTTAAAATGTTAAAAAAAGCAGCAAGCCGATATCAATTTTTTCAACTGAAAAAAATAAGCTTACTCATTGCCATTCTAATTATGGATGCGGGTTTATGCTTGAAAACTTCTCTAGATTTTTCTGTATTGGATGTTCAAATCTATTTTTTAGGCATTATGCTTGTAGCCGTTCTTATTGGCTTGATTATTTGGCACTTTAAACGCAAACCTCTTCGCGATAACGCACTTAGATTGATTGCCGAAATTGAAGGTGAATAAAATACAAGCTCGCTTTATAAAACAAATGCCCAAACCATAAAGGTTTGGGCATTGTTATTTCTAACTCATAAAAGTTAGTATTAAGCTTTCGTTTCTTTAGCAATATGGCTAGCCTCACGAAGTAACTGTTCACTAACCTCTGCAATATTGTATATTAAAGCGAGTTTTTGACGCTCTACACCTTTTTCGCAGGAGTCGAGTCGGCTCGATAATTCATCCAAAAAACTATGCAATCCAATAGATGGATCACAAGCTTTATTCTCATTTAATGCTTTTACTGCTTTGAGCAAAACCATTTCAATTTGATGAAACATATCCTGTTGTTCTTTACTAATATAGTTGGTCGTATCTTTATGAGCTCCCAATGCCGATAGATAAGAGAGTAAGGCATGATTAAGATAAGTTAATGAGAACGCATGTTTCTGAAACTTTTGTTGCTTTTTAGGTTCCAACTTCATACTCTTCCATGCTAAAACTAAAGCATTATCCGCCAAATTTGCCTTATGTCGAGCTATACGATAATTTAAATCATCTGCTTGATGCTCCTGATATTCCGATAGAATCATGCTGAAATAAGTTACATTTTTATCCAAAGCTGATATCAACAATCCAGATAGGTGTTTTTGTTGCCAATCGGGCCATAAAAAACGAACAGCTGCAATAGCCAATAAAGCTCCTATTAATGTATCGATAATTCGAGGTTCTAAAATAGCTAAACCTTTACCCGCTAATAGATTAAAGGCCGCAATTACAAAAATGGTAATAAAAATAACTGAAACCGCATAGTTCTTTCGCAACCAAACACAAAAAGCATAACCCGATACAAGCATCAAAACTGTCTGTCCGGCCATAGTTGGCATTATTTGGGCAATAAGCACGCCCACAAGTACACCTGTTAAGGTTCCTAATACTCTCTGAAATAAGCGCCTTCGGGTTTCACTATAGCTTGGCTGACACACAAATAAACTCGTAAGTAAAATCCATTCACCTTTATCAATATTAAAACCAATCATAAGCATATAACCAACCAGAAAACAAGCGCTCAATCGAATCGCATAGCGCAAACGAGGATGCTTCCAACTTAACTGTTCTGTAAAACGTTCCCATAAAGATCGATGATCTCTGTCCACACGTGGAAGTAAGCCCGTTTCAACATTAAAATTCAAATTCTGTAGAGAAATATGTGACTGAGTTAAATTTTTCAACAAAAGAGACAAATTATTCGTTTCATGTTTAGATATCTGCCTCTTAACTTTATTTTTCAGGGCTGATATAGTCCATTTAAGTGCAACTGGATGTTGATAACTACTCCCTGTTAGCATGCTTTTTGAAAGCTGATGACAGGCTTGTGATAATTGCAATAAAAGCTGTCCTAATCCTTCCAGCATTTCATGATTATCAGTATCCTCACTCAATAAATCGTAACGTTCGTGGCTCGAAGCAGCTCTTTCATGAAGACTCTGCAACAATAAAAATTGATGCAGATAGGGACTAAGCGGAGTCTGATCTTTCAAAGCATCAGCATAGGAATTCAAAACATTTTTACAACGTTCAAGGGAATTAATCACTTGAATATTTTGAAGAGATAATCGGTTAATTAATTTTTCCTGCACCTTAGCTTCACTGGGGAAAAGTTCCGATTTTTTTTTCATGTATAAAGATAAATCCTCGAATCCCTGAGCTAATTGTTCTTCCAACAAACGCCAAGGACGATAGGCAAGCAAGGATAAAGAAAGGATACCATAACACAAACCTCCTGCAGGTAATAAAAGAGGTTGCCAGTACCAAGGGATACTTGCATCTCCTCCTAGCATCGTGTAAATAGCCACCAATAAAGCCCCAAACGTAACACCTCTATATCGTTCTCCAAGTCCTCCCAATATAATAAAGGTAAGAGTAGAGCCAACTAATCCCACACTAAATAAAATAGGAAAAGGGCGTAATAGTTCTACAGATGCACTTGAAATGGCAAAACTGATAAGCGTAAGAATTAATGCTTTTATTCTTCCTTTAGGATGATCATCGGTTTCCGATAAGCCTGCAGCCAAAGCTCCTAAGGCCAGAGTAACACCAAAAAACGGAAGGTTGAGGGCAACAAATGGAATCACCAAAACAGCCACAGCAATTGCAACCTTTAAGGCAAACAGACGGTTAGGGTAACGCCAAAATGTACTTACCCAAAACTCCTGCAATTCTCTGACTTTCAAACTCTTTTTTATCACTAATCCCATTTTAAACAATTAAATCTTAATAATGGCTCAAAGGTAACAGAACAAATCGAATACATTGGAAGGTCTAATCCAAATTATCACGACACATCTCAAAAGCAAGAAAATCAATAAGAGTAATCGGTAAAAACAAAACTCGATTATGCCAATTATAGAGATTTTGTAATCTCCATGAATCCTTTCCTTAGCATCTTATTTAATAAACAAAAATGTATTAAACCAAAACAAACTAACATAAGCAAGGCAGCATTATTAACCTTTACAAATAAATCATCTAAGATGATATGCTAAATATAATAATTGATTTTTTCGTAAGCCTGAAAAAATAGACTCCAAAACCGATGAGTAAGTATTAACAGATAATCTTAAAATATCAATTAAAGCGTACAAGAATAAAATTCTTTCACCCATTTTCATCTATTGCTTAACAAAACACAATTATCTATTTATCTAAATGAATACCAACCATTTCCCTTTTGGTTAAATCAATGGATTTCCAAAATAAATTAAAGACTGATTCGTCTTTTAAATCCATATAAATAGCTTATTTTTATTACGTCTAAATACAAATTAAAGCAAGACAATGTATATTATCTCCAAAATAAATTGAGATATAAAACCATCTAATAAACGCTCACTTAGAGTAAATAGATTAACCAGATAAAAAAATGAACACCAACTTTTCTGAATACATTAAGGCTTTCGAAAAAACGCTAAAGTCTGCTTTTCACGATCGAGAAGACATCAACAAATTTAGTTCACAACGAGGCTTACCTCCTTTAGCAATGAGAGAAGTCATGTCCACTAACCCTTTATCTGTAGCTATTCCCGAGAATTATGGAGGCAGAGGTGTTAAGGTTAAAGAATGTTTAGGCATACTCGCTTCATCAGCATACGAATCGCTACCCTTATCGCTCACATTTGGAATAAACATAGGTCTTTTTTTAGAGCCTGTTGCTAAATATGCCAATGAGATTGTGAAAAAGGATATTTTTCAACGCTTTTTAAACAAGCAAAATATGGGTGGCTTAATGATTACTGAGCCAGAATATGGAAGTGGCGCTCTAAATATGCAAACTTCTTATACCGAAGAAAATGACAAATTTCACATTAAAGGAACCAAGCATTGGCAAGGTTTAACAGGTTTGGCTGATTATTGGCTTATTACATCGCGCCAACAAAATTCTGATGGAAGATTGGGACGAGATATTGATTTTTTTATTTGTGATGTGACCCAGAAAAACCAAAAAGTTGTTGTTGAAGAATACTATGACAATCTTGGCTTGTACATGATTCCTTACGGTAAAAATAAATTGGATTTACAAATTCCTAAAAACTTCAAATTGGAACCAGAAACCACTGGAATTAAAATGATGCTTGATATTCTACACCGAAGTAGAATGCAATTTCCAGGAATGGGACTCGGTTTTGTTAAAAGAATGATGGATGAAGCTCTTGATCAATGCAAAAATAGAATCGTTGCTGGTAAAAGTTTAATTTCTTACGATCAAGTCCAATTTCAGATCTCTAAAATTCAAAGTGCTTTTACAATTTGTTCTGCCTTTTGTTCAAGAAGTAGCGAGAAAAGTGGCATTGAAAATAATTTAGCCAATGACGGTATTGAGGCAAATAGCGTAAAAACAATAGTTACTGACTTAATGCAAGAAGCCGCCCAAACACTCGTGCAGTTATCTGGTGCAAAAGGATATCGCCTCAGCCATATAGGTGGTAGAGGTATTGTTGATAGTCGCCCTTTCCAAATTTTTGAAGGAGCCAATGAAATGCTCTACACTCAAATTTCGGAAATGGTTATTAAAATAATGAAAAGGAAAAAAGCATTTAACTTATTCCAATTTCTAAAGGATTTTGATCTTACTAGTAAAGCATCGGAATATCTAAAAAAACAAACTGACTTTTCTTTAAATACAGAACTACCTCAACGAAAATTAGTTGATTTAGGTCGAGCAATTTCTCGAGTTGTTTCGGCAGGACTTGTTATTGATTTGGGTGAAAAAGGCTTCCGAAAAGATCTAATCGATAATTGTTTAGATTCATTGCAACAAGATATTAGTAATATGATTTTCTCTTATCACAACAATACTAAAATTAACAGTATTCCCGATTACCAAGATGGAAGTTCTTGGCTAGAATTTTCTTAATATCAGACAACTAAAATAATAACAAGAGGTCGTTTAGAATTTAATTCTAAACGGCCTTTTTTTTTAGTCCGTTACTCTTCCAACCTGATCTATTTTTTCATCAAGCTACAATTCAAATTTACTCAAACAGCTAATTCGTAGATAAAAATCCCTCATTCGTTGATTCCTTTTTAGAATAGAAACAAAATCTCATTCCTTAGCATCAAATTAATAAACGAAAACTTAAGCATATGAAACTAAAGTGGATTTTTATAAGCATATTAGCATTGGTAGTTGGCACTTCAGCATGTAGTGACGATGATGATTCAATAACTGATGGAGAAACGACGAGTGAAAACCTCCCAAATATCACTGGTTATCCTATTGTTGGAACAAATCAAACTACAGCTTTCAACAACACAACAAATATTTCAACTCCGAGTGATGGAGATTATTTTTATGGTCAAAATGCCAATTACCAGGGTAACACACCTCAATATGTCGACAATGGAGATGGAACTGTAACAGATATGGTAACAGGACTAATGTGGCAAAACACACTCGATCATAATGGTGATGGAGACATCAATTACGATGATAAATTATCTTATTCTGATATATTAGCTCTTGCTAGTGAAGTAACTACTGGAGATTATACTGATTGGCGTGTACCTACAATAAAAGAACAATACTCTTTAATGATGTTCAGTGGTCGCGACATTAGTGGCTACGAAGGAACTTCGACCGAAGATTTAATACCTTTTATTAATACCGATTTTTTCGGATATAATTATGGTGACCTCGATGCAGGTGAACGCTTAATCGATGTGCAATGTGCCTCAACAAATCTATCGGTAGGTAGTGATATCGAAATGGTTTTTGGAGTCAATTTTGCTGACGGACGCATAAAAGGTTACGGAACTACAATGATGGGACAAGACAAAGTATTTAATTACTTAATGGTTCGTGGAAACACAAGTTATGGTGAAAATAATTTTTCAGACAATAGCGACGGCACCATTACCGATGCAGCAACAGAATTAATGTGGATGCAAGATGACAGTGGTGAAGGTATGAATTGGCAAGAAGCTCTTACTTATGCCGAGAATTTCGAATTTGCTGGAAAATCAGACTGGCGTTTACCAAGTGCAAAAGAATTGCAAAGTATCGTAGATTATTCTCGTTCTCCACAAACAACTAGTTCTGCTGCTATCGATCCTCTTTTTAACTGCACACCAATAACAAACGAAGCTGGAGAGGTTGATTATCCTTTTTACTGGACAGGAACCACACACGCAACTTTGGGTGATGATAATAATGGTGGTTGGGGAGCCTATGTTGCTTTCGGTCGTGCCATGGGTAACGAGTCTATGCCTGCAGGACCTCCAGCAGGAGATGGAATAAATCCACCAACTGGAGATGGACAAGGACCTCCTCCTGCAGATGGTAACGATTCATCTTCCGAAACAATTAACTGGACAGATGTTCACGGTGCTGGTGCTCAGCGAAGCGATCCAAAATCTGGTGATCCAAGCGAATTTTCAGAAGGTCACGGACCTCAAGGCGATGCAGTACGTATTTACAACTTTGTACGACTTGTCCGCAATAATTAATAAAAAAATAGGAATACTCACAAATAAAATCACATAGTTATGAAAATCAATTTCAAAAAAACGATATCATTAATAATCATTTCAGCATCGATCATGATAGCCGGAAACTTTGCCCAAGCACAACAAGGAGGACAACAAGGACCTCCTCCAGTTCCTACTACTGCAGAAATACAGGATATGGTGAATGACATAACCGAAACACTTGATTTAACGGACGAAAAAAGTGATGAACTGTTAGGTCTGTATAAATCTCATATCAAAGAAGTAAAATCATTGATGAAATCAAGACCTAAAAGAGAAAAGATGGAATCATTAGAATCGGAATTTGAAAAGGATGTTGAAGCAATTTTAACAAGCGATCAACAAAAACTTTATAAAGCTTACGTGAAAAAACAAAAAAGTTCAAGAAAAAAACGCTAGAACTTCTCCTTACACTAAACTACAAAAACCAGAACTTCCATCAATTGGATATTCTGGTTTTTTATACCTACAGACAACTGGGAAACAATTACTTAGACGAATAATCTTCCCTCCTGCAACTAAAAATCCCCCTTTTGTTGATAAAATTTGCCAGTTTATTGATTCATCTTCCCCAAAACCATAAAATTTCGTTCCTTTACTATTATCAATTTACATCGTAACAAAAAGAGAAAGTTATGTCAATAGAAAGTATAGATGGATGTATCGGTTGCGGAATTTGTGTTAAAACATGTCCAACAGACGTTATTCGTATGGATCCGGTAACAAATAAAGCCATTATTAAATATCCTGCTGATTGTCAGATCTGCCATTTATGCAGAATGTATTGCCCCGTAGATGCCATTACAATTTCTCCGGAAAAATCGATACCAGTAATAGTTTCATGGGGATGATTATGGAAAATCGAATTAGACTATATAACGGTATAGCTGCAGCAGCTATATTTTTAGGATTACCAATTTTATTTTTTGTCTTGGGAGATTTCCCCGAAAGAAGTATTCTTAAGAATGGACTTTCACTGCTTACCATCATTGCCTTTTGCATGATGTTAGCCCAATTCTATTTGGCTCGCAGCAACAAGAATATTCTAAAGGCTCATAAAATGGGTAAAATTGTTAAATACCATAAATTTATTGGTTATACATTTATCGCCATCCTGTTTTTTCATCCATTTTTAATTATGCTACCAAGATATTTTGAAGCTGGAGTAGATCCAATAGATGCCTTTACTACCATCATAACAACATTTGATAGCACTGGCGTGATATTAGGAATAATTGCTTGGTGTTTAATGCTAGTGATAGGAATAAGTTCATTAATAAGAAACAATATGGGGATGACTTACAAAACTTGGAGAGTTTTTCATGGCATTTTATCCATAGCTTTTCTGGTTATTGCTTCCTGGCATGTTATTGATTTGGGAAGACACATCAACTCTAGCATGACAATATACATCATCATTTTAGCGGGAATTGGCATATTATTACTCTTGAAAACCTACTTTATAAAATCATCAAAACCATCGGGAGAAACCAAATGAGTAAGATAAATAACTCAAACGAAATGAGCCGTCGCAAATTCATGGGATTAGCAGGCGGAGCATTAGGAATGGCAGCAATCGCTTCAATGGGAGTTGCTGGTTGGGCTGCCAATAAACTTGAAATTGATCCAGAAGCTTTAGAATACCTTGAAAACGAAACAGATGTTTTGATTATTGGAGGTGGAATGGCTGGTTTATTTGCGGCCGTAAAAGCTCACGATGCTGGAGCAAAAACCTTGATGGTATCCAAAGGACGATTAGGTTCATCAGGAGAAACACCTTTTGCAAAAGGCATATTTGCTTACGATCCTAGCACTACAGAAATGAGCCTCGACGAATTTACCGATGGCGTTTCTCGTTCTGCAATAGGAACCAATAATCCTATTTACACACGCCAAATGGCCGAACATTCGCTCGATAGAGTAAACGAATTGAGGGAGTGGGGATTTTTTGACTCTGCATTGTACAACAAATCATTCAGCAAGCCAATAGAAGAAAGAAATATCGATTTGCTAGAACGCATTGTTATTACTAATTTAATTAAAGAAAACGGCAAAATTTGCGGTGCTGCGGGTTTTAGCCTCGATGAAGAAAAGGTTTATATTTTTAAAGCCAAAAGTGTTGTATTATGTACCGGTGCTGGAGGTTTTAAACCTAATGGTTTTCCCATTTGTGATTTGACTCACGACGGAACCATTATGGCTTACAATATTGGAGCCAAAGTAACAGGTAAGGAATGGAACGATGGTCATCCGGGACAAGCAACAAATTCTGCAGCCTGTTTTGACGGCTGGCACGGTATGTTTGAACGCGTACCATCGGTTGAAAGCGTTGGGATTCGTCACGATTTAGGTGTTGACCTAAACTACATGGCTTACACAAATGGAAATCCTGTGCAAATGGGACCTCCTGGTGCTAGTGAAAGTAAAAAAGTTGTTGGTGGCCCTTACGTACCTGCAGAATTTAGCCAAAGAGGACCTGATAAACACGATGATGGTCCTAAGGATGGTCCTAAAGATGGAAAACATCCACGCGGTGGCAAACCTGGTGAAGGTGGTAAAGATGGCGAAGCTGGATCTCCTCCGGGAATGGGTGGAGTCAGTGTAGGTGGATCTTCAGCAGGAATGGCTATACACAAATCAGAAGGCCTTGTTCCCATCAACGATAAATGTGAATCGACCATTCCAGGCTTATTTGCGGCTGGTGATGCTTTGGGTTCATATATGGCTGGAGCTATTTACACTCAAATTGGATCGTCTTTAGCTGGATCTGCCGTTCAGGGAGGAATAGCTGGTAAAGCTGCTGCCGAATATTCTGCAGATAAAAAGATACCTAATATTTCTAAAACTAAAATCAAGGAAATAAAAGAGGAAATGCTTGCTCCTTTGCATCGTACAGAAGGCTACAGTCCTGCTTGGGTAACGCAAACACTACAAGGAATCATGATTCCTAACTTTATTATTTATATTAAAAAGGAAGGACTCCTAAAAGCAGCATTAGCGTATATCGAAGAATTAAGAGACCATCATATTCCAATGCTTAAAGCCGCAGATTTACATGAACTTAGGTTAGCACACGAGACGGTGAATATGATTACCACTGCTGAAATGAAACTAAAAGCATCCATTTTGAGAACAGAAAGTCGTTGCAGCCATTATCGTTTAGACTATCCTGAAACAGATAAAGAAAACTGGCAAGCATGGATCAATATTTTTAAAGGTGAAGATGGACGTATGAAATTTGAAAAACAAGCTTTTGATAGCTGGCCTGCATCAGGTAAACCTCTTGAATATATCTAAAATATAAGTGGTTAATTATATTTAAACGCCTAAAATCTCTACTCCTACTCTTACAGCGGGAATAGAGATTTTTTTTAGCTTTAAAAAATTACAAAAGCCAAGTTTATGCTTTATTCGTTGATAAAATCGCACTAACCGTTGAATATATTTCAATCTTTACAATCTATTTGCTTCCTTTATTACACTAAATTCAACAAAAAGAATACTTATACGACATATCTTTACAAAACAAGCCAACATAACATGATACTAACACAAAAAAGAAGTGAAAATATAGTCTATGCACTACTTTGGGCCATGGTTATATCTCTTCCCGTTTTTACTTTAAAAGGTAGCGAAGAGTTCAACTGGAACCGAGTAATTTTTGAATGGATACGCACACTTCCTTTCTTACTGATTTTTCTCGTAAATAATAGTTTATTGGCTCCTAAATTATTACTTAAGAAAAAACACATTTGGTATTTCACTTCCATATCAGTAATTGTTATTTTATTTTCAGTCTTTAATGATTTAAGCAGAATTCTTCATGAATTTCTATTTCAAGAAATTGGACAACATGGCAACTCAATTCGTCCCAGTGGACCAATGTTACAAGGAAGACCAATGATGCAAGGAGGTGCAGTAGAAGGATTTCAAGGCCCTCCAAATATGGGACCTGAAGCTAACAAACCCTTCAGCTTTCTCATCTTCGAAAACATAATTATTTCATTTTTAGTTGTTGGATTTAATAATGCCATAAAACTAGGAATCAGCAAACAAAAAGAGGATTTAGAACGCGAAGAAAAAGAGAAAATACATCTAAAAACAGAGCTATCTTTTTTGCGTCAACAAATTAGTCCACACTTTTTCATGAATACACTTAATAATATTCATGCTTTAATCGAAATGGACCAAGTTCAAGCTCAAAAATCGGTTATTGAATTGTCAAAATTAATGCGCTACTTACTCAATGAATCGAAAGAAGGGATAGCAACAATCAAAAATGAATTCGAATTTTTGAACTCTTACATCGATCTGATGCGTATTCGTTATTCCGACAAGGTTAAGATCAACATCGATCTTAAATTTACAAATGAATCGATCAAAATACCATCCTTACTTTTCATTTCCCTAGTGGAAAATGCATTTAAATACGGCGTTAGTTATTCGCAAGACTCTTACATTTCTATTAATACGAAACAAGATAAAGACCACTTATATTTCGAAATAAAAAACAGTATATCAAGCAAGTCTAAAATAGAAAAAGGAACCGGTGTTGGTTTAGTAAATCTAAAAAAACAGCTAGATATTTTATTCCAAGAACAACATACTTTTGAAATAAACGAGAATGAAAATGAATATCAGGTAAAACTCATTATACCCTTACGAAATGATTAACTGTATAGCCATAGACGACGAGCCATTAGCTCTAAAACAAATATCAAATTATATAGAAAAGACCGCTTTCCTTAATCTGCAGTCAAGTTTCGACAACGCGATGGATGCCTTGCAATTTATTGCAGAAAATAAGGTCGATCTTATTTTCTTGGACATTCACATGCCCGATTTAAACGGGATGGATATGGCTAAATCACTTGAAACAGGACCAAAAATTATTTTCACAACTGCTTACAGTGAATACGCTATAGATGGCTTTAAAGTAAACGCATTAGACTATATTTTAAAACCACTCGACTATGCAACATTTTTAAAAGCTGCGCTAAAAGCTCAAACCCATTTCGATCAAATTCAAACAAAACCCGACGACCTTCAAGTAAGTCCAGATCACTTGTTCATTAAATCGGAATATAAGATTATCAGAATTGAAATCAAAAACATTCTTTATATAGAAGGAATGAGAGAATACGTACGTATACATCTTGAAAATGCCAAACCACTGATGACACTTCTAAGTATGAAAAAAATTGAGCAAAAACTGCCCGATTCATCTTTTATGAGAGTGCATCGATCCTACATCGTTAACCTCAATAAAATTTCCACAATAGAACGAAACAGAATCATTTTCGATGATGTTTACATTCCAATTAGTGATCAATACAAAGAGAAATTTCAAAAATACATTGATAACAATTTCTTGATTTAATTAAGCTATTTATAACGCTTACGATATCAATTTACACATTATATCGCCTACTGAATAAACTTTTCAGAGGGCATTTTTTATATAAGAGACTTCCATATACGAGTCAACTTCCCAAACAAGCATAAGATCTCAATCAACAACAAAGAAAAAACCAGTTCGTTGATGAAATACCTGCATTCGTTGATTCCTTTTTAAAAATAGTTCATTTAGCAATAGTTTTGATCATATCAATCAAAAACGAGGCGCATATGAACACACATTCTTTTGAAAGTATTACGCTAAGTGAAATGGATAAGGTTAAGTTAATGAACAGAACTGATCAAAAGTATTGGTTTAACAGTAACTCCCTTTCTAATTTACTTGAAATGGTGAAAGAAGATTATTTTCTTTTGCACATTAAAGAACAAAATCAATTGCCGTATGCGACAACTTATTTTGATACTGAGAATAACAAAATGTTTTCGGCACATCACAATGGCAAATTAAATCGCTTTAAAATCAGAAAACGAAGCTATGTCAATTCAGGCATTAGTTTTCTAGAGATTAAATTCAAAAGCAACAAAGGACGAACCATTAAAAAACGAATTCCTAGCACAGATAAACATTTCATATTCACTGATGAGGAATCTCAATTTATCGATACAAACACACCATTTAAGACAAGTGAATTAAGACCATCCTTAGGTAATAAATTTACACGTTTAACATTGGTTAATAAAAATTTCAAGGAGAGATGCACCATCGATATAAACATTGAGTTTGAGGTGGAAAATAAAATTGTCCCTCTTGACAATTTGGTTATTGTAGAAATCAAGTCGGATGGGAAATCAACAGCTTCGCCACTCGCTTTAGCTTTACGCGAAAAAAGAATTAAGACCAGCGGTTTTAGCAAATATTGCGTTGGTAGAAGCGTAACCGATCCACTCCTAAAGAAGAATGCATTTAAACCCAAAATAAGAAGCATCGAAAAAGTTACACACACACATATTTATATCTAATCAAAAAAAACATGCTCGATCTATTACAAATTTCAGATACAATTACCAATACAGCTCCAGCTTTAACAGGCTGGGAAGAACAGTTTCGATTTTTAGGAATCAAACTAATTAATGTTGGTGATTTTACCGAACTCATTGTCCGATTTGCCTTTAACACTTTTCTTCTTTTCTTGGTAACACATTGCATGTACGCAAAGAATAGCAGTCGAAAAGATTTCTACTTCAGCTACCTTGCTATTGGTGTCATCGTATTTTTACTATGCTTCCTACTTAACAGCGTAAAACTTGAACTTGGTTTTGCACTTGGACTATTCGCCATATTTGGAATCATTCGCTACCGTACCGATGCCATTCCTATTAAGGAAATGACCTACTTGTTTATTATCATCGGTATATCTGTAATGAATGCACTTTCGAACAAAAAAGTTAGTTATTCTGAACTTATACTTACCAACACGTTGATTGTAGCTGGTCTTTGGTTTTTAGAGAAAAAACTGATGTTAAAACAAGAGAAGTCGATCAAACTAATTTATGAGAAAATTGAAAATATTCACAAAAATAAACATGAAGAAATGTTACGCGATTTTCAAGAAAGAACAGGCATCAATATCTGTCGATACGAAATTGAAAAGATCGATTTTCTAAGAGATGTAGCAGAAATAACCCTTTACTATAATGTAAATGGACAGCCTACAGACAAACACCTAAACTAGAAAGTATGAAAATGCAAATTAAAAATACCCATTACCTCATTTTACTTATACTGCTAGTTGCAACATCAGCAAAAGCACAAGAAGTTGAAAATGAATTTCAAACTAGAACTTCGGTCACACTAAGTACAAAACTGCTTAAAAACCTAAAAGTAAGTATTAGTCCTGAATTACGATTCGATGAAAATTTCGCTTTAGACAAATCACTTTTGGAAGGAAATATTTCCTATAAATTAATTAAGAATCTGTCCTTGGGAGCCGGATTACGTTTTTATGCAAACAAAAGAGAAACTAAAAGTACCGAATACTATAATCGTTATTTACTAAGTGCTAAGTATGACAGATCATTTGGCAGATTTGAACCATCCTTAAAAATAAGCTATACCAACTTCTCCGATGATGACTCGGATAATAATATGTTACGCTATAAGGCTGCAGTAAAATACAACATTCGCAAAAGCAAGTTTACACCTTTTATAGGTTTAGAAGCTTTTCAAGAAACAAGTGGCAGTGATTTATACAAAATGCGCTATTTCGTTGGCACAGATTACAAAATATGCAAGAAAAATTACATTGAGGCTTCATATAAATTCGACTATTTTCAGAACGAATTTAAAAACAAACACATTGTAAATATTGGCTACAAACTGAAATTTTAAACTAAACATTATGAAACTAAAATATCTATACCTACTGGCATTATTAATAGGAATAACATGTGCTTGTCGCGATGATGACGCCATTGAAGACACCAAAGAAGGAACAACTGAAGAAGAAGTTATTGTTAACACCGAAACTTATCCTGATTGGACAGATGCCACTCACAGTAAAAATGCTGATTTAAACTACTCAGTTGTATTCAATCAAAACGAAGTATTACGATTTGATATCGTAATAGACTCAGATGATTGGTCTGATATGCAATCGGATTTATCTTCTAATTTAGGAGGTAATTCAGGAAGACCTGGACAATCAAGTACTACTGATTTCGATCCAATTTGGGTGCCTTGTTCCTTTAACTTTAACGATACAGAATGGTATCATGTTGGTATTCGTTACAAAGGCAACTCAAGCTTAAGTACTGCTTATCAGCAAGGCAATAATAAGCTTTCTTTTAAACTTGATTTCGATGAGTTCGAAGACGATTACCCTTCTTTAAAGAACCAACGCTTTTATGGTTTCAAGCAACTCAATCTTAATAACAATTACGACGATTCTTCATTGATGCGCGAAAAAGTGGGTGCCGATTTATTTCGTCAATTCGGCTTAGCATCAGCTCAAACAACTTTCTGTGTTATATATATCGACAATGGTTCGGGATCGCAATACTATGGTGTTTACGCTTTAGTCGAAGAAGTTGATGATACTGTATTGGAAACACAATTTACTGATGACTCGGGAAACTTGTACAAGCCAGATGGTGACGCTGCCTCTTTTGCAAACAACACATTTAATGAGGGCGAAATGGAAAAGAAAAGCAACGAAGATGAAGGTGATTACACAGATGTAAAAGCATTGTACACCATTATTAACAGTAGCGACAGAACAAACAATACAACCGAATGGAAAACCAATTTGGAAGAGGTATTTAATGTAGATGGATTCTTGAAATGGTTGGCAGCCAATACTGTCATTCAAAATTGGGATACATATGGTAATATGACACACAACTATTTTTTATATAACGATCCAGCCACAAGTAAATTAACGTGGATTCCTTGGGACAATAATGAAGCCCTACAATATGGAAAAGCATATGGTTCACTAAGTCTTTCTTTAGACGAAGTTAGTTCTTCGTGGCCTTTGATCAGCTACTTGATTGATGATGCCGATTACAAACAAGTGTACGAAGATTACTTACTTCAATTTGTAAACGAAGTGTTTATTCCTGCACAACTTAGCGAGACTTACACAACTTATTACAATTTAATTAAAGACTATGCTTACGCTGAAGAGTCGGGATATACTTACATTTCATACGATTCTGAATTCGACCAGGCAGTAGAAACGCTTAAAACACACGCTCAAGAAAGAAGCGATGCTGTAAATAGTTATCTTAATTAAATATTCATGACAATAAGAACCAAATTCGTATATATGTTATTTCTATCGCTGCCCTTCATTTCTTACACACGAAATGCAAACAAAGAATAGTTATAACTAGAACCATTTTATAAATAAACTAAAGGTGGAGATGCTGATGTAAAATCAGTTCTCCACCTTTTTAATACTTGACAATTTTCAGCACAAAAAGCCCTAAATATATCTGGCAAGGCTCCTTAACTGACCGATTTTAAAAAAAACCACAAAAAGAAATAGAAATAAATATCTCTATGTAAAATACATAGAGTAGCTATTATATACCACTAAGTGGTTAAATTTGAATAAGCACACCTTGAAAAGTGCGTTAATCATCAGGCTATATAAAAGTTAAATGGTCTAGAAAATATTATATTTACATTTGTTTTTTTCATTTTCATTCAATACGTTTACGTAATTGCAATAAATACAGTAAGCTATTATTCTACTCGTTGTAAAAGCAAACATCGTATCAGATATTTACTAAATCCTAAAGATTAATTTTATTCATAATTTAAGATGGAGAGAAAAGTGGGTGAGAGTGAAGTGAAAAAGATCTCAAAATTACAGGATAAAGATATTTACAAAGACATTATCGATTTTGCACCAATTGGGTTCTACCAAACAACAAGAGGAGGCGAAATTACAATGGTTAATGAAAAATTTGCCTCATTATTTGGTTATAAACAAAAGGAAGAGTTGCTTTCAAAAAACATTGCTGATTTCTATTTTGATAGAAATGAACGCGAAAGAATAATTGCAAAATTTGATGTTCAACCTAGTCCTAAAAGCAAAAATGCAGAAATAAAATTCAAAAAAAAGGATGGTACTCCGATATGGATTTTACTGACTGCTCGAGCAATTAAAAACGAAGAGAATATCACAATAAATTATGATGGATATATTGTTGATATCTCGATACAAAAAGAAGCCCAAAATCGTCAAGCTGAAAGTGAATTACAATTAGAAGCATACGTTAATTCAAGTTCGAGCATGATTTACATTAAGGATGAAAATCAGAAATACCTGAAAGCAAATAAGAGTATTTGTAATTTTCTGAACAAAACAGAGAATGAAATAAGACACAAAAGTGACGAAGAAATTTTTGAAAACCCATTTGGCAAAGACTTTGGTTGCTCCGATAAAAAAGCAATTATAGAAAATGAGAAAAATCATGAGATCAAACAATTGGGTGATCAAATTTTAGAAATTACTAAAATTCCACTTCAAATTGGCAATAAAAATCAAACTGCTGGCATAATACGAAACATAACAGAGCAAAAAAAACAAGAAAATATACAGCAATTTTTGTACGAAATATCAGAATTGTCATTTAGCGACAACTCGCTCTCAGATTATCTTGGCAAAATTCATCAAGAAATAAAAAAATTCATAAGCGCTGAAAATTTTTACATCGCTTTATACGATTCTTCAACTGAACAATACGCCTTTCCCTATCACATTGACGCCATTACTGAATACCCCGAGAATTACATCAGTAAGCTAGAAGGTAGCTTAACCAATTTGGTTCGTGAAACCCGAAAAGGAAAAATTATAGTAGGTGAAGCACAAGAGCAAGTGTATTCTAATAGTAATGCCAAAGTTATTGAAGAACCTTCTGCAGCATGGATGGGCGCTCCCATCATCAACAAACTAACAGAAGAAATTATTGGAGTTATTGCCGTTCAAGACTATTCTAACTTGAATGCCTACACCGAATCTGAACTTAAAGTACTAGAAATTATAGCCCATAACATAGGCATATTCATAAAAAGAGTAGAGTATGTTGAGCTTCTTGAAATAGCAAAAAAGAAAGCTGAAGAAAGTAATGAAGTCTACCATTCCCTTTTTAATAAAAATGCTTCAGTCATGATATTGGTAGACGATATCAATGGAAAAATTGTTGATGCAAACCAATCGGCTAGTGACTTTTATGGTTATTCGAAAAAAAAGATGTGCACTTTATCTATTCCAGATATTAGTATCGATAACAAAAAATCAATACTGGACGAAATAACTAAAACAAAGCAAAAAAGAAAATTTCGTAGTGAACACAAACACAAACTTTCGAATGGAAAGATAGTTGATGTTGAAGTGTTTAGTGGTGAAATTATCTTAAATGGAAAATCATTAATATATTCTATTATTAATGATATTAGTCACCGAAAAAAAGCGGAATATGAGATACACCGACTAAATTCTGCAATTGATCAAAGTCTTTCTCCAATAGCCCAGATAGACCTAAATGGAAAAATTATTTACGCAAACCCAGGCTATTGCAATACGTCTGGATATACACATCAAGAACTGATAGGACAACCTACCAGCATCCATAAATCAGGTATAACGCCTTTAAAGGCCTACAAAAACCTTTGGGACACCATTTCGTCGGGAAAAGTGTGGAAAGATGAAATAACAAACAAAAAAAAGAATGGTGAGCTATATGTAGAAGAGGTTGTTATTACGCCTGTATATAATAAAGAGAGGGAACTTCTAAGCTATATTAAGGTTTCCAGAGATATTACTGATGATTTAAAAATAAAAAACGAATTAATTAAAGCCAAAGAGAAAGCAGAAGAAAGTGATCGACTAAAATCAGCCTTTCTAATGAATGTGAGTCATGAAATTAGAACACCGATGAATGGGATTTTAGGATTTACAGACCTATTGCAAGATGCCAATATAAATGGCGAAGAAAAAAATGAGTTCATCAATATAATTAAACAGTGTGGCGAAAGGCTACTCCGTACAGTAAACGATTTAATTGATATTTCGATGATTGAATCAGCCCAAGTAAAAATCTCGAAAACAAAATTAAACATTACAGAACAAATACAGGATTTGTATTTATTTTTTAAGCCCGAGGCAGAACAAAAAGGGATACAGCTAGAATTTATTAATAAAGCTGAAAATAAAGGTATCGACATGGTAACAGATAAAACAAAATTTGTTTCTATTCTTACCAACTTGATTAAAAATGCCATTAAATACTCAAATAAAGGCATTATAAAAATTGATTTTGAGTGCATGCAAGAAGAAGATTCTATTCGATTTTCTGTAAAAGACCAAGGTATAGGTATTGCCCATGATAAACTCGATCGTATTTTTAACAGATTTGAACAAGAAGATATTGAGACTTCAAAAATTTATGAAGGATCGGGAGTTGGTTTATCCATAGCAAAAGGCTACGTAGAAGCTCTAGGTGGAAAAATATGGGTTGAATCGGAAAAAAACAAAGGCTCAAACTTCCAATTCACTTTACCTCTAAATTCTTAAACTCAAACAGAATAGCGTCCCATAGTTCCTGCAGATATTATTTTTGATGCAGATTCAAGGTATCGCTCCTACGGAGCTTAAAAAAAGGAAACAAACCATTCCTCCTTGCTACCATACTGACGTTCCTAACGAAACTATAAAAGAGAACCGTAGCTCCTGCAGATATGCTATCTACAGGTACAGAGTTGGGGATTTATAATCCCCTCGTTCATGAAGCATGTTAATAATTTCCTATTCTAAAGATAATCTCGATCCTAAGTTTGGGGCAGCACAATAAAAACTAATCGTGCACAGACATTCCAAGACTTATTCTTTAATTTTATTAGCCAAGGTTGGATTTAGAGTGATATAAAAGTTGGACCCTTTGTTCAGCTCTGAAGTAAACCAAATTTTACCTCCCAAGGACTCAATTAAGTTTTTTGAAATGGCTAAACCCAAGCCTGCACCTCGATATAAAGTTTTACTCTCCTTACCAAAACCTTTTTGAAATCTTTTAAAAATGCCTTCAAATTTATCTTCGGCAATACCAATTCCTGTATCTTTTACAAAAATAGTAACCTGCTTATCATCATTAATAATGTAACCAAATTCAATTTGTCCTTTTTCAGTAAATTTTATAGCATTACTTAAAAAATTATTGATAATTTGTTTTAAACGATATTCATCGGTTTTGATATAATATTTTTGATCAGGATAATTACAGATTAATTCAATATCTTTTTCCGGATCCCCCATGAGTTTAACTTCATATATTTTATATAACTCCTTGAAAATGGTGCTTAATTCACAATCTATAAAGTCTAAATTCAATTGACCTGCTTCAATAATTGAGAAATCCATAATATCATCAACCAGATGTAATAAATCCGAAACATTTGACTCTATAATCGAACAAAACTCTGGTTTTATTTCTTCGTTTATATCGGGTGAAGTAATTAATTTTGAAAATCCAATTATGGCATTCAACGGGGTTCTAACTTCGTGAGACATATTGGATAAGAAGGCTGATTTTAACCGATCTGATTCTTCAGCTTTTTCTTTGGCACTAATCAAAGCTTTTTCGTTTCTTTTTCGTTCTTTTATAATTTCCTCTTTTGCAATAATCTCCCTTGACTTTTCGTCAAGATTAACCATTAATCCCTTTTGTATACGTTTTAGGTTAACTTCCCTGTATTTAATATACATATAAACAAAAACAATTAAGAGGACTATAGACATAATAAGAAACCATTGTCTCTGCCAAATTGGATAACTGATGTCAATATCCAGATTAACAGCCTTTTTAAGCATATACCCTTCTGCATCTACAGCCTTTAACATAAAGTGATATTCCCCTGGCCCTAATTGCTTATATTCAGCTTGTCTATTGGATGTAAAATCTGACCAATACGCATCAAACCCATCTAATTTATACTGATATTTAATTAAATTAGCAGCTGTTAAATCAAAACCTTTAAAATTGATTTTAAGCTTATACTTATTGGCTTTTAATTTAAGTGGACCAACTGGTTTTACTATCTCTCCATTAACACTTACCGATGTAATTTGTAATTTGAGTGGCAAATTCTGAGCAACCTCTTTTTGCAAATTATATTTTAAGATACCTTCTTCAGAACCGAACCAAATATTACTATAACTATCTATTCCAGAAGTATTTTCGTTAAAACTCAGTTTGGTTTTTACACCAATTTCCTTGATTGGCTTAATGTTAAAATTATCGACAGAGATTCTACTAAGACCTCCTTTATGTGTCACCCATAGTCTACCTTTTAAGTCATTTATAATGGAATAACAATAATTAGAGAGTAAACCATTTTGACTGGTAAAATTTAATATGGAATCATTTTCAAATCGATATATGCCATTGCCCTGTGTGCCAAACCATATCGCGCCAGAATCATCATCCGTAATCGAAACAATTTGAATTAAAGAACCATCATCAGAGATATTTATTTTATGAACTTTCTGATCCAAAATATAACAAATTGAACCTGTTATAGCTGCAATCCAAACTCGTCCTTTTTTATCAATATGTAAATCGTTAATGCAGTTGTGAGGTAAACCCGTTTCGTTCATGGTGTACCAGAATCTCTCCTTTGTTTTTGTGTTTAGAGAACAAACGCCTTTTTTTGTAGCAATCCAAAGAACATCGCCTTGTCCAACAATTTTGGTAATTGAATTTTCAAGCTTTCCTTCTCTCAAATTGATATCAATAAGTTTACCCGATTGTGATCTTAAAAGTAAAAGTCCCGAGTTTTCAGTTCCAATCCATAAATCATTATTTTTATCAAAATAAATTGATCGAACTTTATCGTTTGGGTCTCTGAAATTAAGATTAATAAATTTTAGAACTTTATTTGTCAGAGCATCTACTTGAATAACTCCCCTATTTGTTCCAATCCAATCGGAGTCAACATTTAGATTTAAGGCTGTTATATTATCACCATATTTTTTTTCATTAAATTTCAAAATGGAAAATGCCTCTGAAAAAAATCGACTTAATCCACCACCATACTCTCCAAGCCAAATATGACCTCTTTGATCTTCAAAAACGGTCTTGATTTGATTACTCCTTAGGCCATCTTTTATCGAGAATTGCTCATCGATTAAGTACTTATCTCCCTTAGAGGGAACATATTTATATAAACCCGAATTAATACTAGATACCCATAGGTTTGCTTGCTTGTCTTCGATAAAACATTGTGCCTTTTGGGGCATTGTATCCTCAAGTATTTTAACAACTTGCCATTGCCCCTTTTGATGTAAAATTTTATAGATACCGTTATCTTTGGTTAACAACCAAAATCCATTTTGATGACGACATTTTTCAATATCAACTATCGAAAAGTTTTGTAAACTGCTAAAAGCCTCAACATTTAATGTTTTGCCAGTACGATATGCTATTAAATGAATTCCATTTTGAGTACCCAAAAGCATTTGTTGATCATCAATTACTTTTATGGCATTAATAGGTGGGAAAGTATCTTGTATTGGAAGTTTATTAACACTATTATGGTTTGCAAGAAAAAGTTCTCCTGCCTGATTTATTGCAAATATGTCGTTATACTCATCTTTCTCTAAATCGGCAATTTTACTTTTCTTATCCGCATGCAATTCAATAGGTTTAAAAGTCGTTCCATCATAAAAAGTAAGCACACCATTCATGTGACCAAACCACATCCCATTTTTCCCTTTAAGGCTACATGTTATAAAATTCTCGCCCAATGAATCATTTATTGTATAAGACCTGAAATTATACCCATCATATTTTACTAATCCATTACTTGTGCCAATCCATAAATTGCCAATACTGTCTTGGCTCAGGCAATAGATATAACTAGGATTTTGATCGCTATCAAAATTATAATTGATAAATTGTTTGTCTTCAGCATTTGCCAAAAACTGAATAGATAGAAATAAGCTGACTAAATATATTTTTTTCAATAGATTCATCGGGTAGAAGGTATGGTTATTTCGATTTAGGATTTCTGCGAATTGGTTTCATTTTTATTTGAGGTACATAAACCGGAACTCCTCCAATTGGGACAGAAAAAAACGGTAAAAGTTCACCATATTGATTTCGAACTGATATGACAACATTATTATCTCTCACCAAGACATCACGCCTTTTAATAAATTGTAATTCTAATGATGTGTTTTTTTCTCTTTTAACGATTTTAAATCTGTTGTGAACCCATTGATTCTCATTTGACACATCACATAAAACGCCATTTTTCACGACTGAATTAAGGCGTATATAACCATCATTATCCCAATCAAAATTAGTTATTTCAACCGAAATGGTTTTATCATCTATATAAGGATAGATTTGAGATATGTCATTCATGTCGTTGGATAACCTAAATGTATATTCATAAGTAAAAATATTTCCTCCTTCTACAGGTTTATTTTCTTTAGGTGAAGAACTAAGAAAGAACTTATATAAGTTGCCATCATCACCTCTTAAACCTTTAACAATCAATTTGAATACTCGACCTCCAAATTTATTAACAATCTCACCTTCAAATGGATTAATTGGACCAAATGTGTACCATTTATTATCAAATATAGATTCATTTTTAAAATTCTTTGAGATCAATAAATTACCACTATTAGAATGTTCTTCCACATTAACGCTTTGAGCATCCGGATTAGACCAACAATCGAGACCACCATAAATTGACATATTATTTTCAGTATTAAATTGACCTTTCGCTTCGTCATGCATACCGCCAATTTCTGGATCGAAAACCCGAATATAAATTGGCTCAGTGTGATTCTCTGGAACCAAAAAGAAATAGATTTGATAAAAATCATCATCTCCCCATGAGGTTTCAGAATCAGCTCCAAACGTGACTAAAAATGGAATATTCTCTTCAACGGCTGGAATAGATTGAGCTACACATCCTATGTTAATAAAAAAGATAAGACTTAAAGTGAAAATAATATTTTTCATATATCAAATTGTTATGTTATTCTTTTACTAATTCAAAACTGACATACTCAGCACTTGTTGGTACGCCTTTTTTGTTGTTAGAGATTCCAAATACAGCACTTCTAAGCCTATTACTCTCTACACCTTGCATCACTAAATATTCAACCAGTGTATTGGCTGTTTTTGTTGCTTCATCAAACCTATTTCGATCAGAAGAATGTACATGTAAGGCTACCTTAATTTCAACCTTTGGATTCGCTAATAAGAGTTGTGCTAAACGGTAAATAATCGACTTACCCTTATCTTCAATATTATTTAATTCCAGATCAATATATGCGAATTTAAATGAATCTGATAATAATCTTAGATCTTGTTCTACTTTTTTAAACTTAATAGATGTCTCCCTATTCTTAGCTCTCTCACTTTCAAGCGAAAGCGCTAATGCAGGGTTATCAAGCATATCGTTGCTATAATTGAAATATCGAATGTTTATATTGTTTTTGAATGGGATCAGTTGTTTGGGAAGATCATCAAGTATATCGATATTTGGTAGTTTAATATGATCAGTTATTACACGTATTAAATTAGGTTCAATATGTTTAAACTTATTAGGATCTCTAATAAGAATATATTTTTCCATACACATTTCATCTCGCCTACCAAGACTATCCTTCTCACTCCTAAGGCCAAGAGTAATCTTATATCGACCTGGTTTTGTGTAACGATTTGTTACTTTACTTCCTTTCTTAAAAATATCATTACCCAAATCCCAATAATATTCAGATACTTTAAAATTAGGCAAATTCGTTTTGAATGCATCAAATACCACCTCTTTTTCGATATCTGTTTTATCAACACAACTAATATAAGCCTGTTCGTAATCTCGAATTTCAAAGTCGTAGGTTGATTGAGTTAGAAAGACAGCATCTGTCTCAGTATTAATAATATTTAGTTTAACATGATAATCACCTGGTCCATCAAAACAATAAGTCACTTCTTTCCCCCTCAATTTAATATCATTTCCAAAATCCCATTCGTAATGCGATTTGCTTGCATCAAGATTAATGGAATTTTCATCATAAAAGAGAAAACAATATTCATTTTCTTTTAGAGAATCACAATTAATAAATTGAGGATATTTCGTTTCAAATTTGAATATATCATCTCTACCATTTCTGTTAGTCGAAAAATAACCATCCTCAAAATTCACATCTGTAATTAAACCAAAATCATCAAATTGTGTATTAATTGGCGATGATAAATGCACTAGATCTGTCCAAACCATATTTTCTTGTTTTGAGTAGAAAATATCCAAACCACCTATGCTATTGTGTCCTTTCGATGCAAAAAATAGAATATCATTGTCAGATAAAAAAGGATAACAATCATTTTCCTTTGTATTAATTTTATCGCCTAAATTGAGAGGTTCAGTCCAAAAATTGCCTGTTTTTTCAGAATAATATAAATCTAAACCACCAAAGCCTCCTGGCATATCTGATGCAAATATGAGTTGAGTTCCTTCACTATTTAAAGTTGGCATAGTCAGGTGATACGCATCGGAATTGTAAAAAAATGGCTCTGGTTCCATCCAAACACCATCTTCTATGTAAGAAATAAACAGGCCAAGCATGTTGCCACTCGTTATGTGATCTCTCTTTTTACTGTCGACCATTGTATTTCGCGAGTATATAATCATTGAATCATTTTTCGCAAAAGCCGCAGGTCCATCATTAAAATTGGTCATTAACTCAGTAGAGAAAGGTTTAGGCGAGACTTGAATACTATCATGCTTAATAGGCACAAAAAACATATTGAATAGTTCTTTGTTCTCTGGAGTGGAAAAAGTAAAAAATAAATCTTGTCTTGTATTTGAACAATATACAATCCCATTTTTAAAAAAGATGGGCGAAAACTCATCGTCTTGATATTTGCAAAATGGAGCTAAGTGTGCACGATAATTCACATCTTGTCCATAGGCATTAATAGCCATAATGAATATTGTTATGAGACATATAATAGGACGCTTATTCATTATATCTTATTAAAAATTTCTAGGACTAGATACTTTAATTACATATCCAAAATTGTATCTAAGCATAAATTCATGAGATACATTTTGATATTTACTGATTGCATTATTGTTGATATCAAGGGAATACCCAAGAGTCAATTGACGGTTTAATTGAACATGCAAAATACTTTTGTATACACATTGTTCACTGTCATAGGCTAAACCAATAGCATATTTTTCTAAATAGGTAAAACGAAAGTTAGAAATTACATTTATTTTATCTGTCTGATTTAGTGTTATTAAACTTCCAAGTAATACTGATGATTTTGAGTTAATTTGATAGCTATAATCACCACTTATTAAATATTGGTAGTATTTACTATCGTTTCGAACGACATATTTGTCTTTAGTCGAATCGAACTCATGATTTAAAAGATAAGGAATTGAAAATCCAAGATGATAATTCCCCCTTGTATAATAAACACCTAAACTAACATCAGGATTTATGTAAGTTGGAGAATTACTTTGTATTAAATAATCATCAATATCATTTGCTTCGAGTTCTGTCCATTTGGTATTCCTTAAACGAAGTCCAACACCCAAACCTAGAGCTAATGTACTATTTTTAAAGTCAACATAATAGGCATAATTACCCATAATGCTAGTTTCATTACTAACATTAATATTATCGCTAATGATATTTAAGCCTATACCCATTTTTTGTTTACGCAAAGGTGAATGTATTGTAACAGAATTTGTTGTTGGAGCATCACTAAAACCAACCCATTGATTTCTATAAATCAAAGTAGCACTAAGCGCTTTACTACTACCCGCAAATGCAGGATTAATAGCAAGATAATTAAATATATAATATTGATTTATGTCATGATTTTGAGCTAGAACCATTTTAGACAACATCAATAAGAAGCAAATTATTCTTAATATTCTCATATCATCTTTTGATTACTAGACTTCCTTTAAATACCTTATTGTTATCCATTTTTATAACATAAAAGTAAGTTTCCGCATTCAATTCTTTACCTTGATTATCTGTACCATCCCAAGTGTTTTTGTAATTTGTATCAATAAATACTCTATTTCCTCTCCTATTAAAAATGATTAATTCAATCCTTTTAATATTGTCTACCCCTTTAATAATAAACAAATCATTTTTACTATCCCCATTAGGTGTTATCACTGTAGGAATAAAAAAAGCATCTACTTTTACTTGAACCGTATCCTGATCTTCACACGTATTATTAATTTCACGCCACATAAAAACATTAGTCCCACCACTTAAGCCATCCACCTCGGTAGATTCTGAATTTGTATCATAAATATTTCCACTTCCAGATATTATAGTCCATTCGCCAAATCCGTCAGTAGATAATTTTGCATTTAAAGTTATTTTCTCAGGATAATTTAAATTAATATCTTCACCCGCAAAGGCAATTGGAGCTTTGTAGAAATGAATAATAAACTTGTTCTGAATTTCACAAACCCCATTACTTTCTTCCCACGAAATATAGTATTCGCCATATTCACTAGCCCTAATTTTAACATCAGAAGACGTGCTATTCGGCTCAAACACAACATTACCTGGTCCTGAATTAAATACCCACTCGCCACTAAATAATGCAGTCGATTCTTGCAAATTATATTCTAATCCGCAAACATCTATAAAACTATCGTCTTCTTTTTGTGGTTGCTCATAGAAATGAATTGTAACATCATCTGAACTAGAACAAGTCCCGTTCTCTTCGGTCCACGTAAACTGATACGTATCATAGGCATCAACGGTAACTGTTGCAGTTGGCGTATTTGCATTGGGTGAGAAAGTAGCCGTTCCAGATCCACCTGTTTTTGTCCAGGTTCCTATTCCAACACTTGCTACTGCAGATAACGTAAAATCCAAACCACATTCGCTTCCTCCTGTTCCTGCATTGGCCACGGATTGCTCATAAAAGGTCACATCTATTGAAGCATTATCAGAACAACTTCCGTTCACTTCAGTCCATGTAAACTCATAAGTATCATAAGCATCAACGGTGACTGTTGCAGTTGGCGTATTTGCATTGGGTGAAAAAGTCGCCATCCCAGATCCATCTGTTTTTGTCCAAGTTCCAGTGCCTACAATTGCTACAGCAGATAACGTAAAATCTAAACCACATTCATTTCCTCCTGTTCCTGCATTGATTGTTGGTTTTTGATAAAAATCCACATTTATTGAAGCATTATCCGAACAAGTCCCGTTCTCTTCGGTCCATGTAAACTCATAAGTATCGTAGGCATCAACCGTGACTGTTGCAGTTGGCGTATTTGCATTGGGTGAAAAAGTCGCCATCCCAGATCCATCTGTTTTTGTCCAAGTTCCCGTGCCTACACTTGCTACAGCAGATAACGTAAAGTCCAAACCACATTCATTTCCTCCTGTTCCGGCATTACTTGTTGGTTGCTCATAATAATTAACAGTCAGCTCTGCACTTGTTGAAGCACAAGTTCCGTTGGCAATAGTCCATCGATAAACGTAAGTTCCGTATGCACTTGCTGTAGCGATAGAACTTTCAGAATGAAGAGCATTAAATATTGTTGTACTTGCATCTGGTCCTGAAATTTGTGTCCAAATGCCTTCTCCTACCGTTGCTTTATTCCCGTCCAAACTAGAACTTATTAATGTTCCACATTGGTCTTGATTACTTCCAACGGTAGCTGTTGTAGGGGTTTCATAATAATTAACAGTCAACTCTGCACTTGTTGAAGCACAAGTTCCGTTGGCAATGGTCCATCGATAAACGTAAGTTCCGTATGCACTTACTGTAGCGATAGCGCTTTCAGAATTGATATTACTAAATGTCGTTGTCCCTGGTCCTGAAACTTGTGTCCAAGTACCTTCTCCTACCGTAGCAATATTGCCGTCCAAACTAGAACTGATTAATGTTCCACATTGGTCTTGATCACTTCCAACGGTAGCTGTTGTTGGTGTCTCATAATAATTAACAGTTAACTCTGCACTTGTTGATGCACAAGTTCCGTTGGCAATGGTCCATCGATAAACGTAAGTTCCGTATGCACTTGCTGTAGCGATAGAACTTTCAGAATTGACATTACTAAATAACGTAGTACTTGCATCTGGTCCTGAAATTTGTGTCCAAGAACCTTCTCCTACCGTTGCTTCATTACCTCCCAAACTTGAACTGATTAATATTCCGCACTGATCTTGATTTTCAACTGTTACTGATGCAGAAGTTGGTGTTTCATAATAATTGACAGTCAACTCTGCACTTGTTGATGCACAAGTTCCGTTGGCAATGGTCCATCGATAAACGTAAGTTCCATATGCACTTGCTGTAGCGATAGAACTTTCAGAATTGACATTACTAAATAACGTAGTACTTGCTTCTGGTCCTGAAATTTGTGTCCAAGTACCTTCTCCTACCGTTGCTTCATTACCTCTCAAATTTGAACTGATTAATGTTCCGCACTGATCTTGATTTTCAACTGTTACTGATGCAGAAGTTGGTGTTTCATAATAATTAACGGTCAACTCTGCACTTGTTGATGCACAAGTTCCGTTGGCAATGGTCCATCGATAAACGTAAGTCCCGTATGCACTTGCTGTAGCGGTAGAGCTTTCAGAATTGACATCACTAAATGTCGTTATTCCTGGTCCTGAAACTTGTGTCCAAGTACCTTCTCCTACCGTTGCTTCATTTCCGTCCAAACTAGAACTTGTTAATGTTCCACATTGATCTTGATCGCTTCCAACGGTAGCTGTTGTAGGTGTCTCATAATAATTAACGGTCAGCTCTGCGTTTGTTGACGCACATGTCCCGTTGGCAATAGTCCATCGATAAACGTAAGTTCCATAAGCACTTGCTGTCGCGGTAGAACTTTCAGAATGAAGAGCACTAAATGTTGTTGTACCTGGTCCTGAAAATTGTGTCCAAGTACCTTCTCCAACTGCTGCTGTATTGCCGCCCAAACTAGAACTGATTAATGTTCCG
>NZ_SADB01000099.1 GCF_009669305.1 Ancylomarina sp. 16SWW S1-10-2
GCTCACAGTCTACCAACCCTACTATCAAACAACACCTCACTCCCATTCATCCATTTGCAAATTAATCATCTCTGTCAACACAACCACAACTCGACAACAGCAAACACAACASTAATARCTCCTCACCACTACATTCAACACTAATACATGCATACACGCCTGCACACAACCACTGGGAAACCATAATACACCACATACTAACACCAATCTCWACAATAATAAGTGCACTTCATACACTACTCACAACCACAACTTATCAGTAGACAAGAAATGTCAACTAGCCTCGTTCACACCAAACCCATCGTTGAACACACTCAATGAAACRTGCGATCGAGCAAGCGTGCGAGCATGCGAGCGAGCCAATGCGTGAGTGAGTGAGTGAGTGAGTGAGTGAGTGAGTGAGTGAGTGAGTGAGTGAGTGAGTGAGTGAGTGAGTAAATGAGTAAGTGACAGTTGACTTCATCTSTGTGTTGAGGATGGATAAGATTTGATTTGCACCCAACACATCCGACCACCATACTACTGTGCAATTGATATTAGCCCCATGTGTAGGGCTGCCAAAGAAAACTTCGATTCTTGGTCGACGGTTCTTACCATGCAACAAATCACAAGAGTMAAACCGTGACGGTTAATCCGAACCGCTCACAGTCTACCAACCCTACTATCAAACAACACCTCACTCCCATTCATCCATTTGCAAATTAATCATCTCTGTCAACACAACCACAACTCGACAACAGCAAACACAACACTAATAACTCCTCACCACTACATTCAACACTAATACATGCATACACGCCTGCACACAACCACTGGGAAACCATAATACACCACATA
>NZ_SADB01000100.1 GCF_009669305.1 Ancylomarina sp. 16SWW S1-10-2
GCAATGTGCCGATGAATATGAGCGTAAAAACGGCAGTACCTACCGTGAAATTGAAATTGCCCTTCCCAGGGAACTGACACCGCAACAGCGTAAAGAGTTGGTTCAAACCTTTGTTGAACAAGAGCTAGGCGAACAACATGCCTATACATGGGCAATTCATACCCCAAAGGCAAGCATAGAGGGCGGAGAACAACCTCATGCCCATATCATGTATAGCGAACGCTTACAGGATGGTATTGAACGCAGTCCTGACCAGTTTTTTAAACGCTATAATAGTAAAAATCCTGAGCGGGGTGGTTGTCAGAAGTCCAATACTGCTAAAACCGCAGAACAGCGCAAAACCGAGCTTGTAGAATTGCGTGAACGCTTTGCTGATCTTCAAAATGCCTATTTAGAAGAATACGGACATGCAGATCGGGTCGATCATCGCAGTCTTGCTGATCAAGGCATTGAGCGCAGTCCTGAAAAACATTTAGGGTGGAAAGGTAGCCAAAACCAAGGGTTTAAGGATTTGGTGCTTGAATATCGGGAAGCTACTCAGACTTTTCAAACACATATTAATTATTTACCTAAACACCTTGCGAACTTAGACCAAGAACAGCAACGGGAAAAGCCAAAGCCTTTAACGGATGAGCAAAAGCGAGAAATTGTTAATCAAAAAATAGAGGAAGCCAATAAAACTACCTCTGAATATAAGGCACTATTTGAAAAATATAGAACTCAATATATTGAAAATACGACCAAAAGTGAGCTGAAAGAGTACCAAAAACAAGGTGCTGACATCCGAACCAGAATTGAGGAA
>NZ_SADB01000101.1 GCF_009669305.1 Ancylomarina sp. 16SWW S1-10-2
AGGTTCAGATAATTGGTATATGTGCCTGGTCGAAAGGCCAATGGTGCGAAGCTACCATCTGAGGGATTAAGGCTGAACGCCTCTAAGTCTGAATCCCGTCCAAATTTGCAACGGTACATTCTGTATCCGACACGTGGCTGGGCAAGCTTACGTATTCCTTTTGGTGTCTGGACTGGACCATGTGTTCGGCTAGGCCCATTAGGTCTGGTGTTATGCCAGAGCGATGACCATAAACCGTGCTCCGGATTTTGGGGTACGGGGGTCGACACGATATCTAATTGTGGTATGAGCGTGAGGATACTAAATCGTTTGTAGACGACTTAATGTTTTGTCGGGGAGACGTACGTGCTCGAGCAGCTTTCACACTGCGAGGCATTGAATCCTATCCCTGCTTGACGTAATGATTTGAGGACATGTTCCTCTATCATTTCCCTTATTGCGCTAGACTTCGGTCTGGTTAAAGCATTTATACCTATGTGTATACTATGGGATGCATGAGTCTCGGCTTGTGCATAACATATATCCATATATCGTATACTTGCGACGTTCTGCATATGTGCATATATGTGCTATACATCTGTATCATATACATATGTACATATATATGTATATGTATATATGTATGTATATATATATATGTGCATATATATGTATATGTAYATATATATATATATGCATGTATATGTATATATATGTGCATATGATCGTGTGTCTGCACATATATCGCATTCTGCAAAATTAAGCTGATTCAGGTGTAGTCCGCGGAAAGTCCAGGTGTAGTCCGCGGCAAA
>NZ_SADB01000102.1 GCF_009669305.1 Ancylomarina sp. 16SWW S1-10-2
CAACCAGGTAGTCTACACCTACCAACATGGCTCAGTCCACTTGTCAGTGACTTCATGGATTTGTGCCATGTTTTGGTCTGGCCACCCCTAGATTTCTTCCAACCTACTCCTATACCACTGAACATCGCACGTCGAGGCAGTCGGTCGTTGGGCATACGTAACACGTGTCCCAGCCATCTCAACTGATGAAGTTTCACTACTTCATCAATTGATTTGCCATCCTTACCTAGTACCCGTTTCCTAACAACTGCATTACTTACTCGATGGTCCCAGGATATACGAGCAATGTTTCGAAGACACCTATGATCAAATACTAGTAACCTACGGATATCCTCTACTCTTACCGGCCACGTTTCACTGCCATAAAGTAGGACGAGACGAACTGCTGCGCAGTAAACCAGTCCTTTAGTTGATAGACGGATATCTTGCCTACGCCATAAATGACGCAAGTTGGCAAAAGCTAGTCGAGCCTTCTATGTCCGTGCTGAGATTTCGTCACACACCAGACCACAAGGGCTGATGAGACTTCCAAGATAAGTGAAGCGGTCGACACACTCAACTACTTCACTCCCTATCACTAGTTCGGGTGTCGATGTAACACAATCCTGAAGCAACATTTTACATTACGAGGGAGAGAATCGCATCCCGAACATGCTTGCATTGTTGCTTAGAGTGGTCAGAAGACTCTGAATTTTGTCAGCGTCTTCACCAAATAAAACTATGTCATCTGCATATTCTAAGTCAACAAGTGAACCTCCCGGTAGAAGTTCAACCCCTGGAAA
>NZ_SADB01000105.1 GCF_009669305.1 Ancylomarina sp. 16SWW S1-10-2
CTCAAATTCYGTAGACAACATTCAATCGGAAATTACATTGCTGATTTCTATTGCCCCGAAATTAGACTAATCATAGAATTAGATGGAGCTTCACACGACAACTACCTATCAGAAGAAAAGGATATTATTCGAGATAGAACTTTAGAAGAATACAATTGCACCATAATAAGATTTGAAAACCGATATGTTTATGAATTTCTTGAAGAAATAATTGAGGCAATTAAAACGCACAAAATAAACTATCTGAAGAAAAATAGCTGAATATAAATTATTCTTTTACCACCTCGCTCTTCGGGGATTAATCATTAAAAAAAGAGAAAGGTTAACCATTTATATCAAATAAACATAATTTCCCCTCCTATATTTTTTACCACCTCGCCCTACGGGCACTCCTCCTTAAAACAAAGGAGGAGAAAAAATTGATGGTTTTCTGAGGTACGAAGAAAATCAGACGGAGTGGTTTACAATCTCAAACAATATTTTATGTAAATTGTATAACTCAAAGACATTAACATGAAAAAGATTCACAACAAACCGAACCTCATCGAATACAGAAAGAAACTAAGAAAGCGTTCCACTGCTGCTGAATCAACTCTTTGGAAAACAATCAAAAATAAACAAATCGAGAATCTCAAATTCCGTAGACAACATTCAATCGGAAATTACATTGCTGATTTCTATTGCCCCGAAATTAGACTAATCATAGAATTAGATGGAGCTTCACACGACAACTACCTATCAGAAGAAAAGGATATTATTCGAGATAGAACTTTAGAA
>NZ_SADB01000106.1 GCF_009669305.1 Ancylomarina sp. 16SWW S1-10-2
CCTGATTTAAATCAATCCCTTTAGGTAAATATTGCCTAATTAAACCATTCATATTTTCGCATGTGCCTTTTTGCCAGGGTGMATGTGGGTCACAGAAATATACATCTATGCCTAAATCTTCTTCAAGTATTTTATGTTCTGCCATCTCGCGTCCACGGTCATAGGTCAACGTTTTACGCAGTTCTGCAGGTAAATATTTCAGAGCTTCAGTTAAAGCCTTGCGCACKGATTCTGCCTTTGCATCAGGTAATGTTGCCAAGATACAGAGCCGTGTATTTCGTTCAATAAGTGTTGCTATCGAACTTTTATTGTCTTTACCTTTAATTAAATCRGCTTCCCAATGACCCGGTATTTTTCTTTCTTGAACTTCGGYTGGGCGCTCATGAATAGTTTTAATATCCTGTAATATAGAATCTTTTTTAGGTTCACCGTTAGCTTTTCGCTTTTTATTTTCATGWCGCAGACAGGATAATAAGTCTTTTTTCAACTCACCCTTGGGTAATGCGCGTATCGTTGAATAAATCGTTGTATGGCTTACATTCATTGTTTGATCCAAATCAGGAAATGTCTTTAAACGCTTTGCTATTTGCTGAGGAGACCATAAACAACGGATCGCTTCAACAATAAATTTCCAGAGGAKTGAATCGATTTTGAGTTTTCTGTGACCACGTCTACGTCTAGCAAAAGTGTTATCAGAAGCATATCGAGCTTGATAAACGTCATTGATGCTATTTCTTTTAAGCTCACGATAGATCGTACTAGGATGTCTTTT
>NZ_SADB01000012.1 GCF_009669305.1 Ancylomarina sp. 16SWW S1-10-2
TTGATGGAATAACAAATGAAAAAGTACAATGGGTTCAAGATAAACTAAATAATAGGCCTAGAAAGCGTCTAAATTACTTGACTCCAAATGAAAAATATAATTATGTTGTAAATAATCAAAAAGTTGCATTTGCAACTTGAATTCAGGTTTCTATTTTACTATCCATATATTCAGTTATCAATTACAAATTTGCAATGTTCTATAGTTTATTCACAATCATCTCCGTTGTGCTAACCATCAAGCCATAAGTAAAATAAATATAAGATTTTAAAATTCACGAACTCCACTAAAATAATAATTTATAAGACATTGAACTAAACTATCACACGGCCTCATCAGCACCATGAAATTTAGGTTTTATTGTGTGGCGTTTTATTATTCCTTTTATAAGACATTACTCTTTACTGCTTCTATAAAATTAAGTTCTTCTGTAATTTTAATAATGTTATTGTTTAGCATATCATTTGCCACCTTATTATTCGCCTTGATTTTCCCTATATAACGAGAAATTATTTGACTCTTTATGTCAATATCTTTCCATAATGTAGACGATGTAAAATCAGCTGTTGTATTGTTTTTAATTTTTCGAATAAGAACTTCTTTTATGCTTTTAAAATCATGACCACTAGATAATGTGAATTTTTCGTTGATTCTATTGTCTATTTCGATTAATTTATGAATAAAAATGAATTCTTTCGATGTCGTCAAGTTATTATTATTGAGATATGTTCCTCTTTGTTTAAGTGAAGTTATTAAATCAATTCTATTAGCCTCAATAGAATCAATATTATTAAAATATTGATGTTGATTATCAAAATCTGATATTTCAACTGATTTTAAAATGTCTTCAACATAGTCGATACTTTTAAAAAAATCGAAAAAGAGATTACTGTCAAAATTCTTTTTCTTACTAAATGATTCTAATAAATGATGTGTATTTAGTTTAGAGAGATAAGTAAGATTCTTAAAACATAATCTTGCAGGTTTTGAGTAGTGATATAGATCATTTTTTTGTTTTTCAAATGATTCAATATATTGTTTCTGTTGTTGCTTTATATTTTCTAAAGCGTCTTCTAAATTCTTTACAAAGTATCGATTTTCAGATTCTAATCGTTTCTCTCTTAATGTTTGTTCTTGTTTAATATAGAACTTAAAACCAAACCAAGCACCAAACGCAGCGCCTATGAGTGTTATTAATAAACTAACCCAAAGAGATGAAGGATCTGCATCATAATAATTCTCACCAAAAGAGAATTGAATATTCAAAAGCAAGCATGATTTCATATAAATATTTTATTAGAGTAATGCCACACAACGTAAAAGTGTTTTATCATTACGTTTGTCTAAGTTAACAAAAAAAGAGGATTAAGATTTCCTTAGATTCACTTTTATGATAGAGATACTGCCAAATAAAACATAGTTGAACAATGCCTTTAAACTTATGAGATAACAATCGGGACCTGACCCGTGTTGCTTTGAGGGTCTCACTTTTTTTGTGAGGCTCTCAATAGGTTCAAATAAACTTAGTCATCCCGAAAGGATTCGGGACCTGACCAGTGCTTACTTAACGGATGCACTTTTTTGTAAGGTTCTCAATAGATTCGAATAAACTTAGTCAAATTCCGATAACTTTCTGAATGACATATGCAGCTTCTTAATAGTCAGAGCCTGACACTTACAGCTTCCCGATAGTCAGACCCTGACCTGTGATATTTTGTTGGTTTGGTGGGGTTTGGATTTAATTTTAAATGCTTAGACAAAGCTATTCCTGAGCCTCGTTCTTTGCGTATTCGCTTAAATTTTCGAGGACTTTATATGATAAACGTTCCTTAGCCTCCTTGGTCCAACCCGAAGTCGCATTGGAATATAATAAGTTGCTGTATTGACTCAATTCTGCTTTATGCTCACCAAAAGCAACCACATCGAAAATAGCATAATTTCCAGATGTTTCAATCCAGTTCTTAAAATCCTCTTTCTCGAAACACAATCCGAGTGAGGTATTAATTAGTATTTTATTATTACCAAAGGTTTTAAAATGCTCGGCATTTAGAACTTTAGTTCCTCGTGGCAGGTGAAAAGAGATAATATCGCAATGCTCTAACAAATCGTTTAATGGTAGGTATTCGATACCTTCGTTCTCGGCATCGGGTTTTCTATTGCGACTGTAGTAATACGTTTTCGCTCCAAATGCTTGTAAACGATGAGCGGTTAAACGCCCTGTTGTACCCATACCAATTATGCCTATCTTTTTATTGGTCAGCTCAACGGGGTCTTCTCGCCACTGATGCTCACCTAAACCCTTAAGCAACTGAATGAGTTCTGCTATTATAAATTCACCAACACCTTCGTCGCCATAGTCTCTAACCCCTTTTACGGTAATTCCTTTTTCTATAGCATAAGAAACATCGACATTGGCTGAGTCGAAATCGATTAGACTACAACACATGCCAATATATTTTAGCTGATGACAGTGACTCAAGACAGAAGCATTAATTCGTGTATTCCACGATACAAAGACACAATCTGCATGTTGAATACGATTTATAATCTCAGCATCGTCTTTCGGTATATCATTATAGGCTATTATGCTTTTTTCTGATAGGCTTTGAAGCTTTTCTAGAGCAAATTGCTGTAAGCCTGTATAATCGATTATAACAATCTGTTTGAACTTAATATTTCCCATTCTTTGTCGTTTGTTTATGAGCGCAAATTAATATAATTGTGTCGATCTTGCTAAAATTTTGACGCTGATTAAAGATGATTTCATTATGATTTTAACTTTGGGACATCAATCTTATTTAGATCATTAAGATCTGCGTCTAATCCTAATCGTAAAACAAAAAATAATTGACGCTGATTAATGATGATTTCAATATGATCTTTACGTTTCGACATTAATCATATTTGAATCATTAAGATCTGCGTCTAATCCTCATCGAAAAACAAAAAAATCTTGACGCTGATTAAAGATGATCTCATTATGATTTTTACGCTTGGACATCAATATTATTTGGATCATTTAAATCTGCGTCTAATCCTCTTCGTAAAAAAAAAAAAATTGACGCTGATTAATGATGATCTCATTATGATCTTTACGTTTGGAAATCAATCTTATTTAGATCATTAAGATCTGCGTCTAATCCTCTTCGTAAAACAAAATAACCTGACGCTGATTAAAGATGATCTCATTATGATCTTTACGTTTCGACATTAATCATATTTGAATCATTAAGATCTGCGTCTAATCTATATTGCAAAACAAAAAATCCTGATGCTGATTAAAGATGATCTCATTATGATTTTTACGTTTCAAAATCAATCTTATTTGAATCATTAAGATCTGCGTCTAATCCTCATCGTAAAACAAAAAAAAATTGACGCTGATTAAAGATGATTTCATTATGATTTTAACTTTGGGACATCAATCTTATTTAGATCATTAAGATCTACGTCTAATACTAATCGTAAAACAAAAAATAATTGACGCTGATTAATGATGATTTCAATATGATCTTTACGTTTCGACATTAATCATATTTGAATCATTAAGATCTGCGTCTAATCCTAATCGTAAAACAAAAAAATCTTGACGCTGATTAAAGATGATCTCATTATGATCTTAACGTTTAAACATTAATCTTATTTGGATCATTAAGATCTGCGTCTAATCCTCATCGCAAAACAAATAAATCCTGACGCTGATTAAAGATGATCTCATTATGATTTTTACGTTGGGACATCAATCTTATTTCAATCATTAAGATCTGCGTCTAATCTATATTGCAAAACAAAAAATCTTGGCGCTGATTAAAGATGATCTCATTATGATTTTCACAATTGAACATCAATCTTATTTAGATCATTAAAATCTGCGTCTAATCTATATTGCAAAACAAAAAATCCTGACGCTGATTAAAGATGATCTCATTATGATCTTTACGTTTGGAAATCAATCTTGTTTGAATCATTAAGATCTGTGTCTAAGCTATATCGCAAAAAAATCCCCAAACCTGATTGTGGCTTGGGGATTTTAGATCATTATTATTTGTCTTATTTATAGTTCTTTTTCTCTGTGATATAATAGATCAAAGGAACGATTAGTAGCGTTAAGAATGTTGATGCAATAGTTCCACCCATTAATGAAATGGCTAATCCTTGGAAAATAGGATCGAACAAGATAACAACGGCTCCAATTACAACCGTTCCAGCTGTTAATAAGATTGGCGTAGTTCTTACTGCTCCGGCCTCAATGATGGCTTCCTTAAGCGGACTACCTTCTGCCAATCGGAGGTTGATAAAGTCGATGAGCAGTATGGCATTCCTAACCATAATACCCGCCAGGGCAATCAATCCAATCATGGATGTTGCTGTAAAGAAAGCACCCATTAACCAGTGACCAACTAAAATACCAATTAGAGATAAGGGAATAGATACCATCATCACAAATGGAACTTTAAAGTTCTGGAACCAACCAATAATCAGCATATAAATAACAAGTAGCACCACTGCAAAGGCTGTTCCTAAATCGCGAAAAACCTCGTAAGTAATTTGCCACTCACCATCCCACTTCAGACTATAATCATCCTCCATAGAGGGTTGTTGCGTGTATTCTTCAGTTAAAGAAAAACCTTCTGGTACTTTAATTTCTCCAAGATTCTCAGAGATTCCCATTATACCATAAACAGGACTTTCGAGCTTACCAGCCACATCAGCCGTTACATAAACCACACGTTTCTGGTTTTTGCGATAGATACTCTTTTCTTTAGTCACTTCACGAATATCAACAATATCGCCAATGGCTAACATTTCACCATTTTGAGTTAGAATATTCACTTTTTTAAGATCATTAATACTTGATCTCTCCTCCTCTTTTAGGCGAAGATTGATCCCAATTTGGTTGTGCTCATTTTCTTGATATAATTGAGAAACATCTTGACCATTAAGTGTCATGGCGATAGTTTGAACAACCTGCTGTGTACTAACACCTGCAAGCATCGCTTTCTCTTTGTTCACATCAAACTGATATTCTTTCTGATCATCTTCAATCATCCAATCCACATCAACCACATCTGGTGTTTTACTGAATAGCGTCTTCAATTGAGATGCAATATCGATTTGCTCTTTCTCATCTGGACCATAAACCTCAGCCACTAAAGTCGACATAACTGGCGGTCCTGGTGGTACTTCAACAACCTTAACATTGGCATGAAATTTTTCACCAATGGCTTGCAAACCTGGACGCATCCCTTTAGCAATATCATGCGATTGTTCTTTTCGATCGTCCTTATGCGTCAAATTAACCTGAATATCGGCCATATTAGAACCTCTACGTAAATCGTAATGACGAACCAAACCGTTAAAATTCATTGGTGCAGCTGTTCCTACATAACATTGATAATCCATCACATTATCTTGCTGAGAAATATAAGCTGCTAGCTCTTTTGTAACCACGGCTGTACGCTCAAGGGTTGTTCCCTCTGGCATATCGATAATCACTTGGAACTCGTTTTTATTATCGAAAGGCAACATTTTAACGGCTACCATTTTGAAATAAACCAAAGTTGTAGAAGCCAATAAAAGAACCGTTACCGAAAGAATGAATGTCCATCTCAATTTTGGAGACTCCAACATAGGGCGCATGGTTCTGTTATAAATCTTGTATATAAAACCATCTTCAAGCTTAAACTGACTCTCAATATCTTTGTTTTTATCTTCTCCACCTTTCAACAATCGATAGGCTAAATAAGGCGTAATGGTTAAAGCAACCAATAAGGAAAATATCATGGCAATGGAAGCACCAATAGGCATAGGACTCATATATGGTCCCATTAAACCTGATACAAATACCATAGGCAACACGGCAGCAATTACGGTAAAAGTCGCCAAAATGGTTGGATTCCCTACCTCATCGATAGAAAAAAGAGCCGCATCCATAAAGGACATCTTCTTCATTTTGAAATGCCGGTGCATATTCTCAGCAATAATAATGGAGTCATCTACCACAATTCCCGTTACAAAGACCAGTGCAAATAGTGTAATTCGATTTAAAGTATAGCCTAGATAATAGTAACTAAACATGGTAAGCGCAAAGGTGATAGGTACCGAAAGGAATACAACCAATCCTCCACGCCAGCCCATTGCTAGCATTACGACAAAAGTTACAGCTATAATCGCACCCAAAAGGTGTAATAAAAGCTCTGACACCTTATCGGATGCAGTTGCACCATAATTTCGAGTCACCTCCACATGAACGTCCGAAGGAATTAAATCTTTCTTCAATAATTCCAATTTATTTAGAATCTGCTCCGATATTTTCATTGCATCAGCACCACTCCGTTTCGCTACTGAAAGTGTTACGGCCTGATACTCGCCTTTAAAAGCAGCGTGCTTATCGTTCTCTTCTCCATACCCAAAACTCACATACTGAGAAGGAATTTCTGGTCCGTCAACCACCTCAGCAAATTGTTTTAAATAAACAGGGCTACCATTGTTTATACCAACAACAAGATTGGAAAGCTCTTCGGCATTTTCTATAAAACAACCTGTCTTAACCAAGAACTGATTATCCTTATTATTGAAAGAACCAGAACCCATTTGTTGATTAGCAGCTTTAATTTGCTGTGCAACACTTAAAGCATCAACATGGTAGTTAGCCATCAATTCTCTGTTCAAAATGACCTGAAGCTGTCGCGAACGTCCACCTCTAATTGCGGTAGAAGACACTTCGCTCACTTTTTTAACTTCGTTATTCAATTCCTGAGCCATTCGTCGGAGTTGAAAATCGTCATATTTTTCGCTCCAAAGGGTTATTCCCAAAACGGGAACGTCGTCAATTGCACGTGTTTTAATCAGTGGAAATGAAATACCTTTGGGCATCTCGTCCATATGTTTCATAATCTCGTTGTACATTTTAACAAGAGAACGTTCCACATCCTCTCCCACATAAAATTGTACAATTAACATGGCTTGTTCCGACATAGATGTTGAATACACATATTCTACGCCTGGTATATTAGCAACCACTTTCTCTAGTGGCTTCACAATTCTTGATTCAACCTCAGCTGGACTGGCACCTGGATAGGCTAAAAATATATCAGCAATTGGTACACTAATTTGAGGCTCCTCTTCTCGAGGAGTTAGGTACGAACTATAAGCTCCAATGATCAAAAACGCGACCATTAATAAAGGAGTTAGTTTCGAATTTATAAAGAGTTTGGCTATTCCGCCAGCAAATCCTGTTTTCATATGTTTTAGAAGATTAATCTTGAATACTTCATGTTTACTTTACATTATTCACCTTAAGCTTAGCACCATCCCAAATTTTACCTTTGTACGATGCAATATACTTTTCGCCTGAACTTAAGCCTGAAAGCACTTCAATTGAATTACCATAAGTTTTTCCGACACGAATCCAACGTAACAAAGCCGTATTGCTCTGACTTAGCGTATAAACACCAATAAGCTGTCCTCTTTCGACTAAAACTGACTTAGGAATCACAATTCGATTCGTCTCTCCCATTTGAATATAGACCTTCGCAAACATGCCTGTATAAAGTTTCAAGTTTGAATCCTTAAGCGCATCAAGTTGAACCTTAATTTCGAACTGATTTCCCGAATCAATTGCTGAAGGGTTAATTTCTGATACTCTACCTCGTAAACGACGTTTATTCTGTGCTGTCAATTCAACTTCTACGTAATCGTTAAGCTTAATTTGCGATATTTCCGATTCGGGAACACGAGCAAGCACTTGATAGTTTCCTTTTTTCTCGATTGAAAGTAAAGGCATTCCCGGAGATGCTAAATCTCCAACTTTAACGAACTGCTTAGTCACACGACCACTATACGGTGCGCTTACATTCGCATATTTCAATGATTCTTCAACTTCTACCAACATACCTTTAGCAGCTTCAAGTTTCGCATCAGCAACTTTCTTCTGAATCTGCATATCTTCCAATTCTTTCTTTGACGCTGATTTTTTGTCAAATAAATTTTGATATCGCTCCAAATTCTTTTCAGCATCAGCCATTAAGGTTTCTGAAAGCTTAAGGTTAGCTTCTGCTTGTTTTTTCTTTGCTAGAATATCCTTATTACTAATTTGTAATAAAAGCTGACCTTTACGAACAGTCTCTCCAAGTTTTACATGTATATTCTCAACTTGTCCCATAATTCGGGTACTTAGTTTCGAATAAGATGCAGCTTCAAGTTTTCCTGTAAAACTCAATAATTCTGCTTCCTTTATGTTTTCTACCTGTGCAACATCAACCGTCAAGTCGAAGCTTTCTGTTTTTTTCTTTACCGGTTCGCTACTGCATGAAGCTAATAATCCGATTGCAACAAAAATGCTTAAATAATATTTTGTGTTCATAGTATATCTATTGAATGGTGGTTATCTATTTTTTTTGATTTTATTTTAATTCTTTTTCAAGAAGAAATTCCAAATAATACTTAGCTGTATAAAATGTATTTATTGCATTCAAATATTCTAAGTTTTTACTAGCATAAAGTGTTTCTGATTGAATAAGATCAGTCATTTTCTCAAGACCTTGTTTAAAACGGTTTGTACGAATTCTTAAAGCTTCTTCCGATTGCTCTTTTGCCAATCGGCCCGTTTCAATTTTTTGAATACTCAAAATGAGTGAACGTTTAGCATCTTTTATCTTCAAATTATTCTGCTCTAGATAATCATCAAAATCAAATTTTTGAAGTTGTAGTTCCGCCTTAGCTTTTTTAACACTAGCTATATTTTTGTATCCTTTAAATAGATCCCACGATAATGAAGCACCAATCATATAATTATTAGCACTTGTACCTAAAAAATCTTTATCGTTCCATTCATAAGCACCAAAGGCATTAATGCGTGGCAAAAATTTATTCCGTGCCGATTTTAACATCTGCTCCTTTGCTGAAACACCTTTTTTATAGGCTAAAATATCAGATCTATCTTCATTGTTCTTTTCATCATTAAGATTTGAACTCATAAGTGGTTCTTGAAAAACATCAGTAGCTGATAAAACATCACTTGATTCCATTCCTATTAAAAAAGCCAAATAATCAGAAGCACCTTGTCTTTGATTTATCGATTGGTTCAAATTATTCTGAACTTCTAAAGCACGAACCTTAGCAGCTAAAACATCAGCCTCCTTAATTAAATCTTCCTCAAAAAAGTCCAAACTTTGTTTCAGGTTTGCATCAGTACCGGCTTTAACCTTTTCAAAAACATTCACAGCTTCTTGTGCTAACTGCAATTGTTTATAGGCTTTTTTCACCTCAAACTTGACATACTCAGCCATTCTCTCCGATTGAAGGCTTACTGCATCGAAACCTAACTTTGCAGCTTTACGTTCATAAATACCATCAAAATTCAAAAGAGGTTGTTCTACCTTTATCTGAGTTTGAAAATTCGACATAGAACCTGGATCATTTAATAAAACAGGATTAAAATCACCAGACGTTACGACTTCTTGTTTCAACTTAAAACCAAAACTTGCTAAGGGGTCGTTTGTTCTAACAGCGGTATGAGATAGGTTAATTCCAGGTAAAAATAAGGAATTAGATTGTTGATAATTTGCCTTCGCAATTTCAACTCGAGATTTAGACTTTTTTATCTCCTTATTGTTTTCTTCGGCTTTTAATAAAGCTTCCTTAAGACTGATATTAACACCATTTGACTGTGCAACAGCAAAAAGAGGGCTAAAAAGCACTAAAAAGATAATCAATCGACAAGTTATATTTCGCATATATTTTATGATTTTGAATTCTTTAACGCATCAAAACTATATAAAAATCGGCACACATACAACTATCTATATATCTAAATTTTCTATTAGCTTATAGATTAACCACATCAATTCTTATATTAAAGAAAATTAAGGTTTTAGCTTGATATGAGCAAATTATATTTTGTATTAAATACGATAGGTTTATCTTTGCCACTTAATTATTAAAAAAGCAATAAAATCTTGTCCTTAGACTTAAACTAAAGGCTAGAATTAAAATACAACTAAAAACCATGAAAGATTCAGTAGTAATATTGTGTGGCGGTGGACCAGCTCCAGGAATTAACACCGTAATAAGTAGTGTAGGAAAAATATTTCTTAAGAATGGATATCGCGTAATTGGTATGCATGAAGGATACAAAGGCCTTTTTTCTGAAAATCCTGAAACTCAAGATTTAGATTTTCCATTTCTTGACGGTATTTTCAGTAAAGGTGGATCTTCTCTTAAAATGAGTCGTTTTAAACCTAAAGACACCGATTTCAACACGAATTTCTTTGTTAAGAACAATGTGAAGCTATTAGTCACCATTGGAGGAGATGATACAGCATCTACAGCAAATCGTATTTCTAAATATTTAGAAGATAATCAAATTTCAATTTCAAATATTCACGTACCTAAAACTATTGACAATGATCTTCCATTACCTGTGGGCTCTCCTACTTTTGGATTTCATTCTGCCAAAAATGAAGGTGTGCGTATTGCGACAACAGTTTATGAAGATGCTCGTACATCGCAAAACTGGTTTGTATTAGCTGCAATGGGACGTGAAGCAGGTCACTTAGCTTTTGAGATTGGTGTTTCTACTCATTTCCCAATGATTATTATTCCTGAAATGTTTAACAAGACTGATATCTCTGCTGATAAAATTGCCAACTTGGTTATTTCATCAATAATAAAACGCCGTATTCTAGGATTAAACTATGGTGCTGCTATTATAAGTGAAGGTGTTTTCCACTTTATGGATACCAAAGAAATTGAAAGTACAGGTATCAACTTCACATACGATAACCATGGTCACCCAGAGTTGTTTAACGTAAGTAAATCGCACGTATTTAATATGTTTATTCAACGTAAAATTAAATCGTACAATCTAAATATTGGTACTCGTCCAGTAGAATTAGGTTTTGGATTACGTTGTTGTCCCCCCGTTGCTTACGATTTAGATTTATGTACTATGTTAGGAAATGGTGTTTACAAGCTATTTAAAGCTGGACAATCGAAATGTATGGTAACTGTTGATCCTAAAGGAGATTCTGCCCCTCTGTTTCTTAAAGATGTAGAAGATGAGAATGGTAAAGTTAAACCTCGTTTGGTTGATATTAATAGTGAGAAAGTTCAATCAGTAATGAACAACAACTTACATTATTTATGTGAAGAAGATTTGGAAGCGGCTAAAACATACTTACCAGATGCAGAAAACTATTTATTCAAAAAGATCTTGAACTGGGAATAAAATAGTACTTTTTATAATTACTTAAAGCCCAAATCACATCATTGATTTGGGTTTTCTTTTATCTGCTATTTTCAACTCATCCAAAACTTATTAATGAAAGAAACACCAAAATAATACGTTAACAAATTTCGTAAAAGACTATTGATGCAACAATATGTTGGTAGAAGAAGCTATCAGCACCAAGAAGCCAATAATATCTTGATAAATTGTAAAATAAAACTAACTACTAGGCGTAATCCATTTATTTAAAACTCCCATTGGCTCATAGTTGTCTGACTGCTAACAACTAACCACAAAACTTATCAAAACACAATTAAAATCTAAATATTATTTTAAATAAAATAGCCTCAATCGCTTGTTTTATCTGATAAAAACTCTACTTTTGCCAACGCTTTGAAAAAATAAAGACATTCTAATTTATTTCAAATCAACATCTGATCAAATCATTCTTTTAATTAAGAATTAGATATAAAGATCTTTCTCACACCTGGCTTCCACCTGTGTGAGTTAAGCTAAGCCCTTATCATTTATTTGGTAAGGGCTTTTTGTTTGCATTTCGGCTTTATTAATAATAAAAAGCGTTCAATAATTTCGCGTTCAAATCCCTTCAATAAATCATATTAAGAAAACTCATCGCTATTTATATCAACTCTATACACAATAGTACAAACACCACATACTACTGATTACTAATGTAATTCAAGACACACAAAGCCCCACAAACATGCACGTAGTTACTTTTATAACTAGATACAAATTTACAAATTGTAATAACTTACTTTTAAGGATGCTATATCTGATAAAAAGAATACTTTTGCGGCTGCTTTTCACACAAAAAATAAAAATGGAAAACACACAATTAATTATTCAAAAGGATACTACAGCGAATCCAGGACCATTAGGACTTTGCGGATTTGGATTAACCACAATCCTATTAAACCTTCATAATGCTGGTTTATTTGGCTTAGATACGATGATTCTTGCAATGGGAATCTTTTTTGGTGGTATTACTCAAGTTATTGTAGGAAGTATGGAGTGGAAAAAGAATAACATCTTTGGCACCATGGCTTTTACATCTTACGGTATTTTTTGGTTGACATTAGTATTTCTATTGATTCTTCCAAAAATGGGCTTAGGAACAGCTCCAACACCTATAGCAATGGGGTATTTCTTATCTGTTTGGGGTATTCTTTCATTGGGGTTCTTTGTAGCAACTCTAAAATTAGGTAGAGCATTAGCCATTCTATTTGCTACAGTTGTTATATTATTTGCTTTATTAGCAATTGCCAACTTCACAGGTAATCACATGATTCATACTATTGCAGGTATCGAAGGTGTTATTTGTGGCTCTATTGCGGTTTATATTGCAATGGCACAACTTTTTGAAACGGTATATGGTCGTCAAATTCTTCCTTTATAAATAAAGGACTGATATAAGATCTTTCTCACACTGGGCTTCCACCTGTGTGAGTTCAGTTAAGCCCTCATCATTCATTTGATGAGGGCTTTTTAAATATCTTATTTCTGAGATACAAAAAGAGCCACATTTTATCAATGTGGCTCTTTTTATATATTAATTTAAAGCTTCAGTTTCTAGATTATTTCATCCAAGAATCAACCAATACTTTATTAGCTTTATACCATTTAGTAGCTCCTGCTTCTTCTCCATTGTCTTTAATAGCTGTCATTAATTCATACAACTGTGCTTCTTCAAGCTTAAAGTTTTTGAAAAAAGTAGCCGCTTCAGGTTTGTCTTGTGCAAATCCTTTTCGTGAAATAATTGTACAAGCATCCTGTGGGTAAATTCCTTTAGGATCTTCTAAATATTTCAAGTCGTTTTTGGTCCATTTAAAATGAGGTTTCCAACCCGTAACAACAACCCATTCTTGTTTTTTGATTGCTTTCTCAAGACTAGCTACCATTGCTGGTCCACTCGATGTAATTTGCTCAAAATCTAGTTTGTATTCGTCTATTGCTTTAAGCGTGTTGGCATGAATACCTGCACCAGCACCAATACCAATGATTTCGCCATCAAATTTATCTTTATTGGCATTTAATTCTTCTATAGAGTTAATCGTAACATACGCAGGAACAACTAAACCAGTAGTCCCCTCGCTAAACGATTCACCTAATTTTACTAAGTCATCACCATAACTAGCCCAATAATCTTTATGTGTATTTGGCAACCATGCATCAAGAAAAACATCCCCTTTTGAATCCTTTTTTGACAATTCGCCATAGATCATACCCGGCGCTAAATTGGTCAAATCTACTTTAAAACCATGTGCTTCAAGAGCAGCTTTAGACAAATAAGTAAAAGCAATACCTTCACTCCAATTGGGATAAAAGATGCTAACTTCCTTCTTATCTTTACTTCTTTCTTTTTTCTTTCCACTGTTTTTGCATGAACTAACTGAGACAGTTAATAAAGCAGCAACAAGTAAAATTCCTAAATTTCTTAATTTCATCATAATTCTATTTATAGGTTATTATAATTATTTTTTTGCAATAGCTTGTGTGACTCTGTCCAAGATAATAGCCAAAATGACAATGCCTAATCCCGATTCAAAACCTTTTGCAACGTCGTTTTGCTGAATTCCCTGGTAAACAATACTTCCAAGTCCTTTAGCGCCTACCATTGAGGCGATAACCACCATTGATAACGCCAATAGTATCACCTGATTAATACCAGCAAGAATAGTCGGTTTTGCCAAAGGCAACTGTATTTTAAATAAGATTTGTTTTTCGGTTGCACCAAAAGCACGTCCTGCTTCAATCACATCCGAGGGAACATTTTTAATTCCTAAACTGGTTAAACGCACAGCTGGTGGAAGCGAGAAAATCACTGTAGCCACTACACCCGGCGTATTTCCAACACTGAAAAAGAAAATTGCTGGAATAAGGTAAACAAAAGCTGGCATGGTTTGCATTAAATCAAGCATAGGCCGAATAATTACATCAGCAGTTTTGCTTCTAGCAGCCAAAATTCCTAGAGGAATACTAAAAAGCAGAGCTATAAGGGTTGAAACTAGAACCAAGGTGGTTGTTTGTATAGATTCTTTCCAGTATCCCATTGCGAAAATTAAGAATAATCCTAAAATGACAAATATTGCCATTCCACTTCCTTTTTTTAATCCTTCTACTTTAAAGGCATTTTTCCCAGCATTGGCATAATAAGCTGCTAAGGCTACTAATACAATAATAACATAAAAAGGAATTCCCAACAATATGTCATTCATACCATCAACGGTCCACGTAATAACGTCGTCAATAGCACCCCACAAGCCCGAAAAATTCTCTTCCAGTTTATTAATTCCAGATTCTATATATGTACCAAGATCAATTAATTTTTCCATATTACATGTCGTTTGCTTGTTCTTTTAATTCACTTATCTCTTTTTTCCCAAATCGCGTAGCTTCAATAATCAACGAAGCTTGAGATATCAGACCAAGTAACTTCCCAGTGTCCTCCTCTATAACAGCTAAAGGATATTTAATCCCTGTAATTAGGGGTAACATATCTTCTACAGAATAGGATTTATAGACACTCGGAACATTTGTCTTCAGAACTTTCTCAACAGAAATTGCTTTCTCTTTTTCCAATTCCAAAAGATCTTGTAACCAAACGTAACCAAGAAATTTTCTATCTTCATCTTCAACAGGAAGCACATCAACTCCAATAGTACGCATTTTTCGGATAGCTCCTTTAGGACCATCTTTAGGCATTTGAACCAGCGTATTCTTGGTAAACATGAGCGTTTCTGCCGTAATAATAGTTTTTCGATCTACTTTATTAACAAATGCTTCAACATATTCAGTTGCAGGGTTTGTTAGAATTTCTTCAGCAGTTCCAATTTGGTCCACAACACCATCTTTCATAATAGCAATACGGTCCCCAATTTTCATTGCCTCATCCAAATCGTGAGTAATAAATACGATCGTTTTTTTCAGCTTGCTTTGTATGGCCAATAGTTCATCCTGCATATCCGATTTAATAAGTGGATCAAGTGCAGAAAATGCTTCATCCATAAGCAAAACTTCAGGATTGTTTGCTAAAGCGCGTGCCAAACCGACACGCTGTTGCATTCCTCCTGACATGGATGAAGGGAATTGATATTCATAACCTTTTAAGCCTACAGTTTCGAGTGCCTCTAGCGCTTTTTCTTCCCGCTCCTGCTTTTCTTCTCCTCTAATCTCTAATCCAAAAGCAGCATTCTCAAGAATCGTTCTGTGTGGCAAAAGGCCAAACTTTTGAAATACCATACTCATCTCGGTACGTCTGGTTTCCAATAGTTCTTTATTTGACTCACGAGTAATATCATGTTCATCGAAAAAAACTTTACCGGCGGTAGGTTCGTTAAGTCGATTTAAACAACGGATTAAAGTAGATTTTCCACTACCTGATAAACCCATGATAACAAATATCTCTCCTTCCTTAATCTCAAAGTTAACCTTATTTACCCCAACAGTACATTTTGTTTTCTTTAGAATTTCTTCTTTTGAAACTCCCTTATCCAGTAAGGCAAGTGCCTCCTGTTTACGTTTTCCAAAAATCAGGGTTAAATCCTCAACCTTAATTTTTATTTTTCTTTTATCCGGCATAACATCTCATTTTTCTAATAAATACTTCCAGGCAAACCCTAGAAGTACTTAAAGACATCTCACTTTCGTGAAATAAGCATTTTAAGAGGCAAGCCTCTCATCCAATAGTAAAAATACGTTTTAAAAAAGCATTTTGAAAATAAAACATTTTCATTTTCAACCTTATACCCCCGAAACAAGCCTCGAGAATTCTATTGATTAAAAGTAATAGCCCACATTAATATTGAAACGCATTGCCCAATCGGCATCAGGAGTTCCTTCAGCCAAAGCACCCGTCCATTGAGATCCTAACCAAGGTTGATTTTTACCAGCAGCCATATCGATATAAGTGTAAATATTACCTGCAGTAAACATAGCACCGGTTACATTCATCATTGAATCTTCGAAAGAGCTTTCTGCCTTATCCATATATCCAAAATCGTTATAAATAATAACACTCGATACTGGTCCCCATTCTAAAGGAATAGAATAACTTAATCCAAGTGTATATATGCTAGCTTCGGCAGCAACCAAATAGGGTGCACCATAAGCAGTCATAGCTACAACATCATCTCGTTCGCCATCTGGATTCTCAGGACTGTATTTGTAATTGGCTATTTGAGCTTTTACTCCGAATTGACCTGCTTTTAATTCGTAATAGGCAGCAAGAGCATAATGATTACCTGTTTCTTCGGTATCTATATTGTATAAACCACCATATTGAGCAGAGACACCAATACGATGTTTAGCATTGGTATTGTTGATTTTATAAGACAAATCTCCATTAAGTTGATTCACCTCTTTATTTCTCAAAATCATATTCTCACCTTCCTTAATCGAACTAACGTCATAAGAATAACGGCTATCGGAAGCATCCGTACCTCCAAAGTCTTCGGCATTTTTGAAGAAGGCTAGACTGTAGTCCCACTTTTCCCCTTGATGCGTATACTTTAGCCCCATGTCGTGATCATCTTCTAATCCAACATAGTAGTTTAAGCTAAAGAACCATGAGTTTGAATTGTATTTTGTGATACCAAAAGGCACCTGAGTTAAACCAAATTGTAATTCGTCGTTTTCATTAAAGTCGTACGCAATCCAACCTTGTTTCAACATGCCTCCGCCATAAGAATCAGAATAGAATCGATATTCAGCATTAAGTTTTAAACCTTTATATTTTGCTTTCGCATTTAGTCGAAACACATCGAAACCCAAATCGCCACCGCGTTTTTTTTGTGCATCTTTCCAGCTTGAATAGTTGTAGTTGAATCGTAATGCTCCGCCAATATCAACAGAAGGTTTCTCCTGCGCATTAACAGAAATAGTAGACAATAGGAAACAAATTCCCAGCCACGTTTTTAAATAAAACATAAGTGTAATTTAAATGAATATATATACACATGCAAAATATGACATGCATGCAATCAAGTATCCGTTTTAACGGATATATAGGTATGCTTAATTATTGGATGGAGGAAGAAATCTATCGGACAGTACTCTGAAAATAAGAAACTGAAAACTATAGATTCTGATATTTCTTTTATTGTGAAGTTCACCTTGTTTTAATCCCATACCATACAAAGATAGTTAATAAATACAGCATCACAAGTTAATAGACTGATTTATAAATACATTTCGCTTTTAAACAGATCAAAATAACACTAATATTGTTAAACTTCAGAAATACTATAGTCTGACATAAAGTTAGGTAATGGATGTTTAAGTCCTCACTATTCAATAGAAAAGAACTTTTTATTTTACTTCTTTTTTCAAACTTGAGACAAAAAATGCAAACCGTGGAACATTTCTTAGACTAATTTCGGTTATGAGCTATAAAGAATGGGTTAAAATTCTATCCATAAAGTTTTAGTAAAACGAAATAAGCTAAAAAAGAGCCTCTATGTTAATTAAATATAGAATTCACCATCATCTTATTAGTAGTCTTAAAGACATCATTAGTATTAAAATACAGATCTAATATATAAATATTTAAGTCGCTATTAACCTAAAAACAAGTATTGTTGATAACTTAAGCTTGAAAATTTATAAATAAAAACTATTTTTGCTCCTAGAATTATCACTTCAACTAAATAAATGATAGATAATACTGAGAATTATTTCGACGATGATGTTCTTGAATTGGTAAAAAGATTCGAAACCATGCTCAAGCAAAACAAGACATGTTACTTTGACGTACATGAGTTTGAAGCCCTAGTCGACCATTATATTGAAAACGATAAATTGGCCAAAGCAAATCAAGCTACAGAAATGGCTTTGGAGCAGCATCCTTCTTCAATTTCCCTTCAATTAAAGCAAGCACAAATGCTTATTGGTAGAGGTAAAGAAATTAAAGCGCTTGCTATTCTAAAAAAACTAAGGAAGATTGAGAACACGAATCAAAAGATCTATATCCTTATAGGAAACATATACAATATAATAAAGAAACCCCATAAGGCTAAAATCCAATTCGATATAGCTTTAGACCTGTGCTACGATGACAAAGAAGATTTATTGTTTCGAATTGCCCTGTCTTTTGAGTCTCTAGAATTATATGATTTCGCTCTGCCCTACTTCGAAGCAATTCACAAACTTAATAGCGAAGATGCCGAAGTTCTTTTCGAAATGGCATACTGTCACGAAAAATTACAACACGATAATCAAAGTATAGATGCTTACAAAGCTTACCTAGAACTTGATCCTTTTTCGGATAATGCTTGGTATAACCTTGGTATTCTATATAATAGAAACGATCAAAGTATCAACTCCATAGAAGCCTACGATTTCTGTATTGCTATAAATGAGAAACACAGTAAAGCTTACTTTAATAAGGCTAATGCCCTCGCTATTTGCAATAGATACGAAGAAGCTATTAAGTGTTATATTGAATACTTAGAATTCGAAGATGATCATGCCTCAACATACTCATATATAGGAGAATGTTTCGAAAAGCTGGAAGAGTACGATCAAGCTATGATCTATTATGAAAATGCGATAAAGGAAGATGAAAAATTTGCAGATCCTTGGTTTGGCATGGGTTTGATGCTACTTTATCAAGATAAGATTGATGAAAGTATTGTATATCTGAGCGAGGCAAAAAATTTAGATGATACAAATTCAGATTACTGGTTTGCACTAGGTTCTGCATACTCTCGTATGCCCGATGCTCAAAAAGCCGTTCTTAATTTTCGTGAAGCAATCAATTTAGATCCTTACGATCCAACTTATGCTATTACTTTAGCCGAGTTTTATCACCAAAACAATAAAGAAGAAGCTGCAATTGATGTTTTACTCGAAAGCTTAGACCATTGTCCAGATAACCTTCAACTTCAGAATAATTTAGCTGCTTACTATATGTTAGCTGCCGATACCAAAGCTGCCGAACACTATCTTAGAAAAGCAATGGCAAATCCAGAAAACAAAATTGAAGATATCTTTATTCAGTTTCCTGAGCTAGAAAACAATAATAAATTCAAACAGATTATAAAGGCTAATAAATAAAATTAGCTTTTTTTTTAGGTCTTGTATTTTGATTCACTCACGATATACAGCAGGTCTATTATATGCACTTATACAATGACACGAACTATTAAAGACTATATTCTAATAGCCCTAAAAGGTATTGGAATGGGAGCAGCAGATGTTGTTCCTGGCGTATCTGGAGGAACAATCGCATTTATAACAGGAATCTACGAAGAACTTATTGAAAGTATTAAATCGGTTAACCTAAATTCGATAAAACTACTTTTAAAATTTAAATTGAAAGACTTTTGGAAAGCCGTAAATGGGAACTTTCTATTATCAATAGTTGTTGGAATCGCAATCAGTTTTTTGTCTATTGCTAATCTCATTAAATACCTATTAGAACATCAGCCTATATTAATTTGGTCATTTTTCTTTGGTTTAATTGTTGCTTCGGCCCTTGTTATTGCTAAAAAAATAACGGAATGGAAACTAAGAAGTATCATAGCAATGCTTGTGGGAATAGGAATTGCATATATGATAACTGTAGTCACTCCTGCTGAAACAACCAATGCCTATTGGTTTCTATTTCTTTCGGGAGCTTTAGCCATTTGTGCTATGATTCTACCAGGTATATCTGGTGCTTTTATTCTTTTATTATTAGGAAAATACGAATTTGTATTAGATGCACTAAGTAAATTTAAACTAGATGTAATTGCTGTTGTTGGTGCAGGTGCCGTAGTCGGTTTATTAAGCTTTTCAAATTTTCTTTCGTGGTTACTAAAGAAATATCACAATATGACCATCGCACTTCTATCTGGATTTATGATTGGCTCCTTAAATAAAGTATGGCCTTGGAAAGAAACCATTTCTACCTTTACTGATCGTCATGATGTAGTAAAGCCACTCTTACAAGAGAACATACTTCCACATACCTTTGAAAGCATTAGTGGACAAAATGCTAATCTGATATTTGCCATAGGACTTGCAATTCTTGGTTTCTTAGTCATTATAATTATGGATAAGTACAGTCCTGAGTCAAAAAAATAGACCGATAATAAGGTAATGAGCTGATTCACTAATGTATTAATATCAATACATGAGTAAAACACACGAAAAATAAGAAAGAATAGACATCTTTATAACAAAAGACTCCCTCTTCTTAAATCTCCCCTAAAAAAGAGACTAGCTTAATTTTTGTATTTCACTTTTAACCTTTTTACTTTACACTTTCTCTTTTTTACAGTTTCACTTTTTACTATTTCATATTTTCACATTATACTTTTTTACCTTTACACTTTCAACTTTAACCATTTCTAACCTTTTCCCGATGGCTATCGGGACTTTAACCTCATCATCATGAAAACTTACGGCATCCTTGGTAATCCTCTAAGACACTCATTTTCGAAACAATATTTCACAGATATGTTCCTGAATGATAAGATTGATGCTCAATTTTTGAATTTTGAGATTCCTCGTATCGAAAAGATTATTGATGTTATTCATGATAATCCTACGCTTGCCGGTTTATGCGTCACTATTCCATACAAACAAGAAGTTATGGCTTATTTAGATGAAATAGACCCTCTAGCAAAACGAATTGGAGCCGTTAATTCCATACAATTTAGTCGTCAAAATGGAAAAACCCATTTAAAAGGTTACAATACTGACATTTTCGGCTTTATGGAATCCTTAACTCCATTGCTTAATGGCGTAAAACCAAAAGCTTTAATTCTAGGTACTGGTGGTGTTTCCAAAGCCGTAGCAACTGGCTTAGAAGAATTAGACATACCCTACCGTTTTGTATCGAGAACTGCTACAGAAGATAGATTAAGCTACGAAATGCTGTCGCCCGAAATTATGACAGACTATCATCTCATTGTAAACTGCACACCTCTTGGCACCTTTCCAAAGAATGATACTTGCCCCAACATACCCTATCAACTCCTTAGCGAAGACCATTTTTTATACGATGTCGTTTACAATCCGGCAGAAACGCTATTCATGAAAAAAGGAGCCGAACAAAAAGCCAAAACGCAAAACGGTTTACCAATGCTCCATTTACAAGCTGTAAGAAACTGGGATATTTGGAATAAATAATTCTACAGATATAAATTTACAGACTAATTTCAATTCTCTGAACCGTTAGTCTTTAAACAAACTCATTTTTCAAACAAAAGTCTAGGTTGCTTTCTATTTTGTTTATCAAAATACTTTATATAAATTCACCTTCTTTAGTAAACGCTTCCTTTTTTAGATATTTACCATACCTTATAAACAAACTATATGTCAAATAATAAGGACAAAATAAATCAACTCTTAAAAAGGCAAGAAGCTCTTTGGAATAAACAAGAAGATCTGTCGAATGAAATTAACAAATTACGAAATGAAATAATTTGTTTAAAGAATGCTGAAGCAAAACCTCTAATTGAAGAGAGCAGGACTATATCTTTGAATGAAACGGTTCTTGATGATCTAAAAAATATAATATCTCCAATAAAAAAGGATGAACAAAAGCTTGAAACGACAAGTCTAATAAGTGCAACAGCTCCAAAAGCTAAAAATACGACAAAATCTAAGTCTGATCTAGAAAAATTTATTGGAGAAAATCTCATCAATAAAATCGGAATTGCAATTACCATTATTGGCGTATCCATTGGCGCGAAATACTCAATTGATAATGATTTAATTAGTCCTTTAACTAGAATTATATTTGGATATTTAGCTGGCTTAGGCTTATTAGGCTTTGGAATAAAACTAAAGGAAAAATACGAAAGCTACAGCGCCGTTTTAGTAAGTGGAGCAATTGCAATTATGTACTTCATCACCTTTGCTGCATACAGCTATTATCAGCTCTTTCCTCAAACATTTGCCTTTATTCTTATGCTGCTGTTCACTATTTTCACTGTGGTTACAGCAATTAATTACAATAAGCAAACTATTGCACATATCGGTTTTGTTGGTGCTTATGCTGTTCCCTTTCTTCTGAGTGAAGGCTCGGGTCAAGTCGCCGTTCTCTTCAGCTATATGACTATTATAAACATTGGAATTCTGTTTCTAGCTTTCAAAAAATACTGGAAATCATTATACTATTCGGCTTTCTCTTTAAGCTGGTTAATTTATTTTTCTTGGTTTGTGGGAGATTATTCCTACGATGAATATTTCGGTATTGCCAGTACATTTCTTCTCGTGTTTTTTATCACCTTTTACCTCATGTTCCTTGCCTACAAAGTGTTCCGTAAAGAATCATTTCAAAAAGTCAACAGCTCCATATTACTAAGTAATTCTTTTATTTTTTATGGCTTAGGATGTGCACTTTTAAAAGAAAACTACGCAGAATATCTTGGACTTTTCACACTTTGCAATGCAATTATGCACAGTATAGTAAGTCTATTAATATACAAACGAAATCTTGCCGACAAAAATATTTTCTATCTGATATCGGGTTTGGTATTGATCTTTATTACCATCACAATTCCAGTTCAGTTAGATGGCAATTGGGTTACTTTACTTTGGGTTTGTGAATCCGCTCTTCTGTTTTGGATTGGGAGAACCAAAAAAGTTTCAATATACGAGCTACTATCCTACCCTATGATGGTTTTAGCTTTCTTCAGCATCATGCAAGATTGGTCGGAAATGTACTATTCCTATTATGCTTCCGATTCATTAACTAGAATTACACCTGTATTTAATGTCTATTTTTTAGGAGCTATACTGTTCGTTATTTCATTCAGTTTTATTAATCACATTAATTACAATCCAAAATATCCATCACAAATCACATCAAAGAAACGCCTAAGCAAATTGGTTTCCTATTTGGTTCCAATTATTTTAATTTTCACGCTATACTTTTCGATAAGGATGGAAATTGATACCTATTGGGAACAACTTTTTTCCGATTCTGCCATCTCGGTTCAAGTCAATGGTCAAGACTACGAAAGTACCTTTAGAAACTTTGATCTTAAAAACTTTCAAGCGATATGGATTTTAAACTATTCTCTCTTGTTCTTTTCTCTGCTTTCTATCTTTAACATCAAAAAAATTAAAAATATAAAACTCGATTATGCATGTGTTGGATTAATCACCTTATCTGTGATTTTATTCTTAACTAAAGGGCTTTATTCGATAAGCGAATTAAGAGGTACTTATTTGGGCAACGAACAATCGGAGTTCTTCCAGCATGGTGTTTACAATATTGTAATACGTTACATCTCTATCCTTTTTGCTGCATTCTCTTTAGGTGTATTATACATACAAGTTAAACAGAGGTTAAATACGAGAATATTTAAGCTTGGTTTTGAATATTTACTATTTACATCTATTTTATGGATACTTAGTAGCGAATTGCTTAACTGGATGGACATTACTGGTTCTTCTCAATCTTACAAACTCGGATTAAGTATTCTTTGGGGCTCTTATTCTTTACTTCTAATTGCTTTTGGTATCTGGAAAAACAAACAACATATACGAATTGCAGCCATTGGATTATTTACCATTACGCTGATTAAACTATTCTTTTACGATATCTCACACTTAAGTACAATTGCTAAAACCATTGTTTTTGTTTCCCTTGGCATCTTACTTTTAGTTATTTCATTTTTGTACAATAAATACAAAAGCAATATTTCCGAAGAAGCTGATATTGAGATCAACTAAATAAACATAGCATCGGAAGATTCTTTGCATACAAAACTCGAATACATGAAAAATAGAATCTGTATATATCTACTACTTTTCGTTTGTACCAATACTTTTGCACAAACGAAAGACTTCAAATACCAAAGAGAGATTATTGGCGTAACAGATCAATGGCATAAACTAGACTTACCAAATGACATTTTTGCTAAACTTTCTTCAGACTTATCGGATATCAGAATAATTGGCATCTCGTCACAAAAAGATACAATTGAGGCTCCTTATTTAATTCAGGTAAGTAAAGAGAGTATTACAAATAAGGATATCAATTTCAAATTATTGAATCAATCACACAATAAAAATGGCTATTATTATTCTTTCAAAGTGCCATCAAAAAATGAAATCAATCAAATTAAATTGGATTTTAAGCAGGACAATTTCGATTGGATCGTATCTTTAGAGGGAAGCCAAAACCAGAAGGATTGGTACACCATAATTGAAGACTATAGAATTCTATCGATTAAAAATAAGTATACCAATTATCAACACGCTCGACTAAACTTTCCCAATAGTAAATTTCAATATTTCAGGGTGCACATCAAAAATGCCGAAAAACCTGAATTACAAAGTGCAAAGATATCTTGTAAAGAGGTAATCAATGGGAAATTAAGAAAATATCAAATCAACAAACTTGAAATACAGCAAAATAAAAAGAACAAAACAACAGAAATTAATATCGATTTAGCTTCTCCTGTTCTGCTTAGTGAATTGAAAATTAAGATTGAAGCAACATACGACTATTATCGACCGATCAGTATTCGCTATGTAATTGATAGTGTAAAAACTAAAAAAGGGTGGAAACGAAATTATCGAACAATCACTTCGGGAACATTAACATCCTTGGAACAAAATAAATTCAAATTTAAGAGTATTAAAGCTCAACACCTACAGGTAATCATTTCTAATCACGATAATGAATCCTTAAATATAAGTGGTATTGAAGCAAGTGGATACATCTGGCAACTGCTTGCACGTTTTAAGAAAAACACTTCTTATTACCTTACTTATGGCAATTCTAGCACAAAAAAACCGAATTACGACATTACTCGTTTCAAAAGTAAAATTCCAAACAAAATAAGCGAGCTTAACTTAGGGACAGAACGAATAATCACAAAGAAATCAAAAGACCGTAGAGAAGCCTTATTCATGAATGAAAAGTGGTTGTGGGGAATTATCGGTATCGTAATACTTCTTTTAGCTTGGTTCACATTTAAAATGATGGGCAAAACAGAGAAACAATAAAAATAATAAAGATGCTTAGCGAGTTACAACTTACTTTCTCGATTAAATGCCTTCAAAAATTTGTTTATAGCTTTCAAGGATTACTAAATAGAATCAAAGAATTAGACACTCTCACGAAGCGCATTTCTAGACGCCCTATCGACAAGCGTAAAAAAGAAATCAATTTTATTTTTGAGAGATGAGATTTTATGCCCTTTAATTTTCACAATCTTACAATCCAATAAGTCTGTAATTCGATAGAACACTTTATACAATTCATGATTATCGATTAATCGCCCATTCTTTGAAATGTACTTGTTCTTCTCTAATCGCAACCTTCTACCAGACAAACCAACAATATTTTGAGAATCCGTATAAACAATCACTTGCTTCTTGCTCTTTTCGAGTTTCGCGAGTGTGTCTAATAAAATCTGCAATTCTAACTTTGTAGATGAAGTCTCTTCAAATTGCTTCAGCTGTACCAATTCTTTAGCTTTATCAAGAGATATTGCTAAATCCTCTACAATTAAAGAAGCTCCAAAACCTATTTTTGTTTTAGTATTTACGCTTCCATCTGTAAACAAATAGATTTCATCAGACATCTTCCAATTTTAAGCCTTTGGGATATTCAATTGTACAAAGGAATAAGCCATGACCAGGAACTGACGAGCCCGCACTACATCTATTCTTACTTTCTATAACCTGACGAAAACCAGCCATATCAAGCTTTCCACGACCAACTTCAACTAGGGTTCCCACAATAGCTCTAACCATATTTCTTAAAAAACGATTTGCACATACCGTAAAAACAAGTTCATCGCCTCTATCCTCCCATTCTGCTTTATAAATCTTACAAATATTCGTTTTAGCATCTGTGTGCAGTTTACTAAAACTTGTAAAGTCACTATATTCGAAAAGTAGTTTTGCAGCCTTATTCATCTTCTCAACATCGAGCTGATGAGGCATCTGCCAGTGGGAGTTGGATCGAAAAGGATTCTTTTTCTTTGTTATAAAATATTGGTAAGTTCTTGCTACAGCATCAAAGCGGGTATGTGCATCTGGCTTAACCGGAAACATTGAATCGACAGCAATATCATAGGGCAAAAAGCGATTTAACCTAAACACAAGCTTCTCCTTTTCAACATCTCGAGCTTCTGCAATATCAAAATGAGCCATAAAATCGCTAGCATGTACACCTGTATCTGTTCTTCCACAGCCTACTACATTTATCTTTTGATTTAAAATGGTACTCAAAGCTTTATTCAAAATTTCCTGAACAGTAATTGCATTAGGCTGAACTTGCCAACCATGATAATTAGTTCCTTTATAGCTAAGCTTTATAAAATATCGTTGAGTCAAAATAGTCGTATTTATAGTTATTCTGCAATTTGCACAAAAGTAATCATTTCAAAGAAATTATCTAAATGAAAACAAACAGAACATTGGAGGTTTTAAAGGGTTATAAGAGAATAAAAGACATAAAAAAATCGCACTAGCTATTGGATTTTAAACTCCTATATGACAGGATTTGAGTGCCCATCTGGTCAAGTGTCCCCTGTGTCCTAAGACAACCCTAAGGTTGAGGCCTGCTTTTGCAGACGTGTAGCTTTCTCGGTAACTTGTAAGTGTTGAGTTTAACAATCGATAACTAATGCGATATGCTTTTATCTTATATGTAAAGAACGTTTATTTCTTACATGCAAAGTAAGTAATAAATTCTGTGTTTACAAGGGATGTAGAAGAAATAACGCTATTTGACGGAAAGCTTTTTTGAGTCAAATTAAAAGCTTATCTTTATTAAATGGGTGGTAATTAAATGAGAACCACTAGAATAAACCTCAACCCACCCTTCCAATTTATTCTCCAATAAAAGTTGCAATTTCTAATATTTTTATACTTTTGCGAGCTAATAATCCAAAATGCTCGAAACATCCTTTATAAATATCCATACGCATCACTCTATTCACATAGATGGTACTTTGTCTATATTGAATTGTTTTCCCGAACAAATCAAAATAGGTAATAACAATGAGCGTGGAATTTCGATAGGTTTGCACCCTTGGCATGTTAATAAGGATAATGCATCTTCGATGATTGATTTGATTAAAACAGTTGCTTCTGAAAAGAATGTTTTGGCAATTGGAGAAATTGGTTTAGATAGAACTATCGATATGCCATTGGATATACAAGAAAAGTATTTTATAGAACAAATTGAAATAGCTGAGAACCTAAACAAGCCTCTTATTATACATTGTGTTAAATATTTTTCAGAGTTACTTTCAATAAAAAAAAGAGTAAAAGGCTCTACGCCATGGTTAATTCATGGTTTTAGAAAAAACAGGAAAATAGCATCTATGCTATTGGAACAAAATTGTTACCTATCATTTGGAGAAGCCTTACTGTTTGATAAAAACAATCAGAATTTGTTTATTGAAATGCCTTTAGATAAGATATTCTTAGAAACAGATGATAGCGAAAACACGATTAGTGAAGTTTACAATAAAGCAGCTCATATAAAGGGCTTACAGTTAGAAGTTTTAAAAGCAAAGCTTTTTGATAACTACAAAACAGTATTCAATGCTAACAAATGAAACTTTTATAATAACTAATTTTTGAATATTGAAAAATACAGATTGGTTGAGCAGAACAGAACTGCTCCTAGGAGAAGAAAAATTAGAACAGTTAAAAAATGCCCACATTTTAGTCGTTGGACTTGGTGGTGTGGGTGCATATTCTGCCGAACTGCTTTGTAGAGCTGGCATAGGACAAATGACCATTGTTGATAATGATGATTTGGAGGCTTCAAATATTAATAGGCAATTGCCAGCTACAACAGAAACTTTAGGTAAAAATAAAACGGATGTTATGGCTGAAAGATTACTAGCTATTAACCCAGATTTAAAACTTAGAGTTATTAATGAATACCTACGAGATGATCGAATGGTAGAAGTTCTAGAAGAAACTAAATACGATTATGTTGTAGATGCCATTGACACATTAGCACCAAAAATTATACTTATTTTCCATAGTCTCAAAAACAACTACAAAGTTGTGAGTTCGATGGGTGCTGGAGGCAAAATGGATCCTAGCCAAATTCAGATCAAAGATATTTCCAAATCATACAATTGTAGATTAGCTAGAATGTTAAGAAAAAAGCTTCATCAAATTGGCGTTCGCAAGGGTGTAACAGTTGTTTTTTCGCCCGAGGATGTAGATAAAAAAGCTGTGGTATTAGTGGAATCTAAAAATAAAAAATCGAACGTAGGTACAATCTCTTATATGCCTCCAATATTTGGCTGTTATATTGCTTCGGTCGTTCTTCGCGACTTAGCAGGGAAAAACTAAACCAAGATGAAAGTAGAAAAAAGGCTAAAGGTTAAAGGGGAAAAAGGAAAAACGAGGCAACATTATATACGATTAGAATAGAAAAATTTACATGAAATTAGAGCGCGTTTGCGAGATATGATAAAAACTTACAAACGCCTTTTAATCTATTATATAGGTAAACTTACCACACATCAACAACAATCTGACTAAGAGTATTTTAAAAGACAACTAAACCAATATAAAGAAGAAAAAACCTGTTTTGTTCACACTTTTAAAAAATACACCTAAGAAAAACAGCTTAACAATATTTAATTCAACTCACTTTTTATTACCTTTAAGGTATTAATAAATATACTTAAAAAAGCCGAGTGAGCATGCAACTTTACTATGACATACTGCCTTCTCCTGTAGGTGATTTACTTATTATTACCCAAGAATCTACGCTTATCAAAATTGTTTTTCAAACAAAAAAACAAACTCACACCATCAAATCGGAATGGATACAAGGCTCTGAATTCTTAAAACAAATAAAAGATGAGCTTAATTCCTACTTTGCTGGTGATTTAAAACAATTTTCAATTCAAGTCAATCCGCATGGCACACCTTTTCAAAAACAGATTTGGAAAGAAGTTATGGCAATACCCCACGGACAAGTTTGTTCTTATCAAGATGTAGCGAATAATATTAATAAAGCTTCGGCTTGTAGAGCTGTTGGAAGAGCAAACTCCCAAAATCCTATTCCTATCATAATTCCTTGTCATAGAGTAATTGGGAAAAACGGTAAATTAACTGGTTATGCTGGAGGTCTCAATCGAAAACAAACGTTACTAGAATTAGAAGGTATTAATACAGAACATTACCCAAATCAGTACAAACTTTTTTAATTAATAATACTAGCTATCTTATTAATGGATAATATTAAAATACCTTAACAAGACTCTACTTTCACGTTATTCTGTTTGATAAACAGACTAAAAGCAATACCTTGCGGACTGTTTAATGCGATTTGCTTAACATTTTGCATAATACATATCAAAAAAACAAAACTAAATGACCAATAAAACTGCACACACATTCCACATTCCTGTTATGGGAACAGGATATACAGTGAACACGCCATTACGAGTAGCTCAGTATGGTATTTCGTCTGTAGTTTCTATTATTGATGATGTTCTTCTCGAAAATTTGCGTAATTTTTATAGCAAACAAATGGATTTGCCTTTCCAACCTATTTCCAGTAAAACAATGGATTGTAGGGCCGAAAGAATTACTGCATACCTTAACCTTATGGATAAAATGGTTAAGTCTAAATTCGAAGAAGTCAAAGATTCTTTCATAGAAAAGGGAAAAGAATTTGAAAAATATATGGATCTTCTTCCAGATGTGTCTACACTTAAAAAAGAGATTCAAGACAAAGTCAAAAGCAACAATTACCTAAACGATATTAAGGGTTGGTTAAACGACAATTTGCCTCTTGGCAACATTGATGTTAACATTATGACCAAGGTAGATAAGGAAAATTGCTTTGAAGGAGAACAATTACCATCTGAATACAATGACGCACATGCTGCACTAAGAGGCTATGCCAATAGTACACTTGAATCATCATTGGTTTTATCGGCTGGTATGAATCCACGTCTATATGGCTATTTGGAACAATTCAACGATTTTTATCCTAATAAAGATGGGTATATCAAAAAGAAAATTACGCTTAAGGTAAGTGACTACCGTTCAGCACTAATTCAGGGTAAATTCTTAGCTAAAAAAGGAATTTGGGTTTCTGAATACAGGATTGAATCTGGTCTTAATTGTGGTGGTCACGCTTTTGCTACAGATGGTTCTTTAATGGGACCAATTCTTGAAGAATTTAAAAATAATAAATCAGACTTAATCGCAGATACTAGTGAGCTACTATACGCTGCACTCCAAACAAAAAATCGTCCTGTTCCAGAAGGAAAATTAGATCTACGAATTACCGCTCAGGGTGGTGTCGGCACATCAGAGGAACATGATTTTTTATTAAATTATTACGGAATCAATTCTGTAGGTTGGGGTTCTCCTTTTTTATTAGTTCCTGAAGTTTGCGATGTTGATGAAACAACTTTCAAAACACTTTCCAATGCTAAAGAAGAAGACTTATACCTAAGTCACTCCTCTCCTCTAGGTGTTCGCTTTTATAGTTTGAAAGGAAACACGCGTGATAAAATGGAAAAAGAAGAGCTTAAGAATGGAAAACCAGGAAGTATCTGTACTAAGCGATTACTTGTTTCTAATAAAGATTATACAGAAAATACAATCTGTACAGCTTCTAGACAATATCAAAACCTTAAAATAAAAGATCTACAATCACAAAATTTGAGTCAAGAGGCTTATGATCTTGAGATTGAAAAAATGAGTCGTAAAACCTGTCTTTGTAAGGGTTTATCTGCTTCATCATACCTTGTAAATGGTTTAGATACTTCTGCTGATGGCGATGGCGTTTCAATTTGTCCTGGTCCAAATATGGCTTACTTTTCGGAAACTGCCACTTTAAAACAAATGGTAGATCATATTTACGGACGTTTCAATTTGATTAAGCGTTCCGATCGTCCCAATATGTTTGTTAAAGAATTAAGTATCTATATCAATTACCTAAAAGAAGAAATTTCAGAATTAAAAGATCCTGATAAGAAGTGTCTTCGTAATTTAGAAAAATTCAAGAAAAAACTTCTTAGTGGCATTGAATATTACAATTCATTATCTGAAAAAATAAATGGTAAATACGATCAGATTATAGATGGTATTCAAAAAGATATGTATAAACTAGAAAGTGAACTTAATCAAATTAATATCCTTTCTTAAAACAACTTTCTTAAAAAAAATCCCTTTAAACTCATGTTTAAAGGGATTTTTTTGTGTCTTACTAATTCTATTTCTTAATACCAACCAATTTTTCAAGCATATCAGTTGTTACTGATTTTGGTCTCTCAAGTGGATACCCCAATGCTCTATCCCAAATAATATTAGCACAAATACCTATTGATCGTCCAATACCAAATAAAACAGTATAGAAATCGTAATCTTTCACCCCATAATGCCATTGAATTACACCTGATTGTGCATCCACATTAGGCCATGGATTCTTTGCTTTACCTTGTTTCTTTAGTATTGGAGGCACAACTTTATAAAGTAAGTCTGCATATTTAAAGATTGGATCATTTGGAAGATGTTTCTTACTAAATTCACGCTGTAACTTATAACGTGGATCTGTTTTACGTAATACCGCATGACCAAAACCTGGAATAACTTGACCTGAATTTAGCGTATTCCAAACAAACTGCTCCATTTCTTCGGTAGATGGTAATTTATTGTCCATCTTTTCCATAACCTCATGTAACCAACGCAATACTTCCTGATTAGCTAAACCATGTAAAGGTCCTGCTAAACCATTAATCATCGACGAAATAGAAAGATAAATATCAGACAAGGAACTAGCCACCAAGTGACCTGTGTGAGCACTTACATTACCACTTTCATGATCAGAATGAATAAGGAAATGCAAACGAGACACATCATCATAAGGTTTTTTGATACCCATCATCTGAGCAAAGTTCGCTCCCATATCCAAATTAGGATCAGAACAAATACGATCTCCTTTACGATATAATTTATTATAAATATAAGCTGCAATTTCAGGTAACTTAGCCAAAAGATTTAAGGCATCTTCATAAGTTGCTTCCCAATAATCTTTCTTACATATACCTGCTTTATATTGACGATTAAATACCGACTCTCTATTTAATGTTAAAATAGCTGTCGAAAAGATAACCATTGGATGACTTGACTCTGGGAATGAATCAATTACATCATAAACAAAACGAGGTACAATACGACGTTTCGAAAACTCTTCTATAACTTGATCAACCTCATTATGTGTAGGGAAATCACCCGTTAAAAGAAGGTAAAACAAACCCTCTACCGATGGCATTTCAGCCCCCTTTGGCTTGGGCAAATTTTTAATAACCTCATCAAGTGTATAACCTCGATAACGAATACCTTCTTCAGGATCTAGATAAGAAATATCAGTCACAAGAGATTTGATACCCCTCATACCTCCTATTACTTGTGCGACGGTTACATTATCTACTTTAACATCACCATATTCTTGTAATAAACGCGCAGTTCTTGGTCTATGTTCTGTTATTTTTTTAGATAATTTTGATTTTAAAGTTTCTCTCATATGGTTAATGTCATTATAATATTAGTGGTTTTATTGTTTTTTTTTATTTTTAAGATTCATCTACATATCAATATAAATGAACCTTATTATATATACTAATTGTTTTGTTTACGGATAAGATTCAATGCACTTCCTGCCTTAAACCAGTCTATTTGTGCTTGGTTGTAAGTATGGCAAGCTTCAATAGTATCTTTACTTCCGTCTTCGTGTTTCAAAACAAGAGTTAAGTTTTTTCCTGGTTTAAAATCAGCTAAACCTAAAACATCAATTTCATCCTTTTCTTGAATTTTATCGTAGTCGGCTTTATTGGCAAATGTTAAACCAAGCATACCTTGTTTTTTCAAGTTCGTTTCATGAATACGTGCAAATGATCTCACTAACACAAGTTTAACACCCAAATGACGAGGTTCCATAGCTGCATGCTCTCTTGATGAACCTTCTCCATAATTCTCGTCTCCTACAACAAAACTTGCAAAGCCTTCTGCTTTAATAGCTCGTGCTGTTGCTGGCACCTCTTCATACTTTTTAGATATAGGATTGAAGATAGAATTACTTTCATCATTAAAATAATTGATAGCTCCAATCAACATATTATTTGAGATATTATCAAGATGTCCACGGAAACGTAACCAAGGTCCGGCCATTGAAATATGGTCAGTTGTACATTTTCCTTTAGCCTTAATTAAAAGTTTAAGTCCTTTGTAATCTTGTCCATCCCAAGCTTTAAATGGTGACAATAATTGTAAGCGTTCAGATTCCTTATTAACTTCAATTTTAATACCTGATCCATCTTTTTGAGGCGCTAAATAACCAGCATCCTTAACATCGAAACCATGAGGTGGTAATTCAAAACCTTTAGGCTCATCCAACTTAACTTCTACACCATCTTCGTTAATTAAAGTATCCGTTATAGGATTAAAGGTTAAATCTCCAGCAATAGCAAATGCAGTTACCAATTCAGGAGATGCAACAAAACCATGCGTATTAGGATTACCATCATTACGTTTCGCAAAATTTCTATTAAACGAAGTAATAATCGAATTTTTTCGAGTTGGATCATCCGTATGACGTTTCCACTGACCAATACATGGACCACAAGCATTGGACATAATCACACCACCAATATTTTCAAATTCTTTCAGAATACCATCTCTTTCGGTTGTATAACGAACCATCTCTGATCCTGGCGTTACAACAAACTCCGATTTAACTTTTAGATTCTTATCTCTTGCTTGTTTAGCTAGCGATGCAGCTCTCGATAAATCTTCGTAAGAAGAGTTCGTACATGAACCAATAAGCCCAACTTCTAATTTTTGAGGATAGCCATTCTTTTTAACCGCATCGGCAAAATCAGTCAATGAATGTGCTAAATCTGGCGTAAAAGGACCATTAATATAAGGTTCTAGTTCAGAAAGATTAATCTCAATAACTTCATCGTAGTATTTCTCAGGATTTAAAGCAATCTCATCATCAGATCTTAGGTGAGGCATAATTTCATCAGCTAAATCAGCTATTGCTTCACGACCAGTATAACGCAAATACGTACTCATATTTTTATCGTAACCAAATATCGAAGTTGTTGCTCCAATTTCAGCACCCATATTACAAATTGTACCTTTTCCCGTGCAGGATAAAGCATCAGCACCTTCGCCAAAATATTCAACAATAGCTCCAGTTCCACCTTTTACAGTTAGAATGCCTGCAACTTTAAGAATTACATCTTTAGACGATGCCCAACCACTTAACTTACCTGTCAATTTTACACCAATTAACTTCGGCATTTTAAGCTCCCAAGCCATTCCTGCCATCACATCAACAGCATCAGCACCACCGACACCAATTGCAACCATTCCTAAACCACCAGCATTTACCGTGTGAGAATCGGTCCCAATCATCATTCCACCTGGGAAAGCGTAGTTTTCTAAAACCACTTGGTGAATAATACCCGCTCCTGGTTTCCAAAATCCAATACCATATTTATCTGATACGGATTGTAAAAAATTATAAACTTCGTTGTTCTGTAATAAAGCTTCTTTTAAATCTTCATCAGCTCCGGTAGATGCTTGAATTAAGTGATCGCAATGAACAGTTGAAGGAACAGCTACTTTTGATTTACCAGCATTCATAAACTGTAATAAGGCCATTTGAGCAGTTGCATCCTGCATGGCAACACGATCGGGTGCAAAATTCACATAAGCATCTCCTCTCTTGTATTCCTTTAAGGATTCGTTTGCAAACAAATGTGAATACAAAATCTTCTCACTTAAAGTAAGAGGTTTTCCTAATTTTTTTCGCGCAGCTTCAATTCGTGCTGGCATATTTTTGTAAACGGATTTAATCAATTCGAGGTCAAAAAGCATATTATTGTTTTTTTTGGTTTAGTGTTAAATATATAAAGAGTTATACTCTTTTTTTTGATTTTATTTTTTCGTGTCCCTAAATTAATAAAAAAAACAGAATATAAGACATCAAAGTCTTCTTTTATTAAGTTCTCATCTACTGTTTTTATAGCTTGTTGCCATTATTAAATATCCTAACGAATTTAGATACCTAAATATACTAAAAGCATATAAATAATTCAATTCTATATACTAATATTAATATCTAATAAATTACAGCATATATAGTATGCATAAATCAGCTATTATGATTCACTTTAACTAAAGCTATAATAATTTATGCTAGTTAAAAAATATATAAGAATGATAAGTTAAAATTTTAATAAAAAATAGTAAAAATATTCTCTAATCAGGCTTAAATTGAACATTTGACTAGAAATAGAAGCGTTCTTTTATTTGTTTTGAAATATCATTTTGACTACACGCTTGTTTATACAAAAGATGCGTGTACAGCAATATAATCAACAAGACTTTCGACCTCTGGGGTAAAAGTGTCGCTCCTAAGGAGCTTTAAAAAGACATACACAATTCTTATGCTACCATACTAGCGTTCCTACGGAACTTTAATTACAAATCACTCACTCATTAACTCCTGATTGCAAATCAGGAGCAGCAATATAAGGTCAGCTACTGCAGATATATTATCTGCAGATTCAGAGTTAGGGATTGACAATTCCTAATTTTTAGCTTAGGTGATTCCTAATTACTCGCTCAAAACCCCTAATCACAAATCAAAAGCAGCGAGGGTGGAAAAGCTCGTAGAGCTGGCAATATGATAGAATTAAAATATAATTATAACAAAATTCCAGAGGGATGACAGATAAATTAATTCGAATACATTTGACTCTATCGCTCCTACGAAGCTTAAAAAGACAAACACAATTCTTATGCTACCATACTAGCGTTCCTAACGGAACTAAAAAGAGAAACACAAGTATATTTTTGGGAAAGGTCAGCTTCTACAGATATGTTATCTGCAGATTTAGAGTTAGGGATTTTTAATCCCTAGTTTTTGAGCATAAGTGATTACAAATCACTAACTCAGAAACCCCTAATTATAAATCAGGAGCAGCGAAGATGGAAAAGCTCGGAGAGCTGGCAGTATGGTAGAATTAAAATAGAATCATAACAAAATCCCGTAGGGATGACAGATAAATTATTTCGAATACATTTGACTCTATCGCTCCTACGGAGCTTTAAAAAGACATACACAATTCTTTAGCTAACACACTTACGTTCCTACGGAACTAAATAATGAAAAACACAAGCAACTTTATAAAAAAACTTAGCTACTACAGATTTTGAGAAAGGGATTTACAATTCCCAATTTTCAGCTTTGGTGATTACAAATCACCTACTCATAAACTCCTAATTACAAATAAAAAGCAGCGAGGGTGGAAAAGCTCGGTGAGCTAACAGTATGGTAGAATTACCATATAATACTAACAAAATCCCAGAGGGATGACAGATAAATTATTTCGAATACATTAACTCTATCGCTCCTACGGAGCTTAAAAAGATATACGCTATTCCTCTGCTACCATACTAGCGTTCCTAACGGAACTAAAAAGAGAAACATAAGCATATTTTGAGAAAAGGTCAACTACTACAGATTTAGAGTTTGGGATTTACAATTCCTAATTTTTAGCTTAGGTGATTACAAATCACCCACTCATTAACTCCTGATTACAAATCAGGAGTAGCAAAATGAAATTTTAAATCAAACTACAAGCCTTTTGTGCCAAATTCATGAACCTCTAGATCCTTTATTTGTTTGCCATCAATCGTGAATTGAAGTAGGGTTTGTACTTTATGGAATCCTTGCAAACCTGCTGCGCCAGGATTCATGTGCAACAAATTGAGTTCCTTATCGAACATCACCTTAAGAATATGTGAATGTCCTGAGATAAAAAGTGCTGGCGGATTTCGTTTTATCTCCTCTCTAATCGTTTTATCATATCTTTTGGGATAACCACCAATATGCGTCAACCACACATCAACATCTTCACATTTGAATCTTTGATGCAATGGATAAACTAAGCGAACATCTTGTCCATCAGCATTACCATAAACAGCTGTTAAAGGTGCTACTGCTGCCAAACGATCGGCTGTTTCAATATTGCCAATATCACCTGCATGCCAAATTTCATCGCAACCTTCCAAATGTTTAAATAATTTTTCATCGAGATAGGTATGCGTATCTGAAAGTAAGGCTATTCTTTTCATGAATATAAGTATTTTGCGTAATGTGAATTTTTATGAAAGTCAAAAATAATTGAATTTTCATTGATATATTCATTCGTATGATAATATTGACGTGTTTTCTTTAGAAAAGCTTCCTTTTATTAAACGTATTTTTTAAAATTATGAGTTAGGAACTATAAATATATCCCGCAAATTTCGCAGATAATCACAGAAAATAAATAGACGTTTTCAAAGCTTTTCTACTTCTCATACCTCACAGATGTATAAGTGCTCGTGTTTTGCAAAAGGGATAGTAGCATTTGTTTGAGCTCCTTTGTCTTTTTTTTTGACAAAGAGCGAGTGCGAATAGCCCGACCCGAAGGGGTTTGCCCAAAGAAATATGAATGATTAAAAAAGTAGATTACCCTATTGTTTTTGCTGAATGAAATTGAAACAAATTTGATTTCCATATTTTCTAAAAAGCAAAGTCTAAAATCCACTAAAAATGCTTAATTTTGCGTGCTTTTTATATAGACAAATAAGCAAGTTTGAATTTTGTAAACCGATGAATCAAATTCTCGATATAGAATTCAACAATCCTTTTAATTGAAAGAAAACGACTAGCAATGGCTTTTTTAGACGAAATAAAGAGAAGACGTACTTTTGGTATCATCTCTCACCCCGATGCAGGTAAAACGACACTAACCGAAAAACTTTTGTTATTTGGTGGAGCAATCCATGTAGCTGGTGCCGTTAAATCAAATAAAATTAAGAAAACGGCAACCTCCGATTTTATGGAGATTGAACGACAAAGAGGTATTTCTGTTGCTACATCGGTAATGGGTTTTGAATACAAAGGACATAAAATAAATATTCTTGATACGCCAGGTCACCAGGATTTTGCTGAGGATACTTTTCGTACACTTACTGCTTGTGATTCAGTTATTATCGTAATTGATGTTGCCAAAGGGGTTGAGGCACAAACCAGAAAATTGATGAAGGTTTGTCGTATGAGAAAAACGCCAGTTATCGTATTCATTAATAAAATGGATAGATCGGGTAAGGATGCTTTCGATTTGCTCGATGAAATTGAGGCAGAATTACAACTGAATGTAAATCCTTTGAGTTGGCCTATTAATATGGGACCAGATTTTAAAGGTGTTTACAATATTTACCATAAGAATTTAAGTTTATTCACACCTGCAACTCAAACTATTCAGGAAACTATCGAATTTAACGATATATCTAGTCCTGAATTAGAAGATCATATTGGTGAAGATGCTAAAGTACTTCGTGAAGAGCTAGACCTCATATCGGGTGTTTATCCTGAATTTAGTGTTGAAGATTATCTTAATGCTGAAATTGCACCTGTATTTTTTGGTTCTGCCTTAAATAACTTTGGTGTACAAGAGTTGCTTGATGTCTTTATAAAAATTGCTCCTTCTCCACTTCCATGCCAAACTGTTGAGCGTATTATACAACCAACAGAAGAAAAATTCTCTGGTTTTGTATTTAAGATTCATGCTAATATGGACCCAAATCACAGAGACCGTATTGCCTTTGTGAAAATTGTATCGGGAACTTTTAAACGAAATACCCCTTACCTGCACGTTCGAAATGGAAAAAAAATGAAATTCTCGAGTCCGACAGCTTTTATGGCCGAGAAAAAATCGATTGTTGAAGAAGCGTATCCTGGTGATATTATTGGTTTACACGATACCGGAAACTTTAAAATTGGTGATACTTTAACCGAAGGTGAAAAGATCAACTTTAAAGGTATTCCATCATTCTCTCCAGAACTGTTTAAATATATTGAGAATGCTGATCCAATGAAATCGAAGCAACTTGCTAAAGGGATCGATCAGTTAATGGACGAAGGTGTGGCACAGCTTTTCACCTCGCAATTTAACGGTCGTAAGGTTATTGGTACCGTAGGTGCTCTTCAGTTCGAGGTTATCGAATACCGTTTGCTTCACGAGTATAGCGCATCGTGTCGTTGGGAACACATTAACCTGCACAAGGCTTGTTGGATTAAATCGAACGACGATGAAGAATTGAAAGAATTTAAAAAAGCGAAATACCAATTTATAGCCAAAGACAAGCAAGGAAGAGATGTTTTCTTAGCTGATTCGGGTTATATGTTACAAATGGCACAAGCAAATTATAAGAATTTGGAGTTCCATTTCACTTCAGAATTCTAATTTATCCCGCAGATAACACCGATTTGCACAGATTAAGTAATACTAATTGATAATCTAAAATCATATCAGTTCATAAATATTAACGATCGTCAACGGTCATATAGATTTTAGATTTTTAAAAAATATAAATATGTCTTTAGAAAAAGGATTAAGCTGCACACAAGAACTAACTGTTAAAGAAGAAAATACAGCCATTGCTCATGGCTCTGGAAGTCTTCCTGTTTATGCAACACCTGCAATGGCTGCATTTATGGAAAGTACAGCTGTAAAATGTATCGCTAATGATTTGGATAAAAAACTTGACACAGTTGGTATTCAGATAAATATTAAGCATCAAAAAGCAACAAAAGTTGGTAAAAAAGTAACTTGTACTGCTAAATTAACTGAGGTTGATGGTAAAAAATTGACTTTCGAAATTGAAGCTGCTGACGAAGATGGAAAAATTGGTTCAGCTTTACACAAACGCTATATTATTGATCCTGTTAAATTTATGGAGAGAGCTTAATAAATTGCTAGATTGTTTATCCCGATAGTCATCGGGAGTTAGATGGTTAAATTGCTTAATTGACAGACTGTTAGACTATTAGACTATTAGACTATTAGACTGTTAGAAAGATAAATAATAGCCCATTTGGAGATCATCCGAATGGGCTTCTTTTTGCAATTTTCTTTCTTAAAAGTTCTCCTTGGCAAAGCATTAACCATAAATAACAACCCTAGTATAGGTTGTGTAAATTCAGAGTTCTTATTGGGAAAAAACAGCCATATCAACGCTTAGTTGTTAGCGCCAGTTTTTATATTGATTTTACGTAAGACTCAGTAATCCATCCTTTTAATTCATCATCAATTTCAGTTATCTCAGATAATCTAACTCTGTGTGTGCACATTGTACCAAAAGGTCCAGAATTTTCAAGTCTTTCGGTTATTGGTTTGTCATTCAGTTTGAAGCCTAGATCAATTCTTGTTTTAGTAGCCGGTTTAATTAAAACAAATTGTCGCTTGCGTATAATACTTACACTGCCTTTTTTCGGAGTAATTATTACATCAGAACCCAAGGTATTGACAAATTCAACTAGTTTTTCATAAAGCGGTATTAAATGTTCTTTACCATTATATTGTGCTTCTATTAAGTCATCTGAAGTGTTTTTTTCTTCCTTAGATAAAGTCACTATGGTATTAGCAAATCCGTGTGTTACACCATGCTCAGTTTTTAGGTATTTAACTCCTTCAGAATGTTTAACAAAGGATTTTCCTAGGAGAATTTTTTTCCATTCCGCTAATGATTTACCTGTTTTTTCAGGCATATTATCAATCATTGTTTGTAAGGCTTTATCCATATTGTTTTAGTTCGTTTAGAATATATATATAAAGGGAGATAGTTTACTCTTGTACAAGTCACATGGTTTACACTATATTGTCTGTTAACCGAATACAATTTCCTCTTTGTTTTATATCGTTTATGTAGCCTAAAAATACATTACGATAAAATACTTTCCAAACACCATTCACCATAAGAGTATGAATTCTGTCATCGCATAGGGCAACCAACGGTTCATGTTGGGAAAAAACAGCCATATCATCGCTTCGTTGTTAGCTGTAGACTTTTATTTTATCAAAGCCTTCTTTAGTTCAGCTCTAAATATGTCTGGATTATCAACCCATACAGAGTGACATGAATTTTCAATTACTTTTAACGTTATATTTGGGTAGTCTTTAAGTTGCTCTTTGTGTTTTTCTGCGCTAAAATCTATATAGTCATGCGAGCCCATTATAATAGTAACGTTGCCATTATTTAATACTTTTCTGTAATCGTAATTCCAAGTTAATCCATTTTTCATTATTGCATTCGCTGAACTTTGCTTGTAAAATGCATATCCACTCCCCTGCATTTCTTTTCTTTTGGATATGTCAAAAACATTAAGCGATGCAAATCTGATACGCCATTTTTTAGTTTTCTCTTTATCAGTGAGTAATGAATCGTTTTTGTATGATGCTAATAGTTTCTGCACTTCCTTACGTTCATGCAAGTATTTTACTTGATTATAAAACCTTTTGTCAAATAGATCTGTAAGACTATCCATTTTTGAGAATACAGAACCCACTAACACTAAATTGGAGGTTCTTTCTGGATATTTATTAATAAATTCCATCCCGATTCTTGTTCCCATAGAATGACAGAATAGTTTTGTTTTTTTTAGATTTAACTCATCTGTTAATCTTTTTAAATCTTCAATGTGATTATCAAGGGTGATTTTAGATGATTTACAAGGAGATAATAATGACCCACGTTGATCGTAAAAAACAAAATGAAAATCGTCTTCTAATCCTTCTACAGCTTTCCACATATAATTTTGGTTTGCTCCAAACCCACCATGAACTACTATTACTGTATCTTTCCCTTGTCCAAATTCCTTAACATAAATTTGAACTGTATCTTTTGTATTAAGATACCATTCTTCATATTTTATCTCTTGAGAAAAACAAGAGTTACTAATTAATAAAAATGCAATTAATTTAATTGCTGCACGAAATTTCATATTGGTTTTATTTATAATTATCAATTCTGTCTTTTAGTTTACCGCTAAGGGTGAACTGAATGGGCTAATGGACTTAAAAACACATAATCTTTCTAAACGTCAACGAACCGTTTTGGAGATTCCCCCCACATGCCTTAAGTTTGCAACTTGTGGTCTTTAATCCTGAATAATATGAATTAAGATTTTCCCAACTACTAACTCTATGAGCTTACTATTCTGTTGACATAAATTAGAAATTTGTAACTCCCCCTATAATTGTTTTATAGATAAGAATAAACTAATGTAACATCATTTAGCTAGATCGGCAGTCAAATATAGAACGAAGCCCAATACATTTAATAATTAAACATTGGGCTTACATACATTGTTATGACCACAAGTCACAGACTTGCGGTAGACGGGGGAAATCACTGCATTTAAAGGACTTTCTATTGCAAGATTCACTTTCCTAAAAGTTCCGCAAATTAGATCATTCCCTATAATGTAACAATTCTCTTAACGGTTAAGTCAAGCTACCGTACATGATGGGCAGTTCCTGCCATACGAACGCTTAGTTGTTAGCGGTTTTTCTTCAACATATTATAAAACATTTTCTTTGTAACAATCGTTGAAATTGAATTCTGAAAGTATATTATGCATACAAACACATAAATAGAGAGAATAACAATTAAATCAATTATCAAATTTATACATAAACCATTCAGTACTGATGGTAGACTTAAAAAAAACACTATGACTATAAATGAGTCAATAATAACATTTAATAATCTAGACAAATTTGGCATTTTCCCAATATTTTGCTCGTAGTTTGGACGAATTATTGTCTTTAGATAATTCGATGGATAAAGTAATATCAAAAAAAAGAAAGGTGTTGTTGTGTTAACATAATACCCAATTTTAGAAGTTAAATTCAGAGAATGCATGCCTTGAGGGAAATACTTTAACCAAACAAAAGTCGTGATTAAAGAAAAAATAATTTTATAGTTCAAATATATCAAAAGGAGTTTGTTAGATTTATCATATCGCATATATTTATAAACTCCAATCATAGCAAAAAGGATAAGAAAGATATTGAATGAGTGTATCAATAAATTACTTATGTGAAAATATGGTAGGATTGAATTCCAATATGTTGGTTTTAGGATTGAAACGAATGCATCAAAGCTCCGAGGTATCTGTTCTACACTAATATCTATAAGTAAAATGTCAGCTAAGATGCTTAAAAGAACTAAAGCTATTAATGTAAATTTTAATGTTGATTTTTTCATATATCTAGAAACTTGCGGAATTTCGAAACATTTCACTTTCAAATCCACACTTAGCCAAATCTTTTATTTCCCTTAAATTCAAATCTGCGTCAAATCAAAGATTTGACGATATTGCAACGGAGAACTGCGGTTGATTTACCTGCTGAACCCGCATTACATATAGCTTTTGTTACCAGCTTTTTATTTTTTAAATATTGGATTTATTCCCAGCTCAAATAGCTTTTTGCCACTTTCACTAACTATAAAACCATGTGACCATGATGAAGTTTCCCTAGCGAGACCTGAGGACAATAAAAGCGCTTGTTCATCAAATTTTTTGTCTGCTTTCTTATCTTGACTAACTTCAAAATTGGATAATGATAGTTCATCTAGGAATTGAAATGAATCAGGATGCATTTCCTCTAAACTAATATTAAGAGCGGTGTATTCGCTAAAGTCAATTTTTTCTTCTACAAAAGCTTTAAAGAGTTGAGCAGATATTTTCGTTTTGGTTACCACTATGTGTCGATCGATAAATACCATAGTTTGTTCAACAACTTTTTTTCTGAACTTACAATCATTTAAAACTCTCGTTTGAAATTTCTCTTTCTTCTCTGGCTCTATAGAATTAGAATTAAATTCTTGGATAAATGTCAATAGCTTTTTAGCAAACCAAAACTGATTGATTGAAATCCCAGCCTTTATTACTCCAACTACACTCTTAACTAACGGAATTTCTTTTAATGCTTCGTTTTCAATAAGATCATCTAAATAGATTTCAGAGTAATCCACAGAAAGATCAATTGAAGGTGCAAGAATTTCTGCTGTGAAGTTCTTACTCAATGATTGATTTTGATTGTACTCGACTACATGTGGCATATGGCTATTTTTGTGTTCATTAAATTTCTTATTTCATTCTAATCCAAAGCAGAGATTATTATTCCTAATAAATTGCTGGTAACGGGCTTACTTAAGTTGCGAAGACAATTTAAAAGAGTAATTTATTAAGCCACCAAAGAAGCAAGCCTATTAAATTTACTTCTTATATTTTGTGAAAGTTAAATTATATTGGCTTCCTTATGTTTATTAATTGTACAAACGTTCAATATGCTCATGAAATTAAGCTTTTGCTGTACATTCGTACGTTTTTCATTAGATATATTTTATGTTTCTCAGTAATGTTTCCTTTACCAATATCACAGATTCTCTTCATTGAATTTAAATATCCAAATCGTGAATGACCTTCTACTAATTGATAATAGCCATGTAATTCGCTCCACTCAGGATAGTTTTCATTTAATGATCTAACATCCAATATTATAGATGGTGTTCTCCATGTACCTTTTTCTTTCCAATATTTCAGATCTTTTTCAATACAACAGAAGTCATTAAAATCATTATAGTTACCTCTTAAGTCTGTCAATGTTCTATATTTCTCAATTACATATAAATCTTTGAGCAATTCATAATCCCATTCTACTAATTCAAATTCAACAGATTCGTAATCAATCCATGAATAATTATTTAAAGTTCTGGGATTTCCATGGTGGGGATAGATCCATTGCTTAAAAACTTCTTTAGGAATATTTTCATATTCAAATCTGGTGCTCATTCTAGCATAATAATCATTGAACACTTCTGGATTTCCTTCCATATTTTCATTGGGCTTTAAATCCATCCATGTTCTGTGTATTAATGTCATTTTTGTTTTTTATAAAATGAGAATCAACTTCTTAGGATATACACTACAAATACACATACTTTTAATATATCGAGTTTGAAAGTGCACAATACATACCAAATAAGTCAGTATTGTGTACTTATTGTCCTGGTTTAATTAATAAGTTCAATTATTAAAATAAACACATTATTTCCACGTCGATCAAAGTTATGAAAAATAGATAGCAAACAATATATTTGGTATGAAAAGTTTATTAATTATACAGGAAATAAAAAGCATCTACTTAGTTAAATTTTAAACCACCCAGACAAGCAAAGCTTGCCACCCCTCCTTAAAAATAAGGTGGGGTAATTACATAATCGGGAATTGGACTTGTAATAAAATAAGAAATATCTACATAAAAATATTTTTATGTTACTTGGACTAAGGTATAACGTTTCGTTTAGCCTTAAGCCTTTTTTTATGACATCTATTTTGATTAACTTATGGGGTATAAATCAAAATAATGAGCTATGAAATCAATATTGAAAAAACTAATTGCTTCCCTCCTGCTTATTGTTCTTGTAACGGAAATTTCTGCTCAAAATAAACTAGAACGAAGGGCTAAAAAGTTGATAGCTCTACAAGAGTCTGTGCAATTGATAAAAAGTGGTGAATTTAAATTTGAGGCAAAAAAAGCCTATCCTCAAGGTGGTTCGTCCATAGATTTGACAACAAATTATGGCTTTGTGACTATTTCCGAAAATAAAAGTGAAGCAGATCTGCCTTTTTTTGGTCGTGCCTATCAATTGAAATATGGTGGTGACGGTGGAATGATTTTCAAAGGCGAAATTCTTAATGAAAAATTTAATCAGAATAGTAAAAAAAATAAATTCACTTACACCTTTGAAGTCAGAGACAAAGAGCTATTTAAGGTAATCCTAGAAGCTTTTTCAAACGAATCTGTATCAGTTATTATCCAATGTAGCAGCAGAGCTCATATCTCTTATTCAGGAAGAATTATTGAACTTAAAAAAGGAGATTTAACGAACAAGTAAATTAGAATTCGAAAATTTATTTTGAAAAAAAATCAATAATGTATGCTGTTTTCTAAAAAACTTATCTAGTTTAGCAGTCACAAACAAAGACAAATTAATGAGATCATTCAACAACAATAATGCTTTTAATAATTTGATGAATAATAATTCATCGAAAATGGGAAGCTTGTAGTTGTTTAACAAAACATATAACTTTTAAGCCTTCCCGAAACGGAAGGCTTTTTTTTTAACCTTATTTTACTTGACCATGTATCTTTTCAATCTAAATAATAATAATAATAATAATAATAATTTTCCCTAAAAGGTGAGAAAGGATACCAACATGCATTTGTTTAGCCTTTCCACATTCGGAAAGGCTTTTTTTATATCAAAAAATCAATTTCAAATAGAACCAGAATCATGAAAAACTTAATTATTCCAAAGGATTACAAAAGCTTACTTTGCCTAGATCAAACAGAAAAAGCCATTAAACTTATCAAAGATCAATTCCAATTGCATTTATCGGCAGATCTTCGCCTTAAACGTGTTACAGCACCTCTAATTGTAATGAAACATACGGGATTAAACGATGACTTAAACGGAGTTGAACGTCCTGTTGCTTTTCCCATAAAAGCCTTGGGCGATGATAAAGCTGAGGTTGTTCACTCCTTAGCCAAATGGAAGCGATATATGCTTGGGGAGCTTAAAGTACCAGCGGGAAAAGGTCTTTATACGGATATGAACGCCCTTCGTCCTGATGAAGATTTCACTAACATTCATTCCCTTTATGTTGATCAGTGGGATTGGGAAAAGACAATTACCAAAGAAGAACGTAGCCTCGACACTTTAAAAAAGACGGTTAAACAAATTTATGCTGCACTTAAAAGAACTGAGTACATGCTAGAGGAGAATTATCCGAGTATTAAATCGATGCTGCCCGAAGATATTTATTTTATTCATGCCGAAGAACTTTTACTTCAATATCCTGATTTAACACCAAAGGAAAGAGAAACAAAAGTGGCTAAAGAATTTGGCGCTGTCTTTATAATTGGAATTGGTGGAGAAATGGCAAACGGTGAACCACATGATGGCCGTGCCCCAGATTATGATGATTGGAGTACCCCTACCCTTAACGGTTATAAAGGCTTAAACGGCGATATTATTCTTTGGAACTCTGTACTAGAAATAGCTTTTGAAATTTCATCGATGGGTGTTCGTGTTGACGAAGAGGCCCTCGAAAGACAACTAAAAATTAGAGGCGAAGAACAGAGAAAGACTTTAATGTTTCATAAAAAACTACTGGCAGGCGAATTACCTTATACAATTGGTGGTGGAATTGGTCAATCGAGATTATGTATGTTTCTTCTTAAAAAAGCACACATTGGAGAAGTACAATCAAGTATTTGGCCCGATGAATTAAAAGAAAAGTGTAAAGAATCGTCAATTTTCATACTCTAAAAAACACTTCTTATCAAAAGATAATCATAAGGTTAACAAGAATATTAAGACAAGTAAATCCTATTTAAGAATATTTTCTTAAATTTAGGAGACGCTTGTCTTTTATTTATGACAGAAGCCAAACTATTCACTTACAAACTAAACTATAAACCTTGCTTTATGAAAAAAGTTATTTGGATCTTTAGCATTTTAGTCATCTTAGTATTTATTCTTCATTTGTTTGCACCCAAAACTTATCAAGTTGAACGAAAAGTTGTTGTTACTTCTCAAATTGATACTGTATTTAAAAGTCTTTGTTCTTTAAAAGAACAACAAAAATGGTCTCCATGGGCCGATTTGGATCCTGATATGAAGGTTGATTACAGAGGTATTGATGGTGAAGTTGGTTCTGTCACATACTGGACAGGTAACGAAGAAGTTGGCGTAGGGGAACAAGAAATGATGAAAATTAATCCTAACACAGCTATTGAAACAGAATTACGCTTTTTTAAACCTATCGAATCAACAAGTATAGGTTTCTTCAAGCTTAAAGAAATAGAAAACAACACCGAAGTGACTTGGGGATTTCGTGGAGAACACAAATTTCCAATAAGCGTTATCATGTTGTTTATGGACATGGAAGATCAGATTGCGCCTAGCTTTGAAAAAGGCTTAAGCAAGTTTAAAAATTATATCGAAAAATAGTAAGCAAGTCATTAATCATTTAATCTAAAAGATATGAAAAAAAACATGGGTCCTATCGACCGTATTATACGTTCGATAGTCGCACTAACATTAATTACCTTATTCATTTTTAACGTGATTACAGGAACTATTGGAATTATTGTTACCGTTCTTGCTTCGATCATGCTAATTTCAGCTATCATTGGTAATTGTCCTCCATACGCTCTAATGGGCTTCAACTCCTGCAAAAGGAAAGAATAAGAAGGCTATTGAACTATACCGTCCAAAATAAATTGGCGCTTCGCCCAAACCCGACTTCATTTTTTGGCTTGATCCAAAAAACGAAGCAAAAAAGATCAAGGCTACTTTTTAAATATCTTTCTTATTTGCCTCATACTTAAGTGCGGCCGGGTGATTTCCTCGGCAAGCTCGGAACTTCCCGGTCTTTCTAAAGCTTTCGTAAAACAAAAAACATTTAAAAGAGATGCCATATTTTGAGGAGCTTAAAAAGAACCCCTCATTTCTGTTATTAAGCTTAAGTGTATATCTAGAAATGAAATACACGGCATAAACAAAAACATTTTGGACGGGATTGGATATTGATATAATAAAGGCTGCTTAATAAAGCAGCCTTTATTATTTTGTGTTTCTATCTAAAAAGAATCATCTTCTTTGGAAGATCTCTGTTTGGTTAACAAATTCATTTGCATGCCTTTCAATCGACTAAAATCAGCCTCGTTTTTATGTCCAAACTTCAGTTCTACTTTTTCAAGGCTTTCTCTAGAACCAACAAGCGTTAAAACATCACCCATTCTCAATCGGGTATAACCTGTTGAAATAATAGGACTCTCATTTCGCTTGGTTGCTAAAATAATTATATCCCCAGGCATTTGTAATTCACGCAAACTCATACCATGAAAATCTTGATTCTGCATTTCAACATCAACAGTATCTTGATTCTCGTCCATTCCCAGAATAATAGAAGTTGCGATTGGTGAACGAACCAAATGATCCATTAAATTAATCAGCATAGATGCAGGTTCAACAATAAGAGCGCCCAATTCGTTGAAACGTTTCATAAATTTTCTATTATTCAAACGCACAACCAAATGACGCGTACCAAAATGCTCATAAGCCAATTCACAAATTTCTAAACTCTCTTCGTCTTGATAAAAAAGAACAAAACTATCAGCCTTATCAGCCCCATTACGTTTCATTTCTTCTAAACCAAAATTTTTCATCTGCACAACCTTCACACCATCATATTCATGCATGGATTTATTTCTATCTCTAGTTACCATCGTTACCTGAACATCAGCTGCATTAAGTTGACGAGCTAAAGCCAACGATTCACCCTCTATTCCAAAAATATATACCTTTTTATTTCGCTTCTCATTCAGAATATCGTGCTTAATATGAGATTCTCCAACTTTTAAAATTGCCCATTTAAATAAGGGAGGACCAACAATCTGATTAATAACAATAAGCGTAATAAGAACAGTAGCAAACTCAGCTCCCCACTCAGGATATTTCTGACTTACAATAGATACTAGACCTAAAGCAACTCCAGCTTGAGTAACATATGGCGTCCACGAGATTTTATTGTAAGACTTAGGATCACCTGCCAGGCGTCCTCCAACGTAAGCTCCAATTGCCATACTTATCAGACGAATAAAAAAGAAGATAATCGCAATACTAAAAGCTTCTACAAAACTATCTAGAGATAGTGCAGCTCCAGTTAATGTAAAAAACAGAATATAAATTTTAGGCACCACACGCTCAATTATCTTATTAAACTCGCGACGGTAATTACCATAATTAACCACATAGAAACTTGCTAGAATACAAATTAACAATGGCTCTATATAAATATGGAAACCCAACCATAATTCACTATAATGATGCAACTGATGAGCAAGAAAAAAAGATAGATAACCCAAAGTAATTAATGCAAAGGCTTTCATTCCTGTTCCCATATTCAAGCCAAGAACAAAATTCATCAGCTTACCTAATAGCCATCCTAAAAAGAAAGACAATAAAAGTTCTCCAATAAGAATAACGATTAGAATAAAGTCTATGGGAATATTTGAAATAAGAGCATCGGCAATAGCAAAACAAACCGTGAATAAAATAATAACAATAACATCTTTCACTACTGTTACACCAATTGCAGTTTTAACAAATGGCCCTTTTGCACGCATCTCATTAATAATAGCTATGGCTGAAACTGGCGAACGAGCCACAAAAATGACTCCTATCAACAAAGAAATGGCAATTTTAACCCCGTTGGTAAATCCTGACATGAATGGAATACGCTCACTAAAATAGAAAATAACGATGGAACTCAAAACAAAAGTAAAAAAGAGCTGCGAAAAAGTCATCCATTTAATACTCTTCATGCGCCCCTTCAATTCTGCCAGATAGAGCTCTGCTCCTGCTGCAAAAGCAATAAAAGAAAGCGATATATCATTAATAAAATTAAGTTGAGATAAGGATTCTCCAGGAATAAGTTTCAAAACAAAAGGCCCAGCAATAATTCCGATGACTAGAAGACCAGTAATTATTGGCAATTTTACTTTTAAAAAATAGAGGGAAAGTCGACTGGCTGCAACAGCTACAATTAAAAATCCAGCTAAGAAGAGAATTATATCAAGATAGGTATCCATAGGCTATTAGGTCAGTTGCTAAATCTGACTTATAAGTTAATCTTTTTTTTCAAATGAAAGCTTATGATCTTCTTTTTTACACAGGCTATACTCACCAATCACTTCTTATTATAAATAGACATTAATTTTCAATATAGATTAAAGTAGTTAAATATAATTTTTATATATAATGAAAATTGTCATATCCTTATTTCAAAGGATTAAAATTCTCTTTCAAAAGACTCTGAATAGATACAAAAAGTGGAGCAGGGAGTTTTTCCCATGTGAACCATTCCCACTTCTCACATTTATCAGGTTCCATAATTCGTAAATCGCCCGACTCATAGTCCGACAGCATAATAATGGTGACGTAATGCTTTTGTTCTGCATAAAAAATATCATTTGTTACAGTTCCAAATCGTACATTCTTTATGGATAAACCCGTTTCTTCAAGCGTTTCACGAATAGCACAATCGGTCCAAGTTTCTTGATACTCCAAATGTCCACCAGGAAAAGACCATGTTCCCTCACCATGTGCATTTTTCCTTTTGCCCAACAGTACTTTGCCTTCTTTTATCACAGCAACTCCAACACCAACTTTTGGCCTTAAATTCTCCATCATATTAAGCTATATCTTTTATAATGTTATCAAATTTAGAAAATAAAGCTTACAATTGCTTCATTTTAAGTAAAACAAGAATTCTAGAATTATATCATAAAAAGTTTCAGTAATTCAATCTAGAATATTATATCAATATTCCCCTATTCAAAATCAAGCTCTAGCGTATGGTATATTGAATATTAAGTTTAGCTTTGCGATACACAAGAGAAAGAGACATACGCGTCCGCTACTTTTGATTACAAAATAAAACCCAAACAGATGGAATTATCATACCAAGCACCTAAAACCAATATTGAAAGCATAGAAACCTATAAAAGTTGGGATTTAGCAAAACTCATTACGTTTATTGAAACTGAATATCACAAAAATACTGAAGCTAGCATAAATGATTTAATGCCTCACATCGATAAGGTGGTTAAAGTTCATGGTGAATTGCATCCTCACCTACCAGCGGTTCGTAGCCTTTTTCTACAACTTGTAGCAGAGCTTAGAGTACATACTCAAAAAGAAGCGATGCTATTTGATTTGATTGATGATATTAAGAGTGATGCCAATATTCTGGAGTTTGAAATTTCATCATTAGCAGGCAACCATATTGCTTTTGAAAGCGTTCTAGAAAATATCTCAGGACTTACCAATACATTTACCGTTCCTGAAGGCGCATGCAGAACTTACAACCTGGTTTATGATTCTTTAAAAGCATTGAACGACAAATTAACGAACTATAGAGAGCTTGAAACTAAAGTGCTTTTCGATAAGCTTAAAGGATAGTATATAGCTTAAAAATATGGGAATAGGCTTGTCATTAGTGACAAGCCTATTTTTGGTTTAAGATAGTTCCTCTTAGAACGGTCAAACACTGCATGATTGATTAGTCATGAAATTCAATTCATTAAAACTTATGGTTCTAAGTTGTTTTAGCTGGATGATATGTTTCTTAAGATACTTCTTAAAAAAAGCAAAATAGGGCTGAATTTGATAACCACCTGCCGTGGTTAATTATATCAATCGGTAAGAATTTACAAAGTGGGTAAATTTTAATTAGTTCATCCCTTTCAGGGATGATGATTTACACAATTACTACCACACTTTTCAAGGTGTGCTTATTCAAATTTAACCACTTTGTGGTATATTATAGTTACCCACTGTATTTGACATGGAGCCAAATTTAATAATACCTTAATTCTTTACTATTCTGATAAATCTCCAAATAGTCTTCTTTGGTTACATTATTTTGCCATTTCCCCATCAACATTGCAATAGCAGTAATTGCCAAAAAGATAAAAACGACCGAAATCATAACCCATTTTTTCTGTATACTTTTTTTGGATACAATGGGCTTAAGCGTTAATGTATCTTTCACAGGACAAATGTCAATACATTTCATACATGACGAACATTCATCAGAAACAACCATTTTAAGACTGTCAACTTTTATAAAAGCAGGGCACACTTCCGAACATTTCTTGCAATTGATACACGATTCGCTATTCCTTTTTATTTTATGAGGACTTAAAAGCCCCATAATATTCATTACACCACCGAGAGGACACAAATAACGACACCAAAAACCTCTAAAAACAAGAGACAGTAGCATTAAGCCCCAAAATATTAGAATCGTTAAATTGCTAATTTCAGCGAAGAAATTAAACATTCGAACATCGCAGATTACATTAAAATCTCCATCGAGAAATGCCTTTAATGCTGGAGTTGACATGCCTAAAAAGGCAAAAATGATAAAGGCTAACAAAAGGTATTTTAAACTTCTGAAAATGATATCTAAAACCTTAGGCATTTTTATCTTTCTCTTGAAGATAAATTCGCCAAAATCAGCCAGCTTTTCCGATAAAGTTCCAAATACACATACCCAACTACAAAACGACTTCGCAAAAACAAAAGACATCAGTAGAAAACTAACTAAAAGAGCAAATCCTGCTGGATGAACTGGATGAATAATCCCTGTTTTAAAAAAGTAAATCAGACTCAAAAACCCACTAATAGGTAAAAAAGCATCGACACCTGGAGGACGACTATAAAAAACTGCCTGTCCATCTGTTGCTAAATAATGATTAAAAAGATAAAAATCAATTCCTATCCATATACTAAGAAGAATAAAAATAACCTGTATCAAAAGCCTCCACTTTTGTAAACCTTTTATATTGCTAAAAAATTTCATAATATTTAATTTAAGCTAAAAAAATAGCTCATATATAACTTGCGCTCAATGTTTAAACTCATATTCTATCAATTTCTTTATTCTTGGAGATAACACAAAAGGCAAGTCTACTTTATTTGTGAAACGGGAAATGACACCAACCCCAATATTCTAGAGTTTGAAATTTCATCATTAACCGAAAATCACATCACTTTCGAAAACGCAGAAGGATAACTAAACACCAAATACACAAGTGCCTGACAACAAAAATGAATTCTTAACTTACATGGCCAGCGATTCCATGATTGCACCAACGGGACACACCTGCAAGCAACTTCCACAATCGTCACAATTTTCGCTAATAACTTTATAGGGAACACCTTCTTGAATAGCTTTAAACGAGCACACCTCGAAACAAGCACCACAGGAAATACAAGCGTCTGTAATACGCACTCCAGCGGGATTAACCTTGGCACCACCAAAAGCAAATCGCGTTCTCAAAACCTTATGGTCTCTACATTCCATTTCGAAATCCACATCAAAAATTTCACCTTTAGCTTTGTGTATTATAAAATTACCTTCGGCCATTGCTGGATATTTATCGATATCGGTAGCTGCTGTTTGTAATGCTTTATTCGTTTTAGCTTTCTCTCTTATTTCATTGGCACTTACTCTCCTTACCTCACCAATAATACGAATGGTATAACTTCTTGTGAATACAGGAATTCCATCCTCATTGTGCTCCAATACTCTTGGGTCGGAACAAGCACAAACTGTTACTTTTCCTGTTTCAATCAATTGTTTTCCAAAAGGTTTATTAACCATAGTTCTAAAATAGATACCATCTTCATCAAAACCATTAAAATGAGCAGAACGAGAATGCACTTCCCCATCGCAAATTGTCGAAAAAGTTAAAACGCCTATTTGGTCTGCATACTTGTAAATTTCAGCTATATCCATATTTCATTATTTCTTATAAGTCATTAAATCAGGCAAAAGAACATGTTTTAATACTTTTCTAAGCATTACAAACACAAAACAACCTAAAATCACAGTTTATTTTAGTTGTTGTCCCATTAGAACTCCTAGTTCAAATGCTTTATCCATTATCTCTTTTTGTTTTTTTACGGCACCTTTTTCAAAGGAATTAAAAACAGGTAGCGTTCCAACAATCTCAAAACCTAAAGCCTCCATAGGTCTTTGCATTGCCTCAATAGCAAATCCCAAATCTTCTATATTATCTTGCTCACAAATTGCAGCAATAACGACTTTCCTATTTTGGTTTGCAAGATTAGAACTCCAATTGCGTGGTCTTGTATTATTGTCAAATTCATAAAAGCAATATAATCTATCTATAAAAGCTTTCATCCAAGAAGTTACGTTATAATTATGCACAGGAGATACTAAAACTAAACCTCTGGAATCCATAATACTTGGGTACAAAACAGACATTCCATCTTGAAGCATTGTACAAATTTTATCTTTTCTGCACTTTTCACAGCCAATACATCCGCTAAAATCGATACTGCCAAGATTAGTACTCTCTGAAGCAATATTTTCAGATTCCAAACCTAAAAGTATTTGCTTCATGATAACATCTGAATTACCACCTTTTCTGGGACTCCCAGAAACAGCTAAAACTTGATTCGTTGGCTTAGTAATCTCTTGGGCTTTTTTTTTGAGTTCCTCAAAATAAGTCATATATACTTTTTAAATTTTATTACGATAATATAAATATTTACTGCCTCAAATCATTGTCTTTCTGTCAATCACATCATCTTGCTATATTTCTCAACTTTTTAAACAATAAGCACATAGCAATCCTGAATTTTGAGGCTAGTTTCAATTTTTTGTTCTAATAACCTTTCTCTATTGATACCCTGTGCAGAAGATCTTCCTTATTCTGAAAACGTCTATAATTTTCGATAATTTGATCTGCAGCACTTATCACATTTGTTAAACTAGCTATATGTGGTGTTATCTGAATTTTAGGATGATTCCAAAAGGGATGTTCCAAAGGTAAAGGTTCTGTTCTAAAAACATCGAGTAAAGCACCTGCCAATTTTGAGGAATCAATAAGATCTATTAAATCCGATTCGACTAAATGCTCTCCTCTCCCAACATTGATAAAAAAAGCATGATTAAGTAATTTTTGAAGAATTTCTTTATTTAAGATATCCCTTGTTTTATCTGTTAAAGGCAGTAGATTGATAAGAAAATCCGAATCTTTTAAACAGGCATCAAGTCCTTTGTCACCAGTAAAACTTTCAACACCCAAAATTTGTTTTTCAGAACTGCTCCACCCTTTTATATTGAATCCAAGTTGGGCAAATTTTGCAGCAACATAGCCTCCAATACATCCTAGGCCCAGAATAGATATCGATGTGCTGCGAATTGAATTATAACTTAACGGGAACCAATTCTTCGTCCTTTGAGATTGGCGATAACGGTCTATATTTTTCATCTCTGCTAAAACAACTGTCAACAGAAATTCCCACATATCATTAGACAAATTTTCATCAACAATTCTTGTAAGCTGTTGATGTTTATTTAAAGTTTGGGAATTCGTAATATGATCTATAGATGCTCCAACCGATTGAATAACTTTCACATTAGGAAAGTCATTTAATAGATTCTTTTTGGGTTTCCAACAAATAAGGAAATCGACCAAGGATTTATCCTTAACATCAGGATATACTTCAATACGCGTATTAGGTAATTTTGCTCTTAATAAATCCGCCCAAGGTTTCACATCCTTGTTCTCAAAAACCAATAGTATGCTCATGTCATCAATATTTAATACAAAACTGTATAAAATCGATTGAGTTTACAAACTTAAAAGATTAATAAGTTTTGGAGATACGAACACATGCCTTATTAGATTAAAAAATAGAAGCTTGTAATTCAAATCAACAAGATCATAAAAATTCATTCTTATTTGGTTTAATCAATACAGTCTGATACTAATCTTATGTAACGATTCTTTCCAAATGTTACAAAGAACATCACGTAGGCAAAACTTAGAATTGGTATAACCAATAAAAATTGTAGATTATATTCAACGTGTGAATCAATATAAAATAAGGGGAATAATAAAAACACGACAGGTGTTAGTATATTTCCATATTTAAAACCAGACACCTCAACTATCTTACCATCACCTTCATTAAGGTCAAATTCAAAGATTCGACTTCGACACCAGTCAATTTTTAATACCAGTTTATGCTTACCTGATTTAAGCTGAAAATCTTTAATTTCATTATCTCCAATCACATCTATTTTTTCTCCATCAATATAAACCTTGAAGAATCTTGATCGGTTATTCCATTCCGAATTACGTTTTATAGTTAGTTTAGACATTCTCTATATATATCTGGTTAATATTATGTCGATTGATATACTTAACTCTCTAATTCTTTATATTTCGTTGTACCAAATAAGAAGAATAATCCAATTGGAAAAAAGAATAAACATAGTATTCCGATTAAAATAAATCTACTCTTTGTTAGTTTAATATTGAACTGTGCACTAGCCGCACTTCGCCCAGCAACCCAACTACACATTAATATGGCCACTGATGTAGGTATATATTGAATCATTTCATCCATTGCGCCTGCAAGCTCTTCAGTACTGCCTAGGTAATAACAAAATTGTGCAGCTATGAGTGAAAGTCCCCAAAGCATTGATAAAGCAAAAATCAGTTTCGAATTATTCTTTTGTTCGTTCATCTTATTATTTAGTTTTCAGATTTGATTTAGCGATCCTAAAATAGTCACTTAAACAACGTATATAAATGTAACTCTCATTTATCAAATTAAAGTTAAGGATAAATACTATTAAACAATACATAATATGAGAAAAAAAATGAATTTACATACGTAGGAATCGTTCAAGCCAAGTGAAATATAAAAATACAAACAGGTCAACTAGGTGTTGGAACGGACCTGTTCAATGTTTATTTAAAAAATGCATATTGGTAGATCTTATATAACTATAATCACCCCAATATTGCAGGTTTCCAAATTTTTGGTGCCAAACTGATCTTCTCTACATTTATAAGATTGTCCATCACCCTATTTTTACATTATTATGTTTTCATTCACATTAATTATACATTATTTAGAATCCGACAGCTCAAACCATATACAATACTGGTATACAGCATGTTTTATATTTATCAATTTGAGATTTCCGAAAAAACATCAAATATTTCTCAATCATTCACAAATTAGCCGTTTACAAATGCCAAATTTGTTTTATATTTGGTCGTATTAATAAATATTGAATGATACGAATCCGTCTCTTTTTTACTATTTGTTTATTTTTGATTAGCAATATTATTTCCTATGCTCAATCGAATGCTAACCAAAACACTAACCTTTCCTCAAAAAATGAAGTTACTCAAAGAGTAAAAGATTTAAGCAGTGAATGTTGGCGCTTAAGAGAAATTAATCCTGATAGTGCAATTATTATGGGTGAAGAAGCCTTGCAGTTGGCTTCGAAATATAAATTAGCAAAACAACTCCCTCAAATTTATGGATACCTGAGTGTTGTGCAACTGCATTACCAATATAAAACAAAAGAATCTCTTCCTTATTTACATGCAGCTATAGAGCATAGTCTTAGACAAAAAGATTCAACTCAATTAGCTTTTTCCTACAATAATTTAGGTGATTTGTACCTAATAACTGGAAATATTCCCTTGTCTCTGAAATTTTCCGAACAATCCTTGGAATTATTCATATTACTTGGCAATTCTGTGGGACAATCCTATTCGTATGTAAATGTAGGTTTGGTATATCGCGAAAAGAAAGACTACAATTTAGCTGTGGAATATTTTAATAAAGCTAAAATTATTCTTGAAAACGAAAACAATGAATTAGGTGTTGGTTCAATTTTGCTCGAATTGGCACGAACTTATGAAGAAAAAGGCGATTTAGATGTCGCGATGGATTTTTATCAGAGAGCCTACAATAAAAGTCAAATTTCTTCAAGTGTAAGATATGCTGCATTTTGTTTGAATGGAATGGCTAATATCTTTTACTTTGAGAAAGAGTATAAGAAGGCCTTTGATTACTATCAAAAATCAACTGATTTAAATAAAACTCGAAATCATGAATATGGACTTATTGATGATTACATTGGGATGGCATTGGTGTACGCTCAACAGGATAGACGTGAAGAAGGCGAAACCTACCTTCAGAAATCTTTAGAAATAGCTAATCGTTTAAGTTTGAATGCTAAAATATTAAAAGTCTACAATTCATTTGCTACTTTTTATAAGATATTGAATGATTATAAAAAGGCTACCGAGAGTTACAACCAATTTTTAGCTCAGTATGATTCTATTTTTTCTATCCAGCAATTCGAGATTATTAACGAAATGCAGAATCGATTTACAATTCGACAGACATTATCGAATACGGAAAAGGAATTAGATACTCGAAAATTCCAAGAAACGTATTTGATAGTTATCATCATTCTTATGCTAATTGTTGCTGTCGTTCTTTTCCGTCAATATTATTCTCACCGAAAACTAAACGAAAAACTAGAAAAAATAAATCAAACAAAGGATAAAATGTTCTCTGTTATTTCACATGATTTAAAGAATCCGTTCAATACTTTAATTGGTTTCAGTAATATTTTATTAGCAGAAGTTAAAGAAGGACGATATGATGATGTTGAAGAATTTACAAACTATATTCATCAATCGTCTCATGAAGGTTTAAAATTGCTAACTACTCTACTGGATTGGTCTCGTGCTCAAACTGGAGCTATTGCCTTTAATCCAAAACCACTAGATATTTCTAATTTATTTAATGATTTAAATAGCTTATTTGAATCAGACGTTCGAAAGTACAAGGTGAAGCTTGAGTTCCATAATTCAGTGGATACGGAATTGAAAGCAGATTCTGATATTTTGCTTACCATTTTGAGAAATTTAATTTCAAATGCGATTAAATATACCAATGAAAATGGCGTCATTCAATTGCAGGCACAAAGAAAAAATTCCTCTATAGAAATTACAGTGAAGGATAATGGTACAGGAATGTCAAAAGACATACAGGATCGTTTGTTTGATGCCTCTAAAACGACAAGCAGTGTTCGAGGAATTCACGATGAGCAAGGAACTGGATTAGGTTTGAGTATTTGCGCTGAATTAATTAAAATTCATAATGGATCGATTCAGGTAAACAGTATTGTGGGCGAAGGAAGTACCTTTGTGATTAGATTTCCTTTTACTAAATGATTTAGTTAAGCTGCTGTCTACTTTAATAATTTGATAGATTCAAGGTTCTTAAAATATACTGATATAACAGCCGTTTTACCAGAACCACATATTATACTCACTTAAAAATATACTATTGCAAATATGGCAATGAAATAAAAAGGCTCCTATTCGGAGCGAATAGAAACCTAGATTATAAACTTGACTTGATCGCTATGTATAACTGACAATCTCTGTTATTTTCTCTAACTATAACATTATTGTGTTCGCTTTTATTATTTATTTTAAAAATTAACTTTCAATATCAAAAGCAGCTTATTTAGCTACAGTTATAAAATTTGAAATCTAACTATGAGCGTACACTATACAATGTTCTTTTTTTAAGCCGAGTATTTTGGATTAACTAAAGAATCATCATCTTCTTTATTGGTTTTTTCTAGATTAATTTGATAACCATCAACGCTACTTATTTTTTGAGTTCCATCAACATGTATCTCTACAGCATCCCATTTTGTCTTCGATAATTTTCTTGCTTCTTTCTCATTTTCTGCCACAACAAAAACAAGATGATGATCTTCCATTAAATTATTTTCACGGATTTTACCGCCCAATAACACAGCATATAGATTAGGATTTTTCATTCTATTTAAGATTTAATTTTGGTTAAACATACTCATCCAAAACTATGAAAATCCGAAGTACTTTCAAACTTCACTCAAAATTATATTTTAATACGATTAGGGTATTAAAACTCTAACCTATATTTTCATCAATGGAAATTATCAACAACGTAACATAAAGACAAACAAAAAGCCAACTCTTTCAAGTCGGCTTTATCTATTTTAAGCTTCAATATATACTATATTAATGAAGAGATAATAATAAAAGTACCCGTTACTATATTGATACCAATAACTATTTTTCTGAATTTCTCAGGATCTACTTTATTAGAAAACTTAGCCCCTAAATGAGAACCAAAGAATAAGATAGGAATACAAAATATTGCAATATTAATCGATTCCATTTCTATCATTCCTTTCATAAAATAGGCAACAGTAACAAAAAAGGAAGAAAAAACACTAAACCAAGAAAATACACCTCTAAAACGATTCTTGTCGTACCCCTTTCGGTTCATAGCAATAACCAAAGGCGGACCACCTACCGATATAGCACTGGTTAGGGCTCCGCTAATAAAGCCTGCAAATACAATTGGAAGTGATAAGAAATGTTTTGCTAACTTAACTTTACCTAGCATTTGAATAGAAAAAATAACGACCATAATACCTGTTAATAAACGCAATGTATCGCTGCTAACATATTTTAGTGCATAAATACCTAAGGGAATTCCTCCCAAACTGGCAATAAACATCGGAATAAAATAATAAGCTTTTATTCTCTCTCGTAACTTAAATAAAACCACCAAGCTCGTTATTAAATTAAATAAACTCATCGCTGGAACGACAATCTGCATAGGGAAAATTAATGACAGAAAGGGTACAGCAAGCAATGCAAACCCAAAGCCAGTCACTCCTTTAATGAAAGAGGCAGAGAGAATAACTAACGAACAAAAAATAATTTGAATTAATGTAATATCATGCATAAAAAGCCCAATTAATAGTACTCACTAGATTTAACAAAGTTACTATTTGTTAATTTTATTCTGTGTTAATAATGATTAAAGGTTAAAAAAAAGAAGGTTAAAATAAGGGAAGAGTTAAAGAAATAAACAAGAGAAACAGTGAAAAAGTACAAGAGTACAAGAGTACAAGAGCACAAGAGCACAAGAGCACAAGAGCACAAGAGCACAAGAGCACAAGAGCACAAGAGCACAAAAATAAAAAAGAAGTAGAAATCAGTCAAATATAAAAGGTTGAAAATCTTTTCAACCCATTTACACACTTTACAGGATAGTATCTTTGAGTCCTAAGAATTTTTTAAAATCGTAATTTATAATTTGAAATTCGTAATTGCATTAATTTATTATTAGAGATCTACAGCACATCACCAAACTATTATACACCAGTAAATTAGACACAAAACATGTCAAGTTGCATACTGCAATTGAACCAGTTTATTGTATTTACCATCTGTAATTGCCATCAATGTTTCATGTGTACCCTGCTCAACGATTTCTCCTTGCTCCAACACAATAATTTCATCAGCCTTTCGTATGGTAGACAAACGGTGAGCAATAACAATGGAAGTTCTCCCGCTCATTAATTTCTCAAGCGCTTCCTGAACAAGCTGCTCCGATTCTGAGTCGAGAGACGAAGTGGCTTCATCTAAAATCAGAATTTTAGGATCCTTAAGTATGGCTCGTGCAATGGCTATTCTTTGTCGCTGTCCTCCCGATAGCTGGGTACCACGCTCCCCTACTATGGTATCGAACTTCTCTGGAAATCGTTCTATGAATTCTAAAGCATTTGCCTTTTTTGCAGCTTCGTAAATAGCTGCTTCACTTGCACTGGGCTTTCCGTAGGCTATATTTTTGCCTATACTTCCTCCAAACAGAAAAATATCCTGAGGTACTAGTGATATTTGAGTTCTAAGAGCTGACAATGGATAATTATAGGAATCAATTTGATCGAAAAATAAGCTATTCTTTGGTGGACGATGTAACATTAACAAAAGTGAGGCAACAGTACTTTTCCCTGCTCCACTATGTCCCACAAGAGCAATCATTTTATTGCTTTTAATTTCCAAATTGATATTTTTCAAAACCGGTTGTTCTACTCTTGAAGGGTAAGCAAAACTCAAATTATGAAAACTAATTTCTCCATGCATTTTAAACTTAGGTTCAATCTCCCGTATCTCTTGAATTTCTTCAGGTATCTCATCATAAATTTTAAACAGATCTTCGGTAGCACCAATAAATTTTTGAATATTAGTATATACATTCGCCAATCCGCTGATGGTTCCACCAACAAAAACAGAATATATAACAAAGGAGAATAAGTCGCCGGATTGCATCTCTCCCGCTTGTAATAAACGAGATCCCTGCCAAACCATAGCGGCAATTGCACCAAATAAACCGAGAATAATAAAAGACGAAAAGGCGCCTCTATACTTACCTCTAGTCATTCCTAAATCGGCTATTTCTATGGTCTTTTTTTTGTAACGTGCAATCTCAATATATTCGTTGGTAAAAGCTTTTACGGATTGAATACCCTGCAAAGTCTCTTCTATAATCGTATTCGAATCTGCTAATTTGGTTTGCACATCCTTAGAGAATTTACGTATAAACTTGCCAAAGAACCTTGCAGCAATCATAGTTGGTGGTAAGGTAATCAGCATAAAAGCGGTTAGCTTAAGCGATATAATAGCCAAAAGCGTAATACCTCCCGTAATAACGATAATCTGACGAATAAAATCAGCCAAAGTACTCGTCATGGTTTCCTGTAGTAAAATAACATCGGCAGATATTCTACTATTAAGTTCACCAACTCGCCTGCGTTCAAAAAATTGCAAGGGCAATTTTATTAAATGCCCGTAAGTAGCTTGTCGCAATGCAGCTAAAGAATTCTCTGTTACGTTTACAAATAAGACTATCCGAAAATATGAAAAACTCGCTTGAATGATTAATACAAGAGCAATCAACATCCCAGTTTGATTCAAACTCTGTCCTAATGTTGTACTATTACCCGTATTCACCAAATCGCCAAGTAGCTTTGGGAAAGCTAAACTCGCCAAACTTGAACCTAACAAAAAGAATATTCCTAAGAAATACTGACCTCGGTAAGGTTTAATATATTTATACAATCTAAAAGCAGATTTAATGCCACTGCTATTTATTTTTCCTTTTGGTACATCCGATGTATCTGCTCTATGTGATCCCATTATCTGCTATTACTATTTGTTCTTAATCTTAATAATACGTAAAATCATCGAGATAAAGTTTATTAAGAAGCTATTTATTATTGGCTTTATCATCCAAAAACAGCTGATATTTAAACTAAAAAAGTTTAATCAAGTTCTGATTCATATTGCATCTTCACCCATTTAATGTTTTCCTGTAGTTGAAAATCAAACCATTTCTGTCTGTTCTCTCCTGAATCATCAACAATATTTTTGAAATTTCGGAATGGTTTAGCTTTTTCCAAGGCATTGATCAATCTCACTTTTAATTCACACTCCTCAAGCTTATTAGCAAAGCTTTTCATCATATTAAAAGATTCACTGCTAGGCATTGGATCAATTAAAATATAACTATCCCAATCCTCTTCTACCTTTTCGATCAATTCTTCCCAAGGATTTTCTTCCTCATCAAAAAAATCCATATTCTTAGGATAACTATCAATTTTCCCCGTTTTCTTTTCAATTACGCAGACCATTCCAGTAAGCAATAAGTCAGCAATTTCAACAAACAGTTTATCTGTTAAATTCATATCCTATAATATCTTTTGTTTCTAATTTAATCAAACACCTACAAATTTAATAAATCTATCCTTTCAATATCAGTTTCTAAACAATAATTTGAGCCATTACAGAGAGCTTGATAATGATTTAAAAAACATGAAAAAGACTTGTCTTATAAGACGAGTCCAAGCATATTATATTGTATCTATATTATTGATAGTTCTCATTCAAAATCGAGATTCGCTTCGTTAAATAATTCCGAATCATCAAACATATATTCTAAAATTGGACGACACTTATTTTTACAAGCTGGGTAAAATACCTTGTGTTCTCGTTCCTTATTCTTGAGAGAATTTCCCCACCAAAACTCTGCTAAAGCGATTGGTTTTAAGCTGTTTTCAAAAGCATATTGCAAGAGTTTAGGGGCAGCACATTCGCCAGCTGCTGATGGCGGATTACCATGTGATGAATTTTCAAAAATTTGCAATACATTTTTCTCTTTCCCCGAAAAATTTAGAAATTGATAATTTTCGAAAAGTTGCTGTTGCAAAGCAAAGGATTTTTGTTTCCTCTTCTCTTTCAGCACATTTATTTCAGATGGGTTATTCAGCTTTTTAATTTGAAAGCTGATTTCAGTCAACTCTTTCATGCCTCTATTAATAAAAAAATCATCGGTAGATTCATCAAAGACCGAAGGAACAAATTTATCACAGATAGAGTTTCCTCGCAATTTACCCGAAACGGTTCCTAAATAACTGTAGGTATTATCTTCTTTTTGAACCACAAGAATTCCAAACATCTTTCCTTTTTCAATAAAGAAGTCATGATTCCATACTTGAGATTCTGAACTAATAAATTCTTGAAATTCTTTTGCCGCTACACTAGCAATATCAGAAATAGATAAGCCAAATGGATTGTTGAGTTTTGTAGGGATATTAATCTGTGATATATCCGTTTTAAAGTTGAAAATATGTCGTTTATCCATTCAGTAATCTGCTCCGAATTTGTAAAGGATATTGTTATTATACCAATAGGGTATTTGGGCATCCTTAAATTCAGGGCACAAAACTAAAAAAAATACGTACAAAATGACTAATTAAGACTTCTTTATTCTACTTAATGAATATCTAAAAGCGACATATGCCAAAACAAAGTAAACGACAACCTGTCCCATCATAAAAAGCAACTCAAAACTCACATCAGAAAGACCTACACCCATGGTTCTAATCCTCAAATATGCAGGTATCATAAGGGTACTTGGAAACACATGCGCCAAAGAATACAGAAAACTTGGGATCTCTGTGGCAGGCCATGACAATCCACTAAGAAAAAGTACCGCTGGAGAGAGAAACAACAAAAACATTAATGAATGTTCTCTTCTTTTAAATAACACCGATATAGCCAATCCCAGGAATGATACAGCCAACAAAAAAGGTATCAACAAGGTAAATACATCCAACATGTTTGCTTTGTCGGGAAAACCGAACCAATAGTGAATCAGTATCAACGCAAAAACAGAGTCCATAAGATAGATTGACATATAAGCCCCAACCTTTCCAAAAATGATGGGAGCAATTTGGCCTTTTTGCAAGTCTTTGGGCAACTGATAATGATTACTAAAACGCTCTTTGCGTGTTCCTCCTATCATTCCTATACCAATAAGTAATGTCTGTTGAAGGATAATGAGTATAAGCCCTGGCATTAAAAATGAGCCATATCCCGATGATGGGTTATACAATTTATATGTTTTGATGGACAAAGGATCTCTCTGATTCAAGGCTTGTTCCATGTGGTCACCATCGGCCAATAACTTATTCACCTCCACTCCTGCAGAGAGTGTACCTGTTGCAAAAGAAGCACCTGAAAGTGTCTGTTTGTAAACCAAGAAATAACTGGCATCACCATAAATACTAACCGATGTTTGAATACCTTTAAATATGTCTTTCTCGAAATCGGCAGGAATAAGTACAACTCCTCTTACCTCGCCAGCATAAAACGATTGCTTTGCCTCATGCATACTCATAACCTTTTTCACCACATCGAGCTGTTCGCTCGCATCAACCATACGAGAGTACTGACGACTTAATGCGGAATTATCATGATCGACCACGGCCACAGGCATTTCGCGTAACACCTCATTGGAATAAGCCGTTGAATAAATGATAGAATATGCGACTATGGCTACAACAAATAGCAGAAGAACTCCCGCATCCTTTATTATAGCTCGCAACTCAGTTATAAAGAACTGACCTGTCATTCGCAATCCTTGTATTAAGTACCTCAACATCAGAAAGTATTATTTATATCATAAAAATTATTCTCCACCCCAATATCTTTCGTCTTGAAGTATTTTTTTAAACTTAGGTAAAGACAAAAGTCCCATAAAAATAAATATCAAGAATATATAGAGTGGATAAATGGCATTGATTGGCGCCTCACCCCTGAGAGTTTGGCCCATGAATATCTCTAGCCAAAAAGTAAAGGGGAATAATACTGAAAAGAACTTAGCCACCAAGGGCATCCCAAAACGGGGAAACGTTAATCCCGAAAAAGTAAGTGACATCATAGTATAAGCTCCAGCCAATGATAAAGAAAGACGCATATTAGCCGTAACGGCAAGAAAAAAGACAGCCAACAGAAGGTAGGCAACCACCATAACAAATTCTGACAATATGATTAGAGTGAGACTCCCATGAATAGGCGTGCTCATATATGGGAAAATTATCAGATTCATAACCATGGCATCCACCATAAAAAGCAACAAATAAGGCAATAACTTGGCCGTAACGGCTGTCACTACACTATTACCCGAAATCTCAAGTAATTCACGCCCTGTTCCATCCTTTAACTCTATACCCAAAGCATATAAGGCTCCCAAGAGGGTAAACACAATAAGCATAACTGGCAATATACCCAGAGTAAGAAAATAGGAATAACTGACAAATGGATTAAACAGTGCATGTTTATCCAATCTTACAGGCAATACCTTAGCTTTAGCCTGATGAAGGGTAGCGCCATTTTTCATTGCCATAGAAAGCTTCACGCCTCCCGATGCAGTAGCAAGAGCACCGTGGAGTCCGCTCTGCAACATACCTCCTTTAACCACATTGGTATTGTTGATATATAATGCGATATTGGCTTGCTCTCCTCTTATCACATCTCGTTCCGTATCATGGGGAATAACAATTACAGCCTCCACATCGCCCTTATTCATCAGTTTTTTAGCCTGTTCAAGACTAGCACTTTGATAAGCAACTCCGGCAATGGATGTGGCATCTACCATCCGGGTTATGTTTCTAGATAAAGACGTGTGATCTTGATCGACCATGGCTATAGGTAAATCTCGGGGAACACCCTTGGAGAATATAGCCATTAACACAAAGAAAGATATAACTGGAGCCAAGATGCAAAAAAACAAATACACCGGTGAAGTGAATATGCGTTTGATCTCTCGAATTAGTACATTATAGAAACAACTTGTAAAAAATGATTGCATTCGAAAAAATTTTAAAGAACAGAATACAAGTCCTATTATTACGCCCTACAAAAGAGCCTTGGAAAATGATTTATTCGCTACTGTGTAAGCTCATCCCAATTTACAAGGGCACTCATACCAGGACGAAGTCCCTCAACCTTTTCTGTAGGGCGAGCATGCACTTCAAAAGTCTTCATGTCGAAATCTCCCCTTGTTTTGGTGGCGTTCCAGTTAGCAAAATCACCCAGAACATTAATGTAGCTTATCTTCAGTTCTATGGTTTCATCTCCCAAGGCAGGAAATGTAGCCGGAAGGATACTTCCTTTACGTACTTTCGCCAGAAGATCCTCACGAATGTTAAAAGTCACCCACACATCATTAAGATCCACTAATGTAACAACAGGATATCCTGCAGGAATAAGCTCACCTCTCTCTGCTATAATATTGGCTATTTCACCATCTGCAGGTGATAGAATATTCATTTCACTAAGGTATGAAGAGATCTCCTGAATAACACCCTCGGCTTTTTTTACTAGTGCACCAGCAGCTTCCTTATCTTCCACACGAGCACCTTTTTGAGCTTTTTCCCATATGGCTTTAGCAGCTTTCGCACTCTCCTGTGCCACCTTCATTTTTGTCTCTATCTCATCCCTTTTCTGTGCAGGCACTACACCATCCTGAAAAAGATTATCGATACGTTTAAATGTTTTATTAGCAAATTCATTAGCAGCCTCGGCTTTTAAATAAACATTATAAGCTGCCTGAACATCTTCAACTCGTGCACCATTATAAGCCTTACTCTTTTGAGCCTGAGCAGCCAACTTTGCAGCAAGAGCCTGCTGAAACTTAGCCTCCACTTCGGGACTGCTAACAGTAAATAAAAGCTCTCCCTTTTTTATGGTTTCTCCCTTGTGTACAGGAAGACTATCAATACGTCCAATTAGTTTAGATGCAACCTTAAACTGTGTTGCTTCCACCTCACCCTGTATCTGCAGTGGTATAGGTCGACTAAGTATCCATCCAGTATACACAAAAAACAATATAATTGCTGCAAAAGCCACTCCGGCAATAATAGTCTTGGTCTTATTCATCTCTATTAATTTTTTTTCACTTTTATATTATCTATCAGCACAACGGTTACAAAACTTAAGGCTACTTGCTATAGGATTCAAATTCAACATCAGCCCTAAGCTGATATTTCACAAAATCGGTATGCATACCTGCATATTGCAGCAATCGAGCCAAAGCAACATCATAATTATAAATCGTCTCTAAACGCTCAATCTTAACTTTGGAAAGAACAAGACGAGCATCTACAAGCTCCGTAGAAGTACTCATTCCTTCCGAGAAAGCCTTCTGACGTACTTGTAAATATTCCTTGGCAAATTCAAGAGCCGTATCAAGTTCCTCTAGTTGTTCTATATCCATCAAAACCTCGTGATGAGATTTCTCTATAATTGTTTCTATATCGGCATTGGCCTTATTTTGAATTTCATCAACCTGATTCTGCAAAAATCCTGCAGCTTTTACTTTACGAGTGCGAGCCATACCATCAAAAAGTGTCCATTTTAACCCAAGCCCCAAAGTATAATCTGGCATATATGGAGAAAGATCTTTGTTAGCAATATCGTAGGCACCCATGGCCGCTAGACTAGGAAAATAAGCTGATTTCTCGAATCTATATTTTTGATGAGCCAGATCCTTTTTACTATTTATTTGCTTTAAAAGGGGTGAATTCTGTCGGGCCATATTTTTAAAATATTCCGTAGACTGAATCGAAGGCACATAAAAAAGTTTGGATACTGGTGCTATTTGAACGCCTTGATCAAGTGACATGGTGTTTGAAAGAGCTTCATTAACAATCTCTAACTGCCGTCTAGATTTCTTCAATTCTCTATCTGCCTGAGATTGAAAAACCTTGGCATGTAACAATTGTGCCTTTGGTATTATGCCTTGATCAAACATCTTTTGAGCATCGCTTAAATGATTTGTCATAGCCTGTAATACTTCCTCACGGATACGAACAACGCTATATGCTAGCGATGAACCATAATATCTTTCCACAAGCTCTGTAAGTATCTCGCCCTCTTTTTGCTGCTGTATTTCCTCTGCTTCACGAGTTTTAATTTGTGCGACCTTATTGGCAGCAGAAATTTTTCCACCCGTAAAAAGAGCCCAACTAAATCCAGCACTAATCATTCCAAATTGCTTTTTCTGAACCATCTGATCCCAATTAGCAGCATTTATCTCATCCAAACCTTCATTCAACTTTCCTCGAACAGCGGCCGTAGACATATTATCGGAGAGTGTCGTCATACCTCCTGCACCATCGGGAACAGCTACGCCTGAAAAATTACCATAGTTACCTAAGGCATCATAGAGAGGAGTTATGGCATCCTTTACTGGATTCAAATCCAACGTAATGTCATCGCTCATGGCTACATAACTAGCAGTAAGCGATACCGAAGGAAGATATAAGCCACGAGCAGCTTTTAACTCTTGCTCTCGTTGATTATGCAGAAAATTATACTGCTTCAAAACATGACTATTCTCTCTGGTTATTCCTAGAGCCTGTTCAAAAGTTAAGTGTGACAAACTATCAGTCTGCTGACCTGCCTTTAACAAGCTAGAGCTACTGACCAATAATATTCCAACACAAAACCACTTTTTAATACAAAAACTCATAATAACACTTCTTTTAATCCATTTTCACAAAAAAATCACTTTAACTATATCCAATTTATTAGAATCCTCTTTTCAGAAGAATCTCTCATTTTTTTTTTATAAACCTCACCATTAAATTTTAAACATAAAGCAAAAACTGTCATAATAATAAGCTTCCACCTATATGATAATTATTTTCAAATTATTTATCATCATAGCAAATTATTATTCACATTGATATCATTAATCAAATAAGTTTATCTCTTTCAACTCACTCCAAACTATTACTCTAACCATTACAATGCTTATAAACCTGAATTAATGATTGTTTATATAACTATACCTATTTAACTCATACATCATGTAATAAATCTCATAATATAGCTCTATCAAATATAACAATAAAAGTAATTGCTTATCTAGTTAACACTGATAAAATATGCTATAAATGCACCTTTTTAAATAAAATTAACTGATTAACAAAAAGAATTTGGACATGACAACGACATATTTTTCATCATTCTTTTCCAGCATTTTTTTCTGAGCTAACACACGATTACATACTGTGATTTACGACTTAAAACATTAAGAAATCATTGCAATCGTATACTAATAAAAGGAATTCGATTCAAGAGGTGCGAAATACATTGAAAAAAGAATACCTTTGGCAACTAAAATTGAAAATATCTATTTTGACGTTTAATTAAATTCATATCTTAAGGACTCCCTGTTTAATCGTCATATTTCCACCCCATAAATAAAATATTATTAGACCATCTAATTATACAAACTAACTTGATGAAATACCTATTACTTTTTACAATCTCTATTCTCACGCTTTATTCTTGTGAGAATGCTAAAATAAAATCAGTGAATGGCGTTTTTACTGATGAATTTAAAGACACATGGAATTCTCCTTGGAAGCATAAATCTAACGACGATATAGAATATGAACCCCATGGATCCCATTCTGGTTTTAAAATCAGAAATATTAGTAAGCATTACACTGGCTTCAATTATTATGATTTTCCTGTAAAAATGATGGATGATTTTGAGTTGAATCTGAAATTCATGTTGTATGGACAAAGTACGTTTACTCTTTTTATTGGATATAAAGACGCTCGACACCGTGAATCGCTTTCGTTTTCGAAATATAAGAAAGAATTTAACTATACCCAATTCGATGGAGATGGCACACCATTAAGATTCAAAACTCGTTGCGAAGTAAATAAAGGATATACTAAATTTCGTGACGGATTTAATTGGCTAAAAGTGATAAAAAAAGACAATGAATTATTTGTTTATCACAATGACATATTACTGATGCAAGGAAAAGATTTGCCTAGCTTTTGCAATAGCTTCGGATTTGGATTGGGACCAAAAACCAGTGTATACCTAAGGAAAATAGAAATTATTGAGACTAATTATAATAGCGAAACCAAAACTCAGTAGATCATTCTGTTGAGTACTTTATTTTGGAAAGATTGTACTTACTCATCTAGAAATTTCCTCAAGAACTTAAAAAAAGCCAACTCTTAAGAGTTGGCTTTATATTATAATCCTAACGAGAGCTTATCTCCTCTGATTAGAATTCTTAAAGTTTCAAATAAAATTTTTAAGAATTCTTTCTTTGTCTTCTGTATCCTTATTCGATTTATGATACAGCTCAATTAACACGATTCTATCTTCTGTTTTAAAATGTGCATATATTAATCTAAATCCAGACTGCACTCCTCGTCCTTTAAAACTCCTACTTGCTATTTTTTTCACTTTAATAACACATGTTTCTAGTCTTAAATTATCAATTCTGAAACTAAATGGAGGTCTTTCATTAGCATTTACAAACAAGACCTTCTGAACCACTTTCATATCTTCAGGTAAAGTCTTGTATTTTTTAGATAGCTTTTTCAAATCTTTTTTATATTCCTCTAATTCTTCAACTTTCATAAGCCATCCGAATTTTCATCATAAGTTCTTACAGAATAAGGATATTCTCTGTAAAAAGCCAATTCATAATCTATTACCTCACCATCTTTAGAAGCCAACCATGGTATATCTTTATGAGAGTATTCGCTAATAGCCGAAGCTGACCAATCTGAGTAACGTTCTATTACTCTATCAATAACCTCTTTCTCACTTGCTTTCATATTGGTTAAATCAGGCTTTACTAGAGGAAAATATCTAGTTTGAGGATAAGTATGATAATCGGATTTAAACCGTTCAAGTTTCTTACTTAAAATCATTTGCTTAATTATAGCATCTAATTTTTGAGGAACAGGACCATAAGGCAACTTTCGATATTCAGCTCCTGATAAATGCTCTTCATAAATTTCGTAATAATTAAAATCAGCAAAATATAAAAGTTTATATAAAAGTGTTTCGCCAACATTTGGTTTACCAGCACATTTTTCAAGAATATATAAAAAAACATTCTTAAACTTTTCAATATTTAGTTCTGGAATTGAGACTCTTAGTTGTTGAGGGATTTCTATTTGACTTGAGTTTAATTCAATATCCTCAATTTTATAATCGGATGATAAAAATTTGTCAATTGAAACATGTAAGTTATCGGCTATCTTTTTAAGTTCCAAAACCGATAGATTTCTATTACCCAACTCTATTTGAGTTAAAGAAGATCGTGAAATCTCAATAAGCTTTGATAACTCATCTTGAGAATATCCCTTAGCTTTTCTAAGTTCAGATACTCTTTTCCCGATTTCTTTTTGACTGATATTTTTCATTCTCATATCCTTTAGATACAAAGATAGATAATAAATGTTCTAATTCAAACCATTTAGTTGTGCTTATATCCAACAATCATGTCAAATATTTATTTCTTAGACAAAAAAAAAGCCGACTCTAACGAGTCGGCTTTATATTATAATCTTTGAAAAAACTTATCTCCCGCATTAAATAGCGTTTAAATTTTAATAGCTCATAATAATTCTTTAATATCAGTGAGTATTTGATCAGAACTTGGACGTGAAGCATTAGCTTTTAATAACTTCCCGTCTTTCCCAAATAAAAGAAAATGTGGAATACTTTCTATTTTATATCTCTTTATAAGAAGCTTATAATCACTTGAATTTAATAACAAATTAACTCCTTCAATTTTATGTCTTGAGATTGCAGCTTTCCAATTTTTCACCTTGCTTTTACAAGCCAAGTAAACAAAAACAACTTCATCAGAATTTAAATTCTTTTTCAACATTTTGGCATAAGGCATCTCCCCCATACATGGACCACACCAAGGAGCCCAAAAATCAACATAAATAACTTTTCCTTTATTACTTTGAACAACAGAATCTAGTACTGTGAACTCATTCGTTTTGACATTTATATTTTCGAGTGATAATTCCGCCTTAGATTCATTAAAATGAGATTTAAATCCTTTTAGAATATAATCATCTTGAATTAAATTAACGACCTCCTTATATATACAATCTCCTAGTTCTGGAAATGAATTGAAATAATCTAAAGCAAAATATTGCAGACATAAATCTCTCGTAATACCGACAGTTTCCTGAGCTATATATGAAATTTGATTTTTAATGTATGAGGGTTTAACTTCCGCATTTTTCCAATCCTTACGCATTTCTAAATAATTCTGTCTTTCTAAGATATTCTTATGGTTTAGGTATGAAACTAATCCATGAATATAATCCAATCTACCTCGAGTGAAATAGTTCGTATTAAAATCATCCTCTCTCTCCAAGAATGAATAATAAGATTCAGGCAAGTCCAAAACATTTATTCGGTCACCATTCATAAACGGTTGCAAATAAGAATAAGACAATAAATCTTCGAAGCATTTATATTTAAGTTCCGAACGGAGGATACTATAGAATAATGAATTCGCATTATTTTCACTACCAAAGCGATCAATCGCTTTAAAAGCCTTCTCCTCCCACTTTTCAATGAAGGATTTAAATTCTGATGCTGATTTTAATTTTGCTTGATCATTAACTAAACGACTGTGTTTACGATTATATATTGAATCAGATGCCCACCTGCTAAATTCAATTACTTTTTCATAATCATCAGCCATTCTACCTGAAATTTGAATTTCATTTTTATTTAGGACATATCTTTTAGTCTTGTCAAAACAAGCTTGTCCATCAATACTTAAAAATAAACTGTCACCAGGACTAACTACAAAAGAAAACCATTTATTATAAATGCCAGAACACATTGCAGGACTTACAATTTCTGTTTCATAATGAAAATAGCCTAATGAGTCAATATCAACAGGTTCAAAAGGAGTGTTCAAAGCAAACAAATCTGGAACTATAAATTCTATGAATTTCATTTGTTCTTTAGAATTGTAATTCTCAATCTGTCCAACAATAATAATTTTATCACTTTTTAAATCCGAATTAGATTCGCATGCAAATAAGCTCACAAGAAAAAAGAGATAAATACTTAATTGTAGATTATGCTTCATAAACTTCTTAATATTGATAAAATCAAAACAAACATAAACAAATCGTTTTGTAAATACAATGGTGGGTTAATTAAATATATTTACAAAAAAATCCTAACCATAAAGGTTAGAATTTTCAAATATCTATTAGAGAGCTACTCTATCTTCCCCAATCAGAAGTTTTTACTTTTTCAATCAAATATTTGACATTCTCAACAGGGATATTAGGTAGTAAACCATGTCCTAAGTTAAAAATCCATTTGTGATCTTTACGACCATAATTTAAGTAGTATTCAAATTCCTGATCAATCGCATTCTTGTCGGCAAGTAATGTTCTAGGATCAAAGTTTCCTTGAATAATCATATCCTCACCTACAATTTTACGAACCTCGTGCAATGGTGTTTGCCAATCGACACTTATGCAATCACACAAATCGTAATTCACCATATTAAGACCTAAACCTAATCCCTTAGGTAAATAAATAGTCTTCACTCCTTTTGCACGAACCGCACCAAGAATAGCTTTTACCGAAGGTAAGAAAACCTCTTTGTACAATTCATTAGGAATTAAACCAGCATGTGTTTCGAATAACTGGAAAGCTTGTACACCATGCTCCACTTGCTTAAGTGCATAATGAATACTCATCTCCGTAATACGAGTCACCAACTTTTTCATAGTTGCCTTATCGCGATAGATGGCAGGAACAAAGTCAGGAAAATTTAAGTTCTGACTAAAGCCTTGAAACATATAACACAATGTCGTTAATGGTCCGCCACAGAATCCAATTAAAGGAATTTCTGATGGTTTTGTTGCCAAAATCACATCTATAGCCTTATAAATATGCTCCAATCGCTCAGGCATATCCGTTAGAAAATTCAATGGATCTTCCACATCCTTAAGCGCCGTTTTAAAAGTTGGCCCTTTTCCTTCGAAACTCAACTGCATACCTAAAGCTTCAGGTATAACAAGAATATCGGAAAATAAAATAGCCGCATCAACGCCTAAATCACGAATAGGAAGCAAAGTAACTTCAGCTGCTAGCTTAGGTTCTTCCATCATATGTTTAAAACCATGACTTTCGCGCAGTTTCATATACGAAGGCAAAACACGTCCGGCTTGGCGCATAAACCAAACTGGTGGACGCTCACGCTTAATGCCGTTTATAGTATCTAAAAAAATGGAATTTGTCATCTTCATAGTTATCGGTTATCAGAAGCTATCAGTTGTCAAAATTTAATCGCTAAACACAGCGGGCAATTGAAAACCAATAACAGAAAACTTATTTTTTATTTAAAATCTCAGCCACTTCTTTTGCATGGTAAGTGATGATAATATCAGCACCGGCACGTTTAATCGATGTCATAATTTCCATCATAACACGATTTCCATCAATCCAATCTCTTTCTTGAGCCGCTTTTACCATAGAAAATTCACCACTTACATTGTATGCAGCAACTGGCACATTAAATTCATGTTTTGCACGATAGACGACATCAAGGTAACTTAAAGCTGGTTTCACCATTACAATATCTGCACCTTCGGCAATATCCATTTCAATTTCTCGAAGTGCTTCATCACCATTACGTGGATCCATTTGATACGTACTTCTATTACCAAACTTAGGAGCTGAATCAGCTGCATCTCTAAATGGTCCGTAAAAACCAGAAGCATATTTTGCAGAGTAAGCCATAATAGGCATTTTCTCAAAACAGTTATCATCCAAAGCAGCACGCATATAGCCAATACGACCATCCATCATATCACTAGGCGCTACCATATCAACACCAGCTTTAGCTAAGGAAACTGCCTGAGCTGCAAGTGTTACCAATGTACTATCGTTATCTACATCGCCATCGACGATAGTTCCACAATGTCCGTGAGTTGTGTACTCGCAATTACAAACATCAGCAATGATAAACATTTCTGGTAAATCAGCTTTAATCGCACGAGTCGCATCTTGAACAATACTATGTTCGTGAGTAGCAACTGTTCCATCCTCGTCTTTATGCTCAGGAATACCAAAAAGCATAATTGATTTTACACCAGCAGCATACAATTCTTTGCATTTTTCTACCAATAAATCAATCGATAACTGATCGTTACCTGGCATCGACTTAATTGGATTTTTCACTTTTTCGCCTGGGCAAACAAAAAGTGGCATAATTAAATCATCAGCAGAAAGCGATGTTTCTGCAACCATATCACGCACAACTTTGCTGTAACGAAGTCTTCTTAAACGTGTTTGAGGAAATAATGGACGTAAACTCATTTTATATAGTTTTTATAATTCATATATGATTTATCTGGGCTCTTAAAAGAGAACAAATCTTATTTTTTCTTACTGATAAAAATTAATATCTTTTTCTTTACAGATAGCTTTCATTTTTTGTGCTAATTCCATTGATTTAGATATCGATTCTTCAATAGTCACTTCTAGACTCTCCACAATAAAATCGCCTGTTTGCACATCACCAACAATAGCAATCATATTTAAGTACTTACCATCAACCACAGCATGTGCTGCTAAAGGAAACTTACAACCACCTTCAATCTCAGCCATAAAAGCTCGCTCTGCTAATACGGCTTGTTCTGTAGCTTTATGATTTATTTTTTTAACAATGTCAATACATTCCAAATCGTTAACACGCGTTTCAATAGCAAGGGCACCTTGTCCAATAGCTGGAATACATAGATCTACATCTAAAAGCATCTCTTCGTCGAAGTTTTTATCCATACGGTTCATACCCGCAGCAGCTAAAACAATCGCGTCGTATTCGCCATCGTGTAATTTTTGTATACGAGAATCGATATTTCCACGAATCTCCTTAAAATTGATATCTGGTCTAATATCGGCCAACTGTACTTTGCGGCGTGGTGAGCCTGTTCCCAATACAAAACCTTGAGGCATATCGTCAATAGAAAGACCATCGCGAGTTAAAAAAACGTCACGCGAATCCTCACGCTCAGGATAAGAAACTAATTTCAAACCTTCTGGATTAAAACTAGGCACATCTTTCAAACTATGTACCGCAATATCGGCCTCCCCTTCTAAAAGTGCATGTTCTAACTCTTTCACAAACAAGCCTGTTCCTCCAAACGAAGTTAATGAACGATTTAATACGCGATCTCCTTGCGTACTAAACTTTTTTACTTCAAATTCGATATCTGGATTAGCCTTTTGTAGAAGTTCTACAGTTTGTAAAGTTTGTATATATGCCAAAAGGCTTGGGCGAGTTGCAACAATTATTTTTTTCTTAAGGGACATAGTCAAACTTGTAGTTTTAAGCATATTAAACGACACAAATCTCGTTTAATTAATGCTAATGATTGAATTAAGAACTCTGATTTTATTAAAAAACAAAGTCTAATATTTCATTCATCTAATTTGCAAAAAAAAAGCCATACAAACGTATTTATACAGCTCAATATTTTAACAAAACTAGATGCTATTTAGTTTCTGGTTCATGAAAAATCATATTCAATGTTTCCATTGGAGTCGATTGTGTCTGATGATGACCTTTAAGGTGATTAATACATGCTCTAGCAATCTTATTCATCAAGTTTGAAGTAATCTTCTCAACACGTTTTAATTCTTCAGGACTCATTTTTGAACGATGATAATCTAATTCTTTATCTCTAATTTTATTCAAATCTTCCTTTAGAGCCATAATCACTGGTGACAAGAAAGTGACTTCTAACCAAGCATAAAATTCTCGAATAGAATCATCAATAATTTCTTCGGCTTGTGGAACACAATTTAAACGTTGATGCATTGTTTCAGAAGTATGTTTTGAAAGTTCATCAACAGAAACCACCGTAACATTTTCCAAGGAATCAACAGCAAGATCAACATTACGAGGCACCGATAAATCAAGAACTAATTTGCATTTTTTTGTGTTTTCAAAATGCTCCTTCATTAAAGTTGAGTGTGGTGCTCCAGTCGCTACAATAATAACTTCAGCCTTCTCAACTTCCTCAGTTAAGTGAGTCATTGAGCAATAATTAATATCAAATTTATTAGCCAAAGCTTCCGCTTTTTCCACACTTCGGTTCACTAAAGTAAGTGAACGATTTGCCATATGTTTCACCAAATTGCTACAGGTATCTTTTCCAATATCTCCCGTACCAAAAAGCAAATAATTTGTTGATTCTAAATCATCAACCTTATCTTTAATATACTGAACAGCAGCATGAGAAACAGAAGCAGCACCACGACTTAATTCTGTTTCATTCTTAATCTTTTTACTTGCTTTAAATACAAATGAAAAAAGTCGGTTAAGGAAAGAATTAATCAGCTGATAATTTTCAGATAATTGATATGCATTTTTAACCTGACCAACAATCTGAAAATCCCCAACAATCTGAGAATCGATTCCAGAACAAACTTCATATATGTGTTTTATACACTCACTTCCCTGAATCGTATAGCCATTGCAACGAAAATCTTCTTCACTCCCTTTGCAATAATTTAAAAATAAGTTTATAACAAGATCCATGTCTGAACTATGAGCATAGATTTCAGTTCTATTACAGGTTGATAAAACAATCAAACCTTCAACTCCCTGATCTTTAGCGTCTCGAAGCAAAGCTTCTTGATCCATCTGAGTTAATGAAAATTGCCCTCTTACATCCAATGCTGTTTTACGATATGAAACACCTAAAACAAAAAACTTCTGTAAATTTTCTCTTACTTGCGATGACATAAATTAATCTAATTTTGAGTTCTTCGCCAATATAAATAGCACTAATTAGGCCTGAGACATTACAAAACATATAATTTATCACCGAAAAATTATTGTAAAATGGTCTCACAATTGCCCATTCAGAAAACATAGAAATCAATTAAAATCTTTAATAATTTCTATTCCTAAACTATATATTCTATTAACTTTATTTTAACGAAAATATTTTTATCCAACAGTTTATCTAATTCCCCAAAAGATATTCACTAAGGATTATGCATGTCCTTATTAAAGTAATCAAGAATCGTATTAATCATCTCAATTTTCACGTTTGCTTTTTTATGATTTGGTTCTAAATCGCTAACCTTAATATAAAAACTCAAAGCTTTAGCCAAATCTCCCAATTGGTGATAAATCTCACCTATCATGAAATTAGCTTCAACATGATTTGGCTCCATTTCAACAACCGTTTGATAGTCACTAATTGCTAACTGGAACTCTTCAGCTTCGAACTGTAGCTTAGCTTTTAATAAAGTATCTTGAATTTTGTCCATATTATCTTTATAAATAGACTGTAAATCTAGTCATTTCAAGCATTTTTGCCATAAATAAAGACAACAAAATCGTTTTTTATTTTATCTATATTTTCAAATAAGCTTTAACACATTAGCAACGACATATTTCAATCATGAAAAAATTCAAGATTGACTGAAGCTTTAATTAATCAAAATAAAAATCAAGTAATTTAACAGCTTGACCATAATATTTATCGCCAAAGAGATTAAGGTGATTAAGAACATGATAAAGCATGTAGATGTTCTGACGATAATCGTAACCCTCGGGCAACGGATAAGTTCGCTGATAGCTAGAATAAAAACTCGCATCGAAACCTCCAAAGAGTCTTGTCATAGCCAACTCCGCTTCTCTATGTCCATAATATACTGCAGGATCGAATACACAAGGTTGAGAGTGTGAGTCGCACAAAAAGTTACCTGCCCATAAATCACCATGCAGTAAAGCTGGTTTTTCTTCACTCCCTTCAAGAATTTCTTCAATTCGGTTCTCCAATAGAATGAAACCTTTCTTTAATTCTGGTCCAACTAAACCTTTCGATTCAGCTAGTTTGTATTGATAGAGTAAACGTTTATTATAAAAGAAATCGCACCAATTTTCGGCTTCAAATTTATTGCAAACATTAATTTGAGGCGTACTTCCAATATAATTATCTTGAGGGAATCCAAAACGAAGTGCACCATACTGATGCATTCGTGCCAATTGACGACCAAAGTTTGAAAAAAAATCAGGCGATTGCCATCCTATATGTATTTCCTCTAAAAGTAAGCAATCCTGATCTACATAAAGAACTTCAGGAACACGAATAGCCTTAGCTTTCCTAAGTTCATGCAATCCTTTTGCTTCTTTTTCAAAAACATCAACGGCACAATTTCCCGTTTTCAGAAAGCAAGTGTTCCCCTTTTCGAAAGTGAGTAAATCTACTTTAGAAATACCATCATCACCTCCTTTTGTTTTAGTTGACAACACTTTTTGTCCTGCCCAATCTTCTAGTTTAGATATAATCGTTCTATATTTTTCCATTCAAATGATTTAGTAAACCATCACAAGCATCTTCAAGAAGGTCTAACACCAACTCAAAGCCTTCTTCTCCACCATAGTAAGGATCGGGAACTGTTGTGTAATGTTTATAATTAGAACAATAATCTGTCATCTTTACAATCTTATTTAAGTCCGCTTCATGCCTGGCTTGAGATTGTAGATCTGCAATATTCTGATCATCCATACCAATAATCAAGTCAAACTTATCAAAGTCAGTCTTATATCTAAATTGCCGAGAAATACTAGTGAGATCGTATGATCGACGTGCAGCATGTAATCGCATTCTACTGTCAGCACTATTACCTTCATGATTACCAATAATTCCTGCTGAGTCACAAATAAATTTAGATGATAAATTTGCCTTTTTGATAACAGCATTCATAACTGCCTCTGCACTTGGTGAGCGACAAATATTACCTAAACAAACAAATAATAAAGTTTTAGTTTTTTTAGTATCCATAGGCGTATTCAATTCTTGATTCATTACGTTAATTCTACTAAGTTGCCCATTTTAAAAGGATGGATTGTAAGATCAACCGGTGAAAAAATCAAAAATATTACCTAACTGGCTTGTGCTTCCTTTATAAAGTTCAGTGTATTTACAACGCGTACATGTAACAGTCGTAAACTTTTTATTTTGCACATCGAATATCTTAGCAAAAGCACCTCCCGTTGCACGAAATTCATCGGTTTCATAAGTCATATTTCCGCACTTAGGGCAGATATATTTAGATTTATTCATTTGTCGTCATTTTTATTAGAAACATAAATATACTAAAATATATGAATATGAAGCCTAATAGTCTAAATAGAAAATGGTCGACACTAATAGTGTCGACCATTTAAATTTTGTTCTTATATAAAAACTAAACGCTTTGTTTCTTGAAGGAATTATAAGCTAAATATGCACCTAATAACACAAAGGGAATACTTAATAATTGTCCCATATTCAATGACATGCCTTCTTCAAAGGCTTCTTGATTCTCCTTGATAAACTCAATAAAGAAACGAGCCGTAAAAATCAACATAAAGAAGACGCCTATCAAACGTCCTGAAAATTCTTTAGCATTCGTTTTCCAATACATAAACATAAGAATTCCAAAACTAGCTAAGTAGCAAAAAGCTTCGTATAACTGTGCAGGATGACGTACTGTTAATGGATCAACAATACTTGCTCTCACAAACTGAACGCCCCATGGTAAATCGGTTTGAGTTCCAATAATTTCTGAATTCATAAAATTACCTGTACGAATAAAGAATCCTGCTAAAGCAACAGGAATAGCTACCCGATCGAGCACCCATAGCATTGACTTTTTGCTCACTTTTTTCGAATAATAATAAAGAGCTACAAGTATTCCTATAGTTGCACCATGAGATGCTAAACCGCCATGCCAAATTTTTATAATTTCCCATGGATGCTGAGAATAGAAATCCCAACCATAAAAAAACACATGACCTAAACGTGCTCCAATAACAGTCGCAATTAGGGTATACATGAATAATTTCTCAAGCCATTCTAAAGGAATTCCTTCCTTTTTGAACATTTTCTCAACAAGATAATAGCCCAATAAAAATCCAAGAGCAAACAGTAAACCATACCATCGAACAGAAATGGCTCCATTATACCCCCATAAATTAATTGGAATATTAAAAATCTCAGGATCTACATCCCAAAGAATAGATAGTAACATATTCTTTAAATATTAAATTTGATCAGAGAATTGAGTTATGATCTAACTCAATTCTCAAAAACTCCTTAAGCCTGCAATCCTTTACCGTGACAATGTTTAAATTTCTTACCACTACCACAAGGACAAAGTTCGTTACGACCTACTTTTTGAACATTACGAACAGGCTCAGCTTTTTTAGGTTCTTCTCTTCCTTTGCTATTTAAATCATCTTTCGACGTTTTTAATCCTTTTAAATCTGTACGACGACGTTCTTTTGCTTCCTGAATACCATCTGGCATTTGCAAAGGAATATGACCTTTCATAAGCGTTCCAACAACTGATTTATTAGTTGTCTCGATCATTCCTTTAAATAAGTTAAAAGACTCAAACTTGTAAATCAATAAAGGATCTTTCTGCTCGTACGATGCATTCTGAACAGACTGCTTTAAATCATCCATCTCACGAAGATGTTCTTTCCAAGAATCATCAATTGTAGCAAGAATAGCAACCTTTTCGTAAGCACGAACCAATTCTTGAGCTTCTGTTTCGTAAGCTTTCTTCAAATTTGTTACAACCTGAAAGTTCTTGGTTCCATCAGAAATAGGTACAACAATATTCTCGTACATTTCTGATTTTGTTTCATAAACATCTTTAATAACAGGATAAGCTTGCTTGCTTATTGTTTCAACCTTACGTTTATGAGCATTTAATACAAATTCATGTAATTTATTTGTAAGATCTTCTGGCTTCTCTTTCATGAATTCTTCCTGAGTAATAGGAGATTCAATTGAAAGCACTCTAATTAATTCCAATTTAAAATCTTCGAAATCACCACCGTAATACTCTTCGACCAAAGCTTCACTGACATCAAATATCATATTGGCAATATCAACTTGAATACGCTCACCAAATAAAGCATGACGACGACGCTTGTAGATTACCTCACGCTGAGAATTCATTACATCATCGTACTCAAGCAAACGCTTACGAATACCGAAGTTATTCTCTTCAACTTTCTTTTGAGCTCTTTCAATAGATTTAGAAATCATTGAATGCTGAATCACTTCACCATCCTCAATACCCATTCTATCCATCAACTTCACAATACGATCAGAGCTAAACAAACGCATCAAATCGTCTTCAAGAGAAACAAAGAATTGAGAAGAACCTACATCTCCCTGACGACCAGCACGACCACGTAACTGACGGTCAACACGACGAGAATCGTGACGTTCTGTACCAATAATCGCTAGACCACCAGCAGCTTTCACCTCATCAGTCAACTTAATATCAGTACCACGACCGGCCATATTGGTAGCAATGGTAACCGTTCCTTTATAACCTGCTTCAGCAACAATATCTGCCTCACGCTGGTGTAATTTTGCATTCAGTACATTATGCTTAATACCTCTTAATTTAAGCATTCGGCTTAAAAGTTCCGAAATTTCAACTGAAGTTGTACCAACTAGAACCGGACGGCCTAATTTTACAAGTTCACCAATTTCATCGATAACAGCATTGTACTTTTCACGTTTTGTTTTATAAACTAAATCTTCTCTATCGTCACGAGTAATAGGACGATTTGTTGGAATGACAACAACATCTAATTTATAGATATCCCATAATTCACCTGCTTCAGTCTCCGCTGTACCTGTCATACCCGAAAGTTTGTGGTACATTCTAAAATAATTCTGAAGTGTAATTGTAGCAAAAGTCTGTGTTGCAGCCTCAACTTTAACATTTTCCTTTGCCTCAATAGCTTGGTGTAATCCATCAGAGTAACGACGACCTTCCATAATACGACCCGTCTGCTCATCTACAATTTTCACCTTACCATCCATAAGAACATACTCAACATCCTTTTCGAAAAGCGAATATGCTTTTAATAATTGATTTACAGTATGTACACGTTCCGATTTAACAGAATAGCTTTGGATCATTTCATCCTTAGTCTTCAATTTTTCCTCTTCAGACATATCAGATTTCTCAATCTCAGCAACTTCGGATCCAATATCTGGAAGAATAAAGAACGCAGAGTCATCGCTATCCTCAGTAATCAAATCGATACCAATATCTGTTAACTCAATTGAATTTTGTTTTTCATCAATAACATAATATAAATCATCAGTAATGATGTGCATATTTTTGTTATTTTCCTGCATGTAGAAGTTCTCTGTCTTCAACAATAAAGCCTTATTTCCATGCACACTTAAAAACTTAATAAGTGGCTTCATTTTAGGCATTCCTTTGAAAGTTCTAAGCAACAACTTAGCTCCTTCTTCAAGATCTTTTTTATCCTCACTCTTCAACAAACGCTTAGCGTCTGTAAACATTTTCATTACCAGTTCGGTTTGAGCTTTAGCTAACCTCTGAACCTTAGGTTTTAACTCATCGTATAATTGAAACTCCCCACGTGGAATTGGACCAGAAATAATCAATGGCGTACGAGCATCATCAACTAATACAGAATCGACCTCATCAACAATTGAATAGTTATGACGACGCTGAACCAAATCCTTAGGATTGGTTGCCATATTATCACGCAAATAATCGAAACCAAATTCATTATTCGTTCCAAATGTAATGTCACAAGCATAAGCTTTACGTCGTCCATCAGAGTTTGGTGTATGCTTATCGATACAGTCTACTGATAAACCATGGAATTGATAAAGTGGTCCCATCCACTCCGAGTCACGTTTTGCTAAATAGTCATTCACCGTAATAAGGTGAACACCACGACCAGTTAATGCATTCAAGAATACAGGAAGTGTTGCTACAAGTGTTTTACCCTCACCAGTTGCCATCTCGGCAATTTTACCTTGATGAAGAACAATACCACCAATAAGCTGCACATCGTAGTGAATCATATTCCATACAACCTGAGTTCCACCTGCGTCCCAAGAATTGAACCAAACAGCTTTATCACCTTCAATTTGAACAAAATCTGAACGAGCTGCCAAATCACGATCAAATTGAGTTGCTGTCACTTCTATTTCTTCATTTTCAGTAAAACGACGAGCTGTCTCTTTTACGATACAAAAAGCAACAGGTAAAATTTGATCTAAAACTTCTTCAATTTTATCATCGATCGTTTTTTCAATCTCATCGATTTTATCATAGGTTTCCTCTTTCTGATTTACCAAGAGTTCTCCTGATTCTATTTTATCTTTTAAAGCTTGAATTTCATCCTTTTCAGGCTTGATATAATCCTGAATCTTATCTTTCAACAATTGAGATTCAGCACGAAGACCATTGATGTCTAATGCTTTAATTCTACCGTATTCCTTCTTAATAAGCCCCAAATATGGAGTCAACTCCTTAAGGTCTCTATCTGCTTTATTACCAAATAGTTTACCTAATGTTTTATTTACAAAACCCATTATATAATTGTCTGTTTATTTTTAAAAAGAAGCAGTTGTATTCATAATCAAAATCCATTGATTCAAGAATTACCAACTACAATTAATAGCATACTATAACCTAATTCAAAATATGAACGAAATAGAATAGTATTTTAATCTTAAAATTTAAGATAAGCCTGGAGCACGTATGCTATTAGATCCGGTAAGAAAGACTGTTTTATATTGAAAGTTAAAAGCAGGAATTGCTTCTACAATTTCATTACAAGGCGGTTCATATAAAAGAACAGCATCTGTATTTAAATAAGGAAATTTAGGTAATTTCTTAATCAACGGCAAAGGCAATGATTTAGCCGTATAGATTTCAGAAAGTTCCGATTTATTTTGAGCTGGAACAAGTATGGGTACATAGCAATCTTCAAAATTGTCAGAATGATCGGCATACCAAGCAGCAAAACGTTGCACATCATCAACCAGATCCTCATAATCTACATTAGGAACGGCCGATGCACAAGCTGTAAGCACCGAAAAAACGACAATAAGATACCTGTTCATATCCATAGGAATCAAAAGTAATTAATTTTCTTGAAATGTCTAAGACTTACACAAGGACTTTATGAAAGAACAAGATTTTTTCAGATCAAAATATTTTAATTCTTTAGCAAAAAATAAGCTTGCTAGAATTAACTAACAAGCTTTTAAATATATTAATCGAATCAATTAAGCTTTTGTTGTATCAACAAAGACTCTTGATTTGAATTCTTTATCCATCATATAAAGACCGTTACCTTTACAACCAATCATTTTTAATTGATCAATAATCTCAGTAACACCAGCTTCTTCTTCTACTTGCTCGTCGACAAACCACTGCAAGAAATTAACTGTTGCGTGATCTTTAACTTCAATAGCAACATTCACACACTCATTTATTAAGCCTGTAACTTCCTCTTCGTGCTTTAATGTGTCTTCAAAAATATTTAAAATATCACTCCACTCAGAAGGTACTTCTGCAATAGGTTGAAGAATAACTCTTCCGCCACGCTCATTTATGAAATCTATCATTTTCATTGCATGAGAAGTTTCTTCCTCAAATTGAACTTTCATCCAATTTGCGAATCCTGACATACCATTATCATTAAGATAAGTAGCCATTGACAAGTAAAAATATGCAGACCAAAATTCAGCATTAATTTGCTTGTTCAAGATTTCCTCTACATTTTTATTTAAAGCCATAATAAAATTTTTAGTGTTTTATATTGATTTTTCTGATTCAAAATTAATTTCCGTTTATAATTTAGACTATAAATTTATATAATTCAAATCTAAATTATAAACAAAAAATCAGTTAATCATTAAATAAACTATTAAAGATCGGCAAAGAAATCATTTCCTTTATCATCAACGATAATAAAAGCAGGGAAATTCTCAACACGAATCTTACGAACAGCTTCCATTCCTAATTCAGGAAAATCAATTACTTCGATAGACTTAATGCTATTTTTTGCCAAAACAGCTGCAGGTCCACCAATCGATCCTAAATAAAATCCACCATTTTCTTTACAAGCATCAGTTACACACTGATAACGATTACCCTTAGCAACCATCACCATAGAACCACCAACTTTTTGGAATGGATCAACATAAGGATCCATACGACCAGCTGTAGTAGGACCGAAACTTCCAGAAGGCATTCCTTTTGGTGTTTTTGCAGGACCAGCATAGTATACAGGGTGATTTTTGAAATACTCAGGCATTTCTTTTCCTTCATCCAACATTTGTTGAATTCTTGCATGAGCCATATCACGAGCTACAATTAAAGTTCCGTTTAAGCTTAAACGCGTTTTAATTGGGTATTTAGATAATTCCTTACGAATATCTTCCATTGGTTGATCTAAATTGATTTCAACCGCATCCTTCAAGTGTGGAGCTTCTTTTGGAAGATATTTAAATGGTTCTTTTTCTAATTGTTCCAAGAAAATACCATCTTCATTAATTTTTGCTTTGATATTTCTATCAGCTGAACAACTTACACCTAATCCCACAGGACAAGAAGCTGCATGACGAGGCAAACGAATTACCTTAACATCGTGTACGAAATATTTACCACCAAACTGAGCTCCAATTTCGCTATCTTGACAGATTTTTACAATTTTTTCTTCCCACTCTAGATCTCTAAAAGCTTGACCACCTTCGTTACCTTCGTTAGGTAGATTATCGTAATAACCTGCTGATGCTTTTTTCACAGTAGCTAAATTCGCTTCGGCAGAAGTTCCACCTATAACAACTGCTAAATGATAAGGAGGACAAGCAGAAGTACCTAAATCACGAATTTTTTTGGTTATAAAAGCAGTTAAGTTCTTTTCATTTAAAAGAGCCTTTGTTTCTTGGTATAAGAAAGTCTTGTTTGCTGATCCACCACCTTTGGTTACAAACAAAAATTCGTAAGCATTACCTGGAGTAGCATAAATATCAATTTGAGCAGGTAAGTTAGTACCACTGTTCTTTTCTTCGAACATTGAAAAAGGTACAACCTGAGAAAAACGCAAATTACGCTCTTGGTAAGTATCGTAAACACCCTTTGATAAATGCTTAGCATCATCTACACCAGTGTAAACACCCTCACCTTTTTTAGCAACAACAATAGCTGTTCCTGTATCCTGACAAGTAGGTAGTTCACCTTCTGCAGCAACAACTTGATTCAAAAGCATAGTATGAGCAACGAATCTATCGTTATCAGAAGCCTCTGGATCTTGAAGAATTGCTTTCAATTTATTTAAGTGAGCTGGACGTAAATAAAAAGAAACATCAGAAAAAGCTTGCTTAGAAAGCATTTCTAATCCCTTAGGATCTACTTTAATAATTTTTCTTCCATCTACATCAATTGTCGATACATAATCGGTAGTCAACAAACGGTATTCTGTTGTATCCTTTGATATAGGAAATGGTTTTTGGTAATTAAAATCAGACATCTTTATAACTTTAAATTTTGAATAGTCTAGTTTATTTAATTCTGTAATAAAACAGACACACAAATTTAAACAATAAAACATGTAGTGTCGATTACAAAAGCGTGTATTCTACAACATATCGACACATTAAATATTTTCGGTCATCCACTTAAGAGATGCATCAAAAGTCGAAAATGGTTTGGCATTTAGTTTTGAACTCACATTATTAGCAATAATAACCAAAACAACCTGCTTAGGGGTATCTGTTATTGCAGCCAATTTATAAGTATATAATTCTGGGTGTAATTTTAAAAATGAGGAAACACGCTTAAAAACACTTAAATTAATATCAAATGTAACTCCTCTTAAGTCACTTATAATACCAATCGTATTTTCAGAAAGCATTTCATTTTTCATGATTTCTTCAAAAGAAGCTACCACATCATTTAAACACGCATTCTCAGTAAATTTTCTACAGAGAATTCTTTTATCTAAAACGTCTACATATGAATACTCAACATTCATTCTAAAAAAAAATTAATAGTCGCCAAATACATTCATAAAAGTAGACTTTTCCATATAAATCTTAATTTTGAAAACATCTCAATTTTCAAAAAAAGTTTCTATTCGAATTCAATCGATAATATCTTCTGTCATCCATTTAACAGATGCTTCGAAAGTAGAAAAAGGTTTAATTTTAAGATTTGAACTTATCTTACCTGCAATTGTGACTAGAACAACATGCTTGGGCGAATCGGTTACAGCCGCAAATTTATATTTATACATTACAGGATTCTCTTTTAAGAATCCAGTGATTTTTTTAAAAACCTTCACATTTATCTCAATTCTAACACCTCTTAGATCAGTAAGAACACCAAGCGTATTGCCAAAGAGCATCTCTTTTTCAATAATTTCCTTAAGCGAATCAATCACCTCATCAATAGACACTTCACCTTTGAATTCTCTTAGTAGAATTCGACTACCTTGACAATCGATATAGGAATATTTAACACTCATACCTAGCTTGTTGGTTACAAAGAAACAATGATATTCATTAATTTGTTTTAAAACAAATTAATGAATAATCGTAATTAAACCACTTAAAAACCTAATGCGTCTAATACCTTTTCATTTAAATAACGATTCTTACCAATATAAGGGTAACAATGAATATGAATAGCTGGATTAAAATTCATTTCAATGATTGAATAGTTTTTGTCCGTTGCTGGTGCTTTCACATCTAAAATCATCATATCCAAACCTGTAATTTTCACATCGAGAGCTTTTGTGGCTTTTACTGCAATATCTTTGTACGATTGGTGGATATCATCGGTAAAATCGATACTATCACCACCAGTACTAATGTTCGAATTCTCGCGTAAGTATACTATTTCATCTAGTTCGGGAATATTTTCAAAGGTCAGGTTTTGATCAGCTAAAAACATGGTTTCAGCCTCTCCCATACTAATTTTCTCTAGCGGAGTAACATAACCTTTACCACGCAAGGGATCAAGGTTTTTCTTTTCAACCAATTCTCGAATAGTCAATTTACCATCGCCTTTTACATTAGCTGGAACACGATGTAGAATTCCAACAACCTTATCTCCCATTACAAAGAATCGAAACTCTCTACCCGAAACAAAATCTTCAATCAGGATACTGTTATCGTGTTCAAATGCGATCTCTACAGCTCGCTGATAAACCTCTTCCTTATTATTTTCCTTAAGAATACTAATACCTAAACCAAAATTGGTTGACTTCGGCTTAATAACAATCGCTTTACCTTGGAAAAGTTCAAAATCGGACAATGCTTTTTCCTTGAATACATAATTCATTCCTCCAGGAACACAAATTCCGAATTCATCTAGAACCGTTTTGGTCACCAACTTATTCTCCATCATTAAAACAGAGCTGTAATTATCTAATGAGGTTCGTGTCGCCTGCATCACATACTCTACCTTATCGCCTTGTTTTAATCTTACAAAATTTTCATTCTGATCGAGAATATCAAACTCAACACCACGACGTAAGGCTGCTTTTAATAAAAGCTGAGTTGAAAGTTCCAATTTTTCAAAACCATGAAAACGAAAACTACTAAGCTTACTTTCAAACTGGTATTTCTCGGCTTGCTTCATATGAAAAGTTATGAAGCCCGTTTTCATTATATCTTCTCTTAATTTTAAAGATGTATGAACCACAGAACCATCCATAATCGATTGACAATGTTTCATTGCAGAAATATATTCTTCTTTATTAGCTAAATCAGCAAGCTTCATAAAATTCTGAATATCAACATAAATTTCCTGACCAAAATCTTGGGCTAGAATATCTTCACCTTCAAAATTTGACAATTTTAAATCAGATTTCAAACCATAACAGGCAACTAGATCTTGATTATTGGCAGCAATTTCTTGTTGTTTTTTATCATAAACATCTGGCTCATTTTTAAACAAACAATGCAAGAGAAATAAATGAACTAGATGTAATCTATTTTTTGAGATGCCTGCTTTTTCATAAGGATCCAAATCCAATAGGCGAACCTCTACATGAGAAATGCGTTCATTTGCATCAAACTTTAATCGAATGGGTAAATAAAGTTCTTCGTGCCCAACCAATTTACCATCTGCCACCAAGTTTGAAATAGACTGATTAAAGGCATCTAAACTATTGAAATCGACATAATATTCTTCCTCATTTCTGTAACCACCCGAACTGGTGCGAATAGAAACAGCGTTTCCGCAGATCACTTGTTTCTTCTCTCCTGTTTTAAGGTTTTTCATTTTAAATGAAGGGTCAGATACAGGACTCGATCCAAAAAGCCATACCAAAAACCAACGATAGCGCATAAAATTACGTATCATCTTTAAATATAAAGCTTCTCTAAATTGCTCTGTTTTTCCATCAGGACAACAGATCTTAATCAACTTTCTTTCTAAACGATCTGATAAAGAAAAATTATAATGAATACCCGTCAACATTTGTCTTTCGCGACCATATCGTTTAGCCAAAATTTCACGATACTTTTCCTTACTAACACCACTACCACCAAATTGAGCAATAGGAATATCTTCCTCATCGGGCAATAAAGGAGGTAATGATTGAGGCCATAATAATTCATCTCCAATATTTTGAGTTACCACATCGTGAAGCGTCTCAAGAAAACCATGCACCTTATCAATACTATCAAGAGGAGGTGTAATCATCTCGACTTGAGATTCAGAAAAATCAGTAGTTATATAAGGATGTTTAAACTTATCGCCTAAAATACCAGGATGCGGTGTAGTCGCCATGTGGCCACTTTTATCCACACGAACATTTTCTTTTTCTATACCGAATAGACCGTCGCAAATACTACTACGAATACTTTTATTCTCTAGTAATTCGAATAGCTTATTATGAATAGTTTTCATTTATTTATTTTTAATCGTCAGTATTCTATTTCTAAAATGATAGAGAATAAGAATGTTATCTATCATTCAATGGTCGTTTATTAAAACTAAGAGGTTCGTTTCCTTCTAAAAACAAACACCTCTTCAAAGTGTAAATTATTCTTCCTAAAATAAGCTTTTAAAATGAAAAATAACAAAACACCTTTCATAATACTCGTTGCACTTATACTCCACCATACGCCATTTAAGCCAAGAAAAGTACAAAAGCCTAATACATAAGCTAAAGGTATGCGCATACTGGTGAAAATTACACTTACAATTGCAGGTACTGATGTTTTACCAACACCATGAAAATTAGCAGCAACAATCATCTCCATACACATAAAGAGTTGAGAGAAAGCTAATATATTTAGGTAATTTTTTCCCATCAAGATACTTTCTTTCTCAGGAACAAATATTGAAAATAAGGTTTCGGGAATAAGAAAAAACATGAGAGTAGTCATCACTCCAACACCAAATGCCATTTGCCAAGCGGCACGAAAAACCTTAGGAATTTGATCCATATCCTTAGCTCCATAATGTTTTCCCACAGTAATTGTTACAGCCTGCATTAAACCACCAACAACCATAAAAGTAAACGCTTCGATTTGAACGCCAATTTTTTGTACAGCAATGGCAGTTGGTCCCCATGATGCAATAATACGAGCCATTACAATATAAATTAACGAAAACGAGATACGCTGAATAGCCGCAGGAAAACCAACTTGAACAATTGACTTAATTTTATCGAAATGTGGAAAATAGCCTTTTAACCTAATAATGGAACCTCGTTTGAAAACTAAAATAAAATAAGTTAGTGTCATCGCACGACCAATAATGGTTGCATAAGCAGCACCCTCAACACCTAAATCTAAAAGGAAAATAAAAATTGGATCTAGTATAATATTAAGGGAGGTTCCAATCAGACTTGCCTTAAGAGATATTTTGGTTTTACCCTGAGCGTTAAATATCGAGATGAAAAATAAGGTTGTGAAATTCAGCACACCTCCAGCGGCTGCAATAATCAAATAAGAAATAGCCATCTCATTAACATGAGCATCCTTCATTTCGAAGAAACCAATAAATTCATCTGGCCAAGCCAATAGTATGGTCGTGAATACAAGAGACAGAAAGGCAATACCCCAAAATCCCGTAATCGCAAATCGACCTGCTGAACTCAAATCTTTAGCACCTATTGAGTGTGCTATTTTAACATTGACACCTACCGTAATAACGGAAGCAAGAGCCCAACCTATATTAATAAAAAAGCCTGCTGATCCGACCGCTGCAACTGCGTTACTTCCCAGTTCGCCTACCCAAATCATATCGGTTAAGTTATAGGCCGTATGTAAAAGATGAGCACCAATTATGGGCAGTGCCAATTTGAATAGATCACTTCCAACTTTAGACAGACTTAATTGTTTTTGAATTTTACTTATTAATTTTCTTATCATTCGGTTTTTGCCCTCTTCGGTCAGAAAAAATCTTTAAATAGCTTTACAATGCTAATTTTACACAAATGTATCTAATGCGAACTGATTGCCCAAATTCAATATCTTTTTAACAAATCATTAATTTCAATCAAAAACCCCATTAACCATACGATAGATTCTATTTCTATATCCTAATAAAACACCTGTAAATGACCATTCACACATCATCCAATCAAGACTAAATTTAGAAACTCAAAAAACATAATCGTGTCAATCTATTTTTTAGTAAATTCGTAACTGAACAAGACTCTCTTTTCTATCATAAATTTAAGCAACTAAAAATGCTACAACAACTTCTAGAAGAACAATTTGGCTTTAAATATTTCGGCAAAGGCCAAAAAGAAGTGATTACAAAAATTACCAATAGAGAATCAGCTATTGCCATTTTCCCTACCGGATCGGGCAAATCTTTGTGTTATCAGCTACCAGCTTTAACGCTACCAAACCTAACTTTAGTTGTATCTCCTCTACTCGCTTTAATACAAGACCAGCTTGATTTTCTACGTTCTAAAAATATTTCTGCTGTTCGTATCGATTCTAGTCTTTCGAGAGAAGAGGAAGTTGAAGTAATGAAAGGCATTAAAGAAAATAAGCATAAGGTTTTGATGATATCGGTTGAGCGATTTAAAAACGAACGCTTTCGCCGATTCTTAAAAGAGATACCTATCTCGTTACTTGTTGTTGACGAGGCGCACTGTATTTCGGAATGGGGACATAATTTTCGTCCTGATTATTTGAAGCTACCTGCCTATCAAAAGGAGTTTAATATTGAGCAAAGCCTTTTGTTAACGGCTACCGCAACGCCCAGAGTTATTGAGGATATGTGTAAAAAATTCAATATTGGGAAAGAAAATGTTACGGTTACGGGATTTTATCGTTCCAATCTAAATTTGCAAGTTCTTCCCGTAAAGCAAACTGATAAGAATCAAATATTAGTTGATTTACTTTCAAGCAAGAAAGAAGATGCGAGCATTATATACGTCACACTACAAAAAACAGCAGAAAATGTCGCTAAGTATTTAAGCAAAAAAGGTGTTACAGCAACAGCCTACCATGCAGGTTTAAAAACTGAGACGAGAGAAAGCATTCAGAATAGTTTCATGAAAAGTGAAATTAACTGCGTGGTAGCAACGATTGCCTTTGGAATGGGAATTGATAAAAGTAATATTCGTAATGTGATTCATTACGATTTGCCAAAATCTATAGAAAACTATTCTCAAGAAATAGGTCGTGCAGGTAGAGATAATCAGCCAGCGAACTGTATCGTTCTAGCCAACCGAGATAATGTGAACATACTCGAGAACTTTGTATATGGTGATACGCCAGAATACGAAGGCATCAAGAAATTACTTGAGATTATTCAGTCAGCTGGAGAAATTTGGGATGTTAGATTAATCAAAATTCCTGCACTTTGTAATATTCGCATGTTACCCATAAAAACCTTATTGGTTTATCTTGAGATAATGGGAATTCTCAAGCCTCTCAACTCCTACTATGCAACCTACCGATTTACGCTTAATGTTGATGACAAAACCATTATTAACAAATTTAAAGGTGAACGAAAAGAATTCATTCAAGAGGTATTCGATACTTGTAATAAGGCCAGAAAATGGTGGACTGTAGATTTCGATAATATCAAAGAAAATCCGAAGCTCGATCGTCAACGCATAATAGCAGCTCTAGAATATTTTAGCGAACAAGGTTGGCTTATATTAGAAGCATCTCAAATGGCAGATGTGTTCTCAATAAAAGAGACTAAGTTCGACGTAGAAAAGTTAGCCAAAGAGCTTTTCGATAATTTTAAATTAAAGGAAGGTGCAGAAGTTAAACGAATAGAGAACATGATTGCTTTGTTTGAATCGAACACCTGTTTAAGCACAAAACTAGCAGCCTATTTTGGTGAAAAATTACCCATTGACAATTGTGGACATTGCTCTGTTTGTTCTTCGGGTGCGGTTAAAATTGCTCAAACAGATTCTCTACCAAGCATAGAAAATTTCAATTTTGAAGAACTGACTCAAAAACTCATTGATAGCTTGAAGGGAAATGAAAGTCCTGAATTAATCACCAAATTCTTATGCGGAATTTACACACCAAAATTCACAACCATTAAAGCTAAAAGCATGCCTGGTTTTGGTAAACTTGAACGATATCGTTATCAGGATATTCTCAATTGGGTTAAGGAAAGTCTATAAAAGTCTAAGAGTCACAAAAGTCAAAAAGTCAACTTAACGAATCAACGACTTTTCGACCATTTAGGCATTTTAGACTTTATCTACAAATTCATTTTTTGCTTTAAGTTGCTTCGATAGGAACGACCTACAGGCAACTCTTTGTCTCGGAGATAAACTGTGTTTCCAGATATGGACTCAATTTTTGCTATGGGAACGATGAACTGGCGGTGTATTCGAATGAATCTGTCTGCTGGAAGCATGTTGACCAAATGCGCAAGCGTTTCACGACTCACAAGTTTTCCGCCTTCGTATCGACAGATAGCATAATCACCAAAGCTCTCGAAATAATCGATTTTATCTAAAGCTAAACGCACTACTTTTTTATCAACTTTCAAATTAATAACTTCTTCTGCAACTGATTTTGCAACTATTGGTTCAGCTTGTGCATCTTCCCTATCGTGATAACGATTTATAGCACGCGCCATTCGTTCTAAAGAAATTGGTTTCATTAGGTAATCAACCACATCTAAATCGAATGCTTCGACCGCATAATTTCTATAAGCCGTTGTGAAAATAAGAGCTGGTGCTTTCGTTAAAGACTTTAAAAACTGCAAACCATTCATTTGAGGCATGTCAATATCTGAAAAAATTAAGTCAACCTCATTCTCTCTGAGAAAACTCATAGCCGATAGTGCAGAATTAAAACGCCCCACAACTTCCATTTCGGGGAAATTCTCCAAATGCCTTTCAATTATACGAATGGCAATAGGTTCATCATCGAGCAATAGGCATTTTATTTTTTGCATATCTCTTTATTTAAAATCATTAGTCTCAATTCCACTTCAAAAAAACCTTTATCTTTTTTAATGTTTAAATCGAACTTATCGGGATAAATTAATTTAAGACGTTTTCTAAGATTTTCTAAACCAATTCCACCATGGCGATTTGATTCCTCAATTTCGTTAATTGGATTTTTAATTCTAAAACAAAAATCTTCCTCCAAATCAAGGGTCATTGAAATCGTACTCACCACATCATCCTTTCTATCCGTGTACTTAAAAGCATTTTCTACCAAAGGCAACAGTAATAAAGGAGATATCTGCTCATGCATTAACTTGCCTGCTTCTAAATCGATATCCAGATTTATAGCATCGCCGAAACGAACTTTCTGAATAGCAGCGTAATTTTCAACCAATTCAAGCTCCTTATAGATAGGTACAAATTCGCTACTGCAACCATAAAGCGTATAATCCAGAATTTCGGACAAGAGCATAATCATTCGAGGTGTCTCTTCCGATTTCTCAAGACTTAAACCATATATACTATTCAATGAATTAAATAAGAAATGAGGATTAATCTGAGCTTTTAATAAACTCAACTCGGCTTCCTTTAATCGCAATTCTGTTTCAACCCTAATTTTATCTTGCTGCTCTCTTAAGCGTTGTTCCTTTAAAATTCGCTGAAGCTGACGATAAGCAACCCCAACAAGAATAATAAAAAACAAACCCACTTGCAGAGAACGCACATCAATGGTAGCTGGATCTATCCCTTCAAGTGAACAATTCCATACTAAAACAAGAAGCCCTGTTACAATCAGGGTTTCAATACTAAGAGATAAACACAACAAGTAAAACAGATACAACCAAAACCTGAAATAACGCTTTGTTAATAAATATCGAGGTATTAAAAAATCGTTTAAAACACGAGTACAAGCATAAGCTAGTGGGACAAAACAAAGGCAGAATATAAAAGCACTGTAATAGTCTTGGCTATACAATCTGAAAAAGATATAAATAAAAAATAAAGCCATAGACCATGTCAGAACTGATAATACAGATCTCCTCCAGTCTCCAAAAACTATTGTAATTAAATTTGATATTTTCTTCATACTAGTACGAAAATAGATATTTTAGTCTGAAGCTAAAACCTTTTACTTATGATATACGACAAATAAACCAAATTATAAGCTCAACGACAAATCAGCATCATTACTCGATTAAAAATGACTTTTACACATCTCACATACAAACATCAAGGAAACAGGAGCATAAACACACCTTCAAGACACCAACTAACCAATAAATACGATTTGCTTTGATATAAAAAACGACTTAGCCTTATCTAAATGTCATTCAGCTTAACTCATTGACAGTTAAACGCAATAAATTTGAAAAGAAATTAACAAGCAATACGTTTGATTTGTATTTTTGTTTAACCTAAACTATTAAAACATGATTGATCTTTTCTTTCAAGGCGGTACCGTATTCATGACAGTTGTAGTACTAACTGGAATTGCTGCTATTTTATGGTCTTTATTCTCATTAATTAAATTCATAAAAGTCGGTTTTATAAAAAAACGACATCTCGATGCCATTTTATTCCTAGGAAGTCTAAGCTTTTTCATCGGTCTTCTTGGGCAAGGCATCGGTATAACAGGTGCTTTAGAAGCAATCCAAGCTTTCCCTAACGTTTCTCAAGAAGCAGTAGCAGGCGGTATAAGAGTTAGTATGATTGCACCTCTAACAGGTGCCATATTATTCACAATATCAGGAATTTTCTGGTTCATTCTACGTTACCTGAACGCAAGAAAACAGGACGCCTAAAGCATTATATTAACAAGATAACATAGTTATGCCCAATAACTGCTTAAGATTTAATTTCTAAGAAACTGAATCTGTATAATGAAGAATTACAAAAGATTATTTCCTAAAAAAAATAATATATCATGAAACATTTACTCATTACATTTTTAATTATAAGTTCTTTTTTTTCATCCGAGAATAAAATATATTCTCAAAATATAGATGACCAAACATCTGATTTAAAAGCTTGGATCAATGCTCAATTTACAGAAGGTTTAGATTCCTTTAATATTGCAGGGGCTACCATTATTTTAATGCAAGGAGATTCTATTCTGCATATGAACGGTTATGGTCTAGCTGATATTGAATCCAATACTCTTGTTAATAGTACCTCTTCTATATTTGATATAGGTTCTATTTCAAAAACGTTTGTGGGCACAGCTGTTATGAAATTAGTTGAGGATGGAGAGTTAGAATTGGATAGGGATGTTAATAATTATCTCAAATCGTTTCAATTAACATATAAATTCAACGACTCAATTACTATAAGACATCTTTTAACGCATACAGCTGGGTTTGATGATTGCAACATAGGCACTATAGCTCATTCTGAAGAAAATATAATTCCCTTAGCACAATATCTAAAAAATCAAATGTCACCACAGATACGCCCTTCGGGTAAGGTCATATCGTATGCTAATAAGGGTTATGCCCTATTGGGACTTATCGTTGAAGAAGTATCCGGCTTACCATTTAATGAGTACGTTAGAAAAAATATTTTGCAACCATTGGAAATGAATTATAGTGGTTACAGAAGACAAGCGAAACTCAAAAAAAACTACGTTACCAGTTACCTGCAAAAGAACGAGCAACTGATTCCATACAAGCCTGCCTTTCACCACACCTACCCCGCATCCTCATTTCGATCAACGGCTTCTGACATGGGGCACTACATATCTATGTTCCTGAATAATGGAGAATTTCATGGAATTCAAATTTTAGATTCCTCAACTGTTGCTAAAATGCATCAAACAGGATTTAAGAACTACGAAAAGGCAAATTTCGGCTGGCTGTTAGGCTTTCAGGAATCGCATTGGTATGGAAAAAGAACGGTTAGTCATAGTGGCAGCATTCAGGGTTTTTCTAGTCAATTAACATTGATGCCAGAAAAGAACTTAGGTTTGTTTATTTCTGTTAATTCATCGAATTATTACCAACAGAAAAGTCGAGTATTTATGGACAAATTTATTAACGATTTGTTTGCACGACTTATGCCAGAATGTTTAGTTAAAAAAGAAAAGGCAACAGTTTCGCCCAAGTTGGGCGCTGTTGATGAACCATTAGAGATGTTTACCGGCACGTATCGATGGTGTAGATATGCACATACAACTTTAGACAAAGTGAGTGTTTTAGTTGGATTGATTCCTGAAATCGAAATTATATCAAAAGATAGTACACTTGAAATAGTTGAATGGAACGATAAACTAGTTCCTATATCCGATTTAACATTCCAGTCAATATACGATAGATACTTAGCTTTTGGGAAGAATACGAAAGGCGAAATTTCTTATTTTTTTACAGATACTTATTCTTACCAAAAATTAAAATGGTACGAACCTGTTAAATTTCAACGTTTATGGATAGGTAGTATTGTTCTTTTTCTATTAATTTATATAATTACCAGTATAGTACGTAAACTATTTGTTCGCAACAGAAATAGTCATTTGCTTAAGAAAATCAATTTTTCGCTAGCCTCTTTAGTTGTCCTTTTTATTGCAGTACTTACATATGCTTTATTTACCACCGGCCCTTTTGAATTTTTCTACGGAATACCTTTGCTCATTAAAATGGCATTAGTGATCCCTTTTTTAATTATTCCATTGGAATTTTTTTCAGTATACTTCTTGATAAAAGCTATTCGATTTAAAGAGTTGGGAACTTTTAATTTAATTTATCAATCTATTATTGTTGTTGCAGTTTTATTTTTCATCCCTTGGTTGATGTATTATAATTTAATTGGATTTAATTATTAAGGAATGAGTATAACATGCGGTCACATACAACTTATTAATCAGCAGTTTGTGTAGTTTTGTGTCTTTTTTTGCCGAGTATGTTATATACTGATACTTAAACGCCTTAAAATGCCAAACTATTCATACCGCAACACATAATTTGCCACAATTTCAACCTTGGAATTGTGGCTTTATTTTTGCGGTCAATCTCACATTAAATAAGCATAATTCTTTTTATATGTTTTACATTTTATTTAACATCTCAAAACAATATCTTTAGATGGTGAACAAAAACTTGTAACTAATTTATATAGAAGTTCGTTACACAAGAATATAAATAAAACTGCCTCATGTCGACTAAACTCATTAGCCTATTATTTTGCCTGCTTTCATTCAATGCATATTCACAACAACTTAGTGGCCGTATTTCTGATACGGAAGGAAAATCTATTCCCTTTGCCAATATCTTTATTCCAGAACTAACAACCGGAACAACATCCAATATCGATGGCGACTATCATCTAGATCTTCCCGAGGGTGAATGGCAACTTCACTATAGATATATGGGCTATAAAACCAAGGAAGTGAAAATTAAGATTGGGCAAAACGATATGGAGATGAATGTCGCTCTTGCACCTCAAACCTATCAACTAAAGGAAGTAAAAGTACTGGCAACTGGTGAAGACCCAGCTTATTTTGTTATGCGAAAAGCAATTGCCATGGGCGATTATTATACCAAGCAAATTAGTGAATACACCAACAAAGTTTACCTGAAAGGTACGGGAAAAGTTACTAGCGTTCCCCGCTTGTTTAAAAACAAACTAGCAAAAGAAGACATTAAAGTAGGTAAAGTATTCGTTACCGAAAACATATCAAAAATACATTTTCAGCTTCCCAATAAAATTGAAGAAGAGGTCATTTCCATTCGATCTTCAGGTCTTGACGAACAAGCAAACCCCATGCAATTCATTAGCGCAAATCTCTACAACACCCGAGATAATGGTTTTATATCTCCTCTGGATAAAGCAGCTTTTACAGTCTATAAATTCCAATTGATATCTCTATTCGAAGACCAAGGCAGAACGATCAACAAAATAAAAGTGATTCCCAAAAGAAAAGGTAAAGACTTATTTAATGGTTTTATCTATATCGCTGAAACCTTTTGGAACATACATTCGGCAGATTTAAAACTAAAACTACCTATGACTGATGTTCATATGCATCAAATTTATGCACCAGTTAGTAAAGACGTGTGGATGCCAGTTAGCCTAGACTACAAAATTAATTTTAAAGGCATGGGATTAGGTTTTGAAGGCATGTATGTTGCTTCCATTAAAGATTATAAAGTGACATTAAATCCTGATTTAGATCATGACTATTTGAAACAAGAAGAACTGGCTAGGAAACAAGAAACGGAAAATATCGATAAGCTAAGTAATACAGAAGAGTCAAAGGTTTTATCGGCTAAAGAGATTAAGCGTAAGGCTGAGATTAAAACCCTTCTTGATAAACCAGATATGAAGAACGCTGATATGCGAAAGCTTTACCGCTTAATGGAAAAAGACAATACTAAAAACAAGAAGGAAAAAATAAAGGAACCACTCGAAATTAAAATTGAGAAAGTTAAGATTGCAAAAGGTGCTAAAACAAAAGACTCTATCTATTGGACTGAAATGCGACCTATTCCACTTTCTTCGGATGAAAAAATTAGTTTTGGACAGAAGGACTCCATTGTACAAAAGAAAAGTACACCCGAATATAAGGATTCTGTTCGTAGAGCAAATAGGGAGTTTAAATACGAGCACCTGCTTTGGGGTAAAACATATCGTTATAAAGAGACTAATTCGACTTTTTCTACTCCTGGCTTGTTAAGTATAAATAAAAAATCGTACAATACAGTTCAAGGCTTTACTTTTGATGCACCATTTTCATACACAAAGCGTGATACATTGGGGCATTACTTTGAGATGACATCCAATTTAAGTTATGCTTTCTCTCGAGAACATCTCGACTACACAATTGGAAGTACTTACCGCTACAATGGTATGAAAAGAGCTTGGATAGGTTTTGAGGCAGGTAGTAAAGCCATTGATTTTAATGACGATTCAGGTATTAAGCCCATTTTAAATGCGGCCTATTCTCTTTTTTATAAGGAAAATAACATGAAACTCTACGACAAAAACTATGTTAGCTTATGGCACGAGACTGATCTTGCAAATGGGCTAAACCTTTATACGGAATTGGAATATGCCAACAGAAAACAACTTTACAATAACAACTCCTACTCTTTCTATGGTCCAAGCGATAATAAATACACATCCAATATACCACAAGGCGTAGATTCTGATTTGATTAAAAATAATAAAGCAATGACATTTATTGCTCAACTAGATTATACACCTCATCACAGATATACAGTGAAAAAAGGTGTGAAACAAATGACGACTTATCATTCACAGCCTACTTTTTCCTTACTCTACAAACAAGGCATAAAGAATATTTTAGATTCTGAAACCAATTTTTCATTCCTTGAAGCATCCATAAAACAAGAATTTGAGATAGGTTTCAACGATAAATTAGCCTATAGTATAAAGGCGGGTTCTTTCTTATCGAACAAAAAAAGTTACTTTGCCGACTATCGACAATTTGGAACTAGCAAGCCTGTATTTATGCTTGGTGGAGACATAAATACTTTCCGTTTATTGGATTATTACCAACATGCTACAAATAAAGAATATGTCGAAGCTCATGTACAATATACCTCCGATCGCTTTTTGTTAAAACGTCTACCTATATTGAACAATTCCTTAGTTCTACAAGAAAAATTATTTATCAACTACCTATCTCACAAAGAAAAAGAAAACTACTGGGAAGCAGGATATGGTTTAAGCCAGATATTCCTTTTACTAGATTTGGAAGTTTTTTGGAGTTTCGATGGCAAAGAGCATAAAGAGACGGGATTAAAAATCAAATTTAATATATAGGAGATAACTACTAGATTTCACCTTTTTAGTTCTTTTCTCTCGGCTTATTTGACTTCCTTTGTGCAAAATTTTGATTCATGCCAATAAAACGTCACCCTAATCGCCCTTTTGCCCCATCCAAATTTCCCGTATTTTACGGATGGATGGCCATGTTTGCTGCCACCGTTGGAGTTATTTGTTCCATACCTGGTCAAACAATCGGAGTATCTGTCTTTACAGACTATCTTATAGATGCTCTACAACTCTCTCGTGATGCACTGAGTTCTGCCTATTTGATTGGAACAGCAATGAGTTCTTTGTTTTTGACAAAGGCTGGAAAAATATACGACAAATTTGGAGCACGGTTTACCGCCATACTTGCTGCTTGTACTTTAACCATTACACTCGTACTATTCTCCATAAGCGACCAAATGACTGAAAGTATTTCGTCGTGGACAAATATTTCATTCTCAGCAATCAGTTTTATATTGGTTTCAGCTTTATTCTTTTTGCTACGTTTCTCAGGACAAGGTGTAATGACACTAGCCTCAAGAAATATGCTTATGAAATGGTTTAAGAAAAACCGTGGATTAGCCAATAGTATTTCTTCAGCCATTCAATCATTTGGATTTGCAGTAGCTCCTCTTTTTGTTGCAGGCTTAATTCATAGCACCGATTGGAGCTCAGCCTACCTTATTATGGCAGGCATCATTTTTTGTTTTATCATTTTTGCTTACATTTTCTACCGCGATAATCCTGAAGAATGTGGACTTATTCCTGATGGAAAAGTAATTGAAGAGAAAAAGAAAAAAGCTTTTAAAGAAAGTAACACACAATTTACACTAGAAGAAGCAAAGAAGAAACCTGTCTTTTGGGTTTATGCAATCGCGATTGCTTTTTATGGTTTTTTCATTACCGGTTTCACCTTTAATGTGATTTCCATATTCGAGATTGCTGGTTATGACGAACAAAAAGCTCTTAGTATTTTTATACCTGCTTCACTTATATCCATTGTTGCTGCCATAGCTGGAAACGTAATTAGCGACTATATGCCGCTTAAACGTATTTTAATTGTATACCTATCGGGATGCTTGCTTTCATGTATAGGATTAACCTTCCTTTCGCATTGGAGCGGATACTACATTATGATTGTAGGTAATGGTACAATGGGTGGTTTATTCTCTGTTTTAGCAGCTATTACTTGGCCTCGTTTTTTCGGTCGCAAACATTTAGGAGCAATCAGTGGACTGGCTATGTCGTTAATGGTATTTGGTTCGGCCATGGCACCTCTATTTTTCTCTAGAATATTCACACTAACAGGTAGCTACCAACTTGCTGGAATTATCGGTATCGTTTTAGTTATCATCCTACTTTTATTCTCATTAAAACTGCATAATCCTCAGGAGGATAGTAAAAAAGGTTAAAGTAAAAAAAAGTAACCAAAGGATATCCCAAGGAGTCTTATAAATAGATAAAGCCCAATTTCAATAAAATGAGATTGGGCTTTTATCTACATATTCAATTCTGACAGACGCAAACAGATTAATTTTAATATTAAAATATATGCCAAAAAGTTATCAATTATCCACGTACTCGAACCAATTATTAGGAAGCTAGTCTTTTATAAAAATAGGAAGAACAATCTATTTTATGTAATTTTATCTTTACAATATAAAACTATAAAATGAACATAATAAAATTAATCTTTACCCTACTCCTATTTTCATTCTCAACAATTCTATTTTCACAAGAATACAAATACGAGGAAAACAATGGTATACGCACATTCCACGAAGGACATATGTTTATTAAGGAGGGCGTTCCTTTTTTATCAGTTAAAGGTGAATCATATGAAATGGGCTTGCAATATGGCGTTTTATTGAACGATGAAATTCTGGATTTGGATGTCAAAGTAGATAGTCTTATTGACTCTTTTGTTGGGAAACTTTTCTTGAAAAAATGGATAGCCAATAAGGTCTTAAAATCTAAGATTAGGAAAATTGAAAAACGAATGCCCAAAGAATTTTTGGAAGAATTGGAAGGTATGGCCGATGGTTGTGATTTGAACTTAAGAGAGATTAAAACCATAGCTTACTTTCCGCAAATATTTTTTAATATCAGTTGTACTTCTTTTGTTCTGAGAAATGAAGAGGGAATTGTGCATGGACGAAATTTAGATTGGCCGGGTATCGAAATATTCACCCATTATCCATTAATTGTGAATTATCATCGCAAAGGAAAAATTCCAACAACTATTTTGAGTTTTGTAAGCTATCCAGGAGCCTACACGGGAATGAACCATAATGGGTTGAGCATGTCAATTAATATGAATGGTTGCCCAGTCCCAGAGGGGAAAAAAAAGAGCGATTACAACACCGACATGCCCATGCCATATAAATTGAGACAAGTAATGGAAAATGCCGACGAATTGTCGGAGGTAGATGAACTATTTAAAAATTACAGCACTCATGCTTGGTTTATTATGGTAGGGAGTAAGAAGGATCATTCTGCTGCGATGTATGAATTGACTCTTGGAAAACTTATTAAAAATAAAATGAAGGATAATATGATAGCTGTCACCAATCTTTCTCTATCGGATAAAGGACGATTTGAGTACAGTCCTATTAACATGCACGGCGATTCGAATATTGCCAGAGAAGATAAATTGAAAGAACTAAACCAAAAAATTGATAATCACGATTTGATTGAAAAGGCATATCAAATGATTTCTTCAACCGAATATTATCACCTTCAACACGATCCTTATTATATTGGCATTAATAATGATATGACTGTGAAAAGCTGTATCATGGATAACACGAACAATAAAATATATTTTTCTTATGCTGAAAAATTAGCTGGTTTAGCACAGTTCTTAGAATATGATATTGCAAGTGAAAAGGTATCTTTTTTTAAAGAAGTGAAAGTCAGCCAAACTTTAAAAGATTTAAATAGCAAGTTGGCTTTTTACAAATGGCACAAAGAAAACTATGGCGGTAAAAAGAAGCGCGATAATTTGTATTATATGGCTTTAATTAAATATTTTAAAAGTTCAATGCTTGAATCTGCATATAAAAATAGTCAAATTGCCATCTGTTATTCCAATATAGGGAAGCAAGACGAAGCCATAGAGTTTGCTAATAAATATATTGAGAACAGACCAAAGTACAATTCAGCGTATACGACTAAGATTAGTATTCTAAATGACTTCAAAGATTATAAAGCAGTAATAAGTACTACCGATGAAATGCTAAAAGTTGCAATTGTAACACCAGCAGATCAATATTATGCAAAAATAAATTTACTAAAGGCTTACGATAATCTGCAGGCACAATTTCCAGATCAAAAAAACATTGATAAAATTAAACAATTGGCTAAGCAGATTAAGGAAGAAGCTAATAAATATTTCCTTGCAGAGTGGATCAAAAAGGATTTATCGAAAATGGATGAAATTGTAGGCAAATACAATTGATAGACTAAGCACAAAACCCAATTTCTACAATTAGAAATTGGGCTTTATATTGATTATCAATTATGTCGTCATACATACGCGTAATAACGATCAAAATGATATTCTATTCTGAAATTATTACAATGCCTTTAATTCATTCTTTTTGTAGGCATCATAAGCTTGTTTAGTAGTCATTTCGCCAGCTCCAACAAAGATTTTAGTTCCTGATTGTTCAAGTACTGAAGAAGCATTTCCTCCAGGTCCATTACCTGTAATCAAAATTTCTGGTTTCAATTCTAATAATTTCTGAGCTGTTTTTGGTCCAGCACCATGAGCTTCGCCTTCAATAGCTCTATTATCAAAATTAGCTAATTCGTCTTTTTCCTCATCGTACATTAAAATATACTCTGTTCTTCCAAAACGTGGGTCCATCATTGAATCCCATTCTATACCTTTTGTTGTAAATGCAATTTTCATATTTTCTTTTTTATACTTTATTGATATTTAGTTTTACACGTGTACCAATGATAAACCTGTAAGAACTTTTTAAGTTTAATTTGCGACTAATTCTTTTACTTTATCCCAACTTTCTGCAACAATATTCTTTAAATCACTTTCTCCGTACTCAACAATTGTTTGTCCAACAGTCATTGCTTTTGTGAAAGTCTCATCGTAAGGTAAATTTGCAATGTGAGCGACATTTTCTCTCTTAAGAAATTCTTGTATTTCCTTTTCTACGTTAGTGTTCAAGTCAGCCTTGTTAATTATACAACCGGCCTTTATATTGAATTTTTTCACTAACTGATAAACACGCTCTAAATCGTGTAAACCTGCTACCGTAGGTTCAGTTACTAAAACCACAAAATCAGCACCCGAAAGTGAAGAAACAACAGGACATCCAACTCCTGGCGAACCATCAATAATAATGAATTCTTTATTTGTTTTTTCGGCTAATAGCTTGGCTTCTTTTTTTACTTTAGCAACAAGCTTACCTGAATTATCAGCACCAATACCAAGCTCAGCATGAACCATCATGTTTCCGGCTTTAGTATTAGATATATGTACTTTCCCAACATTCTGTTCTACCATCGAAATGGCACCTACAGGACAAACTCTAGCACAATACCCACAACCTTCACAATTCAACGAACTAACAGTGTGTTTCTGATTAGCAATAGAAACGGCATTAAAGCGACAAACCTCTTTACATTTACCACAATTAATGCACATATCTGGATTAATTTCAGCAATTTCGCCACTATAAAAATCTTCCGATTTGGCATAATCAGGTTTCATAAGAAGGTGCATATCAGCAGCATCAACGTCACAATCGGCAACAACAACATCCTTACCTCCAAGATAAGCAATCGAAGCAGTAATAGATGTTTTTCCTGTACCACCTTTACCTGAAATAACTACAATCTCTTTCATACCTCGTTGTTTTCTTTTAGTTTTAGAATATAATCGTAAACATGTTTTAATTGTTTTTTTACTTCCGGAACTCTGGTGTAGATTAATTCTCCGCTTGAATACAATTCGGCAATATAACGGTCGTTTGGAATTTTAGCCAATAGAGGAATATCATTATCCTTACAATAATTCAAAACATCGTCGTTACCAATACCATAACGATTAATAACAACTGCAAATTCCTTCTCCATCTTTTTCATCGTTTCAATTGCCAACTTGAGGTCATGAAAACCAAAAGGCGTAGGTTCTGTAATTAAAATTACAAAATCGACTTCTTTTGTAGCTTCTATAACCGGACAAGATGTTCCCGGAGGGGAATCGTACAATCGAATTGTTTCTTTAGGAAAATGTTCATCGACGTATTCAATTGTTTGAGAAATTAACGGAACAGCCTGTTCACGACCAACATCCAAATGGCTCTCAATAAACGAGATATCTCCTGATTCAAAATGTTTCAACTCTCCCATTTTCTCAGGAATCATTGGTAATGCATTTTCAGGACATAATTCAGAACAGGCATAGCAACTATGACAAAGATCAGGGAAAACCATGATTTTATCTTCCAATTTTATGACCGCATTATAATTACATACATCTTGACATAAACCACAAAAGGTACATTTATTAGAGTCCCAACTTGGAACCATCTTAAATTTGTCTTCTTTATGAATTAGTTTCCCTTTAATAAACAAACCAGAATTGGGTTCTTCAACATCAAGGTCACATAAAACAACTTTTTCTTTCTCTGAAATATAAGCTGCAAGATTTGAGGAAAGTGTTGTTTTTCCAGTGCCACCTTTACCGCTCGCAATTGCTATTTTCACGTATTTAATTTTTAAATTAAAACTAATATTCTAGTGATCGCATAAGTTAACGCCTCCATCTAACTGATTGTTCAAATAATTCACAACCAATTTCTCAGGAAAATCAGGATTAACACCCGAAAAAACTTTAATCTTATTATCAGTAAAGGCATCAATAGCTCGTTGTCCCATACCTCCAGCAATAATTACTTCAACACCAAGTTGTGCCAAAAATTGAGGATAAACTCCAGGTTCGTGACTTGCAGGTGGTGCAACCATATTTTCTGAAACAACTTTATTATTCTCAGTCTCTAATACGGCAAACTTTTCACAATGTCCGAAATGTTCACATAATTTTCCACTAACTGTTGGGATCGCAAATTTCATATTAATTGTATTTAATTTTTAAATAAAAATGTATCTCCCCAAATAAATAGTATACAAAAAACAATGCAGCTATATACTTTGATATAAATATCAAGAATCCTAGGAGGATACATTAAACTATATAATTTATAATCTTACTTTTTGAGTAACTCTTCTCTTACCATAATATGTCCACATTTAGGACATTTTACAGATGTGCATTTAACACCTTGTTGATGAGGTACTTTTTCACCACACTTAGCACATACACAAAAACCACCTGTACCACAAGATCCGCCATTATTACGACCACGACCTCCGCCATTACCTTGACCTCTGCCACTTCCGGGGTTTCCTGAATTTCTAAAATTCATCGCTTATATTTTTATTCTTAGTTATATTCAATAAAAAGAAGTAGAACATACAAAGATGTTCTACTTAAATAAATCTAACTTTCTTCATCCTTGATATTAATTTCAGAAAGCCTTTTTTCTAAAAGTGACATCTGGTTTTTAATCGAATTAATCTCATTCTCAATCAGTGTCTTTTCTGATACACCTAGCCCGCTATTATCAGAATAATTTCCATTAGCGAAACCAGCACCTCTTCCATAACCTAAGCCACGTCCAAAGCCTCTTCCAAAGCCAGCACCTCTTCCAAAGCCCCTACCGAGTCCTCTTCCAAAATTATTGTCTCCGGCATTTCCTACTTGGTCATTACCATTGCAATAACCCATTTGTCTACCTGTCATAGGACCATTTCCTGAAGGTCCTGTTCTATCACCTCTTGGCATGATAACCTCCTTTTAAATTAATAATTAGTAAAACTTATTATTCTTACACTCTTCTCAAATTGCTCTTTATACGAAATAGCTTTTTGATATTTTTATTTTGCAATATAAAATTCTATTGTCTTCCTCCATGGTGGCCTCTTCTTCCTCCATTTCCACCATTACCTCCACCTCTATTCGCACAACATTGACCATGACCAAAACCACCTGCCAGGTTCATCAAATTCTTAGAACCACAATCAGGACAGTCAGAAAAAGAATCATCCATATTCATTTGGAACATATGTCCACAATCCAAACATTTAATAATATTTCTTCTAAAATGAATATTGCCGCCTTGAATAGATAAAACTTTTCCCTGAACTATAAAATCTGCAATTTTTTTTCTTGCTTTTTCAATTAGTCTCGTAAAAGTTGGTCGCGACACTTCCATCTCTTCAGCAGCCTCTAACTGGGACATACCGAGATGATCAGCTAGGCGAAAAGCCTCATATTCATCAAGAGTAAGCAAAACTTCCGTTAAAGCATTACTTGGTATCCCAACAGGTTTAAACTCTGAAAACAAAGGTGGTTTATGTACGATTCTATCTTTTTCTGGTCTAGCCATATCTGTTTCTTTTAATATTATACTACAAAGGTAATGAACATACGTTCATAACAAAACTTTTTTAAAGAAAATTTCGAAAACTATAAATAAAAGTGCTTTAAAGTCCTCAGAAGTTTGATTTTAGAACTAAAACTGATATTAAACTTTCAAGCTGAGAAATGCTATTTACAAGATCTTTACAAGCCAAATGGATACACAATAGAAATCTTTGGATTAAAAAAAATAGAATGGATACTTGAAAGACACTATTTAAAAGTCTCATAAAATGATTTTGAGTATTCACTAATTAATCGTAACATTGCGATAAACAAATAAACAAGTAAGATGGGATTAGCTAAAACAGAAAAATTTACCGATCAACAAAATGAAATTGCTCTTTTTGCAAAAGCATTCGGACATCCTGCAAGGGTTTCTATTTTGCAACACTTGTTTAAGTCAGACTCTTGTATTTGCGGAGATTTAGTAAACGAAATTGGATTAGCTCAACCTACCATTTCTCAACATTTAAAAGAGCTTAAACATTTAGGTTTAATAAAAGGGAATGTTGAAGGAACGAGTGTTTGCTACTGTATTCATAAAGAAAATTGGACAGCGATGAAAACTATTCTTTCTGATTTTTTAGATCAAGACCTAAGTCAACTAGACGATTGTTGCTGAAAAGATTCTCGCTAACTAGTAAACAAACCGATTGCTTGGCAAAAGATAAATATGGTATTCCCGAGGATAAAACAAGTTTAAATCCAGTTAATTTAAAAATTACAACTTGTTATTCGCCCAAAGGAAACTGTTGTTAAAAAACAACTATAAAAATTTAATTAAAATGATAAAAAAAGAAGCGATGCTATTTTCAGAAATAGACAAAATAATAAAAGGATTGAATCCAGAAAACATTTCGGCCGAGCGTAAAGAAGTTTTACAACCTCTGTCCGACTTTATCCAATCAAAAGTTTCAAATAATGAAGAAGTAAGACTCAACTTTATTTGTACTCACAATTCACGAAGAAGTCATTTAGCACAAATATGGGCACAAACAATGGCAAGGTATTTTGATGTTAAAAATGTGTTTTGTTATTCGGGAGGAACCGAAGGCACAGCATTATTCCCTATGGTTGCTAGAACTTTACGAGAATCAGGTTTTCAAATCAAAACAATTGCTGAGGGCAACAACCCAATTTACAGTATTAAATATGCCGCCAATGAGCATCCTATAATCGGATTTTCGAAAACGCTAGATGATGATTTCAATCCAAAATCTGAATTTGCAGCAATTATGACTTGCTCACAAGCAGATGGTAATTGTCCTTTTATTGCAGGTGCTGAAAAACGTATTCCAATAACCTTTGATGATCCAAAAGCGTTTGACAACACAGATCAACAAACTGAAAAATACAAGGAAAGAAGTCTGCAAATTGCAACTGAATTACTATATGTTTTTTCTCAAATAAACTCATGAAAAAATGGCAAATAAAAAATTAAGTTTTCTTGATAGAAATCTAACACTATGGATATTTGTAGCAATGGCAATTGGCGTTGGCTTAGGTTATTTCATACCCACTTTTCCAAATATTATTAACTCATTTAGTAGCGGAACAACAAATATTCCAATTGCCATTGGTTTAATATTAATGATGTATCCTCCTTTGGCAAAAGTAAACTATGCCCTATTACCAAAGGTTTTCAAAAACACAAAAATCCTTTCTATTTCCCTAGTCCTCAACTGGATAATTGGACCTGTATTAATGTTTGTTTTAGCAATTACATTTCTACGCGACTATCCGGAATATATGGTTGGACTGATTTTAATTGGGTTAGCTCGTTGTATTGCAATGGTTTTGGTATGGAACGACCTAGCAGACGGAAGTAGTGAATATGGTGCAGGTTTAGTTGCATTAAATAGTATTTTTCAGGTGTTTGCATACAGTTTTTATGCCTGGATTTTTATAACAGTTCTTCCTCCCTATTTCGGATTCGAAGGTGCAATTGTTGATATTTCGATCGGAACCATAGCCGAAAGCGTCGCAATTTATTTAGGAATTCCATTTGTATTGGGAATAGCTAGTAGACTCATTTTAGTGAAACTAAAGGGAGAAGAATGGTACTCTAAAAAGTTCATTCCTACCATTTCGCCAATGACATTAATTGCTCTTTTATTTACAATTGTGGTGATGTTTTCGCTAAAAGGAGAATTAATCGTTGAAATCCCAATGGATGTATTGATTATTGCAGTTCCTTTATTGATCTATTTCACTTTAATGTTTATTATCGGATTTTTCGTTACCAAAGCAACTGGTGCCGAATACGATAAAACAGCTTCTGTAGCATTTACTGCAGCAGGAAACAATTTTGAATTAGCGATTGCGGTTGCTATCGCCGTTTTCGGACTGAATTCAGGACAAGCCTTTGCAGGCGTAATTGGACCTTTGGTTGAAGTTCCTGCATTAATTTTATTGGTTCGTGTTTCCTTTTGGTTGCGAAAAAAATATTATGGAAAAGCCAAGGCTTAATGCCATACACGTCATAAGAAGTTGTATTAATTTTCAAAAAGAATATATCAAGCTGTAGAGTAATCTACAGCTTTTTTTGTGCTTGTATTTAATCTTCACCACTTCTAAACACACAACCATCCAATTGGCAAACGACACAACAATTCGTTTTATATACACTAAATCAACATTGACTAATCTTTATAAGGGAAATTAAAATTAGACTCATTTTTTTTCAGACAAAATCCATATTCTTTAGCTAAAAAAGGCTCACTACTGTTTACAAGACCAATCGACTATACTCCTAAATATCATACTTAAATAGGACTATCTATTCTGAAATAATTTAGTCTAATTAATAATCCCAATAATGAGTGAAACCATCAGGCCAAATAAAGGTTCACCACTACCCTATTTTAAAATTCTTTTATATTTTAAAACACAAGATTTCTAAAAAATAACATTTATGTTTGTTCACTTTATTTGGTACACCTTATTAAGGTAACACCTCAATTTATGCACCAAGCAAAGCAAGATAATTATAACCTATTTGCATTTTTTATTTAACGTATCGCAACAAAAAGAACACAGATGAAAATAAAGATTGATAAATTTGTGCTATCCATTATAGCCGTAATTAGCATAGCATATTTTTTTCCAAATTGGGGAACACCAAACAGTAAAGTTCCAATCGACACAATTAGTGCAATAGGAATTTCGCTTATATTCTTTTTTTATGGTCTTAAATTAAGTCCCCAAAAAATAAAAGCAGGAATCAAAAACTGGAAATTGCATCTTCTAGTACAATCATCCACTTTCTTGATATTTCCCCTTTTGATTTTAATATTTCGACCATTTATTCAGAATGAAGAACAAGAAATCATCTGGTTGGCGTTCTTTTTCCTAGCTGCAATACCCTCAACCGTATCATCATCTGTAGTTATGGTTTCTATTGCAAAGGGTAATATACCTGCAGCCATTTTTAATGCGAGTATATCCGGAATTATTGGCGTGGTTCTTACGCCCTTATGGATGGGTTTATTTGTTCAAAATGCCCAAGCTGATTTTAGTTTTGCCGATATCTATATAAAACTTATTGTACAAATTATTTTACCAGTTGTATTGGGCGTTCTTTTACAGCGATTTTTTGGTGAATTTGCTCAAAAACACAGTAAGAAATTAACCTTGTTCGATAAGTCTGTAATTCTACTAATCATTTACAAAAGTTTTGCATCATCGTTTGAGGAAAACATATTTAGTTCAATATCTATTTTGGATTTACTCCTCCTTTTTATTACTGTTTTAGCATTATTTTTTATAATGTTCTTTATTACAGGATTTTTATCTAAAAAGCTAAAATTCAACACGGAAGATCAAATCACAGCCCAATTTTGTGGAACAAAAAAATCATTGGTACACGGAACTGTATTTTCTAAAATAATATTTGGAAACATGGCTTCCATTGGTATTATCCTATTGCCTCTCATGTTATTTCATGCTTTACAATTATTGATAATTAGTATTGTAGCATCAAAAATGAGTACTAAAAATATAGAGGAATAAGCTTTTGGTATTTACAACTTGAATCTAAGTAACTAAAAGACCTTCAAGGCTAGAAATTAAGCTGTAAACAAAGGTTCACTAAACATCAGTGTTCTTAGCTATTTAACGCCTATTTATTTTCGATAAATATTTCAACTATTTATCGAAAATAAACATAAAACTCAAAGGGTTCGCATATCTACAGAAAAACCGAAACCTAACCAATACGACTCCTAAAGAGTAAACAAATAAGATCAATTGCAGAACTATAAACATACAATCCATTCTGGATTGTATGTTTTCATGTACACACTTGTTTCAATAATTTCTTTTTATGCTTAAAAAAGCATTCATAAAACTTTATTCTTTTAGCTTACATATAAATGACACATTATGATTACATTTATAATCACAAGTTGTTATTTAGGTTTTTAAAACATGCTTTGAGCAAAAAATCTCTTGCAAAAATTAGAAGCCAATTAGATATGATTCCAACGGATAACAACTAGGAAAACAACAACTTATAAAAACAACAGATAAGTGGAATAAAAGATAAACGGTCCCACGACATTAATTATTTTAGTCGTATAGAAAATCTAATAATGGTTTTTACTCATTAGAAAACTCATAGAAATGAATATAATATACACCCATTTAATAACTTTTGCTACAGGTCTATTAACTGGAATTCTAGGTTCATATATAGCAAATCGCTTATCTGCAAAAGCGAAGAAAAGAGACGAATCAAAAGAGAGAAAGAATGAATTCTCAACGATTATAGCAAAGATGCCTAATTTAATTAGCGAAATGAAAGAAGACCTTAGTGGCGCTGAAATGAAGTCGTGTAGAGAATTTTTCATCTCCCCAAAAAGAAGTGTTGGTTTTAACAATCGAACGCCTGCATTTTTCTATTATGAAGATGAACATGAAAATTTGAGTAGTAAGATTCGAATACTTGAAAGTTCTGGTTTCGTTTACGATATCACACCTGGAGACTCACCAAAATATCAGTTCGTAGAAGAATTTGTTGAAAGGATTTTAAATTTAAAGTGATTACGCCACACAACAAAAGCGAAATTTCATGGGCGCTGAATAGCAGTTTGAAAGTTTAAAGCAATTAAGAAACACTAGCAAGCCAATTCAATTGGTTTGTTCAAAAATATAAGCAAATTTACTCGGCTTGCTTCCGCGCGGTTTGAAAGGTTAATTCTTTGAAATCGCCCACGCAACTTAGCAAGACCGTTGTGTGTTATTAAAAAAAACAAACCTCGCATAACCATATGTTAACAGAAAGATTCTTAAAATTAAGAAAAAAAGAACTTGAAGTGATTTTCGAAAAGAAGAAAATTGCTGAGGTTTGGCGTAAAATTGTTCGAAATCAATTGCGCAAACTAGACATCCAAGACTTATTTGATTTCTATGATTTCAACTACAATATTAATGAAAGAGCTGCTGTTTTAAGAACCGATATTCTAACAGGAAATTATAGAACTGTAAAACCCTTAATCTATCGCATTGAGAAAAAGTTTGGTGTATGCAGACATATCATAATACCACAGCCACAAGATGCACTAATTTTACAAGTTATAACAGAAAACTTAAACACCGAAATCATAAGTAAAATGCCGTCAAAGAATTCTTTTTATTCTCAAGACAAGCATAATATGAAGTATCCACACCAAGTAGATAAAGAATATGGTGTTACTTGGCAAAAACAATGGAAAGAGTTACAAAAGCTAATATATAAGTTCAAAGAAGATAAAGAACTATTAATAGTAACTGATTTATCAAACTACTATGACTCTATTGACATTTCTGTACTTCGCAGTCAAATATCAAATATAGTTGATGGAAAAGAAGTTTTACTTGATTTGCTTTTTAAAATTATTGAAAGTATATCTTGGACACCCGATTACCTACCTTATACGGGGCGTGGTCTCCCTACATCAAACCTAGAAGGTATTCGCTTACTTGCTCACTCATTCTTATTTGAGTTCGATGCAATTTTGAAAGAAAAAACAAATGACTCCTTTACAAGATGGATGGATGATGTGATTATTGGAGTTGATTCAAGAAAAGAAGCAATTGAAACTATAAGTTCAGCATCAGATGTACTAAAAAGTAGAGGGCTTGCTCTAAACCTAGCAAAAACAGCAATCTTTAATGCCGAAGAAGCTGAATATCATTTTCAAGTAAACGAGAATCTTTACCTTGACTCAATAGATTATAAAGTTAAAAAGCGTTCTAAAGAATACAATGCACTTACAAGTGTATTAAAAAGAAATCTCAAAAACCACCTAAAAAATTGCAAAGCAAAATACGCTGAGAAAATCACAAAAAGATATGTAACTGCGTTAAGTCGATTGAAATCAGAGAAACTCCTAAGTGATGTTCCTAAACTCTACGACCAAATACCAGGAATACGGCCAAATTTATTAATTTATCTTTCTGAACTTGGGCATAAGAAGAAGACTAGTGAGGCTGTATTAAATATTATAAAAGACCTAAATGTATATGATGACATTTCATTATTTCAAGTTTGCAGACTTGTTACAGACTGGGAGATCAAAAGCAATCAAGAATCTGACACGTTCCTAAATGAATTTGAAAAAACCTTGACTTACTTAAGTTCAAAAAGGAAGAAGCCTTTTGATTTTTACTGTTTACTTTGGTTTAAATCCAAATACGACCACCCAGACTCACTACTACGATTTATTAAAAGATATGAAAACATATGGTCACTTGAACCTTTTCTAAGGCGACAAGTAACTGCAATACTTTCTAGACTACTTATTACAGATAGAGAAGCTTCAATTAAAATACTAGAACAGCAAATAGCTACGGGTATTCCACAAATTGTATCACTAGCAAGTCAAATACTAAGCTTCTCTTCTTTTGAATCCATTACAGGTAAAGTTAAGCTATACCTCTTTCCTACAAATAAACAGAAGAGATACCCATTATCTAAGTTCTTAATTCTATGTTCTTTATTAACCTCTGAAAAAATAAGAACAGATAAAACGGTACACAAATACATTAATGAATATATCGATGATGAATACTATAGAAAATGGATAGAGTCTCAGTACAATATTAAATAACAGTGCCTAACAAAAGCTATATATAATGCGGGGTTCAGCGGGTAAATCAACCGCAGTTCTCCGTTGCAACACCGCCAAATCTTTGATTTGTCAATTTATAATTTGAATTAATGTAAATCAAAGTTTTGGCTAAATGCAGATTTGAAAGTGAAATGCTTCGAAAGCCCGCAAAACACATAGCCAGCCCGTTACCTACAAGCAAAAACACATACACAATTAGAAACATATAAACTTTAAAAAAACACTAATGAAGATATTTATAATTCTAATACCATTAATTATATTCCCATATACAATTTTTGCTCAAGAATATAATTACAAAGAAATCGTTGAATGGGCAAAACAGACATTTGAAGAAAATGATGCAGGAGCTTCTTACATCATAGAAAAAAAAGGAAGACAAGCCTATGCTATTCACAACAAGTTAATTCAAGAAAAGGTTGATACAATCACGACTCCAGTCAGTTGTCAGAATGTAATTAGAGAATGGCTTTCTTTTTTTCGTTCTGCCCATATTGAGTTTCATTATATGCCAGAAGCTAGACGATTAATGGCAGAAAAGAAAAACCAAATAAACAATGCTAAAGAGCAAATATCAAATACAATTGAAGGTAATTCACTACACAATAAGTATTTATTTTCTAAAATTCCGTTTATTGAATTGATTAACGAGCATACCCTATATTTAAGAATTCCTTCGTTTTCTGGAAAAGAGAAAAGTAAAATTGATAGCCTTATTGCTTTAAATCGTCAAAAGATATTGCAAACAGAAAATTTAATTATTGATATCAGAAATAGTGGAGGTGGAGGTGATGCAAGTTATAGCGAACTTATGCCTTTGTTATATACTAATCCTATTAGAACACCCAATGTGGAGTATCTTTCTACAAAGTTAAATAACCAAAGGATGTACGAATTTGCTACAAATACTGGTACAGCTATAAGATTTGGTCTAAATCCTACTAAAGCAGAAATGAAGGAGTATCAATCTGATTATGATACATTATCAAATCATTTAGGCGAATTTGTAAACCTAAGTAATAAAAAAGTATTTATTAGGCAATACGACACCACGTACCATTATCCTAAAAATGTTGGAATTATAATCAATGAAAAAAACGTTAGTACTGATGAACAGTTCTTACTTGAAGCCAGACAAAGTAAAAAAGTCAAACTTTTTGGAACTACAACCAAAGGAGGTTTAGATTTTTCGAATATGTATCTTACTTTTTATTCTGCGAACAAGGACTTTGTATTAGTATATGCTCTTACACGAAGTTTGCGGGTGCCAGATATGGTGGTTGACAATATAGGAATTCAACCTGATTTTTATATAGATAATGAAATTCCAGAATCAAAGTGGATAGATTATGTAAATGACATTTTAAATGAATAATGCCAGAAGCTAATTTATATATGAAAGTTCATAAGAGGAAACATTCAATAAATTAATTACAAGGAAAATTATGAATTAGTATCCAATGAATAGTAAGAACATATAATAAAAACGAATCGATGAAACTCAAATTAGAAATAAAAATAAAAGATATCATAAAATATTCTATTGAGGCATTAATTGTGACTTTTGGAGTGATTTTAGGATTGGTATTAACACAAAACATTTCACAAAAAAAGACAGATAGAAATACAAAATCAGCTCTTATTCAAATCACTGAAGAGCTTGATGATAATATACTCAAATTTGAAAAATCAATTGATTATCATTTGAAAATGAAAATTCAAATAGATAGTGCATTTCAAACAATAAAACCAGAAGATTTAGAAAAGAAATATTATAGCTATGAAAAATTTAAATATTACAAATTAAATGGTTGGTTTGGTGTTCAAACAGTAGATTATGATGATGTTATGTTCGAGAGTGCAAAAATTAATGGTGTTTTTCAAGAATTAAATATTGAAACGTTGAAAACTATTTCACAAGCTTATTCCCAAATGCACAACTATGGTGACTTTAAAAAAACATTTTGGGATAAATTCTTATCCATTGATTCAAAAACAACAGTTATGGATATTTTTTCTTTGCTGAACACAATGAAGGGAGATATGATAAATTTTGAAGGACAAACACTTAAAATAATAAAAAATGCTAAAATTGAATTAGAAAAAACAACACACAACAATGTATATAAGAAATAAGCGATATGTCTGTATTATCAAGGCTTGTAGCACGTTTAAATTTTTCTGAAAATTTAATATTTTATACTTTGTAACTGCTTATTTTTCATATACTAACCGTTGGCAGTAATATGAGAAACTCACGATATAGAAAAAAAACATACTATGATTTGTAAAAATTGCGGATATAATTTTCAAGGTAAATTTTGCAATAATTGTGGACAAAATTCAAACGTAGGAAAAGTTGATTTAAAATATTTTCTTAACGAAATTCCCAATAGTATTTTCCAGGTAAATCGTGGCTTCCTATTTACTATAAAAGAACTATTTACAAGACCGGGACACAGTATAAGACAATTTTTAGAAGGAAAAAGGAAACAACATTTTAAGCCATTAGCATTTGTGTTTCTTGCATCTACATTATATGCTTTATTGACTTATTTGATAGGGAAAAATACTTTTTTGGGTGGAGTTGTAACTGGAGTAGCAGTCGGTTTGAATAATGGCGCCACTGAATCATCAATGGCAGTAAAATTTCTAAATTGGCTAGCTAACAACCACGCATATGCCATATTACTATTTTTACCTTTTTTTTCCCTTGCATCTTATTTAGCCTTCATAAAATCGAAATACAACTATTTTGAACATTTAGTATTGAACTTCTATATTACTGGTCAACAAATGGTAATTTATCTTATTTTTAGTTTTGTACTTTTAAAAGATAATTATTTACAAGCAATTCCTGTTGTAATTGGAATATTATTTACTTTTTGGACTTTTAATCAATTTTTCGAGAATAATAAATTCTACACTAAAATATTTCTGACAGTGATAACATATATTTATTGTACAATACTAATTATGATGTTTATAGTTGGAATTGGGGCAATTGACAAATAAATACTACCTACAACAACTAAGCCTTCGTGTGGCAGAAACTGCCCAATAGGTACGATAGGTCGACGTAACCGATGACAGAATTTCTACTTTATGGGGAATGGTCAAATTTGCAGAATTTTCAGCAATGGGAAATTTGCAATATAACCTTTGAAAGATTTCATGTAGAAATCTTTCTTATTTCAGTTATTTCGGCATCATTGGGTTGTTTTTATAAGAGAGAGATCATCATTTATTCCACTGGTTATCTTATTTGCTAATACAGGGCTTTTTCTCAAACACATTACCATTCAAACGAGTATAAATGACTTAAAAGTTTAGAAACATAGTTGCTTATCTTGTTTTGAATATATATTGTTAATACATTTAACATGATAAGAGGAATTAGGCATTTTATTATTATTTTGAATCCTAAAAATACCCCTTTTCTTCTTTTTTACTCATTGACAATCCTCCTGTAATATTTATAAGTATTATGTAGTCGAGAAGTTGTACACTATTATTGGGGATTGGTCAATTAACTATAATTCTATTTATAATGAAGAACCTTTACCTAAAGTATCTCATGGTTTTGAGTATTATTTTCACCTGGTTTGGATCATATGCCCAAGTAGAGAATATGGTGCTTAACCCTAGCTTCGAAGAGTATGATGAATGCCCTCAAAGCTACACGTGTATGGATAAAACTCATAAGTTAGTTACGGATTGGACCTATCCATCATTTACCACTCCTGATTATTTTAATAAATGTGGCCCTAGAGAAGTAAGTGTACCCGATAATTTTGCGGGCTACAGCGAAGCCAAATCAGGCGAAGGCTACGTGGGAGCAATTCTAAGTGGAAGTAATCGCAATTTTAGAGAATATATTCAAGGTACATTAAGCAGTCCTATGATTGCAGGTCAAAAATATTGCGTTTCGTTTTGGTACAAATTAGCATCAGGTAGTAAATTTGCTGTTGATCAGTTGAGCATACATTTTTCTGAAACAAAACTAGCTAACGGCAATAAAACGTTTTTAAATTTAAAAGCCGACCTAACTAATAAAGAAGGCTTATTTTTAGATAATACTGAAGAATGGATACAGTTCTGTCAAGTCTACACGGCTAAAGGTTTTGAGGAATTCTTTGTTGTGGGAAACTTTAAGAATTATGACAACACCAACTATGTAGTTACAGGTCGTGATACCAAAAATAAAAAAGGTAAATCGTACGCCTATTACTTTTATGACGATTTTGAGATTCGTCCCTTAGTTGATTGTAATTTATGCGCATGTGTTCCCAAAGGATTAGAAACGGTGGTTATTGATTCTTCTTATACCGGAGGTCTAAATCCTGTTACAGGTCAAATTAGCAAAATTATAAATGATGGTGTTATTAGTTTAGGCATATCAGGTGGACAAGCACCTTATAAGATTGATTGGAGTAATGGTATAAAAGACGCACAAAAAATTAAGAATCTAAAAGCGGGTACATATACTTATCACGTAAGCGACAAAAACAACTGCCACTCGGAAGGAACCATTACTTTTATTGAGCCTGAATTACCCAAAGATTTATTTACTGAAGGACTAAGAAAAATTGAAGAAGGAGCTGCACTTATTTTAAACAATATCTTTTTTGATACTGGCAAAAGTACGCTTTTACCAACTTCGTTTGAAGAACTTGATAAAGTAGCCGATTTTTTAAAAGAAGGCCTTGTTAGCCTAATTGAGATTAGCGGACATACTGATAATGTGGGTTCTGATAAATTAAATGAGGGTTTAAGTCAACGACGTGCAGAATCTGTAGTTAAATACCTTGTTAGTAAAGGAGTCGATCCACAAAAAATTAAAGGAGTTGGGTACGGAGAATCAAAACCCTTAGATACCAACCAAACAGTTGACGGACGCTCAAAAAATCGCCGTGTGGAATTTTTAGTATTAAAAAAATAAGCCATTACTTATGAATTCAAGAAAAATAAATATTCTAATTGTGCTCATGCTATTAACATGTATTAGCTTGGCACAAAAGCCTAAAAAAATATACAATAATTGTTTATTCAAAGGCATGGAGTCTTATGCAAAAGGCGATATTGATAGTGAGCTTGATAAGGCTAAAGAAAATTTTGATGAAATTTTATTAAAAGACCCCGAATCGGCAATGGCAACTATCGGGTTGGCTGCAGTTTACTCATTCGATAAATATACGAGTAAAGATTACTTTAAAGCCTTGGCTTATTTTCAGAAAGCATTTAAAGCACATCCCAAATTTACGGCTGACGATAAAGAAGTTTTAAACGAATTGTTTTATAAACAGGATAAAAAACGTAAGAATAGACCCATAAATAAAAATATGGATTGGGAACTACAACATCTTGAAGATAAACTAATTAAATATGTTCGAGAGGAGAATAATACAGATTATGCTGAGCGATTTTTAAAAGAATTTCCAGATTCTAAATACTATACCAATGTATCACATATTTTAACTTACATTAAATTTCGTGAAACAGAGAAGCAAAATACGGTTAATGCCTTTAATCAATTTTTAAAAGATTATCCTAAAGCAGCTCAATTTAATATAGCTATAAAAATGCGAAATAAGTTAGCTTATAATAGTGCTGTAACTAAAGGCACATTAGATGACTTACGCTATTTTGTAGAAACATATCCAAAGGCACTTCAAGTTGATGAGGTTAAGAAAATAATGGGAGAAATAGCCTATAAAGAGGTATTAGCGAACCAAACACTTGACGCTATTGACCATTTTATAGTAGAGTTCCCTAATTCATCAAAAATGCCAGCGGCTAAAGTATTAAAGAAGCAATTGCTTTTTGAATGGGCAAAAAGTGTAAACAGCTTAGAGGCTTATAACAAGTTTGTGTCTTTATACCCCGAAGGAAACCAATACATCGATATTTTTAATCTTAAAGCTAATACACTAGGCGAAGAAATCGTTAAGGACTTTCCAAAGGAAGATTACACGTTCGTAAAAGGATTCGACAACCAACAGTTTAACGATTTTGGTGGTGGAATTGCGAAACGCCCCAATGGAGAACTTGTGGTCGTGTCGACAACACGTAAAGCAGTAGATGCGATGTATGACTCTTGGATTTTAGGCTTAGATGCTAATGGAAAAATGCTTTGGAATAAGATATTGGGAAATCGCTACGATGACATTGTAAATAAAGTTAGCATAAGTGATCAGAACGAAATTTATGTGGCAGGTATTACCGATGCAATAGTCGATAGTGTGAAAGGTAAAGCATGGATTTACAAATTGGCAGCCAACGGAGAAAATATATTTAACCAGAGAGTTAGTATGGATGAAGCCCTGGATTTTGTGGTTTACCCAGACAATAAAATTTTAATTGCTGGCTATATAAGAAATAGCGAAGACACATCTTCTACCCCAGCCTTAGTTAAAATAAATGCCAATGGTAAAAGACTATGGTCGCGTAGCTATTCCAACAAGGGCAAGGTTTATAGTTTAGCTAGTGATGCTTCAAGCACTGCTTTTGCTACAGCAGGAAACTGGATTTTTGCCATTGATGAGGCTGGATATTTAAAATGGGATATTTTATTGCCAGAGGGACAGCAATCAACCGCTGTTGGTATTAATGCCGACAACAAACTTCTCTATTCAGGTTCAAATACCAATGGAGCCTTTGCTACAGCTTATAACACGAGTGGTAAAAAACTTTGGGAATCGCCATTAAACCTTATGGGTAAAGGTATGGTTGAGCAAGTTGTCGCTTTGCCCGATAACAGTTTTGTTATTGCAGGTACTTTCGACAATAAAATTAAGCTTGTACACATTGATGATTTGGGTAAAGTAAAAAGTGAAAAAGAATTTAGTTTACCACAAGGCATTAAGCTTAATGATATAACAGTAACCGATGGTAATTCTCTAGCTATTAGTGCTACCCGATTAACAGATAAAACCGACTTAATCGTATTTAAATTGAATTTTTAAAAGAAAGCAACTGTTTCCTTTTTGGGAAATAAAGATAAAAACGAATAAGATGAATTCTTAAACGTACAGACTTTTTTTATGCTCTTTTTTTATGCTTAACAAGCATTTAAAATACTTCATTCTTTTAGCTTACATATAAATGATAGTTTGTGATTACGTTTATTATCTTAAGCTAATATTTTAGATTTATAAACTTGCTTTGAGCAGAAAATCTCTTGCAAAAATTAAAAGTCCTTTAGATGTGATTCTAATGGATAACAACAAGAAAAACAGCGACTTATAAAAAACAACAGATAAGTGGGCTAAAGTGCATTGCACTTTAGCCACTTGTTACCTTGCATTAAGAAAAAACCGAGATGGATAAAATAGAATTGCTAAAACAAGAATTTCAGAATGCTAAAATAGAATTTGGAAAAGATATTCTGAAAAACATTTCGACTAAAACAGATGATGAAATTCTATTTCCACCATACATTCCTTTTGTAGGTAAAAACTATCAAGAATTTAAAATACTTGTTTATTCAACTGCCCAGAATATAAAATTTGACAGTTTTCGTAACTCTTATCAGCAGAATATTTCTAAATTGACAGAAAGACTTTACTATTTCGACAATTTCAAAAAAAAATATCCAGACACTAAAATGTCATATCAAAACATCGCAATTAACCCATACCAAACAGGAGTAGTTGCTGCATTATTAGGTGTTTTTATCTATGCTAAATTTAACAAGAAAATTAAAAATTTAGATGAAATAAACGAATTGATTAGTATCAGCAATTATTACAAATTCTCACTTAATAATGGAAATAATGACATTAATCCAGAACCAACTGGAAAAAACAAAATCAATGATTACATTAAAGACAAAGACCAAATTAATAATTATTGGTCTATAAATGATAATTTAGTAAAAAGAGAAATTGACACTTTAGAGCCAAAATTTATTCTATCTTTTAAAGGACGAAAGCTCAAAGAATTGAAGCAGATTTCAAAAAATAAATTTAAAGTTATTGAGATAAATGACCCATCTTGGATTTTGAATGGAGGAGGAGGTCATTTATCAAAAAATGGAAGTTGGTGGAAAAAAGCAATGAATTGTAAGGAAACGGAAATTAATGAATTGATTAATCATTATTTGAGTTTTATTACTGGGAATTACAAAGGGAAAAAAGAAGGAGTTAGAATTTATTTATTAAACTATTATTCTGACTGGAAAATAAGAAATAACGCAAGGTAACAATGTATATAGTTTATGGCGGGTTAAGTACTAAACATGAACATTTTAGGCATAAACAAACATCGGTGTAAATTGAAAGATTTGTGTTTTAAAACCGCCACAAAACCATATACTCAACGTTACCGCCAAGTAGAACTGAAGTAATAAATTAATGATTATATTATGAAAACTGAAAAAAAACTTAACAAAGTCTCTATTTCAGAGTTAATAAAACTTATGTTACTTATGTTTATTCTAATGATTGGACTTATCTTTTTGTATTTAATAATAGCAGGAAAAACAGGATTTTCACTCCATGATTCCACTTGGGTCTTATTGATTGGAACTCCAATTATATTTGCAGTTATTCAGACTTCAATAAATCGGAATAGTTTTATAAAATTGACAGATTTTGAAGATTTGTCAAGTACCATAAAACTCTTAGACTCATTCATTTTAAAAAATGGTTTTGTTTCAGTAAAACAGTCCATTGAGCATTATGAATATGCTAAAAAAACGAAATTGGAAAGGTTTTATAATTTAATTGTCAATGAAAAAATTGAAATTAAAATAATAAACAATGAAATATTTGTTTATGCTAAGAGTAATATTATTGATCGGATTGAATCTACCCTTTTAGATTAGAGAAAAACTAAATGAAACACCAAACGGTAATAAAAGCTAAATTATCATGGGCGTTGATGAACAAATTAATAGTTCAACTTAACTAATAAAAACCAGCAAGATACTAAAATTGGTTTGCTTAAAAATATAAACAAATTCATGCGGTTTGCTTCCGCGCGGTTTGAAAGGTAGATTCTTTTATATCGCCCACGCAACTTAGCAAGACCGTTACCGCCAAACAAAACATCATATTGCACTTTTAAAACAACAAAAATAAAAAATATAGCACTATTGAGTCAACAAATCCAACCAATATTGCACATTGCGTTGTGCAATTGCTTGTATTTGTATAAACAATTAGCTTAAAGCAATGAAAACACTATAGCAGAAATTTAAGATTTTATTACAAAATACAACAACAGAATTTAAGCGTTATCTGTATAAAGATATTTCTTGGGAAAGCAGAATGGTGGGAATCATAGGACCTCGTGGTGTAAGAAAAACAACAATAATTCTATAATACATTAAAGAAAACTTAGGAAGTAAGCGTGCTTTATATGTATCAGCTGATGATATTTATTTTGGCGAAAACAGACTTGTAGATTTAGCTGATGTTTTTTACAAGAATGCTGGAGAATATTTATTTATAGATGAAATTCACAAATACCCAGATTGGTCACGAGAACTAAAGAATATTTACGATTCATATCCAGACTTGAAGGTTGTATTTACGGGTTCTTCTGTACTAAACATACTTAAAGGATCTGCAGATTTAAGCCGCCGCGCTTTAATTTACAAGTTGCAAGGACTTTCCTTTAGAGAATATCTCAATTTCTTCCATAATTATAAAACGGGTACTTTCTCTATAGAGCAGATTGTCAATGGTGAGCTTAGTCTAACAGATATTAGCCATCCTTTACCATTATTTAATGACTATTTGAAACGAGGTTATTATCCATTTGGCATTGAGAATGAAATTAATCTTCGCTTAGGACAAATTATTGTACAAACTTTAGAGACAGATATTCCTCAATACGCAAATATGAGTGTGGTTACTAGTCGTAAATTGAAACGTTTACTTTCAATAATTGCTGAAAGTGTACCATTCAAACCTAATTTATCAAAAATTGCAGAAATGATAAGTGTCAGTAGAAATTCTTTAGATGATTACTTTAGCTATATGGAAAAAGCTGGACTCATTGGTCAATTACGTAATGAAACTACTGGAGTTCGTGGTCTTGGAAAAGTAGACAAAGTTTATCTTGACAACACTAATCTTATTTTTAATTTAGCCGGTGAGAAGTCTAATATTGGAAATATTAGGAAAACTTTTTTTCTCAACCAAATGAGAGTAAAAAACCAAGTTTTATCGTCAAAAAATGCTGACTTTGTCATCAAAGATTTTACGTTCGAAATTGGTGGAAAGAATAAACAACAAAAACAAATAGAAAAGAATGGCAGATCTTTTATAGTGAAAGATGATATTGAATTTGGGTATCTGAATGTAATCCCCTTATGGGCTTTTGGTTTGAATTACTAAAGGAAACACCAAACGGTAATAAAAGCTAAATTATCATGGGCGTTGATGAGTAAATTGATAGTTCAACTTAACTAATAAAACCCAGCAAGCCAATAAAATTGGTTTGTTCAAAAATATAAGTAAATTTAATGACTCACGATTAATAATTTTAGGGTGTTCAGGATTTAAAAATTGGCTTGCTTCCGCGCGGTTTGAAAGGTAGATTCTTTTAAATCACCCACGTAACTTAACAAGACCGTTACCATTCATTGTAACTCAATAAAACCCATAAATTATGATTAAAAGAAATTTATCCTCAATGCTAGTTATAATTGCAATGCTTATAAATATTCTAACTTTTGATTTTGCGGATATTGATACTGCATCAGGAAGATTTTGGTTGTTTATAGGTGCTTCAATAATCATTATCGCTTCGATAATATTAATAGTTACTAACGAAAATAAAGACAATAGAAAAAGGGAATCTCTCTCAAATGCGGAATAAAAATCACAACCGAATTTTTAGCAAGTTTTCGGAACCTGAATTGAAAACATCACATAAAAATTAAACAATGAAAAAACTACTAAAAATATTAGCTTCAACTCTCTTACTTCTAATAATCATAGGCGGAATTATCTTCTTTTTCTTTCCTCAAAAAATAATAGATTTTACGAACAGTAGTTATGCAAGTGCTGCTCAACTCGAAAAGAAAACTATCGATTTAAACGGTTACGAAGTAAACTACTATGAAAGCTCAAATAAAAGTGATAAAGAAACACTTGTTTTAGTTCACGGAATGGGAGACGACAAAAATAGTTTTTTACAAGCTTCCAAAAAACTGTCCGAACATTACAACCTCATTTTACCTGACCTTGCTGGACACGGAGAAAATGAAAAGAAAGCTAATCTAGACTATTCCATTGACGGACAAGCAACTTTTTTACACTCGATTTTAGAAAAATTAGGTATTGATAAATTTAATTTAGTTGGTAATTCAATGGGTGGACATACGTCAGCAGCTTACGCTATAAAATATCCCAATGATGTTAAAAATTTAATACTATTAAATTCGGCAGGTCTTAAATTAGATGACCACGTTGTTTATACCGGTTTTGGCAAAAACATTGAGACAGATGAAGAATTTAATGCTTTACTTTCAAGAGTTTTTTATAATGTACCAGAGTTACCTTCACCCATAAAAAAGCATATGATTAACCAAATTAATGAAAGCAAGGACTTTGTTGATAACACTTTAGTTACAGCTATAAAAAATGGAAAGTATTTTAATTTAAAACAAGATATTTCAAAAATTACTGCACCAACACTTATTCTTTGGGGAAAACACGACAAGGTTGTAAATTTCAATGCAGCAGAATATTTTAATGATAATATTCCTATTTCAGAACTTCAACTTATAGAAAATGCTGCACATTCGCCACAAATGGAAGTGCCAGATATTGTTGCAGATGCTATACACTCATTTATACAAAAATCAAAATTAGAGATGATTAAAAACACAAAATAGACCACGCAATATAACTGCTTACAATCGAGAGGGCTACTGCTAGGCTATTAACCTAGCGGAGAACCTCTCACTCCACCTTTCTATTTACATTATAAAATTAGACAAGAATTTAAGTTATCCGAAAGAGAAAAGGTGAACTAGTCACACCATTTAGCTATGAACTAATGCTTACTCAAATAATTTTTATTTTTAATTGCTTTCGTGAATGCGTCGCATTTACAGGAAACACCCTAGTGCATAAGGAACTTACACCCTCTGGACTTTCTTCTACAAAACCTAACATTATAAAAGAACTTTTATTAGATTTACCATTCAAGGCACACATAAAAGCTAAATTTAATGGGCGGATGTGAGTCTATCGAAAGTTTAGTTCAATTAATAATCCCAATAGTCACTGGAACCAGCTAACCAATAAAAGATACTCACCCACCCTATTTTAAGGAATTCGTGATTCAAAAATAGACTTTGCTCCTTCTTTAAATTAGAGTAAATTTAATAATTCCCGAATAATAATTTTAAGATGTTCCTGATTTAAATATTGGCTTGCTTTGGTGCAAGTGGACAACAATTTAACCATGTTAAAACAAAATAAAATGAATAAAATACCAAAAATAATGCGAGGTGTCTATTTGAAGGGACATGGTGATTTTGATATGTTAGAACTACGCAATGATATTCCTGTTCCAAAGCCAGGACCCAATGAAGTATTAATAAAGGTTGGCGCAGCAGCTGTAAATAACACTGACATAAACACAAGAAAAGCATGGTATTCTAAAGGAAATGGAGACAGTGATGATGCTAGTTGGTCAGGAAATCCGATGAAATTTCCTAGAATTCAAGGTGCCGATGTTTGTGGCCGTATTGTTTCTATTGGAGAACACGTGAATACTCAACGATTAAATGAGCGGGTGCTTATTGAACCTTGTATAAGAGAATTTAATGGAGAAATTCTTACACAAGCATGGTATTTTGGTTCCGAATGTGATGGTGGCTTTGCAGAATATACTGTAGTGTCTTCTATTCATGCATATGCCATTAAAAGTGACCTAAGCGATGTTGAACTAGCATCATTCCCTTGTTCTTATTCCACAGCAGAAAATATGTTATCAAGATCTAAGGTTTTAAAAGGTGAGACAGTATTGATTACAGGAGCTTCTGGTGGCGTTGGTTCTGCTGCAGTTCAATTGGCAAAAGCACGTGGAGCTAAAGTTATTGGGATAACGAGCAAGGCAAAAGTTGAAAAAGTATTACAAATTGGTGCTGACAAAGTCTTAATGAGAGATGATAACATTATTCAGAAGTTGGGTGAAAATTCTATAGATGTTGTAATTGATTTAGTAGGTGGAAAACAATGGCCAGATTTAATAAATGCACTCAAGCCATCTGGTAGATATGCTGTAGCTGGTGCAATAGGAGACCCTCATGTAAAGTTGGACATACGAACACTTTATTTAAAGGATTTAACCTTTTTTGGATGTACTGTTCTTAATGAAAATGTATTTTCTAACTTGATAATGCATATTGAAAATAAAAACATATCCCCATTAGTTTCAGCAAGCTATCCTCTCGAAGATATCGTAAAGGCTCAACAATCATTTCTGGACAAACAACATATCGGTAAAATTGTTTTAAAGATTAATTAATGATGCCTGCACCTAATAGATTGAGCTTTCGTGAATGCTTCACATTTACTAGAGTCACCCTAGTGTATAAGTGACTTACAGCCTCTGGACTTTCTTCTTTAAAACTTAACATTATAAAATAACTTTTACTAAATTTACCATTAAAGGTACACTCAATGTATAAAAATAATAGCCGATACAATTGTAAATTCAAGAGTTATAGCTCGACAGGGAAGTGCCTCAAAATCACTTACGTTTCTTATATGATTTGTTGTACCCAATTAATGAACAGAGATTATATGGGATAACCAAAAGTATCTAACAAGAAAATATTGATTATGAGACATCCTATTTTTATTCTAATTTTTGTATTTCTGGTAAGTTCGTGTCATCAGCAACAGTCGGATAAAGCCGCTTTCATTGCAGGTGATTTAATGATGGAAGAAGAAATGATTCCAATAACAAGACAAGAACAAAATAGTCCTCCACCTTTACCTCCAAGAGTGACACAAGAAGTGATTAAGAAAAAAATCATTAAAGATGGACGAATAAGTATTGAAGTTCAAGAGTTAGAACAGACCAAAACACATATCGATTCTTTAGTTAAAAAATATGGTGGATACTACGCAAATGAGCGATTAAATAATTCAGATTGGGAAATATCTTATAAGCTAAAGATTAGAGTTCCAAGCAATAACTTTGAAAGGCTAATTGCGGAAGTTGAAGCTGGTGGTGGAGAAATAAAATACAAAGAAATTGATGCAAGAGATGTCACAGACCAATTTATTGATCTAGAAATTAGACTCACAAATAAGAAGAATTATCTAAGAAAATACAATGACCTCTTAAAGCAAGCAAAGTCGGTTAAAGATATTCTTGAGATTGAAGAAAAAATAAGAGGAATAGAAGAAGAGATTGAAAGTACAACTGGAAGATTGAAATACTTAAGTGATTTGGTTGACTTTAGCACATTAGATTTAGAAGTTTCTAAATCTAAAGATTCTAAATACCAACTTGAAAAACGTGCCAATTTCACAAAACGATTGAAACATGCACTTTCAAAAGGCTGGTTCGGATTTGTGGATTTCTTAGTGTTTGCAATTAAAATTTGGCCATTTTGGATTATAGCAGGATTGATATTTTTCGGTTGGAAAAAATATAGACAAAAAAAAGGATAAGAAATAACTGAGCACAACAACTAAGCGTTCGTGTGGCAGAAACTGCCCAATAGGTAAGGTAGGTTTATGCAACCGATGATAGAATTGCTCCTTTATGGGGAATGATGTAAGTTGCAGAATATTTAATCGGATTCTCCAACCTTTAGCTCTCAAATTTAAGCGTAAATCCCTAATTTGATGGTTTCTTTTAAAAAGTTTAATTTATGTCTAATCGCAAATTATTTGCACCTTTCTGAAGTAATATAACGCACGAAGTAAATAAGTGAGTTCAATTAATAACAAGCAAGTTGTTATTAATTGAACCATTAGTATTATGTCATTTTTTTGGGTTGCATAATGCATCTGTTTCCGGTTTATTGATTATTGTATCATTTAAACACGGAAAGTTTTTCATGTGTAATTCATTGGGTGAACTTGTTGAATAGCATGGATTACATCCATGATTAATTTCACTATTCTTTTTCTCTTTATTAATAAAAAATGTTACAACTACAGCAAAAGCAGCGAGCCAAAGCATTGTTTTTGCTAGCCATTTTGATTTGAAATTAGATTCGCAACTTGTGCCCGTTCTTTGACTTTCAATCTTATTACAGTTGCCTGAATTAATCCCTTCTATTTTTTTAAAATATATAGTATAAAAACCATAAAGTAATGCGATTATCGCAAGTATAGTAAATAACGTTTGATATTCTGATAAAAAGCTGAGTTGTGAGGCTCCAATACCAAAGAATGCCAGAAGCGCCGCAATTATAGGAAAGCCACAAGTGCTAATCATTCCAAGTAAAGCCAACATCGAAGATAATAGGCCAACAATGGACCCTGTTACTAATTTTTTCTTACCCATGTTTATTATAATTTTAAATTAAATACTTGATTTTCTGTAATAGATTATCAAAAAGTAATTTATTAATATTAGCAAGACACCTATACTCAATATAACTCCTGAGTGTATCATATTAAGAAATATAAAATTCTTACTTTTTCCTGTAAAAATAGAATACCATAGAAACGGGCAAAACACACCAATCAATGAAATATTAAAACCCGTTTTAATTCCCTTTCGGTATTTTTGTATTTTGTCACTGGAACACGGTTTGTCAACTGTATTTCCTCTAATTATATTAAGACATTTTTTTCCAGTAATTGTATAGGGACAAGCGTTAATTATTGATTTTATGAATCCTTTTAATTTACTCATGATTGTTATTAAAAGAAAAAGTAAAAAATATACCCACCTACTACAGCCATCATCAAAACAGAAATTATAAATGCGGCAATAGCTTTAGGTTTTAACATGGATGAGATAATGGCTATTTCCGGCAAACTGGCTCCCGTTCCGCCAATAATTAAAGCCATCGCAGCACCCATACTCATACCTTTAACAATAAGCGCTTTTAAAATAGGTATAGCCATCTCAATTCTTAAATATAATGGTATACCAATGCCTGCTGCTATTGGTATGGCAAGCGGACTATCATTACCCAAATATTTTTCAACCCAAGCATCTGGTACGAAAATAGCTGAAACAGCACTAATTAGAGCTCCAAGTAAAACATATGGAAAAATGCGTTTAAATAATGCCCATCCAAAATTTAATGCTTCCTTAAGCTTAGTGTTAGTTTCGTCGCCCTGACTGCACGATGTAGTCGTATTAGACACTGAACATTCTGATTCCACAGCTTGTGCTGAAGCAACAATATTTAGTTGACTTTGGTTGGTTTCGGTATTGCAGTTAGCTGGTTTTTGAGAACTACATGTTGTAGACGATTTTCCTGGATTGAGGTTAATTCTTTTTACATGATTTTTCAATGATGTTTTCCCTGCAATGGTGCCTATCAAAACAGCCCCTATAAAAACTACAAGAAAGTAAACCAAAGCAACTTTCCAACCAAAGACACCAAATATAAACCCAACTACAACAAAGTTAGCCAATGGAGCAGAAAGTAAAAACGAAAAAACCATGGAAAATGGTGCTCCCATCTCGACCATTCCCATAGACACCGGAACCATTGAAGCACTACAAAATGGAGTTGGGACTCCTAATAAAGCACCCATCAAACCACCATACTTTCCGGTTTTCGATAATTTTTTCTGTAGCTTTTTCTGTGGAATATATGCTCGTATTAAACCTGTAAGAATTGATACTACTGCAATAATGAGTACTAATGCTACACCAACGTGTACAAACTCGTTTAGCGCTAAATTTAATTTTTCATTCATCTTATTACTTTATTAAATACTGTTAATGTCATATGCGTAATAACGCATATGATAGGTTAAAAAAATATTAATTATTGAAAGATCGTTTATTCGATATCGTAAGATTATCCATTATAGTTTCCACGAGTACTAAGAAGATTTCTACATTTATTTATTTCCTTAGTCATTTCTTTCTCGGGAATAGAGCTTATTACTTTTTGTATCTGAATCTGAAAATCGCTTTTAACTGTTGAAAGATAATAGAAAACCCATTTACCTTCTCTCACCTCATTAATTAACAATGCATCCTTTAGTATTTTTAAATGTCGAGATACATTATATTGCGGTTCCTGTAAAACCTCTACGATTTCAGAGACACAAATTTTTTCATCAATGTTTGTAAGTAGCCAAATTATTTTTAATCTTTTTATATCTGACAATGCTTTGAAAATTTTAATGTAATCAATCATAGTTCTTATTTTTTGTCATATGCGTTATGGTGCATATGTTATAATTGTGGCAAATGTAGAACTTATTTTTAGAATACCATATTTTTTTCGTGAAAAAAGATAATGTGATATATCGTAAGAAAAATTCATTGTAAAGTCAATCATTTTAACGAATAACCTATTTCTATAAATTGAATACTACTAAAATAAGGTGGATGAACTTGAAATAAGGCACGGAATACACACATCTAGTAGACTGCTGCTAAGCAATTAGCCTAGCGGATAGCCTTTCACACAACCTTTATATTTACATTATTAAATTAGATGAAAATCTAAATTATACTAAAGTGTAAAAGAGAACTGGTCACACCTCCTAGCTATGGGCTAATGCTTACTCAAATAATTTCATCTTTTTAATTACTTTCGTGAGTGCTTCGCATTTTCAAGAGTCACCCTAGTGCATAAGGAACTTACACCCTATCTCGACATTCTTTTTCTAAACTTAACATTATAAAAGAACTTTTATTAAATTTACCATTAAAGGCACACTCATAGAACCCAAAGTGTTCTCATATTTATAGAAAATACCAAGACCTAATCAATACGACTCCTTAGGAGTCGAACAAATAATACGAATTGCAAGGCTATAGATATACAATCCATTTTGGATTAATTCTTAAACATACAGACTTGTTGCTATGATCTATTTTATACTTATCACGCATTGACAAAACTTCATCCTTTCAGCTTATATACAAATGATATTTTATGATTAAATTTATAATAGTAAACTGTAATTGCAGCTGTATAAACTTGCTTTGAGCAAAAAATAATCTTGCAAAATCTAAAAGTCCGTTAGACGTTATTTCAACCAATAACAAACCCTTGTATAAATCTCATAAAAAGCATATGAAAGTAGTTTGTATTCAAAACGCACCGAAATTTGGAGCAAAAGAAAAGAATTTTCAAGAAGTTCGCTCGCTTCTTAACAAAGTAAAAGCTGATTTAATAGTATTACCAGAACTGTTTGCAACGGGTTATACTTTCACATCAAAGGCAGAAGCAAAAGAACTCGCCGAAACCAATCATGGAAAAACCGCCGAATTCCTCAAAGAGCTTTCAATCAAAACAGGTGCTACAATCATCGGTGGGTTTGTAGAAATTGAAGATGAAAAGATTTATAACTCAGCATTAATTGTTTCCGAAAATAAAGTGATTGATACATATCGTAAAATCCACCTCTTTAACAAAGAAAAACTTTGGTTTGAACCAGGAGACAAACCTTTGAAAGTGTATGATGTAAAAGGTATGAAAATTGGTGTTATGATTTGTTTCGATTGGATGTTCCCTGAAGTATGTCGAACGCTAACTCTGTTGGGAATGCAAGTACTCGCTCATCCGTCAAATTTGGTTATGCCTTATTGCCAAAATGCGATGGTAACTCGCTGCTTAGAAAACCGAATATTTGCAATCACTTCGAATAGAATTGGCAGAGAAAAAAGAGGCCAAGACGACTTTAACTTTACAGGAATGAGTCAAATAACAAACTTTAATGGCGAAATTCTTTCTTCTGCTCCCGATAAAAAAACAGATGTATTAAGTATAGAAATTGATCCAAATAAAGCTAAAGATAAAATGATTAATGACTTCAATAATTTATTAGATGATAGAAGATTAGATTTTTATAAAACATCTTACAACTTAGAATAAATGAATGAAGCTAGAAATAGCTGCAGAAAAGAAACAAAAATTCAGAAGCAAATAAACGATTCAACTTCAAAAAATATAAGATCATGAAATTTTTCATATTTATCGCGAGTGCCCTACTCCTTACCAGCTGTAATTTAGAAACAAAGGAAACGAGCAAAATAACTGAATCCGAAAAAGAGATAGCCAAGGATCTTATACAAGGTGCTTTCGATGATTTATGGTCTGGTATGGATTCGACAAAAATACTAACTTATCATACCAATGATTTTGTGATACTTGAGAATGGTGAAGTATGGGACAACAACAGAATAAAGAAATTTATGCGTGTTAAATCAGCAGATAAAAACAGAGCCAAGAGAATTAATATGATGGATTATATCTCTATAGAAAAATATGGTTCATCAATGCAAATTGCCTATCATAATAAAGCGGAGTTTTACAAACAAGACAGTTTAGTATTTACATGTGGATGGTTAGAGAGTGCCCTAGCAGTTAAAACACCAGTAGGATGGCGATTAAAAATGATGCATTCCACAAGAAAAAAATAATAATGGTAAAGAATGGAGAGAATTAAACCTATCACAAGTTTACATATTGATAAACACACAAAAGGGCATCTCTCCCACCTCATTAGAGCCTCTCATGGGAGTTGAACCCACGACCTGCTCATTACGAGTGAGCTGCTCTACCACTGAGCTAAAGAGGCATTTAAATTTTATGTAAAAGTATAATATTATACTTTTAAACCTCACATTTTTCATTTAAATATTAACATTTTCGAAATATTTTTTCAGAGATACATTTAGAAACAACGAACCCCTCAGATAGCAATTATCCAAGCATCGCATAATAATTGATAATCAGCAAAATGGCTTTGCTTATAATACAAACGAATGAGTAATTAAGCACCAAACTACTGACGATAGAAAAAAAAATTGTAAGCACTTATTAAGGAATATTTTACTTTCCGTCATACTAAAACCAGTAATCACAAGGTAGAAATGCATTTCTCCCAAACAAAATATTCTTTTACTTAATCATATTATCGTTGATTAAAAGATTTCCAAATTAAGTATTTTCCCTATACAACTAGTCTTAAAAACCCAAGTTAGAGACACAATACCAACAAAGTAAAAGCCAACAACACAAACATACCTATAAGTCCACTGAAATAAATTTCAGTTAAAATTTAAATCGTTAAATTGCAATATAAATTTATTCAGCTAAATTCTTTTTTATGTTATTGTAGAACTATTTTAATCCTTTTAGAAAAATACAGCCAGCACAAATAGAATTAAGCTTCTGATTTTAACAGCTTTCACAACGCAAATCTATTTCCAAATTGAAACCAATTAAACTAACCATACAAATTGAAGCTATTAATGAATCGAACATCTATTGTTTCATTTTTAATGAGGTGGGAAATATCCAGCTAAATTTCCTTATCTCGGATGGAAGCATCACATTAAACAAAGAAAGTCAACTTGCTACGATCATCTATAATAATCAACATCAATTCGAGAAAGTTATTCGTTCTGTTATCAAGGGAAACATTAAAGTTGGGCAAATTATTAACTGTGTTTTTATTGAAAATTTTAAATTTCTAAAGGATAATGATTTTATGAAATTTATTAGAGTAGACACGCGCAGTGGTAAGCTAGATATGACAATGAGCGACTCAGGTTCTAGAGATATTCATAAAATTTATGCCGATGGATCATTTGTAAGCGAAACTAAAAAGTCGGGATATGGAGGATTTATTGAAGATCCCGAGGGTAAACAAGACATATTTTACCAATCGTTTGATGATGGAAGCAGCAATTTAATGGAATTGTTAGCTGTAACCGATGGACTACAGCGTTTACAATCGATCCAAAGATTACAGATAAACACCGACAGCCGCTATGTTATTAGAGGTTTGGTTCAATGGTGCCATTTTTGGAAACACAATAACTGGCAAACCGCCTACGGTCGTGATGTTAGATATGCTAAACAGTGGCAACAAGCCTCCAGTCTATGCCAAAATAAGTTTGTAGAATTTAAGTGGATTAAAGGTCATTCCGGGAATATGAAACAAGACTTCTGTCATCAGTTGGCAAAAGAAATAACGACACGTTAATTTTCATTATCTAAACAATTGAACTTGATATCAAAACAAGCATACAACACATAATAAACATAGGCCTATAGCTAGTGAATATTTTAGAACTTCATATATTTACTCAAAACTGTAAGAAACAAATGAGTAAATCGCACCAAGATCCCCCACTCCACAAACACGACATATTCTACATCATCTTTCAACAACCCCATAAAGACTTACTATTTTATTAAAACTTCCGTACTTTAGCGACAAATTAAGCATTATGAATTTTAAAGACAAAGAACTTATTATATTCGACTTTGATGGCACACTCATCAATAGTATTCCAGATTTAGCCCTGGCAGCAAATAAAATGTTATCGCATTATAATTTAGCACCTTTAAAAATGGAACAAATTATTCCCTTTATTGGAAATGGTGCCAGACCCCTTGTACAAAGATCTCTAGAACATTCTATGCCCAATAAAGACATATCGAAGGCGTTTGTAGATGAAGCTTTCGAAATTTATTTTGCAGCTTACAAAGAGGTGACTTGTGATAAAACCTTTACCTATCCTGGTGTATTAGAGACACTAAACTATTTGAATAAAAAAGGCTACAAGATGGCGATATGTACCAATAAACCTATCAGTTTTATTGAACCCATTTTAGATAAATTGTCGATTAAACAATTCTTCCAATATTGGATTGGTGAAGATTCATTACCTGAAAAGAAACCCAATCCCGCTCCTCTGCTTCACTTAGCTAAGGAGATGAATACAGATGTAAAGAAATGCATAATGGTTGGTGACTCTAAAAATGATATTCTTGCAGCTCAAAATGCAGATATGGAAAATATTGGTGTGACTTACGGATATAATTATAACGAGAACATTGCAGACTATAAGCCTACCCTAGTCGTAGATCGTTTTGCAGACTTAGAAGAACTTTTTTAGCATGAGCAAAATTTACAATATAGGTATTATTGGAGGAGGCGTTTCAGGAGCTGTTGTAGCTCTGCAGTCTGCTAAATATGGTATAGATACAGTTTTGTTCGAACAAGAAAAAAGTCTTGTCAATGGACCTCCATTCTGTCATTTACATGCAGGCGGCAATTTATATCCCGATATATCTGATGAGCAATGCAGAATTCTCATGAAACAATCGATAGATATGGCGCGCTTATTCCCACAATCTATCGACGAAAGACCAACATTTATTAGCATCCCTAAAACAGAAAAATACGAAGTAGAGAAAATCACGAGTCGTCTCGAAATGTTAGTGGCGTATTACACCGAACTGATAAATGAAGATCCCAACAACGAAATTCTTGGCTCTCCAAAAGATTATTATAAAATATATGCGAAAAAAGATTTAATAGCTTTAGCAGAAAAACCAAGTGTAAAACGTCCCAACTCAGCTGACGAATGGATGTCTAATACAATTAAATTAATTGATCACGAGAAGTTAAAATCACCAGTAATTTTAGTTCAAGAATACGGATGGAACCTCTTTAGATTAGGAGCTCAAGCCCAATTAGCTTTAACTAAAACTGAAAAATGTAATTTAAAATTAAATACCTCCGTTACAAATATTAAAGATGTTCGGGATCAAAATTTAGATTACAACTGGGAAATAGTCACTGGCGATATAGTTTATAAAGTCAATTATTTGGTGAATTCGTGTGGATTTAAAACTGGTAAAATTGATGAATCGTTACATTTGAATGCAAAACGCTTGATTGAATTTAAAGCGGCTTATGTTTCTAAATGGCAAGCCATTCCTGGTTTAATTCCAGAACTTATTTTTCATGGTGAACGTGGTACTCCAAATGGAATGGCACAACTAACGCCTTATTTCGGTGATTATTATCAACTTCATGGCATGACAAAGGATATTACCTTATTCGAAAATGGATTAGTCCATTCAAATGAGAATGAAGTACAACCTGAGTTTAATGAGGACATTAATCAAAAAATACATCGTGTTTGGGAAGATGATGAAATCAATACCAGAACTAAGAATGCAATTGATTTTGTTGCTAAATTTGTCCCTTCGTTTAAATCTGCAACTGTTGGAGGACCGCCAATGTATGGAGCACAGCAAATACCTGGCGATGACCCAAGCCTGAGAGTTGGTGAAGTTAGTTTTCCTTCTAAATCTTATGCACGAAGTGTTATTGTTAAGGCTTCATCGGCCCTAACTGTTGCTAATAAAATCATAAATAAAATTCAGGAAGAAAATATCATTCCTACAATTCACGCTCAATCAAACCAAAACATATTATTGGATCGTATTTCGAATGATGAAATTGATGAAAAGGCTTCAGAATTAGCGATTCAACGTGGGTATCCCGAGGCTCTATCTCGATTGCTTATTAAGAAAAATTGATTGCAATACGTTTACGCCACTAACAAACCTGAGGGTCTCACTCTTTTGTGAGGCTCTCAGTAAATATTATGAAATCTTAGTAATACCCTAATATGTATTAATCTGATTATCAGATTTCTTCTATTCCAACAAAACTATCATATCGAACCCACAAACCATACAGCTGATATGCTGTTGTTTAAAAGAAAAACTTACCTACTGATATTTAAAAACTTCAGTTCAACCCTTGATTTTGATAATGAAAAATTCATTTCATCAGTAAACTGCTCAAGAGTAAGATTATTGTATTTATAATGGATATCCCAATCGTAACGATTCTGATCATTTCCGATATAAACAAACCGAAATTCTGAGAGATCAGACATAATCGTAGTCATCTCACTAATACTCGAATTATCAATTAACACATTCATATCGTCTGCCAAAAAGGAGTTATTCCCTTTATTCAAATCAGTATATTCTGTATTCATTAGATTCATATCGCTTCCATCCTCCAATACATAGGCATCAACAATCTCAGTTCTCCAATTAGCTTTAAGCTTACATACCTCATTTAAGAACTTCTTAAATACCTCATTAGGGCTTTCGTATCCTGATTTTATTTTAACAACAAAACTTTGATTAATATCACAAGCAACGTTACGCAAAGGAATCTCATAAACCTTTGAAGCAATATATTTAATATCTCCAGAATAATAATACTCACCATTCTCAAACCCATATTCATTTGAGATGGACTTTTGCTTCATGTACTTTAACTCAGTTTCATTATGCGTTAATTCACCCCAAATATCTTTGACATAGATTTTCTTTTTCAATTCAATTAGATCCTTTAAATCCCTTTTACTCTTTTTGTTTTTAAGAAGGCCCCTTAAAATTCTTGGGCTTAATTCTGCCGACTGTCCCTCCCATACTATTTCCCCATCCCTATCGAGCAATACACCATAGGGAATGGAATTAACGCCATATTTAAGATGAGTCATTTTAGAATTATCTACAGCCGAATAGAAGTCTTTCCCTTTTTTCTCCATGAAAGCTTGAACCTTTGAAGCAGGCTCATCAGAAACATATAAGAACAAAACATCATCTCCAAATTCCTTTTTCAATAAATCAATTTGTGGCATAGCATAAATACAAGGACCACACCAAGTTGCCCAAAAATCAACAAAAATAAATGATTTATTAAATTGTGAATCTGCGGGAGGATTCACCCAATCGGTTAGAACAATTGGCTTTTCTTCCTGCCCAATAGTTGTAAAACTAAATCCTAAAAAAAACAATACGAAGAGTAACCTTATTTTAAGCATAAAAACCAATTATTTATTCATCTCATTTTCAAACAAATAAGATCAAATACTAACAATTTACTATTCTAAATATAGAACGATTTGATTACCGTTATTGAATCAAAATTTTACGAACAGTAAATAAATGTACTCAATTAAAATTAATCTAAGACTTTCTGCATTCTATCCATTTACTTAGAAATAACTTCTAATTTTTTTTTTGACAAAGAATCTAATATAACATATTAACATACAATCTCACTTTAAGCATGTCTCATTTTCATTATTCTGCAATTAGACCATCGAATGTATTCCTCAATAAAAAAACACTTAACATTTAGATAGTTAAGTTTATCCTCAAGTTTTAACTCTTCGCATCTTTATACTGTTTATTACTGTAAAAAAAGTGTTTAGCATATAACTTTTTCTTAACTTAAAGAAAATAAGCGCTATTTATATCACTAAAATACATTTTTATATGAAAAAATTATTACTTATTGCTTTTGTAACACTTTTTGCAATCCAAGCAAATGCACAAACTGATGGTTTACCTGCTAATCCAGAACCAGGAAAATGTTACGTAAAATGTATCACCCACGATGAATTTAAAACCGAAGAGGTGAGATTCGAGATTAGTCCCGAATACAAAGTATTATCTATAATTCCCGCAACATACAAGTGGGTTACCGAAAAAGTCATTGTTAAAGAAGCTAGTAAAAAGCTAATTTATCATCCTGCAGAATATAGATGGATTGAAATTCCTTATATCGCAAAAGAAACAGAAAATGTTCTTATTGCAGTGCCTGCAACCTTCGGAAAAGATACAAAAACAATCACAACTTTCCCTAAAACAGGCGGATGGGAATATACAACTTATGCTGAATGTACATCGCCAAACCCTGAAGATTGCCAAGTGCTTTGCTACAAAGAAAAACCTGAACAAAAAACAACTGTACCTTTAGTAACCTTAGCATCTGATGCAAGTACTAGAAATAGCACTAATCCTGAAAAGGAAACAAGCTATAAAAAACAAGTTATTGAAAAAGAATCTTGGGTTGAAACAGTAATCATACCTGAGGTTTATGCTACAATTAAAAGACAAGTCGTTGATCAACCCGCACAAACTGTTGAAAAAATAATTCCAGCAAAATACAAAACCGTTAAGAAACAAGTTTTAGTTAAAAAAGGTGGAATTGCAACTTGGGCAGAAATTGATTGCGGACTTATTGAGCCAACTGCATTAAATATCCTATGGGATTTGAACAGTGCAAAACTTAGAATGGAAGCTAAAAAAGAAATTGATGTCGTATTGTTAAGCCTTCTTCAAACTGAGCCTGATGTAAGCATTGAGTTAGCATCACACACAGATTCACGAGGATCAGACGAATACAATTTAGCCCTTTCTCAAAGAAGAGCTAATTCTATTAAGAACTATCTTGTTTCAAAAGGTATTTCGGCAAGTAGAATTGTATCTAAAGGATATGGCGAATCAAGACTTCTTAATAACTGCTCTAATGGTGTTCAATGTACCGAAGCAGAACATAGAATTAACAGAAGAACTGAATACCGAGTTTTAACAAGATAATAGTTTAAACTATTAATAATATTATTATTTGAGCCAGTAGATACGTCTACTGGCTTTTTATATGTGCATTTTTTATAGTGTAAAGCTTAATTTAAATAATACAACACAGAAGTAAAATGATTCACATATCTATAGAGAATTCCACCCCATAAACAATACGACTCCGAAGGAGTCGAATAACAATAAAACCACAAGGCTATAGATATACAATCCATTCTGGATTGAAATTCACCAAAGGCGTCATATACAATTAGATAAAAACAATTTTTATTATACAAATACTTTTCATAAATTTAATAAACTTACTCTCCCAAAGAATCAAATAGTATTACTTATCATGAAATGAAGTAAGAACCAAATATAAAATTAGAATGATATGCCAGGTACATTTTCACAAATCTATATCCAAATTATATTTGCTGTTAAAAATAGAAATGGACTAATTTCATCTAAATGGGAAAAAGAACTTTATAAATACATTACAGGAATTATTCAGAATAAGAATCAAAAAATGATAGCTATAAATGGCACAAAAGATCATATCCACATTCTAATTGGTATGAAACCATCCTGTTGCCTTTCTGATTTAGTCAGAGAAATAAAAAAAGCTTCAAACTTATTTATCAAAGAAAAAAAATTCACAAACTTCAAATTCGAATGGCAAGAAGGATTTGGAGCATTTTCATACAATCAATCAGCTTTAACAGAAATCGTTAAATACATTGAAAATCAGAAAATACATCACAAAAAAAACAGCTTCAAAGATGAATATTTAGGATTTTTGGAAAAATTTAATGTAGAATATAAAGACGAGTACTTATTTAATTGGTTAGATTAAATCTGTTAATACTTCCCCTATGAAATAATCATTCTCTATAAAAACAAGATAGAATTTAAAAGTTTCAAATGTTTATCGAGAATCAGCAGAGAACCCGAAGGGTTCATATATTTATAGAAAATTCCACCTCATAGGCAATACGACTCTGAAGGAATCGAATAACAATAAAACTACAAGGCTATAGACATGCAATCCATTCTGGATTAAAATTCACAATAAAAGAAATATTGAACCCAAAAGTTTCAAATCGTTCTAGAAAATCAGCTCAGAACCCGAAGGGTTCATATATCTATAGAAAATCCCGAGACCTAAGCAATACGATTCCGAAGGAATCGAACAACAAGAAAACCATAAGGCTATAGACATACAATCCATTCTGGATTGAATTATTTGATGTGCAAGCCTGTTTTAATGATCTCTTTTTATGCTTAACAAGCATTTACAAAACTTACTGCTTTTAGCTTACATATAAATGATAGTTTATGATTACATTTATGATTGTAAGTTTAATTAGGCTTTTACATATGCTTTTGAACAATTTTTTTTGCAAAATTTAAAAGTTCTCTAGAGTGAATACTATAAAATAACAAGCTTAATAAGTGCGAGTTAGAAAAATCAAAATATAAGTGATATAACATCAGTATGATGTTAGCCAAACGTTGTAGCACATTAACTAACCTATGGACAATCTATTTAATTCTTTACAACCTTCGGATGATTCTACCCTTTGGAGATTCATGGATTTATTCAAATTTGTAGACCTTATTACTTCAAAGGAATTAACACTTGTTAATCTTACTGCCATGAAAGATCCTTACGAAGGTGTTTTACACTCATCAATTGAATTACAATGGACTGACTTATATGGTAATCCAACAGGTCAGCCTACAGGTGATATTAATCAAGTTTTAAATGATGGCACTCGTAAAATACTTTTTATATCATGTTGGCATGAAAATGAATTTGAAAGTGCTGGAATGTGGGATACATACGGGAGTCAAAATGGTATAGCAATTAAAACTAATGTCAGAAAACTAAAAAAATCAATCCAATATCATAACTACAATGAAATGGATTTATTAAAAGTAAACTACTATAAAAATTCGGAAGATTATTTTACACCTAATAGGACTCCAAGTCATATTTATACAGGATTAGTTAACAAACGCATATCATTTGAACATGAAAAAGAAGTTAGACTAATTTGGCACCCTCGAGATTATGAAAATCAAATGCCTACGGTAAGAAAATTAAATATTGATATTAAAGAATTGATTGAATGTATTTATCTTTCGCCTTTATTTGAACAATGGCAACTTAATTCACTGAAAGAATTAATTAATCAATTAGGAATTGATATACCAATTAAAAAATCTGATTTATATGAGCTAAAATGAATATTAAGAAACGTGCTACAACAAAAGTTAAATTTCATGTGCGGTGATGCGCAGTTTGAAAGTTTAGTTCAATTAATAAACACCAGCAAGCCCGTTATGCTTTATTAAAAAAAACAATCATACAATGAATATACTTACAGATATAATTGAATGGGTAAAGGATAAACCAACATTTTGGCAAATTGCTATTGATAGGTTAATTCGAAATAATGATCTTACTAAAACTGATCTAGATGAATTAATTGATGCATGTAAGGCAGATATAGGCTTGTTAAAAGATAAAATTACTCCTGTTAATTATAAGATTTTGTCGGGATATGCAAATAGTTCAATTGGAAATAAAAGTTTAGCATTAAGTCGAATTTATGATATAGAAAATATAAATGCTCTTTCTTCTGATAGTATATTGGAATTTTCTTTAAATGGTTTAACTGTAGTCTATGGAGATAATGGAGCGGGTAAATCAAGTTATGTAAATATCTTAAAACATGCCTGCAATACAAGAGGTCATAAATCTGCAATAAATGGTAATATCTTTGATCCTAATTCAAAAGGAAAGGATAATAAAGCAAAAATTGAATATACAGTTGATAAGGCTAACTTTAGCTTTTCCAATTTAGTAAACCAAGACGTAAATAATACTACCTTAAAAGGGGTTGATGTTTTTGATACACATAGTGCTAATAACTATATTGAAGGAGAAGATGAGATTGCATTTATACCGCAAGGTTTATTTATCTTAGAAAAGTTTGCAAAGGCAATAAAATCTGTTGAGACAGAAATATCTAATGAATTAAGTCAAACTGAACTATCTAAGTTTAGCTTTTCTCTGTTACAATTAAATCCAAATACAAAGGCTCAATTATTTATAAATTCAATAAATTATAGGACTAAGTTAGACCATTTACGAAATCATTCTACTTATTCTCAAGAGAAAGGTAAAAGGATAATTGAATTAAATAAAATCATACCAAAACTTAAAGCAATAGATCCTAAAAAGAAAATTAAAAATCTTCAAGATAAAATCCAGAGATATAGGATTATTGAGCAAAAATTACAACGTATAGAAGATTTATTTTCTGAAAGAGCTCTTGATAAAATCAAATCAGGTCTGAACGATTATGTTTTAGCTAATAAAACATTAAAAGCAGCAACAGAAAAAGTATTCACAGACCTGCCAATTGAAGGAGTTGGTAGTGATACATGGAAAGTACTTTGGGAAAGTGCAAGAGCATTCTTTGAAAAAAGTTGTAATGAAGGAGATTTTCCTAAAACAGATAAGGATAGTTCTTGTCCTTTGTGTCTGCAACCCTTAAGTGCTGAAGCAAAGAAGCGTTTTATAGGTTTTGAAGATTTTGTAAAAGATGATGTTCAAAAAAAACATGATGTTTATTTAACTCAATACAATAAGGTCTTACAGGCAATTGAAAACATATCTCTAGATTTTGAAGAGCAGGTACCCATTATTGATGAACTTGGCGAATCAATTAAAGACTTTAAAACAAAACTTAAAGGCTATATTTTGACCTTAAAAAACTACAACGAGTATATAGTTGAGTTTTTGAAAAACAAACAAGAGATAAAGAAAATTACTGACATAAATATTCAAGAAAATGCAAAAGACTTGATAACTGATCAGATTAAGAATTTGTCACAACAAATTGAAAAACTAAAAACACAATCAATTGAAAAAGCATTACAACCTTTAGAATCTGAACTGACAGAACTTCTAGATTTAAAGAAGCTGTATGATTTTAAACCAAAGATAGCAAGGGAAATATTTAGAATTAAAAAAGTTAAACTGCTTAATGATTGTAAAAAGAAATGCAGTACTCGGTCATTGACATCATTAAGTAACGAATTAACTTTAAAGTATATTAGTAAGAATTTAAAAGATAGCTTTAAAAAAGAACTCAAAAGCCTTGGGTTTAGAAATATAAAAGTAGAAGCAGAAACAAAAGGTAAAAAAGGGAAACAATATCATTATTTAAGACTTAACGAACAAAATGGGAATAGCATTTCGCTTAAAGACATACTAAGTGAGGGAGAACATAGATGTATATCACTAGCTACTTTTTTATCAGAACTATCTATATCAGAGCATAAGAGTTCTATAATTTTTGATGATCCCGTATCCTCTTTAGACCATAAATGGAGATATAAAATATCAAAAAGGATTACTGAAGAGTCCAAGAATAGACAGGTTATCGTTTTCACTCACGACATTACATTTTTATTAATGCTTCAGGAACACGCCGAAAAGCTCACGTGTGACTTGGATATTAAAAGCCTTACTAGAAAGAAAACAGAAACAGGACTTATTGCAAGCAACCCGCCTTGGGATGCACTAATGGTCAAAAAACGAATAGGGAGACTTAAAGATGCACAGCAACAATTAGCTAAAATAGAAAAAACAGAAACTGAAGAAATATATAAGGACAGAGCAAAACTACTATACGGTAAACTCCGAGAAACGTGGGAGCGTTTTATTGAAGAAATATTTTTGAATGGAGCTATTCAACGTTTTGGAAGAACGGTACAAACACAGAGGTTATCTAAAGTTGTAGATTTAACAAATGAAGACTATAACCTTGTAGATACTAATATGAGTAAATGCTCTACATATTTCACGGGACACGATACTTCAGGAACCTTAATCGAAGAAATGCCTGATTCTGATGAGTTCCTTGAAGACGTAAAAGTATTAGAGGAATATATTAGTACAATAAGAAAAAGAAGAAAATAACAAAGCCCAGTTGGTAACAACTAAGCGTTCGTGTGGCAGGAACTGCCCAATCGGTACGGTGGGTTGACGTAACCGATGACAGAATTACTACTTTATGGGGAATGCTTTAGTATGCAGAACTTTTAGGAAAGGAAATCTTGCAATATGAAGCTTTTTTATGTGCGGTGAATGATTCATTTGGTCTGTCTTTGCGAGGACGAGGAACGAGAACGTGGCAATCTCATGATAAATACAATTGGGTATATAAAGGGCAAATAAATTGGTGAGAGATTCCTTCAGTCGCCAAGACTTCATCGTTACCGAGCTTGCGAGATCTCCCAAGATCATGACAGATAGATAATGGACAGTTCATTTACGCCAAGGGAGAATTTCACAACAGAAGTCGTTCGGTCGCTAAACATGGAACAGACTCACCATCCAAACCACCAACAAAGCACCACAAACAGTCCAAAACTCAACAAAACCGGGCATTCCCCATCTATCTGTACCTATAATCCAAAATCAGTTTAAGCATCCTCACTCAGTACTTTGCCATTTCCCAACATCGGGGCGAACACAATCACTCAGTATGGCAGTAAAATAGATTCGGGGAAAGCATCCTCACTCAGTACTTTGTCATTTCCCAATATCTGGGCGAACACAATCACTCAGTATAACAGTAAAATAGATTCGGGAAAAGCACCCTCACTCAGTACTTTGCCATTTTCCAATATCTGGGCGAACACAATCACTCAGTACTTTGTCGTTTCCCGATATCTGGGTGAACATCTTCACTGAGAGGTTTGCCATTTTCTAACATTTAAGAAAAAAAGATCGCAGACTAAGGTGACTTATCATAGCGATGGTAAAATATTTCATGTTTTGTTTCTATCCAAAACAAACTAGCCGTATTCACACATAAACAACTAAAAACCAAGACTCATACGAATATAAAACATTAAGAAGTCGTTGCTTATTAAATATATTATTCCTAATTTGAATACTGATTATCAAAGGAATAGAAATATCAAAAAAAACAAATCATGATTAAGAGAATTAAATTTTATTTGATGGTCTTATCTGACTATCTATTTTTAGGAACTGAAACGTCGAAAATATTAGATACCTACGACGAAACCGAATTACAACTCCCTCTAATTAAAACCAAGTTAAAAGCAGCTCTAAAAAAACTTGAGAACAGTATGAAACTCCTTCGTGGTAGTCAGCTTACAGAAGAAATAGCTGTATTAGATGAGGACCGTGATAATGCTTGGATGTGTTTTTATCATTTGGTTATTTCGCAAAGTTTGCGACTAAACCCAACGATTAACAAGAGTGCTCTCATTATCGAAAGCATTATCAAATTGCCCGAGATGCGCATACATCATTAGGGTTATAAAGAACAAACAGCTACTCTGATTAACTTTTTTAATCGTGTAGATTCGAAACCGGAACTAAGCAAGGCCATAGAAGACATAGGAGGCAATGCTGTCTATATGGAACTTAAAACAGCACAAGCCACTTTTGAAAATAAAGAAAGTGAAAAAGTAACTCAAGCTGCTTCTAAGCCTAAATCAGAAAGTCAAGAGGCCGTTAAAGAATTGCGTAAAGCATTCGATGAAATGGATCAGTTTTTAAATATAATGAGCCAGATGAGTGGCAAAACTGAGTATGCTGAAATTGCATCGAAGCTTAATGAGCTTATTGATGGCATAAATACCAATGTGAAATCGCGTAGCACACGTCGCGAAAATTCTAAGGAAGAATCGGATGAAGTCACAGAAGACTAAACCACCTCTATAAAATTGAAGGCCCTATTCTATGTGAATGGGGCTTTTTTTCTGTCATAGCACCCTAGTTATACTTCAGGGATTATTAATACACGCTTTCCGAACGCGAAGGGTTCAACTATTTATAGAAAACCACAATTAAACGAGATGCGACTCCCTAGGAGTCGAATAATATGAAACCCATTCTGGATTGAATAATTTAAACCTGACAGGTTTAATAGCCATGACGCAAGTAAACCTGTCAGGTTTCATTTCCCCAAAACCCGACAGAGTCGTAGACCTGTTGAAGTTCAATGGATATGCAACAAAAAACTGGACTTTAAATTAAGCCGCAATTATATATTTAGATTTCTCATATTGTTCTGGGGTTAAATAGCCCAAAACAGAATGTATTCTTTGTTTATTATACCATACTTCAATAAAGTGTACTATTTCAATTT
>NZ_SADB01000108.1 GCF_009669305.1 Ancylomarina sp. 16SWW S1-10-2
CTTCTCATCTGTTATGGCTCGGCCCTTTTATGGCAGATATTGGTGCACAGACTCCCTTTTTCTATATTTTCAGWGAACGRGAATTTGTATATGATCTATTCGAAGCTGCCACCGGTATGAGAAKGATGCATAATTTTTTTCGTATTGGAGGAATAGCGGCTGATTTACCTTATGGTTGGATAGATAAATGCTTGGATTTTTGTGATTATTTTTTAACAGAGGTTGTTGAATATCAAAAACTCATTACACGAAATCCTATTTTTTTAGAACGGGTTGAAGGAGTTGGGATTATTGGTGGGGAAKAAGCAATAAATTGGGGTTTATCCGGACCAATGCTACGCGCATCCGGAATACCATGGGATCTTCGTAAAATTGATCGTTATGAGTCTTACGATGAATTTGAATGGGAAATTCAATGGCAAAAACAAGGAGATTCATTAGCTCGTTATTTAGTACGACTTAGCGAAATGACAGAATCCATAAAAATTATTCAACAGGCTCTGGAAGGACTTCCAGGGGGTCCCTATGAGAATTTAGAAAGCAGGGGCTTTGATAGARWAAGGRATCCMGAATGGAATGATTTTGAATATCGATTCATTAGTAAAAARCCTTCKCCYACTTTTGAWTTATCRAAACAAGAACTTTAWGTRAGAGTYGAAGCWCCAAARGGRGAGKTGGGAATTTTTCTCATAGAAGATCAAAGYGKTTTTCCTTGGMGATGGAAAATMCGACCRCCGRGTTTTATYAAKTTGCAAATTCTTCCTAAAC
>NZ_SADB01000109.1 GCF_009669305.1 Ancylomarina sp. 16SWW S1-10-2
AACAGAATTCACATAGAATTTTCAAAAAACTTAATTGACTTTTTAGGGTAAGCTCATTGCATATTAAGATGCATGGTAATGTATCTTAATATGAATTCAACTCCAAATTCACAATTCAAACTTATAGTTGGTGAAATCAAAATAAAATTCTGTTCTAAATTTCACCTTACATTGATTATTATAAAATAGAATTCTTAAAGTTTTCTTTTCTCTTAACACAATAAGTTTTTTATAGGAGGTAAGAAACGGATACTTGTTTTGTGTTGGATATTATAAGGCTGTTATTGTAGATTGTTATTGGAGTGTTTGTGGGTTTAAACAAAAAAATAAGTGTATCTCTTATTGATGAGGGATACACTTATTTAAATGATGGTACTTTATCGAAACATCATATTGTTCCGAATTTTTTTCTTTTGAATGCATGCTTTGAATTTTAGTTTTTATTCTCGGCTATTTGCATCGTTTCGTTTGATACATCTAACTTTTTTGATCTCACAATAAACGGCTCTTCAATTCTTGTATTATCTCCTACTAATACTAATGAATAATCGCCATCAGATAGGTTTGATAAATCAAATAGTTTTTGAGTGTTAGTTTCAGCTTCGATCGTTTCGCTATAAAAAACGTGACCAGTGTAGTCGTAAACTTTCAACTTAAGGTTTGAATTACTTGTATTAAATACTGATACAATAGAATAGTCTGTGTTACGATACTTGTTGATAGTAAGGTTTCCACTTGCAAATACTGAGCTT
>NZ_SADB01000110.1 GCF_009669305.1 Ancylomarina sp. 16SWW S1-10-2
CGGTATCGAGCAAACGTCACAGACTATCAGAGACAGCTTGAACACAAGAGCCAATATCACTGCGACCGCTATCCAACAGTCGGACGAGAAAATAGCCAAGAGCATTCAAAACAACGCCCAGACGGTCGAGAAGCAGTTAAGCCWGTATCAAACCTTGCTGCAATCGAAATTGAGCCATTTAACGCAATTAAACGAGCAAATACAGAGCCAAGAACARCAAGCCCAGAATCAAGCSGTACAGAAAAAACTTACYAYTTTGAATATGGGACTGATTTCAGYAGCAGTTATTTTGCTTATAGCRATTTTCTCGCTTGGTCTCGTCACCAAAAACAAGTACAGCGAGATGCAGACGCTAAATACAGTGATCAACGAGAAGCAAATGAGGGTCGACCATTTGAACCGATCGGGGGGCAGTTTGACGATCAGCACATGCAAGCGWCCAGACAGCAAAGCACAGCGCCTATGTATTCAGATCAACAAGAACGCAGGCGAATGGCAGAACGGCTACATGATTCCAATGGGGTATTAAACGATGACCGAATTAGAAACACAATTATTGAGAATCATCGAAGAACAACAGCAACAATTAATGCAACAACAAGTGCAATTGCAGAAGCAACAGCAAGCTTTAGACACAATGCAAACCAAAATTATCCAAGCCTTGTCAGCACAATCAAAGACAATCAAGAGCGATCAGCAAAGCTTACAGCAAGCACAGAAATCATTAGCGACAATGCAGAAGCAATTT
>NZ_SADB01000111.1 GCF_009669305.1 Ancylomarina sp. 16SWW S1-10-2
ATGTATCCGCGGGATTAATTTGGAAAACCAGTAGGAATATGCAAGAACAAAGAATTTTTATTGGAAACATTCCTTTAATTTTTTATTGGAAACATTCCTTTAATGAATTCCCTTGGAACTTCTATAGTAAACGGAATTTACCGAATTGTGATCAATCAAATATTGCAAAGTCCCGGTATCTATTACCAGTCAGAATTGGATCATAATGGGATTTCGGTCTATACCGGCACCATAATATCAGATTGGGGAGGCAGGTTAGAATTAGAGATTGATAAAAAAGCAAGAATATGGGCTCGGGTGAGTAGGAAACAAAAAATATCTATTCTAGTTCTATCATCAGCTATGGGTTTGAATCTACGAGAAATTCTAGARAATGTTTGCTACCCTGAAATTTTCTTATCTTTCTTGACCGATAAGGAGAAAAAAAAAATWGGRTCAAAAGAAAATGCYATTTTGGAGTTTTATCAACAATTTKCTTGTGTAGRYGGRGATCCWRTATTTTCTGAATCCKTMKRTAAGGAWTTACAAAARAAATTCTTTCAMCAAAGRTGTGAATTRGKARGGRTTGGTCGMCGAAATATKAAYYGGAGACTKAAYCTTRATATACCTCAGAACAATAYATTTTTGTTACCACGAGGATTGGGATGAAATTTGGAATGGGTACACTTGATGAAATTTGGAATGGGTACACTTGACGATATGAATCATTTGCAAAATAAACGTATTCGTTCTGTAGCAGATCTTT
>NZ_SADB01000112.1 GCF_009669305.1 Ancylomarina sp. 16SWW S1-10-2
AAGCTTGTAGCCTTTGGTACTCTCAGAATACCCTTTTGAGTTCGTTTTTGTGCCAACAGAACAGCCCGTAGGTAAATCTCGGAGCATTTCAGGAAGTGTCTGTGTGAGTTGAATCTGAATGGCAGTTAATATTTTAGTGGTCAAGGTCTTAGGCGAGTTGAATGCRGGGCGACCTCGTTTTTTGGCAGGCGGTTTTACAACAGGAGGGAGAACTATTTTCTCAACACCTTCGCGTGCTGGAATCATGGTTGCATCACGGCTAATATGACCGATTAACGTATCCGCAAGATTGGACTTCACCATCTGCTCATGAACGCGAGTGGTTAGTTTACGCGCTGCAAATTCAGCAAAAACACGGCTAAATGTCCCTTCGCTGGGTAGTTTTTTATACAGATTGAAGCCGCAAATTCGCCGCAATCTACGATCAACTTCTAGGCGTTCAATCAAGCCCCGTGTGGTGACGATACCAAGTTCAGCTTTTGCAATAAAGGCACATGCCAAAGCGCAGCGGTCAGCAGGAGGTCTTCCCACAGCACACCCTTGATATTGGTATACCAAGGATTCGATGTCACTCCACTCGAGCACACGAATAATGCGTTCGAGCTTTGAGCTGATGCCGTCTAAATCGGCTGCGACTAAAGGAATAAGTTCGTATTGTAAGGCTTGAAACCGTTGTTTGAGAAAAGGGCTTAATGTAGTATTCATGCTGTAGATGTTAGGGTGTTGGTTTAGAAGCTCATTTT
>NZ_SADB01000113.1 GCF_009669305.1 Ancylomarina sp. 16SWW S1-10-2
TTCACCTGCAGCACTTCGTCACGGTAGGCCGTGGATTTCAATCCCTCGGGACAGAACAGCTCCCGCGGAATGTCCAGCATGGCGCGCGTGATGCGGCGATCGGTGATGTCGCTTGGGCGAACCTGGCTCTCGACCATATTCTTCCGCTGTAGTGCAAAGTTGGACATGTACTTCCCCGAGACGGCAGTCGTGCGCGGGGACCATAGCCAAAGGTGGCAACGCCTGCTACTGCCGATCGCGCACGGTTCAGCACTGCAAATCGCCCATCTGCGCGTTGCATCCCCGCGGCAGTGTGTGATACCAGCGGCTTGACCGCACCGTTTTGTTGCGTATCTGTCAGCCGCCCGCTGCTAGGCGCCGGCAAGTGAGGCCACGTGGCGGAGTGGTGACGTAGAGGACTGCAAATCCTCGCACCCCGGTTCGATTCCGGGCGTGGCCTCCAAATTCCCATCGCCGCATGGCACAATTGCATAGCCCGCCTGCCCACTCAGTGGCTCCATGGGCAGATTGCGCCCGTGTACACTCTTCGCGTCAGCACCCTGTTGCGGAAGCGAAACGATGACCGAGCCGAAGATCGCTACAATGCGCGCTGCCAGCGCCCGCAAATCGCCTCGCGACCTCGATGCGCTGATCATCGGAGCCGGCTTTTCCGGGTTGTACCAGCTGATCTGCCTGCGCGACCGCCTGGGCCTCGATGTCCAAATCCTGGAGGCGGCCGAGGGCGTGGGCGGCACCTGGTAC
>NZ_SADB01000114.1 GCF_009669305.1 Ancylomarina sp. 16SWW S1-10-2
GAGGTTGATGTGCAGACGAGGTTGATGTGCAGACACGCGCTCAATTATACACACACAGAAATGAACAGAGTGAATTGAGTGTCTGAATTACAGTGAGTAGACAAATGATACAATAGTTGAATGGGCTTGCTACAGCRACCAGCATCACGATGGAACGAGTGTCAAKGTGGCTCGACCAACCGYCCACGAGCCATCAAGATCGAAACATATGAACTGGAGATGCCGGTTCTCCAGCCAGTCGACACACCCTTGACTCTTGTACCGATCGATAGMTGRGGCAGTGTTCAGGCTAATTTCCTCTATATCTCACTCCAATAAATGATATCCCGTTAACTCAGTATTTAASGTAGGCTAAATCTCCTAGTACAATTATGGATTTACTCGAGATTATTCAGGAGYCTGAACACCMGTTGTAGAGATACGTTTTTATTGYTAAACATAAATAAAATCCACAAGCGTACAGCGAGCWAGCACACTGTGAAACCACGACAGTATATGTGAGTGTGTGTGAGTGTGTGTTAAAAATCCATATAWATKTTTGAGTGTCAATCAAGTGTGGATAAATTATTGATTATSTGTATGTTACAACCAATAGGAGAATAKATTRAGGTTGATGTGCAGACACGCGCTCAATCATACACACACAGARATGAACATAGTGAATTRAGTGTCTGAATTACAGTGAGTAGACAAATGATACAATAGTTGAATGGGCTTGCTACAGCGACCAGCATCAC
>NZ_SADB01000013.1 GCF_009669305.1 Ancylomarina sp. 16SWW S1-10-2
ATCCAATCAAGACCGCGAAGAAAACTAGAAAAATTTTTATCCAAATGATTTCTTAATCTTCTTTAACTTGTATTCACTCGGCTTAACTAAACAATCAGCTATGTTTGTAGTGTAGAAACAATAAAACATTTTTTTCATAAAGTAGAGTTGAGCTAACTCCAAAAAGCTCAGTATTTTTTCATAGGTTAGATTTAGGTTAGTTATAAAACTCAGGTGGGGACCTGAGTTTTTTCTTTTTTACAGCAAGTCTGTCGCCAATCAAGACCACTCACAAAACCAGCAAAATTCTTATTCGAATGAATTCTTAATCTTCTTTAACTTGTATTCACTCGGCTTAACGAAACAATCAGCTATGTTTGTAGTGTAGAAACAAAAAACTATTTTTTCATAGATAGAGCTGAACTACTCCAAAAAGTTCAGTGTTTTTCATAGGTTAGATTTAGGTTAGTTAGAAAACTCAGGTGGGGACCTGAGTTTTTTCTTTTTTACACCAACTAGATCTCCAAGCAAGACCAATCGCTAAACCAGCAAAATTCTTATTTAAATGATTTATTAATATTCTTTAACATGTATTCACTCGGCTTAACTAAACAATCAGCTATGTTTGTAGTGTAGAAATAAACTACTTTTTTATAAAGTAGTATTGAGCAAACTCCAAAAAGCTCAGTAATTTTTTCATAGATTAGATTTAGGTTAGTTATAAAAACTCAGGTGGGGATCTGAGTTTTTTCTTTTTTACAACAAGTCTATCTTATCTCAAACAGCTATCACAAATTTATTTCGTAAAAATTAATTCTGATTAGCCTTTATAAAGAATCACACACTTATATTTGTAAGAATAACAAACAAAATATAACGACGTGAAGAAATTACACTACTTATCGGTACTCATATGTTTTTTTGTAATTGCATGTACTAGCACAAAACAGCCACTACCTGTTGAGCCTGGTGTAGCCAAAACACTAGCTGATTACAGGAAAGCAAACATTTCCAATCTTGAATACCAATTACAGTTTGATATTCCTGAGGAACGCAAAGAAACTATTCCAGCTAAAAACAAAATCACTTTCACTCTAAAATCGGCAGATCAAGATCTACAAATTGACTTCCGTGAAGAGGCTAGTTTAATAAAATCCGTAATCAGTAACGGAAATGAATCTGCATACCTTTTTGAATCAGAACATCTCATTATCCCTAAATCGGAATTAAAAGTTGGACTTAATACGATCGAGATTGATTTCGTAGCCGGAAATACATCATTAAACAGAAATGACGAATTTCTTTATACCCTTTTTGTACCAGATAGAGCAAGAACAGCTTTCCCCTGTTTCGATCAGCCAAACCTAAAGGCTAAATTTCAATTGGAATTAATCGTTCCAAAAACGTGGAAAGCTATGGGGAATGGTAAGATTGAATCTGTTAAGGAAGAAGCAAACAAAAGCCGCTATAGCTTTCTTACAACAAAAGAATTACCAACCTACCTATTCTCATTTGTTGCTGGAAAATTCGAAACCGTCACTCGCGAACGCAATGGACACAAACACACCATGTATCATCGCGAGACAGATCCTGAAAAGTTAGCAAACAATACAGATGCCATATTTAAACTCCTATTTCAGTCGCTAGATTGGCTAGAAGAATATACCGACGTTCCCTACCCTTTTGCAAAATATGATTTCATTGTAATCCCATCTTTCCAATACGGAGGCATGGAACATACCGGAGCAACCTTATATAACGCTTCTAAGATGTTTTTAGATAAGGATGCAACAAAGAGTAGCCTACTCAGTAGAGCGAACCTTATAGCACACGAAACGTCGCACATGTGGTTTGGTGACTTGGTAACTATGAAATGGTTCGATCAAGTTTGGTTAAAAGAGGTGTTTGCTAATTTTTTAGCTGATAAAATCACCAACCCTAGCTTTCCGGAGATGAACCACAAGCTAAAATTTGAGATGGCTCATTTTCCAAGTTCATACAGCATAGATCGTACAAGTGGAGCTAATCCTATTAATCAGGTTCTTCCAAACTTGAAAGATGCAGGAACGGTTTACGGCAGCATCATTTATCACAAGTCGCCTATTGTGATGGATATGTTGGAGAAAATAATTGGAAAGGACGCACTTAAGGAAGGACTTCAGACCTATTTAAAAACCTATGCTTACGGCAATGCAAGTTGGGAAGATCTTATTGCTATTCTTGATGAAAAAACGCCTGTTAATTTAAGAGAGTGGAGCAAGGTTTGGGTTGATAAGGCTGGACGTGCACAAGTTAAGGTTGATATCCTATCGGAAAATAATGAGATTACAGAATTAAAACTCACACAAACCGATGTGAACGGTGTTGATGGCGCATGGAATCAAGATTTAAACTTAATTCTTGGTTACGCTGACACAACAATTAGCTTACCTGTAAAGTTTGATCAGGCGCAAATAATCGTTCCAGAGGCAAAAGGCAAAAAGGTTCCTGATTTCATTATCCCAAATGGAAGTGGAAATGCTTATGGATTCTTTAAAATGGATGAGAAGACAAAACAATTCTTGCTAACACATATCGATCAAGTTAAAGACGATTTACAAAGAGGCATTGCATGGATTAACCTTTATGAGAATCTTCGTGAAGGCGAGATTGAAGGCAAAGACTTTGTATTGGCTGTAGAACAACAAATATCTAAGGAAAAGAACACCTTAATTTTAGCTCGTATGCTTTCGTATATGAAATCGGCTTATTGGTTGAATATTAGTGCTGCGGACAGAAAAAAATTAGGTTCTCATCTTGAAGAAACGCTTTGGATTCAATTGAATCGAGAAAAAGATATGGGCCACAAATCTAGCTTGTTCACTACTTTGAGTAGTATGACAGAAAGTAAAGAACGCTTGGAGCAATTGTACCAGGTTTGGAAGGATGAGATTGCCATAGGTGGTTTTACGCTATCGGAAACAAAAGCGACAGCCTTGGCTTGCAATTTAGCTATTAAAATGCCTGAGAAAGCGAATGAGATTGTTGAGACTCAAATAGAACGAATCAAAAACCCAGACAGCAAGAAAAAGATGCAATTTGTAGCTCCTGCCCTTTCTCCTGATCCACAAATTCGTAACGCATTCTTCGCAAGTTTACTTAAGGCTGAAAACAGAGAAACCGAGCGTTGGGTGCTAGATGCATTGCGATATTTACATCACCCACTACGCGAAAAAGAAGCATTGACCTATTTGCCACAGAATTTAGAGTTACTTAAGGAGATACAAGTTACTCGCGATATCTTTTTTCCATTCGGCTGGTTAAGTTCAAGTTATAGCGGACACCAATCGAAAGAGGCGGGTGATATCACTCGCAAGTTCTTAGAGGAAAGACCTGACTATCCTGAGAATTTAAAATTGAAGATTCTACAGACAGCAGATTTAGTGCTGAGAAAAAAATAAGATTTAAACTCAAAAAAGGAAAGGCGTTCCAACTGATTGGAACGCCTTTTCTATATCTGCTAAATTCAACTCATAAATTTTTAGAATTTACTTTCTAGATGAAACAATTAAGCTCGAAGAGCGATCAGATGTCTAAAATAACAAGTTTACTTGCCTACTATTAATTATTTAACGATGTTTGTCTCCGTTCAAAAAACAAACCTATTTCACACATACAAAAAAGATGAAAACATCAATACTCTCACTTTTACTAATTCTTTTTTTAGCATTCAGCTCTCAGGCCAAAAACAAAACTGTAAAAACAGATTCTGTTGAAATAATCAAAGATTTTAAAGGAGCCTTTAAATATCAAAACTATTACATAAGTACACAACCTAGTTTGGAGGCCTTAGGTTGGTATAAATCGCAAGGTGCCAGCGCAATTATAAACCTTCGCACAAAAAAAGAGAATAAGGATTTTGCTAGTCAAACCTTTAACGAGAAAAAGATGGCTAAAAAGTTAGGCTTTGATTACAATAACCTACCAATAGCTGGCTCTAAAGATTATACGCCAAAGAATTTAGAGGCATTCGCTAAATTAATAGAAGGAGATAAAAAGATATTGATACACTGTAGCAGTGCAGGTAGAGCAACTGCACTTTTTATGGCTTACCTAGTTAAATACAAAGGGTATTCGGTAAACCAGGCAACCCATATCGGTCGTAAGCTTAAATTCTCTTTACCCTTAGAAAAATTGCTTGACACTAAAATCAGCATGGAGATTCAGAATTAGTATCAGATAGATTTTGGTATCGGATCGCTGTGCATTGTTTATCCTGAGAATTTGAAATAGAAGATTCTCCAAACTTCAGGTTTAGGACTGAGAAAATAGTAAGATTTAAACTCAAAATAAAATGGCGTTTCAACTGATTGGAACGCCATTTTTATATTCTATTAATTATAATTCTATTTCAAGAATTCATATATTCTCAAGGAAAACATTTTCACTTACCTAAAAATAACAGACTGGGCATCTATCATTTAAAACAAGCCTCATAATACCAATACATTACTGAAATAGCTCATGAATTCGTCAAAATACTATAACACATTTCCCTATAACTGGCTTTAAAAAAGGACAACTGTTGTGCTGTTAGCGCGTTGGGATAGGTCATAAGTAACATCTCGACCTCAGCTCCATTTTTACGCATGGGCAGCTGTTTGTAGTCGTGCTGATTGAGTTTAAAACCCAATCGTTGGTAAAATCCGATTCGACGCTTGCTGATAGCATTATTAGGCAGTTCTACCTCCAAGATTATTTGATCGGCACTCTCGGTAGCAAACTGCTCTACAATGCTTTTACCGTAACCTTTGCCCCTACATTCCATTCGTGTTGCTAAGTGTTCGATATAACGTAAGCCCTTAAATTGCCACCACAATATAAAACCCACAAAAACACCATCGATGCTTACTATATCGAAATGATAATTGACATTTTGCATTGCTTGCTGCTGCAAATCAAGATCTCTGCGCTCATCCATCGGGAATGCTTGTTCGTACAAATGCCAGGCTTGTAAAAAGCTTTTGCTATTTGTTTGGCTTAGTCTTGTGATTTTCATTTTGAGTGGATGAATTGCTTTGGTAGATCAGGGGAAGAATAAAGGCTAAGTTATAAGCTCAGCCTTTTGTATATTCTATAAGTTACAATTCTATCTCTAGAATTTCAAACAAGCGATAAATTTCAGCTTTTGCCTGCTGAGGATTTTCAGAATCGTATTGCCCTAAAGCTTTTGCTCTTTGATATGCCGTATTTAAGTTTGGTTTCAATCGAGCATATATTCCGCCTCCCGAAATATAATATTTTCTACTCTTGTTGTATCCTAAAATTGGTATTGCATTCAACTCTCTCTCCAATTCAGAATAAATACTATAAAATCGACCTGAATTTTTAATATGCAGCAAATACCAATATTCCAAACAAGGAACATTTACTAATACATTCACATTTTCAATTTCAGATAATTCTCGATAACATTCATTAAATACAATCAAAGGTGATTTCCTTCCTCCTTTAAACTCTCTTTCTTCTTTTAAGATGGTGTCAAAGTCAACCATCCATATAGCTTGATCGTAATGTTTCGATTCTTCTTTTATCGTTTCAAACTGCTGAGCAATTGTCTTCTTCTTATTTAAATCAGGTTTTATTGTTATAGATTTTAATCTTTCAATATTCTTCAACTGATCGAGATACAGTTTTTCAGTTTCTCCATCAACAAGAACATAAATAGTCTTATTTCCCTGTCCTCTTCTCTTCCTTTGACCTCTTCGATTATCTCTATTCATAATCAAGATCTAAATAATAATCACTCAAATTAGGAGTTGCACCCAATTTACCAGCCTTGTAGGCATTATACGCCGAGCTACCTTTACGAATTACCGAAGAATCAAAATCATCTAACGAAAACAAATCGGTACTACCATCGTCTTTCTTTTCAGTAAACCAAATGGCATCATTTCTGAAAATATCTTTTTCCATCAATAATTCACGAAGATGTGTCGTAGCTATTAATTGCGATTTTTTAGAATTAACTAAAAAACTTAAAAGAAAATGTTTTAATAAATCTGGATGTAAGGAAGATTCAAATTCATCAATTGGAAATATTATTTCATTATGAATCAACATATCTAACAAACCACCAAATTCATAATAACGCTGAGTTCCTGCAGATTCATCATCAAATGAAAGATGATACTTACCAGTACCATTAACGACATGTTCAAATAACAATTCCTTTGTTGTTATTTTTTTTTCTGATTTTAGTTTTTTTAGTTCAAACTCAGAGATCTTTAATTTTTTTGATACAAGATCTACAAATTCAGATGTTACCTCTTGCTCATTCACATCGACTACAATATCAGAAATATTAAAGTCAGCTTTCTTCAAAACCTCAAGTACAGTTCGCTTATCAATTGCATTTGAATCTAATTTATCAGAAACATAATCAAACAAGTTCGATTTAGGATGAACTATTGGTTTCAATTTGCTTCGAAACCAATTAATCACATTCTGTAATTCAGTAGATTCTATATTGGTTTTTAAAAAGCCGCCTAAAACCGTATTGTTCCACAAGGTATTTGCTTCAAGTGTAGATTTATGACTTTTATCAATTTCTATTTTACGTCCAAACTCAATCTTAGATAACTGATTTTCTTTATTAGTTGTTCTAGTAAATACAATTGCCTTGTTAGGATTAAAATTCCTCAACTCTTCTTTAACGATAAAATCGTTATTAAATTCAAGTTCATACAAATATTTAATTCCTTTCTGATAAAACTCGATCTTCATAATAGTATTTTGAGTAGGTGTTTTATCATCAAAAAGAAAAGGAGCAAAACTAATTGGCTCTGTTTTTTTATCTACAGGTTCCATTATTAAATCCCTCAAAAAATCGAGAGCTTTTAATAAATTCGTTTTTCCAGAAGCATTAGCACCATAAATCAAACCTAATTTCAATAAACGTATGCCTTCCTTAGGTTTAATAATATAATAATCTTCCAAATCATCTGACTTGGCTGCTTCGAATGACAATGTTACTTTGTCCTTTATAGAACGAAAGTTTTGTACTGAAAAATTAACTAACATGATACTTTTCCTTTCATTTTCGTAATCGAACTGCAAATTAAAGGATAAAAACATTAAAAACAACACAATTACTTGCTTTTTAGACAAAATCCAGTTATTGCTTTTAGAAAAGCTCTTTTGCTTGGAGATTACCACGTCGTTCCTCCTCGTAATGACAGTTACCATAAAAAATACAAAAGCCAATCTCCGAAGAAAATGGCTTTTGTGTTTTTAAAAATATGTAATGTTGTGTGAGTAATTTTCAACAACCTTACTGGCGTATGTCATAATTGCTTAGGTTAGGCTTGTATTTCTTTTGCAATGCGTTAAGAAAATATCTTAGGTATTGATCTAAGAAATCTCGGTAAGATTTATGATCTGGATTACGGAAGAAAGCACTCAACTCATGTTTACTTATTTTTTTATCTATTGCGGCTAACATATCTAGAATGTCATCAGATTTTAAATCCAATGCAATTTTCAGCTTCTTCAAAATCATATTATTGGTCAATGGATCTTCAGGCTCTGGTAAAGGACCTTCCCTTTTCCCGCGTTTTTCAATAATTATTCCATTAAGGAAATTAGAGAGTTCTTTATCTGTGATTTCTATTATTGAAGGATCATCCTCTCTTTTTAACCAGTCACACAAAACCGCTCTACTGACATCCTGATTGACTAATTTAAAAACCGCAATCATTTTGGTATCATTAAGATCGAACAGGTAACGAACACGTCGTAATATATCATTATTGGTCATATCGTCTTTTATTTGTTTTTCACGTCTTTATATAACTTTCACTTTCCTAATTTATCACCTTAGATTATTGTGCCAAAGCTAGAAAATGAACTCTTATTAGATTGAGAGCCCGAAACTACAAAACAATTAGGGTCTAACAAAAGAAACAATACGAAATAACAGAAGTCAAGCATGAAGCTTGGCTTATTTGTTCTTTAGATTGAATACCTCGTGCAAAGAGTTTCTTAATACTCTGTATAATAACATCATGAGCGTCTTTTTCTTCTTATAATTTTTACGATACGACTATAAATGATTTCGGCTAAATTCCAATTATAGCCATCAAAGTTAGTTGTATTATTAAATTGAATAACAACCGTATCAATGTCTTTATGATATTCGGCAATACTTTGATATCCAACAACCAATCCGGTATGCTTGTAGACATAAATAGAGGAATAAATCTCCTGTTCCCCTTCATTAAACACTGAACCATCGTTTAATGCTCTTAAGAATATGCCCACATCCTCTGCTGTAGCAATCATTCCCGCTTCCTCGGTCTTAAAATCTTCGTCGAAACCAACGTAATAGCCACCCATTACATCGTCTATATTCACCTCACTAAGCGAAGCAAAAGTATGTTTCAATCCGAGTGGCATCAGAATTCTCTCCTTAATAAATTGATCATGGCTATAACCCAAGACCTTATCAATAAGCCTAGAAAGCAATAAATAGTTCGTGTTAGAATAGCCATAATCTTCTCCTGGTTCAAAGCTTGCCGGCATATCAATAGCTAATTCAAGATTTCCGTCATCACTTTTCGGGCGAATGTTCCAATATTCAGGATGGTCTATATAGTTGGGAATACCACTTCGATGTTGCACCATCATTCTAAGTGTAATTTTTTCTGCATTTTCAATCTTTCCAACAAGTTCAGGAAAGTAATCAGCTAGCGTTTTATCTAACGACAATTGTTTATCATTAACTAATTTAGCGATAGCAACTGCAACATATAACTTGCCAATACTAGCTATTTTGAATAAGGCTTTGGGGTTAGCAGGTATTTTATTCTTTCGGTCGTGCCAACCTGCTGAATAAAAGGCTGGAGGCTTCCCCGCTTCGTCCACATACACTAGCATCCCATCAAAATCATAATCAATTGCTTCATTCACTTGCTCTTGAACCGTATTGGGTAGCGGTAAAATCCAAGCTTTCACCAGAATCCATGGTACAAAGTACAAAGAGCCTATGCTTGCAATAATAAATAAGATTCTGAATATTCCTTTTATTTGTTTCTTATTCATAATATCGATCTTGTCTTAAATAGTTGTAACAATTGGGCTTTCCGCCCAACCGAGCTTATTTGAGATCATGAGTTCCCGAAAATTCATTCACAAATAAAGAAATTATTTCATTATTTTTACTTCACTCGACATTGTTCAAGCAAGCTAGACAATGTGCTCACTTATCGTAAAAATTCAAATCTACTTTTTAAACGACAGCTTTAAGTTTTATCAAACTTCTATACAAGACTAAATTTCAGTTAAACTACTGAATTCCGCATTAAATATAGGTTTATTAGCTTTTGTTTGTGGCTTATTTTTCTGAGAATTGAATTATAGTATTACTTTTGCACAGACAAAATATTTTCTCATCAATCTTTAGATTATGCCATACCAAGATATGTTTATTCTTTTCTGGAAACAAGTAGAAGAAAGTGCAAAAGAAGGTCGCTTTGCAAAATTAACTATGGCAAAGACCATTGGTAAGCCTAACTTGAGAAATATATTTCTCAGACCTGTCTATTCTGAAGATGACTTTAAGGTTTTACTTAAATTAAGATACAGATCTAAAGAGACCAAAGATCAGGAAGACGAACTTACACTTGAAGAAGCTTTTGAAGTTTTGAAATCACATCTCCGAGTGTCTTTTTCATCTGTTTTGTTATTTAGTACAACAAAGGATGTTACTTTCAAAATTAATAAAAAGGGTGCCGGCAGCATTACTGAGTCCTTGCCTACATTCACTGAAGTTATACTGGCTGAGAAGGATGTAGAATAGCAGGAGCATCTACAGTGCAACATAATTTAGCCTTTCTGTATTAGTGTTTCAATTTTAGAAATGTAGTTTTTTGCATTTTCATTATTAGGATTCAATTCTAATGACTTTTTAAAATTAATAAGCGCATTTGTATAATCACTATTTACAAAATAGGCTTCACCTAAACTATCATATGCATTAGCATTTTTAGGGAACTCACTTACAAATAATTTAAATACCTGTATCGATTCTTTCGTTTTATTATCATTTAATAATTCATAGCCTATGCTGTTTAAATTATTTGAATTACAATAATATTTATTCCCTTCTTGCATTGAATCTTTATACCTTTTTATCGCTTTATCTGTGTTTGTAAGTAATTCTTCTTTAAGTAAAGACACCAAGTTAATTTTTGGATATTTGATAAGATCAGGTTCAATTTGATTGTATAGATTTACCCAATCATAAAATGCTTTTTCCGAGGTATTATTAGCTAATAGAATAAGACCATAGTTCGTATCAGGACATATTAAAATAATACTTTGAATACCATATGAGGTGCCACTTTTCAAATAATAGAATCCCTCTTCTTCTGCATTGCCTACTTCCCAAAGGTATCCTAACTTATCGTCATCATTATTTTCAAATAAGGTCTTGGTTGATTCTTTAATTAATGGGTTATTACTTTCTAATTGAAACTTCATAAACTTCACTAAGTCTGGTAAAGTCGAAAGCATACCGCCACCACCACCGAGTAAAGGACTTTTTGATTTGGGTGCTAAAATTCCCGTCTCATCAAAGCCATCCATAAGATTTTTGCTCTGTTGTTCTTGGCTATTCTCTAGATAGGTATCTTTCATATCTAATTCATCCAAAAACCTTGATAATATATTTTTGAATGAATCACGATAAACTTGTTCTAAAATATAGGCTACTAATTCTGGTCCTATAGAATTGTATTGATAAAAGGATCCTGGTTTTTTATCAAGTTCAATCGTTTTTAGTTCTTCTAGAAAATCTTTCATATTATAAGCTATGGATCTATTTTCATAATATCCACTAGCAATTTTATTCTCTATCTCTTCTAACTTTTGGGGTTTTCTATTTTTAAAACCTAGCGTATGGGTTAATAAATTTTTAATTGTAATTGGAGTACCTTCATATTCTAAATTTGAATAATCACCTTTTAAATAGTTTCTAATATCATCATCTATAGCAATTTTATTTTCGAGAACTGCCTTAGCAGCAAGGGAACCAACAAATACCTTTGTGATAGACGCTATTTCGTAAACTGTTTTGTCGTTAGGTAGTTTTCGAGAATCTTTATAAGCACTTCCATAGTAGTTCTGATAAACTTGCCCATCTTTATATATTGCAATTGCCAGCGAATTAATATTGCCTTTTTTTAAGCAATTATTGGCATAAAGATCAATTTGATTTGATAATTGCTTAAAAGATGCTTCTTGTGTTTTTGTAGAAGATTGACAACCCAAAAATAGAAGGCTGATGCAGATAAATATTCTATTTATTCCTTTCATTTTAGTTGGCTTTTATACTATGAACTAACGGATTAGCAGGTTACATGAGCGACTTCGCTTTTATTAGATACCCTCGAATTATTATTTTTGAGAATTCTAATCACTCCCAAGAGGTAATGATATAATAAACTCGCTCCCCTTATTTACTTCACTCTTTACGGAAATTGAACCACCATTTCTTTCGATAAATTCTTTGCAAAGGATAAGTCCCAATCCTGTCCCTTTCTCACAGTTGGTTCCATCGGTTGATATTCCCTTACCTATTTGAAATAGATTATCTATGGTTTTAGGAGACATCCCCACTCCAGTATCAGTAATATGAAGCTCAACACAATCTTTAGTAAGCTGTGAATCAATTGTAATACGCCCTCCTTCTGGTGTAAATTTGATAGCGTTACTCATTATATTTCTAATGAATGTTAAAGCTGTATTTTCATCAATTGAGATAATCAATTCATCCTGAACTTGATTAACTATACTAATATTTTTAGAATCGGCATTTAACAAATAAGTAGAAACACTTGCTTCTACTAAATTATACAGATTTAGTTTTTCTTTAGTTATTTTAATTTCATCAGTTTGAGTTCTAGCCCAAGTTAAAAGGTTATCGAGTAAATCATAGGCATAAATCGATGAGATATTCATTTTTCCAATAAACTCTTTTCTTTCCTCATCATCAAATGAATCATATTGTGTATTCAATAAATTTGAGAACCCAATTATGCTATTAAAAGGACTTCTAAGATCATGTGAAATAATTTTAAAGAACTTATCCTTAGTTGCATTAGCACTTTCTGCCGCAGCTTTAGATTTTATGAGTTCCTTCTCAATGTTTTTTTGTCCAGTTATATCAGAAGCAATAGAAGCTATTCCAAAAGGCTTTTTGTCCTCATCAATCAACAATGATAGAGTCATAAGAACAGGAATTTCCACACCATTCTTTTTCCTTTGTAAACCCTCAACATCACGAACCAATTTACCATCCATACAAAGTTTAATCAGCTCATCTATTTTTTTATGATTCTTTTCTGGAGCTAATAGCTTAATAGATTTACCAACTAATTCTTCTCGAGAAAACCCATATATATTCAGAGCCTCATCATTCATTTCCAGAATATTGCCATTCAAATCTTCTATAAGACTCGGATTTGTTCCATCCAAAAATACTTTGGAGAGTTTTCTTATTTCATTTTCAGCCAACTTTCGTTCGGCTATTTCCTCCTGAAGTCGAGCATTAAGCTGCTCTCTTTTTGATATTCCAACATTTAAGTCCTCATTAAGCGCTTGGTTACGAATGCCTATTTCAAATGCATGCTTACTGGCAGCATGCATCACATTAGCTGCCCGCAACAATATTGCAATAAAAAACAAACAAAGAAAGCCCAAGATATAAAAGAGACTACCACCTTCGAAGAAGAGCCGTAGTGACATAGGCAATGCCGTGAGAATTAAAAACGAAATATAGGATGGAGCCCATGTATAATAAGCCGCGACAGATGCAGCACTAATAGGTATAATAATTATGGGCCATATCATTTGATATACAGGGTGTGCTGCCGGCCATAAAAATGCAAATGGGATACCCCAAACTAAGCCTGAAACAAAAACACCTGTAACATGGAGCTTTGCCCAGCGATCAATATCCGATTTTAAAGAATCTCTTCTTTTAAACGCAAGAACAATCATCGCTCTTACTAAAGTCTGTATAGCTATTATTCCCGCCCACAAGCCAAGTTTCCACTGAGGAACAACCTGCATAAAAATGACACAGGCAGCAAGTGCCACAATTAAAGCCCCAACTAGACCAGTATAGGTTTGCTTATAAAGCAGTTCTATTTGGGCATCTCGTACTTTATGATCAATATTGGTGATTGTTTTTGTAGCACATTTGTCCATTACCTCAGTACTGCTCATAAAAATGTCTCCCGTGAATAAACGTCTTAACGAAGGTAATTCCATATTAACTCTCAATTATGTAATACGCTCTAAACTTTGTATCTGTTAAAATATAACAAGACAACCGAACATCCTAATAAATTTCAAGTATTCCTGATTCAAAATAACATCAGAAAAAAACATTCCCATTTAATCGACAGAGACTTTCTACAAAATACTGTATTACATACAACTGAAAGACACAACAGGTACTACTACTATCGTAATTGAATTTGTTCTCACTCAGCTTGATGATATTATTTTATTGAATAAAAAGACCTTTACAAAAAAACAAATACAAAAAAGCCACTCTCCCAAGAGAATGGCTTTTTGAGGGATACTCACGTTCCGTAAAACGAAAGGTATATTATTTTATAAATATGCGATATTCCCAAGGTTTCATGTCAACATCAAACTTAGAAGCAAGCTTTTGTTTCTTACCATCCTTATAGCAAGTATAATTACCTGCATTAGCATCCATATCAAGCGTAGCTTTAACAGGCTCTTTGCTTAAATTCAAAATCACAACAACTTTGTTTCCTTCTGCCTCACGCGAGAAAGCAAAAACCTTCTCATTTTGATCTGAATTGATACGAACAAGCTTTCCACCTTTTACGCCATTCTGTAATGCTTTATTATTCTTTTTTAGGCTAATTAAATCCTTATAAAAAGAAGCCATTTCCATATTAGACCAATCAATTTCGTCCTTTTCAAAGAATTTCAATCGCTTATTCAAACCAGCTTCTTGTCCACTATAAATTAAGGGCATACCTGGCATAGTGAAAGTTAAGGCTGCAAATGCTTTAGCTCCTTCGCCCATTCGCTCTGCTACAGTACCATTCCATGAATTTTCATCGTGGTTTGAAGTAAAATTCATGATATACGAATCAGCAGGAAATACAGTGTCAATCTTGGTAAAGAAAGATTCCATATCGTTGGCATTTTTTTCTCCTTTTGCAACATCGTTCATAATATGGTGGAAATCCCATCCATATCCCATATCAAAAGCTTTTTCTAATAGTTCGGGACCACCATCTTCGGCCAACATAAAAACGGGTTTCACAGCATCTAACTCTTTACGAGCTTCTTCCCAAAAATCGGTTGGTACCATTCCTGCAACATCACAACGGAATCCGTCAACATCTGCATTCTCGATCCAATATTTCAAAGAACCAATCATATACTTACGCATATCTTGATTATCGTAGTTCAAATCAGCTGTATCAGTCCAATCTGTTCCCTTGGGAATTATAATCTCACCTTTTTCATTCTGAGTGTACCAATCTTTGTGATCAGCCATAAGAACATTATCCCAACCTGTATGATTTGCTACCCAGTCGAGAATCACTTTCATTCCCATATCGTGAGCTGTATTCACCAAGTTCTTCAAATCATCCATTGTTCCAAACTCAGGATTCACTGCACGGTAATCTGCCACAGCATAATAAGATCCCATACTTCCTTTTCGGTTCTTTTCAGAAATAGGAAAAACCGGCATTAACCAAAGAATATCCACACCCATTTCCTTTAAACGAGGCATGTTTTTTGCAAAGGCATTAATGGTTCCTTCTGGTGTATACTGGCGAATGTTTACCTCATAAATATTGGCATTACGTGTCCAATCTAAATGCATATCGGCTGTGGTAGCACAACATGTTTTTTTATCCTTTGAGCAAGCTTCTGTCTTTGTCTTTGGTGTACTTTGACAAGACATAAATAAACTTGCCATTAAAATTAGGCTAAGTGTTGAATTGATTAATCTTTTCATGTTTATATATTTAATATTTCCTTTTAATTTTGAGTTTATGAAGATTCTAAAACCACCTTCCCCTCGTTTTCTCGGGTACTCCTCCTTAAAAAGGGGGAGAAATCTTATTCGCGTAAGGAGTAAAATGTCTCAACTGAACATGTTATTTTTAAGCCCCTTTAGGGGTTTGGGGTAATAATTACAATACCTCCAATAAAACAATATCGAAATCGGTGTCCAAAACAACTGCAGAATCTTTCACCTTAACGGTTTTACCAGAATAAGCATCTCTTAATTGTGTTCCTTCGTCAAAACCGAGTACAGGAATCTCCTTCTCACCTTTTTCTAAATCTAATGCGACAACAACGTAATCTGAATAGTTTCCCTGAACAAAGCTTCTACTAAAGACATAAGGTTTTTCTGATATCATTTTATGGATTCCAGCTCCCACTGCTGGATGATTTCTACGGAATTGTCCCAGTTTTTGCCAGTGAGCCAAAACAGCTTGCGTTTGTTCGTCGCTATTTACGTCTTCCCAATTCATACACGTTCGCAAGTTCGCATCGCCAACTGCGCCTTCTACTAATAAAGGACGAGCTGTTTCATCGCCATAATATACCTGAGATGTACCTGGACAAAGCAACAATTTAGTTGCCGATTCCATCGTTTTCTCTCTCTTCCTATCGAAAGGAGAACCATCATCATGCGAAGTCAAGTAATTTAACACGCCATAACCTTTTAAATCCCCATGAAGAAGATTTGAATACTTAGAAAATAAAGTTTCATAATCGGATTGAGCATTATATTTGAACTCAAAATTGATCATATCAGTAAAACCATTGGCATAATAATTCACCTTTCTATCACCAAAATCGTAAGCAAATTTATTGCTGATATTGTAATTGTAAACTTCAGCAACCGAATAGAATCCGTTATTATCCAACACTTTTTCGGGATTGTTTTTCTTCCACAGAGCAAAAGCATATTCACACTCTTTTCTGAAATCAGCCCAAACCGATTCTTCGGTATGTTTTACCGTATCGGAACGGTAACCATCAATTCCAAACTCAATAATGTAATCGCACAGCCATTTAATTATATGATATTTTGGTGTGCGAGGATATCCTGTACGAGCAAAAAATGCGTCCAATTCTTTCATTTCCTGATCGTATCGACCTTCTGCTTTCCATTTTTCAGCCAAAATTGCTGGAATACTAACTTCTTTTGTACTTTCCGTTTTTACATCGGGTAAATTCGCAACCAGAGTACACTCTATTGTATTCTTGTAGTTATCGTACGTACATTGAGGTCCAGTTCTTACCCAATCCGCATCCCAAACTGGATCTTTATCCGTAACTGGTCCTGTGTGATTAATTACCGCATCCATTACAATACGAATACCATTGGCATGAGCTGTTTCAACCAACTCACGAAGATCTTCCATCGATCCAAAGTTTGGATCAAGAGCAGTCCAATCTTTTGCCCAATAACCATGATAAGCATAAGTGTTACCTGTACCTTCATCAACTGAACCATGAATTTGCTCTGTAACTGGTGTAAACCAGATGGCATTTATTCCTAAATTGGTAAAGTAGCCATCCTTTATTTTTGCCGTAATTCCTCTAATATCTCCACCTTCGAATCCTCGCAATTTGCCCGTTGGCAATTCACGTTCGAAATTGACATCGTTATCCGTCGTTCCATTGTTAAACCGATCTGTTAAAAGGAAATACAAATTTGCTCCCTCCCACACAAATGCTTTATCTTTTGGTGCTACTTTCTTATCAAGCGTTTGACATGATGATAAAAAGAGTAACACAATTGCAAAAATGCTGAATTTAAGAATCTTCATTATTTCGCTAGTTTAATAGTAAGTGAATAGTTTTCATCAGAAACATGACCTTTAAAAGTTAACTGCTTCAAATTGGCATCCCAATTAAAATCAATGACTTTCTTACCTTCAATAACTTCTTTGGGCTTTCTCGCTATATTGTGAATCGTCCAATTAATTGTTTTATCAAGTGACTGATAATGGTTCCCTTTTTCAGTATCCACGTCAATCGTTATTCGATTTTTCATTTGTTTCGATGAAAATGATAACAGCTCAAACATGCCTTTGTCAAAAGCTTTCGGTGTCTCACCATTATCGTTATATAATTTTTCTTTCGAAGTTTTCACTGACTGATCGTAATAGAAATGCATATCGAAATCTTTTAGGGAGTAGGATTGCGTATTTCTCATTCCTCGTAACATGGGGATGAAAGAACCACCTCTCACAAAAACAGGAATATGATCTTCAGCAGTCGCAATAGAATAAGTCTGACCACCCTCGTATTTTTTATCTGATACAAAATCGAACCAAACAGAACCTTTAGGCATATAAACATCTTTCTTTTTCAATCCTGCATCGGTAATCGTCGATACTAAAAAAGCATCTCCCCACATGTACGTATCAGAGACATTCAACAAATCTTTATTATCCTGCTCTTCGAAAAATAGAGGTCGCATTAAAGGCAAACCTGTTTGATTATTTTCAAATACCAAACTATAATTATAAGGCATCAGTTTATATCTCAATTCTATTGATTTTTTAGCCAAAGCTTTGGTTTTAGGTTCACGAAATACAGGTTCCGACGGAACAGCTTCTTGTGCATGTGGTCTAAAAATGGGTTGAAAAACACCATATTGCAACCAACGTGTATACAATTCATCATCTAGATTATCTCCTGCAAATCCACCCAAATCGGAATGCATATAAGAAATGCCTTGTAAGCCCATTTGTAATGAAATCTCAGTTTGAGGTTTTAATCCATCCCAACTTCGGCTTACATCTCCAGACCATGGAATCATACCATATCGTTGCGATCCTACGGCTCCAGCTCTCATCAAAATAAATGGTCGCTGATTGGCTAAATCCTTATCGTATCCTTCTTTTATCAGTTTAGCCCAATAGTGTCCATAAATATTATGAACTTCGTCAGCCGATCCGTTAACATGTTGCAATTCGGATGGATGCACTTCTGGTTCTCCTAAATCGCCCCACCAACCAGCAACACCCATATTGGCAAGATCTTTATAGATATTCCAATACCAATCTATTGCTTTAGGTTTAAAGACATCAATCAAGCCCGTATTCCCAAAATAGAAATCGTAGGTGAATGGTTTTCCTGCTTTATCTGTTCCTAATACCTTATTATCAACAGCCTCTTGCCATCTTTTCGAAGTCGTTAATATGAAAGGCTCTGTAATCAAAATAGTTTTCACGCCTTTTGCATCCAAATCAGCAATCATCTTTTTAGGATTTGGAAACGAATCCCGATAGAAAGCCAAATTTCCCATTTCGCCTTTCATCTCTTTACCGAACCAAAATAAATCGAGAATAATCGCATCAACAGGTATCGAATCGTTCAAAAATTGATCGATTGTCTCTTCTGTTTGCTTTTGAGAATGATAGCCAAATCGACTGGAAAAATTACCCAAAGCCCAACGTGGAAGCATTGGCTGACGACCTGTTAAAGCCGTAAAATTGTAAGTAAATTCCTCCCATGTATCAGCTGCAATCACCTGATAAACTTTACGCCCACTAATGGTTTCGTAACGCAAGGTATTTGTATGCTTACTATCCAAATCTAAATGACCAATTGGAGCATTATCAAAATTGATGGCATATTTTTTTGATGAAATGACAAGAGGCATGGTATAGTTCATCAACTCCGAATGGGTTCCATAACCATAGTCAGCACGATTGTAAAGATTCAGTCGGTATCCTCTGCGGTTCATACCCAAAACTCGAGCTCCACCTCCAAATAACACTTCATCTTTTTCTATTGAGAAATCTATATTCTCAGTACTATCCGTTTTGATATAACCTTCTTTCTCTGATACCAATTCATTACCCTTAAAGGTATAATCGATATCGAAAGGCGACTTTGTAATATGAACAACAAGACCTTTAGTCTTAAAAGTTAAAGTATTCTTCTTAACAGACAGTTTTCCCAAATTTGCTGTAGGCTTAAGAATAACAGCGTGTGATTCTTTATCAAACTTTTCTCCCTTAGGAATAAAGGCTGTTTCTACAATATTTTGATTGTAAAACTTAATCTGATATTGACCATCATTGGTATTTACTAGCAAGTGCTCACTCGTTAATTCATGACTCTTATAAATACGTTCTGAATTTTGAGCAAAAATGATTCCCGATAAAAACAGTAGTAAAACGAGAACTTGTATTTTCTTAAAGAGATTGTTCATTTTATTAAATAGATTCTTAAAATTAACTTTTTAATATTCAACCCATTCTGGGTTGCAATTTGTTATTTTGTTACACCGTGGGATACTCCCACGGTTATTTAAATTTAAGCCTTTCAGGCTTTTATAATAAAATGGGAACTCACAACAAATTATAAATAGGAAACTCTTTCTCATTTATATTTTATAGTATCAAGTCCATAAATTGAGTATGATATCAAACCACCTCCCCCTCGTTCCTCGGGTACTCCTCCTTATCCAAGGAGGAGAATTTATTGGACGTTTAAAATATTTCTCCTTTAGATAATTAACTTATTACCAAATCATCAAATTAATACAGTTCTAAAATTGTTACTGATTTAGCAGGCACTTCAATGCTGCTAATATCATTTAGCTTCTCATCAGTCATTATATTTTTAGCCGATGTAAATCCCGCCATCACTTCGTCGAACCTCTTACAATCTACAGTTTTAGAAGACTCATCACTATTATTCAAAAGAACCATAATCATCTTTTCCTCATTCGATCTAAAATAGACATAAACTTCATTTTCTGGTGCGAAATGTTTGAGTTTACCGGTATGCAATACAGGATTGTTTTTACGATAATTTAATAGTTTCTTCTGAAAATTAAAGGCTTCATTTTCAAGATCAGTTCTACCTTCTTTTGTAAAAGCATTTCTCGCATCAACTTCCCAACCTCCAGGAAAATCAATACGCATTACACCATCACCATCAGACTTACGCCCTTGCATCATAATTTCACCACCATAATATAGCTGAGGAATACCACGAGTTGTTAATAAAAAGGCCAATGACATTTTAAATTTATTGATGTCGCCATTCATTATTGACATCACTCTATCGGTATCGTGATTCTCTAAAAAGGTGAACAAGTTATCTCTATCTGGATAAAAATAATCTGCAGCCAAAGAATTGTACAAGCGGATCAAACCTTCGTTCCAACTCTCCTTTTCATTAAATGCCTTAAGCGTAGCATCCATCAACGGAAAATCCATTACACATGGTAAGCCTGATTCATAGCCATCATTATTAATCGCACCTTTTTGCCAGTAAGCAATATCGGCTGACGAAGACAACCATGTTTCCCCAACAATATTAAAATTAGGATATTCATCCATAATTAAATTACAATACTCAGCCATTGCTTCCGTATCGTTATAAGGATAAGTGTCAATACGAACACCACCTAAATCGGCAAACTCGATCCACCAAATGGTATTTTGAGCCAAATAAGTTAATAACAAATCGTTTTTCTGATTCAAATCTGCCATTGAAGTATCAAACCAACCATCAAAATTTCTTCGGTAATCAACATCCGACACATAAGGATCGTTGGTTGTCGTTTTACAGTGATTTGAATTGGTAAACTCCGGAAAAATATGAATCCAATCTTTTGTGGGTAAATCTTTCACCATCCAATGCTCCGATGCTGCATGATTGGTTACAATATCAATAATCAATTTAATACCACGTTTTTTTGCTTCGGCAGACAAACGAGCATAATCGTCGTTTGTTCCATAACGTGCATCAATCTTGTAATAGTCTGATATGGCATAACCGTGATAAGATACTTTAGGCATATTATCCTCCATCAATGGTGTACTCCAAAGGGCTGTAATGCCTAAATCTTGCAAATAATCTAGATGATTAATAATACCTTGAATATCGCCACCATGACGACCATCTGGATTTTCTCTATCTAATTTATCCTCCATTCCATCAACTGAATCATTGTCTGGATTTCCGTTTGAGAAACGGTCGGGCATAAGTAAATAAAGGACATCAGACGTATCAAAACCTTTTCGATTGGCAGAACCTGATCTTCTTTCTTTTAATTCGTACTTATAATTTGCTTTCGTTTTACCATTATCGGTAAAAAGCAGATCGAAAGTTCCAGCTTTCGCTGATTTATCAATCAATAGATTAATAAATAAGTAGTTTGGATTATCTGTTCCTATAATTCTTTCAACAGAAACGCCAGGGTAATCAATTGCAACTTTACAATCAGAAATATTCTTTCCATGAACCATGACTTGTAAATTGGGATTGGTCATGTTTGTCCACCAAAACATCGGTTCAACATGATCTAATTTTATTTTTCCTGCAAAGGAGTAACCGCTAAACAAAGACATAAGGCTAAGAGCTATAAAAATGGATTTTAGTTTGGTCATGTTCAAGTTTATATATTCTGTAAAATCAGAAACTTATTAATACTTAAGCTGCTAATAAAGTTAAATAATAAAACATTGGCTTGCTTAATTTGTTTATAAGACAAACTAAACAAGCCAATATCACAATTAGAAATTTGCATTTTCTACCACTAAACTACTACTTTTCTCAATTTTATATTCGTCATCAGATATAAAGATTGAAACCGTTTCGCCTTCTTTATTTATCACACCAACTTCTTCAGCTGAAACATAAATATCAAGCAAATTGCCACGGAATAAAACTTTAAAAGAATATGATTTCCATTTTTCAGGAATAAGAGGTTTTAGGCTAAGCTGTCCATTAATTACACGCATTCCTCCAAAACCTTCAACAATAGACATCCATGTACCGGCCATACTTGTAATATGTAGGCCTTCATGTGCTTCACTATTATAATCATCAAGATCTAATCGAGATGTTCTCAAATACATTTCATATGCACTATCGATATCACCAATTTTACATGCTAAAATTGAGTGAATACATGGCGACAATGATGACTCATGAACAGTTCTTGGCTCATAGAAATTATAATTTTTCTTAATAGTTTCCATGTCATAATTCTCCTCAAACAAGTAAACACCTTGTAATACATCGGCTTGTTTGATGAAACATGAACGAAGGATTCTATCCCAAGACCAAGTTTGATTAATAGGACGAGATTGAGGATCCAAATCGGAAGCCATCAATTGCTCCTTGTCCATGAAACCATCTTGCTGCATAAATACACCTGTTTCCTCATCCATAGGAAAATGCATATTCTCAGTTATTTCCGTCCATCTTGCTGTTTCTACATCAAAATCGAAGTTCAAATCTTTGATAATTTCTTCGTAACGTTTAGGATTACTTTCTTTCACGTATTTGAAAGCCTCCTGAGTATATGACATACACCAGCAAGCAATAGTATTCGTATACCAGTTGTTGTTGACGTTATTCTCATACTCGTTTGGTCCAGTAACGCCAAGCATTACATATTTCTTTTTCGCAGCAGAATAAGTTATTCTTTGGCTCCAAAAACGTGAAATACCAACTAAAACATCTAATCCATATTCAGCTAAATATGCCTTATCATTGGTGTGACGGATATAATTATAAATGGCAAAAGCAATGGCTCCATTACGATGAATTTCTTCAAAAGTAATTTCCCACTCGTTATGACATTCCTCTCCATTCATGGTAACCATTGGATAAAGAGCAGCACCATTATTAAACCCTAATTTCTCAGCATTTTCAATCGCTTTCTGCAATTGTTTATGACGATAAATCAACAAATTACGAGTTACCTCAGGGCGAGAAGTACTCAAATAAAAAGGCACACAATAAGCTTCGGTATCCCAGTAAGTAGATCCACCATATTTTTCCCCTGTAAAACCTTTAGGTCCAATATTTAAACGCTCATCCTCACCTGTATAGGTTTGATTCAATTGAAATATATTAAAACGAATAGCTTGTTGTGCTGCAACATCACCTTCGATTACAATATCAGAGATAGACCATTTTTCTGCCCAAGCAGCAACATGCTCTTCCAATAAAGCTTCGTAACCTTTTTCTAAGGCTGCAGATGATACCTTAGCAGCATTACAACTAAGCTCTTTACTACTATGATTTAATGAACTTAAAACGCCAACGTATTTATAAAAGCTTATCTCCTCACCCTGCTTAATTTCTAATTCAACGGTATTCGCAACATATTTATCTTTCTCTACAAGGTCAGCATTGGTTGTAACATCTTGTCCATTCTTTAAAACCTTATAACGCATATTCATACAAACCTGGAAATCAAGTTTTTTAGTACGAACAGAGATATAAGCTTCACCATCAATAGATTTTGCGTTTAAGACATCCCAAAATTTCTCATCGTAATTCGAATCTTCGTTTTTAACATCCGCATCGATATAAGAATTGAAACTTATTTTACCATCGAAATTTAGCGCAGTAACAGAATAACGAATCACACCAAGCTCTGAAGTTACTAGACTTAAAAATCTTTTGGCTTCAATTCTCACTTGATTTTCATTAGCTAATGTTGCCACAAAAGAACGTAGCAAAACGCCCTCTTTCATGTTTAGAGTTCGAACAAAGTCGCTCACCTTACATTTAGCTAAATCTAACTCTTCTCCGTTTATATTAACGTCAATACCAATCCAATTTGGCGCATTAAGCACCTTTGCAAAATATTCAGGGTAACCGTTTTTCCACCAACCAACTCTGGTTTTATCAGGATAATAAACGCCCGCAATATAGGTTCCTTGTAGAGTCTCTCCGGAATAATGTTCTTCGAACATAGCTCGATGCCCCATATTTCCATTACCAAGACTAAATATACTTTCAGATGATCGGTGATTTTCAGGCTTGAATCCTTCTTCAATTATACACCACTCATCATGCTTTAAATACTCGTTCATATGACTTCAAATTAAGATTACAGCGCCCATATTCTTTTGGAAACCGATAGTAATCTGCTACTTAATATTGCGAATAAACAATCGTTTATTTCACTACTTATCTAAACCCTTTTTCAGTGTTTCAAAAGTAAATCCTTCAAATCCAGGAACTACAAAATTAGCTTTACCTAAAACTTTAGGTGAACCTATACCAACACATCTCATGCCTCCATTAATAGCAGCTTCCACACCAGCTTCTGCATCTTCGAACACAACACAATTTTCTGGTTTAAAACCTACAAGCTCTGCTCCCTTTAAGAATACTTCAGGATCTGGTTTGGCTTTACTTACATGAGTACCATCAACTATGGCATCAAAATATGAAGTCAGCTTTAATTGTTTAAGAATGAGCATAGCATTCTTACTTGCCGACCCCAAAGCGATCTTAACACCATTCTCTTTAAGATTTTCAAAAAGATCCTTCACTCCAGGAAGAATTTCGTCTGGTGTCATTTTTAGAATATATTCTAAATATTCCTCGTTTTTTTTAGCAGCCATCTTAAGTAGAGTTTCATCATCAAGATCAACGCCTCCAATCTCCATTAAAATGTCAAGCGAACGCATACGGCTAACACCCTTTAAACGCTCATTATCTTCCTTCGTAAAGTTGAAGCCTAATCCTTTAGCTAAACTTTTCCAAGCTATATAGTGGTATTTTGCTGTATCAACTACAACACCATCTAAATCAAAAATACATGCACTTATCTTTTCCATCTCCAAAAAATATTAATTAACCGCTTTGTTCTGCTTAACAAAAGCAACCGAAATTGCACCTAACAACATCGAAACTCCTGCAATCACCATAATATAGATTGCTTCTCCTGCAAAAAAGTATCTTAATATTTCACCAGCAACAATACCACTAATAATTTGTGGACCTGCTATTGTGAAATTAAAAATCCCCATATAAACACCCATCTTATCTGGTGGCAATGAATCTGATAAAATGGAATAGGGCATGGCTAAAATAGCAGCCCATGCAATTCCAACACCAGCCATAGGAAATAACCATAAAGCGGCACTCGAAGGAATATCAACCACTGTTATTAACAAGTTTAAATGGATTAAATCACCACCACTAAAGAGGTAAGTAGATAAAAATCCTACACCACCTAAAAACAATGCAAAAGAATAAATAATTTTTCTACCAAATTTATTAGCAAGTCGAGTCATAAAGATTGAAAAGACTGCAGCAAATAAGCTATAACCACCAAACAATATTCCAACCCAGTCACCAGCATCTTGAAAAGCCTCTGATTTCACATCTGTAATAGGACATCCCCATGAATGTTGTGCTAAAGCATAGGTCGTATAAACCCACATCAGATAAAGAGAAAACCAAGAGAAAAACTGAACAACCGATAATTGCATCATAGTCTTTGGCGTATTTTTCAAAAGATCAATAAAACCGCGTAAACTACCACTTTCTTTTTTTCCTTTCAATTCAACTTCCAACCCTTTATACTCAGCATATTCTTTTGGTGGGTATTCTTTAGTACGGAAAACTGTCCAAATTACAGATAACAACAACATACCTCCTCCAATATAGAAAGACCATATTACCGATGAAGGGACACCTCCATCAGGATCAACATTACTAACTCCAAGAACATTTGTCATTACAAATGGTAAAATAGATCCAAGTACAGCTCCTGTATTAATTAAGAAACTTTGTATAGAATATCCAGCATTTCTTTGATCTTCTGAAGTCATATCTGCGACAAGCGCTCTAAACGGTTGCATGGTGATATTGAAAGAACCATCCATTAAGGCAAACATTATTGCACCAAATACAAGGGGCGGCATAATTTTAACGGCAAGACCTGCATTGGGCATAAAAAACATAGCCAAAGCTGCAATAATAGCACCACCTAAGATGTAAGGACCTCTACGTCCAAAACGATTCCATGTGCGGTCACTTGCTCCTCCAATAATTGGTTGAACAATTAATCCCATAACGGGTGCTGCCAACCAAAACAAGGGCAATTGATGCAAATCAGCTCCTAAACTAGATAATACACGACTTACGTTTGCTCCTTGTAGAGCAAAGCCCATCTGTATTCCTAAGAATCCGAAACTTACATTCCAGATCTGCCAAAAATTTAAACGAGGTTGTTTATTCATTAGATTTTCATTTTGTATCCTAAGACGCATTTTAAAATTGAATGAGACATTCTCTTCTTAAAAGCTATCAAAAAGGGCAACAGTTTTTCAAAAAAATATCAGTGAGATTGGAACACATGAAAGATTAAAAATCAATATGTGCTAAACTATAAATACAAGAAACCAATCCCAATTAAACATAGCTTTCACTAGATTTTGAGATCAATAATTTAAGGAAGTAATTAAAATATAGTCGGAATAGAAGTTTCCTTCTGGTTTCAAATTTAAATTAAATTTCACAGAATATCAAAAACACAAGGAAACTACAAATGCAAAAATGCCTATGAACATTGAGACACATCGCATTTCAAACGGTTGCGGAGAAATTAAAAAAAAAGTGAAAAAAACTTTTTCTGAGCTCTCAAATAATCAATATTCCATCAGGTACTGGGCAAAAGTTATCGATATCAGTTATCAAATGAATTCTATTGAAGAAAAGTATTCATATAATTATTTTCCTTCTATTTGCCACGATGTTTCGGGCTTGGAAATTAGGATCCCGATATTTATAGAGGAAAATTATAGCAATTAAAAAAAAACAGTGCTCCAACCGACTAAAATTCGCCAATTTTCAATATAATTAGTAATAAAACTGTTTATTAATAAGGAGAAGGCATACGTTACAAGATTGATTACAAAAACAGTTATAGACATCGAATAAATAGAAAGCAAAAAAAAGTCTCTACTACACTTTTGTGTTAATAGAGACCTTATTCAATCTTTTATAAATAATTTTATTTCGTGGACTCTCGAACGACCAATGATGTTTTTACAACACGAGTAACAGGTTCATAATCCATGTTTCCTCCGCTAATTCTTTCAAGTAGCAGTTCTGTGGCTTTCAAACCAACTTCATGCCCATGCTGTTCCAAAGTTGTTAAGGCAGGATCCGTCACTCTAGACACTATCCCATCCGTAAAACCAATAATTGAAATATCTTCAGGAACACGCAAGCCTGCTTTTTTAACTACTGATAAAGCTCCAGCAGCAGTTAATTCATTTACAGCAAATATGGCATCGGGAAGCTCAGGTAAAGTCAACAAACTAGGAACTAATTCCTTTGCTTCATCAAAGTTATCACACTTAATAACTAAACTTTCATCAAAAGGTAACTTATTCTTATGTAAAGCCTGACTATATCCCTTTAATCTATTCTGTCCTAAAAGCAAATGCTGAGGTGCTGACAAATGCGCTATACGTTTACATCCTGTATCTATAAGGTATTGAACAGCAGAAAAAGCACCAGCAAAATCATCAACAATCACATTATCCGAAGAAAGTTCATTACAAATACGATCAAAAAAGACAATAGGTATTCCATTTCTTCTCAGCTCTCTAAAATGATCCAAATCCTGGGTTTCTTTTGACATAGATACCAAAACACCTTCAACACGGCTAGATAATAAGGCTTGTGTATTATCAAGCTCACGCATGTAAGATTCGTTTGATTGAAAAATCATCACATTGTAACCAGATACATGAGCAATTTTTTCAATACCGCTAATGACTGATGAGAAGAAATGATGAACGATTTCAGGAATAATAACCCCTATTACATTACTCTTACTGCTTCTTAAACTTAAGGCAACCGCATTGGGTTTATAGTGCCATGCCTTTGCCAAGGCATTAACTGCTTCTTTTGTTTTCACACTTATATCAGGATGATCTTTTAGAGCTCTTGATACTGTTGAAGCCGATATGCCTAATTCTTTCGCAATATCTTTAATTGTGACCTGTCCACTTCTCATACATTATAATATAATACCACAATTAACATAGCTTAAAATACTAATAATCTTAAACATATAAGTGTAGATGATAATTAATAAAAATCTCCCTAAATGTAAATATAGTAATAAATCAATTACGTTCTTAATCTTTTTTTTGAGCTTCATTATTTTGTCAAATCTACTTTGAACAAAGCACCAATTTATTAGAATAAGATTGCCACTAATTTGTTAAAATGTGTTAACTTAAACCATCATATAGACACATTGCTATATTTAAATATCAAACGTTTGCGGTGACGTTTGCGACGATTTTAAACTTATTAGTTACTAATCTATTATCTGAATAAATTGACAATATTTAACTTTATACTTATTAAACATTAAGAACAACTTACGATTTAGTTGATTACTAGCTTATAACAAGGAAGATTCATAGTCGGAAACATTGAGTTCAATATTTATAAACTTAGTAACTAAATCAAAAACAGTGATAATATGTATAAGTGCAAATTTAGACTTATAATGGAAACGTTATAAAGCTGATTCAATCTTAAATATTTATCATTAAATCTAACTTCTTATTTATCTTAAATTTACATTTATGAAACTTAACATTAGTATGTTCAGAAAGCTGCTTCTCTTGTTGGTTATGGTATGTTCAATTACCCTAACCCAAGCACAAGAAAAAGTAGTCGCTGGTACAGTTACCGATGCAAACGATGGCATGGGAATACCCGGTGTTTCCGTAGTTGTTAAAGGAACAACAATGGGAACAAGTACTGACATTGATGGAAAATTTTCTATCACTGCAAATACGGGTTCTACTTTAGTTTTTTCTTTTATTGGCTATAAAGGTCAAGAAATACTTATTGGTGATCAAACTAACCTAAACATTATTTTAAGCGCTGACGTCGAAAACCTTTCCGAAGTAATGGTAATTGGTTATGGTCAAGTAAGAAAAGATGATGCTACGGGAGCAGTCTTTTCGGTAAAAGCTGATGACTTTAATCAAGGGTCAACTAGTTCACCTCAAGATTTAATTGTTGGTAAAGTTGCCGGTGTACAAATCATTAGTGATGGTGGTGCTCCAGGTGCAGGATCAACAATCCGTATTCGTGGAGGTTCTTCAATGTCTGCAAGCAACGATCCATTAATTGTAATTGACGGTATGCCTTTAGATAACAAAGGTATTGATGGAATGAGTAACGTTTTAAGTTCATTAAACCCTAACGACATTGCGTCATTTACTGTTTTGAAGGATGCGTCGGCAACAGCTATATACGGTTCACGTGCCTCTAATGGTGTTATCCTTATAACAACTAAAAAAGGTAAAGCTGGTCAAAAAATACAAGTTACCTATGATAATAAATTCTCTATAGGTAAAATTAAAGAAACTGTAGATGTTTTAAATGCTGATGAATTTAGAACTCTAGTTAATGAGAGGGCTGTAAACAACTCTTCAGTTAACCCAGCTTTAATGGGTAAAGCATCAACTGATTGGCAAGATGAAATTTACAGAGATGCATCAGGTCATGAGCATAATGTTGGCGTTTCAGGTTCTTTCAAAAATATTCCATTTAGAGTTTCTGCAGGTTACACTAATCAAAAAGGTATTTTGCGTACTTCTGAAATGGAAAGAACTACAGGAACCTTAAATGTTAACCCAAGCTTTTTAGATGATCATCTAAAAGTTAATTTGGGTGTAAAATACATGATGATTGAAAATCAATTTGCTGATAAAGCAGCTATTGGAAATGCTTTACGCATGGATCCAACACAATCTGTTTTTAACAAATCTGGAATTTACGGCGGTTATACCACATGGTTAATGGGTGATGGTTCTAGAAATGTAAATGCAACACGTAATCCTGTTGCTCAATTGCAACAAAAAGATGACAACTCTGAGGTATCAAGAGTGATTGCAGATTTCCAAGCCGATTATAAATTACATTTTCTTCCTGATTTAAAAGTAAGTATGAAATTAGGATACGACTACTCTGATAGTGATGGGAATGTTGATACTGATCTAGATGCCTCATGGGTAAGAGCATCTTCAACAGGCGTAAAAAGAGATTATACTCAAGAAAAGAAGAATGAATTAATCGATTTCTACCTAACTTACGACAAAGCACTACCATCGTTAAGTAGTAAGATAAATGTAATGGCAGGTTACGAATGGCAACACTTCTGGTCTAAATCTTCAGCTTTAGAAGTTGATCGAAATAATGACCAGATTGAAGATTCAAAAAATGAAACAGAAAATTATCTAGTTTCTTTCTTTGGTAGAGCCAATTACACATTTATGGATAAATATATTCTTACAGCCACTTTACGTCAAGATGGTTCTTCAAGATTCCATGAAGACAACAGATGGGGTGCTTTTCCTTCTGCAGCTTTTGCTTGGAGAATGAGTGAAGAAGCTTTCGTTAAAGATATTGAAGCAATTAGTAGCCTTAAAGTTCGATTAGGTTATGGTATTACAGGTCAACAAGAACTTAACAGTGGTGACTACCCTTATATGGGTCTTTATAGACTAAGTGATTCAAGAACTCAATACCAGTTTGGAGATCAATTTTACACCCTTATTAGACCTGATGGATATGACGAAGGTTTAGAATGGGAAAAAACAACAACCTATAATGCTGGTATAGACTTTGGATTCTTAAATAACAGAATTACGGGTACAGTAGATGTGTACAAACGTAAGACTGAAGATCTATTAAATACAATCCCAGTACCTGCTGGAACTAACTTTACAGACAGACTGTTGACAAATGTTGGTGACTTGGAAAATAATGGTTTTGAATTCTCTATCAATGGTATTCTTATAGATAAAGACGATTTGTATTGGGAAGTTGGATTTAACCTAGCTTATAACAAAAACGAAATTACTCGTTTGACAAACTATGAAGATCCTAATTACAAAGGTGTAGAAACTGGTGATATTAGTGGTGTTGGTGTTGGAAATACAATTCAGATCAATGCTGTAGGTCACCCTCTTAATACTTTCTATGTATACGAGCAAGTTTATAATGCTAGCGGCAAACCTATTGAAGGACTTTACGTAGACAGAAATAAAGATGGTCAAATCACTTCAGACGATAAATATTATGCTGAAGATCCTGCTCAAGATTATAATATGGGATTCTCATCTTACATCAAGTATAAGAATTTCGATTTTGGGTTTAATGGTAGAATTGGAGTCGGCGGACAGATATACAACAATGTTATTGTAGGTGGTCGTTACCAAGAGATGACAGTAAATGAATATTTGACAAACATGCCTTCTGAAATTAATAAATCAAAATTTGAGACTGCACAACAATATTCTGATTATTTTCTTCAGGACGCATCATTCTTGAGAATAGATAATATTACTCTTGGATATAACTTCACGAAACTATTAAAACCACTTTTAGGTTTTGATATGAACGCAAGAGCATTTGCAACAGTTCAAAATGCATTTGTATTAACTGATTATGACGGATTAGATCCTGAAGTTAACGGTGGTATTGACAATGATGTATATCCAAGACCAAGAACATTCTTGTTTGGATTAAACGTGAAATTTTAATTGATAAATGTGATTTATTATGGATAAGAAATATTTTAAAACAAATTATATCATGATAGCATTTGCATTATTATTTGCATGTGTGTCTTGTGTTAATGATTTGGATACGGAACCTCTTGACGAGGATATAAAAACAGCAGAAAATGTCCTGACTGATGCTAATTCGTATAAACAACTTTTAGCTAAATGTTATGCAGGACTTGTTTTAGGAGGTCAAACAGCTGTTGATGGAGATCCTGATATCAGTAGTATTGATGGTGGTTTTTCATCTTATTTAAGATTATTGTGGAATCACCAAGAACTACCAACAGATGAAGCTATATGTGCTTGGAATGACGGTAATTTAAGAGATTTACATGATCAAGACTGGGACAGTTCAAATGAATTCGTTACAGCCATGTATTACAGAATAACACTTCAAATTACGTACTGTAATAATTTGATTAAACTAACCGAAGATAAACCAGAGTACAAAGCCTTTAGTAATGAAGCTAGAGCTCTAAGAGCTTTAAGTTATTATCACATGTTAGATATGTTTGGTCGTGGTCCTTTTGTAACAGAAGACGATGAAATAGGTTCTTTTTTCTTCCCTGAAATGGCTACTCAGCAAGAATTATTTGACTATATAGAATCAGAATTAACAACAATTGAAACTGATTTAGTTGATCCAGGAACAAATGAATATGGTAGAGCTGATAAAGGTTTAGCATGGGCAATTTTAGCAAAGCTGTATTTAAATGCAGAAGTTTATATTGGTACGCCTAAATTCACCGAAGCAATAACTTATTCTAACAAAATTATTAATGGTGGATATTCTTTAGAGTCAAATTATGCTAATTTATTCTTAGCAGATAATAATTTGAGAACTAATGAAATTATTTTTCCAATTGCATCGGATGGAAACAATACTCAAACTTGGGGTGGTATGACATTTATAATACACTCTACAGTAGGAGGCGATATGCCAGCTGTTGAATCCGGAATTGACGGAGGTTGGGGTGGTAATAGAACCACTAAGGCTTTTGTAAACCTTTTTCCAGATGCTACAGGAACAGACAGCAGAGGCATGTTCTTCACAGAAGGTCAAAATCTAGAAATAGCAGATATTTTCAACTTTAAAGATGGTTATGCATTACGTAAGTTTAAAAATATCACTTCTACTGGCGCTGCTGGATTAAATACATCATTCCCTGATACAGATTTTCCTCTTTACAGATTAGCTGATTTTTATTTAACGTATGCTGAGGCTGTTCTTCGTGGAGGAGCTGGTGGTGACATAGCTACTGCAGTTGGATACATCAATGAATTACGAGAAAGAGCTTATGGTGATGCTTCTGGTGACATTACAGCATCAGACTTAGACTTAGATTTTATTCTTGATGAAAGAGGTCGCGAATTATATTGGGAGTGTCAAAGAAGAACAGATCTTGTTCGTTTTGGAAAACTTACAGGTTCAGATTACGTTTGGCCTTGGAAAGGTGCTGTTGCTGATGGAACAAGTACAAATGAACTATATAATGTATTCCCTATCCCATCGTCAGATATAAATGCAAATCCAAATCTGTCGAATATCTCAGGTTATTAATCGATTTTAAAAATACGTTATGAAAAATATAAAATACATATTCATATTACTTCTCGCAGTAAGTTTCTTTTCTTGCGACGACGATGATGATGTGAAATTAGATGAAACAGAGTATACAGCAGCTTCCGATATTGCGGGGTTTGGTGAGACTTTGGCTATATCAAAAGCTACAAAAACTGAAACTATTGATATTTCATACACACCTGCATATTACGGTGTAGATCTTGTTGTTACACATAAACTTCAATTTTCAACTACAGCTGAATTTTCTAATTCTGTCACTTTTGATGTTGATGCTGCTGATAACACTTTTTCATTTACTGTAGGAGCTCTTAACGAGCTTCTAACAGAAAAACTATTACTTCCCGTAGATGAAGAAGCTACTGTTTATGCAAGAATTGTAACATCTTCACTAGACGGCGTTGAAACTTTGTATTCATCAGTAATTGATTTTAATACAACACCATACCTAGATATTCTTTTTGCTCCTGAAACATTCTACCTTTTTGGTGATGGTGTAGGACGCGTAGCTCAGAATAATAAGCTTAAATTCATCAAAGTTCATAGCGAAGACGTTGTTTGGACTACAGTATGGATGGAAGCTACTGGAAGCTTTAAACTTTGTTCCGATGCTGATTATAAAGGTGTCATTGGAAGAATTGGTGAAGCAATTAGCGGCGAATATACATTGGGAACAGCTGACGACAGAGGAATAGATATACCTGTACCTGGAACAGCTGGATATTATACTATTGGTATTGATTTAGCAAATAATAAGATGATAATTGAAGCTGCTAACATTTACGTTTGTGGTCCTACTATCGGCGAAGTTTGGCCTACTGAATCAGTTGTAGATGAGAACAAATTCTTATTAGATGCAGATAATAAAACAATGTATTTAACTAAAGAGTTTGCAGCTGGTGAACTAAGACTTCACATAACTCACCCATACATTTCTGCAACAGACTGGTGGCATGCTGAATTCATATTCCTTGATGGAGTAATTGAATACAGAGCTGATGGTGATGATCAAGAAAGATTTAGCATGGGTGCAGGAGAACAGACTATAGTGCTTGACTTTATTAATCAAACAGGTAAAATTGAATAAAAAATGAAAAATATTAAATATTTATTTATATCTCTATTGGCTGTTTTTTTTATCGCCTGTGACGACGATTTTGATACGCCAAGTGTAACTGAGCCCGTTCAAGGAACGGCTCCAGTTCTTGAGGGACTAACCGAAGAAATCGATTTAGTTCTTGAAAAGAAGAATGAAGGAAATGCTATAGTCAACTTAAATTGGACGGATGCAACATATGCTGACCCTATCGGAGTTAGATACTATGTTCAGATTGATACTATAGGTAATGAATTTAAAGCGCCTTTAGAATTTGATCGTGTTAATGACATAACTACTACAATTACTGTAGGTGATCTAAACACTTTGATATCTAGCAGATATGCACCTGCAAAAATGGTAGAGCTTGAAGCAAGAATTAGAGCTTTTGCTAACGAAGATCTTAATAGCTTATATTCTTCTTCATTTACAATGAAAGTAACACCTTATCTTGATGTAAAAATCCCTACTGAATTGTATATTTATGGTACAGCTACTGCTTCAGAAGTGGTAGCAGATGCCCTAATGGCTTACGGTAAAGACAATGTGTTTACTAAATATTTGAAGCTTACTAAAGATGCTTCATTCAAGTTTTCAGATATGCAATCGAGCGATGGTTTTGATTATAACTTCGGTAAATTTGCTACTATTTCTGAAAATATTGAAGCTGCAGGTGATGATGAAGGAAACTTCAAATTTACAGGTGAAACAGGATGGTATGCTGTTACTGCAGATTTTGTAAACAGTAGTTTATCTATCGCAGCTTATGAAAGTTATGTTAGCGACTATCCTAATATATATTTAGTGGGTAGCCTTACACCTTCAGCAGCTGGAACTGACTATGGTTGGGATCCTTCTCAAGCAGCTGAATTTACTCGAGAATCTGAAGGTGTTTATTCTTTAGAATATACTATTCCTGATGGAGCTAGCTTTAAATTTATTAATCAGCAAAATTGGGACGGTTTAGATTGGGCTGATGCTGATGGTGAAGGTAACTCTGGAGTTATTGCACCAAAAGGTGTGAACACTAATATCGCTTTTGATGGTGGTGATGCCGAATATACTATTACATTGGATCTTAACAAAGGAACATATTCAATTATAGCAGCACCTATCTATCCTTCTGTAGTGTATATTAATGGTAGTTTTGTAACAGATTGGAACTGGAGTGATGATGCCATTTTAGAAATGATTCCTGTTCATAGTAACCCACACCTTTTCTGGAAAATTGCTTGGTTTGATGCTGATTCTCAAATAAAATTTAATTCGAATAAAGCTTGGGACGGTGGTGATTTTGGAAAAACAGGTGATGCCGATGCTGATGGAATATTTACTAAAGGTGGAGATAATACACCAACTGGAACTGAAGGTTACAAAATGGTTGTTGTCAATCTTTTAACTAATACCATTCAAGTAACCGATCCTGTTATATATGCTCAAGGATCTGCTTTTGGAAATTGGGACGGTGGACAATTCTTGTTTACTACAGATGTAACAGATGCAAAAATTCTTGTTTCTCCTGCAACTGTGGCAGATGACAATGCAAGAATGTATGTAACTGCTACTACTTTAACTAATGAAAGTGGTACATCAGTAGATTGGTGGCAAGCAGAGTTCAGTGTATTATCTGGAGAAATTGCTTACCGTGGAACGGGTAATGATTTACCTGCAGCTCCTATAACTACAGGACAAGTAGTTAAATTAAATTTCAGTACTGAAACCGGAACATTTGAATAATAACTCTATAAATATTAAATCACGGGAACTTAGGTTCCCGTGATTTTTTTTTAATAATAATTCATAACTTACCAATAAGGTCTTAAGATCATCACGAAAAGAAACTAACTATGAAAAAATTATACATATATCTCCTTTCTTTTCTCCTATTGATCCCATCGATAGGAATTGGACAAATTACTACAGTCCCCGAATTTCCGAATGTCGATTCAGAAATCACAATTACTTTCGACTCTTCTAAAGAGTCCAGTTTAGACTATTTTACTGGCGATTTATATGCCCACACCGGCGTTTTTATCGAAGGAAGTACATCATGGCAGCATGTTATTGGTGATTGGGGAGACAATACAGCTCAACCTCAATTAACCAACAATAACGATGGAACTTATACCCTTATTATTACACCCAATATTACCGACTACTATTCAATTACAAATGGCGAAGTTGTAACTGATTTAGCACTTGTTCTTCGCTCATCAGACGGAACCAAACAAACTGCTGATTTAAGCATTCCTATTTACCAAGAGGGACTCAATGTAAGTTTCACAACACCAACTGATGGTCAAGTTGTTGCACTCAACGAAACTTTAAACATTGAGGTTAAAGCATCTGAAAATGAAACTTTAACACTATACATCGATGGTGAACTAGAAACAACAAATAACCTCTCTGAAATAAGTGCTGAAATAACGCCTACCGAAGCTGGTTATCATAAATTGGTGGCTGTTGCAGGTACAGGAACCAAAGAAGCTAGAGATACCATTCAATTTTATGTTCGTGCCAATACACCAACAGTAACAAAGCCTAATAATATTAAAGATGGTATTAACTATATAAACGACACCAGTGTTACTTTATCGATATATGCTCCTAATAAAGATTATATTTTTGTAATTGGTGACTTTAACGATTGGGAATTAAACAATAACTATCTAATGAATCAGGATGGTGATTATTTTTGGATTACTCTTGATAATCTTACGGCAGGAAAAGAATACATTTTCCAGTACCTAATCGATGGAGATATCAGAATTGCTGATCCTTATGCAGATAAAATTCTCGACCCATGGAATGATTCATATATTTCGGATAGTACTTATCCCGACTTAATCTCCTACCCTTCTGATAAAACAACTGAAATAGCCAGTGTTTTTCAAACAGCACAAACAGCCTATACTTGGTCCGATTCGGAATTTACCTCTCCTAAGAAAGAAGATTTAGTCGTTTACGAATTGCATATACGCGATTTCACCGATGCAGGAAACATAAAAACAGTAAAAGACACCCTAGATTATCTAGAACGATTGGGCGTAAATGCCATAGAATTAATGCCATTTAACGAATTTGAAGGAAATAGTTCATGGGGATACAATCCATCCTTTTATTTTGCTCCTGATAAAGCATACGGAACAAAAGCTGATTATAAAGATTTTATTGCTGAATGCCACAGCCGAGGAATTGCTGTTTTTATGGATATGGTTTTAAATCATTCCTACGGACAATCTCCTTTTTTACGCATGTATTTTGATGGTACAAACCCAACAGAAAACAATCCATGGTACAATGTTACAAGTAATTTTAGTAATCCTGATGCACAATGGGGATACGATTTTAATCACGAAAGTGAACAAACCCAAAATTTAGTCGACAGCATTAATTCCTACTGGATGAGCGAATATCATATAGATGGTTTCCGATTCGATTTTACCAAAGGGTTTTCGAACACAGCATACGGCGCATCTTCTTGGGGTAGTGCTTACGATGCCGATAGAATTGCCATCCTAAAAAGAATGAGCGACGAAATTTGGGCTCGAAAAAGTGATGCCGTTGTTATTTTTGAACATCTCTCAGATAATAATGAGGAAACCGAATTGGCTAATCATGGAATTCTAATGTGGGGAAATGCAAACTACACTTATAGTCAAGCTACTATGGGATATGATGATTCCGATCTAAGTTGGACTTCCTGGCATGAAAGAGGTTGGGACGAATCCAATATTGTCAACTACATGGAAAGTCACGATGAAGAACGTATGATGTATCGTAACCTTACCTATGGCGATTCTCAAGATGATTACGATGTAACAGACCTGAGTACTGCTCTATCGAGAGTTGAAGCTGCTGGAGCCATATTCTTTAGTACTCCTGGTCCTAAAATGATTTGGCAATTTGAAGAATTGGGCTATGATATTTCCATTGACTACAACGACCGAGTAGGCGAAAAACCAACTCATTGGGAATACCAATATATGCCAAACAGAAAAAGACTTTATGACGTATTTTCTGCTTTAATTAATCTAAAAAAAGAAGAAATAGCTTTTGAATCAGAAGATTTCACACTAGTAACTAGTACAGCACTCAAGAGAATTGAAATTAATCATTCTGATATGGATGTACGTGTAATTGCCAATTTCGATCTTGAGAATGGAAATATTGATCCAAACTTCAGTCAAACTGGAACTTGGTACGATTACTTTAGCGGTGAAGAACTCACAATTACGGATAAAAATGCAGAAATAGAACTTGAGGCTGGAGAATATCACATTTATACCACCAAACAACTAACAACGCCTGATGTTGCAACAGCTCCTGTTGCCAGCAAGGTTAGTGTTAGCGGTGTTTATAAGGAAAATGAGATCTTAACAGCCACTTACACTTACACCGATGCAAATGATGATTTGGAAGGTGGTTCAATTTACCAATGGTACAGAGCAGATGATGCTGAAGGAAAAAATGAAACGACGATTACCGATGCAAATCAATTATCATATACTTTAGGTGCAGATGATAGAAATAAATTTATTCGATTTTCTATTACACCCGTAGCCCTAACAGGTGATTTTTTAACCGGAGAGATTGTATATAGTGCTTACTCCGAAGAGATTATTTCTCTTGTGAATCCTCCTGTTGCCAGTGACTTAAGTATAAGTGGTAATTTCACCGAAGATGAAATCCTCACTGCAAACTATACATATTTTGATATGGAAAGTGATACTGAAGGAAACTCTATTTTTCAATGGTATAGAGCAGAAGATGCTGAAGGATCAAATGAAGAAGCTATACAATCAGCAACCAATATAAACTATACCTTAAGTTCAGATGATCGCTACAAATTTATTCGTTTCTCAGTAACTCCAATAGCTCAAACTGGTGATTTATTAACCGGAGATATTGTATATAGTCCTTATACTACTTCAATTGTTTCACTTGCGAATCCTCCAGTTGCAAGTAATTTAGCAATTAATGGTGAACTTATACAAGATGCCATGTTAACAGCCTCATACATATACACCGATACTGAAGGAGATTTGGAAGACAGCCCTATTATACAATGGTATGTTGCAGATGATGAATCAGGAACTAACGAAACAGCTATAGCAGGAGCCACTTCTCGTGAATATACAATTTCTCGTGAGGATGTGGGCAGGTACATACGATTCTCCGTAACTCCAATTGCTAAAAGTGGAGATTTACTAACTGGTTCTAAAGTTTATTCTAGCTACACACAAGAAATTGGATATGCCACAGGCATTGAGGACGTGTTAGATGAAGAACTTAGAATATATCCAAATCCTGTTCAAGATTTACTTTATCTGGATAACCTTAACCAGGTTAAACAAATTAATATCTATAATTTAACAGGGAGAATGATTTTACATAAAAACACACCTGATGCTAATGAAGTTTTAAATATCAGACATTTAAATCAAGGTATTTATATCCTCATACTCGACCTTGAAGATGGTAGTCGATTAACAAAAAAAATAATTAAGCAGTAATTAAATTTTCATATAATTGGACCATCCCACTTAACTCGAGTTAAGTGGGATTCTTTATTAAAAAACAATTGAAATATAAATTAAAACAATAAGATCTTAAATTATTTATATATTTTAACAACTTATTTAGATAATTAGATACATTATTAGTTACATTTGTTTATAAACACAATATTTATTCTATCATATTGAACACATACCGATGAATTATAAAACAATTTTATTGAGCATTTTTCTAGTATTAGCCAGCTTCTCCAATGGATTTTCTCAAACAAATCAACTTGAGCAAGCGGCACAATTAGCTAAACAAGAAAACAAACTGATATTTATGAACTTCTCAGGTTCTGACTGGTGTCATGGCTGCATAATTCTAAAACAAACAATATTAAATACTCCAGAATTTGAATCATTTGCAAAGGATAATTTGATTATGCTCGATGTTGATTTTCCAAGAATGAAAAGAAACAGACTGAGTAAAAAACAAGTGCAATACAATGAAAAACTAGCAGAGAAATATAATAAGGAAGGCCAATTCCCTACGATTATCATTTTAGATTCTGATCTTAATATTATAGCGAAAACAGGCTATAAACAATTAAGTCCAGCTGAATATGTAAATCACATAAAAACATTGATTGAAAAATAAGATGATTAGAAATATTACGTGCATACTCCTACTGTTTATGTCACTAATTACATTAGGACAAAAAGAATCTCATACCAAAGTTCTTTTACTTATGGGATCTCGATTTGAACTAACAGCCATTAGTACAGATCAGGAAGAAGCAGCAAAAGCAATCGACTCTGGTATCGCAGAAATTAAGCGAATTGAGAAGTTAATTTCGTCTTGGAATACGAATTCTCAAACTTCAGAAATTATAAAAAATGCAGGAATAAAACCTGTTGTTGTTGACCAAGAATTATTCAACTTGATTCGTCGATCACTTAAAATCTCAAAATTAACAGGTGGTGCATTCGATATTAGCTATGCCTCAATGGATAAGGTTTGGCATTTTGATGGGAAGATGAAAGAAATGCCAGACTCAAGTACAATAGCTGCATCGGTAGCAAAGATCAATTATAAAAACATTATCCTTAATCCTGATAAAAGAACCGTTTTCTTAAAAGAGAAAGGTATGAAAATTGGCTTTGGTGCAATTGGAAAAGGCTATGCTGCCAATAAGGCTCTCGATATCATGTCGAAAATGAATTTAACAGGCGCTTTGGTTAATGCCTCAGGTGATTTAATCAGTTGGGGAAAAGACGAAGGCGGAAAAGATTGGAAAATTGGCATCGTGAATCCAAAACAAAAAGGAAGAGTCTTTTCCTGGCTAAGCATAAACGAAACAGCAGTTGTTACTTCGGGCAATTACGAAAAATTTGTCACTATAAATGGTCAACGCTATTCACATATTATCGACCCAAGAACAGGTTATCCTGTTAAGGGATTAAGCAGCGTTAGCATCATTTGTCCCAATGCTGAATTGGCTGATGCTTTAGCCACCTCAGTTTTTGTACTTGGGAAAGATAAAGGTCTTGAATTAATTAACCGATTGAAGGGGATTGAATGTCTAATGATTACAGACAAGCAAGAACTTTTCACATCTAATAATCTACACTTAGATTATATACAGAAACCGATAACTAATCACAAATATCAAATTAAAATTGGAGAATAATATGCACAAAAAAAATAAAACAATCATATTGCTGGTTGGGTTATGCTTATTGTTTGGTCTCAACTCATGTATGTCAGTTGCAGCCTACCAAAAAGCGTATCTTAACGACGAAGCAATGGCGCTTCAGGCTAAAAAGCTTGAAAGCTACGAATCAAATTTTCAATCGTACCGTGAAGGTGCTGCCGGTGCAAACGGTGGTAAATCAGGAGGAGGCTGTGGATGCAATTAAATAAACTAATCCTTTTATGCGCAATGATATTAGTATCAATTGCTGCTACTGCTCAAACTGATAAAAACAGTATTGACGACAAACAAAATAATAAGCAACAGAAAGTAAAAAAATCGGCAGCTGACCTCAAAGACACTGAAGTAAACTTTCTATTTAATTACTACGACCAAGACGGAGATCATTCACCTGTAACGGGTGGACGTGGCACTGAAGACCTTCAGAACATCGCTCCTACTTTCGTGGTTCATATTCCTATGGATTCGGTATCGAGTTTAGATTTGAATTTTGGAATTGACATTTATTCGTCTGCTTCAACAGATAATATCGATTATTTTGATGGCAATAAATCTGGAGCTTCGAGCATGGATGTTCGTACTCATATTAATGCAGCTTATAACAGAAATTTAATCAATTCTGGAAATGCATATAGCGTAATGGCTGGCTTTTCAGCTGAGTACGATGTAACTTCGTTCAATTTTGGAGGTTCTTATACTTTAAATTCTAAAGATAAGAATCGCTCATTAAGTTTGGATGCACTCTATATGAATGATACGTGGAAATTGCTATATCCAACAGAGCTCAGAAATGGAACAGAATGGCTTAAAGACGATACACGTACAACCATGAAGCTTGGTTTATCGTATTCACAAGTAATTAATAAACGCTTACAGGCTTTATTCTCAATGGAAGTTGTTTCTCAATCGGGACTTCTTAGTACGCCATTCCATCGTGTCTTTTTCGACGATGCCATTGGACAATCTGATGATGTATTAAAAGGTATTAGCAATGTTGAAAGCTTGGATGATAATCGTCTAAAAATACCTATCTCAATGCGATGGAATTATTACTTAAACGATTTTATGAGAGTGAGAACATTCTATCGATTTTATACCGATAGTTGGGGAATTACTGCACATACTGCAAGCATAGAATTACCAATGCAAGTTACACCAAGTTTAATCGCATCTCCATTTTTTAGATATCACACACAAACTGCTGCTGATGATTTTTATGAATTTGGAAAAGCGAGCAGTACACAAACGCCCGAATTCTATACCTCTGATTACGATTTATCTGATTTAAACAGTACTAAAATAGGTTTAGGCTTACAATACTCACCAATAATGGGAGTCGGAAATTTCAAATCGCTTTTCAGAAAGGATAAACAAGTTCAGTTTAAAAGTATTGGTTTAAGAACAGCCTATTACGATAGAAGTGATGGTTTAAATGCATGGTTAGTTAGCCTTGATTTTGCTTTCACATTTTAAAAAAAGAAAGTGTAAAGAGTTATTATTAACTCTTTACACTTCTATAATATTTTTATTGCTCAATTTTCTATTACCATCCCAACGGTAAGCAATTAAATGCCCTCCATTAGCAACACAAGCATCTACACAACAAAGATTGTCTCTCACAACACCTGCTTTTTCACATAAACAATAATGACCGAAAAACACAGGTCGTTCTTGCTCAGAGTATGGGGGAATATCCTTACAAAGTTCTAGTGGAATAGTATATTTAGGTAATTTAAATCGATTACCAAAAGCCAAAGAGCAAAAACTCTCTCCTTCCATCCTTTTCCACCATTTTATTCGAAACATATTACGCTTGATTCCATAGCTATCTTTTATAACAAGATCGTTTGGTAATGCGAATTCTCGTCCTTTTAATAATAACATACAAGCATCATATAGCTTGCCTTTATTACCATATATTTTTCTAAGAAACTTTTTATTCAACCTATTTTCAGGATGCTTCATTTTCATTAGATCAATAGCTTTTGGGTCCCAACAAGCATGAACTACTCTAAAATTATCAAACTCTAAAAACAAGGGTAAAGATCTTAACCATTTCAGGTATATTTTTTTCGCTTCTTTATTAGCTTGAAACTCTATATAAGTTTTTCTAATTTGAGCTTTATTCTTCACACTATGCTCACGCAAAGGATTACCTTCATCATCTTTAGTATAATAAGATAATATATTGAGTTCATGATTACCAACTACAGCATAGGCAGAGCCATGATCGACCATATTCTTAATCAAACAAAGACTATCTATCACACGCGGACCTCGATCAACAAAGTCTCCAACAAAAACGGCTTTTCTTTCAGGATGAGCATAAAAACCGTCTTCCATCGTATAACCTAAAGTTTGAATCATTTTCTCCAAACTTTCAAACTCACCGTGTATATCTCCAATAATATCGTACAAATCGATTTTTTTTTAAATAAAACTGAACATCAGTAAAATTACAACTATTTTGATCTTGTATTTGTTAAACTTTCAAAGATATAAAAACAAAAAAAACTCATCCTATTGCAATACAACAAGATGAGTTTTTGTTTTAAATTGAGTAAATCAACTAATCAAGTATAAATAATTTATCGAGACTAAACTCTTCTTTAATTTTATTTAGACCAGCGTAAATAAATTCATTGGTTTTGCTACTGTATTCGTAATCTTTCTTCCACTCATCAAAATTAGCCACAATTTTCTTGATAGATTCCACGAAATAAACAACCTCCTCATCAGTAGTTGTTGGATGTAATGACCAACGCACCCAACCTGGTTTATGAGTTAAATCACCAGCATTTATTTCATCAGTAATCGACTGGGACTTTTCGTAAGTTACATCAAGCATAAAGTGACCATAAGTACCTGCACATGCACAACCACCACGAACTTGAATTCCGAAATGATCATTCAACAACCTTACTAACAGGTTAAAATGAATATAATCAATGTAAAATGACATGACACCAATACGTTTTTGTCCATCATCAGCAAGAATTGTCACCGCATCAATTTCGCGCATCAATGTGAAAGCTAGATCAAGTAATTCTTCTTCTCGAGCTTCCATATTATCAGTACCCATTTGATTTTTTATATCAATAACCAAAGCGGCTCTAATGGATTGAAGAAAACCTGGAGTTCCTCCATCTTCACGAGCTTCAATATTGTTTACAAATTTATACTCTCCCCATCGGTTAGTCCAGTCAACAGTTCCTCCACCAGGAAGATCGGGTGCCGCATTAGGATCGTAAAGAGCTGAATCAAAAATCATAACTCCTGAAGAACCCGGTCCTCCAAGAAATTTATGAGGTGAAAAGAATATGCCATCTAAACGACATTCTGGATCAGCTGGATGCATATCAATATCAGCATAAGGAGCCGATGCTGCGAAATCTACAAAGCAAATTCCACCATGTTTATGCATTAACTTAGCCATTTCATGATAAGGAGTTATAATACCTGTTACATTTGAACAAGCACTAAACGAACCTATTTTCTTCTTACGATCAGCATATTTTTCAAGTTGCTTTTCCAACTCATTCAAATCAATTGTTAAACCTTCTCCTGGAGGTACAACCACAACATCAACATTGGTTTCGTACCATGATGTTTGGTTCGAATGATGTTCCATATGAGTAATAAAGACAACTGGTTTTTCTTGATTTTGAATACAGGTTTTCGACCCCAATCTGCCACAGTCTTTTAAGCCTAAAATACGCTGTAATTTTACGATAACCGCTGTCATACCATAACCTGCATGCATCAACACATCCATAGGTCCTGCGTTACAATGTTTTTTTATTAGATTCTGAGCTTTATGGTAACTTTTGGTCATTAAAGAACCAGTTACATTTGTCTCTGTATGCGTATTAGCTACATAAGGGCCAAAATCTTCTAACATTCTTTTTTCAAGAGGTTTATATAAACGACCACTGGCAATCCAATCGCCATAAACGATGGTTTGCTTACCAAAAGGTGAATAAAATTGGGCCTCGTTTCCCACCGTATTTATTCGGAACTTTTTAAAATGGTTCTCCAAATTACTCATGCTCAAGTTTGTATTAAATGTTTTGTTGTTAAATAAAATTTGGTTTATCACAAAACCAGATCATTTTCAGATCATTTATTCTAAAGATAAATGTATCTATTCTGAAAAAGGAATACAAATAGTGTATGCATATATTATTATGAATCAGGCTATTTGGACTCACCAAGCAGCACAATTCTACTAGCTATAATATTGATTATAAACACCAATCATCAAAAACAATGAACAATTAGTTTACAATAAATAACACCTTCCCTTATTTAGAATGAGCACTATTTATAAAGTATAGAAGAAATTGACAGGAAAACATTAAATTTGGCTTCATTAACACATAATGGCCTAGATTTACAACTTATAAAATACAGAAGATAACATATATGGAGACGATTATTCAACTCTTCGAGAATAGTGTAAAACAATTCTCCAACAACCCCTTTTTATGGGAAAAAACTGAAGAAAATTACACTTCTCAATCCTATAAAGAGCTTCATTCTCAAGTTCTTTTACTTGCCGCAGGACTGTATGACATGGGCATAAAAAAGGGAGATCGTATTGGGCTATTATCGGAAGGTAGAAATGCATGGGTACTTTCAGAATTAGGTATACTATACTCTGGAGCTGTTAATGTTCCTTTATCTGTAAAATTAGATGCTCAAAACGAACTTAAATTTCGTTTGCAACATTCTGAATCTAGGTTAGTTATTGTATCTAAAAATAACATCTCGAAAATCAGAGAGATTAAAGATGATTTAGATCTCATTGAACACATTATCGTCATTGATGATGATGTTATTTTAGAATCTAAGGAAATTTATTTGTCTTCGGTAATTGAGCTTGGTAAAAATTTACCTGATACAGATAAAAATAACCTAATTAAACTTTGGTCGGCTATAAAGCCTAATGACAATGCCAACATTTCATATACATCAGGTACAACAGCCGATCCTAAGGGAATTATTCTTTCTCATATTAACTACACATCCAATGTTATTCAAGCATCAAGCTTGATGGACATACCAGAGACATACAAAACACTACTTATTCTACCTTGGGATCATTCATTTGCGCACACAGCTGGCATATACAGTTTTATGCTAAAAGGAGCCTCAATTGCTGCAGTTCAACAAGGTAAATCACCAATGGAAGCTCTTAAAAACATTCCCAATAATATTAAGGAAATTAAACCCGATATTTTATTAAGTGTTCCGGCTTTGGCTAAAAATTTCAAGAAAAATATTGAAAAAGGAATTAAAGCAAAAGGTCCAAGAGTAGAACGAATGTTTAACAAAGCTCTTAATGTAGCTTATCGTTACAATGGTATTGGCATAGACAAAGGAAAAGGTAGCCGCAAATTTCTAAAACCTATTTACAAGTTTTACGACAAGCTTTTATTTTCTAAAATCAGAGATAATTTTGGTGGTCACCTTAAATTCTTTGTTGGTGGAGGTGCCTTACTGGATATGGAATTACAACGCTTTTTTTACGCCATTGGTATTCCAATATATCAAGGTTACGGGTTATCAGAAGCATCGCCAGTTATCTCATCAAACTCACACAAACATCATAAATTAGGTTCATCTGGTATGCTTGTGAAAAATATGGATTTACAAATTTGTGATGATCTTGGTATTCCACTATCAGCAGGCAAAACAGGAGAAATCGTAATTAAAGGTAAAAATGTAATGAAAGGCTACTGGAAAAATGAAAAAGCCAGTGCCGAAACAATTAAAAATGATTGGTTACATACTGGCGATATGGGACACTTAGACAAAGATGGCTATCTACATGTTTCTGGACGATTTAAATCCTTACTTATTGCCAACGATGGTGAAAAATTTAGCCCTGAAGGTATAGAAGAAGCTTTCTTAGATCAGTCACCCTATATCGATCAGTGTATTTTATACAACAACCAGAATCCATACACCATTGCCATAATTGTACCAAACAAGGGAGCAATTCAATCTTACTTAAAAGAACAGGGATTAGATTCAAAAAGTGACGAAGGACAAAACGAAGCCCTTAAACTCTTACAATCTGAATTAAACGCATACAAAACAGGAGGAAAATATCAAGATATGTTTCCTCAAAGATGGATGCCTACTGCCGTTGGTATTCTTCCTGAAGCATTTACAGAAGAAAATAAGCTTGTTAATTCAACCATGAAAGTTGTTCGAGATAAGGTTATTTCTTACTTTAAAGATTATGTAGATTATCTGTATACCCCAGATGGGAAAAACTTTTTTAACCTTAAGAACAAAGAAACAATCCAAAAATTTTAAATTTACATCTACAAAATTTCAACTAATAACATACAAATAAAGATGAGATTCAACAATTTCAAATTCACAAGTCTTTTAACTCTAGGCTTAATACTACTTACATTTACAGCAAGTGCGCTTGATTCAAATAGTGAAAAACAGCGTAAAGACTATAAAGGAAAGTCGCCAAAATACATCTTCTATTTTATTGGTGATGGCATGGGCTTAACGCAGACTAACGCAGCAGAAGCCTATCTATCTGCTATAAATAATAAAGATGGCGTTCAAAAACTTGAGATGAACAAATTTCCAAATCTTGGTTTTTACACAACCTATGCAACCAACCGATTTATCACCGGATCAGCAGCAGCTGGTACAGCACTTGCAACTGGTCATAAAACAAGTATCAATACCATTGGTATGGATGCCTCAAAACAGAAGCCGTTGCAATCTATTGCTGAAAAAGCACGAGACCTAGGCTATAAGGTTGGGATTGTAACATCGGTATCTATCGATCATGCTACACCTGCAGCTTTTTACGCACATCAACCATCAAGAAGCATGTATTATAATATCAGCCTTGACTTGAGCAAATCAAATTTCAACTACTTTGCAGGTGGAGGCATCAAACATCCTGATGGAGATGGGAAAATAGATAAGAACAATATCATGGCCAATTTTGGTCAAGGAAAAGATAAAAAAATTAAGAACAAACAAACCAATTCAATTGAAATTGCAAAAAAGCGTGGCTACAGTATATTAAACACGAAGTCTGAATTTGAGAAGCTAAAAAAAGGAGATGATAAAATTATAGCAATTGCTCCTCGTTTAGATGGAGGCATGTCTTTACCTTACGCCATAGATCAAACTAAGGATGATATCAGTTTAAGTGAATTCACAAAAAAAGGAATTGAATTATTAGATAATAACAAGGGATTCTTTATGATGATCGAAGGTGGTAAAATAGACTGGACCTGCCATGCCAACGATGCAGCGACTGCCATTAAAGAAGTTATTAATCTTGATAATGCCGTTAAAGTAGCCATCGATTTCTACAACAAACATCCCGAAGAAACGCTTATCGTTGTTGGTGGAGATCATGAAACTGGAGGAATGGCTCTAGGTTTTTCTGGTAGTCATTACCAATCAGAATTTAAAATTCTTCAATATCAAAACATTTCTAATGGCGGCTTTACGGAACTCGTTAATAATTACAAAAAAAATAATGTTGGAAACTATAAGTTTGAAGATGGAATGGCTTTAGTTAAAAAACATTTTGGCTTAGGAGATAAAGAAAAAGATTTAGAACTTTCAGACTATGAAAAAGAGCAGCTTAAAAATGCTTTCGAACAAAGTATGAATGACAATAAGAATTCAAAAAAAGATGATCAATTCTACTTGCTTTATGGTGGATATAATCCATTAACAACTACAGCTTGTCATATTTTATCGCAAAAAGCAGGTATCGGCTGGACCTCATTTTCGCATACTGCGACTCCTATTCCTGTTAGAGCTATAGGTGTTGGATCAGAGCTATTCACAGGTTACTATGACAACACCGATATGGCAAAAAACATTTTCAAATTATTAGAATCTAAATAAATACTCAACAAGGATAAGTCAACTGATTTATCCTTGTTTCTTTTCCATTAGCATGTTTAAAATACCTCAAAAATCAGATTTAATTTTAGTTAGCTTACTCATATTGGTTTGTATATGTTTAATTCTAGCGCCCAATGGTTTTGATAAAAGCAATCATTCAAGTTCGCTTAGAGTAAAGGCCTTAGTTTTATCAACAAATGATGATCTAATTGTTGAAACAGGTATCATAAAAACAGGAACACAAGTTCTTCAAATTAGGATTCTAAATAGTCGATTTAAGGGTAAAGAACTTAAAGCCTTCAATCAATTGATTGGTCAAATGGAATTTGATAAAGTATTCTCAGAAGGTGATAAAGCACTTACTGTTTTAAATTTAAACCAAGATCAAACTAAAATTATCAATGCCAACATTGTCGATCATTATAGAATCAATATCGAATTGTGGCTTTTAGTTTTGTTCGTTATTCTATTAATTTGTTTTGCTGGTTGGACTGGTGTTAAAGCCATCCTTTCTTTCATGTTTACTGGGCTTGCAATATGGAAACTTCTTCTTCCAGGCTTTTTAAAAGGCTACTCTCCCATCCCCTTATCACTAGGCATCGTTGCCTTACTTACTTCTGTAATCATTTTTTTAGTTGCTGGAACCAATAGAAAAGGCGTTGTTGCATTTTTAGGCGCAATGAGTGGTGTCGCAATCACCTGTCTAATGGCAATTTTCTTTGGTGATTTATTTAATATACATGGAGCTATAAAACCCTTTTCAGAAACCCTACTTTACTCAGGCTTCGCACATTTAAATCTTACTGAAATTTTTCTAGCAGGTATCTTTATATCCTCATCTGGAGCTGTAATGGATATTTCAATGGATATTGCCGCATCCCAATGCGAAGTAGTCAATCACAATCCGAATATAGGTCATAAGGAGCTTCGTAAATCTGGGTTCGAAGTTGGTAAAGCTGTTATTGGCACAATGACAACTACACTTCTTCTAGCTTACTCAGGAGGTTTTTCTGCCTTACTAATGGTTTTTATAGCACAAGGCACACCAATGACAAATATTCTAAACCTCACCTATGTTTCAGGCGAAATGCTCCACACACTGGTTGGCAGCTTCGGACTAATTCTAGTGGCACCATTTACTGCCATCATAGGAAGTTGGATTTTAACCCAAAAAGTTTCAAAATCTTAATTCACTCCAAATTTTAAGATTTTGATTCATAATTAAGATATCAATCGAAATACTTAATTAATTCCAAAATAAAATCAATTTCACCAAGCCTTAAAATATCTCATTTTAAGTACATTAAATCATCAACCAATCAAACTACTCTGATTAAAACAAACGATTGTGTTTGTATAATTAAAAAAAACTACTACATTCGTAAACCGATTTAGTAAACCGATTTAGTAAAAAATACGCTTTGAAAAAGAAGTCAATTAAAGATATCGCTCAAGACCTTGAACTATCAAAAACCACTGTTTCTTTTGTCCTTAACGACAAAGGAGATGAGAAAAATATCAGCAAAAAAACTCAAAAAAAAGTCCTTGACTACGTAAAGAAAGTTAATTATCACCCCAACCAAATAGCTAAAAGTTTAAAGCAAGGACAAACCAATACAATAGGTTATTTGGTACCTGACATTTCCAATCCATTCTTTGCTAAAATAGGACGTTTACTTGAAGACCATTTTTGGGAAAAAGGCTACCATCTTATTATAGGTAGTACTGACGAAAATAAAGATAAGGAAACTCAAGTTCTAAACATGTTTGTAAATCGCCAAGTTGATGCCTTAATTGTGGCTTCTTGTTTCATACAAAGTGATACAATCAAATCCTTATTATCGCGAGATTTTCCTCTCGTATTTTTTGATAGAGAAGATCCCGATGTAAAAGCTAATTATATTTTAGTCGAAAATAAAATTTCGATGAAAAATGCAATTGAAAAGACAATCTATTCTGGAGCTAAAAAACTGGGGTTAATCACATTAACGCCCGACATATATTCCCTTAAAAATCGTATTGAAGGTTACAAAATGGCCTTAAAAGATAATAATATTGTTTTTGATAGTAATTTAATACGAATAGTTGATAATAATGATTTAAAGAAAACGACTGAAAGAGAACTCAGAAAACTCATAGAATCGAATGTTGATACAATCGTATTTACGAATAACCAGATTACTGTTATTGCAATTTGGTTAATGAATACTTACTATAAGGATAAAGTGAACACAATTAAATTCGTAAGTTTTGATAACGTTGACTTATTCGACTATTCATTACCTAAAGTCAATTCGGTAGCACAACCAATCAAAGAAGTTACTGAGCAAATATCAAAAATGATACTTCAGATAATTCATTCGAAGAAAAATGAGAATAAACGAATTGAGCTGACACCTAAACTAATCGAACGAAATTAATAATCATATTTATGAAGAATAATTACTTAAAATCAGGTCCTATATTTCTAGCCTTTCTTTGCATGGGCTTTGGTGATGTTGTGGGCCCTCTAACCAGTCAACTACAGGCAGAATATGAATTGACAAATTTCATGGCTTCTTTGGTCACTTTTATGGGATTTATCATGTTCGGATTATTATCTGTTCCAATGGCATTATTCCAAGATAGAAAAGGAAAAAAAACAGTTTTGCTACTAGGGATGATTATCGCTTTAGCTGGTTTGATTTTACCGATTCTAGGTGATTTCTCATCATTCGGCTTATTATTAGGCTCTTTACTCCTTTTAGGAACAGGAGCCACACTATTACAGGTTGCTGGCAACCCTATTATGCGTGATGTATCTCCAGAAGGAAAGTATTCAAGAAACCTTTCTTTTGGTCAATTTTTTAAAGCTATTGGATCTTTATCCGGAGCTCTTTTACCTCTTATAGCAGCTCGATATTGGGGCCTCGATTGGAAATTGTTATTTCCTATCTATTCTGGAATTTTACTTATTGCAACCATTTATCTTTACGTAGTCAAAATAGAAGAGAAGAAAGATGAAACAGCATCAACTCCTGCATCTTTTGGTTCAGTATTAGCCTTATTAAAGAATCCATATATATTCTTTATGGTGTTAGCAATATTTCTATACGTAGGAGCTGAACAGTGTATGAGTGCAAAACTACCAAATTACTTAGCTGAGAAATTTAGCTTCGATATTAAAGAATTAGGCTTATGGGGAACACTATTCTTCTTTCTCGCATTAATGACTGGTCGTTTTTTAGGTGGAATAATTTTAAACTGGATGTCACCTTCAAAATTTTTGAAACTTACAACATTTTTATCTCTGATTGGAATTGTCGGACTTTTTATTGCCACAAGCTCTATAATGGGTTTTGCAGCCATTTTCCTTATCGGATTAAGTTTTGCAAATATCTTTCCATTGGTATTTTCAATTACTGTTGATGAAATGCCCGAAAGAAGCAATGAAATTTCAGGTTTGATGGTAACTGCTATTATTGGTGGAGCTTTTGTTCCTGTAGCTTTTGGTGCTGTTGCTGATATTTTTTCATTAATGGCAGGTTTTATTGTTACACTAGTATGTATTGGGTATATTTTTGGTTTATCATTTTATAAAAGAAAGTAAAGATGCACATGGATATATGGAGTGACAATAGAGTTGTACTAACACTTGATGCAGGTGGAACAAACTTTGTTTTTTCAGCAATAAAAAGTGGTTCTGAAATTATTGAACCCATAAGAAAGCCTTCTAATGCTGATCAATTAGAACTTTGTTTAAAAACAATAATTGACGGTTTTAAGGAAGTAAAAAACTTAATTAATGAAAAGCCAGTAGCTATTAGTTTTGCTTTTCCTGGTCCAGCTGATTACCGCAGAGGAATTATAGGTGACTTACCAAATCTACCTGCATTTAGAGGAGGTGTAGCACTTGGACCTATGTTAGAAGAACATTTTAACATCCCTGTTTTCATTAATAATGATGGAGATTTGTTTGCATATGGCGAAGCTTTAGGAGGCATACTTCCAGAAATAAACAAACGATTACTAGAGGCTAATAGTCCAAAACAATATTCCAATCTAGTAGGTATAACACTAGGAACTGGTTTTGGTGGAGGAATTGTTCAGAATGGAAATCTATTTATTGGTGACAATTCAATTGCAACCGAAGTTTGGCTAACGAGTTCTAGATTATTTCCGGAACGATTTGCTGAAGAAGGCATTAGCACTCGTGCTATTCAAAGAGAGTTTTTACAAAATGCAACTAAAGAGTATTCGGATGAATTGATGCCTAAGGATATTTATGATATTGCAATGGATTCTAACAATTCTGATCAAAAAGCGGCATTAACTGCATTTGACATGTTTGGACGATGCATAGGCGATAGTTTAGCAAATCTTTTAACTCTAACAGACGGTATAGCTGTTATTGGTGGAGGATTAACTGGAGCACACGATTTATATATACCTGCTGTTATGAATGAAATAAATGGACAGTACCATACAGCTCAAGGAGAAACTCAAAATCGTTTAGTTCAGAAGGTTTATAATATCGATAATGAAGCGGAATTTCAAGAATTCATAAAAGATCGCTCCAGAAAAATTACAATTCCAGGAACCGATAAAAGTTTAAAATATGATCCAGAACCTAGATTAGCTATTTGCTCAAGTAAATTGGGAGCAAGTAAGGCAATTGGAATTGGAGCATATGCATATGCTCTAAAAGAAATTAGTTGTCAATAAAAAAATGGAATCGTAAAAAAGAAGATCGCCATTTTACAAAAAAACTAGACACAGCTAATTATCTTGCGGCTACTATAAATGAAATTTAAAGATGACTGTTCTTAAGTAACTAGAAACACAAAACGAATAGTACCTTTATCATTAATGAAGAAGGTGTCCTAAAGTAAAAACTATAAAGCATGCAATTATACCCAATCAAATTCACTCCAATTGCTAAAGAAACAATTTGGGGAGGCAGTAAATTAAAAACAGTTCTTTCAAAAAATTTCTCATCCGAAAAACTAATAGGTGAAAGTTGGGAAATATCAGGCGTTAAAAATGATATATCTGTTGTAGCCAACGGTCATCTAAAAGGAGAAAGTTTAACCAAGTTAATCGAAGACTTTGGAGCTCGTTTGCTAGGAGATAAAGTATATGAAAAATTTGGAAACGAATTTCCTCTGCTTATCAAATTCATAGATGCTAACGATGCATTATCGATACAAGTTCATCCAGATGATGAGCTAGCAAAACAACGTCATAATTCTTTCGGCAAAACAGAAATGTGGTACGTATTAGATGCCGAAAAAGATGCCAATTTAATTGTTGGGTTTAATCAAAAGGTTGATAAAAAAATCTATCAAGAGAAATTAGAAGCTGGTAAACTCGAAGACATTCTAAATGCCGAAAAAGTAGAAAATGGTTCTTGTTATTTTATTCCTGCAGGTCGTGTTCATGCAATTGGTAAAGGCATACTTTTAGCTGAGATTCAACAAACATCGGACATCACATACCGAATGTATGACTGGAACAGAGTCGATAAATTAGGAAATCCAAGAGAACTTCATACTGAATTGGCAGTAGATGCGATTGATTATACGCAAGAAAAAGAATATGCAACAAAATATAAAACTGAGCTTAACAAAACAACACAACTTGAAAGCTGTGAACATTTCACAACCAACCTTTTAGATTTCGATAGAATTATTGATTGTGATTACTCAAAATTGGATTCTTTTGTGATTTATATTTGTTTGGATGGTGAATTCGAAATTGATTATAACAATCAAGAAAAAACAAGCGTAAAAAAAGGAGAAAGTATCCTAATTCCATCAGAACTAAAACATATAAAGCTTAAACCAATGGGAAAAGCTAAATGTTTAGAAGTCTATTTATAAACTTTACCAATAGTATTAAAAATACGATTCGAATGAGAGAGTAAACATTCTCTTTATAAATCATTTATTTGAACTTGGTAAAAGTTAAGAAGGGGAAAACGATTAAATGCCTTTCTTCTCAAATATATTCAAATAAAAAAAGACTCGAAAAGCATAATGTTTTCGAGTCTTTTTCTATATTTACTTATAAACAGAATTAAGATTACAGAGTAAAATCTATTGTTTTAGTGGAATTGAGAAGAAGAAACTTGTTCCTTTATCTTTTTCACTCTCTGCCCATATTTCGCCACCATTGAGTTCTATAAACTCTTTGCTCAACATTAAACCAAATCCTGTACCAGTCTCATTTGCTGTACCCTCACTAGAAAATACAGAATCAATTTTAAAGAGTTGTTCCAATTGTTTTTCTGTCATTCCAACACCTTGATCTGCAACTTGAATCACAACAAAACCATTAGATATTTTCGAACTTATAGTAATTGTTTGACCTGGAAATGAAAATTTAATGGCATTCGACATGATATTTCGAATTACAGTATCTATCATCGCTTTGTCTGCTTTCACATTTACATGATCAAATTCGCCCTTCACTTCAAGCTCTTTTAATAGACCCAAGCTCTTATGAACACTCAAATTTTTCTCTAGCAGAAGTTTTAAATCAAACACTTCAATATTTAATTTAATGTTTCCTTTTTGCACCTTAGCCCATTCTAACAAACTTTCCAATAGTTTAAATGTATCATCAGAACTTCTGTGTATAATCTCAATCAGTTCCTTCTTTTCGTCTTCAGTCAAAGTATCGGACTCCTTCATTAAAATATCTGAAAAGCCACGAATCGCATTAAAAGGATTTCTTAAATCATGAGCAATTATCGATAGAAATTTATCTTTAGAAATATTCGCAGTCGATAAGTTCTCATTTGCTTTTTGCAACTGAATTGTTCTATCCGAGACTATTTTCTCAAGGACTACAAGATTCTTTTCAGTCCTTATTTTACTATATTTATTTGTTAAATAAATAACCAATAATATCAGTAAAAGTTCAGAGAGAAACGTATACCATCTTAAATACCAAACTTGCTCAACCCTTAACTTAATAATTCGATGTTTACTCCAGCCATAATTTCCGTCATGTTTCCCTCGAATACAAATTTTATACTTTCCTGGTTTCATTTTGGATAACAAAATCTGATTTTTAGCAGATAATTCTTTCCAATCAATATTTTTGGGAGAATCTTCAACCGTACAATATTGAAACTTATTTTGTTTCTGAGGATAAATAATTGCCGAAACATCTAACAATAACATCGAATTGGCAACCATTGAAATATCTGCATTTTGATGTATGAATTCACCTTTATCATCTGCCATATAAACCAAAGGCTTAGGTGTTGATCGAATAGAACCCGAAATGTGTGCAAATGCAATACCATTAGAAGTACCTACCCATAAATTATTATTTGAATCAACAAGCAAACTACGGTTCGTAAAAGTTTTTGAAGGCAAACCTTGATCAGTTGCAAATAAGGAAATATCAAATTTTTGTTTACGAACAACCCCCTTACTTGTTGTAAGCCATAAAGAATGCTGTTTGTCAATAGCAAGTGATTTAACTTCACTATTAGTCATAGTACCCAAATCGATTTGAACAATAGTATCGTCGGAATATTTAAGTAAACCAGCTGAAGTTCCCATATACAATGTGTCCTGATCCATTACCAAATCAATATTCCAAAAATCGGCATTAATTGGAAAAGGAATTGGTTTACTTACATTGACAATTTTGTCCTTAACAACATCATATTTAAACAAATAAGAATCTTTATATTGACCTCCTATGTAGAGATTTTTATTTTCATCCAAGCAAATATCCTGAACAATACGTTTTCTCAAAAACGAATCAAAATAACTTATAACCTGCCCCGTTTCCAGATTGACTTTAAACAATTCTTTATTGGCAACAAGCCATGCTATTTTATCTGAAGAAATCTCAATACTGGTAATTTGTTGATCAGAAATAGCTAAATTCAATAATAAATTATTCCCTTTAAAAACATTCAATCGGCCTTGCTCCGTTCCCACCAAAGTCAAATTACCTTGTGTTTTAAAAACACTTAACGAACCTTCAAAGTTTAGTGGTAATCTCTCTATATTATGGCTATCGTATGCCTTATAAATATGCTTCCTATCAGCGAAATTCACACCTCCATCATCAGCAAGATTAATAGACGCAATATATTCCGCGTTTACAATTGAAAGCTGCGAGGTAAAAAATTTCGTTTCCATAACAACAGCTCCTGTATTTGTAGAAACCCAATATTTACCATAATCATCCATATGGATATCATTGATTGTTAAAAAGGGAAAACCACCTACATTGAATACAGCATATTTATCAGTAATATCAAGCTCCACTAATCCTTGAAACCAGGTTCCTATTATTACTTTTGTATCGGAAATTCGTTCGAAACACGATGCGTTAATATTCTCTACAATTACTTCTTTATTGATGACCTTAGCTTGAGAATCGAAGGTTATTTTTATAATACCATCAGATGTACCAAGTAAAAATTCATTCGCACCTATTTTTAAAGAAGAATAAATAGACACATTAATATTAAAATCTAATTCATCAAAAGAGTTTATTTTAAAATTATAATTATAGAACCAACCCTTTTCAGAAACGACAATTAAATTTCCATTATCACACTCTAAGAACTGAAATGATCGGATATAAGATTCGGTGAGATTTTTTTTATCCATCTCAAACTTCTTAACAGTCTGCCCATCATATTTATAAACATGATTATAATCCGTTATCCATAAATCATTTTTATGATCTTCAAACAAATGTTTTGGATATTTTGGTTGGGATGAATCGATATTACATTCAATTAACAAGTCTAGTTTAGCCTGTTTAAATGAGCCTTTTATTTGATAAATAGCATCATCCGAAACAGCTAGAATATCTCCATTATTTCTTTTGAATAATTCTTTAAAGTAGCTAGATTTTCCTTCTGGCAAAGTGAGTCGAACAAATTCATCTTTTTGTAAGGATAAGACACCATCATCCGTTGCAAAAAAATAGATTCCCAAAGAGTCCTGCTGTACAGATTTAACTAATTCTTCATTTAGTATATTCTCTTTATTGTATTGATGGAATCTAAAATTAGTTCTCTGTGCTTTAGAAGAAAACGAATTTAAAATCAACAATGAAATAAGAAAAACTCGAACTGATAAAATAGATACTCTAATCATTGACTAAATTTCAATTTGAATTACAAAAATAGCATTTACGATATGAATTCTAACACCTTATCAATGATTCTGAACTTTTATTTTAAAACAAAAAAAGCTTAAACCGTTTTATTTATATCTGATAAAGTCTGTATTTATAAGTCTATTATGAATGTAAGTAAAAAAGATTTCAATTGAATAGTATCTGAGCTTAATTTTCATTTAGTCTTTCTACTTCCCCCTCTATAAGCACCTGGTTTACTACTAATCATTAATATTAGATAATAGTCTACAAAAATATGTATTCAATTTTCTTTAAACTGAAATAGATAATGGTACAATTAAAGATACAAATATAAAAATATTACATAATAAAATGAAAAACTTATCAGAGTAAACTAACAATCTAATCATTCAAATAAAAATAAGGCTCGAAAAAGATATAATTTTCGAGCCTTATTCTTTAATATCATTCTACTTTATTCGATCTTCTCACCTTCAACTCTCTGGTTTAAAACTGAGAAATTCCAATTATATTTTCTAGCCAAAATCACGATAATAATAACAGCAGAAAATGACATAATGATAAGATCATTTACTGGATCAACATGATTATTCACAAATAAAGCAGGCGTTTGTAAAGCAGAAGCCTTAGCTGTAACAAATATTGCGATGAAAATATTATTCGCCGCATGAGCTCCCATAGATGTTTCAATACCATCATCAAGCACAGCCATCAAACCAAACACCAAACCCATTATAATATATTGAGGCATCATAACCAAAAATCCATATTCTTTGATCTCAGGATTCATAATATGCATTAAGCCAAATAGTATACCAGGTAATAGAACCACGAACCATCTATTTCGAGTCCATCGAGCAACTCCCTGAGCCAAATAACCTCTAAAGATGATTTCCTCAAAACTCGTTTGAAAAGGAAACATCAGTAGAGAAATAACAATCAAAGGAAAGAATAAAGACCAATTTAGATTCAACTCGTAGTGACTTGGATTCATATAATAATCAGCAAACAATATAAGACCAGAAATAAGGGTCCAAACCGCAGCTGAATAGAAAAATCGACTCCAACGAATACGCTGTGTTCCATTGATAACTTCTTTAATACTTCGCTTATGAAAAGGCTTTAAAATCAGAATAAAACCGATAAGCCCAATAATAAATGGGAACAACATTAAAAATAAACTCGTATTTCCATCAAAACCTAAACCACTAAGATCAGCCATATTGTTAGGATTAATCTCTCCGCCTTTAGCCATTCCAATTACCATAGCAATTCCTAAAGGTATCGCGCCAATCGTATTAGCAATAGCAAATGCTATGATTGGAAGAAGCACATACTTCCACCACTCATTAGGTCCTCTAAGTGCACGTTCTAAAAATTTCATATTCTATTTTTTTTAAAATTCTTTTTAGATATTAAACCTACCGAAAATAAACTAAAACAAAAAAACGCTCAAATGAATTGAGCGTTTTTAGATGACTTATTTGTATCAAACTATAAAGTATTCTGATAACAAGATATATATTTTAGAAAAGCTTATTTTTTGCTTCTCTTAGCATTTCTCTTGGCATTTCTTTTCTTATTCTCTCTTTGTTTCATCAATCCTTTAGATCCAGAAGGTGTTTTCATGTTTTTAGCTGACTTTTCGTGGAAACCACTTCCCTTTTTAGCAGCCATTTTAACTCTAACATTTCTTGTCTGCTTCTTCTCATCCTCTAACAGTTGAGAAGTTAATTCAACGCCTTCAGGAATCTCTTCCAACAAGACAGGCTTCCCAATTAAAGCTTCAACCTTTTCCATCAATATCTCTTCGTCGATACTCACAAAACTGATAGCTGTACCTGTTTTATCAGCACGACCAGTACGACCAACACGATGAACATACTCCACATAATTATTCGGCATATCGAAGTTAATTACATGACTCACGTTTTCAATATCGATACCACGAGCAGCAACATCAGACGAAACCAACACACGAGCACTTCCTTCCTTAAATGAATTTAAGGCATTCAAACGTGTCGTTTGAGCTTTATTACCGTGAATTACACTTAGATTATCGCCTAATACAGGTTCCAAACGATCTACAATTCTATCTGCATTTCTTTTAGTTTCAGTAAAAATCATCACCTTGTTAAAAACTTCTTCATCCTCGAGTAAGAATTTTAAGAGACTCACTTTACTCAAAATATTCTTAACATGATATTGTATCTGATGAATATTCTCTACAGTACTAGCCTGTGGAGCAACCTCAATTCGTACAGGTGCCACTAAGAAATCATCAGCTAATTGGTCAACAACATCTGAAAAAGTTGCTGAAAACAAAAGGTTTTGATGTCTTTCTGGTAAAATTTCGAAAATAGCCTTAAGCTGAGGCATAAATCCCAAATCCATCATTTTATCGGCCTCATCAATCACTAAAGTTCTAATATTCGTAAACTTCAGAATGCGGGACATATAAATATCCATTAATCGACCTGGTGTAGCCACTATTATATCGACGCCTTCGCAAACTTTCTCTTTTTGAGTATTAATATTTACACCACCATAAAGTCCAATAGCTCTAATATTTAAATAAGCTGTCAATAACTCAATGGTTTCACAAACCTGAACAACAAGTTCACGTGTTGGCACAACAATAAGGGCTCTTGGATCCATACCCTGAGCATAACCTAACTTCATAAGAATAGGCATCAGATAAGCTAGAGTTTTCCCAGTACCTGTTTGTGCAATACCAATCAGGTCTTTACCCGAGCGAGCAGGAGAAAACACTTCTTCTTGAATTGAAGTGGCTTTTTCGAAACCTGCATCGGCAAGTGCTTTTAATATCTGCTTACTTAATTTGATGTCTTCAAATGAACTCATACTCTCTTTTTATTTATAGAAATTTGTGCAAAATTAGTCATTTTATTCCGAGTAGAACGCCATTCCCAAATATTAAACTCAGAAAGTCTTATTTATATACAATAGTGTTCTAATTATTCTTACTCATATTGTGTATCTTATTGCTAACAATATATTTAACATTAGTAACAGTATAAAAGATTTCTTTTTAAATCATTCAAAAATGGACTCTTTTTATTCGTAAATAAAATTCGTGGATACTCATGATTCCAATTAAAATTGAAACAATATATTCGATTGCTTCGCTTTGAGAATTAAGACAAAAGATAATGACTCAATTAGTCGTAATAATATCAGTTAAAACGAATCAATCATTTAATCATAATAATTTCAATACTAAAATAAACTATGAACCTCTTCTTTTAAAAAATTAATAGCTTCATCTAATGGCGATTTTTTATTTTGCATATGTGACTCAATTATAGCTTTACTTAAATTGATAGAACTATCAGATGGAACCAATTGCAAGGCTTCTGAATTAACAAGTTGCACCAAACTTTCTTTTGCTGCTTTAATCAGCATCCAAGCCTGAGGGCTAACATACAATTGTTGCGAAAGATTATGCTCAAACTCACCTCTAATCATAGTCAACAAAACTTGATGAAGTTGTTGATTGGACATATCAGCTTTATTCTCTCGAACAATTAAAGATTCTGGATGTATTCGTTCCAATAGAATTATTAATCGCTCATAAGCTTGCAAACGAATTGGCGTAATAGTCTTTTGGTTATTTAAAAAAACATCTAATTTCAGTTTCTTCTCTTCCCTTAAAAGCATCGCACGAATTAGAAAATAAGCCGTTGCAAATACAATTAAGGCAGGTAAAGTGTACTTAAATAGTTCAAGCATAGTAATTATATAAAAATTGATTAAAATCAGATTCTTTATTTCCTTCCAAATTTAAAGTACACATTTAAAATATCGTAATTCATACTAAATAAAAATAAGGCAATTAACATCAAAATAAACGTCTCAATAAAAGCATAAACCATTCACAATCAGTAACATTCATCAATACACATATGAATTATCAATTGAAATTAATGTGCAAATATATTTAAAAAAAAATAAATATAAATTTACTCAAACAATTGAATTGTTTTAAAAATATTACATTTATGCTTCAATTTAAGAATTGATTATTACAAAAGTATCAAGCAAAATTACAAAACCATAAAAAACAACCACAATGTTAGAGCTTTCGAATCGTATCACCTTAATGGAACTATCTCCAACCCTTGCCATGTCTCAAAAAAGTAGAGATCTAAAAGATCAAGGAATTGATGTGATAAACTTAAGTGTAGGAGAACCTGATTTTAAAACACCTGATCATATCAAGGAAGCTGCACACAATGCAATTACGAATAATTACTCATATTATTCACCAATTCCAGGTTTCTTAAAATTGAGAGAGGCGATTGTCAACAAACTAAAACGTGATAATAATCTAGAATTTACACCTGAACAAATTGTTGTTTCAAACGGTGCTAAGCAATCTATTCTTAACGTTATCATGTCTGTAGTTAATCCAGGTGATGAAGTGCTTATCCCTAGCCCTTACTGGGTAAGTTATGTTGAAATTGTAAAATTAGCACAAGGGGTAAATGTTCTTATTCCAGCAGATATAGATCAAGATTTTAAAATTACACCCGAACAACTTGAAGCTGCTATTACACCTAAAACAAAAGCTTTTCTTTTTAGCTCTCCTAGTAATCCAACAGGAAGTATCTATTCAAAAGAAGAATTAAAAGCTTTAGCTCAAGTTTTCGAAAAACATCCTGATATCGTCATTATATCTGACGAAATATATGAACACATTAACTATATAGGTAAACACGAAAGTATTGCACAGTTCGAAGAATTAAAAAATCAAACTGTAGTGATTAATGGTGTATCTAAAGGTTATGCGATGACTGGATGGCGTATTGGCTACTTGGCTGCGCCTTTATGGATTGCTAAGGGATGTACAAAACTGCAAGGTCAAATGACATCTGGTGCGTCATCAATTGCACAGATGGCAGCCGTAGAAGCTTTTAATGGTGATCAAACCTGTACTCAGGATATGAAAAAAGCTTTTAAACAAAGACAAGATGTAGCTTTCGATCTATTAAGTGAGATCGATGACTTTAAGTTGAAAAAACCAGATGGTGCTTTTTATTTTTTCCCTGATGTATCATCCCTATTTGGGAAAAGTTATAATGGACAAACCATAAATAACCCTACGGACCTAAGTCTATACTTATTGGAAGAAGCAAAAGTCGCTACTGTGACAGGTGTAGCCTTTGGCGATTCAAATTGCCTAAGACTCTCGTATGCAACTAGCGAAGAAATAATGGCTGAAGCCATCTCAAGAATTAAAAAAGCGATAGAGAAATTGAATTAAGTTCGATATAACACAAGAAAAGCTGACTCATGAGAGTCAGCTTTTTTTTTGATTTAAATTATATTGTATAATTACTTTTCAGATTCTGAAATTAAGGTCGTGTATTTCTTAATAATGACCTTGGTACTTTCGTCGGTATCATATACCGAATACCAACCCTGTAATTCGTGTGGAGGATCACCAATTAAGTCATCTCCTGTTTTCCAAATAACTTTAGGAAGTCGAGGTCGTCCCTCACCTGCCCAAGCCCAAAAGTTAGCACCTGACATATTTCCTTTATTCGATAGTTCAAGTATCTTTTCGAAGATATAAGTATAATAAGCATCGCGATATTTAGTTTCAGCTTTAGTCTCGTAGCTGTTAAAATCTCTTGATATTCCAAATTCCTCTAATACAATAGGTTTGTTTAATAGCTTTGTTGCGATTTCGAAATGTTGATTGATATACTGCTCCGCTTTTACAATGGCCTCTTTATACGAAATCTCTGGTTTTTGTGGATTGTACAAGCCCCAATTCTGTATCCATAAATGGAAAGTACAGTAATCGATATACTCTGACTGATGGTCTTTTTCAAAATTGTTACCTGTTCGTGGAAAAGGCGTATTTCCCTCGCTACCAATCGAAACCAAATGATTTGAATCTAAACTTTTAATATATTTTGCAGTACTATGAAGCCATTTTCTATAAGCTTGCTCTTGGTTGACTCCTTCAGGTTCATTGGCTAACTGCCAAGCCATAATTGTTGGATCTTCAGTATATGCCAATCCGTTCACTGTATTCTTCCGATTGACAAGCAATTTAATTAGATCATTAAAATAGGCTAAAGCCTTTTTGTTGGTATAGAATTGAGCTGAGTATTCCTGGTATTTTCTCCAATCACCATCTTTTGCTGGCGGCGGAAAAGGGATTGCTTCGTTATTGTTCGCCCAAGAAACGTATTGCGACATGCCTCCTGACCAAGGCCAAAAATTATTCAAGCATAACACACCAAGCATTTGCCTCTTTTGCATCTCATTCAATAGAAAGTCCAAACCTTCTAAAAGCTCCTCGTTATATACACCTGGAGTTGTTTGCAAGCAAGGTTGTAATCGCCATTCACTTTCGGCATTTCCTTCTGATGCAACCATTAAACGTAGGTTTTTCACACCTAATTCATTTAGCCTATCCAATTCTCGAACTAATCTTTCTTTATCAAATGCCCCAAGGTTCATTCCATACCAAAAGTTAGTTCCAATGTATTTATAGGTCTGCCCCTCTTTTATAAATTTCCCATCCTTAACCTGAACAAATTTTTGCCCATCTACCGGTTGAATTGACAACAAGAACAAAGAGATTATTATACAACTAATTAGTTTCATCCAATTATAATATCAGTTTTAAATACGTCCTTTAATAATAACACATAGAACTCAAATATAAATATTATTTAGCTTATTATTTAAACCAAAGAGTCGCCAAATCAAATATATTCTTGTGCCAAGCTCCTGAATAGAACATAAGCACTCAAAAAATAAAGGTGCAATCAATTTTATCATAAGACGTTCCTTTATTTGTACTTAGAATCATACCTCTTATAGTTAAGTCATTGCGTTTATAAATCGAGTTTAATAATAATTACAAACAGATTTTATTCTTTAATTGAATCAATTCGTGTTATTGCTTCTATTAAAGCTCTTGAATTGTGATATGGACATTTCCAGAAACCTACTTTGGGAGGTATTTTATCTGGATTTCCATTTTCATCTACTTTCCAAAACCATTCACCATTCACATTATCCTTTATATTTTTCTGAATAAAATTCCATACGAGAAGAGCCTCGTTAAAATATTTAATATGACCAGAATTTTGGTAAGCATCTAAGAAACCAATCATTGCTTCAGCTTGCGGCCACCAATGTTTATCTGTATCTATATGACCACCTTCTAACTCATAAAAAATACTTCCATCTTTGTCTGTTCCTTCAGCAAGGGTTATGTCAGCCATTTTTATCGACAGATCCTTCATTTGTCCGATTAGTTCTTCATCACGAATAACGTGCGCAGCTTCATTTAATAACCAAGTTCCCTCAATGTCGTGACCGTATGAAACAATATTCGATTTCACAGTCCAGTCCATATCAAAAAACAAGTTGAAATGAAAAGTTTTAGGATCGATGATTTTATCACGAAATATTCTAACTAAATTCTGAATTCTATCTTTCAATAAGTCGTTGGGCCAAACACGATAAAGGTTAGTAAAGGGTTCTATAATATGCAAATGCGTATTCATTGATTTAGGCTGATTAGCGTCCTTTTCGCTTAATCGCATATCAGTCAACGGCTGCCAATTACACCCCAAAGCTTCAATATAACCTCCAAATTTTTCATCCTTAAAATGATCTTCAATTATATTGAATAATTTGATGGCATAGTCTAAGCTTTCTTGTTTCCCAGATGCCTTGTAGTACTCTGAAAATCCATACACAGCAAACCCCTGAGCGTATGCTTGTTTACGACTATTTTTAACCGAACCATTATTTGTTACCGACCAAAATAAACCGCCATTTTCTTTATCCCAAAAGTGTTGAATAAGATAATCGTATGCCCTATCGGCTAAAACCAAATAAGCTGGATCCTTAAGAAAATTGTAAGCAGCAGAAAAACTCCACAGTAATCGCGTATTAAGCACGGCTCCTTTTTCATCGGCATCAGTTAGTTTTCCATCTCCGTTGAGCTCTGCAACAAAACCACCATTGCTTTTATCAATTGTATTTTGTGCCCAGAAGTTTAGTATACTATTTAGCTCCACCTTCATTTCAGGAACTATTGTCGTTTTTATATTATCTTGAATCATTCTTCAATATTAAAAATTGTCCGCTAGTCTTAATTTTTAAAAGCTATTCCTCTTTTTTCATTTTCTCCTCTAAATCGGCCATTATACTAACCATTTTTTTATCGCTTAGCTTATAAAACATGATAACCAATCCTGAAATAAGAGCTGCAGTTGCGGGTACAAAGCTCATCATATATTTTATACCTCTAATTGTTTCTGGAGATTGATCGGCATTAGCTTCAAAACCATAGGAAGCCAATAACCAGAGTGTTACAGACCCCCCAATTGTCCATCCTAATTTTTGCGACATACTTGATGCTGAAAAAACTAAACCAGTAGCCCTACGACCTGTTTTCCATTGGGAATAATCAGCAGCATCGGCATACATCGACCATAATAATGGAAAAATAATTCCTGCACAGAAACTAATTAAAGCTTGTAATAAATATATAAGCCAAAGACTTTGTTTATCGACAAAGTAAAAAGCACAACTTAATAATGCAGCTGCAAACATGGCATACATAAAGGTATTTCGTTTTCCTATAATAGCCGATACCGGTTTAGCCATCATCACACCAAACATGTTTGTCATTTGCCCCAAGAACAGATACACTGTACTAAATGTTAACATTGTAGTTGAAAAGGAAATCGCTGCATTATCAATAACATAGTATTTGAAATAATACAATGCCACCCCATCTCGAACCGAATTAAATATTAGCGTTGCAACACCCGATCCCAATAAAATAAACCAAGGAATATTGCCTCCTAGATTTTTGATATCTTGCCATAAGTTATTCTCTTGTTCTTTAGGCGTTCTAACACGTTCTTTTGTCCACGAAAAAGTAAGAATAAAGAAGGCAACTGCGATCAACCCAACTATTATCATGGTAAACTGATAGGAAGTAGCTTCGGTAAAACTACCTTTAAACCAATCGACTAAGGGCTGATAAATAAGCACTACCAATATACTACCAGCAAAGGCAAAAATCATTCGATACGACGCAAAAGAGGTTCTGTCGTTCGATTTAGAAGACATAACTCCCAACAAGCTAGCGTAAGGAACATTTATCGCTGTATAAGCCATCATCATTAAAGTATATGTAATATAGGCATATACAATTTTACCCGACATACTAAGATTTGGAGTCGTAAACATTAAAACACCAATAATACCGAAAGGAACTGCTATCCATAGTAAATATGGTCTAAACTTTCCCCATTTAGTATTTGTTCTGTCGCATATAATTCCCATAATAGGATCGTTGGTTGTATCCCAAATACGGGTAACCAGTAACATAGTACCTACTGCTGCTGCAGAAATACCAAAAACATCGGTATAAAAAATTGGCAGAAATATGGAAAATATTTTCCAAAACATAGACGATGCAGCATCGCCAAAGCCATAGCCAATCTTCTCTTTTAATGAAACTTTTACTGACATAGAATTTTATTGGTTTTAGATTACCTGTTGACAGAAATTTTGTTTTGGTATCATTAGTATAAGTTCTAATCTAACAATTGCATAAATTCTTTATTCTCATCAACTAACTTATTAATTGTTTGAACACTTAAATGAGAATGCAATTGGTCTTCTGGTGAATTGATACAATAATCTACTAATTGTTGTATTGATGTTGTTGCCACATGCATTCGGGTATCGGATGAAGCATAATAAATAAATACTTTTCCATCATTATCAGCTATCCAGCCATTAGAGAACACCACATTAGAAACATCGCCTATTCGCTCTTCTTTTAGCGGAGCAATTAAATGTCCAGCAGGTTTATGAGTTACGATCCAAGGCTTGTCTAAATCCGTCATAAAAGCATACAAAGTATACCTTAAACCTGCAGCCGTATTCCTAACTCCATGTGCCAATTGCAACCAACCTTTTTCAGTTTTTATAGGAGCTGGTCCAAGTCCGTTTTTAACTTCGTAAATGGTGTGATAAGTTTTGGCATCTACAATTATTTCTTCCTTCACTTCCGGATGCTCCATTGTTTTTGAAAGTCCGAAACCGATACCGCCACCTTTACCAGTGTCAATAAAACCATCCTGAGGGCGTGTATAAAAAGCATATTTACCATCAACTAAATGAGGAAATAGTACAACATTACGTTGTTGCCCTGTAGTAGATATTAAATCGGGTAAACGTTTCCAATTAAGCAAATCTTTTGTGCGAGCAATACCTGCTGCAGCTTCTGCACTACTGGTATCCCCATCTGGTGCATTAGGGTCTTTTCGTTCGGTACAGAATACGCCATAAATCCAACCATCGTCGTGCTGAGTTAATCGCATATCATACACATTGGTATCTGGATTATCGGTTTGTGGCATTGAAATAGGTTTATCCCAAAATTTAAATCCATCAATACCATTGTCACTTTCGGCAACAGCAAAAAAAGATTTTCTATCATTTCCTTCTACTCTCACTACCAATAAATACTTTCCATTTAGCTTGATTGCCCCAGAATTAAGAGTAGCATTAAACCCGATGCGTTCCATTAAAAAAGGATTGGTTTCCTGATTTAAATCAAATCGCCAATGCAATGGAATATGATTACGCGTTAATACAGGGTTTTTGTGTCGATTATATATTCCGTTTTCGCTAAAAAGTTCTTCATTCGGTTTCTGAATAATTTTCTGGTATTCTTGCTTTAGTTTTTCCAGACGTACTTTAAATATATTCTTATCCATACTATTTTTTGTTTTTCAAATTCAGTTTACTCGTAGAAAAATAAGTTGACTCCACTCTGAAATTTTTTCTACATTATTTTACAGACTTCTGCAGCAAACTAAAAAGTTCTATTTCTTATTCTTTGGTGTAATAAAAAGGATTAGCCAAATAAACTTGACTGTTAGTATCAAACCGCTGTTCCATATTAAATCTCATTTTTAGAATTCAATTGGATGTTATTCAATATTTCGAAAAACACACAAAAACAAGGATTCTAGCTCTGAGGTGAAAATGCTGATATTAAATCAGTAATATCTGAATCTCTATGTTTATTATAATAATATGATTAAACTATCATATAAGAGTCAGGACATATTACTGATTTAAAGAGGATAATCTATTTCCACTTAGGTAACTCATCACGAGTAATCACCCTTGGATTATCATAAACTTTTTGTATTTCTTCAATAGTATTATCTCTTTCCACGAGCTCAGCCCAACTCATAAAATAGGTCCACCTTGGCTGAGCAGCTAAAAGCTCTTCGTTAGGTAACTTGGTGCATTCTCCAAATGCCATTGGTTTATTACCTACTATAGGTAGAATGTATTCGTACCACGAAGCATCATATCCATTATCATAAACATCAAAAGCAAACACATCCCAATAATCGTCTCCAGGATTATATGCCTCAAAATCTCTTGTCATATCTTGCATATCCCAAACCCAAACAAGGTTTGAAAGTCCTTTTGTATTTTCCATATAATCGTGGGTATAACGATATAATTTTGCAGTTCCATCAGGTCCTGGTCTACCACCCCACCAAAATAATCCCTGATTCATTTCATGAAAAGGCTTAAAGAGAACTTCGACACCATTATCTTCTAAAAACTTAAAATAAACAGCAATATCATCCATTCTTGTTTTCCATTTTTCATTTAAATCTGATCCCTCAGTAAGTAAATCTTTCCATTGAGCATCACTCAATTGTGAATTAAGAATACCATCTTTCCAAGCACAAGGTTCCCCTTCGTCCGGAGGACAAGCATGCCACATAATTGATACAATAGAACCATTATCCCATTGCTTTTTGGCTTCACGAATCATGGTCCAACGATTATCAATATTATCTTGTTGGAATAAAAAATCGCCACTCCATAATGCAGGATATTTTCCTGTCATTTTTTTTATTGCATTTGTCCAAAGAGCTGGCTTGGCATTAGGCTCCCGGTTGTGCTGACCAGAAATAGTTTTTTTACCCGAGATTGAGTACAGATAATCTAAAACCTGTGAAGACTGGGCATTAGTTCCTTTAGAAAAGACCATTAAGAACAATGCAATTATTATAGTAATTTTTTTCATAATCTATTATTTAAAAAGTAATGGTAAAATATCATTCAAATTCTTGCGCCAAACTTTCCAGGTGTGTCCACCAGGCGATTCACTATATTTGTATGTAATTCCAGCTTCATCAAAAATTTTCATGGTTTCATGTCCATTCGCATAGGCAAGATCTTCAGACCCACCTTGAGTAAAATACATGAGCTTAACCGACTTATTAAAATCTGCGCCTATTTCCTTCATACGAGCAACTCTTTTTGCTTTGTCATCCATCCAGCCTCTTTCTTTTTGCCACTCATCGCTAATCCACCAACCAGAACTTAATGCAACCACATAGTCAAACATTTCAGGATGAGAAGTTGCCGCTTCCAAGGTTTCTAAGCCCCCAAACGACAAGCCCATAATAGCTCTGTGTTTTGCATCGGCACGCACATTGTAATTTGATTCAACAAAAGGAATTATATTAATCATTAGATCTTCATTAAAAATTGGGACTTTTTCCAGCATTGTTTCAGTTTTTTGCTGAATAGTACCATTAGGCATAACCACAAGCATGGGTTCAATCTTGCCTTCTGCCAAAAGATTATCTAGAATGTTCCCCGCACATCCAACCGTTGTCCATGCATTATCAACATCGCCTCCACCATGAACCAAGTACAACACAGGTAATTTATCTTTCGATTTTTCATAACCTGCAGGCGTCCATACATGCATTCTGCGCGTCTTATTAACTGTTTTAGAATAATAGTAACGTTGAGCAATTGCTCCGTGTGGTACATTATCTTTCATTGCAATAACCTCATCACCCGAAGTCATCAATAAAACAGCTGTTTTTTCTTTTGCCATTGGCTCCATAGGATCGTAAACAGGTAAACCATCTACAATAAAATGATAGCGATAAGCTCCAGATTCTACATTATTCCAGATGCCTTCCCAAACACCTTTTTCATCTTTATTGAATTCTATTTTATCCCATTTATCATCCGATCGAAGCGTTACATTTTTTGCGTTAGGCGCATAAATTCGAAATGCAACCTTATTACCAGGGAGCACTTCTGGAGACTTAAGCGATTGATTAGGATTCGTTTGTTGAGCAATTGCAATGATATTCAAACAACAAAATAAGACTACAATTAGTTTTTTCATTTTTGTCCCTTTAGTGTTAGCATCTTCTCGGCATATCGTTTTCCAAGTTTTCTAACTCCTGCTGAGTTAAAATGCACATTGTCTTCTCTCACTGTACAACCTTTTGAAGAGATAACATGAGCAGTAGGAATAGTTTCTGGTAACTTATCAATAATTGGATTCATTGCTGCACATTTTCCATTTTGTTCGACACCTGCAACTTCTCCAGCTAACAAAGGCACATCATCTGCATTTAATGAAAGATCCTTTAGCATATTTTCATAGACCGTTTTCACATAAGATGGCCATTGCTCATCACCTTCGTTCGTCTCACCCTGATGTAAAACAAATCCTTTAATAACACCATCCTTCTGAGCCTGCTTGGCAAGATTAATAAGACATTGATAAGGATTTCCTTCGTAAGCGTTTATTTTATCAGTAAACCAATCACCATACATCGAGGTATAATCTTGATAAATATCTTCATTAAATAAACGAATATCACATCCACCAATGGCAACATTAATAACTCCCACTGTTATACTGTCAGGAAGATTTTCAACCATAGTTCTTCCAAAATAATCAGCAGGTGAAAGACCAACTCCGCACTGTCCTAATGGAGGTTCAGCAGTATACCATTTCCCCTTTTCTCGTCCAAGATCTTCACAATTCATAGTCGACATCATACGAAAACGACTATCCACAGTTTTGTCTTGTTCTTCTATATTAGCCGAGCCTTCCATATTAGACTGACCAAAGCATAAATAGATATGAAAATTCTCTTTTTTCTGTTCTTCTTTGGTTTTTGATGGTGTACTCTTACATCCAAAGCAAGAAACCATTAGTAAACAACTCATTAAGTTTATAATTGTTTTTTTCATTGTAATAAATTTTAAAGACTTAATTAAACAATGGAAATATGGATTGTTCTAATTAAAGCAAAGCGTATTTCCTAATCATACTAACTAATGAAATGGTACCTTCTATCTAAAAAGGAAATACATCACGAAACATGCAATTACAAGAAGAAGTGACAATACTCGGAAGTTTTTATACCAAACAATTCCTTTTAATTCTTCTGTTTCCTCATGCCATATCTTAACCGTCCATGTATTTTGAGCAACTTTTTCAGGATCAGGTAATGGAGTTAATAAACTCACAAGAACATTGATACTCATACTGAAGATCATTACGAGAGGAGCAATTAATAAGAAATGATATGGAATGGTGATATCTAACACATATTTTGCAATCATGATACAGGCAGCAACCAATATACCTGAAATTAGGCCCCATAGTGCACCATACTGATTTGAACGTTTCCAAAATAAACCTAAAAAGAAAGTTCCAACAATTGGAGGTGCCAAATAAGACACAATCTCTTGATAATAGGAAACCAAAGAGTCAAAATTAGCTATAAAAGGAGCCCAAATAACGGCAAATATCAAAACCACAATGGAGGTAATTCGACCTACTTTAACCAACTTTTTACTATCTGCATTTTTATCATATCGAGCATAAAAATCCATGGTAAACAAAGTAGAGACAGAACTAAGTGTTGCACTCAAGGTGGATGTTAAAGCTGAAATCATAGCTGCCAAAATCAATCCAATTAAACCAACAGGTAATAATTTCAAGATTAATCGAGGATAAACCTGATCGGTATTGATTCCAAAGCTTGATTTCAATGTACTTCCATCAATAATTTCGGTTGGTAAGTTTTCGACTCCAAACAAATTAATTCCACGTCCGATTAAACCTGGTAGAATAAAAATAAACAAGGTAAATAGGTATAAGAAACCAACAAAAAGGACTCCCTTTCGACCATGATCTACTGATTTTGCAGATAACACACGTTGCACCATAACCTGGTTATTTGCCCAGAAATAGAATCCTAAAATAGGAATCCCAACCCACATTCCTAACCAAGGCACAGTAGGATCGCCAATCGGGCGAGTTAATTTTAACCAAACACCATCACCAAAACGTTCGTATAGTTGTTCCCATCCACCTATTTCGTCTAAAGCATAAAAATAAAGAATAGCAGATCCAATAATTAGGATGGAAGCTTGAATCATATCCGCATTAATAGCCGAAGAAAGACCTCCAATAATGGTATACGATCCCGCTACAACAGCCATAATAACAATAATCCAAAACATGTCAACTTCTGGAAAAATCAACTTGATAATCAAAGCTCCAGTGTACAAAGTAGCAGCTGCATCTAAAAATACATTTCCGAAGATTGTAATAAATGAAAAATAATATCTTGAACGTTTATCGAATCGTTTCTCTAAAAATTCAGGCATCGTAAAAATACCCGATTTGATATAAAATGGAAGAAAAAATAAGGCAAAGAAAACCATTACCAAAACAGAAATCCAATTGTAATTAAAAACTGCGATTCCTGTAATAAATCCTTCTCCAGAGTGCCCCATTAAGGTTGAACTAGAAACACTTGCTGCGAATAAGGAAAGCCCAATAACAGGCCAAGTCATATTTCTTCCCGCTAAAAAGTATGAGGTAGAATCCTGACTTTTCCCATTTTTAAGTGCCCACCAAATAATTCCGATAATGAACACAATAAGAATGGCAATATCGATAGTACTAATATTCATTCGTTTAGATTTAAAGTTTGCTTAGAGTTAGCTTAAGTTACTGAAATTAAGATCTGCTTTTATTAATACTTATATGTTGTTAATAGAACAAAACTATTAGCAGGAACCTTTAGTTCTTTCATCTCCTTTTCACCTAGATTTTGTTCTATAGCTTTAGGAAAATCATCCGCATCTAGCCTTCTTTCTCCATCAATATAAAGGAACTTCTTAAATGATTTTGAATTGGGTACTGAAAGCGCAATGATATTATCTTTATCAGAATTATTTACGATAGCAATCGTCATATCATCCTTAAGAACAGATGCTGTTAATCGAAGACCTTCGATACCTGTACTGTCTGTTTCAACAATACGACTCCCTGTTGGAAAATAACGACACAATAATGACCATGAATAAAACCAAGGTCTCATATTTTCATCATCTGGGTTATTGCAAATCTCTGTTCCAAGACTATTCCACATCCCCCATCTTTTCAGTTGATTCTTTTTACCTAAATCGCCTAAGGTATGCATAGCATCATCTAATGCCCAAGCTGCCGAACCTGAAAAACCAGCATTCATACTTTGAATTGCTGCATCGGCCATATTAATACCATAAGAAAAATCATAAACCTCCATCTGGCTGTCTTCACTAGAGTATGGATCGGCTTTAGCTCTGTCCTGATTCTTTTTACCATTACGACTAAAACCAAGTTCTCCAAAGATGATTTGCTTGTTTTCTTTTTTCGCTATATCAGCAGCTTTCTTATGAAAAAGTTTAAACTCTCCACTTTTAACAAAATCGTGGGCTGTATAGTCATGAATTTCGTAAATGCCAATACATTCACCAATCTGTTTGGCTGATTCTTCAACCCACCCCATTCCACTATAGGTTGATTCTGGGTTATCGTAACGTGTAACAGCATCAGGTCCTGCAACAGTAATAGATTTATCCATTCCTTTCTTTTTCAATACTTCAGATAGCATTTTCACACCATCACGCCATTCATTAAAATCGCCCTTGGTACTAGCCCAATCTCCATTAGGTTCGTTAACCAAGTTGTAATATTTTATACATGTATAGCCTTTGGTATTGATTAAATAATCCAAGTACTCGGCTATAATATTAATCCATTTAGGATCGTTTGCTCCTGTAAATTTATCGGAATGCCCATGATCTGTATCATGCATTTTATATGGAGTGCCCCATTCTCCTAGAAGGACAGTAATCTGATTTTTTTGTGCGTAATCTAAAATTTTCTCAACCGCTATTACTTCAGGATTATCAAAATTTAAAATTGGATTTTCTTTCTTATCAAATCCAACTAAATACCTCCAGTTGGCCTGATCTAACACCCTAAAAAGCTTAGGTTGCATGTAGTCCAGTCTTTTGAAATTCATATCCCATTTCGCATCAGTCATGAGTTTACCCCATTCTGCGTTTTCAGTATCGGCATGCGGATAGGCCGACCACTGCACACCATTCCCAATAAAATCGGTCGATATTGCTTGATCGGCATGAATGTAAATCAAATTATCTTCTTCTTGTTGGCAAGAAAGAAAAATTAGGGAAATTACAAGTAGAAATAAACTGTTCTTCATCTGTATATTTTTAATAGCTTTTTAAAACATTTAAAACACAGACTATCCCTTTATTGAATAAGGACTCGCCTGATTTCATTATTAGGTAAGATTTCCCTTAGTTTGCTAGCCGCTAAACCAAGGGAAATTCTAACCAAACCTAACATCTAACTAAAATATTCATTTACTTTTACACAAAAGCACTAATCTTCAGGATATTACTCATTCTTTTTCACAAATTCAAGAATTTCTTTTACGCTACAAGTTGCCAAACCAATGTATTTATCAGCAGCTCCATAATATACGTAAAGCGTATCATCTACAATAACATTACCTGTTGGAAAGACACAGCCTTTATAAAAACCTTCAATTTCATAATCATGTTCAGGCTGCATAATCCAATCGCTGGCACGAGCAATCACTTTTGTTGGATCTTCCAAATCAAGCAAGGCAACACCTACTCGATAATGACCTTCACCGCCATTTTCAACACCATGATAAATTATCAACCACCCATCATCTGTTTTTAATGGAGGAGTACTTCCGCCCACTTTCTCTTGCCAAGTTCCCTTAATACCAGGAATAAGCAATGTACTAGGCTCATTCCACACCATTAAATCTTTTGAAAAACGAATCCAAACTGCTGGAGTCTCACAGCCATACTTTTCTCCAACCCATTGTTTAGGGCGATGAAGCATGACATATTTACCATTAATTTTCTCAGGAAAAAGAATGACATCACGATCATCAAGATTTGTTTCTGTAACACGCCCCAGACGACGCCAATTTTTGAAATCCTTAGTTACTGCAAGTCCTGAATTAGCAATGTTATCTTTCATTACTGCAGGAGAATCTTCACCTACCTCTGGAAGAAGAATTACATCATGTTCAAATTTCCAATATTGTCCAGGATAATGAGGACGGAAAGCATAAGTGACATAAAATTCGTCTCCAAACTTAACGATACGGGGATCTTCAACACCACCTTGATCTGGACCATCATTACTAGGTCCAAATGCTGGTTCATCAGAAACTCTCTCGAAATTCACACCATCCTCACTCACTGCCGTTCCCATACGGATATAATGTTGTTCATCATTACCTGCCGCACGATACAACATTGTAAACTTTCCGTTTTCATACCATACTCCCGGATTACAAACCACAAGGTTCTCCCAATAATTGGTTGCATGTGGTTTTAAAATGGGATTATTTGGATGCTTTGTTAACTTCATTTATTTAATATATATGGTCTATTATTTTTTCTATATTTGGTTTATGGACTCTTAATCCATATTGGTGAATAGAATAAATGATTCACCTTCCAACGTTATTTCTACACCTTTATTTAAATCGATACTCATTCCTTTTTCTACAGGAGTTGCAAAACCATTTTCATCTAGCTTGCCAACAAATGAACCATCGGCATTCGATTTAAAACTGAATTTATTCATCTCAATATTGTCTATAAAATCTGATTTCAATACGATAGAATAAGTCGAGTAATTTGAGTTAACCACTGCAATAGAATACTTCCCATCTTTAGCTCCCATTATAGCGCGAACACCTTTTTTATTAGGAAGTTCGACATTATAAATATCAGATCCTGCAGGGAAATAACGGCATAATAAAGAAACAGGGTAAAATGATGGACGTATCGCCTCATCTTCAGCATCACCACAATGCTCTTCTCCAAGAATATTCCAGAAACCCCATCGTTTCATTTGATCAACATTATAGTTGCTGCCATCTGGACTAACATACATAGCATCATCCATGTTCCAAACCAAAGCACCTGAAAATCCAGCTCTCATCGATTGAATCAAAGCATCAGCCATATCAATACCATAAAAGGCTTTATAAACCATCATATTAGAATCTTCGCCTGCATAAGGATCAGCTTCAATAGCCGCTTCGTTTTGCGCCTTAAGTTCGGCATCAACTTCGTCGTATTTGAATCCAATTTCACCTAAAACAATACGCTTATCAGCAGGCGTTACATCGCGGTAAGCCTGAAGCATTTCGGTATAATCACCATTACGTACAATTAATTGTTTTGGATAAACGTGAAGATTATATAGTCCAATATTTTCACCCAAATCTGCATTAGATCTCGTAATCCAATCCATCTGGTTAGCACTATTAAATACAGCAACATCGGGTCCCATTAATTTAACACCCGATAAATTGTAATTTGCCATCTCGAGCACATAAGCATCCTGTACATTTTTCCAAGCGTTATAATTTCCCTCTGTTGTGGACCAATCTCCATTAGGCTCATTAATAATGTTGACTGTTTTGATACAGGTATATCCCTTTTCATTTACCAAATGATTTAAAAATTTCACCGAATTAGCAATCCATGAAACGTCAACTTCCTCAATATTCCCATTTAAATAATGATGTCCCCACTCACCGTAGGTAATTTCAATATGACGACTTTGGGCATACGCCAACATTTTAAAAAGCGAAACCGTTTTAGTCGTTTCATCGTAAGTCCCATTATTATTATAAGATGATCCAGCATTGCTCATAATACGTAAAAATGGAGGACGCATAAAATCGATACGTTCGTACAATTTAGTCCAATCGGCTTCACTTAAAGTTTCAGCTCCAATCCAATCTTGCACATTGTCATAGCCACCCCATTGAGCTCCATTACCAACAAAATCGGAAGAAAGCAAGTTCTGGGTAATCATAAGATCTATGTCTTTTGTATCAGCCTCTCGAGTTTTTTCATCTTTATCACAAGCTACCGTCAAAAGCAGAATTGAGAATATTCCGATTAATAAAAAGCGTGTTCTCATAACTATGTGTTTTTTTTAAAAAAGAGGCTGTCTGAAAAGCAATATATTCATAATTTCATCCATCATTTGACGGATTTAAAATCTAAACGCTTTCAAATATCCTCTTAATATTAATATCTTTTAATCTGCAATAATAAATATGTAGTTAATCATATTTATAACTTTCACTACTTAGTCAGTAATTGCTCCATTGAATTCGACATGTGTGCCAATTCTTCAGAAGCCCAGTCTGTATCATACCAACTAAAAAAAACAATTCAAATATGGTAAAACAGCTATAAGGTTCACCTCATTTGTTTCAGTCAACAAGTATCCAATCACCCCTTACTTCAGAATGATTTTTTGATAACTTTCTTTATTAAAATTTGAATATAGGCAGATGAACGAATAAGTTCATCTGCCTTTTTTTTAACTAAAACCCAATAAGCTTATCATGATTTATTTCAAACATGTTTACCGGGTTGAATAATTCTCTATTACTTTACGAGCTCATAGTATAATTCAGTAGTAACACAAAATTTATTTGTGTGGTCTCCGTAGTAATCATCCCAGTTAATTTTACCTGAATCTGGAGCTCCTGGAGCTAATGGCAACTTCAGATTTGAATCATCAGTTTTTTCAAATATTAGAGTCGTATATGACATACCATCAACAGTAATTGTAATTGAATTATCTTTGTTCAACAACCATTCACCTGATCCAACAGGTATTTGATTAAATCTACTAGTCCAATCCTCATTTGTTCGCTCATAAATAAATGAAGCTACTTCACCATCTGCACCAGTGGTACGTTCAAAGTTTCCATAAACCCGACCTTCATCATCAGCACCTTCAACAGGACCAAAAGTTATAATATCATCAAGACCAGGTGTTGATGCAGCCAATAGCGAATTAAGTTCACTTCCACCAGCATTTCCCCATCCATTTCCATCATCCCATTTGATGTAATAACTTGAGATTGTCCAACTACCTTCTATTTCGTTAATAAATGGATTTAGAACAACTTTCCAATCAAGCGTTTCTCCTGCACCAGATACCACTGATATAGATGTAGATCCACTTGTAAAATCTAAAGTTGTACCCGCTAAACTTGAAGAAGTTGCACCATAAGAAAACTCAATACCCTCAATCTCTACCTTAGAAATATCGGTGATACTTGCCAAATTAGCAGTTAATGTAATTTTAGCATCATCAGCCTCACGCTCAATAATTGCTGTTCCAATCTGTCCTTCTAACAAAACAGAAACTACATTACGTTCCTTCTTCCAACCATTTCCATCTAAGTCTTCAAGAGGATCGGAAGTACAGGCAGCCATACTTGCTACCAGCACTATCAAAAATATATTTAGTAATTTATTCATTGCGTTCTTTTTAATTGATGTTAGGATTCAAATCGAGTTCACGTTGTGGGATTGGATAAAAAGCAACTTGTTCAGGCGAAAGACCTGCGGCTTGAGTTACTTTTTCCTGTACAATATTTTTACGTCTTAAATCCCAAAGGCGATCGCCTTCATATGATAATTCTCGCTGACGTTCTTCAACGACTAATGTGCGAAACTCATCCTTGGTTAAACCAGATAAATCTGCCAATTCACTTACTCCTGCACGACGACGAATATCATTGTATTGTTCCAAACCCGAAGCGTTTGCAGTCGCCTCAGCATAAGCCAACTGTACTTCAGAGTAACGAATCAAATAAGGACGTGTGCTAGTTTTATCACCTGCAAAATCAGGATCGATATATTTACGAGTAAATTCGTAAGGAATCGTTCCATCACTAACTGTACCTGTCGAATTGTTATTTTCGTCATAAACTTCAGACACAAACAAATCTGTACGACGTTTATCAGTTAGCTCATAATTTGAAATCAGCGTATTGGTTGTTTGGAATACGCTCCAACCATCATGAGTTGGAGAAAAGGAACCATCAGTATTTTTTAGATACATAGTACCTCCAGCAACATAAGGAATAAAATATTTCGAAAGTTTTGAATAATCACCTTCCGCAGTTCCTGAACGATCCATCGACAAGATGAAAATGTGCTCAGGACCATCAGGACTATTCACATCGTAAATATTTTGCAAGTCACTATCGTGTGAATATTCAGACTGATCATTTAAAACATTCCCAGAAAATTCTGCAGCTTTAGCATAAAGATTTTCTACACTCTCGGTAATGGCATCGTACTTTGGAACACCACTCTCTTTTGCCGAAGCAGCAAACAGATAAACATCTGCCAAAAGAGCTTGAGCAGCTACTTTATCAGCACGACCAGTTACACGATTTACTTCTAAATAATCAACAGCTTTCGTTAAGTCATCAATTAAAAATGAATAAACTTCCTGCATATTTTCAGGCAAACTGCTTGTCGTTTCATCCATTTTATCGATTAACGATGTTTGCAAGGGTACTAAACCAAAAGCTCTAACTACATTAAAGTGGTTGTATGCACGAAGAAAATAAGCTTCACCTAAAAGACGTTTTTCTTCCTTTTCATCAAATCCTCTTCCTTCAACATTCTCAATAACCGCATTTGCTCTATTCACAGCAATGTAAGCACAACGGTAATATTGCGTTAATAGTTCGTTTTGAGATGTTACTTCCCAATTTACAAATGCCTGAGCATCCGCACCTTCATCTGATTTTGCGATACAGTTATCTGAAGCTAATTCACACAAATAGTAGTTAATAGGTGCATAACTAACTAAAGTTAAAGCATCATAAGCATATAATAGTGATGCTTCAGCATCTTCAACTGTCGTATAGAAATTAGCCTCAGAATAAAACCCTGTAGGCTCCACTTCTAAGCTCTCGCAAGAAGCAAACCCCACTGCGAAAGCAAATCCCAATGCTATTTTATTTAAATTTCTCATATTCTATTCTTTTTAATATTGTAAATGTTTATTGTGATATTGAATTAGAATGTTAATTCAACACCCAATGTCCATTTTCTCAATTTTGGATAACCTCCCCAATAGATTCCATCGCTTCCTACTTCAGGATCATATCCATCGAAATTAGTAATAGTAAATAGGTTGGTTGCATTCATATAAATGCGTCCACGCTTAAACCATGAGATTCCTAAATTTGGAATATTATATCCTAAAGAAACATTTTGTAATCGCACGTAACTTCCATCCTGAACAAACCAGTCAGACATTTGTAGGTTACGACCATCTCGTAGACTAGGATATTTATTAGTTGGATTATCTGGTGTCCAACGCAGAGGTTCATTACTTGGCTCACTAAAAGCTTTGGTATTAAAAATATCTTGACCAAAACTTCCATTAAATAACATGGCCAAATCAAAGTTCTTGTAACTCACCTGCAAGCTTAAACTAGCTGTAAAATCAGGATTTGGATCACCAATGATAGTTCGATCTTTACTATCAATTACTCCATCTTCATTGATATCAACATATTTAAATTCTCCTGCTTCGGCATCTTTTCCTGTTAATCCTGCAGCTAATCCTTCTTGATTATTTTGAATAATACCATCTACTTTGTAACCATAGAAAACATTAACAGCTTCTCCAATACCCAAAATGTTTGGTTTTGCACGAAAAGCTTCTATTGTAGATGCATTAAATTCGTATTGCATTCCTGTATTAGGATCAGTATTTAATCCAAAAGCCAACTCATTACCTAGACTAACAACTTCATTTTTATTTTTAGAAAAAATCAAAGTTCCTGAAACTTTCCAATCGTTCTTGTTTATAATGTCAGCATCAAAAGTTAATTCAATACCCTCATTTTTAATTTCACCACCATTAACATAGACTAGGTCATAAGCTGATGAAGGAGATAAGTAACGTTCACGCAATAAGTCATTAGTATGCTTGTTATAATAATCAGCGATTACACGTAAGCGTCTGCCAAAAAATGCCATATCAAGACCAACATTAAATTGTTCCGTTGTTTCCCATTTTAAATCAGGATTAGGAATTCCAGACCATAATTTTTTACCAGTTTGCTCATCCCATCGTCCAATATAACCAGGACCGATTGCTGTTTGCCATCCACCATTTACATAGTATTGATCTTGTCCGTATTGGCTGTTGATTAGATAAGCTCCAATAGGTTCCTGATTACCAGAAATACCAAAACTAGTACGAAGTTTTAATTCATCAAATACATTTAAATCTTTAATGAAATCTTCGTGATGCATTTTCCATCCCAACGCTCCAGATGGGAAATATCCCCATTTGTTATTTTCACCAAATTTTGAAGAAGCATCGGCACGCATAGTAACGGTTGCTAAATATTTACTATCGTATACATAGTTTAAACGTCCCATGTATGAATACATTACTTCTTCACTCAAACTATTATCAACAGATTGTTTTTCTGGACTACCGCCAGAAAGATTACCACTACCTAAAGATTCGTTCAAGAAATCGTATGCTCTCAAATTTGAAGTCTGATTCTTTTTATAACGATATGAAAAACCAGCCATAGCATTTATCTTATGCACTTCATTAAGCGTTTTATCAAAAGTTAAGAATGACTCAGAAATAGTCTCACTACTTTCCGAATTATCAATACCTCCTGCGCCATTATTAAAAGTTCCATCTTCAGTATAAAGATTTGGATTATAAAAATCTGTTATTGAACGACTGAACTTATAATTTATCTGAGATTTCAATTTTAAAGAAGGTAACAATTGAGCTTCAGCAAAAGCTGTTCCTAAGAAGTCCAAAAATTCATTCTTATTAGATTTATTATCAGTTAAAGCAATAGGATGTGAATAATCCTGAGTCCCAACCATATAATAACCTTTTGAGGCATCACCATCGTTATAAACAGGGAAAATAGGATTTCTATAATAAGCTAAACCACCGTTATTATTTCTTTCTCCTTTTGTAAAAAGGACATTGGTTCCAACAGTAAGTTTATCGTATGCCTTATGAACTATATTTAAGTTGGTATTCAACTTTTTATAATTATCATCGATATATACCCCTTCATCCGTAAAATAAGTTGTACTCAAACTAAATTGAGTTTTTTCATTTTGGCTACGAATAGCAATATTGGTATTATTCGAAATCGGATTACGAAATACAACATCATCCCAACGCGTATTATATTTCCAAGATCCATCTTTCAACTCTCCTACAGATGGGTAATAAACGCCATTAGGATCATTAGCTCCGATATACAATGGAACAAAACCACCATTAACTCGTTTCTCATTATTTAGCTCTGCCATTAACACTGGATCACGCCATAAGTTCAAATCAGAAGTAAACTCTGATATTGTATTTTGCTGAGAAATTGTAACTTCAGTTGTATTTTTCGCTCCTTTTTTAGTCGTAATCATGATAACACCATTTGCTCCTCGAGAACCATAAATAGCAGTAGAAGAAGCATCTTTCAATATCTCCATCGATTCAATATCGCTAGGAGAAATTTGTTTGATATCACCGGCATTTCCGATTGGAAAACCATCAACAACAACTAGGGGCTCATTACCACTTCGATATGAACTACCTCCACGAATCCGAATTGTAGAACCTGCACCTGGATCGTCTGATGAAGAGACAACCTGCACACCTGCGCTTCGCCCTTGCAAAAGACCATCTACCGAGTTAGATGGACTCAATGATATATCCTTCATTTTTACAGAAGATACAGCACCTGTGACATCACTCTTTTGAACCGATCCATAACCGATAACTACAACTTCATCCAAACCTAAAAGGTTTTCTTCAAGAGTAATCATCATTTTCTTGGTTAAATCAACCGGAACTTCGATTGTCTTAAAACCAATAAATGAATATACAACGATTGCATTAGGTGATGCAACTTGTATTTCAAAAACACCGTCAATATTTGTAACGGTTCCATTCTGTGTACCTTTTTCAACTACACTTACTCCAGGAATACTTACTCCGTTTACATCAGAGACTACTCCATTTACACTTTGAGATTGAGCATTAGCTTGAGTTGTTACCATTAGAAGGCAACAAAACATCATTAATAAGCTCAATATCCGGTTTCTTTTTTTCATAGATATAGATTTCTAGTTTCTAATATTATTATCAATGTTTCAAAATTAGTCCTCATAGGTTAATAACCTATCACCTTTAATGTCATTTAATGATACTTTAATGAATCACAAATACAGATAAGACATACAATACTGAAACACAACAAGACCAAACCACTGGTACGACTACAACTACAAAGGTATACAAACCTATACTTTTAGGAAATTTTTATTACATTTGTACAGAGTTTTAATCATATAATAGCATCTAACGCAAACTTTATTAAGTCATGACTCGAATTGTACGCGAAATTACGCCATTAACAGAACACGATTTCTTTATTGTTCTTGATCATCAAAATGCCAAATTCGACTTTCCAATTCACTACCATCCTGAGTATGAGTTGAACCTTGTACTTCATTCGGAAGGGAAACGAATTATCGGTGATTCAATAAAAAATTACGACTCCGTCGATCTTGTTTTAATTGGACCTAACACACCGCACGCATGGAGTGGTAACACCGATAATGCACGAGTTATTACTATTCAATTCCAACCCAATATTCTTAGTGAACAAACACTAAACAGGAAAGCCTCACTACCTATTAAAGATTTATTAAATAAATCTAAATTGGGTGTTTTATTCTCCGAAGAAACCACTCAAAATATAACTAATCGCATCTTAAAGTTATCTGATGTTAGCGGATTTGATTCATTTCTAGATTTTCTGTCCATTCTATACGATCTATCGATTTCCAGAAATCAATTAACCTTATCCTCTCCTTCTTATGTGGACCAATTCGATACATCGAAAAGTAGACGTATAAAAATGGTCAATCAATATTTAATTGACAACCTTCACAATCCAATTAAAATTGCTGATGTCGCAGAAATGGTAAATATGTCATCATCAGCATTCAGTCACTTCTTTAAAAAGAGAACACAGAGGGCATTTTCAGATTATTTACTAGATATCCGCATCGGACACGCCGCAAGAAGCCTAGTCGAAACCGAAAAAAATATTTCTGAAATTTGTTTTGAAAGTGGATTCAATAATATCTCAAATTTTAACCGATCCTTTAAAAAACTAGAGGGTTGTACACCAAGAGAATTTAGGTCTCAACAAAAGTTGATTACCAAACATTAGTCGTTATTGCAATACTACTATTTTAGGACGGGACAATATATTAATCAAGAAAAGCTGACTCATGAGAGTCAGCCTTTTTTATGTAGATATCCATATAAGAACAAAAGCCACCCCGAAGGATGGTTTTTAAACTTTATATTAAAAATTCAAGTTTAGTTACCAGCGATAAATGCTGATGACCAAAGACCTTTCTTTTCTTTTTCAGGAGCTAGATCAATAGACTTTTTAGCCTGAACTTAGCTTCTTTAATCATACCTGCCTTATTCAAAACACAAGCATAAGTATCAATGTTCGCAAAATTAGCGTCAAGCACTACTGAACGTTTCGCCATTTTCACCGCTTTACTAATTATATCTTTACCAATTTTTTTTATGGAAAAAACCACAAAAAAAGTGCCTTTAATTACACAAAAAAGGACAGAATCTGAAAATTTGTTTAAATTTCTAAAAAATCAGATCCGACCAAAAATCTTTAAATAAAAATGGGGCATACACCTCAAGAAAGAATTCTCTATAAATTCTGCCTTTTAACCACTAACTCCTGTAATTTGTAAAAAAAAAATCCTTTTTAACTTAATTCACAAATAGAGATACTTGAGTTACAGATTTTATTAATCTGCAATTAGCAAATTATAGTTTTTTTGTAAGCCTGTTCTGAGTCTTTCGCTTTTAACAACCTTTAGTCCTATCTCACACCATTTCGATGCTTCTTTTCTGATGTTTTTATCATCACAATGAATTTCAATTTGGTAAGCAAACCAGAGCAAGTCATTCGAGCTTATGTTTTTACCCATAGCCTCAATCTCATAATCGATATAAGCTAAATATGTCTCCCAATTCTCAGTTTCAAGTGCATAATACATATTTGCATTGATCTTCATCCGTTCTACTTTTCTTACGTTAATCTTCTGCAATTCAGATATATACACACGAAAAGCATCATAATCAACACTAACTTTTTCATCCTTTTCGGTGGAAAAAGTCTTTGCTGTTCCTGCAAACACCTTGTAGAGTTTGTTGGTAACCGCTTTTTGCCCATATAAATCGATATAGGTATGCTTATTATTTTGAACATATCTAATAATAGGTGAATTACCAGTTTTATCATTCAAATATGAACTTATCATTTTCCAACTTTCTGCATTCTCCCACTTTTCGCTACCTATTAATAGCAAATAATCCTCTGCAACCTTCGAAAGCTCGTCTTTTCTAAATGAGCTTTTCAGAATTCCCATATACTCTTTAAGAAATTCTTCGGTCCGATTTCCAGCGTCATATTTTGCACGATAATAAGCATAAGTCTTGCCTCCTTTTATTTTTTTAACCTCTAATAATAATTGTTCTTTGGATTTAGCTCCTACAACACGATGAAGTTCTTCCCCTTTATTATTAAAAATAATCAATGTAGGAAAAGCAATTACATTAAATTTTTCCGCAAGCTCAACTCCTTCTCCTTTCTCCATATCCATTTGTACGGATACAAAATTAGGATTAAAATAATCTCCAACTTCCTTCAAAGTAAAAACATTAGCTGCCATTTTTTTACAAGGACCACACCATGAGGTATAGCAATCAAGGAATATATTCTTTTTTTCATTTTGAGCCTTTTCGAGTATGGTTTCCCAGCTGACCTTCGTAAATTTAATTCCATCTTGCGCAAATGCTATTGATGAAATAAGAGCAATTATTAATGTTAGTGTATATTTTTTCATTAGTGTATTTCTTAAAGAGTAATTGTACATCTATTAAATAATTGGGTGAATAAAATACTATTCACCCAATATTCATATGCCATGTAAAAAAACAGGCACTTATTTCTAAATAAATAATTCTAGTAACGCTCTGTTAAAGCAGTAATTTTACCAAAGCCACCGTATGTATTTACATATTCATCAGCAGCGATTCCACCTGCACCACCATACTGAATAGGAAGAGTTCTTATAAATCCTTCGGTACCATTATACGAGGCAACTGTAATAACATTATTAATAGAACTTACCCATTCACTCACGATTTCTCCATCTTCATTTTCAGATTCTGACCAGGTTGTTTTTCCATCCATCTTTTTATGAATTAATAAGTGAGATATTGTTTCACCTGCAGGAAGTGAGTAAGAAATACTATACGATGGTGTTTCTGTATTTAAAATTACAACACGTAATTCATTATCCACAGCATAGTAAAACTCATCATAGGTTTCAGAAAAAGCGTATGCGGTGGCACGATCCAAATCAGGACAATTAGCCAAATCAAATATGAAATCACCATAAATTTCTTTTGAAGAATCCGTGCCTATCTTATAAACATAAAACTGCCCTGTTGTTTTTGACTTCATTAAGTTTAGAAGATATGGAGCAGACCAAGGTCCATTTCGATCTCCAGATATAAATTCCAAATCTACTGGCATATTGCTAGGATTAAAAGCCCAATCGTCGGTATTTGAAGGCTCAGGAAATTCTTTAAGACCACCACTTGTAGTCATCGTAACAAACTGATGACCGATTTCATCATAACCAATACAAGGTCCATTAAAATAACTTCCTCTATCCCATTTAGTGACATATACATTACTAAAATTATATTTATAAATCGACGGATCCTCATAACTAAATTTAGATGTTGAAGATGAACCATGAGAAAGAAGTATTCCATCATTCACTAGATAACCAATAGTCCCATTATAAGAACTAATAAACTGAGGTTTTATCACTTCAGGCTCAAAGTAGAAATAATCTGCATTTGTACCATCCAAAGTGTATGAAAGGTTATCTATTCCGTAAAGCGTTTCTCCTTCAACAAGAGCAAATAACACTTTATTATTATAACTATTCATAAATGACAGACTACTAACAAGTCCGGACATCTTCTCTCCATTTGCCTCAGAATAAATATTTCGATAAACAATATCTTCCCCTGTAACTGCAAACTCATTATAAGCTTTTGCTATTAAAAGATTTAAATCTGAAGAAAGACCATTATCTTCTGTATCTGCAATTAACAAACCTTGTCCGAATTTACTTAATACGGTAATTTGCCAATCAAATGTTTGTATAATGCCTACATCTTTATTTGTAACTCTTAACACTAAATAATAAGGATATGATGAAGGTATCGACAGATTAAGTTTGGTTGATAAAATACGCTCTGTTGAAATAACATTAGATATCGTATCAAAAGAACCAGCTATGGCATTAAGTCGCCATTCATATGAATAATCTGCATATGCAGCCTCATCCAAAAAAATCGTGTCTTCCTTATTTACTGTTATCAACTGTGGATCGTAATAATAATCACCCAAGTAAATACCCGTTGAATCTGGGGCCACATAAATCTCCAAATCAGGATATCTAATATCGGCATGTTCACTTAAATCATCATCACAGGCAAAAAACACCAGACTAATAAGTGCAAAAATTATATATGTATTAATATTTTTCATCATATCGTTATTTAATCAAATGTATAATAGTGTCCAACAATCACAGGAAGTCCGATAGCAGGACCGTCGTCATGCAATAATACATCCGGCGCAATTGATTCATTATATTTCCTCAAGTCATCTGTTACTTTATTTATAAACTGTGTTTTATAAGAATAAGCCCACTTCACACCATCATTATATCCAGGAACTGCCCAAGGATATGGAAATTCTGTTTCTCCCGTTGTTAAAATTAAAAAACTATAGTAAGCCGTGCTATAAGTACCTAAGAAATGCTTTGACTTCCAGGCCCCTCTAGCATCATTACCCCATCTAACAGGAGGTGTTAATTTATTTGTTAGAATTAATTTATGGTCAGCTCGATCAGCAATCCCTACTTCAAAATCTTCCCCATCGGTAACTCTAAAATACACTGTCATATCATCAGTAGGTTGGTTAACCTTGACTTTTAACTCACCCGATAACTCACCTGGTAATAGATTAGTTGAAACAATGCTATAATCGACTCCTTCAACTGCTGTTGTGCTATCAATTACAATTTCAAAGTTGGCTTTTCTTATATAATCGGTACTAAGACCATTTATTGAGAATTGAATGCTTACTGTATCACTTTCTAAACCAGTTTTTAAAAATGAATACTGTGTTAAACTACTACTAAAATTCAAAGCAGCTCTGTCCTTTTCATACATCATTGTTTCTTCTTGGTCACATGAACATATCATGATCATGACGAAAAAAATATTGGCTATATATTTTAATATTTTCATTGGTATCATTTTTATGATTAAATTTCTTGAACTCTTCCAAACTCAATCTCAATATCTGGATAAGGGAGAACATAATTCTCATCAGTCATTTCATTTGCAGCTTCACCCGTTTGCCTTGCAAATGATGTCATCCCTTTTCGTTTGTAGAAGTAAAACAACTGTCCCTCTTGAATAAATTCTTTACGATACTCTTGACAAATGGCAGCCTCAACATCTTCAGCACTAGATGTTTCTTCAAGAAAAAACGCAGGCATGATATTTCGCTCTTCTTTTAACTTGTTAAGATATTCAATAGCCTTTGTAAGATCTCCGCCTTCAATCTCTGAAGCATAACACTCTATTGCAATTAGGTAAACTTCTGCAATTTTCAACATGGGAATATAATAAGTATCTGTTGTTGCATCCTCTGCAGGCTTCAATTTTATTGTTAACCATTCAGAAGAACTTTCCATCTTATGCTGATGAAGATACCTTAGATCTGTTTGACCTTCTCCGCTACCTTCCTGAATGTTGAAGATATCAAACACATAATCTTCAGTTTGTATTAAACGATTACTATTATATATTTGATTAACGTCCGAACTATAAAAATCATCAATATAATCAGATAATAACGTCACATTCAAACGGAACAGGTCCTCGTCTTCAAAATAAGCACCTGACTCACTAGTAGCCCAGCCAGCATCAATAGGTAGTAATTGTTCTACTAACTGTAAGGCTTCTACTTTTTTACCTTGCCATAAACAAACTCGCGCCTTAAATGCTAAAGCTGCATCATAGTTCATATGCGTTACTACTTTATCAGCCTCTGAATCTAAAAGTTGCAAAGCTTCATCAATATCCTTTTCAAGCAAAATAAATGTTTGATTATAACTTTTTTGTTCTGTAATATCATTGGTGTATTCCGTTACATAGGGAATAGTCAATCGCTCTCCTAAATCAGCTCTATTCTCAAGATTACCATGACCATACAAACGCAATAAATCAAAATGACAATAAGCCCTTAATGCCAATGCTTGACCTTTAACTTCATTGAAAGAATCAGTATCTAAAATACGACCATACTTATCAATTGATTCAAGCAATAAGTTTATTTCGGCAATGGTATTATACTGATGTAACCATATTGACTTAATAACGCTTAGTGAAGTTGTATTTTCAAAATCATAATTTTGAATTCCTTCATAATTACCACTAGAAACATCATATTGATGTGCTAAATCTTCAAGTATATGCCAGGATAAGTATTTACCATAAGAGGAATTATCTGATAAAGATATGTATACTCCCGTTAAAGCATCTTGAAACCCTTGCTCAGTTTCGAATAATTCTGTTGACTCAATTTCAGCCTTAGGGCTAACGTCCAACCAATCGTCGCATGACACGCATAAAATTGATAAGAAAAATGTAATGATGTATATAATATATGTTTTCATATTCGTTCAATTTAAAAAGTTGCTCTTAATGAGAATGATATGGTTCGTGAGAATGGATAAGAAGTACCTCTCTCAACATCAATGCTGGAAAATGTATGGATATCATTCATATAGGCTGTAAGGCGTAAATCTTTCATATAAAGCTTTTGAGCCAACTCCTTCTTGAAATTATAATATACACTAACTGCTGAAATATTTAATTCGTTTTTACGCTGAACAAATCGTGAAGTTGGCTTTGTCTTTGGGTTACTGACTAGCACAGAGTTTTCATTATAATAACGTGAAAGAATTTTATAAGGTGCGTATTGCCCTGGTGTTGTCCATCTTCCATCAAGAACACGACGATCAACATTGTATTTAGTATCTATGTTCTCGACTTTGTTAACCAAAGTCGAATTATACATATCGGCACCAGTTGAAAATCGGGATGTTATACTAAATCCGAATCCATTAAATTCACCATTGATCCCCATATTACCACGAAATTTCGCCAATGAATTACCACATACAACTTGATCTAGTGCATCCCATATATAAGTACTCGTTCCATCCTGCTTAACATATATTTCTAATCCAGTAGCAGGATCAATTCCTAGCGATGGAACAGCCCAAATGTCATTCATCGATCCACCTTCCACATATCTTAACACTGGCTTACCGTAATCTCCCGAAGCAGCAAGCTCATCTTGAGTTTCATTAAACTCTTTCATAGCATTAGATAAATCAGTAATCGTATTCTTATTTGTCGTTCCCGCAAAAGTAAAGTTCAAAAAACTACTTTTCTTTTTCAGGATCTGCCATCTCAATGAAAATTCTATACCCTCATTTTTAACCTTACCAATATTTTCTTGAACAGTAGAGAAACCTGTAGAATATGGAATTGATAAACTGGTAATTAAGTTTTCAGTTATCGACTGGTAATAATCAAATATTAGAGACACACGCTTAACCCGTAAATCTATACCAGCATTAAAATCAAGTTTAGTTTGCCATTTCAAATCATCATTAGAAAGACCTATTACATAGGCTCCCAATTCGCCAGCATAGCTACGATCTAAATAATATTTATACGTTGATAAAGATTGATAGCTAGAAGAATTCTGACTTCCTGATGTACCTATTGAGGATCGTAACTTTAAAAGATCTAGCCATGTTGCATTTTCTAAAACAGCCTCTTTATGTACATTCCAACCTAAACCCACACTATAGAATGTTCCCCATCGGTTATTTTCACCATATAAGGATGATCCATTTTGACGAACAGTAAAATCAGCTAGCAAACGATTATCATAAGCATAACCAAACACACCCAATAAACCAAGCTCCTTTACCTGACTCTCAGAACCATATGGCGTTTTTCCCTCTGTGTATTGCAATGCAAAGGTTATATCATTCATTCGATCACTTGGAAATCCTTCAGCATAATTTACAATTTCACTACTCGTTTTAGTACCTGCGTCAAGCCCCACGTTGGCCATTACAAAATGCTTCTCGTTAAAAACCTTTGAATATGAAAGGTTCATATCAGCTGAGAAATTAAGTTTTTTACCATTATTTAGTTGATAGGAACCTTTTCTCAAAAGATCTTCGTCTTCATAATTATCGAATTTAGTATGGTTAGCAGGGTAAAATCGATTAGACTCACTTGTTAATTTAGTTACTCCCACACGAGACTTAAGTCTTAAACCTTCCTTTATCGTCCAATCAATTTGAAAATTATTTTTAAATTGAAAATAGGAGTCGGTTAAACTTGTATTAATTGTAGCATTGTATAAAGGATTACTGTAATACAAAGCATCATCGGGATCATCACTACCTGTCGCCACAGTACCATCCTCATTGTAGGCATCCCAGTAAGGGTTCATTTTAGCATAATCACTAAAGCTTCCATAAGGAGAATCTGTACTATTATTAGAAAGTACAGTCATAATATTTCTAAATACTAAATTTTCATGTCTGTAATCAACACTAACAGTACCTGAAATATTTTCTCGATCAGATCCTTTCATTGCACCTTTAACTTTGTTGTAAGACAAATTAGCAGCAATTTTCGTCATTTTCTCTCCAAGCTCAACCGACAAGACATGTTTCGTTCCAACTCCCACCTGTGTTGGTTTTGATAACCAATCAGTATCATCTCCCTCGAGTGATTTTTTCAAACGCTGGTTATACAAATTTTCATATATTAATTTCTGTCCTATCTGCGCATGATCATAATCTCCTGCTATACGCTCAACTTCAAGCTTTTCAAGCGCATCACAAAGATTATATGATGATAAATCTGGTGCTTGTATATTTACGCTACCTGAGTATCTCACTATCATTGTTCCAGATTCAGGTTTCTTCGTTTCAATAACTACGACTCCATTTGCAGCTTTTGATCCATAAATTGCTTTCGCTGAAGCATCTTTTAATACAGTGATACTACTTACCCGCTCCATTTCCATATCAAAAATAAATGTGGCACTAGCTTCAAACCCGTCAAGAATAAATAAGGGTTGGTTTGGCGAGTCTTGGAAAGAACTTCTTAAATCGCCAGAATCACCTGCAGGAAAAGTAGATGTACCTCTCAATTGAATATCGGGGACTCTATTAGGATCTGATCCAAGATCAAGGTTAGTTCCTATATTTAAAGATGGATCTAAATTCTTGATACTTTCAAATACATTAGAATTAGAAACTCTTTTCAACTCTTCTGATTTAACAGTTACAACTGACCCAGTAAAACTTTCTGCATGTCGATTGAAAATACCTGTGACAACAACTTCTCCAATTTGAGAATTATCACTTTCTAAAACAACATTGTATTGACTTGATTCACCCAGATTAACTTCTTTCGTTTTCATTCCAATAAATGAAAATATCAAAGTTGGCGAATCTTCTAGAACACTAATTCGATATTTACCCTCAAAATCAGTAGAAGTACCTGTTTTAGTGATCTTTTCAAAAACAGTTACACCTGGTAAAGTATTCCCTTCATCATCTGTAACTACTCCTTTCAGTTCCTTTTTCTTTTGTTGTTTTTTTTGTAGAGGAACAAACTGCTTAGGTTTAATGATAATAACATTTCTGTCAATCTCATATTCCAAACCAGAATCTACGAGTGCAGAATCTAGAATATCTTCGACTGACATATCATTAACAGCTAAACTAATTGGCTCAACATCTTTAATTTCATCTAAATTATAGACAAAACCAAGTTCCGTTTTCGCTTCAATTTCTTTAATCAACTCTTTGAAACTAGCATTCTTTAAATTAAGTGCAACTCGTGTTTGGGATATAACACTAGCACTCAGACTCAAATTAAAGACCAGAAATAGGATTAGAAAATTCTTCATAATTAATAGCCATTTCCTCCGAATCCCAAAATTTATGGGAATTCGATAATGATGATTTTTTTTCATAAATTTGAAAAGTTTAGGGTTAACACAACATCCTTATGGATGCATCTCTAAATATCCCCGGAATGTACTGGTACTACATTCCGGTTTTTTTTATTCTTCTTTTTTTGCCATCCGAATAATCACATTCTTATTTTTACTTACCTTAAAATTGATATGGGTTGTTTTACCAATCATCTCAAGCACATCGTTACAAGTATTAAATTTTGGGATTTTTCCAGAGAATTTTAATCTTTGTATGTCCTGCCCTTGGAAAAAAACATGAATATCATACCAACGTTCCATCTTCCTCATAATAGAAGTCAAAGATTCATCTTCAAATGTAAAAACACCATTTTTCCAAGCTGAATAAAAACTTGCATTAACTTCATTCACACGAGTACTATTATCATTTTTACTAAATACAAACTGCTGGTTAGGTCTTAATATTTCCTTTTTGACTACACCTACATTATTGTGAACTCTCACTTTTCCTTCAACAAGAGTAGCGTGCACAGTCGCATCATCTGCATAAGCTGATACATTAAAAGAAGTTCCTAAAACTTCAATATTCATTTCCTGTGTATTAACGATGAAAGGTTTCTTAGCATTGTGAGTAACTTCAAAATAGGCTTCACCACTCAATTCAACTCGTCGATTCTTACCTGTAAATTTAACAGGGTATCTCAAACTTGATTCCGAATTCAACCAAACCTGTGTACCATCGGCCAATGCCAACTGATACTCTTCTCCTCTACCTACTATTAGGGTATTGTATTTCGCTTTCTGTGTTAACTGTCCATCGGTTGCTGAATAATTCAGGCGGCTATCCTGATTCTTAATTTCAACACCTTCCTGTTTATTTGAAATATTGAGAGTACTATCAGAAAGCTCAAATCGCTCACCTGTACTTAAAACCAATTGTGCTTTTTTAACACCAGGTGCTATTTCTATTGGCAAGTTTGCCAACTGAGGAACATAAGATTCATGATTCAATAAAATGAAAAGCGCAATTCCAATAGGAAGAACAATAACAGCTGCATATTTCAGGATCTGTGTCAGTCTGTTCTGAAGAGAAACAGTTACTGGCTTAATTTGAGTTTGGAATCTATTCCATTCTTTAGGCATATCAATTCTATCAATCTGCTGAGCTCGCTGCTCAAAGGCATTCTGATCAAGAATCTCATTCCTAAGTTTGCTATTTTCGTCTTTCTTATTCAACCAAAGATCTAACTCAACTCTATCATTCTCATTCAAATCACTAACAAATGAAGAAGCTAGAAGATAACTGATTCTTAATGCTTTATTTATTTTCTCTTTAATCATATCTATAGTATAAGCAGTAAAATTCTTACGACTTTATAATACAGACGACGATAAATAGAAGTGGGGTGAAGAAAATAGAGATTATTTTCTGATATAGTAATATTCAGAAAATAAAGGACTTAAATAAAGAGTGACTAGATAGATTAAAATACAAATTTAAGATAGGAACTCATAAAACTCAACAAGAATGAAAATGGCATATTCTTTACCAAACATTTCACGTAGTCTATTAAAAGCAAGCCTCTTATGTGTCTTAACTGTATTTATGGATACATCTAGCTCATCACAAATTTCGGAATTTGACAAGCCTTTCAGGTTGAGACGCATCACATCGCGTGCTTTTTCAGGAAGTTGTTCTATAAAATGAGATAACATTCGATAGGTTTCCTCACGAATCACTTCGTTCACATAGAAATCATCATCAGCTAATTCTTGTGTATTAGGATCGACATCGAGAGATATCTTTCTGTTTTTTTCTTTTTTAAGGTAATCGAAGCAGATATTTTTTGTAGCAATATAAAAATAGACTCGCATTGATTTCTCAGATTCGAATTTTGTTTTTGAATTCCAAATACGAACGAAAACATCTTGAACCAGATCTTTAGACAAATCTTCATCGTGAACAAAGCGAGTCGCAAACACACAAAGTGAAGGGAAGTAGCTTTCAAAAACAGCTTTAAAATCGATCTTACGTATATCTATTTGGGGATTGGACACTAGGTTAGATTAGGGTGAATGCGAAAAACAAATATATAAGAAAAGAATAGAAATCCAAAAAAGCCACCCCGAAGAATGGCTTTAAAATTTTATTTTATAAATCTTGTCTCCTTAATTATAATTTCCATTTAGTTTGAACTAAAAGCCTTTTACGTAAGTCTATATTCATTTCTCCACTACAATTAAAAGCATATGTAGAAGATTCATCTAACATTCTATCATAGGAAACCTCCCCATTAATATTACCCCACTCTTGTTTTTCGAATGCACTCAAGTTTAAACTGTGTTTACATCGGCCTTCTGTCGACTTATTAAAAACTTTTTTTTTATAATAGTTATATAATCAACCTAATCTATAAGCCCAAATAATTTATTTTTTAGACGACTATTTGTATCAAAAAAACTGTAATCATGGCTATAGTTTCCATCTCTTTCTTAACAACCCTTAACAAAAAAGAACTCACAAAAGCAGCACTAACTACAGGAACACAACACCTTAACTTAAAAATTCCATTTCCTCCAATTAACCTTGATTAACCTTGATTCACTTAAAATCAGATAACATAGTGGGTAAAGCACCTATATTTGAACTGAATTAAAAAAAACAACATGTATAAAATTCTCATAAGCATATTTTTTATAATATCTAGTCTTTCCCTCTTTGCCCAAAAGAGCTACACCTTAAAAGGGAAGATCTTAGATTCTCAAAAAGAATTCTCTTTACCAGGAGCAACCGTTATCCTAACAAATAAAAAGGATACAATTCAAAAAACAGGTACAATTACAAATGAAAATGGAGATTTTAACATTAAAGTTAAGCCAGGGCAATACAATTTTCAGGTTTCTTTTATTGGATATAAAAGCAGTATAAAACCAATATCAATAGGACAAGAATCTGTCGATTTAGGTTCTTTAAAACTAGTTGAAAACTCTGAGTTATTACAAGAAATTAGCATAATAGAAACACTCCCACCTACTAAGATTAAAGGTGACACTACCGTTTTTAATCCCAATGCATTTAAGGTAAATCCTGATGCAAGTGCGGGAGAACTTATAGCTAAAATGCCAGGGTTTTACGAAACAGATGGTAAATTAGTTGTGGAAGGACAAGTTGTTGCTGAGATTTTGGTAGATGGGAAACGTTTTTTTGGGAATAATATGAGCCAAGCTTTAGAAACAATCCCCAACGATGTAATTAAAAACATAGAAGTATATGAATATAAAAGTGATGACGAAAAATTTACGGGTGTAAAAAATAATGAAGACGATAAGAAAACGATAAACATTGTTACGAACAAAAAAAGCAAACGACTTTTATTTGGTGACGTAGCTGCAGGATATGGTAAAGATAACAGGTACGGTTTTGATGGTAATCTGAATAGTTTTTCTGACGATAACAGCATTACACTTACTGCCAAATCGAGAGATGTTAATGCACCATTAAAATTAAGTAACAGAAGGTTTGGTACTAGTAGTATAGATGGAAATGACATTCAAGACGATTCCTTCGGTATTAATGTCGTAAATTCTAAAAATGATAATGATATAGAGTTTAGTTACGAATATGGGAATAGAGAAAATGAGAATACAAGTAGTAATGTAAAAACCTATACTTCTGAAGTACTTACAGGACAAGTTCAAAATTCAACTAGCACATCAAACAATGACAATGACGAGCACAATATTAATTTAAGAATATCATTAAATTCAAATAAGAAAAACAGACTGATGTCGAATACAATGTTTTCAACATCTGATGGAGGATCTAGTTCTAATTCAATTTCAAATACCTTACTTAATGATGGCCTCTTGAACTCAAACACCAACCAAAATTCATCAACAAACAAAAAATATAATATTAACCAAAGCATAAACTACTCCCGAGCATTAAACAAAAAAGGACGTTCGCTAAGCCTAAATGCAGGTTTTAGTCATTCAAATAATGAATCTGATGATGAGCAACTATCCGAAACACTAAACGATAGCAATGATGTTAGTCAAAGTATAAACCGTATTTCCGATTCGGAATCAAAAAACATGGGGATTAATGGAGGCTTAACTTATAATGAACCTATTGGTGAAAAAGGCTTTGCAAGTATTGGGTACCGATTCAATTACAACGAACAAGAATCTGATAAATATGGATACAATTATAATGAAACAGATGAGACATATAGTGAGTTAGATGAGCTAACCAGTAATCAATTTGAGAATTCGACAATTAAGAATGCAGGCCGTTTCTCATATAATATACGAGGCAAAAAACACAGTTTTAGTCTAGGAGCTGATCTAGAATTAACAAGTTTAAAAAATGAAGAATCTTACCCTAAGCAAAGTGACTTTGACAAAGACTTCTACGCATTCAAACCTTATTTGAGATATTCATTAAATTTGGATAATCAAAAGCGAATTAATTTAAACTACAGCTCAAGAACCTCGACCCCTTCTGTAAGTGATTTACAAGAAGTCGTAGACGTTTCGAACCCACTCTATATTTCTAAAGGAAATTCAGAATTAGATCAGTCACGAACTCACTATTTAATGGCTTATTATTCTGCATCGAACATAGAAAAAGGAAGTCACCTTGCTGTTTACTTAATGGCAACAGCAACAAACAATACTGTTGGGAGAAGAACTCTTGTTGCAGCTCAAGATACAACTATAAATGGTTTGTATTTTCTTCCTGCTGGAGGTCAATTTTCTGAAACTGTAAATTTAAATGGACAATACATGCTTAATGCAAACATGAGCTACAGTTTTCCTCTAAAACAGTTAAAATCAAAATTCAATATCAATACCAGAGCTAGTTTTTCACACAACCCAACATTTGTCAATGATAAAAAAGCCTTTACCGATTCGTGGAATATAAATCATGGAATGACTCTTAGTTCTAACATCAACGAAAAAATAGATTTCACTTTTACCAGTTCAAGTAATTACCAAAAATCAAGCAATACATCTAGTTCTGGTTCTGAATACATATCACAAAACACATCCCTAAATATGTATTGGAATTTCTATAAGGATTTAATATTTAGAACAAATGCTAGCAACGATTATCAGAATAATTTTTCAACAGATAAAGTTGATAGTTTTTGGCATTTAAATTTAGGTTTATCAACCAAAGTATTCAAAAGCAAACGAGGTGAACTATCCTTTACTGCCTACGACATTTTAGGTAAAGAAGATCAAAGATCACATATAATTAACGATCTTTATACAGCTGATTATTACACAAACACACTCAATAAATTTTATATTCTAACCTTTAGTTATAAACTAAGAAACGGGAATAACAAAAATCAAAGAAGAAGGGGAATGCAGGGCAGACATAGTATGTATAATGGAATGAATTATCGTGATAGGATGATGTAAAATTCATTAAAAATAAAATTTTCATAGTTCATGAAGAAGGTCATCCCTAATTGGGATGATCTTCCCTATTTTCCAAAAAATGTGTTTAGCCAAAAGCTAATATTCATTACACCAGATTACCTAAAGCTACCGCTTACGAATTAATAACAAAAGGTTTGGGGGTAATTAAGCTTAATCGTTAGCTAGTTTAATTCTGAAAGCCAGTATATTTACAACATGCAAAAGAATCGTTTAAATAGAAAGAAGTTTAAAATCGTTTCACCAATGATTTTAAGTATGATTTTATTGATCACATTTGTGGCTTACTGGTTACATAGTCAGTATTACAACGAAAAGGAAACTCTTCAAATAGAACTCTCTCAGCTATATTACAACACAACTCAAGATGCTGAATTTATTTTATATTATCAAAGCACGATAAAGCCCGCCTTAAATTTTAACGATTCATTGGATTTTAATCAACTTAAAATTGGTAACAAAGACATAGATCCGAATCAGAAACAAGCTTATGTTGAAGATTTAACCCAATTTATTGATGCCAATAAGAAACTTTACAACGAGCTTTTTGATGCCATTGAGAATAAACAAATAATACCTGAACACTTAAAAAAAGACTTTCAATATTATAATTTATACACAATTGGCTATAAATATCAAATATACAATAGAACTAATTTAGATCTCTTTAAACAAACAGAAGCACCTATATACGTTCTATCTAAATCACTTTATATAAAAAGCATAAACAAGAAATTTCAAGGTCTCAAAATATCAAGTGAAAAACAAATTATAGATGTTAATCTTGAAGATTATCGTTCTGGCAATAAAGCATGGATAAAAAAAGGAGAACTCGAAATAGTAGCCTTTCATAATCGTAAAAATAAAATGCTTATTTTTCAATTCGAGAACTATTTCTTATACTTAATTGCTATTATTCTACCTCAAATTATTTTTGCATTTATATTGATAGGTTTTTCATTTTTTGCATTACTCTTTGCATACAGAAGTTATCTAACCCAAGAAAGGTTAAATTTATTACGCTCCGATTTTGTAAGTAACATTACCCATGAATTGAAAATTCCTGTTGCTACAGCGAAAGCAGCCATGGAAGCCATTCTTAATTTTGGAATTACTGATGACAAGGAAAAAACAAAGTCTTACCTGAATATGGTAGCTTTAGAAATGAACCGTTTGGATAATTTAACCACTCGAGTTTTAGAACATTCGAGATTGGAAAACAACCAACATCCACTTCACAAAGAAGAAACTGAAATGAATCTTTTTGTTGAACGAATAGTAGAATCAGTACAACTATTTTATGCCGACTCAATTAATATTAAATACAATAATACTCCCGACTCAATTTATATTCCCATTGATCAGGTTTATATAGAAGGCGTAATTCGAAATTTAATTGAAAACAGTAAGAAGTATGGTGGCAATGACGTCAACATTACGGTTAGTTTATGGAAAAAAGACTTGCATATTTACGTCTCTGTAGTAGATGATGGACCAGGCATACCTAAAAAATATCTGACAAAAGTATTTGATCGTTTCTTTAGAGTTCCAACTGGAGATAAACACAATGTAAAAGGTTTTGGTCTAGGTTTGAGTTTTGCTGCTTTGGTTATGAAACAACACAATGGATCTATAAAAGCTAACAACCTGCCTGACAGCGGTTGTGAATTCACATTAAAATTCCCTGCTTAACAAAAATAAACAAATCGCCTTTACAACTACTCTTATAAAATCTCTAAATTTGCAAAGATTAACATCAACCTGTTAATCTTTTTTTATATTCTACCTATATTACAAAACACTTGAGGTAATAATGATTATGGGAAAAACTAAGATACTCTATGTTGAAGACGAACCTAATTTAGGACAGATAGTTTATGACTCACTGCTATTAAAAGGTTTTGAAACGATATGGGAAAAAGATGGCGCAAAAGTTATGTCCAAATTTCATGGATATAGTCCCGACATATGTGTATTAGATATTATGCTACCCAATGTTGATGGCTATCAATTATGTGAACATATTAGAAGTAAATACCCTAATTTACCTATCATTTTTCTTACTGCGAAAACAGAAACCCCTGATCTTGTAAAAGGATTCGAAGCTGGAGGAACCGATTATATGCGTAAGCCTTTTAGTATCGAAGAATTAGTAATTCGTATTAATAACCAGATTAAGATTCATGGCTCAAATAAGAGTGGTGTAAATAAAACGATAGAACGAGAAGAACTCCAAGAAATTAAAATCGGAACATATACTTACACGCCCAATAGATACGAATTGGTAACACCTACCAAAACGATAAACCTTTCAAATAGAGAAGGTGAACTTCTTAAGCAATTAACCGAAATGGGAAGTAAGGTTGTTGAACGCAAAGACATTTTACTCCAAGTTTGGGGCGATGATTCTTTCTTTAACTCCCGTAACCTCGACGTTTACATCAAAAAACTTCGTAACTACTTTAGCGAAGATGAAAATATTGAGATACAGACTTTACGAGGTAGAGGCTATCTATTTTTAGTTAAATAAATTGATTTTCACAGATCGTTTTTCTCACAAATAAGTAGTTTATCTTTAATCTTATTTAAGGACAATGAAATAGAAAAAGCCACTCCGATTGAAATGGCTTTAAAATTCTACCTATGATACCTTCAATTACAATATATCACAAAACTCAAGCGTCAAGTTAACTAAGTCCGAGTTAAAGCAAAACACCCCTCTCAGCGTATTTAAACTGGGTGAGGTGTTTAATTTATAGCAATGCTCTAATCTAGATAGTTTTAATGACAGTTTAATTGTAAAAAGAATCTAGTTTACTTAGTTTTTTGTCTTATAAATCGAAGTTACCAGCTGCTTCAGGTTGATAAACAATCTCATCAATTCTTAATTGCGTTAAACCAGAAGGTATAAGCCATTCTACAACATCGCCAACTTTATACCCAATCAATGCTGTCGCAATTGGTGAGAATATCGATATTCTATACTCTTTCATACTCGCTTCATCTGGGTAAACTATTGTGAATTGAACCTGCTTTTTACTATCTAAAAAGCTTAACTTAACAATAGAATTCATTGTTACAATGTTAGAAGGAACATCTTGAGGTTCTACTATTTTAGCAGAATTTAGTTCAACAACCAATTCTTTAGCTTCAATGTCATTGATCGATTTATTTCTTTTGGCATCAATTATACACTCCTTTATACGAGTGTAATCAAGTCGATTAATAATTAGATTTCCCATGATTCTTTTTTAGATTGTTTTATTTAATGATACCTAACATTTAATTTTGGTATTTAAATCACTTGAATATTTGAGTCAATATTACAATTTTAAAGATATAAGAATCAATAAAACAAACCAATTATCTGATCCTAATAAGTCAGTACGATTCTCGTTATAAAATCCTTATCAAAAATAGATATGCAACAAAAAAAACTGGACTAAAAATTAAGTCCAATAATCAATCCAAAAAAAATTTCCCTCTAAACATTGTTCAACACTCTGAAATAGAAAAAATCACTTCAATTTATATTGACTTTACTAATTCCAATAATAAACAAATTTAGATATTCTTTATAGTTTTATCTATATTAAACCTCAACCTCCAAACCATCGTAAGCCAAGAAAACATTATCTGGTAATTCTTTTGAAACCTCTTCGTGAAACCCAAGTTGATGACTAATATGAGTTAAATAAGCAACATCTGGTTTTAATTCTTTGATCAAAGCTAATGCTTCCGAAAGCGTAAAATGAGATAAATGTTTCTCCTTTCTCAAGGCATTTACCACAAGAACTTTTAGCACTTTCAGTTTCTCTTTTTCTTCAGAGGAAATATAATTAGCATCAGTAATATAGGCTAAATCACCTATTCTATAACCATAAACGGGGAGTTTAAAATGCTTAACTCTAATGGGTGTAATTTTAGTTCCTTTAATGAGGAAAGGTTTATTTTCAACAGTCCACAATTTAATTTGAGGAATACCCGGATACCTAAATTCGGCAAAGACATAAGCAAACTCTTGTTTCAAGGAAGCTTGTACGCGTTCTTCTGCATAAATATCAACCGCCTTTTTATTCACCCAATTAAAGGCACGTACATCATCCAAACCTGCTGTATGGTCTTTATGCTCGTGTGTAAAGATAATGGCATCAAGCTTTTCAACTTTAGCTCTCAACATTTGATAACGAAAATCGGGACCACTGTCTATTACAATATTCTGTCCATCAACCTCTATTAAAACTGATGATCTTAAACGCTTATCTCTTTTATCAGTAGATAAACAAACGGGACATTTACACGCTATTATGGGAACTCCTTGCGAAGTTCCAGTACCTAAAAATGTTAACTTCAAAACGTATCTTTTGATTATATATTATAACACTCAGACGCGATAAATCGCATCTCCACTTATTCCTTTAACCTTAACTCTTACTTTCCTATATCCTTTATTCCGCCTGAGGCGGACTTCGTTTCACTCAGCCTTATTATCCTTTTCCCGATAGCTATCGGGACTTTATCCTTGTTTTCCTAAACTCCATTCTAAAGGAAAGGTATAGTAGATAAAGCAGAACAAATATAGCCATTACAGCTGAAGGAATAGCTGCTTCTTTACCAAAAAGAGTCAAAGCAGTTACCACTGCAAAACCTGAACTCTTAATTGTGAGCAATAGATTTTGAGTCATTGCTATTTTTTTATCTACCCCCAACATTGTAGTAATTTTTTCGTACACCCAACCCAAACCGAAAATACTGAGAAATAAGACTAAGGCGACTAGAAATAGAATATCAAAATTTGAAAAGAAAACGTGTCTGTTTAAACCTACAGCAGTAAAAATTAAGAGTGCAAAACCCCAATCTACAACCTTACCTCTCACCTTCTCAACAGTCGGTTTAATAGGCTTCCAAAGTAATAATCGAGACAGAATCATTGGCAATAGAACCAACTTTATCATATTCATAAATAGCATACCCGAATCTATTCCTCCATCCAGATTACTCAATAAACCTACAATAATTGGTGCCAAAAATATAGAACTAATAAAAGCACCTAATACACCTACAATTCCATAATTTATATCACCCTCAAGTATATGTGAAAAGGGAATAACAGCCAAGCCAGGCGGTGTTGCAGCTATAACCACAAAGCCTAAAAACAACTCAGGAGTTGGCATTAAAAAATAAGCCAAACTAATAATTACAGATCCAAAAACAAAATAGTTTAGTACTGATCCTAGCAATAGTGGCTGAATCATTTTTTTGAGTGGGAAAAGAGCTTTTGTACTCAATCCTGTGGTAGAAAAGAGCATCACAATGGCCAAAATATAGAAGGTGTAAGATTTAATATGTTCGGCCCAATCACCTATGGATAAGCCTAGAATTACTGCAAGTATTAGAATGAAATTTCTATCACGTATAATTCGAACAAATAATTTTATCATTTTCAGTATTTTTGCAAAACAAAGATGAAACAAATCAAGTCCAATTCAAAATGATTCTAAGTAATAAAATAAGCATATTTTTCATGCGCAATATTCAATTTGTAATCACAAGTTGTTAAATTTAAAATTTATTAGCAGACTATACATAATTATTAAACCCAACAATATGAGTTTCTTCAAAGATTTCAGCTTTGGCCTTCGTACTTATTCCGAAGCATTAAATTTCATTTTTAAAAAGAAACTAGCCTGGTTTTTCATATTTCCCCTAGCCTTTAATATTATTCTATTTTGGTTTGGCTGGGATATGGTCAACGCCTATTCCGATACCGCAAAAGTGTATTTAGAGAATCAACTTGAGCTACATCAAGGAGATTTTTGGGGCTCTGGTTTTCTAAAAACTGCGATGGATGCCTTTGTATGGATGACATTCAAAATTATGTTCTTCCTACTCTTTGCTTATTTGGGAGGTTATATTATCATTATTCTAATGTCACCCGTATTTTCATATCTATCGGAACGAACAGAGAAGATAAAAACAGGCGTAGACTATCCTTTCAGCCTAAGACAACTTGTAAGAGATGTGTTTAGAGGTATTACCATAGCCATTCGAAATTTCTGCATTGAAATCATACTAACGGTACTTATGTTTATTCTAAGCTTTATCCCCATAATTGGATGGCTAGCTGCTATTATACTATTCTTTATATCGTCTTATTTTTATGGCTTTTCATTTATGGATTATGCTCTTGAGAGAAAGAAAATGAACCTTAGACAAAGTGTTCAGTTTATGAGAGAAAATAAGGGAATTGTTATTGCTAATGGATTCGTATTCTCTCTGTGTCTGATTATTCCATTTTGTGGCGTTTCATTCTCAAGTTTTGCAGCCATTATTTCTGTTGTTGCAGGAACGCTTGCTATAAGCGAAATGGAGGACAGAATTTAACTCGAAAATAAATGTTTCACGCAAAGAACGCAGAGGTTTTATCGCTAAGTGCGCAAAGAACGGCAAGACGTAAAAAGGATAGGTATTTGCAAAAATAACCATATCAATCTAGCTATAAGAAACACAAATAATACAAAGGTTTCACGCAAAGATCGCAGAGATTTTAATCTAAGTGTGCAAAGAACGACAAGATGTAAAAGAGGATAGGTAGTTGCACCAAGAAATTTAATTCCTAGCAATAAAGAATTTCACTCGAAAAATGCAGAAGTTTTTATCGCAAAGTGCGCAAAAAACAAAAGCCATCCCTAAGGATGGCTTTTTCTATGTCTAATTATGGGTAGATCTAAAATTAACTAGGATCTTCAAGCCCATAATTTTGTTCTTTATCTGCTTTCTTAAGTAAGACTGAAAGGAAGATTGAGATCACTCCACAACCTACAAGTAGTAGAATAGGAATTGTATAATCTTTAGGCTGTCCATCAGGTACATTTTGATTTACATAGTCAAGTAAAGCACCAATTCCGTAAAAGAATGCAGCTAAACCCCAATTCTGTAAAGTAGCCATTGAAGCATATGCAGTACCTAACCTATTTTCTGCAACAATTTTAGCAACTGAAGGCCACATTGCAGCTGGTACAAGAGAAAAAGCAACACCCAAACTCAACAAACCTAGATAAGCGATATAAACATTATTCATTACAGATAATGAAAGGTGAGCAAAGATTACAAGGAATGATCCTAGAATCATTAAAGATGCTGCTTTACCTTTTTTATCAACAATATTACCAAATATAGGTGTGAAAATAATGGTTCCCAAAGGAATTAAACTAGCTGTTTTAGCACCATTATCTAACCAAATTGATAAGACATCTTTCATTATGTACAAATAAACAGTAAAAGCAACAACAGCTCCTACTTTAAAAAATAAGCGTTTCTGTTTATCCGCAAAGTTGTTAGGAACAACTGCAAAAAGAATTGCAAAGACGAAAAACACAATATATACACTGGCAGCCCCCATTGCTGAACTACCCCACAATACAACTTCTCCAGCAGTAGGAAGTATTTCCGAGAATCCGAATTTATTAATTAATAAATCAGGAGCATACTGCATAAAAGGAAAAATAGCAGCATAGAAAGAAACACAAAGAAGAGAAATATATAAAAATGATTTATTCTTAAGTAAGCTAATTAAATCAGAAAATTTAAAATCTTCTTCTGAATCACAAGCTTCACCACTTTTTTCATTACTTATTGCGGTTTCTTGTTTATCAAGTTTAACATCAAACACCGCATAAATTAGAAACATGATTAAAGTTAAACCCATTAAAGTTGCAGCAAAAGTAACTGCTGGAGAAACGGATCCTCCTCCAATATCTAATGACAAAGCTGTTCCCATAGCACTACCTAATCGACCAATCCCCATATTAATTGCCATTGCTAAAGCTAATTCATACCCCTTAAACCATTTTACAATAGTTCGAGTAGCAACCACACATATAACCTCAAGTCCCGAACCGAAAAGAATTCGACCTAGAATAATCATGTTTAGCATGGTGTCGTGATCTATGCCAAAGAATCCAGAAGCTGCAAGAGCTGAAATAGCACCACCCACAACAGCAATACCACCAAAAACGATACCTGCAATACGAATACCCCATTTATCAAGCATAATACCACCGACGATAATCATACCGAATATATTAACACTGGTAGTTAGAGCAAGAATACGTCCAAATTCTTCACTAGAGAATCCCATTTCTGATTCCATCAAACCCTTTAGGCCTGAAAAGAAATCTTGAAACCAGTAGGTACTAAAAGTTAAGCCTGAAAGGAGTATTAACATTGCCCATCGCATTGCCGATGAATCACGCAATGTTCTTTTAAATGCGTCTGTCATTTTTATTATTTTAAATTATTTATGAGATGTTTAGATAATACCTTACAGCTTCCTATAGATCCATCAAAGACAAACCCTCACCATATCAATATTTAGAGCACAAAAAAGTCATCCCGAAGGATGACTTTTTTTATATCAGTTAAATATCAAAATTACTTTTGAATATTTGGTAATTGTAATCCGTAACCTTTGATTCTATCTTCGCGTTTCAATAAGAGACCAACAATAATAGCTAAAGCTCCTAAACCTGCAAAAATTAACATTGGGTTTGTATAATCGTAAAGAGGAATTTCAGTTCCTGCTGCCTTAGCAATAGCAACTTGAGGATTCGACTTATCAAGAACTACACCAATTAATAACGGAATCCCCATTAATCCCCAGTTTTGTATCCAAAAAATTAAAGAAAAAGCTGTTCCCAATTGTTTTTCAGGAATAATTTTTGGCACTGAAGGCCACATTGCTGATGGTACAAGAGATAATGCAATTCCTAAAATGATAGTTAATACAACAGCTACTTGCCAATAGTTTAAAATTGGTAAAGAGAAGATTGAATGTACAAAAAGAATAAGTACTGCACCTATAATCATGATAGTTACACCTTTTCCTTTTTTATCGTAAATTCCACCAAAAAGAGGGGTTAATAGTATTGTTCCAAAAGGTAATAAACCAGGAATCCGACCTGCTATTTCTTGGTCTAAGCCATATTTATTAACCATTAAGTCTGCCGCATATTTAATAAATGGGAAAACTGATGAATAAAATAAGACACATAAAGTAGCGATTAACCAAAAACCTTTATTCCCTACAATTAGTCGTAAATCAGAGTATATACCCGACCATAATTCCTTCATTGTAGAAGATTTTGGCTCTTCAATATTAGTGTCAGTTTCCGACAATTCTAATTTTTTATCCATAGACATATAGATAAAGAATGCAATGAAACCAATAACTAATAACAATAATGCAAAAGCAATAGGTGCAGAAATACTTGGTGCCATTTTTTCAACCAATTGTCCTTTTTCAACAACTGTATGAACGTTTGAAAAATACATTGCCAACGGTACCGGAGCCATCAAAGCTAGCATCGTTCCCAACCTAGCAACAGCCATTTGCATACCCATCGCAAAAGCCATTTCATGACCCTTAAACCACTTAACAATAATTTTAGACACCGTAATCCCAGCAATTTCAACGCCAACAGCAAAAATTGCAAACCCCACAGAAGCATAAAAAACTTGAGTATGTATACCTAAGGTTGTATCTGTAACTAAAGTTGGGGTTGAAATGGCCCAATACTTAATTGCAGCCCCCACAACCATTATACCTGAAGCCATTAGACCTGTGAAACGAACACCCATTTTATCGAGAATAATTCCCCCAAAAATAAGCATCAAAAAGAATACATTCAACCAACCGTAAGAACTCGTAAACCAACCATAGGTTGTACTTGACCATCCAAACTCAGATTCGAGCATCGGTTTTAATGGAGACATTACATCGGTTAGATAATAACCAGCAAACATGGTGATAGAAATTATCCCCAATGCAGCCCATCGCGCAGCCTTCGAATCACGAAGACTTTGTCTTATCGTTTCAGTCATTTTGTTGTATTTTGTTTAAGTTAATGTTTTACAGCCTGCTAAATTAAGATTTATACTGAGACGAGCAAAACTGAGCTTTATATTTTAAATGAAACTAGACTATTCATATTAATTGTAAAATATAAATAACTATACATCCGACAGTTGACTAAAAAGGATTCTACGACGTTTTTTTTCATGTTAAAAGTGAATTTGCAGAATTAGATTAAGTGATCTGGTAATAATACGTCTCTTTTATTCATCCTTCGAATCTTTGTCGCTATATTTGATACTTGATTTATTTAGATTAAAAAAGATGCAAACACTAACTCAAAACACGGGTCTATATACCGACTTTTATGAGCTAACCATGGCTCAAGCCTACTTTTACAGTGGCAAACAAAACGAAACAAGTAAATTTGATTATTTTTTTAGAACCAACCCTTACAAAGGCGGCTATATTGTTTTTGCTGGTTTGCAAGATCTCTTACATATTTTGTCAGAATTCTCTTATAATGATGAAAATCTTGCTTTTCTTAAAAAAGCAGGCTTAAAGGATGAATTTCTAAACTATCTAAAAGATTTTAGTTTTAAAGGCAAAATATACAGTATGAAGGAAGGGGAAATAGCTTTCCCTTACGAGCCAATAATACGAGTAGAAGGTAATATGATTGAATGTCTTCTGATAGAAACATTACTTTTAAATTACCTCAACTTTCAATCTCTAATTGCTACAAAAGCTTGCCGTATTCGTTCTATTATTGGCGATAAGGTATTTTCCGATTTTGGACTTCGCAGAGCACAAGGTCTTGGTGGTATACATGCCAGTAGAGCTGCTATTATTGGTGGGGCCGATTCCACATCCAATGTTTACGCTGCTTTCATTTACGGCATCCCTGTAAGTGGTACACAGGCTCATGCATGGGTTCAAAGTTTTGATAAAGAAATAGATGCTTTCCGTCAATATGCTGAAATTAATCCTGACACAACCGTTCTTTTAGTTGATACATACAATACACTTAAATCTGGTATTCCCAATGCTATTATTATTGCTAAGGAATTAGAGGCTAAAGGTCTTAAACTTGTAGGTATTCGTTTAGATAGTGGTGACTTGGCTTACTTAAGTAAAAAAGGAAGAGAAATACTTGACGATGCAGGTTTAAGCTATGTACAAATATTTGCTTCTAACCAATTAAACGAATACGTCATAAAAAGTTTGAATGAACAAGGAGCTAGAATTGATGGTTATGGCATAGGAACTGAGTTAGTAACTGGAAATGACACAGGAGCTCTCGATGGCGTTTACAAACTAGTTGAAAACAACAATAAACCTTCCCTTAAAGTTTCCGAAAACATTGAAAAAATGACCCTTCCTGGAAGGAAAAAAGTAGTTAGATACTTTGATAAGAATGGTAAATTTTTTAGTGATGGAATTTTAATGGTTGATGAAGAAAATGCAAATAAAATTTATCACCCATTCCTCTCACATAAAACAACTAATTTGGATGGATGTACCCATGAAGTCTTAAATAAGCTAGTTATGGACAATGGGGAAATCCTAATAAAAGAACAATTGCCAAGTGAAATAAACGTTTATTTAAAACAACGTTACGCTCAATTACCTGATGAACACAAGCGTTTTATTAGCCCACACATATATAAGGTTGGCGTTTCAGAAAAAGTTCTCAAACTAAAAAATGATATATTAAAAAGCATTCAAGAAAAAGTGTACTAACCTATATCAGAAGATAAATTAATGGATATTAGAACACATATTAAAAAGCCTACTTTATTGTTGGACAAAGCAAAATGCATCAATAATATTAAAAGCATGATTGATCGTGCCAAAAGATGCAACCTTACATTTCGTCCACACTTTAAAACACATCAGGCAGCTGAGATTGGTGAATGGTTTCGTGAGCTAGGTGTCGATAAAATAGCCGTATCATCGCTTCAAATGGCTCAGTATTTCGCTGAGCATAATTGGAGAGATATTACGGTTGCTATGCCAGTTAATTTACGCGAGATGGATACCATTGACGAATTAGCTGGTAAAATAACGCTTAATATTCTAGTGGAATCTGCAGAAAGCATTCATCATTTAGAAGCTGAACTAAACCATAAGGTAAATGCCTACATCAAGGTAGATACGGGTTATCATCGCACAGGAATTATTGCTGACGATACCGATAGTATTCAAAGCTTACTCAATTATATAAAAGCTTCTTCTCAAATCAAATTCAAGGGTTTTCTTGCTCACTCTGGTCAAAATTATAATGCAAGTGATACCAATGAAATTCTTAAGAATCACAAAGAATGTGTTCTTGAGTTAAATGAATTAAAAGATGTTTTTAGGTCTCAGTTTCCCGATTTAGAAGTTTCACTTGGAGACACACCAGCTTGTAGCATTAGCGACGAATTTTATGGAATAGACGAAATACGCCCAGGTAACTTTGTTTTTTACGACATGATGCAATTCGTATTAGGTTCGTGCGAAGAAAATGAGATTGCTGTAGCAATGGCCTGTCCCATTATAGCCAAACATGCCAACAGAAACGAGATTGTAATTTATGGTGGTGGAATTCACTTTTCAAAAGAATATCTTGAAGCTGATGATGAAGGCACCAAATTATTTGGCTCACTCGTTAACATTAAACCTGATGGTTGGAGTCCAATTATGAATGGTGGATTTCTTGCTAAACTTTCGCAAGAACATGGTATAATTAAATGTAACGAAGATTTCTTTAAGGAATTTCAAGTGGGTGATCTTATAGGTATTTTACCTATTCATTCGTGCATGACAGCTAATTTGATGGGACAATATCTCACGCTTGAAGCTGAAACCATTAAGATGATGGGTAAATAAAGGCTTATAGCTATGATGAACTACCAAAGCGTTTTGAGACGATTAAAGTTAGACAAAGTCAAAAAGGCAATTGTTAGTGAAATTAAATGTGCTGACAATACGAATAAGACCATCGCATTATCGTTAGCCTTAGGTGTATTTCTAGCATTTTCACCTGCTTGGGGCTTTCAAACAGTGCTTGCCATATCATTAGCATTGCTATTTAAATTAAATAAGGTTCTTACTTTAATTACTGTCAATATCAGCAGTTTGCCTCCTTTAATTCCTCTTATTATTATTGCTGGTTATCAAGCAGGAGCTCTTCTTTTACATGGCGAATTTCAGAAAGATATGCCTGACTTGATGAATATAAAAGCACTAGGTGAGAATTATTTGCAATTTGCTTTAGGGTCATTAATTGTAGCTTCGGGACTTGGGCTATTTTTTTATTTTACATTTCATCTAATTTTAAAGAAATACCGAAGCAATTAAAGCTGAATAATCACGGGTGAAATGCGAATTACAATAATTCATTTGGTTCTACTACCATTTTAGTGAATGACCATACAATATCATAGTGAATATTAGTTTGATATTTAAGTAAATTCTTTAAACTCTGCAATATTTAACGAGTTTCAATCTTCTACAATATCTCGTAAAAACTAAATTATATCTTTTTTTTTATTTTTCTTTTGGCTTAATCCAAAAGAAACAAAAGATCAAGTCTCCATAAGACTCAGGGTAAATACTTCAGATATCATAAGTGCAACTGGGTGATCTCCTCGTTCCTCCGAGCTGCCCAGTTTTACTAATGATTCCTTTGTATTCTTACCCATCGCCTTCTGAGGCCATTTACGGGTTTCTGCCTAACAAAACACGCTCAAAATGTTTTGATAAGATATCGTTAAGATTGTAGAATTTTTCTTTGGTTATCGGAATCAGGATGACGGATATGAGCTATTTCATCAAATCCATACCGTAATTAACGTATTTCCACTAAAATGGTAGTAGTACCATTCATTTAAAGAACGACTAAATAAGTTCAACCATATTGTAGTCAAAATTAATCATCTTTAATATTAGCCAGTTTACAATACAAAAATAGCCTGATTCGCATCAGGCTATTTTTATATAATATAACTTAAAGTCTATTTCTTAACAGGAATATTCTTAAGCGTCTCAACAGTGAAATCCCAGAATTTAGTAACTGTATCGATTTTCACTTTTTCATCTGGAGAGTGAGGGAAACGAATAGTTGGTCCAAATGAAATCATATCCCAATGTGGGTAGTTAGAACCTAGTAAACCACACTCAAGACCAGCGTGAATTGCCATAACTTTAGGAATTTTACCATACATTTTGTTATAAACACCTTGCATAGTTTTCAAGATTGGAGAATCCATATTTGGCTTCCATCCTGGATATTGTCCTTCTAATACAACTTTAGCTCCAGCCAAAGTAAATACAGAAGTTACCATTTCAGCTAAATCGTCTTTTGCTGAATTGACTGAAGAACGCAATAAGGCTTGAATAAGAATTCCATTCTCATCGCTATAAACACGAGCAAGGTTAATTGAAGTTTCAACCATACCTGGCATCGCATTACTCATACGTATTACACCATTAGGGCATGCATATATAGCATCAATTAATCTATTTTGTAGCTTACCTTTCATTACCTTCTTAGGTAAATTACATGGCTCAGCACCGAAAACAAGATCTGGTTCAACCTCACTTAACTCAGCTTTAAAAGTAGCTTCAAATTCTTTTAATGACGCAGCACATGCATCAACATTTTCTTTTGGAACAACTACAACAGCGAATGATTCACGTGGAATAGCGTTACGTAAAGAACCTCCATCAACAGAAGCAAGACGTAAACCGAAATTCTTAGCAGCATGTTTTAAGAAACGGAAAAGTAATTTATTAGAGTTTCCTCTTCCTAAAATAATCTCCATTCCTGAGTGACCTCCTTTAAGACCTTTCATGCTCAATTTAAAAGCAACAGTATCTTTAGGTGTATCAGTCGTTTTATTTTTAAAAGTGATGTTAGCATCTATACCACCAGCACAACCTACATACAATTCACCTTCGTCTTCTGAATCCATATTCAAAAGAATATCACCATCAAGAACACCTGCTTTAAGACCAAAAGCCCCAAACATACCAGTTTCCTCATCAGATGTAAACAAAGCCTCAATAGGGCCATGAGCTATATCTGTAGATTGTAGAACAGTCATTGCAGCAGCAACACCCATACCATTATCAGCACCAAGCGTTGTACCATTTGCAGTTAGCCACTCACCATCTACGAAAGTTTCAATTGGATCTTTCTCAAAATCGTGATCTGTATCGGAATTTTTCTGAGGAACCATATCAAGGTGACCTTGCATGATAACACCCATTCTATCTTCCATTCCTTTAGTTGCAGGTTTCTTAATAATTACGTTTCCTGCTTCATCTTTAATCGTTTCAAGACCAAGGTCTTTACCGAATTTCACCATGAATGCTTGAATCTTATCTTCATGCTTTGATGGACGTGGAACTTGTGTTAGTGAATAAAAATTTGCCCAAACAGCTTTAGGCTCTAGGCTTAAAATTTCTTTGCTCATTATTATTGTGTTTTAAGTATTTATGAAATTCTCAGATCTCAAAATAAAGCTTAAAAATAAGTAGCCTTATCTTAAGAGTCCTAAAGTTAGGATAATTTTAATTTTAAGAAAAGAACATAGACAAAACCTTTTCGATAATAACAGATTTTAACAACACAAATAAATAGAAATAAAAAAGCCGATAGAATCATATTCCATCGGCTTCATATTATTTTAATTAAAATCTAATCCTTATACATCTTTTCGATAAGATGCTTATACTTCTCCTGAATCACTTTTCTCTTAAGTTTAAGTGTAGAAGTCATCTCTCCTGATTTTATAGTAAATTCTTTGGGAAGAAGGGTAAACTTCTGAATCTTCTCGAAACGAGAAAACTCCTTTTGCAAATTCACGAATCGTTTTTCAAAGAATTCTATAATCTGAGAGTCTTTTATTAAATCTTCAAATGAATCGAAAGAGATATTGTGTTTTTTTGCATACTTGCACAAAGGTTCAATTGCTGGAACTGCTAGGGCTGTCACATACTTCTGACAATCGCCAATCACTGCAACTTGTTCAATAAACTGATCGTTAATTAAAGTTGTTTCAAGCTTTTGAGGTGCAATATATTTCCCACCAGAAGTCTTCATTAAATCTTTAATTCTATCTGTTACCGTTAAGTTTCCATTCTCGTCAATTCGTCCCGCATCGCCAGTACAAAACCAACCATCTTTCATAACCTTAGCTGTTTCCTCTGGTTTTTTATAATAGCCACGCATAACGCCAGGTCCTTTAACCAATATTTCGTTATTCTCACCTATTTTGATTTCAACACCATTTAGTGTTTTACCTGTTGTGTTAAAATCAATATATTTGTCACCATATAAACAAACAGTTGCCATCGTTTCTGTTAAGCCATAACCCATTTTTATATTCATTCCTACAGAATGAAAAAAGGTGATAATTTCAGAAGAAAGTGGCGCTCCTCCGCAAGGAGTGAACTTTATACGTCCTCCAAAAATATCGCGAAACTTACTTAAAACAAGCTTGTCTGCTATTTTAAACTTCATTTTTAATCCGAAAGGAACTTTCTTCTCAAAAAGACAGTATTGATTATTTCTAATCTCACCAATTTTCAACGACCAGTTTATTAACTTTTTCTTGATACCTGAAGCGTCCTTACTCTTATCTTGAATGGCAGAATAAATTTTCTCATAAATTCGAGGAACAGTACACATTAAAGTTGGCTTAGTCTCTTTCATTGTGCAACCAATTTTCTTTGGATCACGATTGAAATAGATTTTAAAACCTCTGTGCAAACAAAAGAATGTCCATCCACGTTCGTAGACATGACTAAGCGGAAGAAAACTTAATGACACCTCATCATCAGTTATATCCAATTCCTTATCATGAGAACGAAGAACTGCTGTAATGTTATTGTGATCTATCATCACACCCTTAGGCTCACCTGTTGTACCCGAAGTATAAATTAAGGTTGCTAAATCGTCGATATCTGCCGTTTCGAATCGAGCATCAAACTCTTTACCTAAACGAGAAGCTTTCCCCATCTCGATAAACTCATCCCAATACATAGAATGCTGATGATCGCTAATTTTTACAGCCTTATCAAAAACAATAACCATTTTAATGGTAGAGCATTCTCCCATTAACTCCATGGTTCTATCATACTGCTCTTGCTCACCAACAAATATGGCTTGAACTGCAGCATCTTTTATAATATATTTAGCTTCTGTTGTTGAGTTTGTTGCATAAATAGGTACCGTTACACCACGAACACTCATGATAGCAAGATCGGCAACAATCCACTCTGGCATGTTTTGAGAAAATATAGCAACACTTTCCTGAATACCAATTCCTAATTTTAAAAGAGCTTTTGAAACTTGTCTAGTTTGAATACCAAATTCACACCAACTGATGTCAATCCAGTCTCCATTAGTCTCATTCTTGTAACACATAGCAACCTTATCGCCAAATTTTTCAAATCTTTGGCGAAGATGCTTGCCCCAATGTTGATAATTCATATAACTTTTTTAGTTTTTAACCTCGCAAAGATAAACATGTTTGCTTGACTTGAAAGCTTTTCATGTAAAATGCAGATATCCCGATAGGTGAACAAAACTTCAAAACACACCTAATGGACTGAAAATCTACTCGAAAGACTAACTGAACCAAGTCTTTACGAAAAAATGGCCTTAGATTGAATCTAAAGCCATTATTAAGTATAATTATCTTTATTTAACAAAGGAACAATCACATATTAATGTATTCTTATTAAAGCCTGAATAACAAATAGGTCTTATCGAACATGAAAGTTTAATAACTCTTCTCCTTCTAACTCTCCTACCAAGTGATCTCCGATTTTAACAGGACCTACACCTTCTGGCGTACCAGTATAAATCATATCACCAATTTTAAGTGTAAAGTATTTCGATAAGTAACTGATTAAAAAGTCAATCGAAAAGATAAGGTCAGATGTGTTTCCTACCTGAACTCTTTCGCCGTTAACATTGAGACTAAAATTCAATGCATTGACATCCTTAAATTGAGATTTAGGACGAAACTTAGATATAGGAGCTGCACCATCAAAAGCTTTCGCTTTTTCCCATGGCAAACCTTTTTTCTTACATTCTGCTTGAATATCGCGAGCTGTGAAATCTATTCCTAAAGCTAATTCTTCGTAATAACGATGTGCAAACTCAATAGGAATATTCTTTCCTACTCTACTTATTTTAACCACAACTTCTACTTCGTGATGAATATCATTGGAGAAATCTGGGTAATAAAAGTCATTATTGCTTTTTAAAAGTGCCGAATCTGGCATTGAGAAAACCACTGGTTCCTTGGGTACAGGATTATTTAGTTCTTTTGCATGATCTACATAATTCCTTCCTATCCCTAATATTTTCATCTTTTATGGCATTAATTTGTTAACAAATAAAGCGCTTACATATTAAAATTTCTAAGCTTAATCTCGGTCAAAACCTTCTTTGTATATCGAGGAAAATCATTATTCATAATCCAACCATAATAGCCTGGTTGTTCTTTTAAAACGGCTTCAACCGCTTTCCCTTTATTCTTACCAAAGTTAAAAGTCTCAACACCCTTTTTATCATATATAATCATGCCAGCAAAATCAACATTCTTATTTTGAGTAGAGAATTTAGCAAGATAATCAATATCATTCTCAAGATCCTCATACCTGTCAAGCTGAGATTTCAACACCTCGTAGGTTGCAACCGTATCTGCTTCGGCACCATGAGCGCCCTCAAGGTCTTTTGCACAATAAAATTTGTAAGCTGCGGTCAAAGTTCGTTGTTCCATTTTATGAAAAATGGTTTGAACATCAACATGCTTACGTTTTCTCATATCAGTATCAATATCAGCACGTAAAAACTCTTCTGCCAAAAGAGGAATATCAAATCGATTTGAATTATAACCCGCTAAGTCGCAACCTTCAATATATTTGGCAATCGTTTTACCAATTTCCTTAAAGGTAGGTTCATCCTTAACATCCTCATCAAAAATACCATGTATTGCACTTGATTCGGCAGGGATTGGAATACCAGGATTTACACGAAAAGTTTTTGTTTCTTCCTTACCATTAGGACTAACCTTAACAATAGCAATTTCAACAATGCGATCTTTCGACACATTGAGACCAGTTGTTTCTAAATCGAAGAATGCAATTGGGTTTTTCAAATTCAAATTCATATGATTATAATTTTCTTATTCAGGTCATATGGAAGTCGCCAATGATCATCCTCCAGTGTTTGAGAGAGCTTCACTCATGGCTCGTTTCATATTGACTCGTTCTTTTGAAGAAGTTTATTTTTTTCACTCTAAGCAAACACAAGCCTAAAGGTATTATCTTAAAACAGAAAAAACCTAATGAAAATCATTCTCATTAGGTTTTCGTATACATTATATCATCGTTTAAATTAAACGTTAATCATCATTGGCATTAATAACATCAACACATCCTCATCGGCGTTTTCGTTATCGTAAGGTAAGAATAAACCAGCTCGAGTTGGATCAGAAAGTGCAACCACAACATTGGCTGAAGATATATTCTGAAGTATTTCCAATAAAAATACTGATTTAAACCCAATCTCTAAAGCTTCTCCTTCGTACTGACACATCAGTTTTTCTCGAGCTGAAATAGAGAAATCAATATCCTGAGCAGAAACAACTAATTCATTTTGGTTTAATTGAAACTTAATTAAATTACTTGCTGGATTAGAGAATACAGATACACGCTTAAGTGTATTATAAAGCTCGATACGATCTATTGTTAATTTAAATGGGTTATTCGTTGGAATAACAGAGCCATAACTTGGATATTTTCCTTCAACCAAACGACAAATCAATTTGTAATTTGATAATGTGAAGAACGCATTTTTGTCATCAAACTCAACCAATACAGGATTCTCCTCTTTTGGAAGGATATTACGAAGTAATGATGCTGGTTTTTTAGGAAGAATAAATGAAGACTCAACCTCCGAACGACCATCAAGACGCTTGTAACGAACCAATTTATGAGCATCAGAAGCAACAAAAGTAAGATCGTTATTATTTAATTCTATAAAGATTCCATTCATCACAGGACGAAGTTCATCGTCAGCGGTAGCAAACAAAGTTTTGTTGACACCTTTCAATAAAACCTCGCTAGCAACTGTGATATTCACAATACTATCATGATCTTGTTCTGGATTCTTAGGATAATCATCACCGTTTTGACCAGGAATACTGAACTGACCATTCTCTGTGCTCAACTTAACAGCTAAGGTTTGAGGATCAACTTCAAAAGTTAATGGCTGCTCAGGAAATTCTTTTAAAGTATCAGTTAAAATTTTTGCTGGAAGTGCAATTACACCTTCTCCTTCAGAAGAATCTAATGGAATAGTTGTAATTAAAGTTGTTTCCAAATCTGAAGCTGTAACTATAAGCTCATCATTTTTCAACTCAAATAGAAAATTATCAAGAATTGGAAGCGTATTTTTGTTACTAATAACACGACTAACAGCTTGAATATGTCCTAAAATCTCAGTACTTGATACTACAAATTTCATATGTTATAATTTGTTTTTACTTGATTAATAAAATCGGATACGACTAAATTACTGATTATCAATCCTATTTTTCCAATCAAAATATTTAATTATTATTTTTTCATCTCCATCTTTCAACACCAAATTATGTCATCTGTATGTTAAAATACTAAGTGGTGAATATACGAATTTTATTTATTTCAATCTGATTTTTTTGCAAGAGTTTGCATACATATTTAGACAGGTCTAAAATGAGAATACGAAACTAATTGGCATATTTCCTTTTACGAACAAAATGCCACACAAGTGCTAATAATATCAGTAAGGCAATAGGTAAAGCCAAATTTACAATTTGATAAAATAGACGATGTTCCCTTATTTTAGTTTTATCTAACAACCGTAACTTAACTTCTCTTGATCTTAAATTCATCCATCCTTCGTCATCACATAAATAATCTACACAGTTAAGCAAAAAGTTACTATTTCCGTAGGTTTTTCGAGAATATCGATCATAACCCAAAGGCATAATCTGGATATTAGACCCCACGCCTCTCACTCTATTTTTAATGATATCACCATCTGATATCACAATCATTTTTCCAGCTGCGCTTTCTGATTTGAAAGTTGATTTATCAATTCCCTTCCAAATTCTATCTTTAAATATCGACTGAAATTGCCCCTCAATCAAAACAGATATAACTTTAGAGCCATCAGAAAAATCTTCAGCATTCATTTTTTTTCCTACAATATCAAGTCGAATTGGTGTTGGTACTTTCTCAAGACGGGTGTTATCGGAACTTGCAAGAAGAACGGTGTGTTTCAATTTTGGATCCTTACCAACTTTATCAATAGAATTGGCAAATTCAACGCGAACCATATTCAATTTTCGGGTGATAGGATGATTATTTGGTGGCGCTAAAAGCGGAGAATAATACCAAGGTGCAGGTATGTATTTACCATCCTGTCCTGCTGTTGTTGCTTGTACGGGAATCAACTGAGATTGAACATCCATAAGCAAATCAGGATTAATACGAACGCCGTATCTAAAAAGCTGATCTTCCAAGTTCAGTGGTTTGTAGAATGCCATTGACATACCTTTTGCAGATATACTATCCATTGATGCAGAAACCTCATCAATTAACCACATAACTCTTCCACCATTCATAATATACTGATCGAGAGCATACTTTGCTCTTTCAGTAAACTCATTTCGTGGTTGAGCTACAATTACACAATCAAATCGTTTATAATTTTTTGAAAGTTCATGAGCCGTTACGCGGTTTACCTCATAACGTTGCAAAAGCGATGTTGTAAAATCGGCAACTTCATACTCACCGAGCTCACCTTGTCCTGTAAAAAAAGCAATTTCTTTGACCTTTGTTTGATTGAGCATGCGAATGGCCATCGAGAGTTCATATTCTACACTTTCAATGGCATAGTTTAGATTCTCCTCGGCAGATAAACCTGTAACCGATTTCAAAAGGTTAACTGGTGTTTCTTTTTTTCCATCGTGCACAAAAAGACCTGGCACAATTATCTTTTGTTTTACACTACCATCTCTACCTGTTTCTTGTATGCTTGTTGGTTCTAGTCCTCTTGCGGCCAATTCCCTCAAGTTTTTATCCTTTTGTTTTGGATTAAGGACAGAACTAGGATCTACAAAACTATAAGCAATTTCGACATTAGAATAAGATTTAAATTCGTCTATTAAATCTACCGTTGCATTCTTTAGTTTATTAAAACCATGAGGTAAGTCTCCAGTAAGATAAATTTCAAAATAAACAGGTTTTTCAAGCTTTGAGAGAAGTTTCTTAGTATTATCCGACAAGGTAAATCTCTTTTCAGAAGTGAGGTCTATTCGAAAATGAAAAACCTGTAAAAATTGATAAACAGTTAGAACAATTAGTATTGATAACACCAATTGAATAAGATTCTTCTTTTTATTTGTGATTTGCATGATACTTATCGTGTTTCAACTTTTATTCTTGAAATATTGCGATACTTTAGCCTTTTCCTGATAGTTATCAGGACTTTATGCTTTAAACCTGTCTCCTTACCATTTTCTACTTTGCAATACGGTTCGTGTTGCAAATAAAAATACCAATGATAAAGCAATAAAGTAGCTCACATCCCTAGAATCTACAACGCCTCGAGATAAAGATCTATAATGCTCATTAATTCCTACATTAATAATCTCGGTTTGAAAATTCTGAAAAACGAGTAATTCTGACAAATAATCGAAACCTATATAAAAACTGAAACAAAGAATTAAGGACAATAGAAATGCGATAATTTGATTATCGGTAAGTGATCCTGCAAATACAGCTATGGAAACATAAGCAATTGCTAAAAACAATAGTCCGAGATAGGAACCCCAAAATGCACCAACATCTATACTTCCAATAGGCTTACCTAAATAGTAAACTGATAAATAGTAAATAAGACAAAAAAGTAAAGAAAACAGAACAAGGATCAATGCAGAAAAGAACTTAGAAAGCACAATCTTAAAATCACTAATGGGTCTAGTCAGTAATAATTCAATAGTCCCTGATTTCTTTTCGTCGGTAAAAAGACGCATACAGAGAGCGGGAATCAAAAAAAGATAAATCCAAGGAGCCATATCAAATAAAGTATCCAAATTAGCATAACCGCCATCCAAAACATTCGAATTGCCGGGAAAAACCCATATAAACATACCCGTAGAGAGTAAAAATATACTAATGATAAGATAACCACTTATGGAATTAAAAAATGATCGAAATTCCTTCGCTAATAGTGTAAACATGTGTAATCGGGTTTTGTAATGTGATACAAATTTGCAAAATAATTTCCAATGAGACCAATTCTGTTAAATAATTAATAGATTCGACAAAATGCCACATACCGCACAAAGCAACTAGTAAACAAAAAAAAATAATTATTAAACAAAAAACATATTGTCCAATCGTATTTATTTATCTAGTTTCGCAGCATGATTTCAAAAGGACTCCTTTCTTTTATTATTGTATTTATTTTTTTAGCAGAATCGAGCTATGCGCAAAAAGATAGCTACACTACTACTGTTAAATATCACAGTGGCATTGTTTTACCACACCATCAATCCATAACCTATTTACGAAAAAGTGGTATTGAAGCTATGGAAATTAACTTTGGTTTTATTCCATCACGCGAACGAAAATGGGCCGCTCTTTATAATCAGCCAGAAATAGGATTGGGTCTATATCACGGGAACTTAGGGAATGATAAGGTGTGGGGTAATGTAACATCGGTATTTCCTTACATTAACTTTCACCTCTATAAAAAGGCTTGGTTTCACCTTACCAATCAATTAGGTTTAGGTGTTGCCTATAACAGTAAGATTTTTGATGCTACAAAAAACTATAAGAACACACTTATCAGCTCAAGAATCAATGCTTTCTTCAGCTATTCTTTAAATGCAGAATGTTCGATAAGTTCGCAATGGCAATTAATCGCAGGCTTTGGTGTAAAACATATTTCTAACGGTGCCTCAAAAAAGCCGAACTCGGGAATTAATCTCTTAACAAGTCATTTTGGTATTAAATATGCTCTTAATAAGAGGCCGGAAATTGCTTACAGTAAGCTTAAAAATCACACAAAATTAGAAAATGAATATTCTATAACTTGGAATCATGGGGAAACGCAAGCTAAAGAGAACGACTTACATCGCTATTACATTTCTAACCTATCAGCAAACTATGCCATAGGAATAAATGCCAAACAGAGATTAGGTTTCGGTCTCGACCTTTTTTATAACGAAGCAACCAATAGAGGCGATTGGAATCTTGAACCCAAAACAGAATTTGAAGATCGCATAAGTCAAGGTATTCACATCTCTCATGATTTAATTATTAGCGACTTCACACTAATGATTCAACTCGGATTTTATACTTTATATAAAACAGAACCAGAGGCTGCTATTTACAGTCGCATTGGCTTAAGATATAATATAGGACAACATTTCTTTACAAATTTCAATCTTAAAGCTCACGGCGGTAAAGCACAAAATTTAGAATGGGGAATTGGTTATCGATTTAAAAAGAAAAAAAACAAGCATATTCCTTCTATCAAAACAAAATAATTTTAGAAATGAAAACACATACATTCTACTTTATAATCGCAGTTATTTCATTTTTATCGAGCTCATGTTCGGATTTAATTTTGGGAGATGATGAACGAATAGATAGAACCATCGAGATATCTGACATCAACAAAATTCAAATTGAAAGTGTATTTTATATTGAACTAGTTCAAGATACTGAGGAATATATTATAGCAACGGGAAGTGAAGATCAGCTTGACAAATTAAAAATACGCTCAGAAGGAAACACGAGTTTCTTGGAACACAACTATACCAATCTACTAAAAAACTATACACCTATAAATCTTGAGATACATCTAAAAGATATTAAGACTATTACGGTTCAGTCACCTTCAAATATTTCAAACACTGAAATCATGAATATCAACAACCTAGACATTTATGTTATATATGGCACCGAACTTGTAGAAATGAATTTAAACCTCAACTGTGAAAAATTAACATTGGATGTAAGAGGTGGTGTGAATGGAAAATTTGAATTCAAAGGAGAATGTCCCGAGGCATCCTATGTTATAAATGGAGCAACAAATATTGAAGCTACAGATTTTAAGACCCAAAACACTAGTATTGGACAAAACAGTATTGGTGAGGCTTATCTATTTGCAGAACAAAAAATAAAGGCTACGATTTACAGCTTTGGGAATATTTACTACAAAGGGAATCCTGAGATTGTGATAAACCGCGTTCAAATTAACAACCAAAGCCCAACTGCCGAGTTAATTCCCATTGAATAGACCTAATTACTAATCAATGTTTAAGTGGAAAATTATGACAGAGGAAAATTAAGCTTTTATAGCTTTCACATCTTCATAAATCATCTTAGCAAAACGAGCAGAAGCTCCAGCTCCTCCTAAATGTTGATTCAATTCTTCGTAATTAGCAAGCATTTGAGAACGGTAAGCCTTATCATTTAAAATCAAATCAAGCTCAGCACTTATTCTTTTGGGATTACAATATTGCTGAATCAATTCTTTTACGACGAACTTATCGACAACAAGGTTTACCAATGAAATGTATTTGATATTCAAAAGAATCTTGCCCAAACGATAGGCCAAACTTCCACCACTCATTTTATAACAAACCACTTGTGGAATTCTAAGCAAAGCCGTTTCCAATGTTGCAGTTCCCGAAGCTACCAAAGCAGCTTTCGATTGTTGCAACAAATCGTAGGTTTGACTATAAACAAATCTCAATTGACTTCCTTTTGATACTGAAGCGTAAAATTCTTTTGTAATAGCAGGTGCAGCAGCTACCACAAACTGATAATCGGGAAAACGATCGGCAACCTGAAGCATAACGGGTAAAATACGTTCAATCTCCTGCTTACGACTACCAGCTAACAAAGCAATAATAGGTTTCTTAGCTAATTGATTTCTTTCGATAAAGTGATCAAAACTTTCAGACCTATTTTCACGATTCTCAATAGCATCCAAAAGCGGATTACCACCAAAACTCACTTCATAATTATGCTTCTTATAAAATTCCGTTTCAAAGGGAAATATCGTAAACATACGATCTACATGAGCCTTAATTTTCTTAATCCGAGATTCTTTCCAAGCCCAAATTTTTGGTGATATATAATAATGAACACGAATACCATGCTTCTTTGCAAAGGCAGCCATTCTTAAATTAAAGCCTGGATAGTCAACTAAAATCAGTACATCGGGTGCATAAGCTAATAAGTCACTTTCACAAAGCGTAAAATTAGTTCGAATGGTTTTCAGATTCTTCAAAACCGTAATAAACCCCATAAAAGCAGTTTCGCGATAATGCTTTACCATTTCTCCACCTTGTGCTTGCATCAAATCGCCACCCCAAAAGCGAAAGTCTGCTTGCGCATCTTCATTCTTAAGTTCTTTCATTAAATTCGATGCATGAAGATCACCAGAAGCTTCACCAGTTATGATGTAATATTTCATACTTAAGTTTTTGACGCAGATTTAAAATGATATTTTATGATTAAATTCTTAGTAAAACAAGATTTTCAAATCATAATCAATCTGTGTTAATCAGTGTCTATTTTTCTTATAAGATTATTATAATCCAACTCGGAAAATAAAGACAATAAAAGAATATATAATTGTGGCTAAAAGAACACCTCGAGCAGCTCGCAACCAATCCAATTTAATGAAAAGGAAAAAACAAACCACATTCCCAAAATAAACAGCAACAGCCATCATTTTGACATATATTTTAAGAACTAATACGCTATCAATAAATTGATAAACAGTCAATTCATCACGGAAATTAACCAAATAAGCTATAAATATAGATAGAATAGGAACGATTAAACCAATAAGCGTTCCGGCATAGGAATTATTAATCAACGACTTCATAATCCCAAGTTTTAAAGTTTTCCAATACTTCGTGAGCTGTCATGTCTACCTTAGTGGGCACAATTGAAGCGTATCCATTTTTAATTGCAGCCTCATCAGTATCTTTGGCATAAGGTTCTGCATTTTTAAATTGCCCACCTAACCAATAATAGTCTCCACCAAATGGATCTTTACGTTGATCGAAATCCTCTTTCCACACACCATCCGCCTGACGACAAACACGAACACCTTTGATATCACCTAAAGGAAAATTCACATTCAAGCAAATATTTTTTGGTAAACCATTCTTTACGACATTCTCAAATATTTTACGTCCAAATTTAATACTTTGAGAAAAATCGGCCCTAGATTCAAAACTATCTAAAGAAAAACCAACCGAAGGTATTCCTGCCAAACAGCCCTCAACAGTAGCTCCCATAGTGCCTGAATACAAAACACTTACAGACGTATTTGTTCCATGATTAATACCTGAAACAACAAAATCGGGTTGACGAGGAACTATTTTGTTTAAAGCCAACTTAACACAATCAACAGGTGTTCCCTTACATGAATAAACCTTTAAGTTCTCCTCATCCCTAATTTTCTTAATACGAATTGGAACTTCAACCGTAATTGAATTTGATTTTCCTGAATTCGCTCTATTGGGTGCGATCATATAGATTTCTCCAAAATCTTTAACCATCTCATATAGAGCTGCTATACCCTTAGCATTTACACCATCGTCGTTAGTTATAAGAATAAGAGGTTTCTTGTTTGTTTGCGTCATTCTATTTAATTTGGTAAGACTGACAAAGATATCGAATTATGATTGAACATGGAAGAAATCCATATTAAAAATTCTACTTGTTGTTTGCCTTAAAATTCCTACTTTTGTAAGCTTGAAAACAGATGATTATTAAGGCAATCTCATCGACATGAAATTATGCTCCTCTTCTCGCTTTTCAAAAACAATGAAATTATCAGTATAAAAAACCTCATATAATGAAGATATCGTACAAATGGCTTAAAGACTACATAGATGTAGATTTGACGCTTCCTGAAATGGATGACATTCTAACTCAAATTGGACTTGAAGTTGGTGGTATTGAAAAAATCCAATCAATAAAAGGAGGCTTAGAAGGTCTTGTAATTGGCGAAGTTAAAACTTGTGTGCCCCATCCTAATTCAGATCATTTGAGTGTTACAACCGTAGATGTTAACTCGGGTGAGTTACTTCCAATTGTTTGTGGTGCCGAAAATATTGCTGCCGGACAAAAAGTGGTTGTAGCAACAGTGGGAACAACTTTATACGATGGTGACGAAGAATTTATCATTAAAAAATCGAAACTTAGAGGCGAACCTTCTATGGGTATGATTTGTGCTGAAGATGAAATTGGTTTAGGTCAAGGTCACGAAGGTATAATGGTATTGGATGCTGATGCAGTAGTTGGAACGCCTGCTAAAGAATTCTTCAATGTTGAGGACGATACTTGCATTGAAATTGATTTAACACCTAATCGTGTTGATGGTGCCGGACATATTGGTGTCGCTCGTGATTTAGCAGCTTACCTTAAGCAACAAAAAGATATCGACTATAAAATTCCTTCCGTAGAAGATTTTAAAGTAGAAAATACGAACACAGCCATCGAAGTTGTTGTTAAAAACGAAAAAGCTTGTCCTCGTTACTCTGGTGTTTGCATTAGTAATGTAAAAATTGCCGAATCACCAGAATGGTTACAAAATCGTTTAAAGACAATTGGTATTAGACCAATTAATAATATTGTTGATATCACCAACTACGTTTTATTCGAAACAGCTCAACCTTTACATGCTTTTGATTATGCAAAAATAAAAGGTCATAAAGTTGTTGTGAAAACCTTACCTGCTAAAACCAAGTTTACAACGCTTGACGAAGTAGAACGTGAATTGCACGAGAATGACCTAATGATATGTAACGCTGAAGAGCCAATGTGTATTGCTGGTGTCTTTGGAGGTCTTGAGTCTGGTGTAAGTGAAACGACAACTGATATTTTCCTTGAGTCAGCTTATTTCGATTCAGTTTTTGTTCGTAAAACAGCTCGTCGCCAAGCTTTAAATACCGATGCATCTTTCCGTTACGAGCGTGGTACAGATCCTAACAATACAGTTTATGCTTTGAAAAGAGCTGCCCTATTAATAAAAGAAATTGCTGGTGGTACTATTTCATCTCATGTTATTGATATGTACCCAAATCCAGTTGAAGACTTTAAGGTTGAAGCTAATATTTCAAGAATTGAAAGTTTAATTGGTAAGAAAATTGGTAAAGAGACTATCATTAATATACTTGAAGCTTTAGAAATTAAAGTTGATAAAATTGATGGCGATCAAATGAGTCTTTTGGTACCTACTTACCGTGTTGATGTAACACGTGAAGCTGATATCGTAGAGGAAGTGCTTCGTATTTACGGATTCAACAACATTGAAATTCCAAACAAAGTAAATGCATCTTTAAGCTATGCTCCAAAACCAGACGAGCACAAACTTAAAAATATGCTTTCGGATATGCTTAGCTATAGTGGTTTCAACGAAATTATGAACAACTCATTAACTAAGGCTAACTATTATGAAGGCTTAGAAAGCATTGTTGAAGATCATACCGTTCGTATTAAGAATCCATTGAGTTCTGATCTTAACGCCATGCGTCAATCATTACTTTTCGGTGGTTTAGAGAGTATTGCTTACAACATAAACCGTAAAAATACAGATCTTAAGTTTTACGAATTCGGTAAGTCATATCACCACATTGTTAACGAAGAGCATAGTAATCCTGTTAAGAACTACTTTGAGAATCAGCACTTATCACTATTTATGTGTGGTGCTAAAAATTCAACAAACTGGAATCTTAAGGAAGAACCAACATCTTTCTTTCACCTAAAAGCTTACACTGAGAATCTTCTTAAACGTTTAGGTTTCAATATCGATAAACTTAGAATAAACGAAATTGAGAACGATATGTTCACCGAAGGTTTAACTTACGGTGTAAAGAAAAAAGTACTTGTTGAAATGGGTATGGTTAATGGCAAACTTCTTAAGAAATTTGGCATTGATGTGCCTGTTTATTTTGCCGATTTCAAATGGGAACCCCTATTGGCTGAAGCATCTAAAAACAAGGTGACTTATGAACCAATTGCAAAATACCCATCGGTTAAACGTGACTTGGCTTTATTACTTGACAAAAGCGTTAGCTTTGCAGATATCAAAACCATTGCCTTTAACTGCGAGAAAAAGCTATTAAAATCAGTTTCTCTATTCGATATTTACGAAGGAGAACAATTGGCTGCTGATAAAAAATCGTACGCTGTAAGTTATCTTATTCAGGATACTGAAAAAACATTAACTGATAAGCAGATTGAAAAAATAATGCAGAAGTTAATTAAGAGCTACGAAAGACAATTAAACGCTCAATTGAGATAGAAACCATTGCTTTTATAAGCAATCGATATATTTAAAGAAAGGATTATCGGCACACGCTGATAATCCTTTTTTTATGCCTTTCAATCATACATTAATCATAATTAATCAGCGTCTGATTCTTTTGTTTTCCTTATCACGAAAGCTTAATCAATACAAACTGATAATTCTTTTTTTGCCTCATCAATCATACATCAATCATACATTAATCATATCTAATCAGCGTCTCATTCTTTGTTTCCCTCATCACAAAAGACTTGCTCACTTTTGATATTAACAAATCCCCCTACTCTCCTATTGCCACTATTTTAAATGAACATCAAAATATTTTACAGTATTTATAAATGATGTTTACTCTAAATTCGTAAATTTAGAAGCCGTAAGAATTAAACTCTTACAAAACAAAAAACTGGTATTACTTAAAAAGGTGCACAATACCGACTTATATGGCGTGTATTGTGAACCTTAAAATTCGATATATTAGAAATATGTGCACTTGTGTTACATATCCTAACAAGTTAGGGGCAATTCTCCCTATTGAAGCATTGATTTTCAAAGATATCGAAAAAAGAGATAATTATTAAATAATGCATAAACGACAATGCGCTTATATTCAATTAATTATTCTTATCGTTAATTAGAATAGATAATGATATTAACGAATAGACTAATAAACATGATAAACAGATTGAAGAAACACATAATAACTATATATAATGACACCTTTACAGAAAGAATTCTATTATGACCTAGCAAATAGGATTCATGAAGATACAGATAATGCATGGGCGAAGCTAAAAGCTAAAGAGAATATAGAGAAGGTTTATACAGAAACTACATATACTGATTACAAGTTCTATTTAAACAACATTAACAATGGAGGTTATGATAGAATAAAGCAATCTCTTGTAAAATATATTTCTAAGTTCGAAGGAATGCCATATTGGATATTTAACTTTAACATTTATAGTCCGTACTACTTTAAATCAGAAGGTCTCCCAACTGTTTGCTCCTTCAAAACAAAACACTTCGAAGGTGACTTCTTGGAGGAGTTTATGTTACAACTATCTAAGACCGAAATAATTGTTGAATACATTGAAAAGTTAGAAGCAGTAGGTGTAGTTATTAAGGAGGAGTTCTTGTTTAATTCTAATAATTTTGGAACTCCTGTTCAAGTAGCTGAGAGAATGACACAACTTGAAGAAGAAGCCTACTTTAAAAAGGAGCGAGAAGATGAAGAGCAAAGAAAACTCTGGAAAGAGCAGGAAGAAGAGGAAGAACGTGAGCGAATATCATTACATAGATGGGACAGAATATGGTAAAAAGAACTAAATACCTAGCACCACAAATGGTGAAAGAATTAATAGCAGCTCAGAGAGATATTAATAACTACGGCTGGTTGGTATACACACATGGCTACCTCTATTTTAAATGGGGTAAGAAAGATCAACTTTATAGAATAAAGGAAGAGCATGCACGTTTAGTAAATAGTTTGACTGAGATCAATAACATCTATAATGCTCCATTTGAGTTGAAAGGTTCGCGTGATTTAAGAGTTATACATATAGTTCATATGATGAATGGTGTGGAGTTCATTAGTAGAGAAACTATAATGACATCGAAGTTTACTGATGATTCCAAAACAGAAATTGAGTTTACAATGAGAAGTGGTTTAAGACTGTCACTTGAAGAGTTAGCAACTAAGCATAGTTACATTAAATATTTTTTAAAGAAACAAACAAAGTAATATAGTGGTATGGAAATTTAGAGTAATTGATATATTGATTCAATTACAAACTGCCCCTAACACACGGTATAAAACATAGGCGGTGCGTAGGAAATTGAGAAAATTGTGCTTTTTGTAAGCTCCGCCAAATCTGCGATTTGGTGGTTGAATTGGCGAGAAGATAGCGTTCCAAATCGCAGATTTGGCTAATTAGAAACTTAAAAGTTCATCTCTTTTAAATCGCCTACGTTTCATACCGCCACTCGTTAGCGTGCATTGAAAAAAAATAAACATATGAGACTATTTCTAACAGTATTTCTTCTACTAACCTCAAATTGGTTATTTTGTCAAGACATAAAGACCTCAGGGTTTTTTGATCAAATTGTGAAACATGATGTTTCGGATTTGTGGACTTTGGATGAATTTGAGATTGGAATAGAAGGAGAAACAATGGGTAAATCTGAACCCTATGGATTTATTGGTGATAATTATCAGAGATTGTTTATTCATATTATATCTGCTATTCAGAATCCAAAAAATGAATTGGAATATTTCATATTCGGAAAAACGAAAGTCAAGACTAACATTTGTAGTTTTCAAGGAAAAATTAAAATAATTGCATCGAGAACTTATGACCAAGGTGATGTACCAGAACTTAAACAAGGATTTTTCACTGGAGAATATGAATTCTATGAGGATCCAGATGAGAAAGGAACAGGAATTTTTCAAGGAGTATTTAGAACAGACTTCATAATTGACACAAATGGGAACTTTAGGTATGATGGTCTTCATTTTGCGGCTGATGGATTTAAGAACAATCAGTTCGAAGGCACTTGGACTAGTTATAAGTCAAACAAATCAAAAAAATGCAATTGGGGGGATTATAGAATTCCTGACAGTAACGAACTTGATTATGGAGCAGGTGAATTTAGTCCTGGCAAAGAATTTGAAGATTACGGGTGGAAAAATTATCGTTTAGCTTGGGGGTACAATGAGGAAACGTTGGAGACTAAAGAAGCTAGAAAAAGAGAAGAGGAAAAGTGGTGGATTGAAAAATAAACAACGACACGCTAACAAAAGCTAAATTTCATGGGTGGTGAAGAGTCATTTGAAAGTTTAGTTCAATTAAGAAACACCAGCAAGCCTTATAAATTTGGCTTTGCTCCTATTTATAAATTATAGTAAATTTAATCGGCTTGCTTCAGTGCGCATTGATAAGAAAACTACTTTTAATCCCGCACTCCACTTACATAAACCGTTGTGTGTAATATAAGCAAAAACAAAAAATAAGAACAAATGAAAAAGACTAAAGTATTCCTCATTATTTTATTATCCCTATTCTTAATAGTATCGACATTCTTATACATCAACAGAGATAAATTTACTTACGTTGGTTCTGTGGACTATATTGAGGTTGACTGTAATAAGAAAATAGAAATACTCAGTGAAGTCTATAAAAGTGACCAAAAAATAAGACGAGAGAATAATCTAATTAAGAATGCAAAGGAAGACCATAGAAATCAAGAATTAGTTATAAGTATAATTGAAAAATGTGGAATGCCGACCTTAAATGAAGTAAATCAAGAACAAATGAATGCAATCTGGTTAGGATTGCAACATACTGAAAATAAATATAGAATAAAGTATTTTCCTCTCATTGAAAAAGCTGTAAAAAATGGCGACTTAAGCAAAGAGCATTACGCTTTAATGAAGGATAGAATTCTGATGGATGAAGGTAAACCTCAAATATTTGGATCCCAAATTAAAAATGGCAAATTGTATGATTTAGAAGAGCCAGAAACTGTCAATGAAAGAAGACAGGAAATGGGATTAGAACCGATAGAAGATTATCTAAAATCGTTTAATATTACATTTGACGCTAACTAGAAATACCACACACAACAACTAAGCGTTCGTGTGGCAGGAACTGCCTAACATGTTTCGAAGAACAGTGAGCTCACGACCAGAGGGAGTAAGATCACTAACATACGGTGGGTTGACGTAACCGGTAACAGAATTTCTACTTTATGGGGAATGGTTTAGTTTGCAGAACTTTTAGGAAAGGGAATCTTGCAATATGAAGCTTTTTTAAATGTGGCGATTTCAAAACAATACAAAGTTGTAGCTTGAGCTACAACTTTTTTTGTGTTTTGGATTTGAAATCGGCTTGATATAAAGTGACGAAAATGTGAACTTTAGCTACCTTTAGCTTACGTTTTACAAAAAGCTAAATTTCATGGGCGCTGATGAATCGCTTGAGACTTAGTTCAATTAATAATAGAGATAAGGACTAGCAAGTCACTACAATAAGTTTGCTCAAAATAGAAACAAGTTAAGCGGCTTGCTTCGGTGCGCATCGGTAAGAAAATTACTTGCTTATCACAACACCGTTAAATGCCTGTATTTGTACTAAAACTGATTTATGAAGCTAACACTATTTTGGTTTCGAAGAGACCTAAGACTTGAAGACAACACCGCCTTGAATGCTGCAATGAATTCTAGTCGTAATGTCTTACCCCTCTTTATTTTTGATGATAATATTCTTGAAGAATTACCTGATAATGATCCTCGAGTAAATTTTATTTACGATACGCTAAGTAGCATAAACCAGCGACTTTCTAAAACCCAATCATCTATTTTAATTCTTAAAGGCAAACCGAAAGAAGTTTGGAAAAAACTCATTAAAACTTATGATATTTCAAGTGTATATATCAATAGAGATTACGAGCAATATGCAATTGAAAGAGATGAAAATGTAGCACAACTCTTAGTTGAAAATGGCATTGAGATGCTTGATTTCAAAGATCAAGTGATTCATGAAAAATCTGAAGTAATGAAGGCTGATGGAAGCCCTTATACCATTTTTACACCTTACAAAAATAAGTGGCTTAAACAGTATATGCCAACCCCTATTTTACCTGAAGTGGCTTATCAAAAATTTCACAAAGAGCAATTTACTTTTCCAAAATTAGAAGATTTAGGATTCAAAACCTCTACCATACGGGTAAAACCCTTTAGCCTTGAAAATCTATACCAATATGAAGAAACTCGCAACTTCCCTTCACTTGATACAACATCCTATTTGAGCCCTCACCTCCGCTTTGGAACTATTAGTATTCGACAGATAATTGCCCTGCTTAAAAATGAAGATAATGTCTTTTTAAGTGAACTAATTTGGCGTGAATTCTTTATGCAAATTTTGTTTCATTACCCCAAAGTGGTGATTCAAAACTTTCGTTCTAAATATGACGGTATCCAATGGTTAAATAATGAAAGCGACTTTGAAAAATGGTGTAATGGTCAAACAGGTTACCCTCTTGTGGATGCAGGAATGAGAGAATTAAATGCAACAGGATATATGCATAACCGAGTAAGAATGGTGACAGCGGGCTTTTTGTGCAAACATCTTTTAATTGACTGGCGATGGGGAGAAGCATACTTTGCAAAGAAACTTTTGGATTATGAATTGTCTTCAAATAATGGCAACTGGCAATGGGCAGCCGGTACAGGTTGTGATGCCGCCCCATATTTTAGAATATTTAACCCAATAGAACAATTGAAAAAATTTGATAAGGATAGAACTTACATTAAAAAGTGGATTCCTGAATTAGACAGTCTTTCCTACTGTGATCCTATAATCGAACATAAGCAGGCCAGAACCAGGGCATTAGAAACTTACAAATCTGGAATAAATAACTAAACACAACAAGGAAGTCAGTTCGTTTGATCAAATAGATTATCAAAGGATTATCGGCACACACTGATAATCCTTTTTTTTTTGCCTACACTTAACTATTGCCCTCCATATTTTAAGGAGGGGTGGCTTGCGTAGCAAGTCGGGGTGGTCATTCTCTTTTCCCTCATCCAAAAACTTAATTGGTAAAAACTGAATATCCTTTTTTTTTGCAAATCCACAACTAACTATTTCCCCACCTTATTTTAAGGAGGGGTGGCTTGCGTAGCAAGTCGGGGTGGTCATTCTCTTTTCCCTCATCAATCATATAGTAACCATAATTAATCAGCGTCTCAATCTTTCTTTTCCCTCATCATACATAAATCATATTTAATCAGCTATGTATATCTATTTTTAGCAAGCATAATAGAAGTAGGAACAATAAAATTTTAAATAGAATCTACGGCTGTGGAATAAAAACACCTATTTATAATAAAATAATACTTGATATAAATATTAAAATGTAAGAACTTGAAGTAACAATTCAAATTCAACGTTTTACAAACGATATGAATTAAAATAAACTTAATTTTTAAACACAATGAGACAACTGAATAAGGCAATATAACATCAATTTGATGTGTCACAACCGCTAGTGAAAATTATAAACTGAATGGATTGTACCAACAGATTTAACACAAATAAGAATTGATGGAATAATTGATTAACCTGAAACAGCAGGTGATTTTAACCTTTAAATTAAAATGACATGAAAATTATTTGGGAATTAAACGATTCAGATATTAAGAGAATCACAGATTTTGTAGATAACAATAAAACACCATTTGTTGCAAACCGGATAATTAAGAATATCAACCGAAAGGAAATTATTATTAATAAAGACATCATTTTAAAGAACATGCTCATCTGTTTATTTACACCACAACATGGTTCAGATCAAGACAAGAGATTAAGTACATTTTTTAATAAAGAGCCATTTTTATTAACCGAAAAATTTCTTTTGAATAAATTCAACATTGAAAATGAAGTTCTCGAAGTTTTAAAATCACATGGGGTAACGCCTTCAGAAAAAGTAATAAATTCTTTTGTTCGAAATTACTTTTATCTTTTACAATCAAATTGGAAAATAATAACTAAGCTTGAAAATTGTGCCCAAGGGAATTATACAAAATCGAGAGAACGAGATTTAGCTGATAATATTGATACAATGTTCAAAGGTTTTGGTTCTATACAATCAAGGCGTTTTCTACAAACATTAGGATTAACAAAATATGAAATACCGATTAACTCCAATACTATAGAATGGCTTAAAGATTTTGGTTTTCCAATTTTGTTTTCTCCAATAGCACTTCAAGACAAATCATTTTATCACTTTATATCCGACGGAATCCAATTACTGTGCGAGAAAGCAACTATTTATCCTTGTGTTCTTGATGCGGCTATTTTTTCATTTTACGATAAAAACTGATGAACCTCTTTTTTGGCTCTAAACGAAACTATTTCCCCTCCACATTTTAAGGAGGGGTAACTTTCGCGAAAATCAAGCTACATATTTCCTTTTTCCTCATTCCAAAAACTTAATCAATACAAACTGATAATCCTTTTTTTTAACTTATCATGCAGAAATCATATTTAATCAGTGTCAGATACTTTCTTTTCCTCAGTCAAAGGCTTGCCCGCTTTTGATATTCACAAATCCCCCTACTCTCTTATTGCGACTATTTTAGAATAATTCCCTCAAAATATTTTACAGTATTTATAATTGATGTTTACTCTAAATTAGTAAATTTATGAGCCGTATTAATCAAACTCTTCCAAAACAGAAAACTGGTAATGCTTAAAAAGTTGCACAATACCGCCAGTATAGGTATGTATTGTGCACCTTTTTACCTGATACTGTAGAAATAAATGCACCAGTGCACATATAAGAAGTTACCAAACATTTAGAAATAGCATCTACATATGAAAAAGATCTTTTTTATTATTTTATTAACTTTTGTCCTGACAAAAGCAAAATCACAAGAAGACTCTTCTAATGATTGTCTTAGATATTTGAAAGAAGTTAGGACTGATTTTTCCGCAAATACAGACTTGATGACCGATAGCATTGTTGATAATCATCAACTTTTTTTCATCGGCGAAATGCATGGCTTTCATGATAACTATAAGCTTGCTTATAAGCTTATTGAAGAATTTAAAAGAAAGACGAATTTTAAATATATTTTATCGGAACAAGATTTCGCTGCGACTACTAAATTGAATTATTATATCAGTAATGCTGATACAATTGGATTGTCGAAGTTCATAATGGCTTTTAAAACTTCACCAAGTTGGTGCAAAGAGAAATATGAGTTTTATAAAAAGATTATTGAGTTGAATAAAAAATACGATAAAAATATTCAGTTTTTCGGTGTTGACATAACAGCTGGGGGCATTAAGCCATCCCTTATGCGTATTAAAGAAATCACACAGAAGTATCATATGGAAGATACTCGTTTAGATTCCATTATTGCCTCACCTAGTATGAAGACGTCAATTATTCTTTATATAAAACAATTGTCAGAGAATTCCAGTTTATTATCTTTTAACGAAGAAGATGCCTTTGAATACAAGTATCACTTGAATAATATATTGAACTTTAATAAAGCACTAAATACCTCGAATTGGGATTTAGTGCGCGATTCTTGTATGTTTGAAAATTACCGAATGCTTGAAGAGCATTATGGTTTACAAGACGAAAAAATGATTGGTGCTTGGGGGCAGACTCATGGTTTTCAGCAACAATCGAATAGCGTTAAATGGTTTGCTTCACGTTTAAAACGAAATCTTGGAAAAAAGATTTATACTTACCGAATTTTTTATTTCGATAGTAAATGTATGCTTCCTGCCAGATGGATACCTGGTTTCTTAAAGGTGTTTCGATCGAAGAAAAAGCTCTACTATAATGTGAAATTACAAAATGATGATCATTGGGCAACTGGTTACAAACAAGGACTTGAATATCTTAAGAAAATTAGCCCTTCAGAAACCATAAGCTTTTTTGATTTGGAAAAATTTGATTCACCTTATAGGAATGGTGACGATTTGGTAATGGGTATTTTGAATAATGCTGTTACAACGGATTATTTTCAAACCGCCATTGTTGTTCGTAATTCGAAACCAACAGAAACATTTGGAAGTAATAAAAAATAAACGTTTGGTAACAAAAGCTATATGTAATGCGGGTTCAGCGGGTAAATCAACCGCAGTTCTTCGTTACAACACCGCCAAATCTTTGATTTGTCAATTTATAATTTGAATTATTGTAAATCAAAGTTTTGGCTAAATGCAGATTTGAAAGTGAAGAGCTTCGAAAGCCCGCAAAACACATAGCAAGTCCGTTGTACACAATACTATTATGAAAGTTATATATATGAAATCGTTTTTATTCATTTTGTTTTTTATTGCTTTAACCAATATTGCAGAGACCCAGGTTTTAACTAATACAAATAAGTTTAGTCTTGTAAAAGAAATCCCTTTGAAAAAGTATAAGAACGAAAGGTTTACTTTCCACGCAGATGTGAAAAATATCATATCAGATTCAACAGGATTATCTCGTTTTTTTTTGTTGCAAGTAGGGAAAGGAGATTATGATTTTATTGAAGGAACTGGGCAAACTAAACGAATAAGTTCCAGAGATACTAGTTGGTCACCTTATTCAATAAGTGGAAAAATAAAACAAGGTGCAGAACGTATTTGGATATATCTTGAAACAAAGGGAAATGGAGATTATTACTTTGACAATTTGAGTTTTAAAGTAGAGAAAAACGATAGTATTTGGACTGAAAACTTATTTAGAGAAGGAAACTTTGAATCTGTATTAAACCCGATAAAAATATTTGCTAATAGTAAATACATTGAAGTCAATAAGGATAAAAGGCTGGGGATTGCTTTTAATAATGGCATTGGTTATGGAAAATCTTTACATGTTTCCATAAAAAATAATCAGCAGTACTTACAGTATCGATGTGGATATGATTCAAGTAATGGGAAGTATGTGAAAAGTAATAACACTAAAATTTACTACGAGGTTTATGGTAAAGGTGATCCTTTATTACTCTTGCATGGGAACGGGCAATCCATTTCTGATTTTTCAAAACAAATCCCAGAATTTGCTAAGCATTTTAAAGTAATAGCTGTTGATTCTAGAGGACAAGGTAAAAGTATCGATACAATCTCAAAAAACTTTTCCTACAATCAATTTTCTGAGGACATGAAAGTATTGCTTGATACATTACATTTAAAACAGGTTAACCTTGTTGGATGGAGTGATGGAGGAAATACAGGGTTAACTTTGG